>CAYPNF010000044.1:0-69541 GCA_964411985.1 uncultured Verrucomicrobiota bacterium
GATCGAACCCCTGACCTCGTGAATGCCATTCACGCGCTCTCCCAACTGAGCTACGACCCCAGCCAGAAGTGGATGCGCAGCTTAAGGGGCATCCCATCTTTGTCAACTCTTTTGCCTGCGATTTTTTTCTGAACACGAGTTCAACTTCTTCGCAACAAAGTGTTTCCTAACGTCATTTTTTCCCGGTCTGCCGACGGATGTACTCCACCTCCTCAGAACGGTAAGCCGTCCCATCAGCTCGGAAAATGTCGTGAAACCAAACGGGAGGCTCAGAGTCGTAAGTTCTCGTCCAACTGTCCCATGGGTAAATCGTTTGCGTTTTCCCGGCGACGAAACCCCAGTTGTAGGCGCCGACCCTTTCGTTCTTCAGTAACCCCAGGACGGGAGAAAAGGTACTCTGCTGAGGCCGAGCCATGTACTCCGTGCAGAGGATGGGGCGGTTATACCTTCGCAGATTCTCGATGCATTTTCTCATTTCATCGATAGGTCCGTAGTTGTGGAAGGAGATCACATCCGAGGAATCCAGACACAGACGTTCCATGGGGCTCAGCTTCGCGGGATCGGCCCAGGTCCCCATCCAGACTCCGGCGGTCAAAGGCTGGCGGACGCCCACCTCGCGAGCCCAGGCAAAGGTCTTCTGCAGCAACTGGAGCGAATACTCCGCCTTGTTGGCAGGCTCAAACCGGTCGTAAGCGGGACGGTTGATGTTGTCGGGCTCGTTAAAGAGATCCCAGGCATCGATCCGAGAGTCGCTGCGGAACCGGCGCAGAACCCCCTGCACGTAGGGCTTCAAGCTGTCATGCAGCTCAGGATGGCTCAGGACGGCGAGGCCGGGCGACTGAACCCATCCGGAATTGTGAACGTGCGGACGAGGATCGCGCTGTTTGCCGAGCTTGGGAAAGGGATCCCAGCAGGCGTCAAAGACCACGAACATCACCCCAATCTTGTGTTTGTGAGCTATCTTGAGAAAGACCTCCATACGGCTCAGAAACCCTTGTTGGTCTTGTTCCCATAGAAGGTTGTGAAGAAAGACGCGGACACTGGTGAAGCCGAGCGACTCCGCGTAGCCGAGCTCGCGGTCGATGCCGGCCGGGTCGAAGGTCTCGGCTTGCCACATCTCCAGTTGGTTGATGGCGGTACGAGGGGAGAAGTTGCAGCCGACGAGCCAACCGCGCTTGGCGTACCAGTCGTTGGCTTTCTTGGCAGGCCACGGCTCCTGGGAACCCGCATAAACACTCAAACAGAAAAGGGTCCATAGTTGAACCCCGCCTAGGCGAAGGATACGGAGAATAGAGGTCATTTCTTGTTTCTGGTCAGGTTGATGGTTGATCTATGGCTGCACGGGCGTGCGATTGATTTCACGGTCTATCTATCGGGAAGGATCCTCATACCGACATCTATGTACTGCCCGCCCATGGACTGATGGCAAAGCACCGCGAGCACGTTTCGTCCTGGCTGCAACACGGAGGTTAAGCTCGACGATAACGGGTAATCCTCATAGTCGGTTGTAAAGCCTGACTCCTCGAAGATCTTCGAGCCGTTCAGGAAGACTTCAACATCCTCGTCGTGATGCACACGCAAGACCAACTTCCCGGACGGCGGAGCGTTCAGTTCGAATTCGCGCCGGAGCCAAATCTCCGCACTCCTCCATTCGGTCCCAACTCTGGCCCCCGGTGTTGGGGCCGCTCCGAAGCCGGCTCCTCCGTGGGGCCAGCTGCGATCATCGAAGTCGGCCTGGCTCCACCCCCCGGAAGGAGCCACGGTAGTATACCGCCAGATATTCGAGCCCATCTCTGCCGTCGGGAGAAGGACCACTCCTTCCACCTGGGGCGCCCGGTACTTACCCTGAATGGCGCTCCGGGCTCTATTGAGATCAACCTTGATTAAACTGCGGTCGTAGGTCATGAGTCCGTTGCACTCAGTTTCGACATCGGTGATCTGGGTGTAAACCACTCCGCTTAAGCCCGGATCATTCTTGAGTTCCCAGGCCTTGCCAAACAAGTATACAAATTGGCCAGTCAATTGACTCTGGCTGGCAGTCGTACGGTATCCCCAGGCCTTCGGGGACCACTGATGCCCCTCGATCCCGAGTCCCAAACCTCCAAACTCGCCCAGCACGGAAGCACGTGTCGGCTCCGGAGGCAGCGCGGTTGGCCCTGGATAGCTGTGCTGATCGATAACGTCACCGACCTTCTGGTCGGTCCATCCGCTGGCGTTACTCACCAAACGTGAGGGATCCAACGTCTTCACCCACTTGGTGAGGCGCTCCGTATCGTACTGTCCCCACCCTTCGTTAAACAGAATCCACATGACGATGGAGGGATGGTTCCATCTGCCCTGGATCATGGCACGCAGTTCGATCTCAAATTGGCGTCGCGATTCTCTGGTGAGGTTGTGACCACTAGGCATGTCCTGCCACACGAGGAGCCCCAGCCGGTCGCACCAATAGTACCACCGATCCGGTTCGACCTTGACGTGCTTGCGAGCCATATTGAATCCAAACCGTTTCATGACCTCGACGTCATATCGCAGGGCCTCATCACTTGGTGCCGTGTATAGACCGTCTGGCCAGAATCCCTGGTCCAGCGTGCCGACGTGGAAGAGGAACTGGCCGTTGAGCAGGATCCGGGGTTTGCCCGTACCATCCCTGCCAATCTCGACCTTCCGCATGCCGAAGTAGCTCTGGACCTCGTCGAGGATCCCCCCCTGCCCCATCAGCCGCACGGTAAGGTCGTAAAGAAAGGGGTGGTCGGGTGTCCATAAGGAGGCTTGGGGGATGGGCACTACAAAGCCCTCCTTCGCCGCTCCTCGGAGGCGGGACACGAGCTGCCCCCCCGCCTTGACCAGGATCTCTGCCTCTGTATTGGCAGGATCTTCCCCCGTTAGGACACGTAGCCTCAATTCACTTCGCTCGATATCCGGAGTGAGCAAGAGTGACTCGATGCACTCCCTGGGGATGGGCTCAAGCCATACGGTTTGCCAGATGCCGGAAGTGGCGGTGTAGAAGATGCCCTCGGGCCTGCGTGATTGTTTACCTCGAGGTTGTCCTCCTGCTTCTGTAGGGTCCCGCACAGCGACCTCGAGGCTTTGCGGGCCCTGAGTTCGAAGGAACTCGGTAATGTCAAAAGAGAAACCGTCGTATCCCCCACGATGAATACCCAGCTCAGATCCGTTCACGCTTACCCTGGCCTGCCAATCCACAGCCCCGAAGTGGAGCCGGACCCTCCTTCCCACCCAAGATTTGGGAACCTCGAAGTCACGCTGATACCACAGCGTGCTGGAAGACTCCAGGTTTGTTTGGACTCCCGAGAGGGCCGACTCCAGCGGAAATGGTACCAGGATCTGGCCGCTGTAGGTTTGCGGGCGAGCCTTATCGCTTGCGGTAATGGCGTAGTTCCATGGGCCGTTCAAACTAAGCCAGTCAGCCCGCACCAACTGGGGACGCGGGTACTCGGGCTGAGCCATATCTGACAACGCCCCGGCAGCCCAACGAGTGGCCATGGGACGGGAGCTAGAGGGCCCCGTCCCTCCCTCCAAGGTAAGGGCAAAAAGGACAGCAACCAGCACCCGGGGTAACCGGGCACCAGTCCAGTCAGTCCTTGCTCTTGCCGTCATCGCCAGTCCAGGTAAACTCCGGATGGGGCAGGTTATCGTTATTCCATCGCTTTCGCCAAGTCTCAGATTTTGGGTTGACCACATCCGCTCGCTTCGCCGACTCAGCATGCCCATCCGCAAACATGATAACGCAGCGCCCATTGTGCCGTTTGGCAGGCCACTGATCGGACTGTTTGGCATCGATGTTTCCATCCCAAGATCGATCGGATTTGCTATCGGCCAGCATGATCATATTCGCTGGAGCGGCAACGCGGCTCTCCGGCATCTCTGGCTGGCCGGGAGGGTTGACGTCACCCCCAAGTCCAAGCTGCGAACCCACATCCGAGGTCACATTCCCCAATCCCCAGTCGTTGTACCCGTAGCTGAAGCCAACGCCATTCCCTGAGGCGGCCAGGAAGTCGATCTTCCCATTCAAGGATTTGTTCGCATTGGTATCCCAGCGAAACTCAGGCTTGTTTGCAGCACAAAAAAACGAGGCTCGATTCGTGCCCATCTGGGAGAAGAGGCGAAGCGGCCAGACGTAGTAGAATTCAGGGACCTTGATGCAGCCCGGATAACGTTGGTACTCATTCAGGTACATGATCTGAGCCAAGCCGATCTGTCTCAGATTGTTAATGCAACTGGTTTGGTGCGCTTTCGACTTCGCTTTGGCTAAGGCAGGCAGAAGCAAGCCAGCCAGGATCGCGATAATGGCAATCACCACCAACAGCTCGATGAGGGTAAAGGCGGCTCTGTAAGGCTTGGGTACAAGCACTTGTCTTGCAGGTCTCATAGGTAAGTCAGGTTCATGCAACCAAGGCATCAACCCAAGTGGTGTCTGCCTGTTGCTATCTGGGCAGCATTATAACGACAGCCCCAAGGCTGTAATGTCGCATAAAGTGGCGACGCGAATAGAACGGGACTCTCCTACCTAGCCATGTACTTGGCTACGGCCTCCGTGCGGGACTGAACATGGAGTTTCTCGTAGATCCTGCGGACATACGTGCGAATCGTGTCAATGCTAATGGATTTTTCATGACCTATCTGTTTGTACGTCAGTCCTTTAGCTAACGATTCCAAGACCTCCCTCTCTCGCTGGGACAAAACACTGTTGGGCTTGCAGGGAGTTGGCGGACGTTGGAAAGACTCGACGACTTTCCTGGCGATCGGAGCGGACATGGGAGATCCCCCGTGGTAGACCTCGCGGATGGCTTCAAGCAGTTTTGGAGGTGGGAACCTCTTGAGCAAGTACCCACTCGCACCCGCTTCGAGGGCGTTGAAGATGAGCTCTGTATCCTCGAACACCGTCAACATGAGGATCTGAACGCTTGGGACTGCGGCCTTGAGTAGCCGAGCACACTCGATGCCGCTCATGGTGGGAAGCTTGATGTCCATGAGGACAACATCCGGAGGGTTCCCGGGTATGGTAGCGAGGGCGGCTTCAGCGTTAGCGCACACTCCAATACAGCGAAAGCCGGGCGCTGAATTGACGTACTTCTGAATGCTCTCCTGGAGACCGGGATCGTCTTCGACCATGGAAACTCGGATCGTGGTGCTCATGTTTGTTTCAGGATTGAGGATGGGGTATTGAAAGTTGAACGCACGTCCCACTGCCTGGGCGGCTGCCGATGCTGCAAGTCCCCCCAATGAGCTGCAATCTGGCCTCCATGTTCTTAAGCCCGTTGGACTGAATGGAACCCGAAGAACTTGCTCGACTCCCGTCCGGGGCAACGCCAAAACCGCACCCATCATCTGTAACCTCTATTTGGAAAGCGCCCTCACGCACCCGCATCCAGACTCGCACGTGGGTGGCCTTCGAGTGGCGAAGGCTATTGCTGAGGGCTTCTTCAAAAGCCAGAAAAAGGTTGTGGCGGGTCTCCGAGGACATTGACTGGTGAGGCAGCTGAGCCTGGATGTTGAGTTGACACTCCACCTCCGTACCTTGGAAGTATTCGGTAGCATATTGCGCCAAATAGGCAGCGAGATGCTCCAGAGTGTCGTTCTTGGGGTTCACGGCCCAAACGATTTCATCCAGCGCCTTGAGTAAATCACGAGAAGTCTGGGCAATGGATTCGACCTGCTCGGAAGCCTTGTGGTCCTGCGCAGCCAACTCACTCAAAAAGGAGATCCTCGTCAATTTGGCCCCAATCTCGTCGTGCATGTCCTGCGCAATCCGAGTCCGCTCACGCTCCAGTGCGCGTTGCTGCTCCGCTCTCCGCAACTTCTCACCCAGTCGCCGCACGGAAACAAAACGCACCATCCCAACCAGAGCGCCCACAATGACCAGGGTGCTTCCAGCCAGGAACCATCCCTGACGCCAAACGGGTGCCATCACTCGGATGGGCATGGAGGTACTGGTCTGGCTCCACACACCGTCACTGTTGCACGCAGTGACACGGAACACATAATGACCGTCAGGCAATCGACTAAACCGAGCCTCACGAGAGGGCCCCGCTTCCTGCCAATCCTGATCCAAACCGTCGATGCGGTATCGGAATTGCATTCGCCACGGAGCTACAAAACTGGGCGCGGTATAGTGAATCTCCAGGCTGCGACTTCCGGGCGGGATTTCAAGCAGATCAGGACTGCTCCCGGAAAAGGAGTGTCTGCGGATCACTTTTCCATCCAGGACGATCGATTCCACTAGCACGATCGGAGTGTTGGTGGCAAAGACGAAGATAGAGGGATCCACGCACACGACTCCCTCTGATGCCGCAAACCACAGCTTCCCGTCACCCGTTCGCAGTGAGGAAGGCCAGCCACCCCCGAACCGAACCGTTGAGATCCCATCTTCCTTCCCTAAAACATAAGCCTGGATCGGGGAGTTCTCCGCCAGAAAACCCTCGACGTGCTGTTTTGGCAACCGGGCCAGCCCCTTGCCAGTAGCTACCCAGAAATTGCCGGAGGAGTCCTCTTGAATCTGGGTGACGTTGTCGTCGGGCAACCCCGATTGCCGATTCAACATCTGCACCTGCCCATGGGCCAAAATCGCCACCCCCATTCGCGAGGTCCCGACCCACAGCCGCTCCCGGCTGTCCCGAAGGAGTGATCGGATGGACTGCTCTCCCAGGAGTGAAGCTTCGCGCACTGGGCCAAATCGCCCTTGGACAAAGGAGAAAAGACCGTGCCCTTCAAACGCCGCCCACACCACCTCGTTCGATTCAGCGAGTAGGCAAGTAACCGGTGTCGTTGGGAGGCCTTGTTTGCCCCCGAAGGTCGTCCACTGGTCCTTCATCAATCTTTGAACATATCCTCCTACGGTGCCGATCCAGAGGGCACCGGAGGCTTCCACGGACAAGGCCGAAATCGCCGAGTCGGTCAACCCCTGGAGGGACCTCCGTTGCTGCAAGCCCGTCGGCTTGAGCGTCCAAAGCCCCGCCCCCCAAGAGCCAATCCAAAGTCCCGTGCTCTGCTCGGAACACAAGCTCCAAACGCAGTCGGCCCCTTCCCGCGAAGCTGGCCATGGATATGCCGAGAAACTCCCCTGCTGCAGCCTCCACAACCCAGCCCCGTCGGTCCCAATCCATAGGGCCCCCGAGGGATCCTCGGCCAAAGCTGTGGCGGGGGCCGAAGGCAGAACGCTGCCCGATTTATGGAAGGTAGCACGCGTCCGCCGTACTTTCAGCAGTCCCTCTCCGTTGCTCCCCAACCAGAGATTACCTTCGCGATCCTGGAAGAGGCACCGAACATCACTCAGCGCAGGATGGTCAGGCAAGGGAAGAGGATTGAACTTACCGTCGCGAAAGTAGAATAGCCCGCGGCCACTGGTGGCAATCCAGAGCTCTCCATCTTGGTCTTCATAGATAGTCCAGACGCGGGAAGAGGAGGGTTCGACGGCGCCGAAGTAGTTGAAACGTCGTTCTTCACTCAGGTTGAGCAGGAAAGTGTCGCCATAGGCCCACAGCTGCCTTCGCCGGTCCTCGTACACTCCAAGGTACTCCGGGCTTCGGCTGGAAGCATTATCCCCCATTTCGGAAGGCATAAGTTGACCGGCTCCTCTTATGCGGCAGACGCCTTTGCGGGTCGCCACCCATACGGAGCCACCCTGGCCAATATGCACCCCGGTTACAGTTGGATGCATGAGACCCTCCTTCGGACCATATCGTTCCACAATCCCATCCTGCATCCGGAACAATCCGTCGTCGGTACCCACCCACAGCGCCCCAATCGGGTCCTCTGCAATGGCAGAGACATTGCGAACACTCAGTTCCACGGCAGCGGGCACGGTCTGCAGCTGGCTATCCTCCAGCCGGAACAATCCCGAAGTCCGCGTTCCGACCCAAAGAGTTCCGCGTCGATCCTGGCACAGTGCGCTCACGTGGATGGGCACATAGGGAGATACCGAGGCGGGCGGAACGACCACAAAGCGAACTCCATCAAATCGGGCCAGGCCAGCACCGGTGCCCACCCAGATGTATCCCTCGGAACTCTGCAGGATCGCGCTCACCGTGTTGTCTGGGAGCCCGTCCTCCGTACGCCAGATGCCGAGCGCAAACTCGTCCGGCGCTAACGGAGCAGACAACAACCCCCCGGCCACCAGGGTAGGCGTTTGGCTCATGTGCGCAGCCAGCCCCAACGCCCAAAGGACGACGCCCAAGGAACGCCTTAGGCCTCCAGCCTGAAATCTTAGCAACGCTTTGACTGGACCGGTCATTGGGCGAAAGTAACCACGGTTTTTCCTGGATTCTGGCCCCATACACCCCCAAAAGCAAATGGAGTTGATGTTGGCATGCCCGACCGGTACAACCTTGGGGCAGCACATCCTATGTACCGACGTTTCTCCTTGATCCTCCTGGCGTGGCTCGTTTCGACCTGGGAGGTCGCACATTCTTCACCCACGCAAGCGGCGACCTCAACGCAAGGGGGTTCTAAGGTCGAGTTGGCCCGAGCCATCCTCGCGGACGAGAATCTTGACCGGGTCTTCCAGCAAGCAAAAGCCCTGCTGGGAACTGGGTTTTCGGCCGGAAGTTCCTATGGGGAAGTCTGGATTCGAGACCTCAACACCTTCATTGAAATGTCGCTGCAGGTCAACGACCCCGCTCTCATCCGCCGGAATCTGCTCACTTTCTTCAAATTCCAGGCGGACGATGGCAACATCGTCGACGGTTTCATCCCGGAATCCAAAGCCGGTGTCGGCTATAAGTATCGACGATCCCTCCTAGCCCCGGGGCTGCTGGCCCACAAGAACACGGTGGAGACGGATCAAGAAACCTCGCTGATTCAGGCAATCGCACGCTATATTCGGGTCACAGGCGACCGTTCGATCCTCGAGGAGGAGGTGGGTGGAATGCGGGTTCGAAAGCGGATCGAGAAGGCCATGGATTATCTGCTCCAGGAGCGTTTCGAACCCAAGTACGGTCTGCTCTGGGGCGCGACCACCGCAGACTGGGGAGACGTCCAACCCGAGCACGACTGGGGGGTCGAGCTGGACGAGCATTCGCACCGAGCCATCGACATCTATGACAACGCCATGTTCCTGGTGGCAGTGAACGACTATGTGACCACATTGGCCGACAGCCGTGCGAACCGGACAAAATGGTCGCGGGTCCGAAAAGCAATCCACAAGAATGCGCGCAAACACCTCTGGGACGCAAAGGGGCAGAAATTCCGGCCGCATCTCTATCTGGCAGGCTCGCCTTTCCCCCCCTCTTTCGATGAATCGTCGGTCTACTACCACGGAGGCACGGCGATTGCCATCGAAGCGGGCCTGCTGTCCCAGGCTGAAATCAAGAGCTCACTGGCTCAGATGAGACAAAACGTGATCAACGCGAAGGCAAGCTCGATCGGGCTCACCCTCTACCCGACCTACCCTGACGGGACATTTAAGAACCGATCCATGGGGCCCTACTCCTATCAGAATGGCGGCGACTGGTGTTGGTTCGGCGGACGGATGGTACAGCAGCTTGCCGCGCATGGACTCTACGCTGAGGCTTACGACGAGCTTCGCCCCATGGTAAACCGCGTGGTGAAGCACGCCGGCTTCTACGAATGGTGGACGCCAGACAACCAACCCCGCGGATCAGGCCAGTTTCGCGGGTCGGCCGGTGTCCTCGGCAAAGCGATCCTTATGCTCCGGACGTGGGCTGAACGGACGGTGAACGACCAGAAGTAGACCGGTGAGGCAGACTTCAGGTTTTCTCAAGCTCTGTCGACCAGCGCTCACTTACTGCAAGTTTCCGCATCGACAAGAGTAGCCAACGTTCGTCCCAAGATGCGACTGCATCGGGCGCTTGAGCGGCCCAGTCGGATTAGCGGTATCACCAGAGAAGGCTGACGAAACAACCGGATGGCGAGTCGGCCGACTGAAATCTGCATCCGAGCATCGAGGACCTCCTGGAAATCCAGCGGCAAATCCTCGTTCCAGGCGTCAGAAACGATGCGTACCAAGAGAAAGGGAACGTTGTGTCTCCGAGCTACCTGCTCGATCGCAGCTGACTCCATTTCCACCGCGTCCGCACCCGTTTCAGACCAGAGGTGCGCCTTTTCACTCGCGGCCGAGACAATTCGTGTCACGGTCAAAAAACGTGCCGGACGAACTCCTAAGGCTTGCATCTTCGCACGCCAAGGTTCGGGCGTACCCGTTCCGCAAACCAACGCTTCCCTCGACAACGCGGGGTTCAGCCCTCCGGCAAAACCACAACTCAGAATCAACGAAGGTCTGGAGGAGCGGAGCGCCTGTTCAACGGCGCTAGTCGCATTGTCCGCTCCCATCCCGGTCAGCAGAATGCGGGCAAGAACTCCTTGGCGGCAATAGCTCCGAAAGCCGGCCACTTCCTGAGGCACTGCGAAGCAAACCAACGGAATGGAATCAAGAGTCTTCACAGCACCTTCTCCCGCTGCTGCACCAGCACCCGGTGACTCCGCCCCAAGTGCTCCGGATGCATCAGGGTCTTAAACTGACGGATTTCACCAGCCGTCCAGCTAAGAGCCTTCCCATCCCGGGACAGGTCGCTCAGGATCGAGGTGAGGAAGGCCCCCTGGCCCTGGGAAACCAGTGTCTTCAAACCGGCCAGCTCGCCTACTTCCCGGATCAACCGAAAGTTCACATGCGAAGTGATGTCAATCTCCCCAGGCCTCATGAGGAGGTCCTTTACGACGCAATGCCGGTCGTAACCCCGGAGGGTGCCTTCCAACCGATGGGGAGCCAGAACCTCCCCATCGTCGAAACCGTAATCGAATGCCAACAAATAACCCTCGGCAAGGTGCTGAGCTGCCCGATCCCACCAAGCGAGCGGTTCGGCCGCCACTTCAATCGTGTAGGCTTCCGGCAGCAACTCAATCAGACCCACATCGGGCTCCAAGCCGAGGGCCTGAGCCCAGTCCCGGGAAATACCCCGCAGCACGGAAGGAAGGGTCTGCAGAAACGCATCCCTCTGCCAAGGAAGTCTGCACCAGCAGAGACGTCCATCCTCGTGGGTAACGCCCCATTCGAACCAGGATCGGTTCACCCGATCCCAGCCCAAACGATGGACCGAAAAGGCGTCCAGGAGCTCGTTGGAGATTATGAAACCGCGGATGGACATGTGAGACAATTCGTCCCATGAGGCAACCCAGTCGAGATGGCATCCTGCCTCATCCGCAGTTTTGCTTTGCCTTTGGCGCTGCAGGGGCGAAGGTTCCAGGATCACGTATCGGAAACGGGTCGCCAATTCAGGGAAGCCTCTCCGCAACGCCTGAAGGAGGTCGCAGGCCAACCGAGCATCGTGTGCTCCTGCCTCGACAATCATGAGAGGGCCCTCGGTTAAAGTGGTGGACTTCAAGGCGATCCAAGACGCGAGGAGCTGTCCAAAAACAGGGCCGACGCTAACACTGGTAAAGAAGTGGCCAGATTTGCCGATAGAACTGGAAACGGTTTCGTAGAAACCGAGTTGCGGTTCGTAGAGTGCCGCCTGCATGAAATCCTTGAACCGCATGGGTCCGTGGGTCTGAAGTCGGCTGAACAAAACCGAGCTCAAGTCATGCTTGGGCTTGATTGCGTTGTATTCTTTTGCTTCAGTTTCCACAGGTGGAAGCCGTTTAAATAGTTATGGCCAAGATCGATGCATTCTTCAACTTGATGTTGGAAGAGAAAGCTTCCGACCTTCATCTCTCCTCAGGCAACCCGCCGATGCTGCGCATCAACGGCGAGATGAAGCGAGTGGATTACCCCCCACTCGAGAGCGACCAACTCAAGGCCATGCTTTACGAGATCACCCCCGAATACAAGGTCAAGGTGTATGAGGAAACCGGGGACGTCGATTTTGGCTATGAGATCCCAGGGATTTCGCGATTTCGCGCCAACTACTTCAACCAAAAGAACGGAGTTGCGGCGGTATTCCGTCAGATCCCTTCCAAAGTCATCTCCTTTGAAGACTTCGACAAGATGGAGGCACCCTTGCCGCCCGTCCTCAAGAAGCTCTCCATGCTGAACAAGGGACTGGTGCTGGTAACAGGCCCCACCGGGTCGGGCAAGTCCACCACGTTGGCGGCGATGCTCGACTATTCAAACAAGAATCGTCGGGATCATATCATCACGTTGGAGGACCCCATTGAGTTTGTGCACCAAAGCCATGGCTGCCTCGTCAACCATCGTGAAGTTGGGGTCCATACAAAGACCTTCTCCAGCGGCCTTCGTGGTGCCTTGCGCGAGGATCCGGACATTATTCTGGTAGGGGAAATGCGCGATCTGGAGACCATCGAACTAGCCATCACCGCTGCCAGTACGGGCCATCTTGTTTTCGGCACCTTGCACACTCAAAGTGCCGCTAAGACCGTCGACCGTATCATTGACGTCTTTCCTGCGGATCAACAGAATAAGATCCGCGCCACTCTTTCCGAGGCCTTACGCGGGGTGGTGGCACAAAACCTTTTCAAGCGGATCGATCGCAAAGGCCGGGTGGCGGCCTTGGAGATCCTGGTTTTTACGACCGCCGTGGCGAACCTGGTTCGCGAAGGAAAGACTCACCAAATCCCAGGAATGATCCAGGTCGGCAAGAAAATCGGCAACACCCCTTTGGATGATTCGATCATGGAACATCTGCGAATGAAGCGGATCTCTCCCGAAGAGGCCTATGACAAGTGTTTAGACAAGAGGAAGTTCCGCCCGTTCCTAACCACACCACCGGAGGATGAGGAATAGCCGTGTGCACCCGTTTTCCTAGCGAGTTTTCACCTTGATCGCCCCCACCGAAAGAGCGTATGCGACGTAACGAACTGGACTACTTGCTTGGAAGCATGCTCGACTCTCAGCGAGATGTTTCCGACCTCAACATCACCGTAGACAAGCCACCGCAGGTGGAGTCAAACGGCATTTTGATGCCCGTGGCCATCGAACCCCCTATCGAACGTCTCACCCCCTTCCAAACGGAAATGATTGCCCTCAACCTGATGGGGCATAGCCGTCGGCTTACCGAAGACCTGCTTACCACCGGCTCTTGCGATACCTCCTATTCGCTGGCGGGGAAAGCGCGGTTTCGTGTCAACATCTTCTCCCAGCGGGCCAATTATTCCGTCGTCCTCCGCAAGCTCAACAACCGCATCCCCACACTCCAGGAATTGGGCTTGCCGCCGATCTTCAAGCAGATCTCCCAAGAGAAGACAGGTTTGATCCTGGTAACGGGCGCGACCGGCACGGGTAAGTCAACATCACTCGCTGCGCTGTTAAACGAGATCAACGAGACGTATTCGATTCATGTGATCACCCTGGAGGATCCGGTCGAGTTTGTGCATTCACAGAAGAAGGCTACGTTCAACCAACGCGAGATGGGAACGGACTTCAACTCTTTCGCGAACGGGTTGCGTGCCGCACTCCGGCAGGCGCCCAAAGTGATTCTGGTCGGTGAAATGCGCGACCGGGAGACAGTGGAAATCGGCCTAAGCGCGGCTGAGACCGGACATCTCGTGTTGAGCACGCTTCATACGATTGACGCGGGGCAAACGATCAACCGTATTCTGGGCATGTTCGATCTGGAAGAGCAGAAGCAGATTCGCATGCGCCTGGCAGACACTCTTCGCTGGGTGGTGAGCCAGCGTCTCGCTCCCAAGATTGGGGGAGGACGACAGGCGCTGCTTGAAATCATGGGCTCCAACATTCGTACCCGGGATGCCATCACCTATGGCGAGGCAGAAGGCAAGAGCTTCTACGAAATCATCGAGGCGAGTTATCCCTTCGGGTGGCGAACCTTTGACCAAGCCTGTCTGGATGGTTATGAGCACAACCTCATCACCGAAGAGACGTCCATAGCCTACTGCACCAAGAAGGGCCCGACCGGCCGGGGCATCGACAACGTAAAGAAGAAGCGCGGTGAAACCACCACCACCCTGTCCAACCTGCACGTCAGCAAGGAACAGGAAGCCAAGAAAAGTTCCGGACCTTCCCCCACCCTCAAGCTCAAGTAACCATGGCTCTCGAATTTGACTTCATCGGCCCCAATGACAAACCTGCGTTGGTGCTCCTCAGCACCCCGGACTGGCTAGACACCGCCAAGTCGACTCTTTATGAGTTGGGATACAAAGTCCACGCCCTGACTTCGCACGAGGAATTCGCCAGCCGTTTCGCCCAGGTCCAATATCAGGTGGTGATCACGGAACTCATGTTTGCCGCTTCGACTCCGGGGGAAAACGTGTCCCTGCTCAATCTGCAGCGCATGCAGATGAACCAAAGGAGGCACGCTTGCGTCGTCATGCTCGGCTACGAGTTTGAGACCCTAAACGCCATGCAGGCATTCCAACAGAGCGTCCACGCGGTCGTCAACCCGCTCGAATTGCCTAGCCTGGGTCAAATCATTCAGCAGGTAGTGTCCGACAGCAACTTGATGCTGGGTATTTACCGCGACACCCAGACTCGGATCATCCAGGGCAAACTCTGAGCCGGAGGAAATGCCACCGTGGAGCAATCGAATCAACGGCTCTGTTTCTGACTGTCCACGAAGTCTTTCCAGATACTGTCAGGCGTCCCCCCCAGAACCGCCTCAAGTTCCTGGTCTCCGAGGTGTCCTTCGCGAGAAGCAACGTTGAGTTTTCGGACCACCCCGGGTTGCTTCGTTTTCTCCAGCCAGGCGAGCAACGCTGCAGCAGGGCCGTATCCATCGCGATAGGAAGACCGCGCAGCATCAATGTTGAGGCGCCCCGACTGCGGTTCGAACAGCGCGTACCGTACATAGTCCGCAATGCCCTCCGTCACCCAGCCTTCCCCCTTTCCTTTGTAGTCCTGCACCACGTGGCAAAGCTCGTGCACGATCATGCCGTAATCTTTCGGAGATTTCTTGGTAACCCATTCTGCAGACACGCGAATGGAGTTGGCACCCGTTTCGGCGATTCCGTCGAACCGGTCAAAGCTGAGCTTCACCACCGGGTAGGGTAGCGGCTGGTCCGGGCCGCTAAGAAGAGCGGTGAGGCGCGGGTACCATTCCTCTGCAATCCGAGTGGCTTCCCTGGCAAACGACTCGCATTCGGGTGCCTTTGAAAAGTCAGTTTGAACATACTGAGGAGCTGGCTCTCCCGGAATCCCCATTCCGGAGGGAGAACGCGCTATCACACTCCGAAGTGGCCGACTGGCCTGGATACTTCCACCTGTGGCCAGGAAGAAGCCTTCCGTTGCCAGTCCGCCGTCAATGTTCTCCTTCGATTCCCACTCGGCCCCCGAAGCGGTGAAACGCGCCCGCGTGAGGCACTGCCACTCCCCCTGCACCGTCCGTACCATGCCACCTGCGAACCGCGCCCGGCGCAGGTCTCGCACGCTCTTTCCGTCACGCCGAAAATCCTCCACAAAGGAGTAGTAGCCCTTGAGCGGACGTCCACCCGTTCGGGTTCGAAAGGTCACCAAGTGCATCCATTCTTGCTTCGCAGGATTCCACAGGTACCCCGAATACGAGGTTTTCTCCCCCTGAGCGGAACCGCGCACGAGAAACCGGTTGGTTGAACCGAGAGTCCAAGGGAAGTCCATCATGCACTGTCCACCAGTTCCTTCGCCACCAAACCGTTTGATCCGCACTTCAGGGTGAGAATGCAACAGCTCAACCCGGTCCTCCTTGGACACGGCGTTCGGGTTGTCCCCCGAAGTCGGATCCCAGACCGAGAAGATGGCAACCTTACGGCCAGGCTCCATCAGTTCCTGGATCCCGAAATAGCCGGTATCCCATCCACATGCCATGAAATAGCTTCCCGGGGTGGATTGCTCCACGACCATTTCGTTGTAGAACGCATTCCCTTCGGGAGCCAACCAGCCCAAATGCACAGATCGGGCGGCAGTTGGTTCGCCGGCAGTCAAAATCCCGAGTGCGGTGAGGCCGACCACAACCCTAGCCCATTCAACAAATCCTAACACACCCCTGCTCCCGCTAGGAGGCAACAGCGCGGAAACGGGGTTCGCTTGTCCAGATCGCATAGGTGAGCTTAGGAGGAACTGGATTCGCTTGTCAAAGACGCTCAGGCCTGCAAACCCCGGGGCTTCATAGACGAAGTCGAAAACCACAACGGTTGAGCCCCGAGGCAAGCCCCAAAACCAGGAAAGCACACAAGAGCGATCTTCCCACCGCAAACCCCAGCCCAGCGTCCGCAAAACGTTGGTAGGCGGAAGTTACGTTGAGGAGGTCCATCGCCGGATACATCAAGTTGTGTAGGAGATAGGCCATAAGCACGTTCTGTCCGGCAACCGCAACGAAGCGCAGCCTAGGCCCGGCATGAAAGACGTCGAGGCCAAGGTAGAAGAGCAGCCATAGCAAGCCGGTTATGGCTGAGGCCCATAGGCACCAAGGGGGAGTGGCGCTATTCTTGTTGATTCCGTAGAGGGGATGCAGAAGCAGCGCCGCTGCGGAACAGCCACTCACGAAAAGGAGCGTGAAGCGCACTCGGGCAACGGGGGGAGAGGTCTCGGGGGTAAGGAGAATGGTGGCCAACAGTACCCCGAACACGGTAATTGCTGCCTGAGAGCCAAGTGTGCCGCCAATGCCGACGAAACGCGCGAGCCAGAAGCCTTCGAACAGGCCGTTGCGGTCTGCGGGATAGAGACAAAACAGGAGCACCATGCAGCTGAGCAGAGCCAGTCGGCGCGTCCCAGCAGCAAGGAAAACCAGGGTTCCAACCAGATAAGCCCAACCGATCAACCCCAGAATCCCGTACCACTCTGTGCGAAGCGAAAAGGGAGACAGAGCGATGATTCTCTCGCCTTTCGCACCTCGGAAAGAGAAGGCCAGCCAAACCAGAACCAGGAGCCCGATCCAACGCAGGAGCCGGTTTAGGTTAGAGCGGAGCTGACCTGGTTCACCAGCATGAATCCCTTTGGAAGGAACAAGGTCGCAGAAGGCCATGATGGCGGCAAGGTACATGCAAGTCCCCCAGAGAGCCCCGGACCAGCCCATGGTCGCCGAATCGGGTGTGCCGTTCACCATGAGGATCCCCAAGCCAAGCAGGGAGAGGGTACGAAGGCCGACGTGGAGCAAAACCAGGTGAATTGCCTCTCCCTTTTTCAACCTCCCACCGATCGCGAAGGGGATGGACATTCCGACGATAAAGAGAAACGCCGGGAAAACCAGATCCACAAAGGTCATGCCGTTGGCGTCTCCGGGAAGATGGCGCATCCACCACGGCACTATGTTGGGTGAAGCGCCAGCGATATCGTTCACGAAGACCATTGTGAACATAACCAGAGCCCGCAACGCATCGATGGAGGCTATGCGGTCCTTGCCGCTCCGGACGTTTTCACCCTCCATCGATTTGCCAAGATCCGGCGAAATGCCATTCATAGCCCGATCTCCTTCCTCGGTGGCAACGCACTCAGTGTTGAACGCCCCATCCATCAGACCGGAGGCAGTTCACTCCTTCGCAGAAGACTGCAGTGGCGCCCCCGCAGGTAGCGGAGGCGCCACTCCAGAAGAACTTAGAGGTCCTCGAGTTTGTGCGAGAAGTAACTCTCGTAAGCACTCAGGTCGAGCAAACCGTGCCCGGAGAGGTTGAACAGGATCACTTTCTTGCGTCCTTCTTCGCGGGCTTTCACGGCCTCATCCACCACACCACAGATGGCATGGGCCGACTCCGGAGCCGGAACAATGCCCTCGGTGCGGGCAAACAAAGTGCCACACTCGAAGACCTTGTTTTGATGATAAGCCTGGGCTTCGATCAAGCCCAGCTTGCGCAAGTGACTCACCGTCGGAGCCATCCCGTGGTACCGCAGCCCACCGGCATGGATGGACGGAGGCATGAAGTCGTGCCCCAGGGTGTACATCATCATCAAGGGCGTGGTTTGGGCGGTATCGCCAAAATCATACCGCAACTCGCCCTGCGTCAGCGAGGGGCAGGAGGACGGTTCAACGGCCACGATGCGGTACTTCTTCTTCTCAGTGAGCATCTTGTGCACGAACGGAAACGCGATGCCCGCGAAGTTGCTGCCGCCGCCGGCACAGCCGAAGATGACGTCTGGCTCTTCACCCGCCTTTTCCATCTGCTTGATCGCTTCCAGACCAATCACGGTCTGGTGCAAACACACATGGTTCAAAACGCTTCCCAGGCAGTACTTGGTGTGCGGATGCTTCACCGCGTGCTCGATGGCTTCGCTGATGGCAATCCCCAAGCTGCCTGGACAATGGGGATCCTTGGCCAAGAGCTGCTTGCCGTACTCCGTCTGGTCGCTAGGACTTGGATGCACCGTCGCCCCCCAGGTGTGCATGAGCATCCGGCGGTAAGGTTTGTGTTGATAGCTCACCTTCACCATGAAGACCGTGCAGTCGAGTCCGAACAGGCGGCAGGCCAGCGCCACCGACGCACCCCACTGTCCTGCACCGGTTTCAGTGGAAAGGCATTTGGTGCCCGCTTCCTTGTTGAAATAGACCTGCGCCACCGAGGTGTTCACTTTGTGACTGCCAGCCGGGCTTGCCCCTTCGTATTTATAATAGATGTGGGCGGGTGTTTGGAGCGCCTTCTCGAGGCGAACCGCTCGCAGGAGGGCTGTAGGACGCCAGAGGGCATAAATGTCTCGGACCGGCTCGGGGATCTCGATCCAACGATCGGGACTCATCTCCTGGCGGACCAAGTTCTCCGGAAAGAGCGCATGCATCATGTCCGGGCTGATCGGCTGCTTGGTGCCTGGGTGCAGGGGTGGAGGCAGAGGCTCCGGGAAATCCGGAAGAATATTGTACCAACGATCCGGGATCTCGTCCTGGCTCAGGGTGAAACGTGTCGGTTGACTCATGTGCTTGTATTGGCTCTGGTTATGCTGCGCAAAAGCCCTATCCTTGATTAGATGCAGAGTCAACCAAATCTTGCCACATCTCGCCAACAAAGTCCCACCCCCAACCGTTCCCGCACGCACGCGCAAAAACCTCGCCCTTGGACACCCCCTGCACTAGCCTCGACCCCAGAATGAGCGAAGAGATTTTTGACGTGGTCGACGAGCAGGATCAGGTCATAGGCCAAGCTCCCCGGCCGCAAGTCCACCGCGAAGGACTGCGGCACCGGGCAGTTCACGTCCTGATGTTCAATCGCAAGGGCGAGGTCTTCCTGCAAAAGCGCTCCTCGCGGAAGGACTGTTTTCCAGGACGATGGGATTCCTCGGCCTCAGGTCATCTCGATCATGGCGAGGACTACGACACCTGTGCGGTCCGTGAGGTCCGAGAAGAGCTAGGCTACACCCTGGACCATGTTCCCGAGCGCTGTTTCAAACTCGCCGCCTGCGAGGCCACGGGACAGGAGTTCGTTTGGACGTATCGTTGCGTCGCCGAGGGACCGTTTCTCCTGAATCCCGATGAAATTGAAACAGGAGGTTGGTTTGCTCCCGAGCAACTGGTGCGCTGGATGACTGAGAAACCGGATGATTTTGCCCCCTCTTTCCGCGCCATTTGGGAAAGGCTCTTCCCTGCTTCCTGAGCAGGCTTCGTTACAAGATTTGACTCCGGTTCCAGACGGGCGCATCGTCCCTACAGAATCAAACCCTATGAAATCCACCCCAATTCTCCTCTCGCTGACCCTCCTCACCGCGACCTTATCAACGCCGAGCCTCACCGCAGCGGACAACACCGCTCCTCCCGGATTCGTGCGTCTGTTCAATGGCAAGGACCTGACGGGCTGGAAGGCGCCCGATGGGGACAATGGCCACTGGAAAGTCGTGAACGGCGTTATCGACTACGACGCGGCGAGTGAAGCGAAGGGGGACAAGAACCTCTGGAGTGAGAAGGAATATGGGAACTTCGTGCTGCAGGTGGATTGGCGCATCAAGGAAACACCTTACGTAAACCCCAGCGTGCCCTACATTCTGCCGGATGGCACGCACGCCAAGGATATCACGGGTAAGGAAATGAAGTTGGCACTGCCAGATTCCGATTCCGGGGTGTTCCTACGGGGGGAGGGCAAGTACCAGGTCAACATCTGGTGCTGGCCGATCGGCTCCGGTGAGATGTATGGGATTCGCACCGATGCCAACATGCCGGCCGAAGTCCGGGCCGCAGTCACGCCTCGAACCCAAGCGGACAAACCCGTTGGAGAATGGAACCACTTTGAGATTACGGTTCGCGGTAGTCGGGTCACCGTCCTTCTCAACGGAAGGACCGTTCTGCCTGGTGCCGAGATTCCGGGCTTGCCACCCAAAGGACGAATCGCATTCCAACACCATGGCGGGAAGCAGAATGGTGTCTGGAACAGCCCTCCCAGCCTGCTCCAGTTCAAGAACGTCTACGTGAAGGAGCTCGACTAAGGGGGAAGGGGAAAAAGCGGCACCTAAGGGCGCACGCACTCCAAGACCTGGCGGAAATTCAACGAACCCTCCGCTGTGCGACAGCTTTTGGAGTGCGGCGAGGAGCGCAGCGATGTGCCGCTTTCCCAGGCCCTCACGCCACCCAGAAGTGCATAGGAAGGGAGGGGAAAAAGCGGCACCTAGGGGCGCACGCACTCCAAGACCTGGAGGACTTCCGTAGGCCTTCCTTTCCCTGAAACCGCCTACTTGGCGATCTTGCCCTTGGTGGACGTGCGAATCCTGCAGAGATACTGATTCGCCGTCATGTAGAGGGTCGAACCGTCATCGCCCCAAGCGCAGTTCGCGGTGGGTTCGCCCGTGGCAATTGTCCCCAAGTGCTTGCCGTCAGGCGAGAGAACTAAAACGCCCCCTGGTCCTGTGGCAAAGAGGTTTCCTTTGAGGTCCACTTTCAAACCATCAGGCGATCCCTTTCGGCCGGGCACCAGGGGAGCCGCGTCAAAGAAGAGCCGGCCTGCGTCCAAGGTTCCATTCGCCTGGATGCCGTACGCCATGATGCGAGGGGCCTTATCGTCGGAAATGGCCACATACAAGGTCTTTTCGTCCGGCGAAAGCGCTACTCCGTTCGGGAAAGTCAAATCCTTGTTCAAGGCCACCAAGGAACCGTCCGGGCGGAGGAGGTAAAGGCCGTTGAAGACCAGTTCCTTGTCCGGACTCTTATTCAGACCATTCAAGCCGTAAGGGGGATCGGTGAAATAGAGATCGCCATTCGCCCGAAAGACCAGATCATTGGGGCTGTTCAGGCGGCGGTCGAGGTAGTAGCGGGCCAAGGTGGTAAAACGTCCGTCCTTCTCCAGACGAGCCACTCGGCGGTCGCCGTGCTGGCACAAGATCAGGCGGTTCTGAGAGTCAAGGGTCAGGCCATTCGCCCCAGATTCCCCTCCCCTCGCCTGCTGTCCCGTGTAACCGCTGGGATAGAGGTAATCGCGTGTCCCAACCCCTTCCTTCCACTCGAAGACGACGTTCCTGGGAACATCGGTGAACAAAAGGCTCTGGGTGACCGGATGCCAAACCGGTCCTTCGGCCCACTGAAATCCTCCCGCCAATTTTTCGATTTTGGCGTCGGGAGGGATCAGAGCGTCGAGGGCAGGATCGAGCCGCTCGACGGATCCCATCGCGGGATACTCTTTCTTGACGGCCTTGGCTGCCGACTTTTTAGGCGCTTTCTCTGCTGAACGCTCCACTGCCGCCTGAATGCAAACACCCAGGGTGAGTGCCGTCGCCAATGCCACCGATCGCTTTAAGCCACGCATAATGATATTGAGAGCCACGGGGAGAATCAAATGTCGGCGCACGACGGTCAAGGCAAAAGCCGATGTCTTGCTTTCGGGAGGCGAGGATGGCACAGTAGAACCAAACCATGAGCCCCAAACGCATTCTCATCATCGAGGATGATGATCTCCAGTACGAGATCTACGAGGAGGCGTTGTCTGACTATGCGCTGGTCCGGGCCCAAACCGGCTCTGAGGCGTTGGCATTGGTCTTTAAGCAGAAACCCGATTTGATCCTCCTGGACCACGTCCTGAGCCATGGAGAACTGGGCCTCGACTACGTCCCCGAGCTCAAGGAACTCATTCCCTACGTTCCCATCATCATCGTTTCCGGAGCACTGGAGGTTCACCAGCAGATTCTCGCTCTGCAAGGCCCCCGGCGTGCCCATTACTGCCTTACCAAACCCGTGGACTTGCACGACCTAAAGCGCACGATCACCACCGCCCTCGCCGAATGCGGGGCGACGGAGATCGTACGCCAGTTCGAGGCCCTCGAGAGATCGAAGCGGGTCGATGTGGAGGATCTGCTGAGCCGGTCGACCGACCGCCTCTCTCGCCAGACGGAGATCCGACGCCAGCTTCGTGAATCCACCGCCCGCCCGAATATCTCCGCACTTTCGAGAAAGTACCGGGTAGCTCGGCGCACGATTATCCGGGACCTCCAGGAACTTATCCGCCGAGGGGAGATTCCCGCCGAAGTCTATCCCAAGTGGGAATCGGAAGGGGATGAGGAAGAGGGTACCGGGGCGCCCTGACAACGCCTAAGGGCGACCTAGTTTGGGAAGCCCATTTCCCCAAGCTAGACCGGGTCCTCCTTAAGGGGTCTCCGCGCGGAGGATCGGCCGGTGTTTCACAATTCACCGTGACAGTTCTTCGCGGGGCAAGCGATCCAGCACCTTACGAACAACAACCGCCAGATCAGATCGGAGGACCGGCTTGAGCAGAAAGGCCTGTATGCCTCGATCGCGTGCAACCTCGTCGGAGACCTTGTCGTTGAATCCACTGCACAAGATCACCGGTAAAGAAGGTCGAACTTTCAGCATCTCCTGCGCCAGCTCAAGACCAGGAATCCGAGGCATTGTCTGGTCGGTGATCACCAAATCGTAGTTCTGCGGTGCAGCTTTGAAGACGCTTAACGCCTGCATGCTGTTCTGGTGCGCCTCGACTTTGTAGCCCAAGGAACTCAAGACTCGCGCCAACATCCTCAGGAGAGCAGGCTCGTCGTCGATGAGGAGAACACGCTCCGTCCCGGTTGGAAGCGGACCCACAACTGAAGATGCAGTGTTGGGCTCCTGGCTCACTGCAGGAAGCAGGACGTGGAAGGAAGCGCCTTTCCCGAGTTCGCTGTAGACATGAATCGCGCCAGCGTGGCTCTTGACGATCCCTTCCACTACAGCGAGCCCCATACCCGTACCTTTGCCTACCTCTTTGGTAGTGAAGAAGGGGTCAAAGATGCGGCCCAGGATCGCAGAGTCAATCCCGGGACCTTTGTCCGTGACCACAAGACGGACGTGCTTGCCCGGCTGTAGAGGTTCATACCGACGGGCATCTTCTTCATCCAGTTCGACCGCGCAAAGTTCCATGGTTAGCAACCCACCGCGATCCTCCATTGCCTGCACGGCATTGACGCCTAAGTTCATGATCACTTGGTGCAACTGGGTAGGGTCTGCCATCACCGGCGGAAGGTCCGGTTCCACAAGGACTTGAATGTCAATAGTGGACGGCGTGGAGGCTCGTAGAAGTTGGTACGTATCGCGTACCAAATCGCCCACCTGTGTGGGCTTGAATTCCTGGAGTCGCGTGCGACTGAAGGCGAGGATCTGCTTAACCAAGTCCCTTCCCCGAAGCCCGGCTTTCTTGATCTCTTGTAGGTTGTCCTGGATTGGGGAGTCTGGGGGGGAATCGTCAATACTTAACTCGGTAAACCCGAGGATCGCACCCAATATATTATTGAAGTCATGAGCGATACCTCCGGACAGCGTTCCGATCGCTTCCAACTTCTGGGACTGCCGCAAATGACGTTCCACTTCCAGGTCACGAGTTACGTCCCGTGCGATCAGTGCCAAGGCGGTGACTCTTGTCTGCGGGTCCCGAATGGGCGACACCGTCACGTGGAGTTCCAGACGCTTTCCACCCTG
This sequence comes from uncultured Verrucomicrobiota bacterium, assembly GCA_964411985.1. Lineage (GTDB taxonomy): Bacteria > Verrucomicrobiota > Verrucomicrobiia > Limisphaerales > J093 > CAYPNF01. The sequence goes on from CAYPNF010000044.1 coordinate 23,721, forward strand.
TTGCCGCCCGCTGATCAGTCCTTTATAGACCTCACCACCGACCGCAATCCTCAATGCGTCTTCAAAGTCGAGCCTACCCTGAAAGATCTCCGCCAGTCTTCGGCGGTACACTGCGTCGCGAGGTTGGCCAAGTACCACCTCCGCGGCTGGGTTGACGTACCGCACCGTGAAATCGGTCTCAAGGATGATCACAATTTCCACGGTTTGCTCCATGGCATGGAGTAGACTCAGCCGCGCTTCCTGTTCACGTAGCTTCTCCGCAATTTCCCGGGTTAACGCTTGTGAGCGTTCGGTTACCCGTTCCTCCAGCAGGACATTCGCTTCTTCAATGGCTGTGAAATTCGCCCGCAGTTGCTTCGCCATTCCACGAAAGTTGTCCACCAGAACAGCCATTTCCTCGATCAGGGTCTTTGGCCACTGAATCTCCCCATGGGACTTGAGGATCTCTGGGACACTAGTTGTAAGCCTGCCCAAGCTCGCCAGGGGCGCCACCATGGATCTACTGAGCGCGTAGGCGATCGCCGCCGCCAACAGAATGACCAGTGCCAGCAGATTCATGGCAGAGGCCGCGTAGCGCCGCAAGTACTGCACCTCCCCAACCATGGAAACTTCGGCCACCAGCTTGAATGGAATATCCTCACTCAAGGTTCGCTCATAGCGGAAGTAGGAACGCCGCCAACGTTCGAAGAAAGGGGTGTTGGGCTGGGGGTCGGCAATCTGTTGCGATACTTCGTCATCGAACCTGATAACCCTGTACCTGCCTTCCCGTTGGTACGTTGTCATGAGGGGCAACGCCTTCGAGGTGGAAGCCACAATTTGCCCGCTTCGATCCAGAACGCAAACCTGGTTCGACGAAGTCACGGCCACCCGGGTCAAAAGCCCGGACAACTCCTCCACATTCACGACCCCGATGGAGAACGCCCTCATGTGTCCTCCCTCCAAGATAGGCACGGTCAGCGCAAAGACGTTGGAAGCTGTCCCGAAAAGAGGACTATAGAGGTCAGAAACGACGGACTTACTGGTTTTTAGCATTTCCTGGTAGTATGCCCTGCTGGAGAAATCAACGCCTACCGTGACCGTACCTCTCTCGTCTACTTCAGGGGAAAAGGCAACGGTAACCGCCCGCTCGTTCATGATTCCCAATCGTAGCAGACCGGGGTTTAGGGAGCGGATCACATCGAGATGCGGCTGGATACGGCTAGCTTGATCGGTCGGATACTGGGCTGCCAGCCGAGCCACACCCTCGACGGTTTGCTGGTGCTCCTCGACCCACTTGGATACCAGCAGACGAGCGGAACTGCCAAGACTTCGAAGCTGTGCTACGGTATCGCGCTCGTATTGAGCCACTTCATATCGCATCGCAAAACTCAAGGAAATGAGGCCAGGAATCAGGACAAAGCCGATGATCAAATTGAAAAGCAGGACCCGGAACGGGACCTGGCTGGGGGACTGATCCCTGCTTCGCCAGTAGGTCCAAGCCAGCAGAGAGGTACTGGCAAGCAAAGCGTTGAGGATCGCGTTGATCATCTGCTTGGCGATGACCAATTCCGTCGTCAGGAGGTCTACCCCCATGACTTGGTGGTAGAAGACGAAGGCCAACACCCACCCAATCGCCCCGTAGTAAATCAGCACCAGCCACACGACGCTGGTGGGGCGCCGGTGCCACCAATAGCCGACGAAAGCCGCCTCCAAGACGAAAATGACAGCACCGTAAGGATGGTTCCAATGGTAGTACGTGGGAATGTAGGCGAGCAAGGCAGCCACCAATCCAGGCCCCAATCCAAATCGGCATACCCCGAACAAAACTGCTGCCGATCCCAGAAGAAAATCAACGTTATGATAGAGGGGAATCTTGAAACAGTTGATCACCAAACCGGCCAATCCAACGAGAAGCCCCTGCCGCAACTGCTGGAGTGCCACTTGGACTGAGCTTCGCATTCGTTCCTGCTCATACCATCCCCTACGCTCTTTGGGAAGCCCGAAAGGGCCCCCCTGGAATGTGATCCTGCCTGGGCAAGAAAGAAGGCCGTTGCCATCTCTGGAGTCGTAGCCCGAACCGTAAAACGCTGGTGCGCCTCCACGTGGTCTTTCCACACGCCGTCGCTACATAACATGGCAAGTGGGAAAAAGGGGGACTATCCAGGGTAAACCGTGAAGAAAACCGAAGCAGGCAGGAAGTGAATGATCTTCACCGATCCCCCTTCCGTCTTCTTCCGGCGGCTTCATGGAGGAGCACTCCAGACAGGCCAAACAGGCCTACATCGTGTGCCGTTGCATGCGCCCGATGCAACTGCATGAGAAGGTCACGGCGCTGCCGTGGTTCTGCCTATGACGCTCCGCGGATTCCGCTCCAAACCAGTTCCTTTCTGACATCGTCTATCCCCCTGGTTCCTTCTTGGGCACGAACGTCGCTTTGTTGGCCAACCACCAGCGCTCCCATTCTGCAGGGTCGGTGATGGAAAGACTCTTGCCAGTTACATGCCGCAGAAGCTCGAACGCGCAACGGCCCACGATGGCGTTGGGGTCCTTTGTCAGGGATACAGCGATCTCCACCGCCGTAGCGTCTCCGTTCGCTCCGAGCAAGGAGAGCCCGATCAGGCGAAGCCTGGCGAGTTGGTTCGTAGCCAAGCGGGCCGCTTCTTCAGATGGCAGGGTCTGCTCACCAGGAGGTTTGGGAGACAGATAATACAACGCCCGATAGGCGATCTCGAACCTCGGCACACTTAATAGACCCACGAACTCTTCACGCGGGATCAAAGCGGCGTTCGTTTCCGAAAGGGCGGAGAGCGCAAGGGCTTTGTCGGCCAGATCGAGAGCCTTGAAACGTTCCACGAATTCCTCCCTTGCTACCGAAGGGGGAGTCTTTTCTGGAAGCGCAGCCAGCGCGATGGATCGCTTGACCGGATCCGTAACTCCGAACAGCTCCAGGTGGGGGCTGGTATGTGCACCTGAGTCAAACTTGCGGAGCAGCGCGGCGGCATTTCCCCGGATTTCAGGGTAATCATCCTGCAAAAGAGGGACCAGGGCGTCACCAAACTGGGCGTCCCAACGAGCTCCGAGTTGCTTGAGGGCTTCGTACCTGATTCCGGGCGATGGATCGCGCAAGAACTCCAGAATGGTCTCCACGTATCGCGAGTCTTTGGGCCAAAACATGGCTTTCAAAGCATTGACCCGTTCCAGAGAGTTCGTACTGTTCCTGGCTAGCTCGAGGGCGGAGTTTGACGCAGGACGGAGTCCCGTGAGCAGCCCCACTGCACCTCGCGGTTCACGCAAGAGCCGCGCCAAAATGGGGATGGCTGGCTCAAAGTACAAATCGCGCATCTCCTCTGGCTGGAACGTGCGACCCTGTTTGGTCACGTACCAGGAAGCATTTGTGAGACGTGCGAACTGCCGCATGCATTGGGGCATTTCCTGGCTGGAAATTGGACGGCAATGCAGCAATTGGAACCAGGCATAGTTGAAGTTATCGTCCAACAGCCCAGTCCCAAGAGTATCACGCGCGCGAAACGGCCACTCCTCTTCACACATTGCTACAACCTCCTTGGTCGTCCACGCCCGCTTTCCGTTCCCGGTCTTCAACACCCCAGGGGCGAACCTTTCCAGTGTTCGGCCCCATGCCCAAGCCTCGCGGTTCGCCCAAGCAGCCTTAGCCCTCTCGTTCGCATTGGACAGACCGTGTTCCCAATCCCTGATCTTCTGGTGGTATCGGTCGAGGGCTTCTTGATAGAGGCTGTTTTCCAGGAGTGGGCTGGTGGAAAGCACGTAAAGCGACACTTCGGAGGGCTTACCGCCCACTGCAGAGATAGTCAGCGGAAAAACACACTTCGCCGTGTCAAAACCTATCAGCAGGGGATGCAGTTCCCCTTCCGCAAGCTGCTGGGAGATCTGCCGCAAAGCCTGGCGTGATGGCGGGCCTTGCGCTTCTCTTGAAGCCGACACTCTTTCAAAAGTGTCCCCCTTGTTCAGCTGAATCTTCACCGCCACGAAATACCACCCTTTACGGATGTACTCTTCAACAACTCCCGATTGATCCTGGGGAATCGAATAGTCATGTGACTGGAGCCATGCTGCCAGACTCCCAGACTCCTTGGCGGAGAGAACAGCCACCTGGTACGCACCTACGGTCTTCACCTCTAATGCTTTTACCGATTCTGCATCACCGGCAGTGACTCCGCCTCTCATCATCATTCTGAAATCGGAGTGGACATCCCTTTGAGTGATTCGGCTCAGCTCATAAAAGGGTTCCATGGAACCCTTCTCTACCTCCGGAAGCGAAGGCACGGGAATCAGCCAACCGAACTCCTCCAACGGCCCTTCGTACTTCACCTGCAAGAGTAGTTCCTCCCGCCCGCCATCAAACACGATGATCGCCTTCTGCGTCGGCTCCTTGATGTCAATATCCTTGTTCCACCGAAACACAAAGCACCCATCGGCCTGGGCAGTGCCCGTGGAGATCAACACCAAACCCATCCAGGCCAGGAGCCAGAGGCAGAGTCCGCGCCCAAGCACGACGATCTTCCTCAGCGTCACATTCCCGCAACCCTTCGCCTCAATCCAAAGTTCACTTCGCATTGAGAGTCTCTCCTTTCTGCTTGGCTTTGTCCTCGGTTGGTTCCGGCTTCAGATCAGAAGCGATCGGGCCCAAGTCTGGCTCGGGCTTAGGATCCAGACGGCTTACCTCCAAGATGAGGCATTTGAGTTCCCCAGTCACACTATCCGCCTCCACCCTAGCCCAAAAGGGCCGGAAGAGGCCCTGCAACTCCTCGTTGACTTGCTCTTCGGTCCGAGGTGGCCCGTAATCCCAGACAACGCGACGGTGGGCTGGCTGTCCTCTAATCCGCTTATCGCTCATCCGAAGTACCCAGTTAGGCCCCAAACCAAACCGTACCTTATCTAACTTCAGTTGGTCCACCAAGAGCCGCCCTATCCTCGAGGTGAGTTCCTCGTCGGTGTAGACCCATTGGGTCACGAAATCATCCCTATCCAGTTTCGTTTCCAGGAGGTATCGTTCGCTGGTATAGGCATCGGGCGCGTCGTAGCGGAAGATTTGCCCCCGTTGATAACAAATCAATTCCCCCTTTCTGGTCACCATCACACTGTTCAAGGAACCGTGGAACCGAAAACACTTAGTCCGTTCCAGATTCAATTCCTGCTCCACGCCGCCTGCCGGCTTAGGCTGGCCAATCCGCTCCAAAAACTCCACCACCTGCGGCCAGATCACCTGGAGCATCCGAGTTTGGTGTGCTGGTGGAAGTAACTCGGCCTCGGGGGGGAGGTTCTCTTTCTTACCCAGTGGACGCGGAGGTGCCCTCAGTTTAGCTACTGCGGGCTCAGGGCGACGGAACGCACGGCCGACCAGGAAGAGGTCCTTAACAGCTCCTTTCTCAGAATCCACCTCAACATCCGCTGTGATGACACGTCCGTCATCAATAGTGTCCCTCCAATGAAAGTTGTATCGCGGGACCTTCTGTCCATCGAGCTCGGGTCCTTTCTCGACATTGGTAGGGGGCAATCCGCGAAGTACATTCGTGTATCCGAGGGCCTCCACCGCCTTGAGGGCGATCTCCAAGCATTCGGCCTCTCCCAGTTTGGGCGTGCCAAAGAACTTGGGAATATCACGTGGATCCTGGAGTTTGTAGTACGCTGAGGGGAGTTCGACCGCTGTCACGCCTCCATAGGCATACCACAGACTTGGTCCGCTACGAAGCCACACTTTCACACTTAGGTGCTTTTCTATCTGGCTGCAGTGGAAACGAGTCACATCCGCTTGGGTAATCGGAATCGGGACGGGCAGCTTCAGCTTCGCTGCTGCGTCCGAGAACTCCGGCAGGATCGCGGACAAGACCATGTTGGTCCAGAGAACGAGATTCGTCACAGGATATCCATCCCTTCCTCCGCGCACTGATTGCCGAAATCAAAGTCGGTAGTCATCGTACGGGCTCTGAACTGCTCATCGGGTCTCCCCGTTCGGAGCCTCGGTGCCCAAGTCCGGCTCGGGTTTGGGGTCAAAGCGAGTTACGTCCAAGCCCAAGTACTTCACTTCGGCGGTCACCGCGTCCACCTCGACATCTACCCAGGGGGGCCGAAAGATCCCCATGGTCTCCAGGCGGACGTCCTGCTGGCTTCGAGGTGGACCCCAATCGAACCGAAAACGGCGTAGCGTTTTGCGGCCTGGAATTGTCCTTTTCTGAAACTGTTGAGGAGGCTGCCCGGCCAGTCCGAAACGCTCCACATCCAACTTCATCTTTTGAGTAAGCAAAGACCGCGTCCGGGACACCAGTTCGTCGTAGGCGTAGACCCAGTTGGTGACAAAGTCCTTTTCATCCAGATTCGTTTCCAGGACATACCGCCTTGTAGAATGCGAGTCCGGCGCATCATATCGAAAGACGTATCCCCGTTGATAGCAGATGAAATGCCCCGTTCGGGTTCTCATTTGGCAACAGAGATGGCCTTGGTGTCGAAAGCATTTCGTGCGCTCAAGATCCAGCTCAGCCTCCGGCTCTGCGGTCGGCTTTGGCTGGCCAATGCGCTCCAGAAATTCCACGACATCGGGCCAGAGGAGGTGCAAATAGCGCTTCTGTTGGGTTGGCGACAGAAACTCTGCGCCGACTGGCAGATCGTCAGTGGGGGGTTGCGGACGATTATGGGGCTCCCATTTTGCCAGTGCGACAGGCAGAGGACGTTCGAACGGTTCTCCCACCAAGTGGAGATATGGGATGGCACCTTTCTCCGCGTCCACTTCCACTCGAGCAGTCAAATACGCGCCGTTTTCCTCTGCGTCCTTCCACTCAAACCGGTATCGTGGAACAACCTTACCATCAACTTTTGGCCCCACCTCGACTTCGGGGGAAGGCATGTGATTCAGGATGTTGGTATACCCGAGCGCGTCTACCGCCTTCATGGCTAACTCAAGACACTCCTGCTGGCTTAGTTTTGGGGTGCCGTAGAATTTGGGGATGTCATCCGGGTTCTGAAGCAAGAAGTAGGAGGAGCGAAGCTGTATGTGATGCACCCCGCCAGAATAGTAACTCAGAAGCGCCCCTGAGCGGAGGCGAAGATCGACTGTGAGCGCCCGGGGCAAGTCGCAACCAAACCACGCTATGTCCTTCTGTTGTATAGGGACTGAGATTGGCAGCTTTAGTTTCGCTGCTGCGTCCGAGAATTCGGGCAGCAGCGCCATCAAAACCATGTTCGTGATTGCGACCAGGTTTGTCATATTGTCCCAGCCAGCCGTCCGTTGAGAACTCCGACCGACACGAGCAAAAGGGCGCGCACCTACCTCCGGGCGACCGAACTGAGCCAAACCATTCCCTACGCACACGCCATCCCTGTCGTCCAAGTCTTCGTTCTCGTTGATTTCCAGCTTTCTACAGCATAGTAGATGCCAAAGCGCCCCACTTTCAAGGAGTTTCGTCAGCCAATGAGGACGCGACAGGTGCCGATTCCAGCCCCCCTCCATCCCCATCCCAATGTAGCCAGTGGAGGCGGACCGCTGATGCCCGGAGCTCAGGGTTGATTGACCAGTCCCCCCCCCGCGCATCGCGTCAGGCTGCAGTACTCCGCCCGCACGTTAACCAGGATTCTCGGTTTTCAGGAAGGCCCCCAACTCGAGTAACAAATCGGCCAGCGAGCAGACGCGCACCTTCTCATGCACCGGATAGTTCTCCTGGCCCGGATAAACGATCCACGCCCGTTCCAGTTTTAAGTCTTCCAATGCGATGTGCAGCGACTTGGTCATCGTCGGCGCATCGCCGCACTTGAACTCCACGCCATAGCGCTTGCCGCCCAACAGCATCATCAAGTCCAGTTCGGCCCCGGCGTGCGTGCCCCAGTAGAACGCCTCCTCGGCCCCGGCCACACTCAACACCTGTTCCAAGGCGAAGCCCTCCCACGAGGCGCCCAGCTTCGGATGTCCCAGCAGAGCGTCGTGGGTACCGATGCCCAGCAACCTGTGCAGCAGCCCGCTGTCTCTCACATACACCTTCGGGGACTTGTATTGCCGTTTGCCCAGGTTCTCGTACCAGGGCGGCAGCTGCCGGAGCAGAAACGTACCCGTCAGCAGGTCGAGGTAATGCCGCACGGTGGTCTCCGAGACGCCGAACGAGCGCGCCAACTCTGCCCCATTCCAGATCTGCGCGTGGTAATGGGCCACCATCATCCAGAACCGCCGCAGCGCCTCCGCCGGGATGCGTACCCCCAACTGCGGAATATCCCTCGTCAGAAACGTGCGGATGAACCCTTGCCGCCAACGCTGTGAGGCTGGCTCGCTCGGTGCGAGAAACGAACGGGGCATCCCGCCACGCAGCCACAGCCTGCCCTGAGTTCCCGCTCCCACATCGCCTAGAGTGAATCCCCCCAGGTCCACGAACCCGACCCGACCCGCCAGCGACTCCGCCGCCCCTTTCACGAGTTCGGGCGTGGCGCTGCCAAGGATGAGAAACCGCGCCGGGACGCCCTCCCGGTCCGCCAGGGGACGCAACGTGGTAAACAAACCCGGCAACTGCTGGATTTCGTCAATGACCACTAGCCCGTGCAGGGGCCGCAGGGTCATCTCCGGAGCATGCTCCAACTGGGCGCGGCTGGACGCTTCCTCCAAATCAAAATAACGGGCCTTGCGTTCGGATGCGATGTGTCGCGCCAAGGTCGTCTTTCCGCACTGGCGCGGCCCCAACAGGGCGCACACCGGATTCTCCGATAATGCGGTTTCGACGGCTTCCAAAGCAGCAGGACGACGAATCACAGCTCCTTGTATTCCCGCACATTGGGTGCGGAAATGCAAGGATGATCTTCCCCCATTCCCAGCCAAGCTCCAGGGAATCAAGTACAAAAGCCTGTTCAACGATAAGGCTTGCTGGGCGGTATTTCGACAGGGTTTCAGATCGAGAACCAAATCTCGAGCTCAGCGCGGGGGCGAGACTCTCCACCTAGGATGTAGCGGTGGATTCGCTGGCCCAGCACATGGTTAAGCCACACTAAAAGGTTGATTTGTTGCTCCCTCGGCGTAGTTTCCCAACCGTGTTTGAGTAGCTGCCGGGCCTTTTCCCTGAAGCCCGGCGGCGTCATTTTGACGACCTCTTTCCGTTTAGACCAAAGAGACTATGGCGACGTACAGTTTTGACAGCAGCAGCAAAGAGCCTTCCAGGTTGAGTCATGTTGACGTTTTTCCGCGGCGTCATATCGGCCCTAGCCCCAATGAGATGCGGTTGATGCTGAAAGATCTGGGTTTTGACTCCCTGGACCAACTGGCTTCTGCGGCCGTCCCTGCGGCGATTCAACTTGGCGCCCCCCTCAAGCTGCCCACTCCGCTGGGCGAAAGTGAAGCGCTGACGCATTTGCGAAGCATCGCGCAGCGGAATGAAGTCTGGCGCTCCTACCTGGGCATGGGCTTCTCCGACTGCATTGTTCCCCCCGTGATCCAGCGGAACATTTTCGAAAATCCCGGTTGGTACACCCAATACACGCCTTACCAAGCCGAGATCTCCCAGGGTCGCCTTGAAGGTCTTCTCAACTTCCAGACCATGGTGTGCGATCTGACCGGGTTGGACATTGCCAACGCCTCCCTCTTGGACGAGGCCACGGCGGCGGCGGAGGCCATGGTCATGTGCCAGTCGCTGAAGGAGTCGGAAGGCCGCACCACGTTCCTGGTGGCGGCGGACTGCCATCCGCAAAATATCGAAGTAGTGAAGACCCGGGCGAAGGCCTTGGGGATTCAAGTCGTCGTAGGAACCCCGGGAACCTGGACGCTCGACAAAACGGTCTTTGGCGTGTTGCTCCAGTATCCAGCCACCGACGGTGCGGCGATCGACTATGCTCTCTTGGCGCAACGGGTTCACGAATCGGGTGCGCTCGTCGTGGTGGCCACCGACCTCCTCGCTCTCGCCTTACTGAGACCCCCCGGAGAATTCGGAGCGGATATCGCGGTGGGAAGTGCCCAGCGTTTCGGAGTACCGCTCGGCTACGGAGGACCTTCAGCGGCCTTTTTCTCAACCAGAGACGCCTACAAGCGCCAAATGCCTGGCCGCCTCATTGGTGTCTCCAAAGATGCTCGAGGCAAGCCCGCCTACCGTCTCTCCCTGCAAACGCGCGAACAACACATCCGCCGGGAGAAAGCGACCAGCAACATTTGCACTGCCCAGGCCCTGCTCGCCAACATGGCTTCGATGTACGCGGTTTACCACGGCCCGCAAGGGGTGCGAAGGATCGCCGAAAGAGTGCATCTGATGGCACGGGTGCTTTCCGCTGGTCTGCAGGAGCTGGGCTATTCGCTGCGTCACTCGGCCTACTTCGACACCATTGCCGTGGCAGTGCCTGCTGAGCGCGAAAAGTCGATCCTGGAGGCCGCCCAAGCCCGGAAGATCAATCTCCGGGTCCTTGGCCCCGATACCCTGGGCATAGCCCTCGACGAAACCACCTCCGCAGCCGACCTCAAGGATCTTCTGGCCGTCTTCTCCGGCCCAGGGAAGGCCGTTGTCAACCTGGAGAAGTTGGCGGACACGGTGGAAGCCCAGCCAGTCATTCCATCCGCCTTGCAGCGAAAAAGCGGTTACCTCTCCCATCCGGTTTTCAACCAGTACCATTCGGAGACGGAGATGCTGCGCTACATCCGGCGACTCGAGTCGAAGGATCTCTCGCTGACCACCTCCATGATCCCGCTAGGCTCCTGCACGATGAAGCTCAATGCCTCGAGCGAGATGTTCCCGGTCAGTTGGCCTGAGTTCAGCCGGATCCATCCATTTGCCCCTCTCCCCCAGACTGAGGGCTACCAACAGCTGTTCCGCGAACTGGCTGACTGGCTCGCGGAGATCACCGGATTCAACGACGTTTCCCTCCAGCCCAACGCTGGCTCTCAAGGTGAATATGCCGGCCTGCTCGTGATTCGCGCCTACCATGAAAGCCGCGGGCAAACTCAGCGGAATGTCTGCTTGATTCCCACCTCCGCGCACGGCACCAACCCTGCCAGCGCCGTTATGGCGGGTATGAGCGTCGTCGCTGTGGCCTGCGACCAGCAAGGCAACATCGACGTGGAGGACCTGAAAGCCAAAGCTGCTGCAAACCGCGACAAACTGTCCGCTTTGATGGTCACTTATCCATCCACGCACGGTGTCTTTGAAGAGCGCGTCAAGGAGATCTGCCAGATTGTCCATGCCCAAGGGGGTTTGGTGTACATGGACGGAGCCAACATGAATGCCCAGGTGGGACTGTGCCGGCCGGGTGACATTGGTGCCGATGTCTGCCACTTGAACCTTCACAAGACTTTCAGTATCCCGCACGGAGGTGGCGGCCCAGGGATGGGACCGATCGCTGTAGCCGCGCATCTTTCCCCCTTCCTACCAGGTCATCCCGTCGTGCCCACGGGCGGCAGCCAAGCCATCGGACCCGTCTCGGCCGCGCCTTGGGGCAGCGCAAGCATCCTGCCCATCGCCTGGACTTACATTCGCATGATGGGTTCCGAAGGCCTGCAACAAGCCACTGCGGCAGCCATCCTCAACGCCAATTACATCGCGCACCGGCTCGCGAAGCACTTTCCCGTCCTTTATCGTGGCCCAGGAGGTCTCGTCGCCCACGAATGCATCCTCGATTTGCGCGCCTTTCGCAGTGTCACGGTAGAGGACGTGGCGAAACGGCTGATGGACTATGGATTCCACGCCCCAACGGTCTCCTGGCCGGTTCCCGGCACCATTATGGTGGAGCCGACGGAGAGTGAGTCCAAGGCCGAGTTGGATCGGTTTTGCGATGCCATGATCGCCATCCACAATGAGATCAAGGCGATCGAGTCCGGCCAGGCCGACAAACAGAACAATCTGCTCAAGAACGCGCCCCATCCGGCGGACGTGGTCAGTGCCGACTCCTGGAACCGTCCTTACACCCGCGAGCAAGCGGCCTACCCTGCTCCATGGCTCAAGGAACACAAGTTCTGGCCAGCGGTGGGGCGCATCGACAACGTGTACGGCGACCGCAACCTCGTCTGCACTTGTCTGCCGATGGAGTCTTACTCCTAGGCCTCACCAGAACGCAAGGTACGCGGAACTCCGCCAGGTCTTGGAGCGCGCAGCGGCGACGGCGCTTCTCTGCACTCACGCACTCACGCGGGCTATGCGTTGTTGAGTTGGTCCCGAATCTGTCCAGCCGCTGCCGCCGCACGCTCGAACTCGAAAGTGTCGAGGTGATGTTGGATGGCGGCTACCTCGTCGCGAAAGCGTCCACCACAAGCGGCGACCAGCTCGGGGAGCCATAATTTCGCGTCCAAATCACCGGCTTCGAACCGATCCAGAAGCAGATCCAGCAGCTCGACGGCCTTCTTGGCATCCAGCGGGCCGTTGCTTGGTTCCTGTTCTGATGGTTGAGCCTCCGGCCCTTCCACTGGCGGCAATTCAGCTATGGATGCAAGAACCTCGTCCAAGGCTCTCCGCACCTCGCTAAAGGAATGGTTGAGCCACAAAGTCTCTTGGTTCTTGAGGCACCCTTCGAGAGCCCCCGCAGTTTTGGCCAACTCCGGCAAGGCCAGGTTCCCAGCAGATCCCTTGAGACTGTGGGCGTAGACGACGGCCGACTTGATGTCACCCGTATCCAAGGCTTCCTGAATTTGATCCAGGATCGCACCTTGGTCCCTGGCGAACTCCTGCAAAAGACGAGAGTAAACCTCCTGGCTTCCCCCCAGACGCCGTAAACCCTCTGCCAGCCGTATCCCAGCGAGGTGCGTTGGAAATCCCTTCCGCAGTCCCTCCCGGGGACTCGCAGATGGGGCGCCAGGTTCCGCAGGCGGGGCGTTCAATTGTACGGCAGGGACGGCGCTTTCCTCCCCTGCCCCAGCCGCTTCCGGCGAAGACGGCGCAACGTCCTCGGACTCCGGCTCGGAAGGCAACCATCGAAGAACCGTTTCCGTGAGCAAATCTGGATCGATCGGTTTGGTCACATAGTCGTTCATACCTGCAGCGAGGCACCGTTCTCGGTCCGCAGGCATCGCGTGAGCGGTGATCGCAATCACCGGCAGACGCTTCAAGAGCGGGTCAGCACGGATCGCTGCCGCGGCACGGTAACCATCCATCTCTGGCATCTGAACATCCAGGAGTACCAGGTCGCACCGCACCTGCCTCAATCGCTCCAAAGCCACCCGGCCATTATCGGCCAAAATCACCTCAGCACCCCGCGCTTGGAGAATCTCCTGCGTAATCTGCTGGTTGATCGCATTATCTTCCACCACCAACAATCGAGTTCCAGAGAGCGGGCATGTGACCGGCTGAGGTGCAGGGGACAAACCTGCTGCCACGACGGACGGCTCAGCACCGGATGCCTCCGCGGGATCCACCCCGCCAGCGGCCTCAGCGAGGTCATCTGCCTTGGGAGGGTTGGTCGGGAGAGTCCCGACGGGCTCTTGTGATGCTTGCAGGCAGGCGTCAAACCAGAAAGTGCTCCCCTTCCCCGGCTCACTCTCCACGCCGATTTCCCCTTCCATCAAACCCACCAACCGCCGGCAGATTGCCAATCCCAAACCGGTACCTCCGAATTTGCGGGTGGTGGAGGTATCTGCCTGGGTAAAGGCTTGGAACAAGCGGTCTTTCTCCTCGGCTGCCAGTCCGATTCCGGTGTCCTGAACCTCGAATCGCACCCGCACCGTCGGACCCTGGGCCTGCAGGAGGCGAGATCGTATGACGACTTGCCCACGTTCGGTGAATTTCACCGCGTTACTGGCGAGATTGATCAGAATCTGCCCAAGCCGCAGTGGGTCTCCGACCAGCACTGCCGGTATCCGAGGATCACTATCAAACAGGAACTCGAGTCCTTTCTCGGATGCTCTGCCGCCGAGGAGCGTAGAAAGGTTGTCCAGGACCTCTTCCATCCGGAAGTCGATCTTCTCCAAAACCAGCCTTCCCGCCTCGATCTTCGAGAAATCCAGGATGTCATTGATGATAGAAAGGAGCTGTTCGCTGGACCGCTCGATTTTGACCACGTAGTCGCGCTGCTTGGGAGTCAACTCCGTCCGCAAGGCGAGGTGCGCCATCCCGAGGATGCCGTTCATGGGGGTGCGGATCTCATGACTCATGTTCGCCAGGAAATCCGACTTGGCTTCCGTTGCGGTCTCAGCGCTTTCCTTGGCGGTGATGAGCTCTGACTCCATCTGACGTCGCACGGTAATGTCTCGAAAGACCACCACAGCCCCGGTGACCAATCCCCGCTCGCTCCGCATCGGGGTGGCCGAGTACTCCACCGGGAAAAAGGATCCATCCTTGCGCCAGAGGACCTCGTCGCTGCGATGACTTGGCTCTCCATGGCTGTAGGAATGGGACATCGCACAGGTTTCCGCAAGGTAGGGGCTGCCATCGGCATGGGAGTGGTGGATGAGATCGTGCACGACCTGCCCCAGCATCTCGGCGTCCGTGTAACCGAGCAACTGTTTGGCGGCTTCGTTGACGAAAGTGATCTTACCCCGAACATCCACGCCGAAGATCCCCTCACCCGCCGAGTCCAGGATCAAGCGGCTACGTTCCTCCGCCTTCAGCCGTTCCTCATTCTCCCGCTGAAGCTCGCGTGATCGGTCCTCGAGGTCGGCCGTTCGCTGCCGGATCCGACTTTCCAGCTCTGCGTTCAGTTGTTCGAGGTTCTCCTGGTACCTCGCGCGTTCCGCCCGAGCCTGCACGGCGTCCTCGGCCAGGCTCATGGCCGCCGCCCGTCCTCTTTTCAATTCTTCTGTTCTCCGCGCAGCCGCCGCTTCCGCTTCCCTCACCCGCAAACGCTCCACCGAAGCGGATATCCGCAGCCGGGTGAACTCGCGCAGAAAACCAAGGATCGAAGGCAATCGATCTGGGGCGATGACGGGTGCTGCAGCCACGGCCGCCAGGTACTCGGGTGTCTCCAAGCCTAGCCGCTGGGCTTGCCTGCGGATCGCTTCTGGGTCTGCAGGCTGCAAATGGAAGGGTCCCACCAGGACCGTTGCCACCGGCTGGTCCTCGAACAAGACCATCGCACCGGCCTCCGCCAACTGGTTTGGAAAGCGATACACGGCCTGGTCTTTACCCTCACGCAGTTGAGCCAAAACCCCGGGGCCAGAGGACTCGCAAAGGGGGCATGTCGATTCCCCTTCCCGATGGCCGCCTGCGCAGACTCTCCGCCAGCACGACGACACCAATACCCTGCCATCCAGATCCAGAATGGCACCCGGAACGCCCACGGACCGGCAAAACTCCTCCAGGAGAAGCTGTAACTGAGCTTTGTCCACCAAATCCGCTACCGAACCGGCAGAAGCCGAAGGAGACGTCGGCGGGAGAGGCTTTCCGCCCGGTTCCACCGCAGCCATTTCCGGGGCAAGTTCACTCGCTGTGGTTTCGTAAAGCGGCTCCCGGCCCAATTCCCGAGCCAGACTATTGACCTGTTCCTTCAACTCCAGAATCCGATGTTCACGGTCGGATGCCAGGCGGTTGAACCTTTCGTTTTCGTCCATCTGCTCCCGCAACTTCTCTGCGTGCAGCCGCAGCTCCTCTTCCGCAGCTTTGCGCTCCGTAATGTCCACCTCGATGGCAAACCATCCCTCCAGCTGCCCGCGTTCGTCCAGCATGGGCTGAATATTGATATCGACCCAGTACGCCGTGCCATCCTTGCGATAATTCAGCAACTCGGTACGGATTCCTTTGCCGCGGAGCAGGCTCTTCCGGATTCGCGCCTTGGCAGCGGGATCAGTCCCGCTCCCTTGGAGAAACTCCCCGGGCCTCTTACCCTTGACCTCTTCGACCGTGTAGCCTGTCAGACGAGTGAAGGCTTCATTCGCCCACTCCAAACGTCCCTCCGCGTCCGCCACCAACACGACATTCGTCGTCTCGCGCACGGCCAAAACCAACCGCCGATTGTCGGTTTCCACCTTCTTTCTACGCCCAATCTCGGCATTCAGTTCGTCTCGGGACGCAGTCACTTCCTGCAGGCGATCGAGCATCTTGTCGAAGGCCCGGGAAAGGCTCCCTACCTCATCTTGCGAGGTCATGCCGACCCGATGATGGAAGTCGCCTCCGGCGATCTGTTGCACCCCCTTTTTCAGCTCGAAGATCGGCCTGGAGATGCCCCGTGTCGCGACAAGCGAAAGCAGAATCGCCAACAGCGCAGCGCCTGCCGTCAAGAGGACGGTCCGTTTCGCGAGCGAATTCAGACGAGAGTACGCTTCCGACTCGTCCATCTTCACCACCACACCCCACCGGGTTGCTGGTAGATAGCGCCACCAGGCAATGCATCGCACACCCTGAAAATCAACGCCCCGCTCGCTGCCAGCTTCCCCAGAGAGAGCCTTGCGGGCGACCGATTGTTGTCCTGGGTTGCCAGGCAAATCCCCTCCCACCAGCTCCTGAGGCAAACCGCGTAGCGGGGAAAGAAGCAGCATTTGTGCGCCTTCTTGCGCCAGAAGAACCACTTCTCCAGTCTTGCCAAGGGCCTCAAAGTCTTGCACCAGCCGGAGCACGTTGGCTCCTTTCACTTCGGTTGCCAAAAAGCCGAGCACTTCGCTGCCGTGAAGAAGGGGAGCCACCACAAACAGGGCCAAACGACCGGTGGGTTTCTGAATGCGAAAATCCGAAAAGACGGTCGCTCGACCCACACGGGACATCTCCACGGCTCGTGCCAGTGTGGTTTCCCGGTGAGGACCAGTCCGGAGATTCGTTCCGAGTTCGGCACGGTTTCCCATCGAAAAAACCAAATCCCCGGCGGCGCTTACCAGCAGGATATCCTCATAGTCATATGCGGAGAGGCTAGCCGCCAACGATTGGCGCAGGGAGGCCGTGGTGATGGCAGGCCGCACCCCTCCGGAAGGTTTTCGGACCGGGGCTGGACGCGTGGCTTGAATCGCTGCCTGGATTTCGCCCATCTGGCAGAGGACAGCCACATTCCCCTTCCGCTCTGCCAAAAACCGCTCAATCTGAGCAAATTTTTGCTCAGCGAGCAGGTCCACGCGCTCCTGTGCACTCTTCCCCAGTCCGACACGCACCGAGAAGTACTGTGCCAGTTGATTTGCGAGCAAGGGAACCAAAGCCGCAATTAGACTCCACTTCAAGATTCGGCCTAAAATACTGTCGCGTATCTTCATATTCAAAATCACCGCCATGCTATCATGCTAGTCCCCGCATGGCGAGGAGCAACCGCATCGGAGCCCATTGGAGCAAATCCTTGGCCGCCCGGCTACCGCCGTGCTACCATGTCCGCCAGATGAAAGAACTCTCGGAGTCCAGGATCCTGATTGTCGATGACGTTCGCACGAATGTGGACGTCCTCGTGCAGGCTCTCCGCGACGAATACAAGCTCAGCGTGGCGCTGAGTGGCGAGCAGGCCCTCCGCAGCATTGAGAAAGAACCCCCCGACCTGGTTCTGCTGGACATCGTCTTGCCCGGACTTGACGGATACGAGGTCTGTCGAAGGTTGCGGGCCACGCCAGCTACCCGGGAGATCCCAGTCATGTTCCTGAGTGCCCTGGAAGACGTGGTGAACAAGACCCGGGGCTTCGAGGCCGGAGGCAATGATTATCTGGTCAAGCCATTTGAAATCCTCGAAGTCAAGGCCCGGGTAAGGTCCCTTCTGAAAGCCAAGGCCTATTCGGATGCGGTCAAGGAGAAGATCGCCAGCGAACTGGAAGTCGCCAGGCAAATCCAATTGGGTATCCTGACGCAGGACGTCTCGATCCCCGCCGCGGGAAGCGGTTTGGAAATCTGTTCATTCCTGGAGCCCGCACGCGAGGTCGGTGGCGATCTCTATGAAGTCCTCCGGGCTCGGGACGGGAGCCTCGTCTGCGTGATCGGCGACGTTTCGGGTAAGGGGATCCCGGCAGCGCTCTTCATGGCGATCACCATCACCTTGGTGCGCACCCTGGCCCCTAGATTCCCGAAACCGGAAGAGCTCTTAAAACAGATAAGCGACTCGCTGGCCACGCAGAACCCACGGAATATGTTCGTTACACTGTTCTGTGCCGTCTACTGTCCCAAGGAAAGCCGCCTCACCTACGCTAGTGCCGGGCATCCGCCCCCACTTCTCATCCGACGTGGCAACTCGTCTTTTCTGCCATGCGAACCCAGCGTTGTAGCAGGTGTGGTTCCTTCGCTGATCATTGGCAGCCGTTCCCTGACTTTGGAACCGAACGATTTGCTCCTCTTCTACACGGATGGCGTTACAGAGGCGTTCAATGAGCGCGGGGAGCTTTTGGGCGAGAACCGTATGCTCTCCGAGGCGGCCGATTTCACTGGGAAGAGCCCGGCAGAAGCCATCAAGCGGCTTCTGGAATCGGTTCGCAACCACGCGGGAGACCACCCGCAGTCGGACGATATCGCCATTCTTGCTCTAGGGAAGAAGCCCTAATCGACCAAGGCTTCCTCTACCGAGCTGCGAATCACAAAGAGCTTGTCGAACCCGCTGATCTGCAGGACCTGTCTCACGGTGCTGGAAGGGCCGCACACAAACACGCGCGAATGGTGTTCCTGGGCCAATTTCCGGAGGTTGAGCAACGCGCACAACCCAGCCGAACTCAAGTACTCCACCTCACTCGCATCGATCACCAACTTCTGGTAGTTCTGCTCCAGCACCTCGCGGCCTTTCTGCTCCAACTCCGGTGCCTTCTCCGCGTCCAGCCTCCCTCGAATCGTGATGACATCCACACGCCAGTCTTTGCTGACTCGAATTTCGCAACCCCCGTGGCCGAATTTCTCCGCCTCCGCCAGGCTGGCGCACATAGTGAATACTTTGTGAAAGCCGGCGATTTCTATGATCTGGCGAATCGGGCCCGGCTCAGCAACCAACACCAAGAGCCCACCCCGCTCCTTCAGGATTTTACCCACGTTCAAGATCGCCCTCAACCCGACGGAACTCAGGTAGTTCAGGGTGTTGAAATTCATAATCAACACCCGCTTCCCTGCCATCACCACATTCACGCAACTGCTCTCAAACTCGGTCACACACTCAGCATCCATCCTCCCTGAAGGACTCAGGACAACGGCACCACCCAGGGCTGTCTGCGCGATCTGCATGGCCGAACTCTTCACCGTAAGTCGAATGGCGTCAAACACATTCAGATCAAATAGGTTGTTCTCAACCGAGGTCATGCTAGACTGTTTCTGTGCCACGAAGCAGTCAGCCTGACATGCCCTTGGCGACTTCAACCGCCGCGCATTGGGAAATCTCTTTTCCCAACCGGCTCGGCGACCTCATGGGCGCCATCGATGAGATGCTGGTCTTTCTGGAACAGTTCCCCTCGGACCCCGATTGCTTTTATGCCGCTCGACTCGTGGCTGAAGAAATCGGAACCAACACCATCAAGTATGGCTACGATGATCCATCCATCCATACCATGCTACTGCGGGCAGACTGTGTCGAGGACTCCTTCCTGCTGACCTTGGAGGACGACGGTCGCCCATTCAACCCTGCCAAGGCCCCAGAAGCCAACCCGAGCCTGAAGTTGGAAGATCGCAGGCCCGGCGGCTGGGGAATTTGCCTGGTTCGCAGGCTGACCCAGCGAATGGAGTACGAGCGGAAGGGAACACGTAACCTCCTGCGGCTCTGGATACCACGCCGGTCCACCCGTGGCCTGGTTTGACAATTCCTCGGTGGTGTGGTCTAATTTCCCCTTAGCAGCCTAAGCTCGGCTCTCAACTTGGAGCAGGGCGCGGGGGAACCAATTTCTCACAAATGGACGTGAGAACGGGGCGAAGGGTGAAATGTGCACCCGGGCCACTTTCAAGGCCGAGCCCGTCAGCTAACCTCGTCGGCACGTGAAAGGGCGATCCTCCAGGATTGCGCGCACCGCGCCTCCCGCGATTTCCCAGAAAGCTCCTCTGAAGTCCAAATCGGACGAGGCGGATGCATTTTCTATTGGTGATGTCATAAAGTATGAAACAGGAATCCTCGGGTCGCGCCCAGCAGGTCGCTCTGACTGTTGCTGCGTTGGGCGTTGTGTACGGCGACATCGGCACCAGCCCCCTCTACGCCATGCGGGAGTGTTTTCATGCAAGCCATGGGATCCCACCCACCCAAGCCAACGTGCTGGGGGTGCTATCGCTCATCTTGTGGTCGCTATTCCTCATTGTTTCGTTGAAGTACCTGTCCTTTGTGCTCCGAGCTGACAACCGGGGCGAAGGAGGCATTCTCGCCTTGATGGCGCTGGCCGTGCCGAACCGGGCGGATGGGCGCAAGCGCACACGGTTACTGCTGACTCTCGGGGTGTTTGGGGCTGGCTTGCTCTATGGCGACGGCGTGATCACTCCCACGATGACCGTGTTGAGCGCGGTGGAGGGCTTGAATGTGGCCACCCGGGCCTTTGAACCTTATCTGGTGAGTTTGACGGTTGTCATTCTGATCGGCCTTTTTGTCATCCAGAGGCACGGGACGGGACGGGTGGGGCGCGCCTTCGGGCCAGTGATGGTGGTGTGGTTCCTAGTCCTGGGGTTCCTGGGGATAAGAGGGCTGCTGCTTGAACCCAAAGTGCTCTGGGCATTGAACCCGTTATGGGGGCTCCGATTTCTCCTCGAAGGCGGATGGACGGGATTCGTGGTCATTGGATCCGTATTTCTGGCAGTGACCGGTGCCGAAGCGCTTTATGCGGACATGGGGCATTTTGGGATCAAGCCGATCAGGCAGGCGTGGTTTGTTCTCGTACTGCCAGGGTTAGTGCTGAATTACCTGGGCCAGGCTGCTCTCGTGCTTCAAGACCCTACCACCGTGGAAAACCCCTTCTATCGGCTCGCTCCTTCCTGGGCCCAATACCCGCTGGTGGCTCTGGCGACTGCGGCCGCCGTCATTGCCTCGCAAGCCTTGATCACAGGAGTCTATTCCCTCACCATGCAAGCGGTTCAGTTGGGATTCCTCCCCCGACTCGCCGTCACGCACACCTCCTCACAACAGCGGGGCCAAATCTACGTACCGTTTGCCAATGCGATGTTAATGGTGGCCTGCATCAGCCTCGCGCTGGGGTTCGGTTCCTCGAGCCGATTAGCAGCCGCGTACGGCATCGCAGTCACTCTCACTATGGTGATCACCACTCTCCTCTTCGCCGTGGTAGCCCATCAACGCTGGAACTGGCCAGCTTGGAAAGTCCTGGTCTGGACATCTCTCTTTCTGGGCCTCGAGCTAGCCTACTGCGGAGCCAACATGCTCAAGGTGAGCCAGGGTGGATGGGTTCCGTTGGTGCTGGGAGGCGTGCTTTACCTGATCATGGCAACCTGGCGACGCGGCCGGGAACTCCTGCGGGAACGACTCAAGCGTACCATCGTACCCTTGGACCTCCTCATGAGCGACCTTCAGACGTACAATCTAACACGAGTGCCGGGCACCGCGGTTTTTATGGCCGGGGACTCACGCGGGGCGCCACTCGCACTTCTACACAACCTCAAACACAACTCCGTTCTCCACGAGCGAAATGTGATCCTCACCATCGTCACCAGCGAGGAAGCACGCGTCGAAGCAAGCCGCCGTGCCACAGTTGAGGACCTTGGGATGGGGTTTGTCCGCATTATTGGCCATTATGGTTTCATGGAGAGGCCTGACGTTCCCGAGTTGCTGGACATCAGCCGAAAGCAAAATCTGGTCTTCGACCTGCAGCGAACCACCTTCTTTCTGAGCAGTGAAACGATCCTGCCCGGAAAAACCCCAGGCATGCCGCGCTGGCGCGCACGTCTGTTCGCCTTGTTGGCACGTAATGCCCAGCGAACCACAGCCTTCTTCTCCCTCCCACCCAACCGGGTGGTCGAATTAGGGATGCAGATTGAGATGTAACGAGAATTGGACGAAATACCCAGTTGGGCCTATTCTCAGGTCGTTATGGCAACAGACACGGCTGTCCTGCGGCTCATTCAAGTCCAGAAGCGGTTCGCACCGATAGGCGGAAACCCGGTGAACGTCCTCTCGGGCGTCGACCTCGAATTGCATGCGGGCGAATCGGTCGCAATCGTCGGCCCTTCCGGCTCCGGAAAAAGCACGCTCCTGAACATTATTGGCACCCTCGAGCAACCCGACGCAGGCCAAGTGGTCCTGCACGGTCGAGATGTGGCCTCGCTCTCCCCTTCCCAGACCGCAGAGGTGCGCAGCCGTGAGATCGGATTTGTCTTCCAATCGCACCACCTTCTGCCGCAGTGCACCCTCCTTGAGAACGTACTGCTTCCCACCCTCCCGGTGGCGAGCGAGGTCTTGCGGGATGGGGCTCCGGAACGAGCCAAGCATCTGTTGCGACGGGTTGGCCTGAGCGAACGTCTCCACCACCGGCCAAGTCAACTCTCGGGCGGAGAATGCCAGCGGGTGGCCCTGGTCCGAGCTTTGATCAATGAGCCACGGTTGGTTCTTGCGGACGAGCCAACTGGGGCTCTCGATGGAGCATCAGCGCGCAACCTGGCCGACCTTTTGCTGGAACTGAATCAGGAACTGGGCGTCGCCATGGTGGTAGTCACCCATTCCCTGGAACTGGCTGGACGCCTGCAGCGCGCTTGCGAACTGCGCGCGGGAAAGCTGGAGCCCGTCAAGCTCTAGGAGCGAGGAAGCACCTCCATGAGTTACTTGAGACTAGCCCTCCGGAGCCTGTTGCACTTCGCACCTGCTCACACCGGCACATTCCTCGGTGCTCTGGTCGCCGCCGCTGTCCTCGTGGGAGCGCTCGTCGTGGGTGACTCGGTTCGCGCCAGCCTTCGTAGACTTGCCGTGCTGCGCCTCGGACGCACCGACGTCGCGCTCTCCAGCCAGGACCGGCTCTTCCGCGATCAGCTCGCAGTGGATCTGCAGGCTGGGCTGCTTCGCACTGGTATCGCGCAGATGCCAGGCGCTCAGCCAAAACTGCAGACCGCTCCAGTGCTTCAGCTGAGCGGTGTGGCGGTGAATTCTGAAGGCACGGCACGGGCCAACCAGGTGCAGGTTCTTGGGGTTGACGCCAGGTTCTGGCGACTCTCGCCGTTTGCCGAATCGTTGGCCACCCAACATCTTTGCCCTGCTTGCGGCGCATCTTCCAACGCCAGCTGTGCTCACGTTCTCCAGTTCAATTCACTGCTCACTCAACCCCTCCCCAAGGACACCATCCTGCTCAGCGAGGCGCTGGCGGCCCAGCTGAAAACACAACCAGGAGAGGAACTCGTCCTCCGTCTCCAGAAACCAACGAACATCTCGCAAGATGCTCCACTCGCGCCGGAGGAATCCACCGTGGCAGCCCTCCGCCTCCGTGTCCATGCCATCGTCCCCGATGTACTGTTTGGTCGGTTCAGCCTCCAGGCTAACCAGGTTCCCCCGATGAACGCTTTCCTGACGCTGCCGGATCTCCAGCAGAAGGTGGCCACTGCAGGCCGAGCCAATCTTCTGCTATTGACGGGCCACGGAGCCCAAGACCCCCCCGCAAGAGCCGTTGCCAATGTCGTTTTCGCTCCGGGCGCCCCCACTCCCACCAACCTCATCGGTGCTGCCCGGGCGAGTTTGAGGCAGCGCTGGAATCTCGCCGATGCACAATTGGAGTGGAGGACTATACCCCGCACCGGCAACGCCGTGGAGATTCGATCTCCCCGGGTCTTCCTCGATCCTGCGCTCTCTGAGGTGACCGAGGAAATCACGGACAGCCTGGGCAAGCAGGTTCTCCCCAAGCTCACGGTTCAACCCCTCCTCACCTATTTTGTCAATGAACTGAGCGTTGGTACAAATGCCACCCCTTACTCCATGGTGACCGCCACCGACGGCCCTCCGCTTGCCCGCAAGCTGGCGGCGGACGAAATCCTCATCACTCAGTGGTTGGCAGACGATCTCAAGGCCAAAGCCGGTGACGCGCTCACCCTCCGCTACTTCGTCGTAGGCCTCGGAAGAGGCTTGGAAGAAAGGACGGCGGTTTTTCGAGTGAGCGGGGTACTGGGCATGGAGACTCCAGGGCTGGACGCGTCCCTCATGCCGGATTTTCCGGGCATGACCGACGCCCAGAACTGCCGTGACTGGGACACCGGATTGCCGATCGCGACCGACCGCATTCGGGATAAAGATGAATTGTATTGGAAACAGTACCGCGGAACGCCGAAAGCTTTCGTCAGCCTTGAGGCTGGCCAGAAGCTCTGGAACAACCGGTTCGGCAACTTGACTGCCATCCGGTTTCACGGGGTCAACGCGACCACAGCTGTAAACGTCTTGCAGAAGGAGATCCTAAGCCGTCTGGATCCAGCGCAGGTCGGGCTTGATTTTCAGCCGGTGCGTGAACAAGCGATTGTGGCGGCGACCTCAGGCCAGGACTTCGGCCAACTTTTCCTCGGTTTCAGTTTCTTCCTGATGGTCTCGGCCCTTTTGTTGTTGGGCTCGCTCTACCAACTTAGCCTGGAACATCGATCCCCGGAAATTGGCCTGCTTCTCGCCCTCGGCTTTACTGTGCGCCAGACTTGCCGGGTGCTTCTCCTGGAAGGAGTGATCCTGGCTCTAGCGGCTTCCGCCGCGGGCGCGTGGGTGGGAATGCACTATGCAAAACTGATGTTGCATGGTCTCTCCACGATCTGGCGCAGTGCGGTCAGTTCGGCTACCCTCCTTTTTGAAGCTAACTTCGGTACCCTCCTGACCGGCGTGGGAACCGCCATCCTCCTGACCACCTTGGTCGTCGCCTTCGCCCTTCGGCGCTACACCCGCCATAGTCCCCGTTCCTTGCTTGCCCGCGACCTTTCCACCACCGCTTCCTCCTTCCGCCCCAAGTCGGTCACCCTGCCGGTGGGGACGGGCCTGGTGCTCCTGGTCGGGTCTCTCAGTTTCGCAGCGACCGGCGTCCTGGCTCGACAGAACAGCGCAGCCCTGTTTTTCGGGGCAGGTGCGACTCTCCTGGCCAGCGGAATCCTCTTCTGCCAGGCCTACCTCCGAAAGAGTGTCCGCGGAGAATCCAAGGCAAAACTCTCGGTGACGGAGCTCTCTTTGCGGAGTTTATCGCGCCACCCCTCCCGAAGTCTGGCGGTCATCACCCTCTTGGCTTGCGGTTGCTTCCTGGTCGCCTCCATCGGCGTCTTCCGGCTGCAGACGGACGCGAGTAGTACCCGTCGGCAAAGTGGAACTGGCGGCTTCACGTTGTTGGGACAATCCACACGCCCCTTGGTCTTCGACCCCAACTCCACCAAGGGCAGAGAAACCTACAACCTGAACCCTGAAATCCTGACGAATACCTTTCTGGTGCCTTTCCGCCTCCGCGAAGGCGACGAAGCAAGCTGCCTCAACTTGAATCGAGCGCAGAACCCTCAGCTTCTCGGAGTGAATCAGGACCTGCTCGCGCAACGGGATGCGTTCCTTTTCGCCAGGCAAGGTGATACACCTGCCGGGGAAAGCCCCTGGTCTTTGCTGGGCAAACACGAAAATGACGGAACCATACCCGCGATTGCGGATGAAGCCTCGATCGTGTACGCCCTCGGCAAGAAGATCGGCGATACCTTGGTCTACCGCGGGGACAACGGACAGGACGTCGTGCTAAAACTGGTAGCCTCCCTCAGCGGGTCCATTCTCCAAGGTAGCGTGGTCATCTCAGAACAGGCGTTCGCCACGAACTTTCCCAGCCAAGCTGGTTACCGGCTCTTCCTGGTCGAATCCGCCAGTGAGAAAGCTCCTCTCGTTTCGGAATCGCTCACCCGCAGTCTTCAGGACTTTGGACTCGAATGTGTCTCCACCGCTCAACGTCTGAATACACTGAACGCGGTGCAGAACACCTACCTGGGCACTTTCCAGATCCTGGGCGGCCTGGGAGTTCTGCTCGGCAGCGTGGGCCTCGGGGCCATCGTCCTGCGTAACGTGTTGGAGCGTAGAGCTGAAATGGGTCTCTTGCTAGCGCTGGGCTACCGTAGAGCGACGCTGGAGCGTATGGTGTTGCTGGAGCATGCGGTGCTACTCCTCGCCGGGTTAGGCATCGGAAGCGTCGCCGCCCTATTCGCCGTTGCTCCCAGCCTCCTAGGGCCGGGTCCCAAGGCCGCGTACGGCACGGTCGCGCTGCTCCTCAGCGCAATCCTGGTGAACGGGTTGATCTGGTGCCTCGTGGCCACTCGTTCGTCCATGCGGGGCCGCCTTATTGACGCGCTCCGCGATAACTAAAGAAGCGAGAGTTCACCACCGCTTGCAGGCGTAAGACCGTCTGCTGAGAAAGAAACATGGTATCATGAAATCGAAGAATTCGACACTCAGGTTCGATGGAAGGAAGGCGCTAGGTTTCGGTCACACAGGACTCCTACTCGTTGTGGCTTTTCAGGCACTGGCCCAGAGTCCCATCGAATATAAGAACGATTTTGAGAAGTCGGAAGTCGGAAAGCCGCCAGCGGGCATGTTGATCCTGGACGGGGCATTCGCAGTCCGGGACCAGGGTACCAACAAGGTGCTCGAGCTTCCCGGCGCGCCGCTCGAGACCTACGGAATTCTGTTCGGCTCATCGGTCAAGGAAGGCTGCGAAGTATCCGCGCGTTTCTTCTCCACTGGCAAAGGCCGGCGATTCCCAACGTTCGCGGTTGGCCTTGGTGGAGCCAGCGGGCATCGGCTTCAAGTTTCCCCAGCCAAGAAACAGGTAGAATTGTTCCGCGGCGACACCCTCCAGAAAACGGCGTCCTGGGAGTGGCCCTCCGGCCAATGGACTCAACTCCGTCTTCAGATCGCGCCGACGTCGGGCGGAGGCTGGACGGTGCGTGGCAAAGCCTGGAAGCAGGAAAGCCCGGAGCCGACGGAATGGTTGATCGAAAACCAGGACAAGGAGGAACCCAAGTCCGGGCGCCCCATGGTCTTTGGCAGCCCCTTCGCTGGTACGCCCATCGCTTTCGACGATTTCCTCGTGAGTCCCGTACAGTCTGCGCAATAGTCTGGAGGACAAAGTAATGTGGATGGGTCAATCTTGACCCGTTCACAAGAAGCTGCTTGCTCGCCTTCAAGGAAGAGAGTAGGTAAGGAAGGTTGTTTCTAATTAAGATTAACGTGAATACTTATCTTCCTCTACTCTTGGGATTGTGCCTTGTGTTCGCACCCAACGTTGGCATGGGCGCCACTCTCACTTGGGATGGGGAGGGAGGGGACAGCCTCTGGGAGACAGCCGCCAACTGGGCGGGGGACGAACTCCCCACCTCGGAAGACGATGTGGTGATCAGTCTGACGGCCGGGGCCAGAGTTGAGCACGGTTCCGGCTTCTCACGCATCCGCAGCCTGCGCTGTACGGGACACTTTCTGCTCAGCGACGGCACCCTCGAACTGACAGACGGAGTTTCCACAGTAAACGGCACCCTGACCCTTGCCGGTGGCACATTGGAGGTGTCGGGGTCTGCCTCAAGCTTCACGGCCGGAGGCACCTTGACTCACCAAGGCACAGCGGTCTATGCCAAGGACGGTGCAAGCATCCGGCTGCCCGGCCTGAGCCGACTTTCTCAAAGTGTCAACGGATCCATTAACCTGGAAGCATCCGACCCAGGAAGCCTCCTCGATCTGCCAGACGTCACCTCGGCAGCCGTGCCAGACTACTATCGACTCGACCTGGTGGCAACCTATGGAGGCAAGATCAGTCTGCCTAAGCTTGCGCAAGTCGACGGTGCTCTCGACGCCTATGCCGAGGCCGATGACGCACTCGTCGATCTGCGAGGTCTTACCGGCAGCTTGAGGAAGACTCGCCTTGGCTCCGCAAGTATCGAAGCGCGCTCCGGCGGGACAATCCAGATTCCCAACGTCACGTCCCTGGACAGCGTAGACCTGGTCCTGCGGGGGACTGGCCAAGTGCCCACCACCCAAATCACCACGTTCACCGGCGCCAATCTGACCCTGGACGGGCTCACCAACCACTTTCCTGCCTTAACCAACATTGACCGGGCTGGTATCTACCTGAGTGGTGGAGCCAAGGCCACGATCGTGGGCCTGGCTCAGATCGTCGCTGGGCCAAGTCATAACTTCTACATTGAGGTTCGTTCCCCCGACAGTGCCCTGAGTCTACCGAACCTTGCGAAGGTGGTGGTGGAACCTTATTACCGATTCAACCTCGAAGTCTATGAGGGAGGACGCATCTCGCTGCCCAAACTGCAGACCCTGGACGGAGCCATCAATGCCTATGCCGAAGACGCCGGTAGTGTCGTTGAACTACCCGGTCTGTCGGGACGTCTCGTGAATGCCAAAGCAGGCGGGGCTTACATCGAGAGCCGCGAAGGGGGGGCAATTCTCATTCCGAACGTGACGGCGCTGGAACGTATCAATCTGACCCTCCGAGGAACGGGTACTGTGCCCTTGTCTCAAGTGACTGCCTTCAACAAAGCGGACCTTCATTTCGATGGGAATACCA
Organism: uncultured Verrucomicrobiota bacterium; assembly: GCA_964411985.1. Classification (GTDB taxonomy): domain Bacteria; phylum Verrucomicrobiota; class Verrucomicrobiia; order Limisphaerales; family J093; genus CAYPNF01. The sequence goes on from CAYPNF010000044.1 coordinate 51,937, forward strand.
ACAGCCTGCCAGGCCTGACGAATGTCGACTCCAGCAATATCACGGCGGAGCGCGGGGCAAAGGTCACCCTTGGCGGCGTGACCCGGATGATCCAACCCGAGTCGGCATCCATGGAGCTTGTGGCGCGGGACGTCGGAAGCAGATTATCCCTCCCCAACTTAACGCAAACGAGCCTGCCGGACTACTACCATCTGAAGCTGGAGGCCCAGGCCGGGGGAGAGGTCAGCCTGCCCAAGCTTATCGACGTCGGCGGGGCTATTAGCGCCTATGCAAATGGACCCACCAGCACCATCGATTTGCCGAGTATCAGCGGAGTCTTCTCGAATCCAGATCGCGGGGGTGCCTACATCGAAACCCGAAATGGCGGGGGGATTCTCATCCCCAACGTGACGGGACTTCAGAATATCAACCTCACTCTGCGAGGTGCAACTCGAACCCCCACCGCCCAGCTAGTCTCCTTCCACGACGCCGTGCTGCAGCTGGACAACATGACCGGCAACTTCCCCGCTCTCTCCAGCTTCCAAGCAGCGGACATCACCTTGGAAGGACAAGCAGAGTTGACCCTGGCGTCCGTAACCGAACTCGTTAACACTAACTCCGCCAGCATCACCATCAAGGCTTCGGAAGCAAGCGTGCTCAACCTTCCCAAGGTCGCCCGAACCTCCATCCGCGAATACTACCAGCTGGAACTCTTTGCCTACTCCGGTTCTCGCATCTCCCTGCCCGCGCTCTCCACGGTGGAAGGAGCGCTCGATGTCTACGCCGAGGGCAATGGCAGCCTCGTGGATCTTCCCGGTTTGCGTGGCACGTTAGCAAACGGTCCCCGTGGAGGGGCCTACCTGGAGGCCCGAACCGGAGGTACCGTCCTGATTCCGAATGTCACCGGCATCCACAACTACAACGTCACGGTGCGGAACACCGGGCGAATGTCCACAACTCAACTCACGAGCCTGACCGCCTCGGAGGTCCTCGTGGATGGCACCCAACTCACCTTTGCAGCTCTATCTGATACCACTGGAACGACCTTCAAGTATGAGAACGGCGGCACAGCTGTCTTTCAGCCACCAACGGATCTCACCATCACCGATTTGCGCGCGCCCACAACCGTCGTTGCGAACGAACCTGTCGAGGTGAGTTGGCAGATCACGAATCAGGGGACTTCAGTCACGAATGCGGCATGGTCAGACGCGCTCTTCCTTTCCACAGATGCCAAAATCGGTGACGATCTACTCCTCGGTCTGGTGGCGGCCTCGGGGGATCTCCCTTCGGGTGGTTCACTCCGTCTGACGAACCGTTTGATCTTTTCTCCCTCCATGGCAGGCACCCGGTGGCTTGTTGCCGCCGCCAACCAAAGTCATACGGTTTTCGAGGGAACTAACTACTTCAACAACACCAATATCACCTCCAGCGCGATCCAGATTCAGGCTCCCGACCTGGTGGTGGACTCTGTGACCGTGCAACCCGCCAGTGCCCAGGTGGGTACTCCCGTTTCCGTCACTTGGAAAGTCAGAAACGCAGGAACTGCCTCGGCCCGCGGACCCTGGGTGGACCACCTGGACCTTGCCACTGGACCAGGCATGAACGGAGAGTCCTTTTCCCTAGGGCACACTAATGCCACCGAGGACCTTGCCCCCGGAGCCTCTTACACGAAGACCGTATCCGTTAAGCTACCTCTCCTCTCCCCGCTGCCCACCGGCCCGTTTGTTGTGAAGGTGGTTGCCGATGCGACGGACACCGTCGCAGAGTCCAACGACCTGAATGTCAACTCCTCCACCGGGTTGACCCTGACCCTGCCGCCTCTTCCGGACCTGGCCATCGCGCAAATAGTATCGCCGAGTGTGCTGCAACCAGGTCAGACAGCGACCTTCAGCTGGAGCATCACCAATCGAGGAACGGCGAAGGCCAGCGGCCCCTGGAAGGAGAGCTTGTACCTCGCCACCATCGCTCAAATCGGAATCCGTGTTCCCATCGCCATTCTCAGCTTCACCAATGAGGTTGCTGCAGGAGCCGCACTGGTCCGGACCCAACAAATCGTTCTCCCCTGGGAGATTACCGCAGGCGCAATGCCCCTCACCCTTCTTGTGGATTCCGACCATGTGATCGCTGAACTGGACGAGAGTAACAACGCAGGCAGTGCTTCCCCCAGCCCCAGCGTCCCAGCCGTGCTGGCCCTGCAGTTATCCACTAGCACCGTTTCGGAGACCGCCGTGGATACGGACTGGGTCGCTCTCGTCACGCGCAATGGAGACCCCACGAGCGCGTTGACTGTAAACTTGACCAGCGGCGACCCCGCCAGCCTCACCGTGCCAGCCACGGTCACGTTCAAGTCTGGTGAAAACTCCGCAACTTTCAAACTTGCAGCCAAACACGATGGGATCCCGACTGCGGACAAATCGATCACCGTTACCGCTGCCGCTACCGGGTATCAGGCAGCAAGCGCATTGGTTACGGTCGAGAATGTAGATCATCCCCAACTGACCCTCCAAGTCTCCTCGCCGGCTTTGCTGGAAGGAAGCTCCTTGACCGCCACCCTCTCCCACAACGGGGCGGACAAACCCGCTGTCAGCGCCAAGCTCACCTCGACTTCCAATGGTCGGCTGACTTTGCCGGATACCGTATCCATCCCCGCCGGGCAGTCTTCCGCCACTTTTGAGGTGCTAGGCACGGAGAATACGCTGGTGGAACCTCGCCGCACCTATGTGATCCAGGCATCGGCTCCTGACTTTACCAGCACGTCCATCCCACTAGACGTGCTCGACGATGATCTCCTGGTTTTTGGCCTAAGCCTGGCCGCGAGCACTGTCAGTGAAGGGGCGGGAGTGGAAGCCACCACCGCCACCGTGTCCCGGGGAAGTGTCAGTCCGCGATCGCTGACGGTTGAAGTCCAAAGTTCGAATCCCGGCGTCGCCTCGGTCCCCGCCACCGTAACCATTCCCGGCGGGCAGGCCTCGGTCAGCTTCCCGATCGCAGTCCTGAATAATACCCAGGTGGACGGACCCAAGACCACCGTCCTGCGGGCCTTCGCCCTTGCCACCATTTCCGGAGAGCGTTTGGCGGAATCCGACCCAGTGACCCTTACGGTAACCGATGACGACGGCCCTTCCCTCTTCGTGACACTGGAGAGGGATGTCGTGGCGGAAGGGCTGGCTGTAGCCACCACTTTGACCGTCTCGCGCAACGCGTCCACCAATCAACCGCTCGTCGTTTCCGTGGTATCCAGTCTACCCAGCGAAGCCACGGTTCCTCCTAACCTCACGATCCCGGCCGGCCAAGCCAGCGCTACCGTGCCAGTTTCCACCAAGGAGGACCAAACGGTGGACGGCAACAAGCGTGTCCAGTTCACCGCCACCGCCACTGGCTTCACGCCAGGCGTGGCGTCGCTCGTGGTCACCGATGTCAAGCTCCCTGATTTGATGGTTTCCGAGGTAACGGCTCCGGATTCGGCTGAGACAGAGGGCTTCGTAAACATCGCCTACCGCGTGAGGAACCAAGGGCTTGCCTCCGCGGGAACTAACTGGGTCACCCGCATCTTTCTCTCCTCGGATCCAGCCGTAGGCAATGATGTCTTCCTTGCGGAGTATGTCTTCAACGGAAACCTTCCCGTGGGACAAGCCTTTGGCCAATCCCGCCAAGTGCGCCTCCCGCAGGTTGCTGGCGATTACTGGATCGTAGTCCAGACGGACGCCGATGGCCGTATCGACGAGATTCTGGAGGACAATAATTTCATGGTCTTGGCAAGGCCACTCCGTGTCACTGCGGCGTATATGGCGCAAGTGGAAACCGATCTGACTGCCGCTGTGGCAGGCACACCCGTCCCTCTGCGAGGTGTCGCCACGAGGACCAGTACAGGGGGGCCGGCTCCCTTTGTGTTGGTCAACATTTCCCTACAATTGCGCGGAATGACGCGTGTGATCTCCGCACTGACCGATGAGGTGGGGCGTTTTGCGGTCACTTTCACCCCCCTGCCAGGCGAAGCGGGTTTCTACGAGATCGGCGCCGCCCACCCAGGCATGGCTTCCGCTCCCATCCAGGACAGCTTCACCTTGCACGGTCTGAAGGCGGAACCAGTGGCTGCGCTGAAGATCGCCGAAGGCGGTACCTCCAACCTGAAAGTCACCATCCAGAATCTGGGGGATCGTCCCCTATCCGGCCTGCAGACCACCGTCGCAACCAAACCCTCAAACCTCGGCGTGACCGCCACTCTTCCTGGCGGGAGTAACCTTCCTGGAATGGGATCGGCTGAACTCCAGGTATCGATCCAAGGCATCCAGCCATCAGCTCTCCCAGGTGAAGTGGTTTTGGAGGTAAAGAGCGCTGAGGGAGCACGAGTGGAGATTCCCATTTCCGTGGTCGTTGACTCCATGCAACCGCGCCTTGTGGTGAACCCAGTTGAACTGGTCGCTGGAATGAAAGTGGGCGGACAAGCCCTCGTCGATTTCACCATCAGCAACCAGGGAGGGGCACCAAGCGAGCCAATCACCGTTGCCCTGCCCCAGGTGCCGTGGATGCGCGTTGCCACTCCCAATCCCCTGCCCTCTTTGGCCCCCGGGGAGACGAACCACATCCTGCTGCAGTTGCTTCCCGCCGTCGACCTGCCCCTCGGTCCTTACACCGGGACCCTGGCCATCCAGTCGGGTAGTCAGGATCTGAACGTGCCGTTCCAATTCCGCGCTTTGTCGGAAGCCAAAGGGGATCTGCTCATCACCACCGTGGACGAGTACACCTTCTACGCCGAAGGCGCGCCGAAAGTCGCCGGAGCATCCATCACGGTTCAGGATGCGGTCACCACGCAAGTCGTGGCCACTGGTGTTAGTGATTCGGCCGGCCAATTCCTGATCCAGCAACTCCCCGAGGGTTATTACGAAATCCATGTGTCCGCAGACCGACACTCCCCTTTCCGCGAAACAACACTGGTCGTGGCAGGCAAGCAAAACGAGTTCCAGGCTTTTCCCCGACGACAGGCAGTTCAATACATCTGGCGAGTCGTCCCCACCGATGTCCAGGACCGCACGAAGATCGTGATCGAGACGGTCTTTGAAGCGTTCGTCCCGATGCCAGTCGTGACGGTCGACCCACCGTTAATCGATTTGTCCGAATTCACCGCTGACGTGACGCAAATTGACCTGAAGGTGGAGAACCACGGCCTGATCGCCGCCAAGGAAGCCACGCTCAGTTTTGGAACCCATCCGGATTGGATCTTCGAGTTACTCGTGGAGGACCTGGGGGACATCCCGGCGCGTAGCTCCTTCACGGTACCTCTCCTTATCAAGAAGGCAAAAGCGGGCGCGGCACCTTCGAAGGTCAGCCTGGCGTCCCTCTCGGGCGGTGGCGGCGGGTGTTCGGTCTCGGGGAACTGCAAATTCGTCATTGAATGTGGCGGTGGCAAAATGGGCGGCGGCGCTTCGATCGCCGTCATTAACGCAAGCGCCTCAGGGAATTGTGGCGGGGGTGGTGGAGGCTATCCGGGAGGCTCTGGCGGGGGAGGAGGGAGAGCGGGTGGTGGAGGGGGCGGCAATCCCGGAAGCAGCGGCGATTCCGGAGGCTCCTGCGATGGTTGCGCCATGGCGATGATGAAGGCCATCGTGGAGTGCGCTCTGAAGTTCGTGCTCAACGACGCGATTAAGTGTGGCAAAGATACCTACAGCTGCGTGTCCAAGATGAGTGATGGGCTCTCCACCGGCGGGGTATACAAGTGCTTCAAAGCGATCGTCAGTTGTGCCAAAGCGGCAGGTAAGAAGATTCCCCTGGTGGGGGGCTTGAAGTATATTGAGTGTGCCTACGGAATCCTGACAGCCTGTGACAGCCTCGGCGGAGGTGGAGGTAGTGGCGGTGGAGGCGGTGGCTCTGGTGGAGGGGGCAGCGACCCGAAGGCCTCGGACCCCGCAAGCCGCCTGGTTCGCCTGAAAAACTTGGATCCGGGTTCTCCGACTTGGCTGCGATATCCGTCCTTCAAGCTTATGACGGCCGCCGATCCTTCGCGCCTGCCTTCCTCTGTCCAACCTCTCGTGCTTCGCATGGAACGGATGCTGAAGACCTACCAGCCCATCATCTACCTGTTTGGTGATGAAGCTTGGGTACGGGGGGAAACCAACGATGGATTTGACCTTTGGACCGACGCTTTCACGGCAGCAACGGATGAAGCCGGCCCAGACGGCATCAAGGTGAACGCCGCGGAGCGCGCCACGCTGCTGGCCAGCCAACGGCCTGCCACCGTATCCGCCCAACTGGTTCAGGACACCCTCGACCGCTGGAATCGATCGGTCGATTACTGGAATGCGGGCGTTTTCAACCTAGCCCAGGTGCCCGCCGGCCAAAGCCAGGTCTTCATCGCCCTGGACATCTGGAAAGAGCTCTGCGATGCGGCACTCGAAGCCTTCGCCGCAGCCGAGGCCGAAGGATACGCCGACCCCGTGGATGCTCTTCAAAAGTTCGGGGGCGAATACTTGGACTTCCTCTCCCAAGGAGACGGTGACGGGGTCTGCGCTCATGTGCGCCTTCGCTTGGAGCAGGAGGCCGTAGTAACCCGGGAGGGCTTCCAAGCCGCTCTGGACATTGTCAATAACTCGCAAAGCCCGCTCACCGATCTCTCGGTGGAGGTCGCCATCCGACGTCGTAACGGCCAAGATGCCACCGAGTTCTTCGCGATCAAGCCCCCGCAGCTCACCGACGTTACCGCCGTCGACGGGAACGGGGTGATCGCGCTGGGGGCGACCGGAAAGGCCGTCTGGACCATCGTTGCCACCACCGATGCCGTTCATGGCTCCCCTGAGGAGTTCCTGGTCAGCGGCCTCCTCCGCTATCGGCAAGATGGCCTGCAGATCCGGGTTCCGCTGGCACCCACCAGCATCACCGTTCATCCCAGTCCCAGCCTCGCCGTAAAGTATTTCCACCAAAGAGAGGTGTTTGCAGACGACCCCTTCACGGTGGAAGTGGAACCAAGCGTTCCGTACTCGCTCGCGGTCATGGTCGAAAACAAGGGCCATGGTTCCGCCCGCGATGTGAGAATTGATTCAGCCCAACCAAAAATCGTCGACAACGAGAAAGGTTTGTTTGCCGACTTCAAGATTATCGCAACGGAGGTGGCTGGACAGAATCTGCAGCCTTCCCTCTCGGTGGAGTTTGGAGAGATTCCGCCGGGAACGAACGCCATCGGGCGCTGGTTGCTCACCTCCACAATTCTGGGTGGCTTCATTGACTACTCTGCCACGTTTGAGCATCTGGATGGACTCGGAAACAAGAAACTCTCCCTCGTGGAAGGAGTGCAGATCCATGAACTCATCCATATCGTCCAGGCGACCGGTGACATGAAAGATGGGCGGCCGGACTTCCTCGTCAATGACATCGCGGACCTGTACGATCGCCCCGACACACTGCACCTCAGCGACGGATCCACCCGCCCAGTGGGCGTGGTGCTCGAAGGCGCGGTCGACCAAGCACCCACTTCCGGGAACCTTCAGGCTCGCATCAGCGCGAAACTGCCAAGCGGATTTGCCTACCTGCGCATCCCGGAACCCGGAAACGGGAAACTCAGATTGGTCCGGGTAGTACGTTCCGACGGCTTCGAACTCCCGTTTGGCGAGAACGTCTGGACCACCGACCGCACTTTCCTCGGGAACGCCCGTCGCCCGGTCGTGGAAAACACGTTACATCTATTCGACCGTGACAGCACCGGACAGTACACGTTGTACTACGCCGCTCTTCCTGCAGGCGACGAAATCCCCCCCACCAGCGTCGTGACCAGTCTGCCTCCCGAAAGCTATGCACGCATCCCGGTCACTTGGTCCGGACAGGACAACGCCGGCGGCAGTGGCATTCAGTTCTATGATGTTTACGTTTCGATTGACGGCGGTCCTTTCACAGAGTGGCAGACCGAAACGCTGGATCGAAGCGCCATTTATCTCGGCGCCCTTGGCAAGACTTACGCGTTCTTCACCGTCGCCACCGACAATGCAGGCAACCGGGAAGCCCAGCCAGCCATGGCCGATGCCAGCACGAAGGTTACCCGCATCAACAAAGCGCCTGTGTTAGAGGCCATCAGCGATCAAAGCATTGCGGAAGGGGACTCCTTCATCCTCCAACCGATCGCCTCAGACCCGGATGGTGACGAACTCGTCTTCAGCCTGAACACGAATCTCCCCCCCAACGTGGTCATTCATCCTTACACAGGGTTGATTACCTGGGTAACCGGTGAGGGCAACGGCGGCACCGTCACCGAGTTTGTGCTGCAGGTCCTGGATAACGGATCGCCTCGCATGGGTGCCATTCAGAAGTTCAAAGTGGCGGTGGACGTCGACAACCAACCCCCCATCCTCTCGGCCATCCCCAATCGAACGATCAACGAGGGTTACCTCCTGTCTGTCACCAACACCGCCATCGATACCGATCTGCCGAAGCAAAAACTGAGTTTCAGCCTCGCTTCGGGCGCGCCCCTGGGAGCGACGATCCATCCCACCAATGGGATTTTCACCTGGCGCCCCACCGAATCCCAGGGAGGGACCACCAACCGCGTCACCGTCATCGTCCATGACGACGGCAACCCGCCGCTCGCCGCTGAACAGGCCTTCGTCATCGTAGTGCGGGATACACAGAGCGACTTCAGGCTCAGCTTGGGAACCACCAACCTGCTAGTGGGGCAAAGCAGCAGCTTGCCCTTGGTGCTCGCGGCCGGGGCTGACTTGGCCCAACTCACCTTTGACTTGAGCGCCAAGGATGCCCATCTGGAAAACGTGGAGCTCGAAACCATTGGAAGCCAAATCGTTTCAGCAGCCTTCGAGCCTGCCGGTGAGGGGATTTACCAAGTACGGCTCGACCTCAACCCCGATCAGGCTCAAGGGGGATCACGCACGGTCGGGCACCTCCGGTTCGACACCAAGCCCGCTGGCGCCTCCTCCGTCGCTTCCCTGCTCATGAACGATCTGAGAGGACAACGCCAGGCAGGTGAGCCAATCCTAAACGCATTAGCGATCGCAGGGAGGATCTTCCTGATCGAAGTAGAACCCTTGCTAGATATCGGCCAGTCTTCGGACCGTGTCAGGCTTACCCTCTTTGGCATACCTGGAAAACAGTACATGCTCCAGAAATGCGTAGAGGGTCTTGGCAGCCAATGGACTGATGAGGAATTACTTACCTTAGTCGGCGCTTCGCAGCAAATCGAGCGTCCTCTCACGGCCCAGGCGACCACCTACTACCGATTGGTAGAACGTTAGCCGATCCTCTCTCGTGCCGTCCTTTGGGCTGCTGCCCCCCCAACAGGGGGGGCAGACCCAACGGAAAACCAAAACGCGAGCGCAATTCGATCTATTTTTCTGCGTGACAGCCTTTTCGCGGTCAGTATAGTCGCAGGTCCCTTGACGACCCTATCGTCCAGTGGCCTAGGACACCGCCCTTTCACGGCGGTAACACGGGTTCGAATCCCGTTAGGGTCGCCACTTTCTTCCTAATACCACAATATCAACGAGTTAAAGCGTGTTCGCCTGCACTAAATGGTGCTAGAACTATGTGCATACTATGTGCACAAGGCGTGAATCTCCCACAGTCGCGCACAGCCGCTCAGCCGATTGGAATCCGTTTGGAAACGGATTTTCTGGAGCGAAACCAGAAGGAAAAACATGCGTAGTCCATCCAAACCCACCACCAACCGCAACACCGCCCAGAGGGCAGGGAAGCCCATAACCGTCAGGGTGAACCTGAACCCCTCAATAGCCCGTTTGATCCGCCAGTTCGCCCGCAGGGCGGGTTTGAGCGTAGACGACGTGGCCAATCAGGCTCTGGCCTTCAGCTACCGGGATACCATTGGGCACGCCGCCGGAAAGTAGACTTCAACCCATGAACACCATGAAAAAGAACCTACTCTCCTTGACCGTGATCTGGATCCTCGCCGTCGGATGCGCCTCCACTCCAGCCGCCTCCCGTTGGTATCAGGAAGGTAAGACTCAGGAGGATGTCACCAGAGACCTCGCCCGTTGCCGCCTAGAGGCAGAACGCACCTCCTCGGGGCAAGTCACCGGCTGGAACGCCGGAAGTTACTTCGCCAACGCGGCAGGAGCCTCGGTGCACAAGAAAGCGATGATCGAGGACGGCATGGTCGCGCTCGGGTACAGGAAGAAGTCCAAGTAGCCAGCACACCGGATCTGCGCAGCCCGCTCCTTCACTGGGGCGGGTTTTCTATTGATCGCATCCCTGCCTTCAGGGCAACGTACCGACCTCCCGACGGGGTCGTTGCTTTCGGGGCATCTCCGCCTTTGAAAGCTCCCCTTCTTTACGACCCCGTTGGGTCTCTTCCATGCGACGCCACCCACTAGAGTGCCCTTCTTTACACCCCCATAGAGAGATTCTAGGCACTTTGATTCACGGGAAGTGTCAGGACAGCGGACATCCGATACCTGGTCTCCTGGACCCCTCCGCCCCGGTGCTACTGCTTGCAAACGCGGCCGTTCTGGGCAAGTCTGTTCCTGAACTTCTGCCATGAGAACGAAGCTCGTTTGGGGCCATCGTCTTTCCTGGCAGTGAACCGAAAGCTCAGGAGTGAGATACAGGGCCTTTCACAGGGTTGGACCGGTCGGGAGACCGGGGTTCAGGTGCCATCGCCTGAAGGAGGGAGGAGCTGCGTCTTGGGTGCTGTCCTGGAACAACCCGGAGCCGGACCTGCATATCTCTTGTGAAAGCACCAATTATGAAGACGAAACACCTCGGAGTTCTGACGAGCCTTTGCCTGACCCTTTGGGCGGTAGGCTTAGGCTCTTCGGTCCAAGCAGCGGACTACACCTACACGACCAACAACGGCACCATCACCATCACTGGATACACCGGACCCGGTGGTGACGTGAGCATCCCTGACAGCATCACGGGCCTGCCTGTCACCACTATTAGAGAGAGAGTATTCTCTCAATGCACCAACCTGATTAGCGTAATAATCCCGGCCAGCATTACCAACATTGGCGGGGACTCACCGTTCATCGACTGCCCCAGTCTGACAGCGATCACGGTGGCTACAAACAACCCGGCATATGCAAGTCTGGACGGAGTTCTTTTGGACAAGAATCTTACTACGCTTCTTGTATACCCCGCAGGAAGGGTTGGAGGTTACGCCCTGCCAGAGAGCGTAACCGATGTCAGTCATTTCGCATTCTACAACTGCGGCGACCTAACCCAGCTTGCGATAGGCAGCAAGACAACGAACCTTGAATTAGGGACATTTACACTCTGGGGAAGTACCAGTCTAAAAACGATTACGGTAGACTCTAGCAATCCTGTCTATGCCAGTCAGGATGGGGTTCTGTTCGACAAGAGCCTGAGCAAGATGCTGATTTGTCCCGCAGGAAAAGTAGGCGACTATAAAGTCCCCAGCGGCGTCAAAACAATAGGACTAGCCTTTTTGATGTGTCGCAGTCTGACCAGCATCCAGATCAGCAGCAGTGTTACCAACATTCATGACTCGGCCTTCTACGACTGCCTTAGTTTGGAGGCGATCACAGTGGACACAAACAACGCCGCCTATAGCAGTCTAGATGGCGTGTTGTTCGATAGGAACCAGACCCAACTCATCAGGTGTCCAGCGCGTAAAACTGGGAGCTATGCGATCCCAAGCGGAACCATGAGCATAGGTCGGAGCGCTTTTGATCCGTGCACCAGACTCACCAGCGTGATAATCCCTTCAAGCATCGGCATTATCGATTTTGGCGCATTTGACGGCTGCACGAGCTTGACGGGAGCTTATTTCGAAGGTAATGCCCCCAGATGTTTTGGCGAGCCTTTCACTGGACACACTAACACGACTGTTTACTACCTGCCCGGTACGACGGAATGGTGGGGGTCGTCATTTGGCGGTCGTCCGACAGCTCTGTGGGTTCGTCCGAATCCTGTGATACTGAGCGGGAGCGCGGGCATCCAAACCAATCAATTCAGTTTCACCACTTCTTGGGCAACAAATCTCTCCGTCGTGGTTGAAGCCAGCACGACCCTGACCAACCCCACTTGGTCCCCAGTGGCAACGAATACCCTCAGCAGTGGAACAAACTATTTCAGCGATCCTCAGTGGCAGGCCATCCCGGCGCGGTTTTACCGGGTACGTTCTCAGTAGAGATATCGTGTAACGGGAATCGGGGTCTGGCGGTCTGATCCAGACCCCCTGTTCATAACGACGCTGATGTGCCACAAAGCAAGTGAGGCGATCCGACCAACTCCGTCGCGGCCCTGCTCATTATCAGCCCAGGTACCGAGCTGGCCTCGTGATTCTTGGTGCATCTTGACCGTCCTTACCCTCCCAATCCGTGAACCAGGATGGCAAGGTGTCACCAGACGCCCCGCCTTCAGGTGTGAGGGAAACATCCCAAGCGTTTTGATTCCTCCAGAAGGTCAGGATAGCCAACTGGGCGCATCGACGCCTCCCAGAGCGCAATGCAAGGAGCGCAATCGACTGCTGCTCCCTTGAGGGGTGAGCGGCAGCGACCACAGACCTTCAAGCCAGCCTTATCGCGACGCTTCACCAGTCTACTGTCCTACGCGCAGGGATTGACCGGCACCGTCCAAGCTGGCAGGGTACCAACCAGAGCTAAGGGACAAACCATGAGACCATTCTTGCGCCAGGCTTCGTCGGCGATCCGCGTTCTGGGCGGATGCTTTGCTGTGGCTGGGGTCATGGCCCAGCTGGCAACATCTCCAGACAACCGGACCTGTTCTAGTGACCACTTCTGGAAGAACGACGGAGTGGCTTTCAACTACAACAAGCCCGTTGATTTGGACCAGGATGGCAAAGCCGATTTCCATTTCATGAGCATGAGCGCATTCGCGGTCCATCCAACCCGTCAGATTTCCGACCCCCTTTACAGCTTCCTCATCGACACTACCCTGGCCTACTTCGCGGCCGAGCATGTCCAGATGTACCTTCAGCCAGTCACCGGCTCCTGCGCAACGGATCTGCCCAAGGCGGTATTGGCACCCGGAACCCTCATTCCCGCCAACCCGACCCCCAATAGCTCCTGGCAATGGACCGATCCCTACGGAATTCCTTCGCTTCAAGGAATAGGGTTTGGGTATACCAGCCGGGGCCAGACGTTTAGTGATCCGCATATTCATGGCGGGGCATGGGAATCTGGCTACCTGCAGCTTGCACCTCAGCGAAGCTTGACGAACGCCATCTTTGGTTTCCGCATCCAAAGCGCGGATGGATGGCATCTAGGTTGGATGCATATTCGGTGGGCTCCGACAGTTTACACAATCGACAGCGTTAAAATGGTCGAATACGCCGTCAGTCCTTACCCCAACGCCGACATAGTTGCAGGCAGGCATGTGGGGCCTCCGTTGCAGATCGCAGCAGGCACCACCAAAGGCACCACCAGCATGCGCGTTTCCTGGCCGATCAACGCAACCAACCTGACCCTGGAAGCCAAGAGGAGTTGGGCAGCCACCAATTGGGTGGAGGTGCCTGGGGTAACCAACAATGCGGTGACGATTACGCCATGGAGTTCATCGGCGTTCTTTCGATTGAGGGGCCAGTAAAGGCTCTGACACTTGTATGCGCAACTGGACAAATCTGGAGCATGCACCCGAAGAGGCCGACCTCACTCCCGGAATCTGCCAAAGGCGGAGGACGGGGTGTCTGGGGAATTCCATGCGCTACATCGCCACCGCCATCAGCGTTCTCCTTAGTTTTTGGTTTGCTGACTGTTTTGGCCTGTTGCAAGGCCAAGAAGTCGCCTGCCCAGACTACTTCACCTGCGGATCCTATTCGGTTTGGAGCAACGCCACCGTCATCAGCATCACTCAGAAATCGGCATTCGACCTGGATTTCGATGGCCGTCCTGATTTTCGGCTGATCGACGCCGTCTTTTCGGGCCATCGGGATGATCAACTGCCCTATATCATCTGTGGTTGGGGCGACGAGACCAAGGCTCTGTTTGCCGAACCACATGTGCAGATGTACCTAGGCAAGCAGGAGCCAGGGTGTGTTCACCTTCCCCCCGAAGCGCGGCTCGTAACGCAGCAGCTTATCCCCGCCCAACCTCCCGCCGAAAGCACTTGGCATTGGATTCAGCCCACCAACGTCGCAAGGCTAAAGGGTCTGGGATTTGGGAGGACACTGCGGATTTTGCGATACGGAGAGCCCTCGGCGAACACCATTCCGCTTGACCCAGGGGATATCCAACGAATCACCCCAGTCCAAACAACAAATGCCCTGTTTGGCTTCCGGATTCAACGGCCCGATGGGTGGCACCTGGGATGGCTCAGACTCATCCACTATTTCTCTCCGACCGGGGCCGAAATACTTCAAATCTCTGAATCGTCCGTCAACCCCATCCCCGACCGCGACGTCTTCGCAGGGGTGCGGATGGGGGAGCGTCTGGAACTGAGCGCAAAGGGCACTAACACAATTAACCTCTCCTGGTCCACCAACGCCACCAACGCGGTCCTGGAACAGAAGCTCAGGCTGACCGATCCCGTCTGGACGGTAGTGGCGGGCGTTACGAACAACGGGTACGCGGTCGCCCCCACCAACCCTGCAACTTTTTACCGACTAAGAGGGCAGTAGGCGCTCCGAGGTGTTTATGAGCAACCTGAAGAATCTTTACGGTGGGGTAACGGTGAAAGCCTTAGGTGCGGGACCAGCAACGGGCGGTCGGAGCAGCTGGGAACGGAATAGCATGAGACGATCCATCATCAACGCAGTGGGGTTGGCGCAGATTGCGGGTGCCATTGTTTGCCAACCCGTTTTAGGAGACATCACCGTCTTGTTTACGAACGCTGGCGAAGGACTGAATGCGCCTGTGCTTGATCTGCAGGGAAATCCGTTGCTGCCGTCAGCAGATTACCGCGTTTGCCTGTACCATGGCATGACGATGCCCAGTGTGTGGGCTGGAAGAGAACCACTGATAACAGCCTTGACAAGCCCAGGCCTCTTTGGGGCAGGCCAACCTCCGATCACAATACCGAATGTTGAACCAGAGATAGCCTGGAATTATTGGTTTCAGATCAAAGTCTGGAACGTACGCGGAGGTAGAAGCCCAACGTTTGAACAGGCCCTGGCAATAGGGGAAACAGAACTGGCTGAATCAAGAATGTTTCAACTTTCTGTTCCAGCGGGTGACCCGAACGCAACCCCACCTGTGCCAGCGCCGCCGCTTTACGGCCTCGCCAGCTTCACCTTCCCTGTGGTGAATCCCTCCATCAAAATCACCGCCCCCAGCATCGGTACCAATGGTTTCACTTTCACAGTGACTGGACCCGCTAATGGCCCCCTTGAGATCCAGGCCGCCACCAACCTGACCAACCAGAGGTGGGTGCCCCTGCTCACAGGCACTCTCACCAATGGGTCCTACACCTACACTGATGCCCAGTGGACGAGCTACCCCCTGCAGTTCTACCGGGTAAAGCTGTGGTAGGGACCTTCCACCTACGCTCTGCTGGCGATGGGAGCCTGCGCCGTTGGGCGGTGGTGAGGCGGAGGGATCGCAGTCGAAACGCCAAGGGATAACCATGAACGCAAAGATGTGATGAGACCGAATCAGATTATTGGGGTCTTCTGCCTAACAGCAGCCACACAAGCTGGGGATTTCGTTAACCTGGGCTTTGATGATCCGGATTTGTCGCATCAAGTTGTCTGGCGTCCAAGTTGGTATCTGGGTGGGCAGGACCTCACCTGGGCTCCTGTGGGCGAAGCTTTCCGAGGGTGGCAGGTTAGCTATGATTTGTCGTACTATGGCGGAATGGCTTCGGTTGGAGATGGCGGTGGTCCTTTGTGTTTGGAGCGAATGAGTACCGGATTCTGGGTGCAAGTCAGTGACGATCACATTCGCCCCCCTTTTACGCCCGCAGTTCCTCGACCTGAATTCAGTGTTTCCCAAACAGGAAGGGTTCCCTTTGGGGTCGACTACTTTAACTTCTATTCCTACGCAAGTCTCCAAGGAGGGGAAACCACTCCAGCAAAACGCACTCTAGTCTACCTGAACGGGGTTCTTCAAAGCCCGTTTGAAGTTGGGCCATCAACCTATGTGGTCGACGTCGCCCAGTTCGCTGGTCAAGAGACGGAACTGAAAGTTGTGTTTCCAGCGGCGAGAGTATACCTATTCGACATTAAAGGTTTCACTGCGGTTCCCGAGCCATCCACCTATGCGTTAATGGCAATGGGAGCCTGCGCCCTGGGTTGGCTGGTCAGGCGCGGAAGGAATGCCGGGTGATTGTGATGCCGTCCGACTCACCCAACAGGTAAAATCTCCCGTCTGGAGAGTGCAGTGCAATCTGCTCGCGCCTCTCGTCTCGCTCTAATACCTCGATTACCTGTCCGTGAATCGGGCCAATGCCGACTGCGTTGCCAGCATCTGGATAAGCAAGCTCGGCATCGCGGGCAACTCGCTCCCAAGTACCAACCGCAAATACTCCACGCCCCGAGTGGGAAACCGTCAGGAGAAACCGCCCGGTCGCGTCAAAGCCCATTGCGACCAGTCCTCCGACGAAAAGATGCTTGGGCTGAGTCATGGCGTCTTCACCGAACGACGCGGCTCATCCACCGCCGGCCCTGCGGCCAAGCCTGAAACGGGGGCGCTGCCGGCGGTTGGATGGAGCCGATGGTTCGGCGGTTTTGTCATCGCACAAAGCGGGCAATCAATAACTGCACATCGACGAGATTCGTACTCTCTCTGGGCCAACGTACATGATAGTCGGGCGAATCTCCAGGATCCATGCACCACTCTTGGAAGGCGCCCGTGTCATCAAACACGTACCGGGGTAGCCCCGAGGGAACAGCGATGCACCAAGCGGGGGGGCGACGTCCGACGAGCTCATAGTACCTATGGCCGCCTCGTACGACGGTAAATACTCGCTCGGGAGTTCCGAATCGGCCCACGTAATCGGCAAGAGTCCGGACACCAACCGGCGCCATGGTCTTGCTGTAATAGACTTCTGAGCCGATGTAGTAGCAAAGTACCCCGCCCAGTAAAACAACCACGTAAAGGACCTCGCGCCGGCTCATATTGTTGCCGAACAGTCCGGACCAGCGACTCCGCGCCGTTGGTTTCTGATTTGAGATTCAGTGTTCATCGCGGATTCGCTGCGGCCGGGTGGTTCGGCTGGTGGTTTGATATCATCGAAGCGCCTGCAGAAGCCGGGTTGGATAATTCTTTAGGGATCCAGCACAGTAGGCCTGATACTTCCAGATAGACTGTGAATCCGAATCACGTAAGCCGATGTTGTCTATCTTGCACCTGGAAACGTTCGTCTTTCCCTTGAAGTAGATTTCCAATTCCACCTCCTTCCCAATGATGACGTACTTCCCGATAAGGTCGCCCGGTTTCGGGCTGTCGTGGTGGTACCTCAGCATAGTAATGCTCCCCTTCGTAAACTGGACTTCGGAGTAGCCGCAGGCACAGTACACCATCCTGTTCACATCCTCGATCTGTACCGGTGAATAGTACCAGTACAATGCCACGCCAAGTCCCAGGATCGCGAGGATTCCGACCTTGTATCGAGTAGTACGTCGCATGATTTCTGCGCTCACGCCGAACGCCAGAACTGACCGACGCGGGCGGCAAGTCGCGTGCGGGTTGGAGACTGGCGCGCCCCGCCCGTGTTCGGTTCAGTGATTTGGTTCGGCCATTTCATCTCCGTGGAATGC
>CAYPNF010000045.1:0-69126 GCA_964411985.1 uncultured Verrucomicrobiota bacterium
CACATTCAACCCAAACCAGAAGCCGCGCCGCCGCCCAAAATGAGAACTGCTGGCCAAATGTAGACCATTCTTCCATTTCCCTGAGCCGAGTGATGCCTCAGTTCAAGCGGATATGGCGAACCTCGCTTAGCGGCCAGGTATCGGTTCATTCAGCATCAGAGCGCGCACGAATTTGATCGGAGGGGCTCCGAAGGAGATCACCTGGTCGTTGTACTCCTTGAGTTGAAAACGGTTTCCCCGCGCTTTTTCGACCTCGCGGCGCAAGTCCCTATGTTCCTGGTAACCAACGAAGTAGGTCGAGAGCTGAGCTGAGGTTAGTTGAGCTCTCACCCATTTGCCAGCCGCTTCCCGTTCCTCTTGGAACGTCTTCTCTACCATTAGTTTCATCGCCTGCTCCCGGTTCATGCCGTCGCAATGGATTGCCTGATCCATAAGGGCGTTGGCGATGCCGCGCAGATACCATTTATTGTTGATTAGCCGCATCAGAGGGTCGCCGTTCTGATACCCGCTGTCGACCATCAGTTTCTCTGTGTAGACCGCCCATCCCTCGACGAAGGTCCCTGACGAAAGTACGGCACGCAGCTTGGAGGGGTACCGATTGGCGTGAGCGCCCTGGAGGTAATGGCCGGGCATCGCTTCGTGGATGGTTAATTCATTGAGCGAAAAGAGATTGTATTCGCGGAGGAAGGAGCGGACCTGCTCTTCGGTCCAGTCCTTGGGAAGCGGTGATACCGCGTAGAAAGTCTTCATCCCCACATCCAGAGGGCCGGGTGAATCGCAGTAGGCGACCGAGACTCCCCGCTGGAACTCGGGCATCACGATGACATCGACAGGGTCAGCTGGCACCGTCACAAGATTCTTGGCGCGAACGAAAGCGGTGGCCTCCTCGAGTTGTGCTTTCGCGGTTTCCACGATCCGGTCGCGGGGAGGAAGTTGCCGGTAAGCGATTTCCAAGGCCGAGCGGATGATGGCTTGCTGGTAGGCCTCGGATGGTTTTGCCGGGAAAAGGGTGGAGGGATACTCCTTCTGGTAAACCTCCCGGGCGTTCAGATACATTTCGGCGCGCACACTTTTCAGTTCGGACAGCGCCCGCTCGCGGATGGCTTTGCGGCTTAAGGGGGACATCAGGGCGAAGGAGAGTTTCTTGTCGAAAAGCTGGCTCCCGACGCGGAAGTTGCCCTTGGCTTGGGGCAGCATGGTTTGCTCCAGCCATTGCTGGTGTTTCTCCACGGCCGCGCGGGCGGTCTTCATGGCCTGCTCCAACTCCCGACGATCCGATTCAGGCAGTTGGCCAAGATGGGGCTGAACCATGTCGTCCAGAATCGAGAGAACTCCGGGATTCTGTTTCACCGCCGTCTCCGCGTGGACTTTCGGGATCCGGGTTGGGACGAGTGCCGAGCGGGCCTGCTCCAGGAAACGAGGGTATTGCTGGAGCCGGGCAGTGACGTTTCGCAGGCGGTCCGGCAGTGGGGCGAATTCTCTGGCGACCAACCCGTAGACGGCACTCCCGCAGACACCCGTGTAGACCAGAGGATTCCATTCCCACTCCTTGAGGACTTCCAGGCTCCAAATCCGTGCCTCCAAATCGTGGGCGAGCAGGGCGGCGTCCACCCGGTTCGCGCGTGACAGCTGATTCCGGCTGGTTCTTTCCAGGGCGTGCTGCAGCTCTCGATAGAAACGTGTCTCCCGGTCGCGAGCTGCAGGGGTGGCTTCATCGAGCTGCCCATCGTACCTGTGGTCGCCCAGTTGGGTGGCTCCGACCGGAGAAAAGGCCGGGGCTTCCGAGAGGAACCGCTTGGCTATGGCCTCGAACTCGGCGTCCGCAGTGGATGGTCCCTGCGCGAGTGCGGGCAGCAGTGAAAACAGCAGGACGGCCAGCCAAGCCCCTGTTCGGAGCGTCGGACGATGGTGTTGCATCGTGAGCATGATGCCAGATTCGACACCCTGCAGGCTGCGGGCAAGGGAAAAACGCACCTTCGGAGAAGGAATCGCCGCCTTCCCGTGACCCTTCTTTCCCCTTGGGATCAGGCCTGGGTCACATCGGAGGAGTCGACGGGATCTGCGATGCGGTGGTCACCAAGGCCCGATAACGAACCCGAACCGTCTGCCGCGCGGGGATCCATCGATAGGTAGGAACTCCGAAGAGCTGGTTGCGCTCGATCATCTGACGGCGGGTTTCCGGCATGGGGGAAACGCCAAATTCCATCCCGCGGGTCACGGTTTTTCCGTTCCAGGGAGGGTTGGTCCGGCAGCGATTCTCTTCCCAGATTCCCAGCCACGGAAAATCGGAACGCTCCCACACGTACCCGATGAGGACTTTTGACTTCGGAGACCAAGCCAGGAAGAAGGCCTGGTCCCGGGCGGGATCCATGAGGTGGGTGGAGAAGGCACCCGAGACCGGCAGTGGCGGGTACGTCTGCATGTCCACGGTTCCTCCCTTGAGGTGGGGGATATTGGGCCAGTCAAACTCAGCTCCGATCTTCATGTACCCCTTGCCATTGGTGAAGTCGGACTCGAACACTTTGGACTTGGTGGCGGATGCCCGGAACTCGGTGACGCCGGGTTCGATGAAGGGATCCCCGAGCGTGACATGCTGGGTCCATGCGATGGGTCTGTCCAACGCAGTCAGGTTTTCGACCTCCTCGACGAACTCCACCGTGGTTGGGTTCGCAAAGGAGATCTGGCGGGAAAAGCGCAATTGGGCTTGAGGAAAGGTGGCCTGCTGGGTCAGGACTCCTTGGCCCACTTTGATCTCATAGGGAGCCACGGAGGCTTCGCCGTGAACCGTCATGCCCGCAGCGGCCTCGGCTTCGGAGGGTCCCCCAAAAATGTCCATGCAGAGGTTGTGTCCCATGAGTCCAGCGAGCAGTTTGCTCTCGGCGTCGGCACCGTATCCGGGATGCTTTCCTGGATCATAGCTGGAGGGCTCCAACGAGGGCCAGGGCGGGGTCCAAAGAGGGTTGACTCCTGTGGGTTTGTGGAGGATCTCGGCTACGTGTCCTCCTTCCACGAGCACAGTGAGGCGAAGGGTGTCGTTTTCGATCTGGACCGATTTTCGGTTACGGTAGGTTGTCATAGGTATTTGTCCCAAAAAAGCAGCGGACTCTGGGTCAAAGAAACCAACCCAGAGTCCGATGTCGTGCGAAGGAAGTCAACCCTCGCGTAGGATCACGTTAGGGTGAGATTTCGATCTTCAGGAATCCGCTTTCGGACCCACTGAGAATGTTGGTGTACGTGTTGTGCGGGGGCGTCGCGGGGATGCCCGTTACGACTCTCTGGAACTGCGGCAGGTTCGTGGACCACCACAGGTTATAAGTCTTTCCAGCGACACTGGGCCACGTGAGGATGACCTGGTGGTTCGCGTGATTCGGGTCCGCGAGGCGCACTGCCTGGATGCCCGTGATGGCCAAGCCAGAACTGGCCGCGACCGTCGTGACAGCGTCGGGGGTTGTCGGGGCTGGTTCCACATTTCCAGCATGATCCCTGGCGACTGTGAACAGGCGGTAGGTGACTCCCGTTTCTCCCTTGAGAATCGTCGAGGTGTTCGTGGCACCGCTCCAGGCGAGGAGGTAGGCTCCGTTGTTGGCGGAGACGTAGAGGTCGTAGCCCGCCAGGCCGGACCCACCAACTGGATCGTTGCCCTCCCAAGCCACGTTGATTTCGGTGCCGGACTGTGCCGGCAGGGCCTTGACGGCGCTGGTCGGGGCGACGGAGTCGATCCGGTTTGTGACCGTCGGCGCATCGATGTAGGGGTTGGTGTCGAATACGATTCGGGCGCCGTTGGTAATGACCGTTCCGGAAACCAGGCCGGCGCGCGGGAGGATGCTATACGAGACGTAACCCTCGCCGCGGTGTTGGGCGTCATTGGGAGGCAGGAAGCCGGCCAGTGGGTCCTCTGGCAGATCCCCCGTGATGGGATCGATGGAGGTCATGGTCCATTGGACCACGCCCGTGTCGGGATTCAAGGCGGCGGCTACTTCGACTTCATTGTTGGGGTCAGTGGCCACGACAGCGTGGGTGAGGTACTGATTGAGGCCGGGAGGAATGGGTAGATCCACGTTGTTGAACCCGACCGAGATCAACTCCAGCGTGGACCAGTCAAGGTCCTGCTCGAGCACATCTGTCACGAGCACCTGCTGGGCCGGGGCCGTGGCGGTGGACTTGTTTTCAAACCGGATGGTGTAAACGAGGCGGGTACCCTCGGTGATGTAGTTCTCCTTGCCATAGCCGATGGTCAGCTTGTCGTTAGGATCGAAGCTCCCGAGCCCGGAGGTGGGGGAGTTGGCGCCTGGCTTACCTTTCGGAGGAGGAGGCGGGCAAGGCTTCGGTTTGTCGCAGCATTCTTTCTCGCAGGGACAATCCTGAGTGCCCGCGGCTTTGACCTTCAACATGGCTGAGAAGTGCGCATCCGTGGCTCGCCAGTACTTGTACTTGAGGTCCTCGTACTTCGCGACGGTGATATTCTGGTAGTCTTTGTACGCATCCAGAAGATGATCCACACCTTCCTTGGCGTCCCAGAAAATGCGCCAAACGCTGTTAGCCTGTCCGATGAGTGGAGTGCCACCCAGTTCCTTGTAGGCAGCCGCCATTTGTTTGATCATCTGGCGCTGGAAATACTCCATCTTCTTGTAGTCCCGCTCGTTGATGCTGCGGTAGATGGCAACGGCGGTTTCCTGGGCGAGGCCCAGTGAGCTGCTCGCGAGCTTCAATTCGGCGGAGGCGCCCAATGTTTGCATGAAGAGGTAGGCCTTGAGCGCTGCCATGCTGATCTGCGCTGGAGACAACGCGATCTCCTTGTTCACGTTCTTGAGCGCTTCGTAGTGATCCACCCAGGCATCGAAGGCGTTCTTGACGATCTTCCGGGTGGATTGGGCGTTTTGGTAGGCTTGGCGATAGGCCGGGCAGTTCGGATTCACCACCGGATAACTGTTGAACTCCACCCGCCAGGAGTCGCTGTCCCAGTAATTCTCCGGGTCCATGGCGATCACATTCAAGCGCGTGCGCTTGGGTCTTGGGACCAGCGTCCACCAGTCGCTGATGGTGTCGTCTCCCGAGTGTAAGGTAATGCCGCTGCTTTCGGGATCTGCGGAGGGGGACTGATGCAGGCTCGCCATGGAGCCAGGCACGCCGCCGAACACCGCGGCCATGGCAGTCCCCGAGCCAAGCTGATAGTCCTGCACCTGGTCTTCCGAGGCGAGAGTGATGGTGGAGGAGATGGCCTGGACGCCCCCAGCAGTCCCCTTCAGGACATACGTTTCAGGGCCTAAGGGCCCGAGTTCATAATAACCTGAGGAGTCGGTCCTGGCTTCCACCAGGCTCGTTCCCGCAGGGGTTGTCAATTGCACGCGGGCGTTCGGAACGAACTGCCCTGCCGCATCACGAACATAACCACCGATCATCCCTCCCTCAGCCTGGAACGAAAGTTCCACGCTGGCCGTGCTGGTCGCGAGGAGGTCGATGTCGTCCCGTGTGGCCAGCGGGAGTCCGGTGGAGCCGGCCCAAAGCGAGAAGGATCCGGCGGGAAGATTGTCCATGGCGAATGAACCATCCTCCTCGGTGATCGTTCCGAAGACTGGGTCCGCCGAGTCGGGAGCGGTTACCGTCACCCACGCGGCTGAAACAGGTGACCCCTGCGGGTCCCGAATCGTACCACGCACCACGCGGCCCGTGGACAGGGCGACCTTCGTGGGGGTGGGGTTGGACGCGGCGGTGAGGACTTGCTGAATCTGAGCCAACCCAGGAGCGCTGCCGGAGGCAAGGTAATCACCCGGGGGCAAGTTGGTGAAACGGACCGTTCCGGATGCATCCGTCTTTCCAGCCAACCAGCTGGTGGAGGGCGCGCTATCGGACGTTGGGCGTAGGATCACGGTGGCATCGGCTACGGGCGGTCCGTCGGCGGACTGCGACCGCAATTGCAGGGCCACCTGAAGGGCTCCACCACTCAGCACGGGCGCATGGACCAGACCGCTTGTGGGGATGGGAACACCCTTGGTCGAGGCAAAGCCGATGTCGTTTCCGCTCGCAAACAGGTCCACGGCTTGACCGTCAAACACCAGGAACGAATAACGCCCTTCGGCATCCGTTCGCGTGCTGGCGATCGTCTCTCCCGCTCGGGCAAGGTCCACCCGTACATTGGCCGCTCCTGCGGAGGAGGCTGGAAGCTGGACCACTCCGTGCAGGGCAGTCCCTGGGAGATCGAAGCTGGCGACGGCTCTGCGGATAGCCTGGCTGAGCACGACTGTCTTTCGTCCCTGCTCCAGACCGTTGGCAGGTTCCACTGCCAGGGTGTAGGTGCCATCGGGCAGATTGCCGAAGGCGAACTTGCCTTGGGCATCTGTGGTGGACATGAGGATGACTCCGTTCGTGCTGGTCAACATCACTGGAGCGTTCACCAGCGAGTTTCCACCCGCTTGTCGGACGGTTCCAGAGATGGACGCCAGGGGCTGGAGACTCACGTTCAACGAGGTCTGCGCGCCCGGATTCAGCGTGACGGACAGGATCTGCTCCTGGTAGCCCTCCGCCCAGACCCAGACCTTTCGAGCCCCAGGCGCGGCCCCGGTGAGCGTGTACAGGCCAGACGCGTCGGTGACAGCACTGGCGTAGTCTGCTGAGCGTTCGTCTAACGCGACGGAAGCTCCCCAAATGGGCTGAGCGGTGGTGGCGTCCAGAACCTTGCCCGCCAAGGTGGCCGGTGAGGTCAGGGTCAAGTCGACGCCTGGGCGGATTTCGCCCGCGATCACGGCAACATTCGGGACCGCTGCAGCGCCGTGGCTTACCGCAGAAGCAAGGATCTCATAGGCCCCCGGAGCCAGTCCAGCGAGAGTATACTCTCCACTTGCACCCGAAGTCGTGGTTCGTCCCGGCGAGCCAGATAGCGAGAAGGCCCGGACGGTAGCTCCCGAGACGGGTACTCCGGTTCGGCTTAAGATCTTGCCCGCGACACCTCCGCCGGTGACCAGTGAGAAGCTGGTGGTGGTCTCATGGCCAGCGAGCACCTCGGCGACTTGCATTTCAGGGGCGATGTAGCCCTCGGCTTCCAGACTTACCTGATAAGAGCTGTCGGCTAGGCCCAGGATGCGATAGTAGCCCTCGGGGTCCGTTTCAGCAGAGTAACTTTGCCCGTTCGCCAGGTCTTGGGCCTGGACTTGGGCACCGGCTACCGGTTGCTGTCCCTCGGCCGTTACGGCCCGCCCCACAATGGCTCCTCCCAGACTCACTGCCAACTCCAGGGGTTGGGCGACGGGCACCGCCACGGTGACCGCAGGGTTGGGTTGGTACCCCTCGACCCAGACTTCGTGTGCGACTGCTTCCAGGTTGCGGAAAGCGAAACTGCCTTCGGCCGCAGTCTCAGTGAGGTGAATCCGGCCAGTGCTCTCGTTCCTGGCGACCACCTGTGCTCCGGCGATAGGCGAGTTCAGATCGCGATCCAGGACTCGGCCCGCGATACTTGCTCCGGCGGCCTGGGCTTTCTGACGATCCAGAAGCGCCCACAACAGGTGGTACGGCCTTGCTCCCGCAGGCAGTGTCCCCGCGAAATCTACCGAGGCTTGTCCGAGCGCTTGAACGTAGTCGCCCACGGTTGGGCCGATGCTGGTCTGCAGTTCGGTGAAGGACTGCTCCCAGAAAGCATCCGCACTGGCTGGGCGCAGCGAGTTGCGAACGAGGTTCCAGTCCAAGGCAGTGGCGTCCTCGCCACCGAACCATGTCACGTAGTAGTTGTCCGTGCCACCATTCTTCAGTTTCGAGAAGAATGGGATGCTGTGTCGTTCGCCTGGGCGAAGCACGAGGCTCGGGCTCTCAGGAGACATGGCCAGAAGCTGGAGGACGGTATCACTGGTTTCTGCACTCTTGGATCCGCTCCAGATGGGGTTTCCAGCGGTGCTTTGGAGAGTCACCAAGGGCACAATCAGGTCGGCATCTCCTTCATTGGAGAACTCGAGCATGCCCTGGAAGGGACGTCCGACTCGCACCTGGGCCGGGAGCACAAGTGCAGTGTTGAACCGTCCGCCGGATCCGATCCGGATGGTGAAGGCGCTACTCAGGGTGGAGGATAGACCTTGTTGCGAAGCTGCGACATGGTATACGCCCGGTGCCGCTCCTCGAAGGTCAAAGGTGGCCAGGGCGTTGGCGGAGTTCTGAGTGGTGACTTTGAGGGCGTTGTAAGAGGTACCACCGGTGGCAGGACGTAGTTGAATCGCCAGGGATGAACCGAAACCACTGCCGACGAGAGGCACGGTGACATGGCCTGCGTTTCCTGCCGCGGCCAAGCCGAGGGCCGCCACTCCAAAGGGCGAAGAGGAAACTTTGAGCTCGAAGCCCAGCACTCCATTTTGAAGCGATTCAGGGACGAGCAGCAAGTAGATGGTTCGTGCCAAGCCGCTCGGGATCCCGAGGCTTGCGTCCACGGAATTCCAGTCTTGGCTGCGCAAGTCAAAGTCGGTTTCCGTGGGCATGGAGTCGAATCCGGCGTAGATGCGCGTCCGCCCCTTGGAGGCCGCCGCGTTGAGAGTCACCAGGAGATCTTCGCTGGTCTTCTGCGTGACCTGGTACCAGGACGCCTGCTGCGGTCCGGCAAAGCCGTCGCTCAGCGCTGTGCCGATCGTCAAAGACGGCACGCGCAGCGAAACGGGCGGTGACAGGGGAGATCCGTTGTTCTCCCAATGCCTTCCCTCAAACACCTCGCCTTCGGAGTTCGCCACGACTTCCCAACGCCAAACCCCTTCGGTGCCTCCGGGTACACGGAGGGTGACCTCGTTGATAGTGGTTTCCCCCGGGCTCAGGTTCGCTTCGGTGAGTACGTTGGTGATCTCAAGGCGAGTGACGCCGCGGGTGGGGGAATCCGCCACCAGCGAGACGCGGTCATGCCAGGGACCCGCAGCTCGCGCGGTTCCTGAGTTGCGGATCTGCCACCGCACGGTGACCAAGGTTCCTGCCTCCACGTCGGCTGGGCCGCGCACCCAGTCTGCGGCCAGGTCGAGATCGGAATCAGCGGTTTCCACAAACTCATAAGCACCGATGTCCGGGACCGCGCCATTGGCGGCGGCAGTGCCCCGGTCGGGGGTGCGTGGGTCGTTGTATCGGGGAGCTCCCATCAGGTCGGTGGCCGAAGCGAGAGCGCCTTTGCCCGCATCGATGCACGGCGAGCCATAGCCCAGTCGGAAATTCCCCCGTTCCACGTCCCGGTATTTCGGGTTGGTGGAAATGTTGCCTGAGGTTCCCGTTAAGTCCTGCATCGACCGGTACGAGACAGCAGTGCCGTTGGTAGACCAAACGTTGCAGTTCTGAATGTTTCCGATCGTGCCGAAATCAAACTGGAAGCCTGACTCGATACTTTCCGTCACCAAGGTGTTGGCGGCATTCATGCTGCCCCCGTGGATGAGCAGAGCGATCCGGTTGTCGTGCAGAGTGCAGTTGATCACCTCTACCGGAGAGCCAGGGTGGGCGCACACGGCGCGATCAATGCCAGTGAGAATGGTGTTCTGGACGGTCACCGGCCCGCCCCACGCGAGAATCCCATCGTAGAAGGAATCTGCAATGATGCTGTTCAGGACCTTCACGATCGAAGCACCTTGCGTCTTGATCGTGGCTTTGCCTGGTCCGCCACTTGGACCCCAGCCTCCCTCGGCGGGTCCACCACCGAAGCGGAATGTGCAGTGATCGATCTCGCCCTCGGCGCTGTCAAACACTACCCAGCGCCAATCCCCTGCGCTCGGCGCACTGTCAGTGCCGTCCCCGTTGGTGTCCCCACTGGCAGAGTCATCGCGAATCGAAGTGAAGAGAATGGGTTCGGCCACGGTGCCCTTGGCGATCAATTGGCTCTTGGGCTGCAGACTGATGGAGGCTGCGAGGTCCAACTTGAGAACGGCTCCCGGCTCAATGGTGAGGGTGACGTTGTTGGCCACCACCAGTTCACCCTTGATGCGGTGCAGGAAGGAGCCTTTCCAGGTCTCATTCGCCGTCAAAGTTCCGGAATGATCGAGTCGCGCGTAGCGGAGATCTGTAAACTCGTTGGAAACCAGGCCTTCGGCCGATTCCACGCTGATCCCTTTCCATTCGCCGGGCTGCGGCTTCGATCTCTGGCCATCCAGGTTCGTGTCTCCACCGAGGGTGTCGTCGGCGATGGAGGTGAACACTACGGGTTGAGCAGACGTGCCCGAGGCGACGAGTTGGCCTCCCGTCTGGATGCGAATCTGAGCTCCGGGAGTGACTTTCACGATGCCGCCGGGAGGCAAGGTAACGACTCCGTTGGAGGCGATGACCAGGCTGTCTTCCACGACGTGCAGGGCGTTGGGATCCCAGGACTCCGCCTGCGAGATGATCCCGCTATGCCAGATCGCGGAGTTGTTGATGGTAACCTGCCGCACGGCTTCACCGAGGTATTGAAGATCGCCGTCCTGGAACACCACCTTCAATTCATAGTCTCCATCAGGCATACTGGTGGTATCCCAATCGAGCGAACCGGTATTGCTGCGGCGCTCGGCCACGATAAACGCGGAACCATCTTGATAAGCCTGAATGCTGGCGAAACCTTCCGCAGCACCGAAGCCGTACGAGGCCCAGCGGAGCAGGGAAACTCCGTGGACGATCCCCCGGATGGGTTCTTCCCAGAAGAACGTGGGGGAAGTCGCAATCAACACGCTGCCAGTCTGTCCCGGTTTGCCGCTGCTTGCCGTCCCACCGTCGGTGAGAATCTGGCTGAGGTCAAAAGTGTTGCTCGATGTGCAATAGAGGGCGATCCGGCCACCACCACCGCCGCCACCGTCCACACTGCCTGGCCCACCCGAGGCCTTGATCGCTCCTGATCCAGCGAGAGTGCGCACGTCCATGAGAATGCTCCCACCGCTCCCACCTGCGGTGTTCCATCCACCCGGCGTGCCATTCGCGAAGATTTGCCCATCGATTCGGGAATGGTTCGCGCTGATGCGGATCGATCCGCCGCCCGAGCCGCCCGTGGATCCGCCCGAGCCGAGGTCTCGAGGATTCCGTTCATCTCCGTAGAGAGCGTTGGGGGTGCCTCCGTAGTAGCCGCTTCCTCCAAGCCCCCCGTGGCTGCCGCCTGCATTGGGGGTGGAAGCTGCCACAGTGGTGTTCCCCACGGTTCGACCGGGAAGATAACCACGGCCGGAAACGTCGATGATGGAGATCGCGTCCACGTAGAATTCGTTGGTGGCCAAGAGATCGAGCCGGAATTCCTGGTCCGCCGTGGCGGCGGGATGGGTGAGCCATGCGTTCGTCAGAAGTGAGAAAGTGCCAACCCGGATCTGCATGGGGTGTTCAGGCATCACGGTCACATTGGTGCCTGCGATGACCAGATTCTCCGCGTGAAAGACGGCATCCTGGGGCGTTCCGAGGATCGCGATGCCGCGTTTGGATCCGGCATCACCGTCCCATAACCGGAGGATGCCTTCCTTGCCGTTCTGTTTCAGATAAACGGAACCGGGTCCGCCGCTGCTGCCGCTGGAAACAGAACCACCCGTTGCGAGCACTTTTTCCAGGACAAACCCTTGATTCGCCCCGTAATAGAGCGCGATACGCCCACCGCTGCCGCTTCCCCCGTCCACGTTACCTGGTCCGCCGTTGGCCGTGATCGCACCTTCCCCACCGAGGCTGGTGGTGGCGACCCAAATACTGCCACCGCTGCCGCCGCCACTGTTCCATCCCCCGCCCGCGCCGTTGGCCGTAATGAGTCCGTCCAGAGTGGTTGATCCTGCGACGAGCCGGATGGATCCTCCACCGCTGCCTCCCGAGGGGCTGCCTGTGCCCAGCTCTCGCGGAGTGCGATAGTCGCCGTATGGGCGGTTACTCCTGCCTCCGTAGTAGCCGGTGCCGCCCAGTCCTCCATAGCTTCCCCCCACATTCCCCTCAGGAGCGCCGACACTGGTGTTACCCACGGTCTTGCCGGGAACATATCCGCGTCCGTTCGCATCCAGCTTGGAACTTGCGTCCAGAACAAAATCATTGGTGACCACGATGTCCAGGGCGTACTCCCTGGTGTCAGTGGTGGCATGATGAGTCAGGGTGACCCCGTCGCTCAGGTGGAGCCGGGAGACGCGGATGGGGATGGAATGGTCAGATAACACCGTTACATTCTTTCCGGAGATGAACACGGCTTCCGCCCGAAATTCGTTGTCTGCCGGGGTGCCTAGCAGGGTAATGCCAGTCTTGTTCCCCTGGCCCGCGTCAGTTAAATGCAGTTCCGCTTCCTTGCCTGCCTGCTTCAGGTAGATGGTTCCCGCTCCGCCACTACTGCCGCTGCTCACGGTTCCGCCCAGGGTGAAAATGTTTCTCAAATTGAATCCGTTCAGGGTGTTGTAATACACCGCGATGCGTCCGCCACCTCCGCTGCCTGCGTCGACGATGCCCGGACCTCCGCTGGCCGTCATGGTGCCGGTGCCGGACAAGGTGCCCACATCGAGCCGGATGCCACCCCCGCTGCCCCCAGCGGTGTTCCAGCCCCCGCCGGTACCGTTGGCCTGCAAGACGCCATCCAACACCATGTTCTTGGCGGAAATGCGCGCCAATCCTCCACCCACACCTTCTCTGCCAGAACCAGAACCTAAGTCAGATGGGTCTCGGTAGTCGCCATAGACCGGGTTCGGTTTGCCGTCGTAGTAACCGGCGCCACCGAGACCGCCGTAGCTGCCCCCGCCGTTTCCGGAGGTGCCTGAGGCGTTGTCCTCAGTCCGTCCAGCGAGGTAGCCGCATCCCGTCAAGTTGACTTTGGACGAGTTGTCCACTAGGAAAGTGTTCGTTACGGTGAGGAAGAGCTTGAACTCCTGAGTGAGCGTGGTGGGCCAAGTTGTCAAGGTGGCCCCCTGCAGTAAGGATAAGCTACTCACAGTGATCGGCATCTGGTGCTCTGTCGCCACGGTCAGGTTCGTGCCGCTTAGGACGAGCTGCTGCGCGCTAAACTCAGCGTTTTGTGCGGTCCCCAGGATGCTCCACGCATTCCAACGAGGAGCACCAGGACGGTCAACGAGACGCAGCACGCCCTCTTGGCTGATCTGTTTCAGGTACACAGACCCGGAAGCTCCCCACTGACCTGAGCTGGCCGTTCCTCCGAAAGAGGTGATGCTGGCCAGATCCAGACCGCTCAGGGAATCGTAGTAGAGTGCCACACGGCCACCGCTTCCACCCCCGCCGTCCACGTTGCCCGGCCCACCGTCCGCCGTGATCGCGCCGTTTCCGGAGAGGGAAGAGAACCTCATGTGGATTCCACCGCCGCTGCCTCCCGCGGTGTTCCACCCGGCACCCGCACCGTTGGCCTGCACGCTCCCGTTCACCAAGGCGCTCTTTCCTGTGATCCGCACCAAACCGCCCCCGCGCGCTCCTCCGGTGGTTGCGCCCGTGCCCAGTTCGTTCGGATCGCGGTAATCGCCGTACACAGGATTCACCTTTCCGCCGTAGTATCCGATGCCGCCCAGACCGCCATAGCTGCCGCCCGTGTTTCCGGTGGAGACCTCGTTTGTGGTATTGTCAACCGTGCGCCCGCCGGTGTAGCCCCGGCCATTCACCTGAATGCTGGAGGCGGAGTCGATGGTCAGGGTATTGGTGAGGGTGATGAGCAGACGGTACTCCTGTTCCGTTGTGGTGGGCCAGGTCGTCAGCACGGCACCGTCCAGGAGCGAGATGGAATCGGCATAAAGCGGCATTGCATGTTCTGGAGCCGCCACCAGGTTCGTGCCCGAGATGACCAGTTGCTCGGTCTCAAAGGAGTCCTGCCCGGGTAATCCCAACGGAGTCCAGGCCGCCGCCCGTCCCGTACCGCGGTCCACCAGGCGTAGTTCGCCCTGGTTGCCGGTCCGTTTCAGATACACCGACCCGGAGCCACCAGGTTGGCCGCTTCCACTGATCCCACCAAAGCTGGTGATGCCCGCCAAGTTGAAGCCGCCCAAGGTCGCGTAATAGATCGCGATTCGTCCACCGCTGCCGCTGCCGCCATCCACATTCCCGTTGCCGCCGTCCGCCGTGATGATGCCGCTTCCTGAGAGAGATCCTACATCCATCCGGATAGCCCCGCCGCTGCCCCCTGCAGTGTTCCATTCCCAGCCGGATCCATTTGCCTGAATGGCTCCATCGATCAAGGCTCGAGTCGCGGTGACTCGGATCAGACCGCCGCCCTGGGCGTTGCCAGACAAGGGGCCGGTTCCCAGTTCGTTCGGATTTCGGTAGTCGCCATAGACAAGGTTGGGGTTGCCGCCATAATAGCCTATGCCGCCCAATCCCCCGTAGCTGCCGCCCGTATTGCCAGAGGCATTCGCATTGGGGCTGTTCCCTTGGGTTCGGTTCGCTGGATACCCTTTTCCAGTGACATCTAGTTTTGAGCCGGGGTCAATAGCCAGGTCGTTGGTGATGGTTAGCTGGAGCGAGTACTCCATCTCCGCCACTGTGGGCAGAGAGGTCAGGACGGCCCCGTTGGTGAGAATCAAGGAACTCACCGCCACGGGAATCTGGTGCTCGGGATGAACCACCAGGTTCGTGCCGGAAAGAACCATCTTCTCAGCGGTGAACCGGCTGTCGGACGCGATCCCCAAAGGAGTCGAGGCCGTCGCACGACCATCCGGTCGTCCCATTACCAGGAGGGTTCCCTCTTCATTGCCACGCCTCGAGTAGAAGGAGCCCGAGCCGCCCACTTGCCCGCTCCCCGCATTTCCTCCGAGGAACGAGACTTTCGCCAAATCAAACCCGCTGAGTGCCGTGTGGTAGATGGCGATGCGCCCGCCGCTGCCGCTGCCCCCGTCCACTTCCCCTACACCGCCGGTTGCCGAAATGGAACCTGAACCCGAGAGCGTGCCACACTTAAGGTAAATACCGCCACCGCTGCCTCCCGAAGTGTTCCAACCGGAACCCGTTCCGTTGGCGGAGATCTTGCCGTCGATCTGGGCCGTGGCAGCCGTAACCCGGACCAACCCCCCTCCCGCGCCCCCGCCTCCGCCACCAGAACCTAGATCCTTGGGGTCCCGGTAGTTCCCGTAAACGGGCACCGGAGTACCTCCATAGAGGCCTCGTCCCCCCAATCCCCCGTAGCTGCCGCCCGTGTTGCCGTTCCCCGATGGGGTTGGCACATTCCCTACCATTCGGCCGGGCGCGTATCCCTTCCCCGAGACATCGATCGCGGACGTCTCGTCCACCAGCAGTCCTTGGGTCAGGATCAGTTCCAGAGAATACGTGGTTGTCGCATCGCAGGGTGGGTGCGTAAGCCTTCCGCCTCCGGTGATCGAGAGCGACCGGAAGCTGTGCTGGCCGTCCATGGTTACCACACAGTTGTCGATAACCAAGTCTGCACCCTCGTAACTCGTATCCGTGGAAGTGATGGAGGTGTCGCTGTTGAGGACGACACTGGCTCCCGACGCTAGGGGTGGGCCAAAAAGGAGCAGGCCGGCCAGCAGGCAGGTAGGGGTGCGGGAGGACATGGAGAACAGAGCGCGAAGCATACGGTTTCCTTGGTTGTGAATCATTCTCAGCCGAAATGGATAAAGCAGACGGATAACGTAAATGGATGGGGGGCAAGCATCCAGCGTCGGAGATCTGCCCCTCCGAGGTAGGCGTGAAACAACGACGATCTCTTAGACAAGAAATAAGAGAAACGCATTTAATGTTTACCTATTAGCCTTTTATGGAGCTTAATAAATCCTAAGCCCATTCAGATCTATCGGTTAAACCTCTCTCCTTCTTTAACCATTTGTGCCGAACCTGGAGGCTTGGCTCTACTTCTGACCGTTCAGACGGCGGAAGGCCAGGGGGGTGGTGTTCCTTTCGGCGCGAAAATACCGAGCGAAGTGTTGGACGTTGCTGTAACCAGACAACTCAGCGATTTCGACGATGGGCAGGTTGGTTTCGACGAGCAGTCGGGCGATCTGGTCCACGCGTGCCCGCCGGATCTCCTTGAGGATGGAACGTCCGATCATGCGGCGGAACCGCTTCTCCAACGCACGGCGGGAGAGGCCAGCCGCTCGCGCCACGTCACCCACCGAGATGTCCTGACGGGGATGATCACGGATGAAACGTAGCGATTTGGCGACAAATGGGTCTTCGGTGGCCAAAATGTCGGTGGAGCGTCGGGTCACGACGTGGGTGGGGGGGACAGAGATTTTGCTAGGAAGGCGCTTCTGGCCGGACATCATCCGGTGCAGGCATTGGGCAGCGTCGTAGCCCGCGCGGTCGAAGTTAATGGCTACACTCGACATGGGAGGCCCGGAGAGTCCGCAGACGACTTCGTCATTGTCCGTGCCCAGTACGGCGACTTCATCAGGGATCTTCAAACCGGCGATGTGGCAGGCCTCGATGACTTGTTGGCCGCGGTCGTCGTTGCACGCCATCAAACCGAGCGGTTTGGGGAGGGATTGCAGCCAGCGAGCCATCGACTGGCGTTCACGGGTCCACGAAGCTTGGTCGGATTCTGCGGCGGCGGTGTAGCAGTAAGTGGGGAAACCACGTTCGCGGATTCTTTGGGTGAAGGCCTCCGCTCGGAACTGAGACCATTGGGTATGCTCGTAGCCGCAGTAGGCGAAGTGCCGAAAACCGCAGTCCAGAAGGTGATCGGCGGCCATATAC
Source organism: uncultured Verrucomicrobiota bacterium (assembly GCA_964411985.1). Classification (GTDB taxonomy): domain Bacteria; phylum Verrucomicrobiota; class Verrucomicrobiia; order Limisphaerales; family J093; genus CAYPNF01. The sequence goes on from CAYPNF010000045.1 coordinate 16,555, forward strand.
CCGATCGCCGGAGAGTCGGTGATGACGTTGGCCAGGCCAGGAACCTCACGCTTGCTGTGACCGACTACGACTGCCGGTATACCGAAGGAAAGGACCTCCTCCAGTTTGTCGCCATCTCGCAGGATGATGCCGTCGGCATCGAGGCTCTCGAGCATGGGCCAGGCCTTTTCCAGTCCACCCGGTTCCCAGTAGAAGGACCAAGGACCAACCTGGTGGGAATAACTGGCAATCCCGCGCAGCAGGGCGCGGCCTGAGGCACGGGAGGATTCAATGAGTAGGATGACTTTAGGCGACTGAGGCAGCATCCGGTGTATCTTCGGTGCGGGTGAGAGGGCCAGGTCCTTCTTACATCCGCACCGCTGCTTTCCGCTTCGTTAAGGTTTCTTCAGTCGGAAGAATCTTTCGCGCTGCGTGGGTTGGACGGTGACCTCCCACTGCGTACCGATGGCCTGGGGAACCTCCGGGGCCGGTTGCCACTGAGCGGGCTTCAGACTGGAGGTCGATTCCAGAACGAAGCCGGTGGAAGGGTTTGGCCAGGAGACAATGACATTCGCACCCGATTTTCTTATCTGAAGGGCGACGCTCGTGGTCGGCGTGCAGGGACGGAGTGGCAGGATAGTGATGAAACCTGCATTTCCAACCGCGAGGTCAGCGGCGCCGTCTCCATTGAAATCCCCCACGACCACGGATTGGCCTCCCGGACTGTAGTAGAGCGGCGGCTGAAACGAGCCGTTGCCTTTACCCAAAAGGAGGGAAACACTGTAGAGCCCTCGCACCCCCGAAGTATCATTGCCGGCCACCGCAAGGTCTTGTAACCCGTCTCCATTGAAATCGCCGACGCCCAGGCTGACAGGATTGGCCGCGGACGGGGCGGGTGCCGCCACTGACTGGAAAGCGCCGTTGCCTTGGCCTAACAGGATGGAGATGGTGGAGTCGCTTAGGTTGGCAACGGCCAGGTCGCCCTTCCCGTCTCCATTGAAGTCACCGAGGGCCAGAGTGGAGGGATAGGAGCCCACGGAATATTTCGTCTGGGATGAAAAGACGCCGCCTGCCCCTGCCAGCATGATCGCCACTTCGTTATTGCCTGTTTGTGCGAGCGCTAGGTCAGCCTTCCCGTCTCCGTTGAAGTCGGCTGATACCGCTGAAACAGGCTGATCTCCGGTTGGATAGTCCACGGCATCCTTGAAAGTCCCGTTTCCGTTGCCAAGCAGCACCGAGACGTCGTTGTCAGGGGTGTTAGGCGCGGCCAGGTCTGGTTTTCCATCACCGTTGAAATCGCCCGCAACCACCACGGGCGTGGAGGTGCCGGTGGCGTAAGCATCGAAATCCAGGAAGGTTCCGTCTCCGTTGCCCAGGAACACCGAGAGATATCCGACTGGCTCATTGGCGACGATGATGTCGAGCTTGCCGTCCTGGTTATAGTCTGAAATAGCAGCAGAGTTCGGGCCGGTTCTGGTATCGTAAGTCGCACCCGTCTTAAAGGTGGCATCTCCCTGCCCCAGCATGATGGTGAGGGTGTTCATCCCCGAGTTCAATACGGCGAGGTCCAGACGACCGTCCTTGTTCAGGTCGGCGGTGTTCATGCGCACGTACCCCCCAGCGAATTCATAGCGCTTGGCGGTGGGGAATACGCCGTTTCCCAGGTTGGGATAGACCCACAGCCCGTCCATGCTGGTCAGCGCGATGTCCTTTTGCCCATCCGCACTAAAATCAGCCGTCAGGATCTGCTTCGGAGAAACCCTCCCGATGTAGGAAGTCGCAGCGGCAAACTTGCCGTCGCCTGTTCCTGGCAGGAGGGCGAGACCTCCCTCGATTGCGACCGCCAGGTCGGGCTTTGCATCCCCGTTGAAGTCATGGATCAAGGCTGATTTGGGGGACAGAGTTTCGGCGTAGAGTTGCGCCGGTTGGAAGCTGCCGTTGCCGTTCCCGGCCATGACCGCGACTGCGTCCAGGTTGACCGCGACTGCGTCCGTTTTGCCGTCGCCGTTGAGGTCACCCAAAGTCAGGGATCTGGAATCCGCGATGGCAGCCACGTTGACGGCATCCTGAAGAGTCAGATCTCCGTTGCCTTTCAGAAACCAGATCGCATCGCTGGCGCCTACGAGCAGGTCTGCCTTTTCGTCGCCATCGAGGTCGCTTGCGGCAAGGAGCTTGGGGAATGCTCCTGCCCAGGTCCTTACCTCCGCCTCGCGGAAAGAACCGTCCCCGTTTCCTCCTAGGAGATAGACTCCCTCGCCTAGGTTGTCACTCGACAGCACCGCCAAGTCCAGTTTTTCGTCGCCATCGAAATCGCCGGTTACCAAGTAGTGTGGGTCTTTCCAGGCACTGTAGGCGTTTCCGGCCTGGAAGGTTCCGTCCCCATTGCCCAGCAACACCCACACATTGTCTCCTGCCGCCACCGCCAAATCGAGTTTGGTGTCTCCGTTCAGGTCCGCGACCGCGATCGAGGCCGGGTTCGAGCCGACCGCGTAATCCACGGGCACTTGGAAGAGTAAATCGCCTTTGCCTAGCAGTACTGAGATCTTGCCTGCACCGGCATGGGCGGTCACCACGTCTGGTATGCCGTCCCCGTTGAAGTCGGCGGTTTGGGCATCGGCGGCACCCCCTCCGATTGCCACTCCACGAGGGGAGGGCAGATTTGGAATGGCACAACTGTCAGCCAAGGCAAGGCTGCCAGAGAGCAGGGACGCGAACAGGGTAGCGGCGTAGGATTGGGTATTCATCACAGTGGCCTTTCCTAGGAAGCGATGGTTGCCATCGCCTTCTTCAGCGCGGCCGCAGTGGCAGCGCAGGATTCTTCGGCGGGGAGTTGATTCAGCTTCTTGTTGAAGGGTTCAGCGCGCACGGGGCCATCGTACCCGATCTGGTTCAGCGCTTGCAGGAAGGCGGCCACGGGAATCACACCTGTTGCGCAGGGCAACTCGCGCTGTCCATCGATCTGTTTCTCCAGCGGAATTCCGGCAGGGGCGTCATTCAGGTCGACGGAGACAATCTGGTGGTTCTGCAGGGAGAGCAGGTCTTTGGGAGTCTCTTGTGCGGTGAACCAGTGCCAGCTATCCAACACCACGCCCACATTTGGCAAACCGATTTCACTGATCAGTTCCTGAGTCTCCTGGAGGGTATGCACGAACGGGTAGCGCTGGCCGGCCCGGACGGTAGGAGTGCCTACGTACTCAAGGCCCAGCTTCAATTCGTGGTCTTTCAGCACTTGGGCTGCCTGGCGCAGGCGCGTTGCATGCTGTTTCAAGTTGGCGAGGTAGGTGAGGGTCCCGTGCCCAGGCATCAGCCACGTGCCGATCCGGGTCACTCCCGCCTTTTGGAGGCCGCCCGCGATCTTGGGCAGCTCCCGAAGCCCCTGCTGAAACGAATCGTCTCCCCGGCGGAACTCCGTGGGGAGGGAGGCCGCTCCGAAGACGAGGTTCTTCGCTTTCATCGAACCCAGAAGGTCCGCCAGTTGCGCTTCGCTTATTCCGGCCAGGTACGCACCGAATGGCTCGACCGACTCAAAGCCATGACGGGAAGCCAAATCGATGGTTTTCAACTGGTCCACCGAGACGCCGATGCTCCCCGGGCTGAGACAGAGGGTCATTTTACGGGAGGCCGAAGCCCCTCGGAGGAGGGGGGCGCTTGCGAAGGTAGTAGCTCCCAGAAAACCTAGAGCGAGGTTCTCGCAAAAACGGCGACGATGGATTGGAGTCATGCTTCAACTCCATCCTCATTTGCCTGGCCGGTCAAGGCTGATTGATGCCCCCCTGCGGGTGCTCGACTCCCACACCTTTGGTCACGCGAGCCTTGGGCTGGTGAAGGTTCTTACGGGACTTCCATCCATTCATCAGGTTTTGGCGAATTCCCCTGCAAGTAGAGGCGGCGAGCCCCCGGGGTGCCGATCATTCGGTAGCCCCACTCGCTCAAACTCCCATTCTGCCAGGTGACATAGAGTCTTCCCGCTCCTGCGGTCCAAGTGCCTCTGTCGCGATCGGAGCTGGTCCCTGCCACCCCGCCCCAATACGTCTCGTTACCCAGATAATCCTTGCCCGACACCTGCGTGGAGCTTTCCGTCTGGCTGGACCAAAGGCAGGTTCCATCGGCGCGCAGGACGAGGAGGCGGGTTTGCTCGGTGCCGGACGAGACGATCTTGCTGCTGGTGTAGGACCAGAACCTCCACGCTCCCACGAGTTGTGGGTCCTTCTCTCCTTCACCCGCCGCGAGACTTGCGAAGACGCCCCGAACGATCTTTTCCCGGCGGGCAATCTCGTTCTTGCCCCCCAAGGCTGTCACACCGATCCCATACCCCTTCAGAACGATGGCATACGTCTGAGCGCGGACCTCGAGGCCGCGTGGATTCGATCCGTCCCAGGTGAGCAAGACACCGGGGACCGTGCCTGCTTTGACTTTTTCCCCCTGGCCGGTCCGTTGGAGAAAAGGCGCCAGTTGGCGCATTTGCAGATCCAGGTAGTTGATCACCCGAGGGTCTTCCGCGCTGGTAATTCCTTCAGCGGCTTGGGCAGAAACGATATAGGCCTCGGTTGGACCGTCGGCGTTGGAGGCTGCATCAGGCGGTATGAGCTGGAGAGCCCCGGTCAGGTCACGAAGCTGCCAGGTGGGCGGGTAGCTCATGCTCACCCCAGTGGGGTGCTTGAAGACTTTCCACGCTGAACCCTCCGTTGGCCCCCCGGTGGGCTGGTTGGGGACCATGTTGGTCGAGGTGGTGGGGTTGGAATTGGTCGACATGGGTGCGGTTGGGCTTGAGCTTACCGCTTTTGCGAGCGGGTTCGCGGCGCGGGCGGTGGGTGGTTTGCGCTGAAGGGTATACTGGGTACCGTCTGTCTCTAGCTTCATCTGAGAGCCAGCAAGGGCAAATGTGAATACGAACTCCGTTTCATCCGCTTTGAACTTCCCCTCCCAGCCAGCACCCTTTGGCCGGGCAGTGAAGGGGAACGTCTGTCCCCCCAACGCGAGGGTGCCTCGGCACTCATCCCCTTCCCGGTTGATCTCAACAGTCAGCCCATCGCCAGAATAGGTTCCTGCCAGATCACTTTCATCCGCAGCGCGGTTTGCTTCCGTCGCAGCCGCGAGCCGCGGAAGTGGTGCTGTGAGACTTTGCAGGCCGCTGGTCAAAACCAGCGCGACGGCCAGCGAGAACGCCAGTGGATGCGGACCTGCCCGTCGACTGAAAGTGGTCCCTTGCTGTCGACAGCCTGGGGACACGCATCCGAACCTCCGGGAAATGGGCTGGTGGGACATTTGAGACTTATCTGCCAGAACAGATTCTGTAATGCAATCAAAAATGGAAAGCTTGAAGGGTGATGGACGGCTGAGTGGTTACATCCTTCCCTCAACGACCCCGTGCTTGGAAGTCTTTCGTAACAAAACACTCATCCGTAGTGAGGTGGAAATGGAATCCCCCTATAACTCAAAATGCAGGGTCCGTTCCAGTCCCAGCTTCAGCGGTAACCAACCTGTTAGAACCGAAAGGACGACGAACCCAGCCTGAAAGAGATACACCATGGCAGGATGATGCTGGGCGTAGCGGCCCCAGGGGGATCCGATGGCCAGCAGGACGACCGATCCCACGATATAGACGAAGCTGAGCACCAGACAGAAAGTTCCCCCGAAACCGCTGACGATTTTGGTGGGATTCTCCTCTTTGAAATTCGGGTAAAGCACCCCGAGCCCTACCGCTAGTCCGTTGAGGACCAAAGTCATGATTCCGATCGACAGCGCCATGAAGCCGACTCGGTCCCACTCGAGCGCGAGCATGTGGCAGGAGAGCAGCGTCATGATCTGGGTGATCACCATGGAGGCGGTGGAGGCAGTGAGGAACTTCAGCCAGACAATCCTCCTGAGGCCAATGGGGGACATGCCCACGATCCAGATGCGTTTGCCTTCCAGGGAGAATTGGGGAAACACGAAACGGGTGGTCAGGGTGGCCAGGTTCAGGCTGCAGGCACCCAGGTTGAGAAAAGACACGAGCGAGATCCAGAACGGACTGGTCAACTGCTGGCTAAAGTGCCGGAGGTTGACGATGTAGGCTGCCAGGAGCCCGAAGAGGACGGCGGTCTGCCCCCATTGGGTCGTGTCTCTCCAGAAGACGCGGGCATCCTTGACCACGAGTGCCAAGACCTCGGGCTTGAGCCGGAAAGTGAACTGGAGCGCTCGCTCCAGCCATCCGGTCTGAAGAGCGCCTCGTTTGCGTGCGCCCTGCCACGTGCGGAACCATCCCCACCGCCCAAACGCACTTCCGCGGCTCTGAACCATGGAGGTGGCGGCCGAGAAAGTCCGTCCGGCTCGCGTCAGGAGGAAGCTTCCAAAAAAGAGGCAATGACTGAGCAGCACCATGACGAAGAAACCGGAGGCGTGCAACGCTCCCTCGGCCCAACGCTGAACCCCGGCGGACAGCCAGTAACTCGGCAGCAGGGGGTATTGCGCAAAACTGGTCTTTTGCAGGAGGCGATCCAGCACCACCAACACCCGCGTTTCCAGTTGCTCGTCCGTGACCCGGTCCGGTCTTAGCCAGAAGACCGAGGCCACGAAGGTGACCACCGACAGCAGCAGGACGGTGACTTGGAACAGCCTGCGATCGAGGAACCGAGCCAGGTTCATGGCCACCCATGAACCGGCTACGGCGGGCAACACGATGAACAGCCCGATCATTACCATCGTGGCGGGGTAGAAGTGCCAGACCACATTCTGGGTCATTCCAAAGGCAGCCAGCAAGGGAGCAGCCAGAAAAAGAAACGCCCAGGAGGCCAGTACGACAGATTCCAGAAACTTCCACTGAACAATGGCGTTGCTCGATACGGGCAGCGGCATGAGGAACGTGGTCTCTTTGTTGCGAAAGAAGTTGGTATAGCTGATGATCAGGTTGCTCAACAGGAGCAAGCCAAACAGGAAGGCGAAGAGCAGGAATAACATCCTCTCGATCAGGATCGCGCCCAACCCGGGGAACGTACCGGCAAATTGCAGGCCTTTGTAGAATAAGGTAAAGGCGAGGGCTATATAGCCCACCAGGAACATACCAATCACCGCAGTGAGAAGCCGTGATTGATGCCGCAAAGAAAGAAGCCTCCGCCAAGCCTGAAGGAGGTTGACGGCGACCAGCAGCCGGAGTGGACCGGGCACTGCGCACGCGTTGGCATTTGATTCCCGCAACAGCGGAAGCATGTCACAGGGCTGCGGCTCCCGCAAGTGAGGCGAGGTACTCTCAGCGCTCTCCGTACCGCCATCGGTTTCAGAATCCCCGTGCCGCCGTTCGAAACCCATCCGACGCCGACCGATCCGGGACCACCACCAATCCTCGTGCCGCGGGTTGCACCTGGCCCAGCAGTTCCAGCCCTTCCTCGCCCAACGTAATCAGCGCGGTCGAGAGCGCATCCGTCTCGGTTGCCGAGGGGGCTACCACGGCTGCGAGAAGCGCTCGCTGGACTGGCTCTCCGGTGCGCGGATCAATGATATGGCCGAAGTAGCGGTCTCCTTCCCGAAAAGCCCGGCCCCAAACAGCAGAAACCCCGAGGGATTCGTTACAGAGTGTAACGGTGGCGAGCAGTCCATCTGTCCCAGTGGCGGTGGCCGAGTCCCCAGCCGTGGGAGCGCCCTCTTTCCATTGCGGTTTGGGAATGGCAGCTTTCCAAGCGGAAGCGTCGGGGGGATTGCCGATCGCCAGGCTGCTGCTGGTGCCGCCGTGGATGAAGGCGCTGGTGACACCAGCTTCCAGAAGGAACTCCGCCGCCATGTCGATCGCATACCCTTTCCCAATCGCGCCCAGGTCCATCATCATGCCTGGCTCCCGAAACCGCACGGTATAGGCCTTCTCATCCAATTCAACCCGGTGCATGCCGACTTGGCTCAAGGCCTCCTGCACTGCTTCGCGCGTGGGCAGGGAACCCGTGTTGCCCATGAAGCCCCAGGCCCGGACCAAAGGTGCCACCGTGATGTCGAAAGTCCCGCCTGTGGCTGCGGACAGCTTCTGGGCTGTTTGCAGCAGACGGAAAACGGGGGGGGTGACCCGGACCGGCCGGGAAGCGGCGTGACGATTGACCGCACTGATCTCGCTTTCCGGCTTGTACAGGCTGAGTTGGGCTTCCAACCGCACGATTTCATCGAGGGCCTGCTCTCCCGCTGCCCGCAGGGTGATAGGGTTGTCCCCGTGCAGCAGGATTTCGAACCGCGTGTTCATCGCGTACGCGGCAACAGTCACGGTTTCCATAGGACATCAAAAAAGGGTTTCGCCGTTTCCAGCGAAACCCTTGTGAAAGAATCAGCTCGCCAGCTGGTTAGGAGAGGTCGAGCGTGCCGTAGGTGATGGGGTCCACCTTCTTGCCGGAGCCGTCCTTCACGGTACGGGTCTTCTCGTCAAAGTGGCAGACGATTCCGAGCCGATCCGACATTTCGCCCAGGGACACGATGGTTTGAACGCGGACCGCCAGCTCGATTCCGGCGTTAGGCACCTTGTTGGACCGGATGCAGTCGAACCAGTTTTTCTCGTGCACACCGACGTCTTCCACGGGTTGGAGGTTCGGAAAATCTTCTGGATCGATTTCCTCGGTGTACGGTCGTTCGGGTTTCAATTCCACGCGATTTCCGCCGATACTGAGCGTGCCCATGTGACCGCGGATCACGTCGGTCAATCCTTGCTCATTGACCGAGCTGGAGCAGACCATAAGGGTGTAACCGCTTCCGAACTCAGAGAGGAGGGTCATGCATTCCGGCACATCGCGCTCCGGCGTGCCAGGTGTCTTCTTGTCCGAATGAATGGCCTTGGTGCCGAGGGCAGCCACGCGCACCGGGAATTCCGGATTGCCGGTGGCGAGCACCAGCGGGTGGAGGCGGTGCGGGAACAGGTCGCCCAGCAGGCCTGCGCAGTACGGATAGTACTTGCGCCAGCGGAAGAAATGGTCGGGATTGAAATCGGCCTTTTTCTTGATTTGCGTGCCTACCCACTCGCTCCATTTTACGTTGTCTGACTTGAGATCGGGATCGATCGTGTAGTTCCATTCGCCCTTCGGGTTGTTACGCATGTAAGACCCCTGGCCCAGAACGAGCGGGCCGATCTTGCCCGCCTTGATCAGTTCGGCCGCCTTGTGCCACTTGGCATCGGAACAGCCTTGAGAACCCACTTGGAAGACCTTGCCCGTGCTCTTGACCGTATCCCAGACTTCGAAAGCCTCGGGAAGATAACGGCTCATCGGCTTTTCCACGTAGATGTGCTTGCCGGCCTTCATCGCATCGATGGAAACGCGAGAATGCCAGTGATCCACTGTGGCGCAAAGAACTGCATCTATATCTTTCTGCTCCAACATCTTGCGATAATCGTCGTAAGCCTGGGGGTTATTACCCGCTTCGGCCTTGGCGGCTTCGCGACGTTTCGCCCAAAGATCGCAGACTGCGCCGATGGCGACGTTGTTTTTCTCCGCATCGCCCTTGACGGTGCGCAGGTGGAACATGCCCTGTCCGCCCAGTCCCACGAAACCAACTACGATTTTGTCGTTGGCTCCGATGACGCGACCTGTCGATGGGGCTGTGTTTTGGCCGTAAACCGGTGTCTTGAAGAGGTTTACAGTAGCGACGGCAGCCGTGGCGGTCGCCGCTTTCTTGATGAAGCTCCGGCGGTTATCGCCGCCTGAATTGGCCTGATTCTCGTTCATACTCATAAACAATCTCTAATAGTGACGCAGTGTTCGACGCAGCCTACTTGAATTATGTTCATCGTCAATCGTGGAATGGTCCCCAAGAGACGCGAGGGCTGCCTGTTGGCTGTTTGGTGTGTGGCTAAGGAGCGGAAGAAGTCTTCGTCGGGACCTTGCACTGCCTGAGGATTGGCTGCAGGGCGGCAGTCCACTTCGCATATCCAGCCGCGTTCGGATGGAGCAAGTCAGGAAACTCCTCCTTCTTGGCTCCCCCCTGGCCGTCCTCGAAGAGACTCCAAGTGTCACAACGCACGCAGAGCGGATCTCGCGCTACGAATTGATCCACCAACTCGTTGAGCCGCTGCACCTTCGCCCCCAAGCTGGGTTGGCGGGGCATCACCTTGCACACAATGATGGGCATCTTGGGGGAGTTTTCCCGGAGCGTGTCCAGAATGACACGAATGTTCTCGGCAGCGGGTTCGGGTTCGCCCTGGAGACCGAGATCATTGGTGCCGATCAACATCACGACCGCAGCGGGATTCAGATCGATCACGTCTTCCTTGAGCCGATATCGAACCCCGCGGGTGACATCTCCACTGATGCCTCGGTTCACGACCCGGAACTCCGGAAAGTCCTGTTGCAAGCTGCCCCATCCCTGAGTGATGGAATCGCCGAGGAAGACGACGGTTCCCTGTTCGTGGGAGCGGCTGTACCACCATCGCGCGCGGCGCTCTCGCCAGAGGTTTCGGAACCAGTCTGCTTTTTGCAGAGGACCTTGCCCAGGGAACATCTCATCGGAAATGGGCCATCGCGCCCCTTCCGGGAACGTCGGGTTCTCCTGGCTCAGCACGTAGCGATCACGTTTGCCCAATTGCTGGGAGAAAAGCCAGGGGAGCAGCTCTGGCTCGTTGTAAGCTTGTTCCCAACAGTTGTGGCCGAGCCAGAAATACTCGTAATACTTGGCCGCGCCTCCGTTCAGCCGAATGGCTCGAACCATGTTCCGTGTTCGGATCACCTTGACGGCGCCGTCATCCTCCGAGTGGAAGGCCCAGACCGGCACCCGCGCTACGTTGGGGGAAACAGTGGACTCGTCTCCGCCGCCGCAGATCGGCACGGCAGCCGCGAATTTCTTGGGAAACCGGGTGATGCAGTCCCACGTGGCGTACCCTCCCATGGAAAGGCCGGTCACATAGATTCGCTTGTCGTCCACCGGGTACTCCCGGGTGATCTGTTCGATCATCTTCAATGCCAGTTGCATCGAGGCGCTGGGAACCGCTGAGCGCGTTCCCTTTTCGGTGCCCCAGGGCATGTCGACCCATTGCTGGTTCTCCGGGCATTGAGGAGCGACCACGTAGCAAGGATACTTCTCGCGGACCTCGGGGCGCAGGAAGAGACCCGTGCCATGCACCAGCTGCTTCTGGTTGTCAGTTCCTCTTTCACCTGCGCCGTGGAAGAACACCACCAGCGGGTACTTCTTTTCTTTGGAGGGAACCGATGGCGGCAGCAGCCGATAGGGCAAGGAGTGGCCCGATGCATCCTTATAGACGAACGCTTCGTACTCCGCCGCAAGGCAAGGTGAATAGAGCATCCAGGCCGATGCCAGTGCGAGCAGCCAAACGCTCCAAAGACTCCGATTAGTGCGCAACAGGTTCATGTGACCGATTACGCCACGCTCTCCCGCTGGCTGCCAGCAAAAAGCAGGGAAACCACAAAAGGGTTGGTTGCCCCTCAAAGAGGTGCAACCTACTTGTCGAAGAGGGGGGGCGATGCTGTTAGCGTGCCCCGTTCTTTTCCTACTTCTTTCTTCAGGAACTCCGCTCGATAAGCCATACTCGTCTGGTGAACCTGAGCAACTCGGCAGCAGCCGACCACGCCCCGTCCCCGGTGCCGCTGATGCGGATGCGCGGGGTGGGGAAGCGGCTAGGCGGCGAAGCGGTTTTGACGGATGTTCATCTCGAGCTTCATGGAGGAGAGGTGGTCGCCCTGGCAGGGGAGGATGGAGCTGGGAAAAGCACACTGCTGAAGATCCTCTGCGGCATTCATACCGACTACGAGGGAGTCATTGAGATACAGGGGCAGACAGTGCGGCCGCGCTCCCCGTTGGAGGCCAATCACCTGGGTGTGGCGGTGATCCACCAGGGGCTTTCCTTGATTCCGGCCATGACGGTGGCCGACAACCTCTTTCTGGGCCGGTCCCTGACTACCCGAGCAGGCTTTGTCGCAGACCGAGCTCAGCGTTTGCAGGCACAGAATCTGTTGGATGATTTGCGGATTCCCCTGCAGGCCACGGATTCGGTGGAGGAGCTTTCGACAGCTCAGCGGCAATTGGTGGAGGTGGTCAAGGCGGTGGCTCTCGACGCCACCATTATTGCTTTGGATGAACCGGCGAACTCCCTTACGGAGTCAGAGACTCGCCGCTTGTTCGAACTCATGGCACAGTTGCGCGCCAGGAATTGCGGCCTGCTCTACGCCACCCGGAGACTCGATGGATTCCAACAGGGCATCGACCGGGTTTTGCTGCTGCAGGGAGGGCGCTGCACCTCTCTGGGTCCGGTCTCGGAGCTGCTTCCAGGTTCTTTGCCCCGGCAGTTCTCTCGGCAAACCCACAGATCGACGGTCGAAGAGGAACGTGCTCGCATTGCGCGAAGCATCCATGACGACCTGGGCGCCCGGCTTACCCAAATCTCCCTTCTCTGTGAGTTGGGAAGCCGCCAGGACAGCCCGCCCGCTGAGGTTCAAGCCAGGTTTCGGGCGATTGCGGATACCACCCGGGAGGTGGCCGAAGCCATGGATGCCATCGTCTGGGCGATCAATCCGCGCAATGACTCTTTGGAGAATTTGGCCAGTTATCTTGCCCAGTTCGCCGAGAACTTTCTGCGCCTGACCTCCATCCGCTGTCGATTGGATGTCCCCCCCGATCTTCCAGACCTTCCGCTGAGCACGGAGGCGCGCCACAGCCTTTTCCTCGCCGTCAGGGAATCGCTGAATAATGCCATACGCCACTCGCACGCCAGCGAGGTGTGGCTCCGGGTGAAAATGGAGGGGGAGAACCTCACTGTGGAGGTGCAGGACAACGGAGTGGGTTTCCAGACTTCCGCAGTGCCGGCAACGGGGAATGGCCTCCCAAACCTGAAGTCCCGGATGGCAGAGCTCGGGGGGGTGCTGGAACTTGAGTCCATGCCTTCGCAGGGCACGCGCCTCAGGTTCTGCGTGCCTACTCGTTCCCGGCCTTCGGGTGCAGGCTAGGCTGGACCTGCGTGACGACCCAGCGCTGTCAGAAAAAAAACAGTGGGAAACTCGCCATTTGCGGCTAGATTCGCCTCTATGATGAAGAAGATCAGTTTGCTCTTATCGCTCACAGGGCTGGCCATAACGCTCTCTGCAGAGAACTGGCCTCAGTGGCGAGGCCCTTTCTACAATGGTTCGAGCGAGGAGAAGAACCTCCCAACGTCCTGGTCCAAGACTGAGAATGTGCTTTGGACTTGCCCTCTGCCAGGTCCAAGTGCCGCCACCCCCATCATTTGGGGTGATACAGTGTTTGTTTCGTCGACGGACGAGAGCACGAAAAGCCTGGTGGCCTTGGCGGTAGATCGAACGAACGGAAAGATCCGGTGGCAGCATCAGGTATCCGAAGGGTCTGGGCGGGACAACCGCAGCAACTACGCCGCTTCCTCGCCAGTCACGGATGGGAAGCTGGTGATCTTCTTCTATGGCAACGGAGCGCTGGTTGCCTGCGATTTTAGCGGAAAACGCCTTTGGTCGCGCAATCTCCAAACGGACTATGGCGATTTTGCGTTTCAATGGACGTTTGCCTCGAGTCCTGCGCTCTATCAGGGAAAACTGTATCTGCAAGTGCTCCAGCGCAACGTGCCGGTGAACGGGCGGGGTAAGACCGATGGACCGATCGATTCGTTCATACTGGCCTTGAACCCTGAGGATGGCCAGACGCTCTGGAAACACGTGCGCCCCAGCGACGCGGTGGCCGAGTCGCTTGAGGCTTTCTCCACACCGATCCCTTTCGTCCATGCCGGCCGCGCTGAGCTCTTGGTCGCGGGTGGTGATTGTCTGACAGGTCATGATCCCCAGACGGGTCAGGAGTTGTGGCGCTGGGGAACCTGGAATCCCAGAAAGATCGGGCATTGGCGCTTGGTCCCTTCCCCCGTCACCGGTGAGGGAATCATCCTGGCCTGTGCGCCGAAAGGAGATCCCATTTATGCCATCAAAGCAGGTGGAAAAGGAACCCTCGACGACAGCGCGATCGCTTGGAAGAGCGACCAGGTCCGGGAGGTTTCCGCCGATGTCCCCACGCCGCTCTTCTATTTGGGGGATTTCTTTGTGCTGAGCGATCTGCGCAAGACCTTGTCGCGAGTGGAGCCAGCGACCGGCAAAGTGAAGTGGACCCTCCAGACTCCTGGCAATAGTAAGTATGAAGCCTCACCTACGGGAGCCGATGGAAAGATCTATCTGATGAACTTCCGAGGGCAGGCGGTGGTGGTCAATGCCGCATCCGGAGAGGTTCTGTCCCAGGCGGATATGGGTGAAGAGGGGGACGATATGACCCGATCCACCATTTCGGCGGCACAAGGAGCGCTCTTCATCCGCACGAATCGCAAGTTGTACTGTATTGGGAAGAAGTAGCTTTGGACGAGATCGGCTCTGGCGTGAGGCCAAGTGGGGGCTAGAGCGGCACTCGAGGGCGCCGTACTCCAAAACCTGGCGGAATTCCACAGTCTCATCCTTCCTGTTCGCGTGGCGTGCAGCGGAAGAATGGGAGCTTGTCAAGCTGAGGTCAGGTGCTAAAGTGCGCACCGTGAGACGAAGCCATCGATGGGTCGCTCTGCTGCTGCTGGTACTTTGGATGCCGGCAGTGGCGCACTGCGATCTGGAACATCTGGATCTCTCCGACTTCCTCAACTGCTGCCAGCATCCCCACTCCACGCCTCACCAGGACAACGATTGCGATACGGACGCTTGTGCGGTAGTCGAGTCCGGCCATTACAAAGTGGAAGAACAGCCTGCCCTGTTGTCGATTCCAGTTTTCACCTTGGAATGGGGAGCCCCTTTCACATGGGAATTGCCTCCTGCTGCCAATGCCCAGCCTTCCGAAGAGGTGTTCGCTCCTCCCGAGCTGTCCCGCCTCTGGCAATTCACCTTACGCACCGCGCTGCTGCCTCGCGCTCCTTCCGCCGCTCTCCAGGGGGATTCTGGGATTGTCCCAGCCTAACCCCTTGTTGGACCTGCTTAGGTTGGATTTCTGACCCTTTTCAAGTCGGCTTTTGGGTCGTCCTTTCTGTCACTCCACCGTTTTGGTGACCTGTTGGTCTCGGTAATCCTCTAGCGGGTTTCTCACCTCGCATGTTCCATACCTTATGCGCTGGGTTGTGAGCGCAGACTCTTTATGAAGTGCGCAGTTTTCTTACGAGTTCGTTCTTTGGTGACTTTGATGCTTGCGGTTGGAGGCTGCCCCCTGACGGGGTGGTCGGCTGAGCCGCTCTCGGCTGTGGTGGAAAGTGGCCCTCCGGTTTCCCTGGAGGAGGCCCTCCGGTCTGGGCTGCAGAATCATCCAGAACTCCGCGCTGCAAGAGCCCGGGTGGACGTGGCGGCCGGGAAGGCGCTGCAGGCCAGAACCTGGTCCAACCCTGAGCTGGAGTTGAGCGCGGAAGATTGGCCGGTTCACGACGGGTTCTCCTCGGCGAAACAGATGATCGGGGTTCAGCAGACCCTGCCGTGGCCGGGCAAGAAGCGGCTGGAGGGGGAAGCTGGCGCCTTGGGGGTTCGCGCTCATGAAGCCGATCTTCTCGCGGAGAGCGCTTTGCTCATCCGGGACATCCGGATTGCATTCTATCGAAGGCTGGCTGCCGAACGATTGGTGCTGGTGTCCGAAGATCTGGTTAAGGTTGCCGAGCTCTCCGCATCTGCCGCACGCAAGCGATCGGACGCCGGGGCCATTCCGCTTCAGGAACAGCTCCGGGCTGAGATACAGGCCGACCAGGCACGCAATGAGGCGAGCCTTCTGGTCCAGGAACTGGGCATCGCTCAGAAGAACTTCGAAACCCTTACCGGGATTCCGCAAACGATGAGATTGGTCGGAGAACTGGAACAGGAACCTGACCTATCCATCCTGAACCGCGATCCAGACTCCTGGCTACCCACCCATCCGAAGGTGAAGTCCATGGAGTCAAGGCGGACTCAGGCAGAAACTGAGTCAAAACGGGCGAGGCTGGAGCTCTACCCCGATGTGAAGGTGGGGCTGGCCGGCGGACGCGAAGGTCCTTCCGGCGACGGAATCATCGAGCTTCGTGTTTCGGTGCCTCTCCCGATCCTCGACCGCTCCAAAGGTCGGAAGCTGGAAGCCAAGGCGAATGCCGAGCTTGCCGGGGCGGAGGTGGCAGTGGTGAAACAGCAGTTGCTGCGAGAGTGGTCGGAAGCCATTGCCAAGCTCCGCTCAGCCGCTGCCCAAACGGCCTCGTATCGCGAGCACATTCTACCCAAGGCCGACGAGGCGCTGCGGTTGGTGCGAACCGGGTTCGAGCAGGGCAAGTTCGGGTTCACCGACCTGGTCGATATCCAACGCACAACTGCCGAAGCTCGCCTGGCTTACCTCCAACGGCTCCTGGAACTTCGTACGGCTGAAGCCAGTCTTGAGGCCCTATGCAACGCTGCGGGCGAAGTGCCAGCCCTGAAACAATGAACCGACTTTTTCTATGACAACAGACACGAGACAGTTACTAGACTTGACTGAGGGCGGTCGGACACTGGTGAACGCGGGGAGAAGAGCCTTCGCCTCCGCGCTGGTCCTTCTTGCCGGAGCCGTTCTCATTTGTGGTTGTTCCCGGCATGATCCGACTGAGGCGGCTGACGCTGGTCATGCCGGACATGACCATGGTTCTGCGGCGGCTGATAACCACGCGGGCGAGACTGGCGCCAGACTTTGCGCGGAGCACAACGTGCCCCTCGAGGAGTGTGGCATCTGTCGGCCGGAGAAAATCGCCCAGCTCAAACCGGGCGAATCGCTCAAGGTGCGACTTCCCTCCGAGTCATCCGCTGCCATGGCCGGTGTGGAGACAGCGCTGCCGGTTTCAGGAAAGGTGCAGGAAAGCGTCGAGTGCCTGGCCGAGGTTGCGTTCAATCAGAACCGGCTTGCCCAGGTCGCGGCTCCCGTGGGGGGTATCCTGCAGGAAGTGCTCGTGGATCTGGGGGCTCGCGTGGAGGAAAAACAGGTTCTGGCGAGGGTTTGGTCTGCCTCGATCGCGGAGGCGGCCGCAAAAGCGGTTCTGACCCACCAGACCCTGGATCGGGAACGCAAGCTGCGCGCAGACCGGGTGACTTCCGAGAAAGATCTGCAGGAGGCTGAGGCAATGCACCGGGCCGCCTGCCAACAATTGCGCACCCTCGGTTTCACGGAGGAACAGGTGGAGGAAATGCGGACCCAACCCCAGGAATTCGTCCTGATGCAGGTGCGTGCTCCCTTCGCCGGAGAAATTGTGGAACGGACCGCAGTGCGGGGTGCGTTGGCAGAGCAGGGGAAACCGTTGTTTACGGTGGCAGACCGGTCCACGATGTGGATCACGCTGAATGTGCCGGAGATGGCGGTGGGGAAACTTGAGGTGGGCCAGGCGGTGGATCTTCAACTCGATTCGCTGCCCGCGAGGAAGTTTCGTGGGACATTAACCTGGATCGGGGCCGAGGTGGATGAGCATACCCGCATGGTTCGGGCTCGCGCGGAGGTTCC
This sequence comes from uncultured Verrucomicrobiota bacterium, assembly GCA_964411985.1. GTDB lineage: Bacteria > Verrucomicrobiota > Verrucomicrobiia > Limisphaerales > J093 > CAYPNF01. Next base: position 33,913 of record CAYPNF010000045.1, read on the forward strand.
CAACCCGGACGGTCTGCTCCGAGCCCGCATGTTTGGCCGGGCTCAGATCTTGATCCGGAGTTCGGGCAACGCCTTATCCGTGCCCGAGAGCTCCCTGCTCAAGGTAGACGGAAACAGCCTGGTGTTCGTTCGATTGGAGGACGATTTGTACGAAGCCCGTGCAGTACACTTGGGAGCTCGCTATGAGGGACGCTACGAAGTGGTGGAGGGGCTCGGAACGCACGATCGAGTGGCCACCCAGCATGGGTTCAGCCTCAAATCACAACTGCTGCTCTCGCGGATGGGGGCAGGCTGTGCCGATGACTAAGGAGAAATCATGCTAACTTGGCTCATTTCCTTCTCCCTGCGAAATCGCCTGATGGTCTGCGTGCTGGCGGCGATCCTGGTGCTTTATGGCACGCGCGCTCTCTGGACGTTGCCCGTGGATGCGTTTCCCGACACCACTCCCGTCCAGATTCAAGTCAATACGACCGCTCCTTCCATGAACCCGGAGGAGGCGGAACAGCAGATCACCATGCCCATCGAGCAGGCCATCAGCGGCTTGCCCGCACTCTCCAACATCCGGTCGGTGACCAAGTTCGGTCTTTCTCAAGTGGTCGCCACTTTCGAGGACGGCACCAGTATTTTTCGCGCGCGCCAGCTTCTCTCGGAGCGATTGCAGACCGTGGAATTGCCTGATGGAATCGGTCGGCCGGAGATGGGGCCTATCTCGACCGGGCTGGGCGAGGTGTTTCACTACATGGTGAGATCCACCAATGCCACGCGATCGCTCACCGAGTTGCGCGAGCTGCAGGATTGGGTAGTGAAACCGGAGCTCCGCAAGGTGCGCGGCGTTGCGGAGGTGAACACCTGGGGCGGCTTTGAGAAGCAGTATCATGTCGTGGTCGAACCCGAGCGGCTCGTCAAACACGGCGTGACCTTCGAAACCCTCTTCGAGGCTTTGCAGGCCAACAACCAGAACGTGGGGGGCGGACAGATCGTTCGCAATGGCGAGTCCTTGCTCGTCCATGGGATCGGCCTGGCCACGACGGTGGAACAACTGGGGAACATCGTCCTTCTCGTGCGGGAAGGGGTTCCCGTGCACGTGCAGGATGTGGCTACGGTCAAGATCGACCATGAAATCCGGCGGGGAGCCGTCACGGGTGGCGGCCGGGGGGAGATCGTGTTGGGCCTGGGGTTTATGTTGATGGGGGAGAACAGCGCCGAGGTGACCCAAGCCCTCAAGCGCAAGCTGGCTGAGGTCCAGGCACTCCTTCCACCGGATGTGCGAGTGGACGTGCTGTACGATCGAACCGAGTTGGTGGATAAAGTCATTCGGACGGTGCAACACAACCTGTCGGCGGGTGCAATCTTGGTGGTGGTAGTTCTGCTTGGTTTCCTGGGTAACCTGCGTGCTGGATTGGTGGTGGCTTCCGCCATTCCGCTCTCCATGATGGTAGCCGGGGATCTGATGCTTCAAACGGGGATTGCCGCCAGCCTCCTGAGCTTGGGGGCGGTGGACTTCGGTCTGATCGTGGATGGATCGGTGGTGATGGTGGAGAATAGTATGCGGAAGCTGGCCGAGCGCCGAAGAGAGTTGGGGCGGGCGCTCACCGCACTGGAGCGTCGGGCGATTCTGGATACCGCACCGCATGAAGTGGCCCGGCCGGTAGCCTTTGGGGTGGGGATCATTCTAATCGTGTTCCTGCCGGTGCTGGCTTTGGAGGGGGTGGAAGGAAAACTGTTCAAGCCGATGGCTCTGACCATGTTGTTCGCCTTGGCGGGATCGCTGCTACTGGCCTTGACCCTGATCCCGGTGCTGTCCAGCCTTTGCCTTCCGGCGAACGTAGAGGAACGCGAGCCTTGGCTTTCACGTTTTGCCCACCGAATCTACACCCCGATCCTGAACACGGCGTTGCACTACCGCTGGGGGGCGCTGATCCTCGCAACTGTGGTTATTGCGGGATCGGCCCTGATGGCCTTCCGCATGGGCGGGGAATTCCTCCCGAAACTGGGCGAGCAAGCCATTGTGGGAACGAGTGTGCGGTTGGCCGGAGTGTCGGTTGAGGAGGCCGTGGCTCAAAACTCCCGCCTGGAACGGATGCTCCTCGCCGAGTTCCCGGACGAAATCCTGAACATCTGGACCCGGCTGGGTACGGCCGAAGTGGCCACCGACCCGATGGGTGTGGAACTCTCGGACTTCTTCCTGGCACTCAAACCGAGGGAGCAATGGAAGAAAGCCGGGACCCAAGGTGAGTTGGTGGAGAAGATGCGCTCTCTCTTCGCCCAGATTCCCGGGCTCACCGTGTCGTTCAGTCAACCCATTGAAATGCGGATGAACGAACTGATTGCTGGGATCCGGTCGGACCTTGGCATCAAGATCTATGGGGATAATCTGCAGACCCTGCGCGAGTTGGGAGGGGAGGTGCAGTCGATCCTCGCGGGTATCCGCGGCGCCAGCGAAGTCTCCGTGGAGCAATTGACCGGGCAAGGAGTGTTGCAGATCCAAGTCGATGCCGACGCGATTGGACGGCTGGGAGTGCAGACGCGGACTGTGCTCGATGTCGTCGAAATGGTGGGGACCAAGAAAGTGGGCGAGGTGCGAGAAGGGCAACGCCGTTTCCCGCTGGTGGTGCGTTTGCCCGATCGCCAGCGCAAAGATCCCGAGGCGTTGGCGAATACCATGGTTCCGACCGCTGCCGGGTTTCTCCTGCCGCTGAGCCAGGTTGCTCGGATCCTCGAGACGGAAGGACCGTCCACCATCAACCGCGAATGGGGAAAACGCCGAATTACCGTCCAATGCAATGTGCGTGGCCGCGATGTAGCCGGATTTGTGGCGGAAGCCCGTGCCAGCATGGCCGCCAAGCTGAAGTGTCCGGAAGGTTACAACCTGGAATGGGGTGGGCAGTTTGAGAACATGGAGCGGGCGAATCGCAAGCTGGCCTTTGTGGTGCCCCTGGCTCTCGCCCTGATCCTGGTATTGCTCTATTTTAGCCTGAAGTCGATGCGCGAGGTCTTCGTGGTCGCCTCGGGAATTCCCCTGGGAGCCGCCGGGGGTATTCTGGCACTTTGGATGCGCGATATGCCCTTCACGGTGAGCGCCGCCGTAGGTTTCATCGCCCTGAGTGGGGTGGCCATCCTGAACGGCCTTGTCCTGGTCACCTTCATCCAGCAGCGGTTGCAGGCGGGTATCGCCCCAGTGGACGCGGTGCGCGAAGGATGCCTCGTCCGCCTTCGGCCAGTCCTCATGACCGCTCTCGTCGCAGCGGTTGGCTTTATTCCGATGGCCTTCAATGTGGGCGTCGGGGGCGAGATTCAGCGGCCTTTGGCTACCGTTGTGATTGGAGGTATCCTTAGCAACACCCTGTTGACTCTCATCGTCCTCCCAGTTCTCTATACCCTGATGGGGAGGCCAATCGGGAGCACTGCAACAACGGGCAAGGCGGGGGGAGGCTAACCTTAGAGCACACAGAAACCGTCCCCCATCTTCGTCGCAACCTTAATCGCAGCCTTAATCGAACGGGACCCTCCAAATCCGACGAAGGCTTCGATTAAGGCGGCGACCAAGGTTCGGAGGGGGGAAGGAGGAATGCTCCGTTGCCTCCGTAGATGGTTTTCGGGATGTGATGCATGAAGGAGGTATCCTCAGACCGACACCGATGTGCACAGATTGTCAGATGGCGGGAACAGAGAAGGCAAAACGGACCTGCCGTTCTTCATGACTCTTCACGTTCTTCATGGTTTAGCATTCGTCCCCGCCCTCCCCAGGTGACGAAACCTCTTTTCTTCGGCTCGAACCAAGGCTACCTTCTCTGCAAACAATCCGCAGAAAGAAGATGATGAAGGCCCTCGTCTCTCCCGTTTTGCTGGCCTGTCTTTTGGGCATGGCTACCATCGCCTCGTTGGCTGCACTCGAATACCCAGGGCCCAACCCTGGCCCTGCGAAGGCGCGTCTTGGCCAAAAAGACATTGGCGTGCGAAACCGGGCCCTCTCTGCCTCCTGGTCCGCCGGTGAGAAAGGGCTCCGCTGGCGTTGGGTCCGTAACCTGCAGACCAAGGAGACTTTGACCTTCCAAGGGGAGCTTTGCGAAATCGTGTTGGACGATGGTTCTCGCTATCCTTCTTCCTCTTGGAAACTGGAGGGAAAGCCGCAGGTTTCCGGGTCGATTCCGGACCGGCAGGCAGCCAGCCTGGCTCAGCGGTCTCCCGGACAAAAGGTCGAGGCACACTTTCGGACGGGGGACGGACGGTTCCAGATTGTTTGGCGAGTGACGATGTTGGACCAGGCCAACTACCTGCGGCAGGAGATCGAGATCACGCCTGCCAAGGATTGCGTCATCCGGGAGGTGTGCTGGTTCTCTGAGAATGTCCCCGGCGCACGGACGGCAGGGCAGGTCGACGGATCCCCGATGGTGGCGGATCATTGGTTCTTCGGCCTGGAAGATCCCCACGCTCTGAACAAGGTGGATTCCTCCTTCTCGCGTGTTACTTGTCGGGTGCGCCGCGACGCTCCGCTGCGGCAGGGGGATACCCTGAAGCAGAGCTTTGTCTGGGGGGTGGCGCCCCTGGACCAGATGCGGCGGGCCTTTCTCTTTTACCTGGAACACGAAAGAGCTCATCCATACCGGACGTTCCTCCATTACAACTCTTGGTACGATATTGCCTGGCAGCCTTTCGCGCTGAATGAAACCAACTGCCTGGAAGCCATCCGACTGTGGGGGGAAAGATTCATCCGCCCCCATGGTGTGGTGGTGGATTCCCTGGTGTTCGACGACGGTTGGGACAATCCGCAGACTCTATGGAAGGTGCACCAAGGCTTCCCCCGCGGTTTGGCTCCTTTGGCGGATGCCTGCAAAAACTACCACACGAGGCTCGGAATTTGGCTTTCCCCTTTTGGCGGATACGGCGAGCCCAAGGAGCGACGGCTGAAATTCGGTCGAGAGCAAGGCTACGAAATCAACGACACCGGCTTCTCGTTGGCCGGGCCCAAGTACTATGCAGCCTTCAAGTCCGCGTGCGTCGGGATGATCCGTGATCAATCGGTGAACTACTTCAAATTCGACGGCATTGCCACGGGCATGTACGCCAACGGGGGTGCACAGTACATTCTCGACACCGAGGCCATGCGGCGGCTGATGTTGGAATTGCGGCGCGAAGACCCATCCTTATTCATCAACCTGACCACCGGGTCCTGGCCCTCGCCCTTCTGGCTGCGTTTTGCGGATTCCTTGTGGCGGCAAGGGGAGGACATGGGCTTTACCGGGCCTGGCTCGAAACAGCAGCAGTGGCTGACCTATCGCGATCAGGAGGTCTATCGGAACATTGTGGGGAAAGGTCCCCTCTACCCGCTGAATTCGCTCATGTCGCAGGGAGTGGCCTATTCGCGGCACGGCACCGCCGGCGAACCGACCTTCAACTCCGCTGGATTCAGGGACGACGTACACGCCTTCTTTGGAAGCGGGACAGGCCTCCAGGAACTTTACCTGCAGCCTGACAAGCTCACTCAGGAAGATTGGCGAGTGCTCGCGGAGGCTGCCAAATGGTCCCGCGCCAACGCCGATGTGCTCGTCGATACTCACTGGATCGGTGGCGATCCTTCCCAGCGCCAAGCCTACGGCTACGCCTCGTGGTCTCCGCGTAAAGGGATTCTCTCGCTTCGCAATCCCAGTGACCAACCTCAGGATTTCGCCTTGCTCCTGCACCAGGCGCTGGAAGTTCCTTCTCGTTCGGTAAAGAGCTACGCGTTGAAGAATGTATGGGGAACGAAGGATCGTTTTCCCAAGCCTGTGGATGCCTTTCGGCCCTACATTATCCGCCTCCAACCGTTCGAGGTTCTCGTGGTGGAGGCGATCCCCACTCGTTAACATGAGCAATACCGTGAAAACCCTGATAGCCGCCCTGGCACTTCTTCCGGGGAACGCCAACAATCATGCTGCGCGCATGGCTGACAAACCTGCCTTACTCCCCGAGCCTTCGAGCGTTCAGTGGCTGGAAGGTACGTTTCCTCTCAGCCGCGACACTGGCATTGTCGTATCCCGCGGTGCGAAAGCCGAGGCAGCCTCGTTGGCGCGCAGTCTCGCCTTGGGCACAGGGTTTTCCCTGAAGGTCCAGACCGCCCCCACGAAGAGGGGTGCCATCCGCCTGGAGAAGGATGCCGCCTTGACCGGGAAACTGGGAGCGGAGGGTTATCACCTGACCGTACAACCGGACCAGGTCAAGATCCGCGCGGCCAGTGATGCCGGGCTCTTTTACGGAGGGATCACTCTCCGACAGCTGTTGCCGTCGGGTTTTTGGGGTCTGGAAGCGAGCGGTGATCAGGCGCGCAGCGGGCCGGATGCCTGGGAAATCCCATGCGTCGAGATTGTGGATACTCCCCGGTTCTCCTGGCGAGGTGCGCTGCTGGATCCCGCGCGTCATTTTCTTCCGCTCCAGGATCTGAAGCGTTTCGTGGACCTGATGGCAATGCATAAGCTGAATCGGCTTCAACTCCACCTCACGGACGATCAAGGGTGGAGGATCGAGATCCGCAAGTATCCCCGCCTCACGCAAGTCGGGTCCATTCGGAGCGAATCACCCAAACCGGGGGCGCGCGATTCCGGGGATGGCACACCTTACGGGCCCTTCTTCTACACCCAGAATCAAATGCGGGAGCTGGTGCAATATGCCCAGCAGCGGCACGTGACCCTCGTGCCCGAGATCGAGATGCCGGGACATTTCCTGGCTGCCCTGGCCGCCTACCCGGAACTCTCCTGTACTGGCGGGCCTTTTCAGGTCCGCACCCGCTGGGGAGTCGAGGAAGATATCCTTTGTGCGGGAAATGACGCTGCGGTGAAATTTGCGCAGAATGTGCTGTCTGAGATCGCATCGGTGTTCCCAGGGGATTTTGTGCACATCGGCGGAGATGAGGCGCCCCGGAGTCGGTGGAAGACGTGTCAGAAGTGCCAGGCCCGCATTAAGGAGGAGCGTTTGGGCGGGGAGCCTGCCCTTCAGTCCTGGTTCAACCAAAACATGGAGCGAACCCTGGCCTCCAAGAAGAAGCGGATGATCGGCTGGGATGAAATCCTGGAGGGAGGAGTAACTCCGGGCACAGCAGTGATGTCGTGGCGCGGAACGGTTGGCGGACTGGCCGCGGCGAGCGCGGGTCATGACGTGGTGATGTCTCCCACTTCCCACTGCTATCTCGATTACGCTCAGTCGAAGCTTCCTGGTGAGCCCGAAAGCATCGGAGGATACATCCCACTGGCGACGGTCTACTCCTTTGATCCCATCCCGAGAGAGTTGGCCCCAGCCCAGCATCGCCATATCCTCGGCGTGCAAGGTAACCTCTGGAGTGAGTACCTGCATTCGATCCAGGACGTGGAGTACTTTGCTTTTCCGCGAATGGCGGCTCTGGCTGAGGTGGGGTGGTCTCCCTCGGAGCGAACGGAGTATCCTTCGTTCCAAGCTCGATTGCAGAGCCACCTGCAACGTTTGGATGCTGCGGGAGTTCACTATTGTCGAACCGCTTTCTAAACCCTATGAAACGACGCCGATTCCTTGCCACGGCTGCTCAAGCCTCATTGGGGGCTTCCTCCTTTTTGGGCTTCCTCCTGGGTTCGGGCTGCGCTACCCCTCCTCCGAATAACGCTACCATGGCGATCCGTTTCGATAGCGCCACAGGACAATATGAGATCGAGGAGGCTGGGAAGCCGGTGCTGCGGTACAACTATGCCGCGATCGAGCCCGGAGCCTTGCTGCAGTCGATTGCGCCGGGGAACCTCATTTATGCCGTGGCCCGGAGTAACTACATCCATCCCTTGTACGGGCCTCACGGCGAGATCCTCACCAAGGATTGGTCCATCGATCACCCCCATCATCGTGGTATCTACTGGGCCTGGCCGGAGGTCGACTGGCGTGGGCAGCGCGGGGATTTGCACGCGCTCCAGGTGGTCTTCGCCCGTCCGACTGGCCACTGCTCTGTGCAGAGCAGGCCGAAGTTTGCGAAGATCCAGGCGGAAAACCTTTGGAAATGGAAAGATCAGGAGCCGATCGTTCGTGAGTTGGCCACCATCACCGCTTGGCGCTCTACGCCCAAGGGCAGGCTGATCGATCTCGAATTCCGGTTTGAGGCGCTGCAGGATCCTGTGCTTCTGGCAAGGCGGGGTACCGACAAATACGGCGGGCTGAACCTCCGTCTCAATGCCGTCAAGGATCAAAGAATCGTCAAGCACACGGACCCGCCCTCCGCCGATGCTGGATTTCGCTGCGCCTGGGGGGAAGTCTCCGGAGTGTTCGCTGATTCATCCCAACCCGCCGGGATGGTCATTCTCCAGCACCCCAGCAACCCGGATTACCCAGGTGATTGGATCGATTACCCCGAACTGAATTGGCTTCAGCCGACCTTCCCCGCTCCTCAAACACGTTTCGAACTTCGAAAAGACCGACCGCTGACCCTAAGGTACCGGCTCTGGATTCATGCTGGCCTCGCGGCAGACCCTACTGAGTGTCGGGAGCAGTGTATGGCCTTCCGAGCCGGACGTTCTGCGACAGCTTTTGGAGCGCGGTGAGGAGCGCAGCGAAGTACCGCTTTTTCTCCCTCTTATGTGTGGGTCGAGGACGAGGACGATGAGGAGCAGGAGGAGGCGAAGGGGAAAGCGGCACCTAGGGGCGCGCGCACTCCAAAACCTGGCGGACTTCCGTGGGCCATCCGCTGCTCCTCGTGGCTGTCACAAACTGGTTGATTCTCCGATAGGATGGGCTAGGTTGTCCTTCAGTTCCCCGGAAGGCAGTATCGGACCGGATGATGAAAGCCGGGTGCCTAAGGTAATGACTCTGGGAAGCTACAACGACCAATCCCGAAGAAAGACCCAATATGCTCAAGAAGATGGTACTCCTCGTTTCGATGGCTGGACTCCTTTGCGCTGCGCAGGCACAACAGAGTCTGGGCGATATGGCCAGCCAGGCAGGTGTTGAATGGCTGGCCGGAGACTGGCAATCAGCAGACGACGGTGGTTCGGTTTCGATTTCTTTCAAACCTGATCTGAACAATTACGTCGTGTTCGTGACCTACAAGGATCAGCGGGCGGATTCCAAAGGCATGATCTTCGTCGATCCAGCCAGCAGCCAAGCCAAGTACTGCAGCGCGAATGATCAGGGCGGGGCGGGGACGGGGACCTGGTCCGCTGAGAAGGGCAAGGCCATCCTCAAGTATAAACACACCGAAGCCAACGGCCAGGTGGCACGAATGGGGATCACCTTCAGCAAGACGGACTCCAGTACGATGGAAGTGAAGATTCTCGATCTCAACGAGAAGGATCAGTTGGGTGATGAAGAGAAGATGACGGCCAAGTTCAAGAGGAAGAAGTAGCGGTTCTGCATTTGGCTGCGGGGAGATTCTAGCGGCGGTGTCTCCCGGCGAAAAGGAGGCTGGACGCCATGCATTGGCCCCCCAAGCGTCGTTTGCTTGCGGTTGACCTGAGCGTCACCGAATACTCGGAGGCGACGGCAGCAGTCTGTGATGCCGCGGAGCAGCAGTTGGGCGGGGCGGTGGGGGCGATTTCGATTCATGGTATCGTTCACGCCACGCGGAAGCCCGTCTACGCTGACTATCTCAATTCCCTTGAGATGGCCACTCCGGATGGACAGGGCTCCCGTTGGGCCCTCAACTGGCTCTACGGCGTGGGGTTGCGTGATCGGGTCTATGGCCCACAACTGATGCTCCACATCTGCCGCGAGGCTGCTGTCCGCGGGCTTTCCGTCTACCTCTATGGCAGCACTCCCCAGGTGCTGGTTCGGCTCCAGGAGCGCCTGGCACATTCGTGCCCCGCGTTGAGGATCGTTGGCAGCCATTCTCCGCCCTTCCGGCCACTCACCCCGGCAGAATCCACTGCCGACCTCGATCGGATCCGACGCAGCGGCGCAAAAGTCGTGTTCGTGGGACTGGGTTGCCCAAGGCAGGAGGTTTGGATCGCGGAGAACCGTTCTGCTCTCTCAGCCGTGTTGGTTTCCGTCGGGGCAGCGTTCGATTTTATCTCGGGAAACAAGCCTCAAGCGCCTTCCTGGGCGCAGAAGATTGGTCTGGAAATGGCCTATCGCGCCCTGACCGAGCCGCGTCGGCTGGGGCCAAGGTTCCTGAGCACTAGCCCGGCGTTTGTTTTCTTTGTAATCCTGCAGAAGCTTGGACTGCCTCATTTTGGCCGGGCTCACCAGCCTTCAAAGGTGGCTCAATCTCGGCTCACCAGCCTTCCCGAACCGATGCAAGGTTCTTCCCGGTTCGCACCTCCTCCTTCATGAAATCCGATTCGCTGATCGAGCCCAGTTTGCCGGCGAGGCCGCGGTCTCGGATCAGGATCGTGGTGCCGGTCGGCAGAGTGACACCCACTTTGCAGGAGTGCCTGCTCTCTCTGGAGCAAGCTCGCTTCGCGTATTCCCATGAAATGGTGGTGGTGGACGATCGCGAAGTTCCTGACAGCTCCCACTGGGCTTTGGGCGGGTCGATCGTCCTGAGGCGCAACGAACAGCCGGGGAGTGCCGCGCGGGCTCGCAATTGTGGCGCCTCCGGTTTTGAGGGCGAGGTCCTCGTTTTTGTGGATGCCGATGTTGTCGTCGAGCCTGGGGGGATGGAGAAGTTGGTGAGGCCTATCCTGGAGGGACAGGCTGAGGCGACGGTAGGCAGCTATTCCGCTGAGGTCCGTGGGTTGCCCTTCGCCCAGGCCTACAAGACACTGTATCTGAGTCGGGTCTACTCACGAACTTCCGGCCTTTTACGCAACGAGTTCTGGACAGCGTTGGGGGCCGTGAGTACCGCCGCCTTTCGTCGTGCAGGTGGGTTCTCCAGCAAGTACGAGGGTGCCGTGGGGGAGGACACCGACCTTGGGCATCGGCTTACTTCTCTGGGGATGCGCATCCTGGCAGTTCCCGATGCGGAGGGGCGGCACCTGCATCGGCTCTCCTGGCTGGACCTGCTTGCCAATGATCTGCGCAAGGGTAGTCAAACCGCGCGGCTCTTTCTGCAGCGGGGCAAACCACTTTCCGATTTTCGACATTGTCACCGCCGCGACATCCTTGCGGTGTTCCTGGCCTGTTCTTGGGGTGCATGGCTTTGCCTGGCGGGAATTGGGGTATCGTCTCCCGCGGTGAGTTGGACGGGTCTGGGAGTGCTTCTGGCTGCCTATGCTTGGGCAAGGGGCGATCTCCTGCGCGTCTTCGCCCGTCCGGGGCCTTGGTTCCTGATCCGGGCGGCGGGCACAATGTATTTGTTGGACCTGGTTCGTGCGGTCTGTATTGCCCAGGGCATCCTCTCCTTTCGCGCTTGGCCCTTCCATTTGCCCAGGCACTCGAGCCCTTTGGAGAGACTTGCCACGGACCATCGCCCGGCGGGAGGGGGGATTCCTCAGTGAAGCCTTCCCTCCACCGCATTCTTGCCCTCAAACGTCTACTCGGGTGGGGCGTGCGCATGCCTGCTTACTTGCTCTTCTTTGTGACTCATCGCTGTGATGCAAAGTGCGAACATTGTTTCTTTTGGCGCCAGTTGAACCCATCTGGCTCCTCTGAGCTGAATCTGGATGAGATCGAAGCCCTGGCGTGCTCGATCGGCCCCACCTTGCAGGTCACCTTGACCGGGGGAAGTCCCGAACTGCGTCATGATCTGCCTCAAATCGCCGCCCTCTTCCACCGGCATTGTCGTCCAGCCAATCTGACCTTCTGCTTCAATGGTTACCATACCGACCGCATCCTCCGGATGATGCGAGAGACTCTGGAGCTTTGTCCCGGTCAGCGAGTTACGGTGGGGATCTCTCTCGACGGGATTGGGGAGGATCACGATCGGCTGCGGGGTATGCCGGGCTTGTTTGAAAGGGCTACCAATACGGTTCGCCAGTTGGGCAACCTGAAAGCAGATACGGGTCGGATGCAGCTGATTGCGGGGATCTGCGTTTCTGAACTGAATCATTCGCGCGTGGAGGCCACCGCTGAGTGGGTCGGGGCATCGCTCCCGGTTGACGTCGTGAAACCGATTCTCGTTCGGGGCGATCCACGAAACCCAGGCGCCGTTGGGTCCAATGCCCTCCAGGCCTATCTCCGGATGGTTTCGAACTTTTCCGCACCGCCGAAGCGCCGACCTTGTCGATCCCAATCCATGTTCTCCCGCCTGGTATGCGCCAAGGAAGTCGTGCAGCGCGAACTGATTTCCAGGATCGCTACTGGCGGAGATGGCCTGATCCGGTGTGCGGCCACACGTGAAACGGCGGTCGTCCACGCAAACGGAGACGTTGAGGCCTGTGAGCTGCGGTCGGAGAAACTAGGGAATCTACGCGAGAACCAGCTGGACTTTCGCAGAATCTGGTATGGTCCTGCTGCCTCGCGGTTTCGTGAAGGGCTGGCTGCCAAGCCCTGCAATTGTTACCACCACTGCTTTCTGGCACCGATGATCTTCCGGTCTCCTCGGCTCTGGCCACGCCTGGCTACGGCCTTCCTTCAGGGAGAACCTGGGTCTTGCCTCTAGGAAATCACGCTCGTTTTCCGGAGCTCTTTACCGGCTCCGGGACGCGGGGGTGCTCCACCAGGTTGACCTCCGCCGCCGTGAGAGCGAGAAAGGTCTGTTCCAAGGCGCCGTCCGTCCCGCTCTGTTGACGCAGTTCTTCGCGTGTTCCCAGGGCGATGAGCCGGCCCTGGTGCATAATGCCGATCCGATCCGCCATCTCCTCAGCCACGCTGAGTTGGTGGGTTGACACGAAGATGGTCATTCCTGCGAGGGACTTCTCCTTCAGAAGGTCCTTCAGTACCCGGGCGTGGTGCGGATCCAGTCCCACCATGGGTTCATCCATGACGAATACATCAGGGTCATGGAGGAGTGCGGCCGAGATGGCCACCCGCTGCCGCGTACCGTGAGAGAGGCCTTCGATCGCTTTTCCTGCGAAATCCTGCAGGTTGAAACGCTCCACCAACTCGTGTCCCCGCTCCTGGATCAGTTTCTCGGGCATTTGGAAGAGCTGACCCGTGAAACGGAGGAATTCCCAAGGGGTGAGTTTGTCGTAGAGAAACGGAAAGTCGGGTACATACGCCAGCCGTTTGCGCGCTTCCAGCGGCTCCTGCTGAATGTCGTGTCCGGCAATGATGGCGCGGCCCGAGTTCGGCTTGATCAACCCTGCCATCATCTTGATCGTGGTGGTCTTGCCAGCGGCGTTGGGGCCCAGCAACGCAAAGAACTCTCCCGCTCGCAAGTGCAGAGACAGGTCGTTGACGGCGACCAGTTCGCCGAACGTCTTGACCAGGTTTTCAAGTTGGATCATGGAGGGATCTAAAGACCGAGCAGCGCTTCGTTGAGCAGCAAGACCTGGTTGGGAAGCTCCACCCGGAGGATCTCGCCCACCCGGCTCACGTAGACGGTGACGGAGTATTTCTCGAGCAGCTTCATCTGGAGGCGATAGACCCTCACCCGCGTATGGCCCATCGGCAGCCAGTCCGTGCGCGCTTCCCAGCGCAGGTTCGACGCGAGCTGTTGGAGTGATTCCTTTTGAAAGAGAGATCCAGGCCCCAGGTTTCCCAGCAACGCCATGGCCCAGGGAGTACCCAATGACCCGAGGAGGAACTCTGGACGGGCGAGTTCCTCGAAGGTCCACGACAGTTGTGAAGACTGACCCTGCGCTTCGGTGCGCAGAAGGACTCTCTCCTTCTCGGCGTCCGCCTGGAGTTCCCAGGTGGTCGGGCGCAGGATGATCCGCGTGCCGAGTTTGCGCCAAGTGTAGTTGGTGGAGAATTCCAGCTGGGTGCTCAGGCGGAAAAGATGGGGAGGTTCGCCCAGCAAGGCACTCCCCTCCAGGCTCAGCGTGTAACTCGAAAGCCTCCGAACCTGCCCCTCGAGTTCCTCACGGTCCGCGTTCACCTTGCCTGAGGCAAGTTCTTCCCCCACGTTGGGTGACCACCTCAACTGTCCCAGCTTCTTCCCCCCCACGATCACGTTCAAAGCCGAGTCGTCCGGGGCGATCAGAATTTTCTGCCAGACTTGCAGCGCCGGAATGGGTGAACCAGCATCGGCTCCCTCCATCATCTCGGACCTCCAGAGCAGCACGTTCATCGCCACCCAGAACAGGATCACCAGGGCGAAGTAGAGCCGTCGGAGCATGCGCGTGAACGAAGGTCGGATCAGGGCACTCTCAGGGTCTGGCCGGCCCGCAGTTTTCGCGCATCCACTGAGGGATTTGCGGCCTGCAGATCTGCGAGCTTCACTCCCCGTTTACGTGCAATCGAAGCCAGGGTCTCACCGGAACGGACGGTGTGTGTTTTGGTGGAGAGGATCTGCGCAGGCAGGGTGGTGGATGGTTTCGAAGCGCCCGGGGCGAGCGTGGGAGGGGTGGGCTTCTGGGCGTCGCGATTGGCCTGAGCCCCTGACATGGATGGGGCGCTTGTGATGGGGGCGTTGGTGGCTGTGAATACAACGGGCGGGGGAACAGCGCGGTTGCTGTTGTTGAGCGGGGTCCGAGGCTGCGTCGGTGGAACCGCAGGTTGGTTGCTCTGGGCCTGGAGCGAGCGAAGATAGGCCTTGAGTTGGTTGTTCTCCACCAACAGTTGCTGGCCATAGATCTGAAGCACCTGGTGTTGTTGGCGTAGAGTCGAATTCTCCTTGGTCAGCTCCAACTGTTTGGCAGTAAGATTGTCGATCTCCTTCTGGACTTGCGGGGTTTGTGGGCGCAGGGGGGCGCTCTCGGCGAGCTCAATCTTGCAGACGTTGACGAACTGGCGGGCAGTGTCCGATTGTTTCCAGTCTGGGCGAAGTTCCAGCAGTTTCTCGAAGTGATAGATCGCGAAGGCGGGCTTCTTGATGTTCTGGTAGTAGATCAAACCCAGCTCCCAGTGAGCCAACGCCAGCCGGGGATTCGCCTCCAGCGCCTTCTCCAGGGATTCCACCGCCTCTTTATAATTGTAGGCGGCCTTCTTGGCCCGCGCGTCGGCGATCAGTGAGTTCTTCTCGTCATCGGAACCTCCACCAAAGAAGGGAGAACACCCGCCTAGCAGCAAGCAGGCGGCCAACAGGATGCCGGCACGCAGGAAAGTGCCGCGATCCAACCAATGCCATCTCATGTTCATGGACAAAAGCCGCACCCGGCGGCGAACCACCCGCCGCTGAGGCGATCAAAGAGGCTGGCACCCACAACCCGTGAGCAGCCCCGCCGCCAGTGCGAGGGTGACAGATCCCCGCAGCGCACTTGCGTTAACATTATGAATGCGAAACTAATCGATCGTTTCCGCTAGCGCAACGGTAATAGCCAGCCCGTGTCACCACGCTCCCCGCCGCTCTCCCAAAGTGGTCGCAGAACGGGAGGAGGGATGGGAATCCGCCAGGTTTTGGTAGGGACGGACCGCTGGGCCGTCCGCACCCCGGACATCGCAGCGCGATGTCCCTGCCTTGCCTTCCCACCGCACATCCCTCCCCACGGGTGCGGCGCCCCTAGGTGCCGCTTTCCCCGTCCCCTCCTCGTTCTCGTCCTCGTCCTCATCCCACGCAAAAAGAGGAAAAAAGCGGTACTTCCCTTCGCTCCCCACCGCACTGCACCAAAAGCTGTCGCAGAGCGGAAGGCTCGTGAACGCTGAGAGAATCTCCGCGCAGACAACCGATTCTACTATACTCCTACACAATTGGATGTTATGTATTCTGGACTGACCCTCATACAAGAATGTTCACACGTCGATGTGCAGAGTTGCGGCGGGAAATCAGCAGCTTGGAATGGCTGAGACGGCTTTGGTGTTTCGGGACGGTTTTTCGCGTCGTAGGCCGGATCGGACTGCTGGCTGGGTTGTACGTTTCTTTGGCGAGCTTTGAAGTCCACTCTGAGAATTGGCCACAATGGCGCGGAC
Organism: uncultured Verrucomicrobiota bacterium; assembly: GCA_964411985.1. Classification (GTDB taxonomy): domain Bacteria; phylum Verrucomicrobiota; class Verrucomicrobiia; order Limisphaerales; family J093; genus CAYPNF01. The sequence goes on from CAYPNF010000045.1 coordinate 49,723, forward strand.
CTTTCCTCAATGGGTCCACCACCGAGACCAACCTCCCGGTGGAATTCGGGCGAACCGAGAAGGTCGCTTGGAGCACTCCGCTGCCTGGACGCAGCGGCGCGACCCCGGTCGTTTGGGGTGACTCCGTATTCCTGCCCAGCCCGGACCCGGACAAGAACCTCTTGCTGTTTTGCCTGGACGCCGGTACCGGGCAAGTGCGGTGGCAGAAACGAGTTTCGGGGGGGGATCAAGTGATGGGTAAGAACAACATGGCCTCGTGTTCTGCCGTGACAGATGGCAAAGCCGTCTATTCGTTATTTGCGACCGGGGAACTGGCCGCCTTCGATTACGCGGGGAAGGAGTTGTGGCGCTTGTCGCTGGCGCAGGAATATGGCAAGTTCGCTCACCTGTTCCAGTACGGTGCCAGCCCGTTGCTGTTCGCTGAAAAGCTATACATCCCCATCCTGCAGCGGAATCCTTCCACCTACGGGCATGCTCAGGATGCCAAGCCAGACCGGCAATCGTGGCTGGTCTGTGTCAACCCCGTGACCGGTAAGATTGACTGGGCGCACGAACGCAAGACCGACGCCCGCGAGGAAGCTATGGAGGCCTATACCACTCCCATGCCTTTCGAAGGACCGAACGGCTCCGAGTTGATCGTGGTGGGAGGCGATGCGGTGACTTCCCATCGACCGGAGAATGGCGAGGAACTCTGGAGATTTCCCGGGTTGAACGCCAAGAAGATCTCTGGGGGGCGAATCGTACCGAGCCCAGTGGTCGCCCCCGGCTTCCTCTTTGCGTGTGGCCCCAAGCGGGAGACGTTGGTGGCCATTCCGGCCGGACTGCGAGGCGTCACGACCACGAACGTGGTGGCGTGGAGAACCGACCAGTACGTTCCCGATGTTTGCACACCGCTCGTCTACCAGGGTAGGTTGTTCGTATTGGATGGAGATCGCCAAATGCTCACCTGTTACCGACCGGCCACCGGTGACAAGGTGTGGCAGGGGAAACTTGGGGTGCGCGAGATCTTTAGCGCCTCCCCGACGGGTGCGGATGGAAAGATTTACTGCATGAGTGAGGAGGCGACGATCGTCGTGCTGTCTGCCGGGGAAAGCTTCGAAATCCTCTCCACGGTGGCTCTCGAGGAGGGGCCGGCCATGTCCAGCATTGTGGCTGCGGGCGGTCGGCTGTTTGTTCGCACCGCGAAGAACCTCTACTGCATCGGAAACAAATAGGCCATGAGTCCTGCACGCATCCGTTCCAGAATCTGCGGTGGGTTGACTTGGGCCTGCCTGCTGGTGTCACTACCCACTCGCGGCGCGGAGGGAGGAGGGCCTGCTCCAGCCTCGCTAGGCGAAGCGGGTTCCGTGATCACCTGGACTAACAGTCTGGGCATGCGGTTTCGGACTGTGCCGGGAACCCGGGTGCTCTTCAGCATCTGGGAAACCCGCGTTCAGGACTACCAGGCCTTTGTGGAGGACCGGAAACACCCTTGGTCACCCCCGGGTTTTGCGCACGGACCACAACATCCAGTCGCCAATGTCAACTGGGAGGACTCCACGGCCTTTTGCCGGTGGCTGACCGATCGGGAACGAGAGGCCGGAAACCTGTCCGCAAAGCAGAAGTATCGGTTGCCCACCGACCAGGAGTGGAGCATCGCCGCTGGCGTTAGACCCGAGACGGGAAAGACCCCGGAAGCCCGGATGAAACAGCATCGGGTTTGGCCTTGGGGTTCCTACTGGCCGCCAGTGGCGGGCGACGGCAATTATGGTGAGAAGCTCAAAATCGACCCATTCCCCGCGACGGCGCCTGTAGGGAGTTCCCGTCCGAACCCCGCCGGGCTGTTCGACCTGGGCGGGAATGTTTGGGAATGGACGGAGGACTGGTACAATGAGGCGGGGGTGACCAAAGCCCTTCGCGGTGGTTCGTTCAGTGACTCCCAGCCTTCGTATCTTCTGACCACGTATCGACTCAACGGCACGATGAATCTGACCAATGAGGACTTTGGTTTCCGGCTGGTCCTCGAGTCCCCTTGAGCTTTCAACCGCTGCGAACTCTATGGCCCGACCCGTTCGAATCGAGTATCCTGGTGCGTTCTACCACCTGACCAGCCGAGGGAATCAGGGTAACCCCATCTTTCGCGACGACGTTGACCGCGGGATGTTTCTCAAGGCCTTGGGTGACGCCTGTGAGCGGACCGGCTGGAGGGTGCATGCCTATGTCCTGATGCCCAATCACTATCATCTCTTGCTGGAGACTCCGGAACCGAACTTGGTATTGGGGATGAAGTGGCTTCAGGGGACTTACACCAGGAGATTCAACCTGCGGCACAAGATCAGTGGACATTTGCTTCAAGGCCGATATCGGGCCGTGCTGGTGGATTCGCGGGATGGAGGAAACCTGGAGAAGGTCGCTACCTACATCCACCTCAACCCCGCACGCTGCGGGTTGGTTCGGCCAGGTTTGGAACCCCTCGAGCAGTTCGCTTGGAGTAGTTACCCGCTCTATCTTGCGGAAGGGAAGGAACGACCGCCGTGGTTGCACGTGGATCAGGTGATGGCAGCTTGTCCCTCGGGTCGAAACCGTCGTGGATATCAGGATTATCAAGAGGCGTTGTCCGCCGAGCAGGGGCTTCCCGAGACGCGTCAGGAATGGGCGCAACGATGGCAACGGGTCCGACAGGGTTGGTACTTTGGAGAGGATGACTTTCGAGAACGGTTGCTGGGCCTTGTAGCCGAAGCTGTCCGCGGACATCAGCGCCAGTCGTTTGTCGGTCAGACGATGACCCTGCACGGGGAGCGCGAGGCCGAGGTCTGGCTCAAGGACGCGATGGCGCGGCTGGAGGTGACCGAGGCTGACCTGGCCGCAGGGGCAAAGTCGGCTCCCGCAAAGCAGGTGCTTGCCTGGTGGCTCTGGAAACGGACCCTGGTGTCCCGCGCGTGGATTTCCCGGAGACTTCAGATGGGTGCCGAGGCCGCGATAAGCAGAGCGGTTCGTCTGGTGGAGGTTTCCGTATCCTCGGATATCCTCGCCTGGAAGGCCCGTCTGATGGCGCCGGCGGAGCCTCCTTACCCAGAGGTGGCGGAAAGCTCGGGCATGGACCAACTGACCGCACCCACGTTCATCGACTGAACCCCTGTCACGCCCCGTTGCCATGAGAATCTCAAAACCGATCATCCAACCCGAGGGATCGGCCCCGGAGTTCTTCTCCGCGCAGGTTTCTGAAGCCAGACGCTTCTTTCTGGACCTCGCACCCAATGCCGAGGTGCCGCTAGCGGTCGTCTGTGGCGGGTGCGAACGATGTGCGCCCGAGTACTTGGTGCGAAGAAGAACCTTCCCCTACTATTCCATCGAGTTTGTCGCGTCAGGACGGGGGCTTCTGCGCATGCAAGGGAAGGAGTATGAACTCGAGCCAGGACGCCTCTTCCTCTACGGCCCCGGCCTTCCCCACGAGATCTCGACGCTGCCCAGTGCCCCCATGGTGAAGTACTTTGTGGATTTCACCGGCCAACAAGCCCTGCCTCTTCTGGCGGAGTGTGGCCTGCGCATGGGGCAGGTGGTCCACGTCTTTGCCGACAACGAAGTCCAAGCAGTTTTTGAGGATCTCATCCGCAGCGGCCTGCGAGTGACGGGACTCAGCTCTCGACTGTGCCTGAAGCTGCTGGAAGTGCTCATCCTGAAGATTGCCGAATCGCTCTCTCCCTGGGAAGGACGCGAGACCCAAGCCTTCGTGACCTATCGACATTGCCGACAGTTCATCCAGGAGAATTGTCGGAGGTTGCGAAGTCTCGACCAGGTCGCGAGTGAATGTCACCTCAACGGCGCCTATCTCTGCCGCCTCTTCCGCCGCTATGACCATCAGACCCCTTACCAGTATCTCTTGCGACTCCGGCTCAATCTGGCTGCGGAGGTGCTGCAAAGGCCGGGGTCGATGGTGAAACAGGCTGCCGAGGAGGCAGGTTTCAGCGACCCATTCCATTTCTCGCGCGCCTTCAAATCCGCATTTGGCCTTTCACCCGCCGCCTTCCAGAAACTGCGTTGAGACGAGGAAATCCTAAACAGAGGGGACAGGATGAACAAGATGGACAGGATGATGAAGCAGAGGATCCCAAGTCATTTCATCCTGCAAATCCTGTTCATCCTGTCTCACCCACGAACCTCCGGGAATTCTTGTCTTCCTTCCTGTCCACTTCGGCCTTCTTCATGGTGAACAGAGGGGACAGGATGAACAAGATGGACAGGATGACGAAGCAGAGGATCCCAAGTCATTTCATCCTGCAAATCCTGTTCATCCTGTCTCACCCACAAATCTCTGGAAATTCTTGTCTACCTTCCTGTCCACTTCGGCCTTCTTCATGGTAAACCCTTCCCCGGGCGAAATGGGGGAGGTTAACCACAGAACAGAATCGATTCCAATCTTCGTCGCGGCCTTAATCGCAGCCTTCGTCGGTTTTAATAGGAGCCGTTCGATTAAGGCTTCGATTAAGGCTGCGACGAAGAGCCAAGGAGGGAACGAGGGCCGGTGGAGCGATGGCGAGAGAGATTGTGGTACCCAGATGCCTTCCACTTACCAAGAAGAACAACCCGCCAGGGAATCTGGCGGGTTGAGCGAATGCCTCCAAGGAGGCAGCGGGAATAGTATTAGGCTTTCACGAAGCGGCGCACTCCGGCGAGGGCAACGAAACCCAAGCCCAGAAGGCTGGCAGTCGTGGAGGCATCGGGAACGGAAGCAGAATCCAAGCGCGTAAAGAAACCAGCAGGAATCCCGCCGACTCCGTCACCCTGAATGGTGATTTGATGAGCCCCGGCGCTCAGTATGACGGTTCCCCAAGAATACCCAGCGCCGCCCCAGGTACCGTGGCCGTGGGCTCCGGCAAACGCAGTCGTCAGAATCGGGTTACCAAAATCAGCTATCCAAGCCGAAAGCAGGAAAGCAAACAACCCGCTGGATTCATACGGCGGGTTGTTCTGATGCCCTCAAACAGAGACCGCAGTCCTACCTCTGGATCCGTGCAGAGCCGCCCTTGGCGAAGGCACGCACCTGCTCTACGGTTGCCATGGTGGTGTCGCCTGGGAAGGTGGTGAGGAGGGCGCCGTGGGCCCAGCCCAGCTTCACGGCTTCCTCGGGGGATTCGCCATTCAGCAGGCCATAGAAGAAGCCGGCCGCATAGCCGTCGCCTCCGCCGACTCGATCCAGGACGTCCAGCTCGCACGTGGGTGCCACGTAGGTTTGCCCGTTCACCCAGGCGACGGCTCCCCAGCTGTGGCGGTTGGTGGAGTGCACTTCGCGCAGCGTGGTGGCCACCACTTTGATCTGGGGATGTACCTGTATAACGCGGTCGATCATCCCGACGAACGCGCTGGGGTCGAGTTTGGACTTGGCGGAGACCTCCGGACCCGGGATGCCCAAGCCCATCTGAAGGTCTTCCTCGTTTCCTACGAGCACATCGACATTCTTGATAATGCGCTTGAGCACGCTGACCGCACGGTCGTGACCTCCTGAGATGTTCCAAAGTTTCGCGCGGTAATTGAGGTCAAACGAGACCACTGCCCCGGCGGCTTTGGCGGCTTCCATTCCTTCGATGATGACCTCGGCCGTGGTGGGGGAGAGGGCGGCGAAGATGCCACCGCTGTGGAACCAGCGGATGCCACCGGCGAAGATGGCGGGCCAGTCGAAATCACCCGGCTTGAGCAGCGCTCCGGCTTCGTTGCAGCGGTTGTAGAACACCACCGGCGCACGCACGCCCTGACCGCGGTCGCTGTAAACGGTGGCCATGTTCGGGCCATGCACGCCGTCGTGTTTGAACTGCTTATAAAAGGCGCGCACCCCCATCGCCCGGACTCGCTCCGCGATCAGGTCACCAACGGGATAATCTACCATGGCGCTGGCGATCCCCGTGCGCATGCGGAAGCAGTCCGAGAGATTGGCGGCCACATTGAATTCGCCTCCGCTGACATGGATCTGGCATTCCGTGGCTTTGCGGAAGGGGATGATGCCGGGGTCGAGTCGGTGCACCAAGGCGCCGAGCGAGAGCAGGTCGAGATTGCCTTGCTGAGGGATAGTGAAGCCGTAATTCATAAGATCCGGTGCTTAAAGTTGTAACGTCCAGCAGTGCAGGACTGAGTAATGGGAAAAGGGTGGCTTTACGGATACGAAAGTCAAATCCTCATTTGGTGGATGATCATGGGGCCTCTTCCGTTTTGGCGCCAGCTTTTGGAGTTCGGTGGGGAGCGAAGTGAAGTGCCGTTTTTTTTTCCCTTTGCGTGGGATGAGGACGAGGACGAGGACGAGGACGAGGAGGACGAGGAGGACGAGGATGAGGACGAGGAGGGGCGGCACCTGGGGGGGCGCGCGCACCCATGGGGAGGGGTGTGCGGTGGGGAGGCAAGGTAGGGACATCGCGCTGCGATGTCCGGGGGAGCGGACGGCCCGGCGGTCCGTCCCTACCAAGACCTGGCGGAGTTCCATGGGCGTTCGCTGACGTGCGTTATCGTGGCTGGTCACAGCTCGGCACTCGGGGTACATTTCCATCCGTGAACGATGCGCGGTCCAACGATGCGATTCCTGCGGCGCCGGATCCAGGGGAGAACGAACCCATCCCTCTGCCGATCGACGGGGTGTTGGATCTCCACGGTTTTCGGCCGCAGGAGATCAAGGAGATCGTGATGGAATATCTGCGGGAGTGCCAGGCTCGCGGACTACTGGAGGTGCGATTGATCCACGGCAAGGGTATCGGCAACCTGCGGCGAACCGTGCACGCCCTGCTCGCCAAGCATCCTGACGTGGCGCGGTTCGCCGACGCCAGTCAGGTCTTCGGCGGGCTGGGAGCCACGATGGTGTGGCTGAAGCCGAGATCACCGGTCGAGTCCAGCCATCGGAGCCCGAGCTGATCTACACGGAACCTTCCGCTGTGGCTCCGGTGGCGGCTGGGGCGGACGCAGCGGCTGACAAGGTCTTCTTCTTCGGGGAGAGCAGGATGTAGACCACCGGGACGATGAACAAAGTCAGGAAGGTGGAGGTAGTCATGCCAAACACCACGGCCACGCCCAGGGGACGGCGGCTGCCGGCGGCCTCGCCCAGACCCATGGCTACGGGGAGGATCCCGATGATTGTGGAAAAAGCGGTCATCAAAATGGGGCGGAGGCGGATTCGACCCGCCTCCAGCATGGCGCGGGTGGCATCCAAGCCTGCATCCATCCGCTGATTAGCAAACTCCACCAGCAGGATCGAGTTCTTGGTCACGAGTCCCAACAGGAGCACGATGCCGATGAGACTGTATACGTTCAGCGTCATCGAGGGCACTTCCGGCAGATGGGTCGTCAGCCAGGCGATCGGTTTGGGCAGTTGATCGACCGGCACGAAGGACTTGATGATGGCGAGGTTGTTGACGGTGCCGAGGAGCCAGAGGCCGCCGAAAGCGCCGAGCAAGGCCAGGGGCAGGGCCACCATGATGACGAAGGGATGCCGGAGGCTCTCGAACTGGGCGGCGAGCACCATGTAGACCACCAAGAGGGCGAGAATGAGAACCTTCACCGACTCTTTGGATCCTTCCTGGACCTCATCGGCTTCGCCGTACCAACGGTAGCTGACGTCCTTGGGCAGGACTTGTTTTAGGATGGTCTCCGTCCTCTGCATCGCCGCTCCCAGGGACATTCGTTGCACCTGTCCGGAGATCGTGATGGAGCGTTGGCGCGCAAAGCGGTTGATGGCGTTGGGAGAGCCTTGCTCTTGGGTGGCGAGGACGCTAGAGGCGGGGATAAACCGGCCACCCGAGGTTCGAAGATACATGTCTTGCAGGGTGGTGGGAACGAGACGGCCTTCCCTCTCCAATTGGGCGATCACTTTGTATTCCTTGCCCTTGACATTGTATCGGGCCACGTCGAGGCCGCCCCAGAGCATTTGGAGGGCTTCGGAGGCCTCGCGGACACTGATCCCCATGCTGGCGGCGAGATCACGATCCACTCTTACGGCCAGTTGCGGCTTTTCGAAGTTCAGGTTCACCCGCGGTTGGGCTAGAACGCCGGCCTTACCGAGTTCCTCCCGAACCTGCTGCCCCACTTTCTCCAGGCTTTCCAACTCGGGTCCTTGCAGCACCAGTTGGTACTGTTCTCCCAGATCGGTGGCTTTGGGCAGAATTGTGATGGCCTGAACGCCTTTGATTTCGCCAATGAGCTTCATGAACATCGATTCCCGTCCGCCTGGTCGCGCCAACTCGAGAGCTGACCTCCGCTTCCCTTCCTTCAGGTCGACGAACATGATGCCGAAGTCCGATTCACCCGGTGCGCCGCGGGCCAGAGCCACGGCGGAGAACATGCTCTGCGTTTCCGGGAACTGCCGCACGATCTCCTCGGCCTGTTTCAGGTACTTGTCGGTGTACTCGCTGGAAGACCCCTGCGGGGCCAGGATCAGCATGAAGACATACCCTTTGTCCTCATCTGGCAGAAACTCGCGAGGCAGCATTCGGAATGAGGCGTAGGTAAGCCCCAGGGCGAGCAGCCCCACCAACATCACGAGAACCTTGTGGCGTACCGCCCAATGGAGAGTGCGGTCGTAGCGGTTTTCCCAGGCACGGAAGAAGGCTTCCAACCCCCGGTAAAGAGCTCCGTGCGTCTCGGGTTCGTGCTTCAGGAGGCGCGCGCAAAGGGTGGGGGTGAGGGTCAGCGCGACGAAGGCCGAGATTACGACCGACCCGGCGGTGGCTACGGCGAACTCGCGGAACAGAATGCCTGTGGTACCCGACTGGAAAGCAATCGGAAGGAATACGGCCACCAGCGTAATCGTGATGGCAATGACCGCACTGGTGATTTCCTTCACTCCCAGCAGCGCGGCCTCCAGGGGTTCCATGCCAGCCTCAACGTGCCGGAAGATGTTCTCGAGCACCACGATCGCGTCGTCCACCACCACCCCCACCGCCAGCACCATGGCCAGCAGAGTTAGAATATTGATGCTGTACCCGAAGAAACTAAGGATGAGAAAGGTCCCGATCAGGGAGACGGGCACGGCGATCATCGGAATCATGGTCGAGCGCAGGTTGCGCAGGAAAGCGAGCATGATCAGCATGACGAGCGCGAAGGCGATGAAGACGGTTTCCTGCACTTCCTTGATCGCTTGTCGGACATAGGTGGCCGAATCATAAGCGATGTTGACCGTAACGTCCGGAGGCAGGCCGGGTTTGATCTTCGCCATTTCCGCCAAAACCAGGTCCGCCACTTCCACCGCGTTGGCTTCGGACTGCTTGACGATGCCCAAGCCGATGGCTGGTTTGCCGTTGTAACGGGCGACCGACCTTTCATCCTCGACTCCCAACTCGACCCGCGCGATTTCCCGCAGTCGAACGGGGGCACCGCTGCGGTAGGCGATCACCAGGTTTTCGAAGTCGCCAGGTTTGCTGAGTTTTCCCAGCGTTCGCACGCTCATCTCCCGCTCCAGGTTCTCCAACCGGCCGGAAGGCAGTTCGATGCTGTTGTTGCCGAAAGCCACGACCAGGTCGGAGGCCGTGATCTGGTAGGCTGCCATCCGTGCGGCGTCGAGGCGAACGCGGATGGCCTGTCGTTTCTCACCGCCGAAGTTCACGCCACCCACCCCGGGAATGGTCTGCAACCGGTCCTTGAACTGGCGCTCCCCGATCTCCGTCAATTCCAGCGTGGAATATCGGTCGCTCGAAAGGGCGATCCAGAGGACTTCCTGCGCGTTGGCATCCTGCTTGGTCACGATCGGCTCTTCAATGTCCCTGGGCATGAGCATGCGTACTCGCGCCACGCGGTCGCGCACGTCCTGGGCGGCCACATCGACTTTCCGGTCGAGGTTGAATCGCACGGTGACCAGGCTCACCTCTTCCCGGGATACGGAGGTCAGCGTTTTGATGCCTGGGATGGTATTGATTTCCTGTTCCAGCCGTTCGGTGACTTCGGCTTCCATGACCTCGGGGCTGGCACCCCGGTAGATCGTGGTGATCGTGACGATGGGAGGGTCTACGTTGGGCAGTTCGCGTACCGGCAGGCGGAGGTAACCGACGATGCCAAAAAGCACCACCAGCAGGTTCAGCATGATGGCGAAAATCGGGCGCCGGATGCAAAGTTCGGGGAGCGACATGGCCTGCAGATTCGATTAAGGATTGGCTGGCGTCTTGGGAGAACTCGGCGCTCCGTTGGCGACATTATCAGCGCTAGCGACGACTTTCATGCCATCCACGAGTTTCTGGGTGCCTCGTACGACGATGGACGTTTCGGCGGTCAGGCCTTCCCGAATCTCCACTTTGCCAGGCATGCGGACCCCGAGCTTCACTGGTTTCTTCGACGCTCTTCCCTCGGTTACGGTATAGACCGAAAAGTTGTCCAAGGACGGGACCAAGGCACCCTCTTGAACCACCAGGGCGTTCTCCCGGCGGCCTTGGAGCAGTTCTACCCGGGCGAACATGCCTGGGCGAAGCAACCGATCCGGATTGGGCGCGATGAGGCGCACCTGCACGGTGCGGGTGGCTTCGCTCACCTTGGGATCGATGAGATCGACCGTACCGGTGAAGACCTTGCCAGGGTAGGCGGCGACCGTGAGGCGGCCTTCCTGGCCTTGGCGAATGGAGGCGAGGTGCCGTTCCGGGAGGTGGAAGGTGATCTTGATCCGGCTGTCATCCACCAGGCTGCCCAAGGGGGTGCCCAGGTTGACGTACTGGCCAGGGCTGACCAGCCGTGGTCCGAGAATCCCGTCGAAAGGCGCCACCATGAAACGCTCCGCCAGCCTTTCCTGGTCGACTTCCCGAGCGGCGGCGCGCACCGCCACCTGGTTTTCGAGTTGCTCGAACTCCTGCTGCGAGATCGCCTTGGTACCCAACAAGGTCTTGGCTCGGGCCACGTTGGCGCGGGCTAGCTTTTCCTCCGCCGTAGACTGGGCAAGCGCGGCAGCTTCCTTCCGGGAGTCCAGATCGATGAGCTTCTCGCCCTTCTTGATCTGGTGTCCTTCCGTGAAATGGATGCTCTCGATTAAACCGGAGGTCTTGGGTTGGAGATCGACCTGCTCGTAGGCAGCGGTGGTTCCCACGGCGGAGAGGAGATCTTCCACAGCCATAACTTGTGGCTTTTCGATCACGACCTCCACGGCCGCTTCCGGCGGTGGCCCGCCGGCTCCACCTCCACCGCACCCTGCCAGCAGGCCAAGGGCGGTTGCGGCGATTGCGGCCTGGAGCAGAAGCTTCCTGTCTGTATTCATTGCTCTCACACTCATAGAAATTCGTTTCATTCCCACCCGCCTCCCAGGGCCTTCACCAGGCGGACTGTGGCCAGCCGCTGTTCGTTCACGACTCTTAGCGCTCCAAGGGCCCCTTGCAGTCGCACACCTTCGGCGGTGACAACGTCCAGGAAACTGATCGTGCCCGCCTGGTACCGCGCATAGGCGATCCGCGCCGCCTCACGGGCGCTGGAAGCGGCTTTCTGCCTCGCTTTGGCCTCGTCCTGGAGGAAAGTCAAGGCGGCCAGGTTATCTTCCACCTCGCGGAACGCTACCAGGACCTTCTGCCGGTAGAGAGACACGCCTTCTTCATAGGCCGCCTTCGCTTTCTCGAGGTTGGCCTTGTTGCGCCCGCCTTGGAAGATCGGGAGAGTGATGCTCGGGCCGATCGACCAGGTCCGGCTCTCCCATTCGAAAAGATCCTTCACATCTCCGCTGAGCACGCCGCCGCTGGCGGTGAGTCGCACGACCGGGTAGAACGCGGCTTTGGCGACTCCGATCTGGGCCATGCGGGAAGCTAGTTCGCGTTCGGCTTGAGCGATATCCGGCCTGCGCTCCAAGATGCTCGAGGGGAGATCTGGTGCGACCTGGGGTATGACGGGGGCGTTGGTGGAGACGGTGGGCTGGAAGTGGGAGGGGGGTTGTCCGCAGTAGACCGCCAGGGCGTTGATCAACTCCGCTTCGCGCCTTTGGGCCGCTTTCAGGCTGGCCTCGGCGCTGGAGACTTCCACCTGTCCGAGGTTCACCTCGTAGTCGCTTGCCATTCCCGCAGCAAGGCGTTGTTGAAAGACCTGCAACGCTTCGCTGCGCAGCCGGACCGTTTCCTGGAGAACTTCGATTTCGTTTCGCGTGCTCTGAAGTTCGAAATAGTTGAGAGCCAGGTCCGCTTGCAGCATCAGAACCAGGTTCTGACGCGCCGCTTCAGCACTCATCGCCATCTGTTGCGATGACTCAAAAGAGCGCCGGACTCGGCCCCAGAGGTCGAACTCGTAGCTGAGATCGAACGGGATGGCCCACTGCCCCTGGGTGAAGCTGGGGACGGGGAAGGGCACGGGACTGGGGGAGTTGCCGGAGGTTCGGTATCGGGCGTAGTAGGGCGAGGTTTGCAGGGAAGGGTAGAAATCCGCTTTGCTGACCCGGGCTCCAGCCCTGGCCTGTTCCACCCGGGCGAAAGCCGCCTTCAAGTCCAGGTTTTCGGCGTACACCTTTTCCTGGAGCGCATCGAGCTCGGCATCGTTGAATACCTTCCACCAAGCCCCCTTGGGTACATGATCTTTTGGCTCCGCTTGTTTCCATCGCCAGTCCGAGGGCGTCGGCACGGCAGGACGCTGGTAATCCGGGCCGACCTTGCAACTGGTCACGGAGAGCGCCAGGAGGCTGAATAGAACCGGCGTCAGGAACCAGCGACTGGATGAAGTCCAGGTGCCTGCCCGTACCTTCGGATTGCTTTGGCCGATAACCATGTCGTCAAGTGTCTGCTATCTCATGTTGATCTGAGAGATAGGGGGCTGATTCAAAACGCACGAAGGGCTCACACCGATCTGAATTGTGGAACACCCCTGACCAAACAGACCGTGCCGACGGTACACGGCCTTCAGGTTTCGTCAATGAGTTCGATCACAGGCCGGTTTGCATCGCGCGAGGAACCGTCCGAGGTGGGTGAATGACGATAGGAACAGCAAATGATGCAAAGAAGCCTGACTACGCCAGCTCTTTCAATTTCCACCCCGTCACGCTCGAACGGAGATTCCCTCAACTTGGCCTGGTATGCTGAGATTGGGATCGGATTGCGTTTTTGACCGATTCCAATAAGATATTGCTAATAAATGGTTTCTGGAGAAAAGAGGGTTGGTCGGGGTCGAGATCCCTTGGCGGCGGTTACCCAAGCGCCTGGGCCAGGTCGGCGATGAGGTCGTCGTGATGTTCGAGTCCTATGGAGCAGCGGAGGAGTCCAGGCGGGGTGGGGGAGTTGGGGCCTTCCACGACTACGCGGTGTTCGATCAGGCTTTCATAACCGCCCAGGCTGGTGGCACGAGTGAGGAGTTTCACTTTGCCGATGACTCTTGCCGCTGCCTCGCGGCTTGCCGCGACTTCGAAGGAGAGCATGCCCCCAAAGCCCCGCATCTGGGCAAGGATCAACGGGCGTTGCGGGTGGTCGGGAAGCCCGGGATAGTGCACACGCGAGACCGAAGGGTGGCGGGTCAGGAACTCGGCAACCCTGGCGGTGCTGGCGGCTTGCTGGCGGAGGCGGCACGCCAGCGTGGGCAGGCTGCGCAGCAGCAGCCAGCAGTCGAAAGGAGACGGGACTGCACCGCCTTGGACCTGGTAGTTCCTGATCCTCCGGAAGAAATCGCTCTCGGCGTTCCGAGCGATGACACAGCCTCCCAAAACATCGCTGTGGCCGCCCAGATACTTGGTGGTGGAATGAACCACGAAATCGGCACCCAGTTCCAGGGGGCTCTGGAACAACGGGGTGGCCCAGGTGTTGTCCACGGCACACTGCGCGCCGACTTCATGGGCCAGGCTTGAAACCTTGTGGATGTCGGTGATCTGGAGTCGTGGATTCGAAGGGGTTTCCACCCAGATCAGGCGAGTGTTGACTCGTACGGCATCCTGGACCTTGGCGAGGTCGGTTGTGTCCACGTAGCTGGCCTCCAGGCCCCAGCGGAGGTAGTGATTGTCCACCAAGCCGCGGGTGTTGTAGTACATCTCCTGGGGAAGGATGACGTGGTCGCCCGGGTTGAGGGCGTGCATCAGGCTCATGGTGGCCGTTTGACCTGAAGCGAAGGTTGCGGCAGCAGCGCCTCCTTCCAACGCCGCCAACGCTCGCTCCAGATCGCGACGGTTTGGGTTGTCGATCCTCGAGTAGAGATTGCCATGGGGCAGGGAGGCGTCCGCAGCCCGCTCAAAGGTGGTGGAGAGAACGATGGGCGGGGAAATGGCACCGGAACCAGGGTCCGGTTGGTGGCCAACGTGGGCGGCGAGGGTCTCGAAATGCATGACACCACCCTAGGAGAGACTTGTTCTGGTGGCAATGCGGACGATGGATCGTGGGGGGAGCATGAGTTTTTCTTCTAGCCAGCCCATCGGGAGCGGTGCATCTTTCCGCCATGACAAACACTCTTTCTTCGTCGGAACTCTCCCGCAGGCGTTTTCTGCGGAACGCCAGTATCGCCTTGGCCACCCCTTTGATTATTCCTGCCTCCGTGCTCGGCCGTGAAGGCAAAACAGCTCCCTCCGGTCGCATCACGATGGGGGTCGTGGGGTGGGGGATGATGGGGCCTGGCAACACTGACGCCTTTCTCAACCAGAAGGATTGCCAGGTGGTGGCTGCCTGTGACATTGACAAGAACCACCTCAAGGGGGCGGTCGACACCATCAACAAGAAGTACGGCAACAAAGACTGCGTTACCTACCACGATTACCGGGAGATGATGGCCCGCAAGGATATCGACGCGGTGATGTTGGCGGTTCCCGACAATTGGCATGCGCTTACGGCTGTTGAGGCGGCGAAGAACAAGAAAGATATCTACGGCGAGAAGCCGCTGGCACGGACTATTGCCGAGCAACAAGCCATCGTCAAAGCGGTGCAGAAGAACAAGGTGATCTGGCAGACCGGCTCCTGGCAGCGATCGGTGGAGAATTTCCATAAAGGCGCCGAGATTGTGCGCAACGGCATGATCGGCAAAGTGACGCGTGTGGAGGTGGGTTTGCCCTCCGGGCACCATGACTTCGCTGGTACTGGCAACAAGCGCTCCATCACGAGTCCGCCTGCCGAGTTGGACTATGAGCGCTGGATCGGACCCTCCAAGATGGAGCCCTATATCGAAGCCCGGGTCCACATGAACTGGCGCTGGAACTACAACATCGGCGGCGGTCAGTTGCTGGATTGGGTGGGACACCACTGCGATATCGCGCACTGGGGCTTGGATTTCGACCGCACCGGACCTTCGGAGATCGAGGGTGTGGGTGAGTTTCCGGCTCCGGACGCCATGTGGAACACGGCCACCAAGTATCGGGTCACCCTGAAGTACCCCGGCGACGTCACCATGGTGATGGCGGGCGGGCACGGAGACATTCGTGGGGGCACCAAATGGATTGGCACCGAAGGTTGGGTGTGGGTGGATCGCGGAGGGTTTGATTCCTCTAATCCCGACTGGAAGGATATCTCCCGGTTGCCTGAGGACCTGCGCAAGGTCAAGCTGATCAATTCGCGCAATCATCACCGCAACTTCCTCGACTCGGTGAAGTCGCGTCAGCCAACGATCACTCCGGTGGAGACCGCGCACCATTCCGCGCTTCCCGGACATCTGGGCCTGATCGCCATGCTGGTCAAGCGGAAGATCAAATGGGACGCGAAGAAAGAGGTGATCCTAGGAGATGCCGAGGCGACCAAGCTGATGTCACGTTCGTTCCGGGCTCCTTGGAAGCTCAAGTAACAGATCCTCTCCGTGATTGAGGTGGGTTGCCCCTCGCCGAGGGGCAACACCCTTCTGTTTAGGTCGCAGCGAGCGCTGCGTCGAGTCGTGGTCTGCCCTTGGCTTAGGCGTCCAAGATTTCCCTCACCTTTTCCGCTAGACTGCGGATGGTGAAGGGTTTGGACAGGAAGTCGATTCCTTCCTCTAAGATCCCATTGTGAGCGATGACATCGGCCGTGTAGCCGGACATGAAGAGGCACTTCATCCCGGGCCGTGTAGCCAGGAGTTGTTCCTTCAAGGCCTTACCGTTCATTCCGGGCATGACGACGTCCGTAAGCAGGAGATGAATCGTGCCTGGGTGCCTTGCGGCCAGTTCCAGGGCAGATTCGGGCGTTGTGGCTGAAAGCACTTTGTAGCCGTGATGGGTGAGAATGCGGCGGGCCAGCGCCAGGATCTGCTCTTCGTCCTCCACCACCAGGACTGTTTCGGTGCCCTGGAAGGAGCGTCTTGCCTCGGCTTTTTGGGGGGGCTCGGACGTGGCGTCCGCTTGTACCTCCGCTCGTGGTAAGTAGAGCTTGAATGTGGATCCGCAGCCTGGTTCGCTGTACACGTGGATGAGGCCTCCGTTCTGCTTCATGATACCGAAGACCGTGGCCAATCCCAAGCCGGTTCCCTTGCCTAGTTCCTTGGTGGTGAAGAACGGCTCGAAGATGCGGGCTTTGACCGCCTCCTCCATGCCGCCCCCGGTGTCGCTTACGGCCAGCAGCACATAGTGACCAGGTCGGCATTCTGCGTGAGTGCCGGCGTAAGTGGCATCCAAGTCGAGGTTGGAGGTTTGGATACTTATCTTGCCGATCCCATGGATCGCGTCACGGCCATTGACGATCAGGTTCGCCAGGATCTGGTGCACTTGGCTTGGGTCAATTCGGATGGGCCAAAGGGCAGCCCCTGGGATCCAGGCCAGTTCGATGCTCTCCCCGATCAAACGTTGCAGCATCTTGAGCATTCCCGCGATAGTATGGTTCAAATCGAGGATCTTGGGGCTGATCGGCTGCTTACGGGCGAAAGCCAGAAGTTGCTGGGTCAGTTCGGCGGAACGCTGCGCTGATTTCTCGATTTCCTCGAGGCTTTCACGGACGTGACTTCCTGGCGGCAGGGCGTCTAGAGCCAGTGCCGCGTTGCCCAGAATGGTCTGGAGCATATTGTTGAAATCATGAGCAACACAGCCCGCCAGCCGGCCGATCGACTCCATCTTCTGGGATTGGAGAAACTGCTCTTCCAGGTGTGCCTTTTCGATTTCCGCTTTTCGCCGTGCAGAGATGTCGGTGACGAATCCCTGGAAGAAGAGAACGTGGCCTTCGGGATCGCGCACTACTTGCGCGCTCATAGAGACCCAGATGGTTTGCCCGTGTTTCCTTTTGAGCTCGAGCTCCTGCCCCACCACCGAACCCTGTTCCAGAATCGCGGTGAGGACCGCCTGTCGGTCCTCCGGGCGGGCATAGACCTGGTGGCCAATGTCGTTCAGGGTACGCACCATTTCCGCGGCAGAGTCGTAGGCCAGCATCCGGACCATCGCGGGATTCGCCCGCAACATGCGACCTTCCGGAGAGGTCTGGAAAATGCCCTCGAGCGCATTCTCGAAAAGGCCCCGGTACTCCTCTTCACTCTTCCGGAGACCTTCCATGGTCTCCTTCAACCGAGTGGTCATAAAGTTGAACGTTTGTGCCAGAATGCCAATCTCATCGCGCGATCGAACTTCCAAAGCCTGTGGCATCCCTCCCTGGATGATTCTCTCCGCAGCCTGGGTCATTTGCTGGACTGGCCGGGCAATGTTGCCCGCGATCAGAAAGGCGGCCATGCAGATCAACAAGGCGATGGCCAGACCCACGATGGCCATGGTGGTGGTCATGCGGGAGCGTCCATGCTGTAACAAGGTCATGTAGGTCTGCAGTTCGTCCTCATAAGCGCTGGCCCCGATCACCCAGTCCCAGGGCTCAAAATAGGCAAGCCTGGCGATTTTCCAGCGTGGCGCCGCCTCTCCCGGGTTCTGCCACCGGTATCGTTCCGTGGCGAGGGTCCCAGGTTTCAGCGCCGTCGCGGTGCTGATGATCCGCTGGATGACCGCTTGCCCGTCACTGTCACGGTCCTGCCAGATATCCTCCCCATCGCGCTCCCCTCTCTGGGATACGATGTACCGGCCCCGTTCCTCCCCTCGTCCGCCCAGCACGTAGACGTAGCCGGTTCTTCCGACCTTCGTTTGCAGTATGGCTTGCCGTACGCGGGCTTCGGCATTCTTCTGGGCGAATCCGACGTAGAGCATGCCCACCAACTTTCCTGCTTGATCGAGCAGGGGCTCGTACGCGGTGATATGCCAGGCGTTGACCACGAAGGCTCGGCCCCGGTAGGTTTCGCCGCGGAGGATCGCCGCGATGACCTGGTTGGTGGAGCCGTCGGGAAGAATGGCGGGGGCGTAGGTGCCTATCGCTCGCAGGCCCGCCACCGTACGTACGGTCGTGGCGACACGGATCATGTCCCCACGCTCATTCATCATCTGGAAGAGGGTTGAGGTCTCCCCCACTAACCGCGTCACCTCGTCCACGACCGCAGTGGGCTTGGCAGGGTCGGCGTTTTGCCCCAACCAGCGCCCGCCTATGAGCACCTTGGGCAAACGAACCTCCGTCTCCGCGTTGGTGGTGAACTGGTTGATCGCTTTCCACGTCACGGTTTCACTCGAAAGCGTCATGGCACCTGCTGCGGCAAGAACGTGCCGTGCGACGCGCAGATTGTCGTTAACCTGTTGCTGCACGGCCTCGTTTTCGGTCTGAACCAGGTTGTAGACACCCTGAGTGATGTGGTCGAGATCCGCATCGATCAGACTTTCCACTTCCCCCTGTGCGACCTGGTGATACTGGTTGCTCTGCCAGGCAGCAAGGCAGAGCAAGGCCATGGCGGTGGCGAGCGCACTTCCG
Organism: uncultured Verrucomicrobiota bacterium; assembly: GCA_964411985.1. GTDB lineage: Bacteria > Verrucomicrobiota > Verrucomicrobiia > Limisphaerales > J093 > CAYPNF01. The sequence continues at coordinate 68,310 of CAYPNF010000045.1, forward strand.
GTCCCCAAAAGGGTGATCTTGGCTCGCAACCGGGGTTCTCGGAAGAGGTTGGTCATGGAGCCTGATTCAGACAAAGCAACATATATCAGCCATTCCTGTGGACAGTATGGCGCTCACACGACGCGCAGACGATTGTACCATCCCGGTGATGGGGCGTCGAATAGTATGCTCAGTTAGCATAAGCCTTGATCAGCCCCAGGGTCAACTCGACTTTCGGAGGTCGACAAGAAGAATGGTTGCGTCGCTCCCGCCAAACTGCTAAACGACGATCCATGTCAAAGAATCCTCTACCTCACAATGGGCTCCTTTCCAACATGCAGCCTGTCGCTTTGGCTGGAACCAGCAGCCAGTCTGGACTCAATCGCCGCCGGTTTCTGCAGCGGGGCTTAGCTGCCGCCGGGGTCGTCTCCGCTCCTTTGATTCTGCCTGCCTCCGTGCTCGGGTTGGGCGGTGCCGTGCCTCCCAGCGAACGCATCGTGGCTGCCGGTCTCGGCATTGGAGGGCGCGGTTCTGGAGTGCTGGGCTGGATGCTTCCGGAGCCGGATGTTCAATTTGTGGCGATCTGTGACGCCAAGAAGCAACAGCGGGAGGCAGTCAAGCGGATGATTGACAACAAGTATGGGAACAACGACTGCAAGATGTACCGGGGGATACGCGAGTTCTTGGCGGAGCGCACCGACATCGACGCGCTCCTGATTGCCACGGGCGACCGTTGGCACGCGTTGGCGGCCACGTGGGCGATGCGAGCGGGCAAGGATGTCTATTCCGAGAAACCGTCCGCCATGACCATCGCGGAAGGCCGGATGGTTGTGGAAAC
>CAYPNF010000046.1:0-67524 GCA_964411985.1 uncultured Verrucomicrobiota bacterium
GCGTGTCCGCGCGAACCTTGCGCGGCGGGATCATGCTCTCGAGGAGCACGGTCACCTTCTCCTCATCGAGGCCAACCCGGTGCGCGATCTCGGCGGCGGTCTCGGGAGTGCGGGTCAGTTGACCGGCCAGCGAGGCCTCCTCATACGTGAACACAATCTTGATCAATTCGATTTCGACCTTGGAGGGTGTGCGCGTATAGCCGGAGGGCAGCGCGTCCATGGCGTCTGCCAAGCGCTCGTAAACATCCACTGATGTGTTAATATTACTCATAATCCTCCTCGAAAGTCGCAGTTCTGGTTGGTGATGATCCCTTCCTCAAAACCTTCACAATGGCGTTCCCAGGTAGATGCCCAACGAATGGGCGATACGCACGAATTCATTATTGGGAGGCACGGTTCTGACTTGGTTGACCGCTTCCTTCAGGGGCAGAACCCGGATATCGGGCGGCACAAAGGCCATCATCACCGCAGTCTTGCCGGACTTTAATGACTCTACGGCTCCCGCGCCGAAGGCCATGCCCAGTTGCTGGTCAACGGCAGTGGGATTCCCGCCCCTGGCCCAGGGACCAATGGCCAGCGGATAGAATTCTCCAGCGATTAGCGATTGCAGTGTCTTTGCCGTGCGCTCCGCGGCCTGGCCGGATCGCTGACCGGAGGTATCGTCCTGACCTTGAGACGGAGAGCCACCACCGAACTTCGCCCCTTCGGCCACCACGACCATCCCATAGGGCCGCCGGGGTGAGATCTTGTCCTTCAGCCGGGCTGCTACATGCTTCAGATCGCAGGGAATTTCAGGGATCAGCACCGCATCGGCACGGGCGGCAATGCCAGCCTGCAGCGCAATCCAACCCGCCTGCTCCCCGGCGACCTCCACCACGGCAATTTTCCGCGCCGACCGGGCCGCCTGGTAGGCCTTGTTCAGCATTTCAATGGTGACGCTCAGAGCGGTATTGAAGCCGAAGGAAACCGCCGTGCAGGCAATATCGTTCTCGATGGACCGGGGAATGCACACCGTATGGAGTCCTTTGAGATGCAGCTTGTAGAGGATCTCCAACCCTTGGTTGCCCACGGCGGAAATCAAGGCCTCGATGCCTTCGGCTTGGAGCCGCTTCAACAGTTTATCCGAGAGGTCGGCCGCTGCTTGATTCGTGGCGGGTGCATGAAAGGGATCGACCTGAGGTGCCTGGCCAAGGATCCCGCCGGTGGCGGGGTCGAGGTTCTCGACCAGTTCGAGGCTCAGGGGGACCAATCCCCCATTCGGATAACGCTCCGGGTGCAGCAGTCCTTCAAAACCGTCCCGGATACCGACCAGCTCCCATCCCAATTTACCTCCGGCCAAAGCCGCGCCCATCAGCACGGAATTCATCCCCGGGACGAAACCCGACCCGACGTTGATGGCAACCCGTCGGTGATAACCTGCATGGCCCATTATTTTGATCATAAAATGTCTCCTGTGCCTTTCATGTGTGTTTGAACGCATCGCCCGCCACTCCACCGATGATGAGGGGTTTCACAATGTGAATCCGGGCAGTTCTTGTTCTTGTTTGCGGATTCAATTTGTCATTTCAAGAGTGCTGCTTTTCCAGGGGCAGGCCGGCTTTTCGCCAACCGAGCATGTGCCCGTCCAAGAGTGTTGTATTGCGATATCCATAGGTGGCCAAAAGGCACTTTGCTATCATGGCGCGCGGGCCATGCTCACACGTGATGACCAGTTCGGAATCCTTGTTCTGGGGCAAGCGAGCCTTCTTCAGCAGAATCTTTAGTATCGGCGCGTGGATGGCCCCCGCGATGTGGCCGCGTTTGAACTCAAACCCGCTACGCGCGTCGAGAACAACCGGCGCGCTGTTCGAATTGATCCGTTGTGTCAATTCACTGGCTTCCATGGTAGTACTTCATTCAGTTCGGCCCCGGCCTCAGCGTTGCGGCTGCCTGGATGATTTCCTGAGGAGAGCAGAGCCTTCGGGCCGCTCGAGCCCGCTCTCTGCTTTCTTTGCGGGCCCCTGTCCTTCGCTGAGTTGTACTGGTTTGGTTCATGACCAACGGGATTCCGGCATGGCGCGGCTAAAATGCCACGCCATGCCGGCGATCCGCTGCGGTTCAGCACTTGCCGAAACTTTGCAGGGTCCGTTCGATGATCTCGTTCTGCACGCCCACGTGCAGCTTGGTGAAGAACGCGCTGAACCCGGCCACCCGGACCACCAGGTCGCGGTATTTTTCCGGGTGCTTCTGAGCGTCCCTGAGGATCTCGGTGTTCAGCACATTGAACTGAATGTGATAGCCACCGTTTTCGAACAGGGTTCTGATCAGTTGCTGCACATTTTCCCTGCCTTTGCGGGTCTTGAGCTGATCGGGCGGGAGCTTCATGTTCATGTGCGTGGCACACCACTTCACCGCATCATTGCTCTTGGCGGCCGACATCACCAGCGCGGTGGGACCGTTGACATCGGTTCCCGGCATGGCCGAGAGACTTCCGTCGGTGAGCGCCACCCCGGCTTTCTTGCCGTTCGGCAGCGCGCCGGTCGCCATGCCCATCGGGTTGTGGACACTCTTGGTGTATTGGTCGAGCGAGGACTTGATGTCCTTGCTGATGTAGTTGCCACCGCCATCCACATTGTTGAACGCCGTCAGGATGCTGTCGTTCACCCGGCGGAGAAGTGCGTTCACTTCAGGGATGTCGTTGCCGTGTTTGGGTGCTTCGAAGCACATCCTGCCGACCTTCTCGTATTCGCCCTCGAAGTTGGCCGCGAGGGCCTTCTTCAGCTCGGCCATGGTCAGCTTCTTGTCGTCGAACACCAGTTTCTTCACGGCCATCAGCGAGTTGGCGGCATCCACGCCGGCAACGGAGATCTGTGCAACGGTGTAGTAGTTGGCCCCACCGTCCCAGACTTCTTTACCGGTCTCGATGCACCCCTTGGTCAGGATGGAGCGCCAGGCGACCGGCATGACCTCGGCGTTCAGCATACTCGCGATCCAGGCACCCCGGCGGAGAGTATCCTCACAGAATTGAAGCTGCTTTTCAAAGGCCGCGTACAATTCTTCGAAGTTCTTGAAGTCCTCGGGATTGCCGGTCTTGGGTCCGATCTGCTTCTTGGTTCGGGGATCAAAGCCATCGTTCATTGTCAACTCGATCACCTTGCCCAGGTTGGGTTGGCCTTCCACAGGGTGGCCGGTCTCGTAGGGGATGTAGCTCCCCACGCAGGCGCCGACACAGGTGCGCCGGGCTTTCCCCAACGGGAGATGGCCATTCCTTTCGGTGTAGCCCCAGAGATGCAGGGCCCGCTTGAACATCACCTCAGCATTCAGGAACTGTGGCATGCCCACACCGGTGTCGATGACATCGAAGCATTTTTCGATCAGCTTGCCCGGGGTTTGCGGGGTGACGGCACAAGACAGCGGTGGCTGGGGCAAAGCCAGGTATTCGCAGGCATCGAGGATCACATAGTCCATTTCCGCGGTCGCGTCTTGACCCTCCTCGGTGTAGCCGCCCAGCGTGATGCTTTGGCCCAGGTCGGCCGAGTTCTGCTTGGCGACGGCCTCGCCGTAGTAGTAGCTGATCTCGTTCAGCTTAATCGAGAGGTTCTCGAACATGAAGACCGCATCATCATAGGTGACGAGCCCGGCGGCCTTGTCGCGCTGGTAGTAGGGCTCGAGGTTCTGACCCAGGAAGGCTTCGGAGTAGCCGCAGCCGACCTGCTCGATCTCCGCGACGATGTGACAGAGGAAGTGGCACTGCATGGCCTCTCTCAGATTCCGGGCCGGGTGCTCGGGAACCCACTCGCAGGTTTCGGCAATGGCGATCAACTCGGCCTTGCGGGTAGCGTCCTTTTCTTTTGCCGCCATCTCCCGGGCTAGCTCGGCATATCGGTGAGACAGGCGGATGATGGCCTTCATGACGATTTGGCAGGCCTCGTAGAAGTAGAGCTTGGAGGTGTTGGGAAGCCGCATCTCGAGGGCCATCTGGCGTTCCTTGACGTCCTTGATGATGCTGGCGAGACCCTGTTGGAAGACCATGGGGTAGTTGAGGTTGCCGCCGCCTCCGGGCCAGCTGAAGAACTCGGCGATGAGGCCGGCCTGATAGACCGGGCGGGGGTCAAAACCATACCGCTTCTCGAAAATCTCGAGCACCCGCGGACGCATGGAGCGCTTTTCCCAGTATTTGATGACCCACTCGTTGGCCTTCCGGTCCTCCGGGGTCTTCGATTTCTCAACGGTGTTCTCTTCCTTCATCCAATCCACGTTCCATTCCGGGAACGTGTAGATGCCGTTGACGCTGCCTGCCATGGCGCCGACGAAGAGATTGTCGTCAATATACAGTTTCTTCCGCTCCAGCAGGGCGGCGAGGAACTTGGCCCGGCGGAGGATCTGCGGATCTCCGGCAGTCTCGTCATAAACCTCGGCCATGATCCTGACCCGCTCGAAATCGACCTCGTAAGGAGTTGATCTGAGCTGCTCTTTCAGCCGGTCAATTCGCGCTTTATCGGCTTTGACCCGGGCTGTGGCCTGCGTTGCTTCTTTGGTTGCTGTCATAGTGCTTGTTTCTTGATTTACGTTGTTCTTGTTCGTTTGTTCGTTGGCTCGTTCCAGTATTACTGGCCTGCCGGCCCAGACGATTCGCCGGCCACTCCGACATTGCTCTTGTCCCTCATCGGTTCTTTCGTGTTCCCATGATGCTGCTCCTACCACCCCTCAGTCGGCATCGTTCGTCTCGCATGTGGTCGATGACGTCCTTGAATCGTCCGTGTCATCCTTCCCCTCGAGCAGTTCCGCCGCCTCGGCAACACAATCAGAGCAGGGGTGCTTCTTGGCTGCGCGAATCTCCTTGCAGTAGAGCGAGCCTAGACGCACCGCAAAGGCCGCCTTCAACTCTTCCGCCCGGTTGGGCGCAAGCTGACAGGCGGCATAAATGGCGCCGCAGAGCCCATCGGGTGCCCGGCCGGCGCCCGCGGGTTTCAGGTCGGCAAGCGTGATTGCGCTCTCACCAAACACTTCGCGCCAGGCATGCAGCACGGACTGGGCACAGTTGAGTCGATCCGGCGGCTGCCGGAACACTTTCAAGGCGTGTTCCTTCATAGTTTATCCGGCTTAGGCAACACCATCCGTTCAGGCGTGAGCTTCTTGGTCCACGGACAGCCCGAATTCTTCCATCCGTCCTTCAGTGGCTGCGCTTTAGCCACGGCGTCCGAGTCCGCATTGGCATCGCCCTCCATGCCATCAACGATGTTGTAAACGTTCTTGAATCCGGCCTTAGCGAGGAAGTTGGCAGCGATGGCACTGCGGCCACCAGAGCGGCACATGACCATCAGCGTGTCGTCGGGCTTTGCCAGCGTTTGTACTCTGGAGACGAAATCCTGCAGTGGTTTCATGGGGTACTGTTCCTTCTCCGCGTCCCAATTATAGCTCTGGGAGGCAACCGGGATCTTCCACGCCATGGTCGGATGCCCGACAAACAGGTATTCTTCGGGAGTGCGGACGTCGATGATCTTCACTTGATCCGGCGCGGCCTTCCACTTCTCGTAGGCTTCCTTCGCCGTCACGTAGAGTCCCAGCACGGTTTGTTTTCCTTGAGGTAGATTCGGTTTTGGATCGGTCATAATTGCATTGCTTGTTTGGTTCACTCTCAGCGCCAGGGCACCTCGACGGGCTTTCTCTCTGGAAGGTGGTTGGCCTCGCGCTGCGAGGCCGTGCGCTCGCAGCGCGAGCGCACCCACCTGAATAGTTCTTAGGGAGCAAGGCTCAGAGCTTCACTCGAGCTTTCTCCCAGCTACCCCATCCGCTGCGACGACTTCAGTAGTTCAGTCGCGCTAGGGAGTTTTCCCTTGGTTGCTTTCTGCCACTTTTGTTCGAGCAGTTCTTTGGCCGCCTGCTCCAGGAACTCCGGCGCCGCCCACTTGTACACGTCGAAGTCGTTCTTGATGTAGCCGTGCTTCAGCATAAAGTCCTTCCCGATCTCGACGGAGGCCAGGTTCTGAGGCGACAGGTTGGGCACCATGTCCACACGTTCGATGCCATAGAACGTGTCCACGGGGTCTAGGTAGTAGGTCTGCTTGTCGAGGATCTCAGCCGCAGCGCGTTTGTTCTCGTTGGCCCAGCGCCCCACTCGAATCATGCCTTTCATGAAGGCAACGGCGAGTTCGGGGTGCTTCTCGGCCATCACGTCCGTGCATGTGATCGCGGCCGGGATGTTGGCTACCTGCAGGCGCCAGTCCGAATACCGCGAGAGATCCTCGACCGCCGCAAACTTCCCCGTGGCTTCCTGAAGATACTGAAAAACCTTGCTCTGGGTATAGATCGCGTCGACAACGCCTTTTTCCAGAGCGGTCTCCAACGGACGGAACGCCAAGTCGTTCTTATGGTCACGCTGCAACCACAGATCCGTTGGGTTGATCAGGGGCTCCAGCATCCTGGGGTCGTTGTACCAGTCATCTGCGTAAGGGAACTCCACGAGCTGGATGTCGGCCATGGTCATGTCGTTCATCATCAGCATCAGCTCGATGCCCTGATGCTCCTGGATGCGCCACCAATCGTTCTTGATCTTGTTCATGCTCTTGGAGATGCCGATCTTCTTTCCTTTCAGATCCTTCATACGGAAGATCTTGTCCTTGGCGCGCACCATCATGCACCCGCCTTCGTGTGGCACGTGCGTCACTCCCAGCAGCCGGGTCCGGCGGAGGTCCGCGTGAACCTGGATGGGCGGGAACAGGCCGCCGAAGCGGATCAGGTTTTCCTGGTTGTGGATGTAGTGGGGGTAGAAGTCGGTCTCGCGGGTGTTGCGGAAATAGTCGTACTTCACGCCGATCTTTTTGTACTCCTCCCGGGTCCAACCCAGCTCTTGGTCCACGTTGCTGGCCGAGATGAGCGGACAATTGGTGTAGTACACCTCTTTCCAATTGATTGGAATGACGTTCAATTTCGTGTTTTCGAACGTCGTTTCTTTGACTTTTGCCTTGGAGAGATCTTCCGGTGAGCAGGCGGTCGGATCGCCACTCTTTTTTTTCTCGTTTGCCATAATTAGGTTTGTCTTTCGATTCTTTGCGTGTCACCAGACCGGCGGTGATGACGTTTGTTCGTAGACCAGGCCCGGCCGCCTGGCTAAAAGGGCTTCAGGGCTCGTTCTTGACAGCCTTGCTGATCGCTTCCAGGACCCACTGCCCGGGATCCGTTTTGCGGAAGTAGGCCGCACAACCCGACGCTTCCGCTTCCGCCCGCAGCTCGGGGTCATCGTGCGCGGTGATGAAGACCACCGGGGTCCCATCATGAACGGCGGCGAGTCTCCGGCTCAGTTCCAGGCCTGACATCCCCCCAAGCTGGATATCGAGCAGCAGGCAGTCATACTTCGGATGCTTGGTGTCAGCGAGGAGGGCCTCGGCGGATAGATATGTTATCGGCTGAAAGTGAGCCGCTCGCAGCAAGCGGCTCATGGAACGGCAAACGCATTCATCATCGTCCACGACTGCGACATAGATGTTTGGGCGATTGTCCATGAAATATGGTGAACGGTAGGGCAAACGAACCCCAGATGGATAGAGTCCCTTTAGGGACGGTCTTGCTGCTCACCTTGATGTCGCCCTCCAACCTTTGAGGCCGAAGGTTCCCTTTTCGGCCCGATGCCGACATCGGCATCGGGGGTTATTGCCATTTGTCAGTCGGGTTCTGGGTGGGTGCGTTTGCAGCCGTCCATTTTGCCCGTTCTTCCCGTTCTTGACACTGCCTTTTGACGGGGGATACTGGACTTATGTCCTCCTCTCCCTGCAAAGCGGTGGGTGTCGCGGTGGTGTTGGTTCTTGCTCTGTTCCTCTCATGGTTTGGGAAGGGACCCATTCGGCAGGGCGCTCAACAAGGCATGGCTAGCGTACCAACCCAGCCGCAGGCATCGAATGGGGCGACTGCGATGGGTCAGGCAGGGAAGGGGCCGGTGGGTCGGCAGGGTTGGTCCGTTCCGTTCGGGGGGGAATTCTGGCTACGCAACCAGGGCCCAGCCGAAGCCCAAAGGCCCTTTGATATCGCCAAAGTTGTGGATCGGGTCTCGCATCGGTTTGAGTGGGACAGTCAGGCAGGAGGCTATCGGACAGAGGGTGTTGGGTATCGGCTTGCGCTGGAGTCGGGGGGCGTTCGGTTCGCTCCCTTCGAGCCAGGAACGGGGTCTGGCTCGGCGGGTCCCGAGTTTCAGATCCGTACGGTCGGCTATCGGCAGGGCTGGGCTGCCCGGGACTTGGTCCAGGCGGAGGCCTTGGATTGGACCGTGGCGGGGAACACCGCTCAAGTTCTGTTGGAACCTGTTCTAGGTCTGGTGGAACACTATGATGCGCGGGCGGGCGGGGTGGAATTGACATGGGTTCTGGCTCAAGCCCCTTCGCAAGGGGGAGGTCTCTCACTGGAGGTAGCCGTCCAAGGTGCCGAGACCTGGCAAGAAACGGCAAGCGGGCTGCATGCTGCTGGATCTGACGGGATTGCACGCATGCGGGTTGGGAGTCCGGTGGCGATCGATCGGAGCGGAAAGAAGTGGCCTTTGGGGATTGAGGCGACGGGTGCAGGTTTCGAGGTCGTCGTATCGGAGGAAGTATTGGCCCAGGCCTCCTTCCCGCTGGCGATCGATCCCCTCATTAGCCCGGAGTTTGGCATGGACCAGCCGATTGCCTCCACACCTTCGGGCCTGCGATCAACGCCGGTGGTGGCTGCGGGGGACGATTCGTACTTAGTGGCGTGGGTGCAAGGAAAAGGTAATATCCTGGATCCAGGAATCTATGCGGCGCGCTTCGATGCGAACGGTCAGATGCTAGACCCCTACGGTGTCTTGCTTAGTTCCGCTGCCGGGGAGCAGAGCGTCTGCAGTGTGGCCTCGATCCGCAACGAGTTTCTGGTCGTTTGGTCTGCGCCGAGGGGAACGTCGACCACGGATTGGGATCTGCTGGGCGTGCGGATTCGTGGGGACGGAACTTTGTTGGACGCTACTCCGCTTCCGGTGGCTGCAGTGGCCGGCAGCGTGCAGAGTTCCCCGGCGGTGGCTTCCAACGGAGACAACTACCTGGTAGTATGGCGCGATAGCCGGTCCACGGGCATTTACGGGAGCACCGTGAGCACCAACGGGGTGATTTTCCCGAGCAACGGCATGCCCATCTCCGCGGCTGTCAATGACCAATACACCCCGAGCGTAGCTGCTTTGAACACCAATTACCTCGTGGTCTGGCAGGATTATCGCAAGGCCACCTCCAGCCAGTACTACTCCGACATCTATGGTGCGCGTGTGACCGGAGGAGGCGTGCTGATGGATACGAACGGGATTGCCATTTGTACGCGCACGAATTCTCAATACCACCCTTCCGTCGCTGCCGGAGTGACGAATTATTTCGTCGTCTGGGAAGACTCTGATCGTGACGGCAACGACGTGACTGGGGCGAGAGTGAGCGCTGAAGGTGTGGTGTTGGACCCTGTTCCATTGAGCCTGAGTCACGTCCCTGGCATGCAGGCTAACCCGGTGGTGGCCAAAGCAGCGAATGGGTTTCTTGTGGCGTGGCAGGAGTATCACAACAGTCCCACCAACGACTTCGCTGGGGCGGTGTTCATTATGGGCGTGACCGAAGAAGGTATCGTTGAGGGCGTGGGAGCTCCCATGGGAGTAGGGATTCTCCGGTCGGCCAGCGCTCAGGCGACTCCGTCCTTGGCGGTGCGCGGACTCCAAGTGTTGGTTGTGTGGGAGGACTTCAGCAATTCCGAAGGTTTTATGCAGTCGGAGATCCAGGCCGCCAGGCTGGATCTGGGAAGTGGCGCGTTGGTTCAGCCGGCATTCGTGGTGTCGTCTGCTGTCAACGGGCAGGCCACTCCGGCCAGCGCCAGCATCGGCACCAACTTCCTGGTGGTATGGGCCGACGACCGGAATCAGTCCGCGACGGGTATGGATATCTACGGCGCCCTGGTCGGCCTGGATGGCAGCTTAGGGACGACCTCCGCGCTTGCGATCAGCACGGCGGTGAATCGTCAGTTCCGGCCGGCCGTGGCGGTCTCGGGGACGAACTACCTGGTGGCCTGGGCGGATTACCGAAACACTCCTCCCAACGCCAACCACGCCGACATTTATGGTTCTCTGGTGACCGGCGTGGGAGAGGTTCTTCACCCAGCCGGCATTCCTGTTTGCACGGCCACGAATGACCAAACCTCCCCTGCCATCAGCCCTTTGAACGATGGTTACCTGGTGGTTTGGCAGGATGCCCGTGCGAGTTCGGGTACCACGACGAAACTGGACATCTACGGTAGTCGTGTTAGCGCTAGCGGAGACGTGCTGGCCTCCGCAGGTGTGCCAATCTGCACCCAAGCCGCCAACCAGACCACACCAGCGGCCGCCGGTGATGCTGGTCAAGCGCTGGTGGTATGGACTGATGCCAGGAACGGTGCTGCCACCGACATCTACGGTACACGTCTGGATGCAGGTGGACAAGTGATGGACACCAATGCGATTGCCATCTGCCGAGCCTCGTTGCAACAGAGCGCTCCTGCGGTGGCGGCGAACGGCGTGGGGTACCTGGTGGTATGGGCCGATACGAGAAAGGGTGCCAACAACCCGGATATCTACGGGACTTTCGTGGGACTGGATGGTTCGGTGCAGGCAACGGATGACTTGGCTATTCGGGTGGCTCCGGGCCAGCAGTCTGCTCCGTCGGTGACTTCCCAAAGATCGGACTACGTTGTGGCGTGGCAGGAATCCAATCCGGGCACCACACAAGGCGTGGATATCTATGCGGCCTGGATTGGCGCGAGTGGATCGGGGCTGGGGGCGTTTCCGTTGTTGGTGAACACGAAGTCCTTTGACCAGTCGGAGCCGGTGCTAGCCACGGGCACGGGCGGTCGGGTGTTGATTGCGAGCCAGGGTGTTGGCTATTCCGCCCCACGCGCGGTCGGTAACGTCCTGCAAGTGGAATTGTTGCCGCGGCTGGACTTGGCGGGCGTGTCGGTGATCGGCCAGTTCGAGTTTCGCCTGCGCCGCGCCGCCGGTGCCACCTATGTGGTGGAGTCATCCGAGGACCTCCTCACCTGGACACCCCGGTGGACCAATGCCCTGAGCGATGCCACCTTCCTTTTCTCTGATGCTGCCAGCACCAACACTTCTCACCGCTTCTACCGTGCGATTCTACTGCCATGAAGACTCTTCCTTTTGTCCTTTTGCTCTGCATTTCCTTCCTGGTCCCCGTGGATGCGGTGCAAGCCCAGGTCATCAAAGTGGCCTGCATCGGCGATAGCATCACCGAGGGTGCCGGCGTGGACAACGCTGCGGTGAACGCCTATCCCATCGTGCTCGGAAGACTATTGGGCACGAACTACCAAACTCGCAACTTTGGTTTGGGTGGTCGCACCCTCCTGCGCAATGGAGACGTTCCCTACTGGAAAGAAGCTGCGTTCAAGAACGCTACCAACTATGGTCCGAACATCGTCACGATCAAACTGGGAACGAACGATTCCAAGCCGCAGAATTGGAAATACAAAGACCAGTTTGCCCGGGACCTTCGCGACATGGTGGACGTTTTTGCGAGCCTGCCTTCGCATCCACAGGTGATTCTCTGCCTTCCTGTTCCGGCGTATTCGGTGCAGTTCGACATCAACCCGGACATTATCCGCACCGAGATCATTCCGATCATCAAGGCGGTGGCGAAGGAGAAAGGCCTGATGACCGTCGACCTCTATTCCGCTTTAAGCGGCCGACCGGATCTCTTTCCGGACAACATCCATCCCAACGCCGCCGGGGCTGCCATCATCGCGAAGACCCTGCATGGCGCGCTCCTAGTGCGGTAGACTGTGTCGGGAGTCTCCGGGGATTGTTATCCGCAGAGCCTCACAGATTTGCGCAGATGTTCGGATGGGAAATGACTCGAACAAGCCGTTGCAGCGGGACTAAATGGGGCACTTGTTGACCTCTTGGGTTTCGAAGAGCTGCTTCCCCCAACCAGAAGGCGCTCAGCGAGGAATTGCCAAGCGCCTGACTTCTATCCAGGAGACAGCGTGCGCCGTCTCCTTACCTCACCAGTAGGCCTCGTTTGTCGGGTTGTCAAACGACGAGGCGGAATATATCGTTGGCTGCGTAACACTCAGCCTTTGATCTAGTTCTGGAGCCTTATGAAACGTCGTAATTTCTTGCGTGTCGGTGCGGGCACCCTGGCCGCCGTGACCCTGGTCCCGCGATATGTCTTGGGGGGACCCCGGTTTGTGGCTCCCAGCGAGCGGGTCAACATCGCAATTATCGGGGCGGGAGGCCAGGGCCGCACCAATGTCCGAGCCCTTTTCAACGAACCCAGCGCGCGCATCATGGCCGTGTGCGACCCGAACGAGCAGGACGACTACACCCCCTTCTATTACAAAGGAAAGGCGGGGCGCAAACCGGTGAAAGAGGAGGTGGAAAGCCACTACTCCAAGGAGAATCCCCAATTCCGTTGCGCTGAGTACGTGGATTTTCGGGAAATGCTCCAGAAGGAGAAGTCGATCGACGCGGTGTTGTGTGCAACACCCGACCATCTGCACGCGTTGGTGAGTATCACCGCTATGCGCCTGGGCAAACACGTGTATTGCGAGAAACCGCTCACGCACAACATCTGGGAAGCCCGCTTGGTGGCAAAAGTGGCCAAAGAAACCGGAGTCGCAACCCAGATGGGCAACCAGGGGCATTCAGGGGATGGGATCCGGACCACTTGCGAGTGGATCTGGGATGGAGCCATCGGTGACGTCCGAGAGGTGCATGCTTGGAGTGGAGCAGGGGGTCCTCCTCGACGGCCCGTCGGACGCCCAACCGAGACCCCGCCGGTGCCCGCGACCCTGAATTGGGATCTCTGGCTGGGCCCTCGCGCCGTGCGCCCGTACCATCCCTCCTATGCCCCGGCCCGCTGGCGGGGTTATTGGGATTTCGGAACGTCGACGATTGGAGACATGGGCTGTCACAATCTGGATCCAGCAGTGTGGGCCTTGGATTTACACAATCCGGTGAGCGTGGAGGCTTCGACGCCTTATGTGGATTCCTATACAACTTCTCCCTGCAACCTGGTGCGATACCGGTTCGCCGCGCGAGGTAAGATGCCGCCCGTGAAGGTGGTTTGGTACGATGGAGGCTTGCTTCCGGAGCGGCCGGAGGACTTGCCTGACGAGGACAAGTTGGGAGCCGACAACAACGGGATTCTTTTCCTGGGGGACAAGGGGGTGATCATGTGCCCTGGCTGGGGTGGACCACCGAGGATTTTGCCCGATGCCAAAATGGACGCCTATAAGCGTCCAGTGAAGACGCTGTCACGCCCCAAGGGGCATCATCGGGATTGGCTGGAAGCGTGCAAAGGTGGACCGCCCGCGAGTGCCAACTTTGAGTACGGAGCCAGGATTACGGAGTTGGTGTTGCTGGGGAACCTCGCAGTGCGGGCGCGCAAGAAGCTCTACTGGGACGCGGTCAACATGAAGGCCACGAATGCCCCGGAGAGCGAGGCGTGGATCAAGGAGGAGTACCGGGAAGGGTGGGGGATCTCCTAACTGGATCAGTAAACCGCGAGTAGGTAGCGTTTGATTTCGTTGAGCTTGGCCTTGGCGGTGACTTTGGTCAGCCGGGGGAACTTGCCGCCTACCATGATATAGTCGCCGTTCCGGGTCATCATCAGCTTGTCCCCTCTTGTTTCCATTTCGGTGATCCTTCGTTCGGCCGCCAACTGACGAAGGACCGCGACCTGGAAGAGAAAATCCACCGCAGGGGGGAGGGGACCAAAGCGATCCCGTAATTCCTGTTTGATGGCCTCGAGAGCCGACGCGTCCTGAACCTGGGCGAGCTTGCGGTAGATCTCGATCCTCTGTTGCGGTTCCGGGATGTAGGTAAGTGGCAGGCAGGCGCAAGGGCGGCCATCGCCATCGACCATGGGGTGCAGTTCCCTACTCGTGCTGGGGTCCTCGTTTCCCTTGGACTCTCCGGCGGAGAATGCGGCGAGGCTGAGGAAATCAAAGTGTGTGTTGACTTCCACTCGCTGACGCACTGGTTCTCCCTTGAGGACCGCGACGCTCTGTTTGAGAAGGTGGCAGTATAATTCGAAACCCACCGCGGTGATATGGCCGCTCTGTTCTGAGCCCAGCAGGTTCCCGGCGCCACGGATCTCAAGGTCGCGCATGGCGATCTTGAATCCGCTGCCCGGCTTGGAAAACTGCTGGATGGCGTTGATCCGCTTCCGGGCGTCCGCCAGGAGTCCGGCATGGCGAGGGATGAGCAAGTAGGCGTAGGCCTGGTGCTTGTAGCGGCCCACTCGCCCGCGCAGTTGGTACAGGTCGCTCAGGCCGAAACGGTCGGCACGGTCGATGATGATGGTGTTGGCGTTGGGGATGTCGATGCCGCTCTCAATGATGGTGGTGGAGAGCAAGATGTCCGACTGGCCCGAGATGAAGCGGCCCATCACTTCCTCAAGTTCGCCTGCCTCCATTTGGCCGTGCCCCACCTCAACGCGCGCGCGGGGTACCAGCGTCCGGATCTTTGCCGCCACCGCGAGGATGTCAAAGATGCGGTTGTGCAGATAGAACACCTGGCCGCCCCGGTTCAGCTCCCGCTGCATCGCATCGCGGATCAGGCGCTCGTCATAGGCCGCGATGATGGTCTCGACCGGAAGCCGGTCTTGGGGCGGGGTTTCGATCGTGCTCATGTCTCGCGCGCCGGTCAGCGCGAGGTAGAGGGTGCGGGGGATGGGCGTGGCGGTGAGGGTGAGCACATCCACCATTTTGCGCATCTGCTTGAGCTTTTCCTTGTGCATCACCCCGAACCGTTGTTCTTCGTCCACAACCACCAGCCCAAGATCCTTGAAGACCACATCTTCCTGAAGCAGGCGGTGAGTTCCGATCACCACATCCACCACTCCGCGCGCCAGATCGGAGATCACCTGGTCCTGTTCGCGCCGCGTGCGAAACCGCGACAGCATCTCGACGCGCACCGGGTAGTCAGCTACGCGTTCACGGAAGGTGTTGTAATGCTGCTGGGCCAAAACTGTGGTGGGAACTAGGATGGCGACCTGTTTGCCGGCGAGCACTGATTTGAACGTGGCCCGGATCGCCACCTCCGTCTTGCCAAACCCGACGTCGCCGCAAACCAAACGATCCATCGGTTTGGGCTGTTCCATGTCGACCTTCGTTTGGTGAATGGCATGGAGTTGATCGATCGTTTCCTCGTAAAGGAACGCGCTTTCAAACTCCCGTTGCCATGGGTGTTCTGGAGGAAACGCGTATCCGACCTGGGAAGCGCGCGCCGCCTGCAGTCCCAGCAATTCCGCAGCGAGGTCGCGAACCGCCTCGGTTGCCTGGGCCTTGGCTTTGGCCCAACGGGTCCCGGTTAGAGTGTTCAGAGGCGGCCGGGCTCGGCCAGCGCCAACGTACTTGCTCACCAAGTGCGCTTCAGTGACCGGCACATAGAGCTTTGGAGCGGGATCCTCCGGTCTGGCAGGGGCATACTCCAGCACCAGGCATTCTTCTCCCCCTCGGTCGGACGTTGTCGCCCCTGGCTTGGTGCTCGGCGAAGCGCTGAGGCGCTGCAGTCCATGGTACTTGCCGATTCCGTACTGAAGGTGAACAACATAGTCGCCCTCCTCGAGTTCGGAGAAATTGATGTCGAGAGCAGAACGCGAGGCGCTGGCATGCGACTGCCGCATCCTCCGCGGGCGTTGGATTCTGTAACGGCCGAAGACTTCCGCGTCCGTTACCACCACCAGTTTCGCTTCTTCGGATAGGAAACCGCGAGAGAGGCTACCTAAGCGCAACTGCAATCCAGCTTTGGATGGGTCGCCAAACCCATATTCCGACCAGATCTCGCTGAAGCGCTGGCGCTCGCCCTCATTGTTGCAGAAAAGGTGAACTCCGTAATCCTGACGCACCCAGCGGTGCAGTTGGGAGAAGAAGTCTTTTCGCTGCAGTTCCACGACCTGGACGTCGGGGAGACGCTCTCCGATGGGGCGGTACAGATCCAGGCCGGTAAGAGAGAGCGAGAGAGCGTTGGTCTCGGCGCAGTCGATCTCGTACTCGTCCCGCTCGTCCAGTTCTGCCCATCGGATCCCTCTCGTTCGGAGTGACTCCTTCAGTTGACCCCACTGGACGTGGAAACGGTCTTGGTCCGGGATCTGGCTCTGGTATTGCTCTGCCGCAGACTCACAGCGGACGGGATTGCTGAACAGCACCAGGCTGCCTGAAGGAAGATAGTCGAGGAGCGTGGCGAGGGCTTTGGAATCTGTCCCGGTGGATTGGGAGAACCAACGTTGGAGGATGCCAAGTTCCCCGGCTGGCGCGAGGGAGATCTCGCCAACTTCCTCCCGCGACAACTGAGTGGAGGGGTCAAAGAGACGCAGCGATTCCAACTCATTCCCAAAGAACTCAAGCCGCACCGGCCAGGCGTTCGCCAGAGGGAACACGTCCAGGATCCCACCCCGGAGCGAGATTTCGCCCTTTTGCGTCACCTTAGCCTCCGGCTCATAAGATTGGTCCTCCAGCCACTCGACCAGATCGAGGGGATCGATCGTATCCCCTTTCTTCAGGATGCGCGTGTGTTCCCGGAGCCATTGGGCTGGCAGGGTACGTTGCAGGAGTGCCGGTACCGAGGTGATGACCACCGGGCGTGACGCTCCAGAGGCAGACAGCCCGCTCAGCGCACTCAGGGTTTGCAGGCGGTCACTGATCACATCCGCATGCGGGAGCCTTGCTTCATGGGGGAGAATTTCCCAGGAGGGGAAGAACAACGCGCGAGGCGTTGCAGTGGAAGGGGTATCGGCAGTCCCGATCGAAATCCAGGTCAGGAAGTCCTGGAGGAAGGTCTCCTGGGTCTTGAGTCCATCCGCCACCAGCACCACGGGACGTTCGCGTGCGCCTCCGGCGGCAAGGGCGGCGAGCAGGGGGTGCGCGGCTTCATGGACGCGGATAGCCTGACAATAGACTTCCTCCTCCGAGCGCCTCAGCCAAGAGGCTATGGCGGGAGTTGCCCTGAGAACGGCCAGTGGATCCAGCCTGGCCGAAGGTTTATCCAAGGATCCCAATCGGGTTCAACTTCGCTCTACCGCCGATGGCCGTCAACGTTCAAAAGCGGCACCCTACAGACCACCCACCTATGCATCGCGCTTGGCCCCGTTTCTTCGCTGACAAGGCTTGGGGAATCTGCTTTCATTGCACCCATGCGGAATCCGATCATTGTGGCGTTGGACGTGCCAACGTCGGAAAAGGCCGTTGATCTGGCGCACCGATTGGTGGGAGCGGTCGGGGCGTTCAAGATTGGCAGCGAATTGTTCACCGTCGCCGGGCCGGACATGGTTCGGCAGATCCGGGCCATCGGCATCCCTGTGTTCCTGGACCTGAAGTATCATGACATCCCCAATACGGTGGCCAAGGCTGTGGAGGGAGCCGTGCGGCTGGATGTGCAGATGCTCACGATCCACACCTGTGGCGGGTCGGCGATGATGGAGGCGGCCGAAAAGGCGGCTCAGCGTACTGCCAGCGAATTGGGTCGTCCCGCCCCCTTGGTCTTAGGGGTTACCGTCCTGACGAGCTTTGACAGCAATGGTTTAGCCGAAGTCGGATTCCAAGCGAATGTGGGCCACCAGGTGGAACGGTTGGCGGGTCTCGCGGCAAGGTGCGGCCTGCGGGGCTTGGTCTGCTCTCCGTTGGAGATCATCTCCCTCCGGCAACTGCTTCCCTCTTCCATCCAACTGGTGACGCCGGGTATCCGCCCCCCCGATTCAGCCAAGGACGACCAAAAGAGAACCCTCACTCCGGCGGAGGC
This sequence comes from uncultured Verrucomicrobiota bacterium, assembly GCA_964411985.1. Classification (GTDB taxonomy): domain Bacteria; phylum Verrucomicrobiota; class Verrucomicrobiia; order Limisphaerales; family J093; genus CAYPNF01. Next base: position 17,744 of record CAYPNF010000046.1, read on the forward strand.
GATGAAAGCCGGCGCCGATTGGTTGGTGATCGGCAGGCCCATCTATGCTGCGGTTGACCCGCGAGCGGCTGCGGAGTCGATTCTGGCATCGTTGGGTTGAAACAAGCGCCTGGTGGTCGCCGTCGGAAGACGGCGCTGAGCGAAAACGCCCTCGTCTGTAGCCGCGCTCGGAAGAGCGCGCTCCCTTGCCTGACGCTTCTCGAGGGTTCCGAAAACGGCGTTCTGCTTTGCTTTCCGCCGCATTCCAAAAGCTGCCGCAACACAGAAGGGCCACTCACGATCCGCCAGATCTTGGAGTGCGCGCGCCTCCAGGTGCCGCTTTCAGGATCGACAACCTGTCTGCCGGAGTCAAATCTGGTGTCCATGTCGCATCCCCTTCAGGCGCCGACGGGCGCACCGACACCGCGTCTGCGCTTGCGAGTGACCTCGACTGCCGAGAGCATCCTGCGGTCGGGGCATCCCTGGCTTTTTGCTGGAAGTGTTCGGTCACAAAACCGCGAAGGCGTGGCAGGCGAGTTGGCGGCGGTCTATGATCGGCGGGACCGGTTCCTGGGGATTGGCCTCTACGATCCGGATTCCCCGCTGCGTTTGCGTATGCTGCACACGGGCAAACCGGTGCCGCTCGATTCCGCGTGGTGGCGCCAGCGATTGGAGGAGGCCCTCCAGCGCCGGGAGCCGTTTCAGAACGATTCTTCCACGACGGGTTACCGGCTTATCCATGGGGAAAGCGACCGTTGGCCCGGGTTGGTTCTGGATCGGTACGGCGACACTCTGGTGCTCAAGCTCTACTCCGCAATCTGGCTCCCGCGGCTGGGTGATGTTGTGGCGTTGATCAGGGAAAGGACCTCGGCTGCGCGCCTGGTGCTAAGGCTGAGTCGGAATATCCAGGATAAGGCCGCCCGGGACTTCACCTTCGCCGACGGTCAGCAACTCTTCGGGGATCCCCTCAGTGGGTGTCAGGAGTTTCTAGAGACCGGTTTGCGATTTCAGGCGGACGTTGTCAAGGGACAAAAGACCGGGTTCTTCCTGGACCAAAGGGAAAACCGGCGACGCGTCGAGAAGTTGTCGAGAGACGCTGAGGTCCTGAATGCCTTCAGTTTTTCCGGTGGCTTCTCGCTCTACGCCGCCCGTGGGGGCGCGCGTTCCGTGACGGATCTGGATATCAGTGCACACGCCTTGGAGGCGGGCCGCGTGAACTTTTCGATCAATCAGGCGGATGCTGCGGTAGCGGGTTGCAGGCGTGAGACGATTCAGGCAGACGCATTTGCCTGGCTCGAGAGTAACCAACAACGGAAGTTCGATCTCGTAATCCTGGACCCGCCTTCGCTGGCCAAGCGGGAGGAAGAACGGGCGGGCGCTATCCAAGCCTATGCCAGACTGGTCACCAACGGTATCAAGTCGCTGCGTCGGGGAGGGGTGTTGGTGGCGGCTTCCTGCTCAGCACACGTGTCGGATCAGGAGTTCTTCGAGACGGTCATGGTGGCGGCGCGGCAGTCCGGGCGCGAGTTTGTGGAGGTGGAAAGAACGGGGCATCCGGTGGATCACCCAGCTACCTTCGAGGAGGCAAAATACCTCAAGTGCATTTACCTGAGGGGTTGAAAAAACAGGGATAGCGCCCTGGGTGGGGTCGTGTTCTGCGCTTCGCAGTGTTTCCCGGCGCGCTCGGAGTGCGACGCCCCGCCGTGAACCGGTGGTCGATGGCTCGCCGAGCCGTCGAAGCCAGCCGTCCGAATCCCCAGTTGGGTGACGCTGGGAAAACAAGAACGGTGTGGTTTTGACAGGATGAACAGAATGAACAGGATTTTGACCTGTCTTCAAAAGACAGCTGCCAGCGGTTCCCTAGCGCGTCGTGGGGGGTGCGTTTGGCCCGGTTGGCTCGAATTCGAAATAGGCGAAGTTGTTGCCCCAGCCATAATGGAAGGTCAAAAGCTGGCGCCCTGCTTCGGGGAAGGTGATGCTGCCAATCTCGGCTACGTTCCAGTGGTGCCAACTGGGGGTGGGTGTAGGCAACTTGCACACTGCCGCCGGCTTCCCGTTGAGATCGAAGCTGACCTGGTTCGCTTGGTAGGCATACAAAGCCTTGATCCGGTAGGTTCCCGGGCTCGCTACGTCCACGGTGTAGTTGCACCACTCCGCGTTGGTGGTCCAGCCGATATAGAGCTGGTTGATGTGTGGGCTTACCTGGTTGGTGTGGTTCAGGTCGGCCCAGTCTTTCACATAGGAGAGGTCTACGCCTTCCCCTTTCCGGAATTCCCAGATGTACGCACAGGCATGGGCCCGTTGGTGTCCCACTTGCTGGTTCAGCTCCCCACTGCCGCGGTTGATGGCGTCCGAGTCATGATACGCCACCCCTTCTCCCCCTAAATCGTAGAGCGCGCACTGCACGATGCCGGGGACGGTGGGCACACCCGTCTTATGGAAGTTATCGGCGAAGGGCTTGCCGGTGTAGCTCTCGGGTACGCCCGCCGTGGCGTTTCCGTTGAAGCAGAAGAGACTCGCCAAAGCCAGGAATGTGGCGGCAGCGAGAGAAACTGGACTTTTCAGGGAATCTCCCCGTTGTTGACCGGACCAGGGAAAAGGGTTCTGTGCTGCATCACTAACCTTTTGCTCTTGCATAATCGACTCGGTTACAGGAACGGCTGAAAGCTGCTGCAGCGTGATTCTGCTGGCAACTACCACAGCGTGTCAATCCACCGCTTGACCTGGGAGCCTGGGTTGGTAGCTTATGATCATTATTATGAGTTGTCGTAGTCGTCTTCTGGCAGGGGTTTTTGGACTTTGGCTGTTTGTCGTTCCAGCTTTCACCGATCCCGGCATCACGCTCGGAGGTGCAACCTCGCCCATCAAGACTTTGATCCTTACGAACTTATCCTCGACGAACTTCAGCGTTGAGGCCTCTCAAGACTTGAGAACCTGGTTTCGGGTCGGCTCCGGACCTGCGTTTGGTGGCATGGGCGTTCTAAAAACGACGAACCTCCCTACTTGGGCCTCCCTCTTTTTCCGCGGACGCGAAGGCAGCACGGCTTCGATGAGGGCGCTCCCGCAGATTGAAACGAACCTGAGTGCCGTAGCGGCGTTAAGCCCGCAGGAGGGTGGTTTCTGTTCGTTGACGAACGCGAACGGGGTGATCTTTTCCTTTTTGGCTCTACCTGGTGATGTGGTGGAGCCGGTGGCCATCCGGATGAGCTTGGTGACCAACTTCGCGACTTTTCCGGCAACGAACGCGCTTCGGGCTGCCGTTGCCTTCGAACCGGAAGGTTACAAGTTTGCCGGAGCCCCCAGCCTCGAAATCCAGTTTCCCACCAACATTTCTTCCACGTCGATCTCGAGCTTTTCTTTTGCTGGGGACGGGGGGCGGTTCAGTCTGGTCCCGGACCGGGTCTTTACGAACAAGGTGCGGATTCCCATCCTTCACTTTAGCGGAGGTGGCACGGCTTCCTGGACACCCGAGCAGCGAGCGGATCTAGCGCGGCAGGTGATCGATGCCTACGAGGATGCGACCAGCTATAAAATGGCCTTGGAGTTGGCTAAGGCAAGAGAGAAAAGTTCCGCCGGTGGGGACAATGACCCGTTAGACGCCCAGGTTGCGGAGAGCCTTCTCGCGGGCATGGACGAGTATTTCAGGCAGGCCATTGAACCGTTCATCGAGCAGGCGAAGAAAGACTGCGCGCTCGCCCGGGTGGTGGCCCCCCGTGTCTTCCAGCACCTTCGTCACATGGAACTGTTGGGTCTTCCGACGGACTCCGTATATGGTGCGGTCTTTGGCTTGCTGGAGTCGGCAGAGTGCGTTTGTGTCAAGGAGGCGCTGGAGAAGTGTCAGAACAACCAGATTCAGATTGACGAGCTGATGAAAACTCTTCTGGGTTTGGAGAGGCAAAGCGAGTTGTTGGGAATGGGAAGCGCTCTGGCGAAATGCGGCGCAGGGGGTGTTTGGCAGTTGATCGATGACGTTGCTAACCTGCCTTGCGCCCCACACTGGGTTGGGACGGCGAGTTACTCGGACGTGAGCTCGCGATCCACCAATTACACCATCGGTACGATCGATTACGAGCGTGACCTTCAAGCCGACTTAAAGTACGACGCGGTGGCGGTGGCGGCTGAAGTAATCAACACGTTTCCTCCCCTGGGGCAGGTTACCTGGAGAATCACCTTCAATGCCCAGGCCGCTGGGTCGTTCAAGGCTTACAACAAAACGGTGTCGCCCACCGCTTGCTCTAAGTCAACCAAGGACGATTGGCAGCAGGCTTCGGGTTCCGGGTCGATGAAGATCTATGCGAATCTGACCTTCACCTACGACAAGTTGACGGCTTTCACGATGGATTCGGGCAGCGCACCAAGACTTGACCTGCGGTGGAGAACGCGGGATACCATTCCTTCGTGCATCCCGGGTGGCCAGCCCTTGATACTCAACGCGCAGGGGGCGAGTACGGTGTTCCTAAGCCCGCACCACCCTGACCTGAAGAAGATGACTTTTACTTCGAGCTCCCTGGTTGCGATTGAAGGGACCGGAGTCCGCGACGATCCAACCGGGGGAATTGACGGTGCGCACACGGTGGCCCAATTCCGGATCTATCTTGTCGCCAGGCCGGGTAACTGATCCAACGGCGGCCGGACCTACTCAAGATCCGACGGCGGAGTGAGCAAAACGCTCGCCATGCCTCCATCCAAGCGGTAGCTTGAGGGCCTGAACCCAGGCTTACCATGTACCGTTTCTTTCTGACCGTTGCCGTCGCGATGACGATGGAGATCCAGGCAGCCGACTCGGCCCGCACCCTTCGTTTCCAGGCTGACAAACCAGCGGAAGCGCGAGTCTGGCAGAAGGTTGTCCGGCAGAAGCTCTTCAATCTGATGATGGGCGGCGCGGAGCCATCGCGATGCCCACTGGCCCCCGAGTTGATTCGGCGGGTCGAGGTACCCGGTGCAACTTACGCGCTGGAGGAACTCACCCTCCAAACTCTCCCGGACCGCCGGGCGCACGTGTGGTCGGCCCGCCCGCGCAATCCGAAGGGCAAAGTGGGGGCGGTATTGGCTCTTCATGGCCATGGGGGGACGGGTGAAGAAATCGTTCGCGGACTCAGCCTCTACTGGTACGGCAGGGAGATGGCCCAACGAGGCTATGTGGTCGTAGCTCCCGACATCGGGCAGCACGAGTTGCAGCATACCAACTGGTCCCTCATGGGCGAGCGCACCTGGGACGCTCTGCGCTGTGTTGACTACTTGCTCACCCTCCCGGAAGTCGATCCCAAGCGGATTGCGGTAGCAGGACTCTCTTTGGGAGGCGAGACCACGATGTATGTGGCAGCTCTGGACGAACGCCTCCGGGCTGCATGTAGCAGCGGGTGGCTCACCACGGTGGCGAATATGAAAAACGGTCACTGTCCCTGCTATGATTTCCCGGGACTGGAAGCCCATTTCGATTTTGCGGACATTTTTTCCTGCATTGCACCTCGGCGGCTTGTCTGCGAATTGGGCGAACTCGAGAAGGCTCCAGGAGGATTCCCGGTGAGCATCGGGCGCGAGGCGATGCAGGAAGTGCGAGTGGCCTACGGAATGTTCGGTGCGGAAGACCAGGCTACGCTCACGGTGCACAGCGCGGGACACGTTTTCAGCGGCCGGGACTTCTTTCCCATCCTTGCCCAAATCCTCGGCGAGCCGGTCCTGATGCCTCCCCAGACAAACGCGACTCTAGCTTGGGTGCGGTTTGTGGATGCACCCGAGACGCTGGACGGCCAGGCTTATCACTGGCTGGGGCGAACAAACCTCCACATCACCATGGAGGTTCCTCCGGCAGCGGGTCACGCCCTCGAATTGAGCTGGGGAGCCAAGTCCGATCAACGCCAAGCCATCTTGGTGGTGAATGGCCACAGCGTTTCCGTGCAGGAGGGGGGACACTGGGGGTTTCGTTGGATTCGAGTGCCTGTCCCAGAGGGAATCCAGGGAAAACGCTATGAGATCGACCTGCGCAAAGGGCAGGGGAATGGAGCCTTTCTGAGTGAGGTGCGGCTTGTCAGCTCAGCACCCAAGCAGGGTGTCCTCAACCTCGCACCAGCCAGCCATCGGGGGAGCGTGTTCGGCAGTGCGATCAATGCGGTGGGGGCGGCAACAGAAGCGTTCCCGGCGATGCGCGCACTGTGGGACACCGAACCGGTTCACCTTCGCAGCGCTGGGACGAAAGGAAGCGAGGAGGAGTTGTTTCGCCAGGCGGAGCAAAATGGAAGGGCTGCGGCCGAGGGTTTCTTCCGTTGTCGCCGCTATGTCGACGGTTGGCTGGCGCATGCTGACCCGTTAACCGGCCTGATCCCCCGAAACCTAACCGAAAGCCGCGATTATTGGAATGGCCGGGATTCGGGAGCGGATAACTACCCATTCATGGTTCTCACGGCTTCGATGACGGATCGCCCTTTGCTGGAAGGACGCCTACTGGAGATTCTTCGCACCGAGACCCGCCTGACCTGCCGGCATGATCGGCTCCCGGATGATTACTCCTTTTCTAAGCGAGGTTGGCGCCGGGAGAAGTTCGACCTAGATGCCACGATCTTCGACGGGGCGGAATATGTGAAGGACGGATTACTCCCCCTTGCGGAATGGCTGGGGCCGAGCCCCTGGTCGGAACGGATGATCGGCCTCATTGATGACATCTGGAAGAACGCGTCGATCGAAACTCCGTTCGGCAAGCTCCCCACGTTGAACTTCGAAGTGAATGGCGACTTGCTGCAGGCCTGCTCGCGGCTCTACTGGTTTACGGGGGACCGGAAGTATCTGGAATGGGCGGTCCGGTTGGGGGACTACTATCTTTTGGGGGATCACCACCCGACCTGGCATGGGAAAGAGCTGCGTCTCGTGGATCATGGTTGTGAAGTGATCAATGGATTGTCTGAGCTCTATGTTGCGGTCAGTCAGTCGATGCCTGAGAAGCGAAGCGCCTACCAGAAGCCGCTGTATGCCATCTTTGACACCGTGCTAGAGCTGGGGCGCAACCAGCACGGCTTGCTGTATACGACGATTCAGCCTCAGGCCAGGACTCATGCGGCGGGACTTTGCGATACCTGGGGGTACAACTACGACGGTTTCTACACCCTGTATCTGGTGGACGGCAAAACGGAGTACCGGGACGCAGTCGTAAAAACCTTAAGCAATCTCAAAGGCAACTACGTGGGTGCAGTGTGGGAAGAGAAGAGTGCTGACGCCTACGCCGATTCCATCGAGGGTGCCATCAACCTCTACCGCCGCGAGCCGGTGGCATCGGCTGCGGACTGGATCGAGAGCCAAATCCGAATGATGTGGGCCATTCAAAAGAGCGATGGCATCATCGAGGGTTGGCATGGTGACGGCAATTTCGCGCGCACCACTCTCATGTACTGCCTGTGGAAGACGCAGGGGCTGCGCGTGGAACCTTGGCGGCCCGATGTGCGAGTGGGGGCCGTGCGCGACGAGTCGGGGCTGCTAATCAGTCTCAAGGCGGACCGGCCTTGGAAAGGACGGTTGGTCTTTGACAAGCCTCGCCATCGCCTGCATATGCGCCTGCCGTTCGATTACCCGCGCATTAACCAGTTTCCGGAATGGTTTACAGTGGAGTCCGACCATCCCTATGCGATCTCAGAATCGCGAAAAACAGGGAGATCGTGGAAGGCGGGACGAGAGTTGCAGGCTGGCATCCCTTTAGCGCTGCGGCCCGAGCTGGAACGGCGCCTTCGAGTAGTGGCTGCCGGTCGCTAGGCCTCGAAGGCGGGAAGCCTACAGGCCTTCTTCTGGAGGGGATAAGCTGCTCCGAAAAGTCCCGCCGATCGTTCAAGAAACTCAACAACTCGCCGATACCATGCGCAGGCGCGTTTTACTGGTAACTAGGGTGCGCGGCCTTTGTTGTTTTGTTAAGTAGCTATGAAATCCAATCTTGCTGTAAACCGAAAGTTGACGATTGCCCTCTCCGTGGCGGGGGTCCTTGTTTGTGCTTGTTTCGCCGTATTCCTGAATTACTCCGGCCGCCAAACGGCGCTTGCCGACGCAAAGAAGCAGGGTACCGAGATGATTGAACGTTCCGCCCAAATGTTCATGGTTTCCACGATGAAATTTCATGATGCCTATACCAACGCCCCCAATGAATCTGCGCGGGACGAGGTGGTATTGGACTGGAACCGTACCATTTTCGCGGTCGATGAGGCGGTGATTCACGATTTTGGGGCGGACAAGGCCCGCGTGCGGCTGATCGGTGACTACAACATTACCGGCTTGGCTCCCTTGGCTAAAGCGGGAGCGACGAAGATCCAAATCCCTTTTGAAGAACAGGCCCTCCGCAGTTTCATGGAAGGGAAGGAATCCCAGGCGCAGCTGGACGGCGACTATTACCGGATCGCGGTTCCCCTCACCAGCGACATCCACCCGGGGTGTGCGGAGTGCCATGGGCAATCTCCAACCAAGCGCGTTGTGCTGGGTTCGGTTAACGCCTATGTGCCCCTCCAGGGCTATTTTGCCGCTGCACGGAGTGAAGCCTTGCGAACCGCTCTCTCTATCGGCGTCATGCTCGCGGTCCTGATCGCCTTCATTGGTGTCTTCGTCTCCCGCTCCATGATTCGACCCATCCGGGAGATCATCGAAAAACTCTCTACTTCCTCGCAACAGTTGACCGCCTCCGCTAGCCATGTATCGAGCGCCAGCCAGTCTCTTGCGGAGGGCGCCAGCCAGCAGGCTGCGGCACTCGAGGAGACCGGCGCGTCCCTTGAGGAAATGAGCGCCACCACCAAGCAGAACGCGGAAAGTGCAGCCTCCGGCAAGGCCCTCGCCGGAAGCGCCCGGAGATCTGCCGACGGATCCATGTCCGAAATGGAGGAGATGACCAAGGCCATGAATGAAATCAAGACCTCCAGCGACGACATCGCCAAGATCATCAAGACTATCGACGAGATAGCCTTCCAGACCAACATTCTGGCTCTGAATGCGGCCGTCGAAGCCGCCCGGGCAGGGGAGGCTGGGATGGGATTTGCTGTGGTGGCCGAAGAGGTCCGTAACCTCGCCCAGCGCAGCGCCCAGGCCGCCCGTGAAACTGCCGAAAAAATCGAAGACTCTATTTCCCGTAGTGGGCGAGGTGTCCAGATTAGCGGCAGGGTTGCTGAAGGACTCACGCGGATTGTCGAGGAAGCTCGTCAGGTGGACACCATCGTTGCCCAGATTGCCAACGCCTCCAACGAGCAGAGTGCGGGGATCGATCAAGTGAACCAGGCCGTCGCCAACGTCGACAAAGTGACACAGGCTAACGCTGCTACCGCCGAAGAGACCGCCAGCGCCAGCGAGGAATTGAACGCGCAGGCCACAACCCTTCGCGAGGCCGTCGCCGATCTTGTCCGTCTCATTGGTGGGACTGGAGTTCCCCCGAAAGAGGCTTTCACTGTCCGGAAGGCCCCGGTCTTGCCTCAAACGCGACGTTTTTCGAGCGAACATTCAGATAAGACCTCGGCCGGACACACGCATGGTACAAATGGAAAGGGGAACGGCCGCACGCACGCCCCTCTGATTTCCAAGAACGCTTCTTCGCGGGGTGCGGATAATTCAACCTTCATGGATATGTAATCGGGCCTGATCTCTAACGGCAGTTTTGGCTAGGTCGAAACGCGGGGTAGGGAGCTTGCTTGGGCAAGCTCCCTTTTTGTTTGGTGGTGGCATGCGCTGTGCTGATACTGAGACAGTTTCAGGCGGCACGATGGTGTAGTGGGAAACGGTGGGTGAGCCACGGCACCTCCTGGTGTTGGGGTAGTCGTTGCCTGGGAAGGATTTGTCAGCGGATCAGCCGCTTCCTTTCTTTCATGTCGTGCGTCCCTTGGCGGGGTGTTCGCCTGCTCTACCGTGTCACCGATTGGGTCTCGGCTGTCCTAAAACCAAACGGAGGGCCGCCTGAGAGAGGCCTTTGCTTTGGGTTTGGCGGGTGTCGTTTGCGGAAGAGGGAACCGAAGGAAGCGGGAAGGTTGGATTCGATGAAAGATGGAGCAGAGAGACTAAGGGAAGATCCGGTCGAGCAGGATCCAGAGGAGGTCCATGATTGGCAGGCTACGTTTGATGCGGTGGGGGCGGTGATCTGGGTGCTGGACCCGGATCAGCGGATTGTGCGATGCAACCGAGCCACCCGCACGCTCTTGGGGAGGCGGCCGAGCGAAGTGCTGGGACAGCACTGCTGGTCTGTGGTACACGGTACTTCGTGCCCCATACCGGAATGTCCGATCCTGCGGATGCGCCAGACACTGCGTCGGGAGTCTATGGAACTTCAGGTGGGCGACCGATGGTTCGAGGTGGTTGTGGATCCGATTCTGGGTGGGGACGGCGAGTACAAAGGAGCGGTGCATATCCTCTCCGACATGACTGCGCGCAAGCGAGCGGAGGCGGAGCTACGGCGCCTGTGCGAACAAACGCAGCAGGATGCGTCGACGAAGACGGAGCTTCTGCAGGAGGTCAATCATCGGGTCAAAAACAACCTCATCAGCATTCTCGGATTGATCCGCACGGAGCAGCTGCATGCCGCCAAGAGCAGGGCAGACGTATCGGAGGGATCTTCTCTGGAGAACCTTCGGCTGCGAATACAGGGCCTCATCGAGGTTCACCATATGCTCTCAGAAACTCACTGGCAACCGATGCGCCTGAGTGAGTTGGCGCGGCGGATTCTGACCGCAGTGGCGAGCACGGCGGAGCCGAGCAAACAAGTGGTGTTGGACATTGCGGAGTCACCCATTCTGGTTTCGCCGCGTCAGGCCAACAGTCTAGCCCTGTCTTTGAATGAGCTTGCCACCAATACGCTCAAGTATGCTGCCGTCAGGCGGATGATGACCTGCATCACGGTTCGCGTGCAGACCCAGGGCGATTTCATCGCCCTGGAATACCGGGATGATGGTCCAGGGTATCCCGCCGAAATCCTGAATGGGCAGCGCGAGGGGGTGGGCTTGGTCCTCTTGAAGCAGTTGGCGTCAGGGGCCTTTCGGGGTTCCGTCACCTTGACCAATGATCCCGGTGCGGTGGCTCACCTGATCATTCGCGCTGAAGACGTCCAACGGACTTGATTGCTGTTATGCATTTGCTCGAACAGGAAGGGTTGAAAGTGCTGATTGCCGAGGACGAGCCCCTGGTGGCGACGGTGATCGAAGGAGAATTGGAGGCCATCGGTGTGGGCGTCATCGGAAAGGCGGCGGACGGCATGCAGGCGGTTGCCTTGACGAAGCAACTCAAGCCGGATGTGGTCCTCATGGATATCGAAATGCCGGAGATGAACGGACTGGCGGCGGCCCGGCATATTCAGGCGGAGTGTCCCACACCGGTGGTGATGCTCACGGTCTACGCAGAGCAGCCGACTGTTCGCGCGGCGGCCCTGGCAGGGGTGGGAGCCTATCTGGTCAAGCCGCCCCGGAGCCGCGAACTGGAGCGGTCCATCCTGGTGGCTCGGGCACGCTTTGAGGACCTGCGGGAACTGCAGCGGATGAACTTGAATCTGCAGGACACACTCGCCCACGTGAAACGGCTGCAGGGGATTCTACCCATCTGCATGTATTGCCACAAAATCCGCACCGACAAGGCGTCCTGGAAACAGATGGAAGCCTACATTACCCAGCATTCGGAGGCCACTTTTTCGCATGGGATCTGTCCGGAATGCATGAAGCGGCGGTTTCCTGAGGCCTGAGCGGCCTCTCCCGGTTTGCGGCCTAGTTTCGGGTGGGCACCTGCGTGGACATCGAGCGGCCGGCTTGGAGATTGTCTTCGGCGGGGCGGAATCCAGGTTTGGGTTGGACAGGAGCGTAACGCTTACCCTGCTTACGCGCGTGTCCGCTTGGAACCGACTCGGTATTGTTTTCGAGATTGACGGTAGCAGCCTTTGTTGGCTCGTGTCCCGAGACCATCGCTTCCAAGCTTTCAACGAGGTGTTTCAGCTCGATGGCTTCTCCTTGGAGCATTTCGGCGGCACTGGCGCTCTCCTCTGCGCTGGCGGCGTTCGCCTGTGTGACTTGGTCCATCTGGCTTACGGCGTCGTTCACTTGGCGGATGCCCTGGCTCTGCTCTCCGGTGGAGGTAGCGATCTCAGCGATGACCTCCGCGACTTGGCGGGTCTTGTCCACAATTTGCGTCAGGGTTCCTCCTACCTTGAGGCTGATCTCGGCTCCATGCTGGCCTTTCTGAATGGCGTTCTCGATGCTCGCGGCGGTTTCCCGGGCTGACTCTGTGCATCGCTGCGCCAAGTTTCGAACCTCGTCGGCGACAACCGCAAAGCCAAGGCCTGCCTCACCAGCCCGGGCGGCTTCGACTGCCGCATTGAGGGCCAGGATGTTGGTCTGGAAAGCAATCTCGTCGATGGTCTTGATAATCCGCGCGATGTTTCCGCTGGCGGCTTTGATTTCCTCCATCGCTTTCGTCATCTGCTGCATCTCTTCCGCTCCCGTCTCTGCCGCGGACCGTGCCTGGAGTGCCAGGTCTTTCGCTGCCTGGGAATTCTCGGCATTGCGTTGGGTGGTGGCTGACATTTCCTCCAGCGAAGCGCCTGTTTCCTCGAGCGAGGCTGCCTGCTCACTCGCACCCTCTGCCACCGCACCGCTCGACGTCGCTACCTGCCGGGAAGCCTCGCTGACGGAATCTGAGTGACTGAAGAGCCGGGTGGCGGTGTGGTGAAGTTGAGTGCCCAGCTTTCGTGCCATGTAGAACGTGACCCCCATGAGGGCTACACCGGTGGCGACCACCGCCAGGAGCACGGTCTTCATGAGACCCAGGTAAGCCTGGCGAATGTGCGCCCGGCTCTGGCCGAGGAAGAGCATGCCCGCCGGCTTGCCGTCCACGCCCTGCAACGGCCAGTAGATGGTCTGGTAATCGGCACCCAGAATCTTGTTGATCTTCTCGAAGTATTGACCCTTCTCGAGTACGGTGGCCAGCACCTCCTGGTTGTCCATCTTGGTCCCCACCGCCCGCTGTCCTTCCTTCAAAATGGTGGTCGTGACGCGGGTGTCTCCGCGAAAGACGGTGCACTCCGTTTCAAACTCAGCCTTGATCCCATCCGCGAACCGATGTCCTGCAGCCAGGTCGAGTCCGGTTACCGCCGCCCCCAGAACCGTTGTCCCACGGGTCACCGGCGCGGCCGACACCCAATGGAACCCTGTTGAACCTGCCGAGACGGCTCCTTGAGTGGCCTTCCCCTGCAAAACACTGGTAAGCAAAGCCTTTAACTGGGCGTCGTCGATCCCGGCACCCTCCACCTCGCGGACGAGGATGGTGCCTTTTGCATCACAGACGAGAACCCCCTGCAGCTCCGCGTCTTTCTGCACTTGCTTCGCGATCTCTCTTAACCTCGGAACTTCACCTTTTACCAAGGCTTCCGCGAAATCGCTACGAGCCACCAGGCTCGCTGAGGAGACCTTCGTCCGGGCGCTGATCGATGCCAGCTGCGCATCCACTCCTTTGGAGCGACTCCTCAGATCGGTTCGCGCCTGCTGGTCAAAATGGGCGCTTACCACGAACAAGACAGAGACGCAGATCGCCGACGCTAGCGCGGAGGCGAGCACCACGTTCATTCCAATCAGTTTTCCGGTCAAAGACAGTCGCATAGGTCACATTGGCTTTCGGTTCAGTCGTTACTCGTTTACGGGGACTTGCCCAAGTCTGAGAAAGTCTCGTGCGCCACACGGGTTATCGGCTTTGTCGTAAAAAACCTTAATGGATAACACTTCCTGTTATAAGGAAAAGTAGGAACCTTGTGTATTTCGGTGTCAGGGTTTTTCCGGAAGTGATTTCCGTAGTGCGGTTTCGAATCAACTTCCAGTGAGGACGGAGGGTGCAGACTCATGGAGAACAGCTGATTATGATTGACGGTGTGGCGATGCTTGAATAAGAACTGGTTTGGTTGGTACAGCCATAAATCAAACTGAGAGGACGGTTTTGTTCCTCAAACGCGGGTTAGTGCGGGAACCGAGGATGATGCCATGAAGCGTGGACTTGTTGCAGGGTTGGTGGCGGTGGGCCTGACGGGCACCGTCTGGACGGAAGAGGTCAACATTGTCGAGGCGGGGCCGAATCATCGGGTGATGCAGGTGGTCCGGGAGGAAAGCGATCCATGGGGAAAAACCAAGCTGGTGCCACACCAGTGGCAGGAACTGGCCACGGGCCTGAACCGGTGGGACGAAGATGCCAAGGCGTTTGTGCCTGCGGAGGTCCAGTTCGAACCGCTCAACACTGGGCACGTCATCGCCCGCAAGACCGCTCACCAGCTGATTCTGTCTCCGGAGTTGAGTGCCGAGGGAGCGGTGGAGCTTTGGGGGCCGGAGAACCTCCACCTACGCTCGACGGTCCTAGGCATTGGTGTCGTGGACTCGGTCACGGGGACCAACTACCTCCTGGCGACGGCCAAAGAGAAGGCGGAGCTGGAGGTGGTGTCGGATTCGGAAGTGCTGATCCGGGACGCCTTCGATAGCCTTTCGGCAGATATCAGGTACACCATCGGCTTGAATTGCTTCGAGCAGGATCTCATTTTGAGAGAACAGCTTACACCGGAATTGCTTGCAGATCTCGGCGTCAATCCGAAGAACGCCCGGCTGTTCCTCATGACCGAGTTCTTCCGGCCGCCCCAGCCCCGCACCAAGCCATCCAAGGTTGCCACGACCTCAGGAAAGGTCTTGGCCGACACTACCTTGGAATTTGGGTCCATGACGATTGGCGCAGGTCGCGCGTTTTCCGAAGAAGAGGGGCAGACGAAGTCGGCCGCCGGAAATGCGGTTCAATGTTCCATCGGCGTTGGCAAGGAATGGAAGGTGTTGGATGGACGCCAGTTTCTGATTGAGAGCGTCCAATACGAGGACTTGGCTCCGATTTTGGAGAAGCTGCCGGTCTTGGATCAGGCCAGGGCTGATACAGTCAAGAGCAAGGGCACCCAGATGGCCTCGTTGACCAAGGCCAAGACCACTCGCCAAGCCAAAGCTCCGCGATTCGAGCACGGCAAACTCCTGTTGGGTGAAACGAAAGTGGTGAGTATTCCCCGCAGCTCCAAGGGTTTGGCCATGGGGCGGACCTCCGGCGCCACGATCGACTATGAAACCGTCTTCAGCCAGTCTGGCCTCACACTTAAGAGCGACACTACCTACTATGTAACTGGCTCTGTGACGCTTAGCGGTACGACTACCATCGAAGGAGGAACTGTGGTCAAGTACGCCGCGAACGCTTCGTCAAAGATCACTCTCGATGGGATACATTGCCGAACAGATCGCTATCGCCCGGCGATATTCACATCTGTACATGATGACACGGTTGGTCAAGTCATTGTCCCGGATTCCAATCACAACCCATGGACAAGCTACGCCGCTACCATCGCGCTCCAATTGCCCAACTCTACGGTGACCACTCTCGAGCACTTGCGCATTTCCCATGCTGCGAGAGCCATCTATGTACCAGGAACCTACTCGACGGGTATACCAACCAACACGACTCACAATTTCCGGCATCTGCAGATCGTACACTGTGAACGGGGCTTCGATCTTAACGGCGTTAACTACAGCGGAATCTACTACTACCGAGCACTAAACGCCGGGAACATTCTACTTCAGAACGTCAACTGGCCGATCTGCGGGGCGTATGTGTTGGCCACGGCGGAACACTGGACCGTAGATGGCGCTGCCCAGTTGACCAATCTGGACGGCTCGGGCAACACAATGACGCTTCGCAATTCGGTTTTGGCGAATGTTACTTCGCTCGGAACCGTGTGCTATACGATCGCCGCCTCCTATAACGGCTTCTACAACACCAGCGTCAGCGGATCACCTGCCTGGACCGTCTATCAGACTCCCTTCGAGAGCGTAGGTGCTGGCGCGCATTACTTGACCGCAGCTTCCGGTTTCCAAGACAAAGGCACCTCAAGCATCGAGTCTGCCCTTTCCCTCGCGATCAAGAAGAAGACCACCTATGCGCCGATCGAATTGACCGCGATCATCACTAGCGACACTGTTTTGCGCCCACAAGCTCAGCGGGATACGAACACGTTGGACTTGGGATTCCACTACGATCCGTTGGACTACACGATGAGTGGGATCGCGGTGAACAATGCCACCTTGCTGCTGACCAACGGGGTCGCTCTGGGTGTATATGGCAGCTGCGGGCTGGAACTGCAATCGGGAGCCAAGCTGCGCAGTGAGGGAGACCCGATCAACCTCAACCAACTCGTGCGCTATCAACTGGTGCAAGAGCAGACCGATGCCACCGGTTACGCTGGAACTACGCCCTCAGCCCTATTCAAGGAGGGCACCACTACAGCCGTAGCGCCCGATGCCCAATTCAGGTTCACCGCCATGGTGGCACCCAGCGCTGGTGGCGACCTCTTTAATGGTGGTGCCAAATTGACCGGCTTGGCGATGATGGACTGTCAACTGCTTGGGGGTCGGTTCTCCTTCAAGGGAGACTCTACCGCCCGGACGCTCGCGTTGACCAACAACCTGTTCGAGCGCGTGGCGTGCGAATTCGGGAACACCAGCGACAATCTCACAGCCTACGCTTACAACAACCTCTTCCGGTATTCATGCCTCAACTTGAAGCCACCCACGGGCAGCACGTGGACCTGGAAGGACAACGTATTCGACAACACCCCCATCACCCAAGGTGCCAACGGCATCCCGAACAGCAACAACGCCTACCTGACAGGGGCCACCACGCTGACTCCCGTTGGTGGCGGCAATGTCGCACTTGCCTCCTTCGCCTACGTTACCAGCACCTTGGGCCGCTATTACCAGTCGGGGACTGCTCTCCAAAACGGCAGCCGCCTTGCCGCCCTGGCCGGGTTGTACCACTACACCGCGCAGACGGGTTCAACCAAGGAGGGCGACACGCAAGTGGACATCGGATTCCACTATGTCGTCCTGAGCGCGGGCAAGCCCAAGGACACCGACGGCGATGGCCTGCCTGACTACTTGGAAGACCGCGATGGAGATAACGTGCTGGACGACGGAGAAACGGATTATCAAAACGCTGATACCGATTACGACGGGCGTAGCGACTACCAGGAATGGGCGGAGGACACCAACTCGCGGGATGCGATCAGCGCCACCCCAGTCCGGCTGGGGTACTGGCGCTTCAACACCACGCAATGGCGCAGCGAGGCGGGCTTCCTGCCCAAGGCCTCAGCCAACCTCACCGCTCTGGCCGACTGGAGCGGCACGGCGGTGAACATCAATTCAGCTTCCGCCGCCTACCTGACCTACAAGGATCTCGAAACTGGCGGTCTAGCCAACTTCAACTGCCGCAAAGGCTCCGTCCGGTTCTGGTTCTGCCCGAGTTGGGCCAGCGGCACCGGACCCGGGGCCGAAGGTCGGCTTTTGGAGATGGGGGATGGCACCACGACTGGCGGACGGTGGAGCCTAATCGTCAATGCTACGGGCACCCAAATATCGCTCCAGACTGCGCTGAACGGCACCACCACGACCCTGTGCTCGGCCGCGTTGAGCGTGCAGGCAAACACTTGGCATCAGGTGGTGGTCGTGTGGTCTTCGTCCGCGACGCAAGTCTACATTGACGGCGTAGCCGCGCAAATTGGCGGCGCTGTCACCATATGGCCGGTGGCAGCCTCGCGCGCGGCGACCGGCCTGGCCCTGGGCGCAACAAGCACGGGAGCATCGCCGGCTAAAGCCCAGTTCGATGAACTCGAGACCTTCAACTACCCGCTGGCCACCACGACGATCGCTGCCGATTACGCGCAGGCCGATGCGGGTTCCATCGTCTTTGAGGCCCTTCCCGCACCGAGATTGACCTTATCTGTCCAAAGGATTAACAATTGGGACGGTTACGGTTCAGTTAAGGCAACGCTCACGCTCTCGGGGATGGTGATGGGCCGCAACTACCAGATCTACTGCAAGGACAGCGCGAATTCGTACTGGAGAATAGAAACATCGCTGCCAGCCAGTGCCACTCCAACAACTCTCGATATCGACATCACGAGCCGCCCGACTGTCATGTTCGCGGCGGCAGACGACTTGGATACCGACCAAGACGGCCTTCCGGATGCCTATGAGTTCCTCGCTACGTTTACCGATCCCGCTAGCTACGATACAGGCTCGACAGGCATCTCTGACGGTGATCGCGATCTCGACGGGGACGGATGGATGAATCTGCAGGAAATGGCCAAGGGTACCAACCCGCTCGCCTTTGACATTCCTCCTGTGCCGACTGGGGTTGCTCTCCTCTGGAACCCGACTACGAAGCAGGCCACGGTGACGTGGGCAGCCTCCCCCGGGGCCGTTGCCTTCTATCGCGTGGTACGGCATGGAACCACGGCGGCCTTCTCCCTCAACACCACCCAACGGTCGGTCACCGACACGACCTTGGCCGCCCTCGCCTTGGATGCCAACAACCTCCCAGACGCAGTGTACTACTCGATCGAGGCTGTCTACAACAATGGGGCCGGCGGGACAACGACATCCGCGCTAGCGACGACCGATATCCTGTCTGATTTCGCCCCGTTCACCGGCACGGGCACACCGCCCACCGTGCCCAACGCGCCGCTGGTGCAGGCATCTGAGGCCGGTGTCTGGTCGTGCGCCGCCCGAGGTCCGAATGGTACCCTTCTCCTGCTGGTGCCGAGCCTCCCCGCCACGGCCACGGGGATTCGGCTGTTCAAATATGACGCCGATGGCACCACTGACAACGGATCCATCGAGGCTGCCCTAGGAACGAATCCGCTGACGGACGTGGTGGCTGGCCGCTACGTCATCCCTGCCGCATTTCTCCCTCACAACCTGCCAGCCGACCCGCGGCCCCGCCATCATCTGTATCAACTGTCGTTGCAGGTGATGTTCCAGAATGGCAAAGCGAGCGCACCAACTGTCGTCAACAGCGCCACCCTCCACGATTGGCTGCCTGAAAAAGTAAGCCGTTATCCTGGCGTGGTTGGGAATCAGCAGGTTCTTCAAAACGTGTACTTCCTGCTCAGGAGTGGTGGGAGCACAACGTTTCTGGACGCGTTTGTGATTCCCGGTTTCTTTCCCGCTTTCGTGTATGTCGAAGATCCGTACTGGGTTGCAGCCGATGTCAGCTCATTCGGATGGGATGCAAGGGGGCAACTCAACATATATGTACCGTTCGAGAACCAGACTACCTAGGCCAACTATACATACGATGCGGTTGCATTCACACATGCCGGATGGCAGCATCATTTCTGGCCATTTGAAGGGTATAACGACTATCCGGCCTATCCAAACGCAAACCGTTATACCACAGCCTACGATCAGATCGATGCGACATCCGGCACGTCTCCCCTGACCAGCTTCAGCTCGGGAACAGTGCTCTACGATGCTTCGGCCATCGAGTGGGCGATGACCCTAGACCATCGATCAGATGGCGATTATTACACACTCTCATCCATCACCCCTAGCGTATTTGGACTTAGACCGACGTCAGCAACACTGATTTCCGTGTTACCCGACTGGATCAGTTCAACCAGTCATCAGAGCTACTCTCTTACACCCGGCATCCCGGTGAAGGTCAGCGGACAAGCATCGTACGCCTTTCTGAACAACCAAGATCCAACTCTTCAGCCAGCAGGTTGGCTCTTTCGCGGAGACCCTCTCAGCGGTTTCGAGGACGCGAATCCTCACAGAATTCCGCCGCCCCCAGCGATTCCGCAGCAGGAACCGATGCTCGTCGCCACGGTGGGACACATCAGTACCCTGCAAGGCTGGCGGATCTATGCTGTGCAAAACAATAACGTTCAAAACCGGTTCGCGTATCTTGGACAGTACTTCGACAAGGCTTACAAGGCGGATGCGAACGGGCAACCCACTGCGATGGAAACGGGGGTGTTGAACGAATACGGCGAGTTCATGCCAACAGACGTTGGCCCCACTGTGGTCACGACAAAGGCCAACACTGATACAGTGAAAGGGCAATGCACCGTTCAAGTGACAGCACTGGTGGTTGATGCCAACCATGACGGTACCATGGACACGTCCCTTCTCGGCAAGGACGCTACCAGCCGCGAGCGTCCGTTCCTGTTTTGGGTCAACAACGATTACGATCGTCTCGATGACTCCTTGGGAGTACTGGCGGATGTGGAGCATGCCGCCTGCGCAGCCGATACCACGCGTTACTATACCGATGCGGAGTATCTTGGTTTCACGCCGCAAAGAGGTCCATTTCCTGGAATCCCATCCACGCGGGACCTGGAAGACTATACACGCTTATGGATTCCTGGACTGACCCAGATTCTGAACGGTGATCAGGGTCTTGTCGCGCGGCTATTCTTCAGGCCCATAAGTGGTGCACCGGCGGTACGGATGTTTAGATCTGTTGAATCGGATGGTGGCAAGGGGTACCTCACGGATGCGTCCACCGCTGCCACGCAAGTTCAATCGTCGCAAACTCATTTCCTCGGCATTGTGGATTCATCTCAGTATATCGAGCTAGATCACTCATCGCCGCTATCCGATCATCTCATCTTTTGCGGCTCAGGAGTCGGCACTGGAGAACTCGTGCTCCAGCTTTACAACAATGACGACGGATACTGGGATCAGTTCAACGCATGGACACCCTATGCGCTCGCTGAGCACTCGATATTCGTTGATCTGAAGGATATCAAGGAAATGTACGAACGCTGGACTGTTGGCGACAGCGGAGGGCAAGTGCCTTATCAGATTGCTCGGCTCGCGGACAACGACCTGCCGCTAAGTGGTCAGTTTAGCTATCCGGCAAGCCCGGCGTCCGACACCCCATATGTGTTGTTCGTTCATGGTTGGAACATGGCGACGTGGGAAAAGGACCGGTTCGCCGAGACAGCGTTCAAGCGGCTCTACTGGCTGGGGTACGCGGGGCGGTTCGGCTCCTTCCGATGGCCAACGATGAAACTGAAGGGGCTAGAAGCACTGGACGTCGACAACTTCGACAAGAGTGAGCGCCAAGCATGGCGATCCGGCGCGCCGCTTCGTCAATTGCTGACACAACTGAATGCGCGGTATCCCAATCAGGTGCGGCTGATCGCTCACAGCATGGGCAACGTCGTGGCTGGGGAAGCGTTGCGATCCAGCCCGCAGGTGGTTGACACTTACGTTGCGATGCAAGCGGCCCTGCCGGCCCGGGCTTATTTCCGCGGATCGCCGCTTCGAACAATACCCTCCCCCTTTAATGACAATACCACAGAGCTGTATTGGTCGTACCCTCCTTCTGGCGGAAATCTCTGCTACTTCGCGGGAAGCGCGGGGGCAACAATATTTGCGAACTACTTCAATGCAGCTGACTGGGCACTCGAGAAGTGGAACATCGACCAGAATGCCAAACCTGCAAACGTTGTGTCCAAGTATTCGTTTGACCAGTATACGGGAACGTTTTACCGGTATCGTGGCGGATCAAAGCAGCAAATCCTCACCTGCCCTGCAGACACCTTCGAGCTGTTCGCTCTGTGCGTGGAGGGGCAATCGCTTGCCTTGGGTGCGCAAGCGGGCGTGGCGGGAGTGTTCACCACTGGCATGCAGGTCGACCTCAACGCCACTTTTGGATTCGGAAGTACTCATCCAGGCCATAGTGCGCAATTCCACGATTCGTTTGCGCAACGTGCCCCGTTTTGGAGGAGTCTGAGTGAGACGCTACAACTCCCTTTGAACGCGCCTCCGCCTTAAGCTCAAGAGCATCTATGAGAAAAGTAATGCTGTGGGTAGTGATAGGAGTTCTGTTGGTACTGGTGGGACTGCTGTGCTGGCCTCTGCGAACACCAGTGACGTCCAAGCTGGGTGCTGACGGTGACTCCACCCCGGCTCCGGCAGCGGCACATTCCGGTGCAGCACGCAAGGATCGAGCTATACTAAACGGCGCACCGAGGAACGAGCGAGAACCGATAGACACGAATGCCACAACGTGGCGGGAACAGTCGCAGGAGGAAATTGTTGCGACCAGAAAATTAGTCGCGGAGGCTAACAACGTGGTAGTCAACTTTTGGGGTCAAGTGGTGGACCAAGACGATCAGCCCCTGCCGGGAGTGCGCGTCATCATGAGTGTCAGAAAGTGGCATTTTGCTTTGGTGGGAGGCTTCGACAGCACTTTTCCTGAGTTCGTGGCGCAGACCGATGGTAATGGGAGATTCGAACTCC
Organism: uncultured Verrucomicrobiota bacterium; assembly: GCA_964411985.1. Lineage (GTDB taxonomy): Bacteria > Verrucomicrobiota > Verrucomicrobiia > Limisphaerales > J093 > CAYPNF01. Next base: position 39,802 of record CAYPNF010000046.1, read on the forward strand.
GCAATGGCAGGGGCGACAACTTGAGTATTAAGGCGCTGACGAAGGAGGGCTACGAGGCGGAGCCTGGGGCTCTGCGTTCGTGGGGATACAATGGCGCTGAGGTGCTAGTACCCGACCCGGCTGCTCCAGTGGTCCTGAAAATGTGGAAGGCGGATATCCGTGAGAAGTTGATCGAGGGCTTGAAGTTCATCAGGCTCCAACTGGACGGTCGTGCCTACACTGTGGACTTCGTGAAGGGGACGTGTGCGGAAGGCGAAGGCGAGGGTGACGTGCGCTTCTCGATGAGGCGCTCGCCAGACGCGGCGTTGGCGGAAATGTCCGATCGAGTTTTTGAGATGATCGTTATCAACGGCGGATGGGTCGAGGAGACCGACGCCCGGTCACCCATGTATGCCGCACCGGAGAATGGCTATGTCGCCAGATTTGAGAGTCATGCGAAATTCCTGGACGAAAGAGGTCCAGACCCGTTTTCTAAGCGCTTCTATCTGCGTTCGAGGGATGGGAAATTGCACGGGAGGGTGCGCCTCGCCGTCCTTGGGCGGACTTTTGGCGCGAACGAGGGTGAAATCCGGCTTGAGTACGCGGTGAACCCATCGGGGAGTCGCGTGCTGCGATAGTCAGGAGCGAAGGGGGGCGAGAAAATGGAGGCACAACGCCTCCGGGGTCGCATCTCAACATATGATTCCGCTGAAGAAGTACCCCTCTCGCCCGGGCGGTTCGCACACGCCCGGCTGGGGACGGTTAATCCCCATAAGGGGGCATTAGTATCGTGAAGAACCTTAATGGATAACACTTTCTGTTATAAGGAAGAGTAGGAACCTTGTGCATCTTGCTGTCAGGGTTTTGTTGGAAGTGATTTCCGTAGTGGCGGTTTCGAATCAACTTCCGGTGAGGATGGAGGGTGCCTTCTTGCTTCACCATTTTCTGATTGATTCCCCTGGTTCATAGAGACACATTCTGCGCCATGCCGGATGGTTACAACCCCAAACCGATCGCCCTTTCGGCGGCGGACCGTTGTGCCCGGCTGAACACTCCGAAAGTGACCTCCCAAAGGTCAGAAACCTCATAGAAAGAAAAATGAAAGTTAGCTTCTACGGACACGCACGGCAGTACCACAACATCAAGGCGGAAATTGACGCCAACATTTTCAAGGTGTTGGAAAGTGAACAATATGTGATGGGACCCATGCTCAAGCAGTTCGAGGAGGAACTGAAGCAGTATTCGGGCACCAAGTATGCCATCGGCGTCGGCAACGGAACTGATGCTATCTGGCTCGTGTTGATGGCGCTAGGGATCGGGCCTGGCGACGAATGCATCACCACCACCAACACCTTCTTCGCAACCGCCGAAGCGATCTGGATTGCGGGAGCGACCGCTGTTTTCGTCGACTGCGATCCCAAGACGAAGTGCATTGATCCCACCCTGATCGAGAAGGCAATCACCCCGAAGACCAAAGCCATCATCCCGGTCCACCTTTACGGCCAGTGCGCGGACATGAAGGCGATCCGCAAGATTGCGGACAAACACAACCTGAAGGTCATTGAAGACAACGCGCAAGCTATTGATTCCAATGGAGATGGATTCAAAGTAGGCGAATTGGCCGATGCCGCCGCCACCAGTTTCATCATTCAGAAGAACCTCGGGACCTTCGGCGACAGCGGCGCGGTGATCACCAACAATTCCGAGATTGATCGGATTGTTCGCAAGCTCCGCAACCACGGTTCCGACCAACGTTCCGTCCACAGCTACGGCTTTAACAGCCGGCTGGACGACATTCATGCGGGTGTTCTGAGCGCCAAGCTTAAGCACATCACTGCCTGGTCCGACCTGCGCCGCAAATGGGCTGCGCGCTACACGGCTGGGCTCCAAGGTGCCAAGTACTTTGATCTGCCCTATGCGACCCCCGGTTATCGTCACGTGTACCATCTGTATGTGATCGAAACCAAAGATTCCAAGCAGCGCGATCCGATGCTCAAATTCCTGAATGACAATGGGGTGGATGCCAAGTGCCACTACCCGATCGCGATTCATCAACAGCCCGGCTATCCGTGGGGCAAGGACGCTCGCATCGTCGGCCCGATCCCCAACGCCGAGAAGAACGCTGCTTCCTGCATCAGTCTGCCCATGTTCCCTGAGTTGACGGAGGCGGAAGTCGACTACGTCATCCAGAAGGTGATGGAATACGACAAGACGCTCAGCAAGTAGGAATTCGGAATCAACAGCGGAACCGCTGGATCCTTAACCTGGTCCAGCGGTTCCTTTTCTCAGACCGATCAGCAATCTCAAAAGAATTCTATGAGCAAGAAATACAGTGTGATGGTGGTGGGAGTGGGCAAACGCGGGATGCACCATGCAACGGCATTCCAGGCGAATCCCAACTTCCAGGTGACGGGCCTTTGCGACATCGACGCAGCCCGGGTGAGTGCGGCAGCGGCCAAGTTGGGGAATCCTCGCACCGGTGCCGACGCTGCCGCGCTCGCGAAGGAGTTGAAGCCCGACGTCTTTTGTTTCTGCACGCTTCCGACGCTTCGCTTGGGGATGATCCAGGCGGCGATCGATGCGGGCGCGAAGATGATCGCGTTCGAAAAACCTATCGCGCAAACCAGCACCGAGGCGATGCAAATCAAGGCTTTGCTGGACAAACATCCAGTGAAGGTGGTGGTAAGCCATCAGCACCGCTATGGAGAACACTATCAGAAGGTGGCGGAGGTCATTGCCAGTGGAGCTTTGGGCAGGGTTCATACCGTGTATGCCACGGCGACCGGTTGGATGATGCACATGATGAGCCATCTCATCGAGTACATGAATTGGTACAACGGCCAGGCGGCCGCTCAGTGGGTTATGGCCCAGGCCGCCGGACGCGGCAAACTAGCCGATCTCCACGTTTCTCCTGACTACATCGCTGGATTCATCCAGTATGCGAACGGAGTCCGCGGTATTGTCGAGTGCGGTGCCGGAGCCCCTGACGTCCCCGAGGTTCCGTACTGGTGGCGCAAGTGCCGCATTGGCGCCCAGGGCACCGACGGTTTTGCCGAAGTCATGACTGGCGGTGGTTGGCGTGCTGTCACCAAGAACGGCGTGATGTCGGGTGGCGGTTCGATGAATTACGACCTCGACATGCCCCCGTACATCCAGGATATGGCGCTCTGGCTGGACGACGAGCAAAAGCCGCATCCTTGCCGGTTCGAGGTGGCTTACCAGGGCTTCGAAATCATGACCGCCCTCTGCCGCTCGGTAGTGGAGGGTGGCCAGGTGGCGCTGCCGCTGACCACGGGCATGGACGAGTTGGCTGCGTTGAAGGCTAAACTGCCTGACCGCAAGGTTCTCTTCTCCTTAGCGGAGAACGCCAAGGAATACGCCTAGAGCCCTTTGGGAACGAACCGGAATGGACGGAATTCCGGTAACCGCGCTTGCGGGCATGGGCCTGATTCTGCTTGGATAGGCCCATGTTGAACTCCTGTCGCTTGACTGCGAGCGTCCGCACCGGGTGCCTGTCATGGGTCCGTTTCCCCGCAGCCCTGGTCGTCGCCCTGCTGTTTTGTTACGGCTTGCTGGGTGCTCAGTCGAGTAGCGCCAAGGCCAAGGCCGTTCCTGGTCAGACACCCGGTACGGTCAACCTGGCGGGAATCTGGAGGTTTGCTCTGGACCCGGCAGACCGCGGTCTTGCGGAGAAGTGGCACGAGACACGCCTGATCGATGCCATTCTTCTTCCTGGCACGACGGACCTGGCCAAGCGAAGCCAAGCCAACACGAACCAGCAATTCACCCTGCACTTGAGCCGCCTGCACCCTTACCAAGGGGCGGCGTGGTACCAACGCGAGGTGAACTTTCCTGCTGACTGGGCCGGGAAGCGAGTGGTGCTTTACCTTGAACGGACCAAGCGTACTACCCTCTGGGTTGATGGCGAGTTGGTGGGGCAGCAGGATTCTCTGGGTTGCCCGCACGTTTATGATCTGACCAAGGTATCCTCTCCGGGGACGCGCAGGCTGACTCTGCGGGTGGAGAACGCCCGATTTCCTTATGCGGGCGGCCATCAGCTCTCCAACGACACGCAGACCGATTGGAATGGTTTACTGGGCCGGCTGGAACTGCGGGTGATGGGTCGTGTTTGGATTGAGAATCTCCAGGTTTCGACCGATCTGGAATCGCGCAAGGCGGCTCTTCAGGTGCAGTTGGGGAATCTGACCGGGGAGCCAGGAAAGGGTCTTTTGGAGGCGACCGCAGTGAGCCTGAAGAACCCCAAAGCACCGGTTGCGACCGTTTCGCAGGCAGTCGAGTGGCTGGGCGATGGTGCGACAGTCGAGTTCGATCTGCCCTTTTCCGGTGCAGTGGAAAAATGGGATGAGTTTTCCCCGGCGCTCTACCGGCTGACTTTGGCTCTCAAACCGGAGGTCGCCGCGGCGGGGCTTTCGGTGTTGGATGCGCGGGTGGTTACGTTCGGCTTCCGGCGGTTCGAGTCCAAGGAATCCCGGTTTCTGATCAATGGGCGCCCCGTCTTCTTGCGTGGCAAGCACGATGCCTGTGTCTTTCCCCTTACCGGGCATCCCCCAATGGATGTGACGGGTTGGCTTGCCTATTTCCAGACCTGCAAGGAGTATGGCATCAACCACGTTCGGTTTCATTCCTGGACCCCGCCCGATGCCGCCTTCGATGCGGCGGATCAACTTGGCATCTATTTGCAGCCGGAGTTGTATAATTTCGGAGGCGACCTTTCCAAGGAACCGGAGCGTGCGGAGTACACTCGATTCGAGGGACTGCGGCTGCTGCGTGCTTTCGGGAATCACCCCTCCTTTGTGATGTTTGCCTTGGGGAACGAGATGGGTGGGGGACGTGAAGTGAGGGCCTCGATCGTGGCCGAATTCCGCAAGCGCGATCCGCGTCGCCTGTACGCCCAGGCATCCAATTACGATCTCGGTTCGCCCTCGTTTGCCGAGGGCGACGATTACTGGACCACTTTCCGTACCCGAGCCGGAGTGGATGGGGCCGTGCGGGGGTCTTTTGCCCATGTGGATGCTCCCCTGGGCCATATCCAGGCGCGTCCGCCTTCGACTACGAACGATTACTCGCAGGCACTGACGAACGTTCCAGTGCCGGTGATCGGGCACGAAGTGGGCCAGTACCAGGTTTATCCTGACTATGAAGAAATCCCGCTCTACAACGGAGTGCTGAAACCGTGGAATCTCGAAGTTTTTCGGGAACGGCTCCATCACCGGGGGATGCCTCATCTGGCGGGCGACTATTTCCGCGCCTCGGGCGCCTTGGCAGCGATTTGCTACCGCGAAGAAGTGGAAGCGGCGCTGCGCACCCCTGGTTTTGGCGGCTTTCAGCTTCTTGACCTCCAGGATTTCCCGGGTCAGGGGACCGCGCTGGTGGGGATGCTGAACGCCTTCATGGCTTCCAAGGGTCTCATCGAGCCAAAGCGTTGGCGGGAGTTTTGCAGTGAAACCGTGCCCTTGGCTTGTTTTTCCAAGTATACCTGGGGTGTCGAGGAGACCTTCGCAGCAACCCTGAAAGTGGCTCACTATGGCCCAAAGAATCTTTCGCAAACGAAAGTGAACTGGAAGCTGCGTGAGAAGGGGGGACGCCAGGTCGCGTCGGGTTTCCTCTCCCCTGCGGAGATTCCCACAGGCACCCTGACCGAGTTGGGTGAAATCCGCGCCCCGTTGCAGAAAGCCCGGGTCCCCGCAAAGTTGGAGTTAACCCTGGAAATCGCGGGCACACCCCATCGAAATCAGTACGACCTTTGGGCCTACCCAACTCCGGTTCTCAGCCGCCCGCCTGCCGATGTATTCATCGGACGCGAGTTGGACCAACCAGCACTCCAAGCCCTCGCACGAGGCGGGCGCGTCCTGCTTTTCCCCGCGCCCTTCAAGGTTGCGAAGGCCGTCCCAGGCTTTTTTGCGAGCGATTTTTGGTGCTATCCGATGTTTCGCCGCGGCAACCCACCCGGCACCCTCGGACTCCTGTGCGATCCTCGGTCGCCTGCTTTGGCTCGATTCCCCACGGAATCCCATTCCAACTGGCAGTGGTGGCACATCCTCCAGAATTCTGCGGCGTTCATCCTCGACGAGGCCCCGGTTGGCCTGTATCCCATCGTTCAGATTATTGACAACTTTGACAGTGACCGGAATCACAAGCTGGGTCTGATCTTTGAGGGCAACGTGAATGGGGGCAGCCTGCTGGTGTGTGGCAGTGACCTGCCGTCGATGCGGGAGGATCCGGCGGCCTGCCAGCTATTTGACAGTCTTTTGGCCTACATGAATTCCCCTGAATTCACCCCCAGCTTCCGCATTCCACAGCAGGTCTTGCAGCGTATTATCGCCTGCAAACCATGAGGTGTGTAATGGTGTTGATGTGGAGTTGAGAATCGCTCTATCCTGCTCCCATGAATCCGATCCTGAGGAGCAGCCTGTGTCTCGCTGCGTTGATCTCCTTGTTGCCCGCGTTCGCCACCGACGAAAAACTAGAAAAAGCGTTCCCGGTCCGTGGATTGTGCATCGCCGCGCCTAGCCCCAGCCACTTGGAGCCTTTCTTGAAGTTCGTGACCGAGGCCCTCGCGCCGCGTCGGGTCAACACCTTGATCCTGCGTGTCGACTACAATTTCGAGTATACCAGTCATCCTGAACTCAGGGACAAGTCGCCCCTCACCAAAGCGGACGTGAAGAAGCTGGTGGATGTCTGCAGGCAGAACCGCATCCGCCTCATCCCCCAGATCAACCTGCTGGGTCACCAATCATGGGCCTCTCAGACCCTGAACCTGCTCCGTGTCTATCCTGAGTTCGATGAAACACCGTGGGTGAAAATGCCTGAGAATTACAAATGGCCCAACCCCGACGGCCTCTACTGCAAGAGCTACTGCCCCCTCCATCCCAAAGTTCACGAGGTGGTCTTCGCCCTGGTCGACGAGATTTGCGACGCCTTCGAAACCGACGCCTATCATGCCGGGCTCGACGAGGTGTTCTATATTGCTGACAGCCAATGCCCGCGTTGCGCGGGCAAGGATAAGGCCGAGCTATTCGCTGGCGAAGTGAAAGTCATTCGGGATCATCTTGCCCAGAAAGGCCGCAAGCTGTGGATGTGGGGCGACCGCCTGTTGGACGGCAAGGTGACCGGCTTGGGCGAATGGGAAGCCAGCATCAATGATACTCACCGTGCCATCGATCTCATCCCGAAGGATGTGGTCATTTGCGACTGGCATTACGACCGCCCTGATCAGACCGCCGTCTACTTCGCGTTGAAAGGCTTCAACGTCGTGACCTGCCCATGGAAGAATCCGCGGAACGGCGTGCTTCAGGTCCAGGATCTCGTCCGCTTCAAACAAAACTCAACGCCCCAGGTGAGCGAACGTCTCCTGGGCATGGTGCAGACCGTCTGGTCCGGCCCCGATACCTTCCTGGACGAGTACAGCGGCAAGAAGGCTCCAGACAAGGATGGTAACTCCGCCGGCAACTGCTTCATCGCCGTCTTCGACGAGATGGCCAAGGCCGCTGCGAAGCCGTAGCTCCTCAAGAAACAGCGGCTATCTTCCACTCTTTCAGCACCGAGAAGAAGGCCGGTGCTTCGCCGTCATTCGGATTGACCAATAGCCGTTCTTTGAAGCGCATGTCCTCAAGCCCCTTACATCCTCCTGCTCGGCCGCGAAGTAGATCGGTTTGGGCCGCCCAGCGTCGTGTCGGTGACCATTGCTCCTCGATCAGCGACACGACGATCGTTTCGGCCTTCAGCAGCGATTGCGACGTGATGGCCCACGTGCGCACGCAACTGCCCTACGCGCCGACCGCAGCACTCTTAGCCACGGTCCTGGCCGCCGTCTTGTTGGCCGGCGGGCTGTCGCTCGTGTGGCGGCACGGCGGGAAGATGCCCCACTGGCTGGCCTTGGGCGGGGCAATGGTGGCGCTCAGGGCGGCCTGGGTGGTGTTGGAAAGTGAATGGTTGACCGAGCTGCGCACTTCCTGCAACTTCTGATTCGTATGGATGTCCTGACGCTGTCGCGCCTTCAGTTTGCCGCGACGATTTCGTTCCACTACATCTACCCGCCGCTGAGCATCGGGCTGGGAGTGATGTTGGTGATCTTCGAGGCGCTCTGGCTCAAGACGAAGAACCCGCTCTACCACCAGTTGGCGCGGTTCTGGACGCGCATCTTCGCGCTGACTTTCGCGATCGGCGTGGCGACGGGCATCGTGATGGAGTTCGAATTTGGCACGAACTGGGCCACCTACTCACGCTATGTGGGCGACGTGTTCGGCAGCGCGCTCGCGGCGGAAGGCATCTTCGCTTTCTTTCTCGAATCGGGCTTCCTGGCGATCCTGTTGTTCGGCTGGGACAAGGTCGGGCGGAAGCTGCATTTCTTTGCCACCTGCATGGTGTGCCTGGGCGCGCACTTCAGTGCCATTTGGATTGTGGTGGCAAACTCCTGGATGCAAACGCCTGCGGGGTTTCACATCGTGGGCGAGGGACTGAAGGCCCGCGCCGAAATCACCGACTTCTGGGAGATGGTGTTGAATCCGTCGTCTGTGGACCGCCTGTTCCACACGTTGTGCGGCGCGTGGCAGGCGGGCGCGTTCCTGGTCGTCAGCGTCAGCGCGTGGTACCTGCTGAAGAAACGCCACCTGGAGTTCGCGCGGGCGTCCTTGCGGGTCGGATTGGTGGTGAGTTTGATCGCGTCGCTGCTGCAGCTTGTCAGCGGACACGACAGCGCGGTGGGTGTGGCCAAGAACCAACCCGCCAAATTAGCGGCTTTCGAGGGGCTCTACGACACCACGACCAACGCACCGTTGACGCTGTTCGGTTGGGTGGAAGAGAAGAGCGAAACCATCAAGGGCGGCGCGGCCATCCCCGGCCTGCTAAGCTGGCTGACGCATGGCGACGCGAGCAAGCCGGTGCTGGGCTTGCGCGAATTCAAGCCCGAGGATCGTCCCCCGGTGAACTTCACCTTCCAGCTATACCACGGAATGGTCGCCGTTGGCTTCGGGATGATCGCGATGGCGGCGTTGGGTTTTCTCTACTTCTGGCGCGGATCGCTCTTCGAGAAGCGCTGGATGCTCTGGCTGCTGGTGTTATCCGTGCTCGGCCCGCAACTGGCCAACCAATGGGGGTGGTTTGCCGCCGAAATGGGCCGGCAGCCGTGGATTGTTTATGGTCTGATGCGCACCTCGGCAGGCTTGTCGGCAGTGGTCAAGGCGGAAGCCGTGCTGGGGTCATTGATTCTGTTCACGGCGATTTACCTGCTGCTCTTCGCCGTGTTTGTCTATCTGCTCAACGACAAGATCCAGCACGGACCCGACAACGACGACCTGACACCGACGGGGAAGCTGGCGTTACCGTTCCAGGCTTGAACCCGAATTTCCTTTCCGCCATGAACTTCGGCCACCTCGATCTTAACACCATCTGGTTCATCCTCATCGGTGTGTTGTTCACGGGCTACGCGATGCTCGACGGCTTCGACCTGGGCGTCGGCGCGCTGCATCTGTTCACCAAGAAGGACGAACACCGCCGCCTAATGCTCAATGCCATCGGGCCGGTGTGGGACGGCAATGAGGTCTGGCTCGTGACCGGCGGCGGCGCTTTGTTTGCCGCATTTCCGAACGTTTATGCCACCGTCTTCTCGGGGTTTTACTTTGCGTTCATGCTGTTGCTCGTGGCGCTCATCTTCCGCGCGGTCGCCATCGAGTTTCGCAGCAAGCAGCCGATGGGCTGGTGGCGGCAGATGTGGGATGTGGGTTTTGCGGGCGGCAGCATCCTGTCCAGCCTGCTCATTGGCATTGCGATGGGCAACATCGCCTGGGGCGTGCCCATCGACGAACGTGGCGAATTCGCCGGCACGTTCCTGGGTCTGCTGCGCCCGTATCCGCTGCTGGTGGGCGTCACCACCTTGGCGCTCTTCATGATGCACGGGGCGATCTACGCCGTGATGAAGACCGAAGGCGAACTGCACGCCCAACTCCGCGGCTGGATCAAGAACTGCATGATCTTTTTCATCATCTGTTACGCCGTGACGACGATGGCTACGCTGCTCTACGTGCCGCACATGGCTGCGCGCGTGCGGGCGAACCCGTGGCTCTTCAGCGTGGCGCTAGTCAACATGCTCGCCATCGCCAACATCCCGCGCGAAATCCACCTTGGTCGCGACGGGCGGGCCTTCGTTTCCTCGTGCCTGGCGATGATGGCGCTGATGGGTTTGTTTGGCCTGGAGATGTTTCCGAACCTCGTGCTGAGCAACCCGGAGTCGGCTCACAGCCTGACCATTTACAACGCGGCCTCCTCCCCCAAGACGTTGGGCATCATGCTCACGATTGCGATCACTGGCGTGCCGATCGTGCTGGCGTACACAGCGAGCATCTATTGGGTTTTCCGGGGCAAGGTGAAGCTGGACCGGATGAGTTACTGAAAGACAGGTTCTCCCTCGGGCGTGGTTTCCAGCCCTGAGCCGTAAAGGCAAAACAGCCATGACCGAGGAACGGATTCACGGGGTTGCAGGCGAGCCGTGGACCCAGCCGATCTCCAACCGAAACGGGCCAGGTTGTTTGTCGGCAATCAGGAAGCCCACCGAGGCGACCTTGGCCGGATCGAGTGGCGCCTCCCCAGACAGCACTCGGCCCCGAAACGTCGGCACGAATTGTCTGAGGACCAGGCGGTGTTCTTCCCACTCGCCCTGCTTCGGTGTAAAAGTGGTTTGGTAGAGGGTGCTGTCGAAGTTCTGGGCCATCCTTGCTGTGAACCTGTAGCTCCGGCCGTCGCCGCGCACCCGGATGACGAAGGCGTCGCATCCGGCCAGGTCATGGCGCGCTGGTAACGAGCGCACGGACGCGAAGCCGCCGTTGTGCTCCAGGGACACTACGCCCTGGAATACCGCCACGCCATCGGTCAGGTGTAAACGGCTGGTGGACACGCCACCCATGACATCGTCGTTGACCACTTGCCAGGAGGCGGTGTTGGTGGCGGTTTGGAAATCAAAGAGGACCTTGTCGGGAGCGGCATGGGTGTTCATGGCCAGAAGCAGAGCCAAGGAGGTTCAACCTGGGAGCCGATGCGTGGCGCCTGAGAGTATCGTAGGCATCGCCTGTCACTCTATCTCCACAATCCTCGGATGCCAAGCAATACATGCTTTGGCTAAAACTCTTCAGCCGTGGGAAGACAGCCAGGTTGGGTTGGTTCTGGCGGCCCTTGCGTGATCCGTTATCCTGTGATAATGGGCATCATGGTAAAGCTTCAGACAATTCTCGTGACTGGCGCGACCGGCAATATTGGCGGGCGGCTCGTGCCACGGCTGTTGGAGTCCGGATTTCGCGTCCTTTGCTTGGCTCGCGATCCGGCGCGGCTGCAGGGAAGGCCTTGATCCACTCCCCGCACTGCCTGGCTGCTTCACTTCCTTCGCAGATTCAACAGTATGACGATACTCCACACAGACGAGACGCTTCCTGTTCCGCCTGCGGATCTGTCCTATGGCAGAGTGTGGCTCCGTTTTGTGGAAGTCATACCAGGCGAGCCCGAGCGGGGCTTGGTGCCGTATTATCACTTTCGCATCTTGACTCTGGATGGATCGGATGTGGGTCACATCAACTTCCGCGTGGGAGGCACCGAGCACGTCCTGCTGTATGCCGGGCACATCGGCTACGAGATTGAAGAGGAATTCCGCGGTCATCGTTACGCACTCCAAGCCTGCCGCGCAATCGCACCCCTGGTCCGCTCGATCTATCGCGAAGTGATCCTCACCTGCGACCCGGATAACGTGGCTTCGAGGCATACGATCGAGAGGCTGGGTGGGGAGTTTATGGATGAGGTTTCGGTTCCACCTCGTGACCCTCATTATGCGCGGGGTTCGCGCAGCAAGAGACGCTACCGGTGGGACTTGTAAGCAGCAGACCAGGGGTGTTTCATGGTTCACTCCCTTTATCGACGTGAAGCGGGGGGAGTCCGCATGATCGGCCGATGGCCTTTCCCTCTCATTGTTGGCTCCCGTCCAGGCAACGGCGGATGGTGCGGCTGATGGACTCTGCCTCGCTCGGCTTACTCAGGAACGTAATCCGGTCTTTGAATCGCCCCCTGTCCCCGATCAGGTCCTCGCTGTAGCCACTGGTGAGGATCACCTTGAGTTCCGGCTTCTGTTTCCGAAACTCGTCTGCCAGGTCTAACCCGCTCAACCCCTCAGGCATAATCATGTCCGAAAACAGGAGATCGATTGTTTGGTCGTGTTGCTTCCAAACCTCTCTGGCCTCCGGTCCATTGGCCGCCTCGAGGACTTCATAACCGCAAGCTCGAAGGTATTTTGCAGTCTGGACACGGACCCCCTTTTCATCCTCCACCAGGAGCACGGTCTCGTTCCCGCGGAGATCCTGATCCTCCAGTCCCAACTCGACTCTTGGCGCGCCCAGCGCGGGAGCTGCAGGCAGAAAGACCCGGAAAGTCGTTCCCTGATTCGGTTTGCTCTCCACTTCGATCCGGCCCTCGTGCTGTCCGACAATCCCATGAACCGTCGCCAGGCCCAGGCCCGTTCCCTTTCCCACCTCCTTGGTGGTGAAGAACGGCTCGAAGATACGTTTCTTAACCGACTCCGACATGCCACAACCTGTGTCCGAGACCACCAGGCAGACCTCCCCAGCTCGGATCAGTTGCTCCGAGGTTTCAGGGGCAGAGTGGTTCGCGAGCGTCCGGAGTGTCAGCCTGCCTCCATGCTCCATGGCATCGCGGGCGTTGACACAAAGGTTCATCACCACCTGCTCCAGCATCCCCACGTCCGCAGCGATCAGAGGTGGATTCACGTCCGGGAAAAACTCCAGGACGATCCGTTCCCCCAGGAGTCGACGCAGCATCTCCACCATTCCCCCGACGACCTCGTTGATCGCCACGGGCCTGATCTGCATCACATTCCTTCGACTGAACATGAGCAACTGCCGCGTCAGGGTCGCTCCCCGCTTGGCTTCCAGCAACACTTCGCCCAGCGCCGTTTTGGTCCGCGCGTCGATCCCGGGGGAGCGCTGCAGAAAACTCAAATGCATCATCGTTGCCGCCAGGATATTGTTGAAGTCGTGAGCCACCCCTCCGGCCAGTTGGCCTACCGCCTCCATTCTTTGGGCGTGAAACAGTTTCTCCTCCAGTCCCTTTCTCTCCGTGATGTCTTGTTTTACGGCGATAAAGTGCGTGATCTCTCCCGCCTCGCTCTTCATAGGGGTGATCGTCATCTCTTCCGTGTAGAAGCTCCCGTTTCTGCGCCGGTTGATGACTTCACCTCGCCAGACACCGCCGGCGAGAATCGTGTCCCACATTTTCCGATAGAATTCGTGATCGTGCTTCCCCGACCTGATCAGATCTCCGGGTTCCCTCCCGACGGATTCCTTCAGGCTGTAACCTGAGTTCGTGACGAAGGCGCGATTAGCCCAGAGGATTCTGCCCGCACGGTCAGTGATGACGATGGCGTTCGCTGCCGCCTCCAGGGCGCTGCTCTGCAGACGCAATTGGCTTTCAGCCCGCTTGCGCTCGCTTACGTCGGCAATGGTCACCAGCACCAGTCTCCCCGCCGGAGTCTCCACGGGCGCAGTGGATATCAAGAGGTCAAGGCAAACGGTGGTCTCCCCCTTCTGGACTGTCAATTGTCCCTCTGCCTCATATACGACCTCTCCTGACTCCCAGGTGTGCATCACTCGGCTACGAACCGGACAGGCGGAACACCCCTCCTCTCCGCCACAACCGGAGCTCCCGAATGAATTCAGGCATCCAACGACTTCGCCGCCAAGCAGACCCAACAGTTCCGCTTTCTCCTTGTCGGCGGACCGCACCCCCATCCGGTTGATGTCAGTAACTCGCCCTTCCTGGTTGACCAGCATCATCAGGTAGGGCGCACTCTCAAAGACGCTTTCCAGCGTCCGCGTCTTAGCCGAAAGTTGCACCTCCAATTGCCTGCGCCGCGCCAATTCATCCTCCAACTCCCGGGTGCGCTCCAACACCAGGGCGGCTAGTTGCTCCCTTTCCATTCGATGCAGACGATGAGCCTCCTTGAGTTTGGCCATCGCCCGAACCTGCGCCACCAACTCCTGCTCGTTCACCGGCTTGGACAGAAACGCCTCCGCGCCCACGGCCAGGGCTTTCAGCCGACTTTCGCGATCGGTCCCTAAAGCGGTGAGAAACACCACCGGGATCGAGGAGAGCGTGGGATCGGCTTTCAGACATCGGCAGACTTCGAAGCCGTCCATCCGCGGCATCACGATGTCCAGGAGGATCACGTCCGGATCTTTGGCTCGGGCCGCTTCCAGACCCTCGGGGCCGCTAAGGCAGGTCGAAAGACTGTATTCGGGCAAGGCGTCGTGCACCACCGCTTTGAGCGTGGTCAGATTGTCCTGGTTGTCGTCGATCGCCAGTATCTTGAGTTTGCGGGGCGCCATAGCATTCCAAAGGATCAAGAAAGCGCCTCTTGCAGGGTCTTCATCAGGAGTCCCTCGTCGATTGGCTTGGAAACATAACCGTCGAATCCATGATCCAGGATCTTCTCCCGATCGCCCTTCATGGCCCTGGCGCTGAGGGCGATCACTGGAATAGGCCGCAGGATCTCCTCGTTCCGGATCGCGCGCAAGGTCTGCGCACCGTCCTCTCCCGGCAGCGAAATATCCATGAGGATGAGGTCGGGTTGGTGGACTCTGGCCTGCTCCAGCCCAGCCCGGCCGTCAGCGGCTTCGATAATCTGATATCGTTGATCCAGTAAAGCCTTCGCGGTTCGCAGGTTGTCGGGGTTGTCCTCCACTACCAGAATCAGCGGTTTCCCCGGTCGCACCGGACGCCTGCGCAAAGGCGTCCGCGCCTCGGGTTCCTGCCGGGGGGAAACGAGCATTCCTGCCACTGCGGCAAGCAAGCCGGCCTTGTTAATGTCGCCCTTCTGGATCAGCTGGTGGATGTGGTTGCTCTTGAGGAAACTCAGCTCTTCTTTGGTGACATGCTTGGCGGTCAGGATCAGGACCGGCAGTTGGGATGTTCGTTCCGTTCCTCGGATCGCTTTGAGCACCGCGAAGCCGTCCACCTCCGGCATCATCAGGTCGAGAATCACGGCGTCCGGCAGGGCTTGTTCGATTTCCTCCAGCGCCTCTTTACCGTTGTGCGCCACCCGGATCCGATAGCCTTGCGTTTCAAGAATATCCTTCAATTGGATGATCGCAGGCTCGCTGTCCTCGACCACTAGGACCGTGTGGCCCTGACCAGGCCGAGCCGCTGCGGGCCTGGGCACGGATTCGACCTCGCGTCGCTGGGTTGTCCCTGGACCACTTGTGGCCGTATCCAACGCGAGCGGCAAACGGAGGGTAAACGTGGATCCCTGCCCCGGTGCGCTCTTTACCGTGATCACCCCACCCATCAACGATGCGAGTCTCCTGGCGATAGCCAGGCCCAGCCCGGTGCCCCCATATTTGCGGGAGGTGCTTTCGTCGCCTTGGCGGAACTCCTCGAAGATGGACGGAAGCTGCTCGGCAGCGATGCCGATTCCCGTATCGATGACAGAGATTTCGAGGGTAGGTTCTGCCTTTCCGTCGTTCGTGGGCACGGTCCGGGCTGTAATCGTGACCTGGCCGTGATCCGTGAACTTGACCGCGTTGCCGATCAGGTTTTGGAGAATGTGCCGGCATTTGGTCGCGTCGCTGGTGACAGACGGAAGATCGGCGGAGATTTCACTGCGCAAGGCAACTCCCTTTTCCACGGCCTGCGGCTCGAGCATGTCAACGATTTCGCCTACCAACCCGCGGATGGAAAAGTGGGTAAGGCAGACCTCCTCCCGTCCCGCCTCGATGCGTGACAGGTCCAGGATGTCGTTGATGAGCGTCAAGAGGTTTCTGCCGTTGCGCTCGATAATTTCCAGGTAGCCCCGCTCCTCTGCCGGGATGGCCTTTGCCAAACGGCGGCTCAGCACACCTGACAGAGCGATCACCGAGTTGAGTGGAGTGCGGAGTTCGTGGCTCATATTCGAGAGGAAGGCGCTCTTGAGCCGGCTGGCTTCGTCCAACTGCTGCTTCTGCATCTCCAACTCGGTGTTCTGCTCAGTCAACTCCGCGGCCTGTGCCGCCAGTTCCCGCTTCTGGGCGTCCAGCTCCCGGTTCTGCTGTTCCAGCCGCTCTGCCAGTCCCTGAATCTGCTGATGAGCCAGGACGCCGTTCATCCGCGCCGTGAGCACGCTCCAGACGTCCTTCACGAACTGAACCGCCAAGGCGTCGTAGGCCCGGACACTCGCCAGCGATATCACCGCCGTAACCTCCTGTTCGGAAACCACCGGAATGGTGAGGATCTCCCGCGGCAAATACTCCCCACTCACCGCTGCGAAGGTGAAACGTGTGTCTGCGGGAATGTCGGAGATGCGCTGGATTTGCCGCGTGGCGAGCGCCAACCCCAGCTCCCCTTCCAGCCCCGACGCGGAAAAAGTGGCGCGCCCACTTCCCCCCAACCCGACGGACTCATAATGCTCGAATGCGGTCTTGCCCTCGTTGAGGAGATAGACCGCCCCTAGCTGCGAACCCGTGTGCGACACGAGAGCTGTGAGCAATTCCCGACAGAACGGACGCAACTCGGTTTCCCTGAGCATGACGCGGGAGAGTTCGCTGGTGCGCTTGTTGATTTGCGCATCCCTTTGGATCGCTTCCCCCATGTTGTTCAGAGTGGCCGCCAACACTCCCAACTCGCTGTCGGAGATATGTTGGCTGCGAGCCCCCATCTCTCCTTTCCCAAACTGTTCCGCCACCGCCGTCATCTCCCTGACTGGGGTCTTGATCGCGGCGAGCAGGTACCAAGCCACCGCCGAGGTCAGCAGCAGAATGGTGACGCTGACAACCAACAACTGAAGGGTGAGCGAACCTCTCAAGGCTTCCGCCTCTCGATAATACTGCTCCGCACGGTTCCAGGCGAAATCGCTGATCTCTTGGACGTGTGACCATAGGGTATTCACGTGTAATCCCCCCAAACCCTGGGGCTGAAGGCGAGCCGTCGCTTCAGGGATCTTCCCAGCCTGCGCCAGACGGAGGGTCTCCTGCCGGATGGATCTCCATTGCGCCAATTGGTCGCGGACATCCTCCACATCGCTTCGAGGACCCAGAAAACGGTCGTAGAGGATGTCGAGTTGCCGAAATGCGGCCGCTTCCTTTGCATCGATGTCCTGGAGGATGGACGCCCTTTCCGAATCGCTAGTCGCCAGGAGCCAAGCCTTCTCGTTGCGGTCGATGGAAAGGATAGCAGTGGAGAGCCGGTCGAGAGCTCCCCTTACGGTCAGTGGATGGTCGTAAAGGCCTTTGAACTGATCCCAGATCCGGTCCGTTTCCACCCAGGCCACAGCCCCGAGCGTCAGCACTAGCAGGAGGATGATGCCAAAGCTTAACCTCAGCTGGGTGCCGATGTTCAGATCTTTCAGTTTCATGGAACGAGCCTATTCATGCAGGTAGGGGGAAAGAAGATCGGAGTTCCTACCGGCTCCAACCCGGACAACCAGCCCATCTCCTGGCTCTCCGCCGCAACCTGGGCCTTTTAGGTTCGCCGGAAGACCGCCGTCGCCGGGTTCACGGCACGCAGCAGGCCTACTTGCATGGTGACAGCATCCCGTTCGGCCTCCCCGGTCACGAAGTAACCGCCGGGGGCCAGGGCGCGTTCAAACTTTTCCAGGATCCGTTGTTGGATCGCGGGCTTGTAGTAGAACAGCAGATTGCAGCAGAGAATCAAGTCGAAATCCCCATACAGGCTCGTCGGTGGACAAACGGAACGCTGATCCAGCAGATCGTAAAAGGAAAAATCAACATGACTGCGCAACAGTGGAGCAACAACGTGGGTGTGGTCTTGCTCGGAAAAGTACTCTTGCAGATGCCGGAGCCTGACGTTTTGCAGAGCCGAACGGTCGAAGACTCCCGTGCGCGCTGAGGCCAGGGCCGATTCACATACGTCGCTGGCAATGATCCGAAAGGAAACCGGACTTCCCCGCGCCACTTCCAGATCTTGCAGCAAGATGGCAACTGAATAGGCCTCCTGGCCCGCGGAGCATGCTGCCGACCAGATCCGGATCTCACGGTTCCCGCTGCGAGTCTTCTCCTCGAGGAGAGAGGGCAGGACTACCTGCTCGAGTATACTGAAAGTGAGCGGGTTGCGGAAGAACTCGCTATAGCAGACCTGGAGTGAAGACGTGAACGCCTCTACCTCCAGCCGGTCGTCCTTCAAGCGCTCCAAGTACTCTTGGAGACTTCTGCAGGCCGTCGCCTCCTGCCGCCTTTCGATCGACTTCACCAGGAAAGACTCTTCGTAGCAGGCCAGGTCCTTACCGTACCTTTCGCGCATTACACCTGCGAACTGACTCAGGAGGCTCGCTTTGTTCATACGGTTCAGAAACGACTTTGTGGAGAGCACCTGGCATCCGCAACTCAAATCGACAGGGGAGGACTTTTCCCGCACGATGGGAACCGGCCCCACTCCCGGGCTGCAGGAGTGGGGATCGACTTCGTTCTACGGGCTCGCTTCCAGCCGCAGCATGTAGGGCCGAGCCGTGTTTGGGATCGGCAAGGCAAGGCTGTAACTGGTCGTTGTTGGGTAGATCCAAGGGGTGGCGGCACTCCAGGTGCGAAGATCGGAGCTCGACAAGATGCGGTAGGCGCGTCCGGGGGCGGTTTCCCAAGCGACTTGAACTGTGTCTCCCGATCCCAGGACGGGCGGCTGGAGGACCAGGGTGGATAGGTTGTTCGTCGGATTGGTGCCGGCCATGAACTCTTGGTAGTCGCTCATGTGGTCCCCATCCGAATCAGTCTCAGGCGGATGAGAGCTTTCCACCCCGCCGAGGTAGGTCTCTTCCCAGCTGTCGGGGATGCCGTTGTGGTTCGTATCGGCGATGGAGTAGACGCTGCGGAGAGCAAGCACGTTGGTTCCCGTCAGGACGTTGGTTTGAGGAGGAGGGGTGATGAAAAACGGTACTGGATCGAAGGTGGTCACGTATTCACCCGGAATCACGTCGTTGAAGACGGTGAGCAGGCCTCTTCCAGACAGGGTAGAGGGCCCGCTCAGGCTGAAAGAGGCCTGAGCGAGGTTGTTGGTGACCACCACTGTGCCGCGAATGACGTTGGTGACCGTAACCGTAACGTCATCGATCAACCAACCTGGGCGCGGATGGGGTTCCAGGGTGAAGAATCCGTAGTACCATGAGAGCCGGATGACACGTCCCAGGTAAGGAGTTAGACTGATCTCGATTTCCTCCCACCCTCCCGAACCCTCGTCATAGGCGTCGAGCAACGTCCAGGTGGCGGCGTTGTTGGTGGATACATAAAGCTCTCCGACCTCGTAGATATCCAGGTCCGACCGTTCCGAGAAATCATAGCTTTGCCAGAAGCGGAGCGTGGCCTGATTTCCGCCCGTCAGGTCGATGGCTGGGCTTACGAGGCGGGAGTCAGCCACGTCGATGGCATCGCCCGTGAGGTTGCTAGCCCACGCATTGGTGGGGGAGTGGGCTTCGGTCTCCATGCCATTCGCCGGGATGCCCAACTGCCAGACCGAACCTTCTTCTCCCATGACCCCCGGCCAGACTGCCCAGGACGCGCCCCCATCCTCGAAATCAAAGGTGATGGGTGGAGCGGCCGGTTGCAGCGTGCGGAAGGTGTACATCTTGCCGTTGTTGTCATCGATCTTGGTGTTGCCGGCACGATCCCGACTGACGACCTGATAAAAGTAGCTTCGACCCGGGGCCAACCCTGTCAGGATGACTTCGTGCTCCGGGCTCAGTTCGGATTCGTAGGCCGTCCTGCCCAGAAAAAGAGACTCACCGAACTGGACAAGGGCATCCGTGGGTTTGGAGGTGAGCCAGATCACCGTTGCCTGTTCGTATTCGGGATCCACCTGGACGCTCGATATGGTGGGGATCTGCACATCCACTTGAGCCAACGCCTGCGCACTGCCCCGCGCCAGGTTGTCCGCATATTCCGCCCTGAGCGTATCTCCGTGCTTTGCGGGAAGCCGTCCCGCTGACATCGGTTCGTTGGTGGCCACCAGGGTGAAAAAACCGCGGAAAGTTCCTTTGCGCACGGTCTCGTCCAGAGTCAAAGACAGGGAACCAGTTGAACTCGAGGTCGACACCGTGATCTGGCATGTCTTCGAGCCTGCCAAGTCGGAGTCGGACACCTCGACAGTGACCAGGCTGGGGATCGTGTAGGCGGTATTATCGAAAGAGACCGACCCAAGCCCATTCAGCCCCGGGGCAAGGAAGCTGAGAACATTCCGCATGACCGCCGCCCGGTTATTGGGGGCATCCCCCCGCTCGGGAAGGGTGTCAAAGGGGAAGCTGAAGAAGACCACGCGCCCTTTGGAATCACTCCCGGGACGGGGTGATTTGATCCCTGCAATTCTCCCGGTGATGGGTTCGAGCAGGATGGGAATGGCGTTGGTGGTGGGAGTGAAAGTGTCCGAAACATCCGGATCAATGCCAAGTAGCTGAAGAACGTCGTTATCGTAGAGGGTGTAATCGAGCGCCATGTCCATCCCGGAGGTCAGCGGCTCGTTATCGATTCCCAGCACGGACGGGACTTGGGCGTCCTCGGCAAAACTCTGTACGTGGAGAATGTTCGTGCGGAAGGAAGTGGGTCCGATCCGGCTCAAGGCTTCCATCGAGCAATAGAAGAGGGCTCCGCCATCCTGCACGTAGCTGGAGAGCGTGGCTTGTTGGGCGGGCGTGATGGCCGAGGTGCTGAAAAAACTGTCCGATGTTCTCCAAATGACTATGGCGAAAGGACTTAGATCGTTGGTGTTAGGCGATGGACTGTCAGGTTGGGTCAAATCCCAAATATCGTAGGACACCCCCGCTGCGTCCAGGGCATCTGTGTATGTAGTAAGAGGAATTTCCGTTGGGTCGAGATCGTTTTCCCTTACGTAGGCATCGACCAGGAGGACAGTAGAAGCAGGGGTAGGCAGGAAACTGAACAGAATCCCATTGTTATCGTTCGTAGCTCGATTGCCCGCTTCGTCCGTCGCAACGACATAGTATTTGTATTCCACCCCCGTCTGCAGCCCGGAGATGACGACCCGCTGGCCGGTAAGGAGCACGGTGTTGGTGATGGCGTTTGCAAGGGGAAGATTGGTTCCAAAGACGACGGTTCCCGAAGCAGCTTCATCGGTGTTCCACGTAATGGCCACATTCCCCAAGCGGTTGGTGGCTTCAATCATACCGATGGCTGGGGGGATGAGGTCCACCCGAGCCAGAGCGGTCCGGGTGGCCGCTGGTGAGGCATCCAGGTAGGTGGCCTGGATGAGATCTTCGTGGACCAGAGTGATCTCACCTGAACCCGGCTCGGAGGACAAGGTGGTGGCGATCGAGTTGGTGAACACGCCGCCGGGGCCGGCGCGCAGGAGTACTACCGGCTTTCCGGTTGGATCGGATGAGGTATTGAGCTGGACTGCGACCGAGTTTTGGGCCGAGAGGTCAGCATCAAACAGCTTGATCTGGATTTGGTCCGGCACGGTAAAGGCCGCTCGGTTGAAGTAGAGGGTACCCACTCCAGGTGAAGGAATATCTCCGGAGACCACCAGTGCGAAATCCTGTTCGGGACGAGGCAAGTCCCGTCCATCGATGTCCTCCACTACATTGTGAGCCCGTACCCGGACGAGGTACTGTCCAACCTGGGGACTCGAGACGCGTACCGCTTCGACGTTGTTGATCCGGTCTGCCGAAGGGGCGTCAGGGACGGATTCTCCGTTCAGAAACTGGTTGCCTCGGTAGATGCGCCCGTCGGGTGCGACGACCTCCAGGTCCAGGTCGTTGACCAGGGCGGGAATGGCCGCGGGAAGGCCAGGAACGTCCGTATAGACCAAAGTGACTTTCAGGGCCTCAGCAGTGGTTCCGACCAGGACCTGCTTTTCGACGGATTGTCCCGAGGAAAGCCTCGCCTGCTGGTCCAGGAACTGGAGGTTGGCGGTGGTGGCCACGAGTTCGGTGAGATCGACCCGCCCCCATCCTTCATCCGCGTTGGGCACCGGGCCGGTTCCGGCCCAGGCCTCCATGTCCACCGCAGAGTGAATGAGAGCGGCTTTGGTTAGCGCGGGGGAGGGGGTGGCTCCGTTGTGGGTTTGGCGGTAATACTGCACGAACACCGCGGCGGCACCCGATACATGCGGCCCGGCCTGGCTGGTTCCTCCTTGGTAAAGGTAGTTCTCCGAGATGGGCGACCACGCGTTCTCGTCAGAAGCATAGGCCGATTTGAGGGACGCAATCCACGTGCCTGGTGCCACGACATCGGGTTTGATGCGTCCATCTTCGCAGGGGCCACGGCTGGAGAAATCCGCCATGGATTCGGCTCCCTCGGCATAGAGGAAGAACTCGGGACGATCATTCTGGGAAGCGCCCGTGGCGATGACGTTCTTGCCCACAGCGGGACTGCCGATGGTCTGGCTGCCTGGACCTGCATTGCCGGCTGAGAACTCCAAGATGTAAGGCTGAGAACCAGGCATGTCCGCGTCCGCGTCCCTGACAAGGGCGTCGAACTCCGCTGCGCTGAGGTCGTAGCGGCCCTGGGTGTCGTCGCCCCAGCTGTTCGATCCGATGACCGCCCCGGCGCGAACCGCATCGTGCGTGAGGACCTCATAGGTGGGTGGTGCTTCATAATTGCCAGCGCCGTCGAAGATGCGCTGAGCCACCAAGTGTGCCCCCGGCGCGACCCCCAATCCATAGAGAGCGGGTTTGCGGCCCGAGGGTAGTTCGTCCGGGTCGAGAAACTCAATCAACTCACCGCCACTTTCGTCGGTTTCCCCAGTCGCCCCATTGCCGGCGATAATCCCCGCGACATGGGTCCCGTGACTATGCTCGTCCGAAGCGTCCTGCAGGCTGCCGTAGTAGAAGAGGGCGTCCACCCTGCCTGCCAAGTCGGGGTGCATCGTTTCCTTTTCGCCGGTATGGAGCCCGCTGTCGGCCACGGCAACCGTCACCCCGCGGCCATCATAGCCGAGGTCTTGAACAATCGTTCCGTGGGCATTGGTCGTGTCAGGCTCCCCACCGACGATCCAGGAGGCTACCTCATCCATCAGTTTCATTCTGGGTGCTGCTTCAACCCAGAGCACGGAGGAAAGGCTGGCCAGGCTGGACAGCTGGCTGGACGGGACGTTGCCGTGGAGTATACGCCCGGAGTGCATGGGGCGTCCCATACGAGTCTCCCGCAACATGCGCACGGTGCGCAGGGTCTCGGCCTGGGTCGCGGCGGGACTCAGCAATACGCTGACGGCCAGATCCTTGCCAGGGCCTTGAGCCCCAGTTTGTAGGCTTTTCTCCACTTTGTATGCCGGGAAGTACTCCCCCACCCAGCGAACGAAGGAAAGGCTCCGCAGACCGGCAAGCGAGGTGCCTGAAAGGCGGGCAACAAAGGCATCTTCAGGGACATACCTTAGGAGGAGGACATTCCTCGCGCGCAGCACCTCTTTCCATTCGGGTTTCAGACGATCTTGCAGTTGAACAAGATACAGCCCTGTTACCTCCGGATCGCCCCCTTGGAGCCGGGCTTTCGAGGCAGGCTCAGGGTCGGGAGTAGCCAGCATCTGGTTGCGGAGGCGGATGGGCTTGGTGTCCGCGTTGGATGTCTCCGCCAAGCCAAAGAGCCAAAGAGCCAGCAGGCTCAGCCCAATCCAAGGTCGAAATGACACATACTTGCGCATAAACCGTACCGGCACCTAATCGCACACACTAGCTCGTTCCTGAGACAACTATGGCTAATGGTGCATGATAGCCCAAGCCATTATCCACCAGGCATCCCGTTGATGTCCAATCAGAACAACGTTCCAACTTCTCAAGAGGCGAAACAACTCAGAACGCTACGTTGGCCTGAAAAGAGCAGACGGTGTGCCATCCAGCGGTTAGATGAGGAGGGACTTTCTGGCCGGAGTGGATCGAGGCAAAGTTCTCGCCTTGTGCCGGTGTTTGTCCTACTTTCGCTGCGTATGAGCAAACATTCTGGTCTCAACTGGTTCGCCATCAACCTTGGAACCGCCCTTGTTACCTCGCTCGGCCTTGTGGCACACGCTCAGCCTGACCCGAATTGGCTTGGGCATGATCGTCTTCGACCGCCTCCGCCGGCGGTGGATTCTGGCGCGCCCAGCACCCAGGATAAGGTTGGCAAAGCCCCTTCCGACGCGGTGGTCCTGTTTGACGGCTCCGATTTGTCGAAGTGGGTCAGCATGGACGGGTCACCCACCAAGTGGATCATGAAGGATGGATACATGGAATGTGTGTCCGGCAGTGGGTACATTCGGACGCTTCAGAACTTTGGCGATTGTCAGTTGCATGTGGAATGGGCTGCCCCGGTGCCGGCCCAAGGAGAAGGGCAGGGGCGAGGCAACAGTGGCGTTTTCTTTGGTTTGGACCGCTACGAGGTTCAGGTGCTGGATTCCTATCAGAGTAGAACCTACTCCGATGGTTCGGCGTCATCCATCTACGGACAGTACCCTCCCCTGGTGAATGCTTCGCGTCCTCCGGGACAATGGCAGACCTATGACATTCTCTGGACCGCTCCGCGGTTTGACGCGGGTGGCAAACTGGTCTCTGCAGCCCTTCTTACGGTTCTTCATAATGGCGTTTTGGTGCAACAGAATGTCAAGCTTACGGGGCCCACTGGTTGGCTGGGGCGCGCTCCCTACCAGGCGCATCCGGAGAAACTCCCCCTTGCTTTCCAGGATCACGGAAACCCGGTCCGCTTCCGCAACGTTTGGGTTCGGGAATTGGGGCCGTCTGGGAAGCGTGAGTTCACTTTTGGCAACGCCGTGCTGGATCGATGCGTTGGGACTTACGAGGTGAACCCGGACTTCAAGGTGGAAGTGAAGTGTGAAGGAAGCCAGTTGCAGCTGAGTTTTTCTGGCAGTCGCTTCGACCTGTTCGCCGAGTCCGAGACGAAGTTCTTTGCCAAGACCACCGATGTCCAGTGCGAGTTTATGGTCGGTGCAGACGGTAAGGTGGAAAAAGTGGTGTTCTCGGTCGGGGAGGGTGGCATGACTGCCAAGAAAGTGAAGTGATGGCACACAGGGATTCATCCGGGAAGAACATCATGAGCGCTCCCCTTCATGCTGGTTGGGCACCCGATTCCTGGAAAGCCAGGAAGGTGGCCCAGCAGCCTCAGTACCCTGATCCAGAGTCCTTTCAAGCCGTGCTGGCCCAGCTTGCCCGGCTTCCCCCGCTGGTGACGAGCTGGGAAATCGAGACTCTGAAAGGGCAACTCGCCGAGGCGGTCCGCGGCGAGCGCTTCCTCCTGCAAGGCGGAGACTGTTCGGAATCCTTCGACGACTGCGAATCGGGCGCGATCGCGGACAAGTTGAAGATCCTGCTGCAGATGAGCCTGGTATTGGTTCAGGGTAGCAAGAAGCGGGTGATACGGGTGGGGCGGTTTGCGGGCCAGTACGCCAAGCCAAGGTCGTCCGATCTGGAGACTCGAGGAGGCGTTACGTTGCCTGCCTATCGCGGGGATATGATTAACCGAATTGCATTTGAGGAGGCTGATCGCATTCCGGATCCGAACCTTCTGCTCCGTGGCTATGAGCGAGCAGCCCTGACCATTAATTTCATTCGGGCGTTGATTGATGGTGGGTTTGCCGACCTGCACCATCCTGAGTACTGGGAACTGGATTTCGCCAGCAAGTCCCCGTTGGGAGCGGAATACCGCAAAATGGTACAAACCGTGGATGAGTCGCTGCGGTTCATGGAAACGCTGACCGGTGTGCGCCTGTCGGACATCAACCGGGTGGATTTCTTCACCAGCCATGAGGGTTTGCACTTGCCCTATGAACAGGCTCAGACCCGGCGGGTGCCCCGCCGGGAAGGGTGGTACAATCTATCAACTCACTTCCCATGGATTGGAAACCGCACGCGGGCGCTGGACGGGGCCCATCTCGAGTACTTTCGCGGTATTCAGAACCCCGTGGCGGTCAAGATCGGGGGAAGTGTGACTCCGGAGGAGGTGCTTGCCCTGTGCGAAATCCTCAATCCAACAAACGAGGCAGGTCGGCTGACGCTGATTCATCGGTTCGGTGCTTCCAAGATCGAGGCGGGCCTGCCCCCGATCGTGGACGCCGTGCGGCGCGCGGACAAGGTGGTTCTTTGGTGCTGCGATCCGATGCACGGAAACACCGAGACCACGAGCACGGGGATCAAGACCCGTCGTTTTGACGAGATTCTCAAAGAGTTGGAGAGTTCCTGCCGCATCTTGAGCGACTGCGGCACCCATTTGGGCGGTGTGCATTTTGAGCTCACCGGGGAAAACGTCACCGAGTGTGTGGGGGGATCTTGTGGCGTTACCGAGGCGGATTTGCAGACCGCCTATCGAACCGTCGTCGACCCGCGTCTCAACTACCAGCAGGCGCTGGAGATGGCCCTTCGTTTGGCCAGGTTGATGAAGCCCTCTTTGCGCTAGCGTTCGTCTCCCATGTCCACGCCGGTGTTTTCTGTGCGGGTGAAGGAGGAAACAGCCACCTTTTGGGCCGCCCCTGATCCGGCGCGGTTGGCAAAACAGCTGCACGAAATTGCCTCCGTCTGGTCCAAGACACTACTCCTCTGTCTCGGACGGGAAGATCCATCCTTGGTCTGGGTGCTCTACGGCGAGATCCTGGCGTTTGGCGTTGTCCTCACCGAACTCCAACTTCATCAGCAGCGCTGCCCGGATGCTCAGCGGTTCTCCAAGGCCCTGGGAGACCACCTTGCCCGGTTGTGCCGCCGTACTCGAGGTGCCTTGCGTCTGCGCTGCTTGCTCGCTAGATCGCCCAAGCCCCAAGCAAGCTCAGATGCGGTCCTGGAGTCCTTCGATTTGGTGAAGGCCGGCCGGGCTTATCGGGAGTTTCACGTTACGGAGGAGATGTTCGCCGATTTTTGCAGCGTCACCGGTTTAGCGAGGGAAACTTTGGTGGGACACGGCTCGAATCTGGTCTCGCTCCTTTTTTACATGGTGATCCACGGGCGTGTCTATTCTGAGGGGAACGTTACCCGCCAACAGCTCAATCGCGTTCTCAAGTCGGTTCGTGAATGCCGCTCCAGTTTGGAGGAATCCATCCGGAGTGCCTTCCATCCCGCCCAAGGGGAGACAAGGAAGCCTGAGTTGCCTGACTCGAGATCAGGACTGGTGGCGAAGACGAACCTGCTCCGTAACGTCCTCCAAACTTAGGAGGACCAGCCGATTGCCTCCCAAATCGAAGGGGGCGGCTGCCACCAAAAGGCGAACCTCGCGCCGGGCATCCCCGGAGCCGATCCAGAGTTCATATTCCTGCTGGAGCACGTTCCGGCCTTTGGCGGCTTCCCTGATGCTGCTCAAAATCGTGCAGGTTCGGCAGTGTGCCGCGGACCCGCAACCGTCCTCCGTCTCCTGGCTTGTGGCACACTGCAACACTTCGCCGCAGGATTGCCCAGGGAAATGTTCAGTCTTGCCTCCCAGAAAGCGAGCCGCCTCCCGGTTGACTGACACAATCTTAGCATCCTTGTCCACAACGATCAAACTCGTTGGCACAGAATCCAGGTTGGCCAGCACCTGAGTTTTGTTCGTTGTGTTGGAGGCGGAACCTACGCTGGTTTTCATGATCGATATCGGACTACGGGCGAGCTGGAGAACTCCACCGAACGCCCATTTCCGGACAGGGTAGCTTCAAAAGATGCTTTTCCCATGAGTTGTGCACTTTCAGTTCTCAATCGCTCTAAGGCATAGCATTGCCTAATTTTCTATAATAGCTAGCCAAATGTCAGCAATTCTCATTTTGAGCGAGGTGCTGGGGGCCTGAAGTACGTCGCCACGC
>CAYPNF010000047.1:0-64713 GCA_964411985.1 uncultured Verrucomicrobiota bacterium
CTGACCAGCGTCACGATCCCCAACAGCGTCACCAGCATCGAGATCGGGGCGTTCTCTGGTTGCACCAGCCTGACCAGTGTCACGATCCCCAACAGCGTTACCAGCATCGGGGATGGGGCGTTCTCGGGCAGTGGCGTGGAGGACACATCTACCGGTCTGAGGGTGCTCACAATAAACAAATCGATCACCATCACGAAGTACACCGGACCCGGTGGAGTGGTGACCATCCCGGACACGATCAACGGTCTGCCGGTTACCAGCATCGGGAGCTATGCGTTCTGGTGGTGCACCAGCCTGGCCAACGTCACCATCCCCAACAGCGTCACCAGTATCGGAGGGTCTGCGTTCGCTTCCTGCACCAGCCTGGCCAGCGTCACGATCCCTGACAGCGTCACCAGTATCGGGAACTATACGTTCCGTGATTGCAGCAGCCTGACCAACGTCACGATCGGCAACAGCGTCACCAGCATCGGCGAGGGGTCGTTCAGAGGTTGTGTCGGCCTCACCCACATCGTGATTCCCAACAACGTTAGCAACATCGGGGAGGGGGCATTCTACGGTTATACCAGCGTGACGGTGGGTCCCCTGAACTCCTTCTATTGCACTGTGGACGGGGTTCTATTCAACAAGAATCAGACTATGCTCCTCCAATACTCTGCGGTCGAAGCCGGAGGCTACACGATCCCGAACAGCGTCACTAGCATTGGGCGAGGTGCGTTCTTCTCTTGCTCAGAGTTAACCAGCGTCGTTATTCCCGACAGCGTCGTCAACCTCGGCTCCTTTTCATTCTTTCACTGCACAAGTCTGACTAACGTGACGATTGGGAATGGCGTCACCAGCATTCCCGACGGGGTTGATTTCGGCTTCATTGACGTTGAAGGGACCTTCGGATCCTGCACCAGCCTGACTACCGTCACGATCGGCAGCAGCGTCACTAACATTGGGCAATGGGCGTTCTCTGACTGCAGTAGCCTAACCAGCGTGACTATCGGCAACAGCGTCACCAGCATAGGGAGGAATGCGTTCGCTCAATGTCACAGCCTTGTCAGCGTCACGATCCCTAACAGCGTCACCAGCATTGGAATCCAGGCGTTCTCTTGGTGCACCAGTCTGACCAGCGTCACGATCCCCAACAGCGTCACCAGCATCGAGATCGGGGCGTTCTCTGGTTGCACCAGCCTGAGTGATATTACGGTCTATCCCCCCAGCCTTTTCTACAGCAGTCTTGACGGCCTCTTGGTCGACAAGAGCCAGACCACGCTCATCCAATGTCCGGGGGGCAAAGCCGGAAGTTACGCGATTCCAGACAGCGTCACCAGTATCGGAGAATGGGCGTTCGCCGACTGTACCAACCTGACCAGCGTCACGATCCCGAACAGCGTCACCAGCATCGGGTCCGGGGCCTTCTATAGCTGCACGGGCCTGACTAACGTCATAATTGGCAGCAGCGTCACCAACATCGAGGGTGGGGCGTTCATGGGCTGCACCAGCCTAACCAGCGTATATTTCCAGGGTAACACTCCCGGCGATGGTGGGGACTTGTTCAATGACAACACCAACGTGATCTATTACCTGCCGGGGACCACGGGCTGGAATACGACCTTTGGTGATCGTCCGACAGCACTCTGGGTGCGTCCCAATCCGGTGATTCTTAAGGGGAGCCTAAGCACTCAAACCAATCAATTCGTCTTCACCACCTCTTGGGCAACGAACCTCTCCGTCGTGGTTGAAGCCAGCACGACCCTGACCAACCCCAGTTGGTCTCCTGTGGCAACCAACACCCTCACCAGTGGAACAAACTACTTCAGTGATCCTGAGTGGTTGAACTACCCCATACGGTTCTACCGGATCCGGTCACAGTAAACCGGCAAGACCCATTTGACGTTATGAAACCACCAATCTCTAGACACCTTGGAACCCTCGGCTTGTTGTTCCGCTGCCTTTGGGCGGTAGCCCAAGCAGGGGACTACAGCTACGAGACCAACAACGGCACGGTCACTATCACCGGGTATACCGGTCCCGGCGGTGCGGTGATCATCCCAGAGACGATCAACGGGCTGCCGGTCACCAGCATCTGGGGAGGCTGGCCTGGTGCCTTCCAGAGTAGCAGCCTCACCAGCGTCACGATCCCCAACAGCGTCACCAGCATCGGGGACTATGCGTTCTTTGTCTGCACCGGCCTGACCAACGTTACGATCCCCAACAGTGTCACCGACATCGGGTGGTCGGCGTTCAGAGGATGCACCAGTCTGACCAGCATAACGGTCCCGAACAGCGTCACCAACATTGGGGGAGGAGCGTTCGAATCCTGCAGCAGCCTGACCAACGTTACGATCCCCAACAGTGTCACCAGCATCGGGAACTCGGCGTTCCTTGGCTGCAGAAGCCTGACGGCCATCACGGTGGATACAGACAATCCCGTCTATAGAGGTGTGGATGGCGTCCTGTTCGACAAGAGCCAGAGCACTCTCATCGCATGTCCAGCGGGCAAACCTGGAGCCTATACAATCCCCAACAACGTCACCAGCATCGGGGAGTGGGCATTCTATGCCTGCACCGGGTTGACCGGTGTCACGATCCCCAACAACGTCACCAGCATTCCAGACCATGCATTCTATGGGTGTACCAACCTGGCCAGCATCAGCATCCCCAACAGTGTCACCAGCATCGGCATGGGGGCGTTCCGGGACTGCTGGAGCCTGACCAGCATCACGATCCCCAACAGTGTCACCGACATCGGGCTTGCGGCGTTCGGGAGCTGCATCAGCCTGACCAACATTAACATCCCCAACAGTGTCACTGGCATCTCGGGCGGGACGTTCCAGAACTGCACCAGTTTGATCAGTATCACGATCCCCGACAGCGTCACTGGCATCGGGGGCGCCTCTTTCGTGTCGGGGGGGGCCTTCCAGAACTGCACCAGCCTGACCAACGCCACAATTGGCAACAGCGTCACGAGCATCGGGGAGCAGGCGTTCGTGCAGTGCTTCAGCCTGACCAGCGTCAGCATCCCCAACAGCGTCACCAACGTCGGGAATTGGGCGTTCGGGTCTTGCACGAGCCTGACCAACGTCACCATCGGTAACGGCATCATTAGTATCGGAGCCGCTCCGTTTTACTCTTGCACCAGGCTGACGGCAGTCTATTTCAGTGGTACTCCCCCCGACTATGAAGGGGAAGTATTTACTGATGCTAACAAGGCGACCGTCTACTACCTGCCGGGGACCACAGGCTGGGGCACGACCTTTAGTGATCGTCCGACAGCGGTATGGGTGCGTCCCAATCCGGTGATCCTGAGCGGGAGCCTAAGCACTCAAACCAATCACTTAGGCTTCACCATCTCTTGGGCCACGAACCTCTCCGTTGTGGTTGAAGCCAGCACAACTCTGAGCAATCCTACTTGGTCTCCTGTGGCAACCAACACCCTCAGCGGTGGAACTAACTATTTCAGCGATCCGGAGTGGTTGAACTACCCCACACGGTTCTACCGAATCCGTTCACAGTAGATCAGTTAAAGGATGGACTATTGGCATTGGTCACATCAGGCATGAAACAATCCGAAACGGATTCCGTATACCTCTTGTGAAAGCACCAACTATGATCACGAAGAATCTCAGAATCCTCACCGCCCTCAGCCTCTTCCTTTGGGTGGCAGCACCACGGGCGGCAGCCCAAGCAGAGGACTACACCTACACGACCAACAACGGCACGATCAGCATTGCCAACTATACCGGTTCCGGAGGTGCGGTGATCATTCCAGACAAGATCAATGGACTGCCGGTGACCGGCATCGTGGGCTATGCGTTCCATGGCCGCAGCCTGACCAGCATCACGATCCCCAACAGCGTTACCAGCATCGGTGGCCGGGCGTTCTCTGGCTGCACCAGCCTGACCAACATCACCATCCCCAACAACGTCACCAGCATCGGAGAAGGGGCGTTCGAGTCCTGCACCAGCCTGAAGGCAATCACGGTGAATGCGGTCAATGCCGTCTATAGCAGTGTAGATGGAGTTTTATTCAACAAGAGCCAGACCACGCTCATCCAATGTCCGGGGGGCAAAGCCGGTGGTTACACAATCCCCAACAGCGTCACGAGCATCGAGGGTGTGGCGTTCAGTGGCTGCACCAGTCTGACCGACCTATCGATCCCCAACAGCGTCACCAGCATCGGAGAAGGGGCGTTCGCTTCCTGCACCAGCATGACCAGCATCACGATCCCCAACAGCGTCACCAGCATTGGGTACTTGGAGTTCTTTAGCTGCACCAGCTTAACCAACGTCACCATCCCCGATAGCGTCACCAACATCGGGAACCATGCGTTCTGGAACTGCACCAGTCTTACCACCATCACGATCCCAGACAGCGTCACCAACATCGAGAACCATGCGTTCTGGAACTGCACTGCCCTGACCAGCGTCCTGATCGGCAACAACGTCACCAGCATCGGAGAAGGGGCGTTCGAGTTCTGCACCAGCCTGAAGGCAATCACGGTGAATGCGGTCAATGCCGTCTATAGCAGTCTGGATGGGGTCTTGTTCGACAAGAGCCAGACCACCCTCATCCAATGTCCGGGGGGCAAAGCCGGTGGTTACACGATTCCCAATAGCGTCATCAGTATCGGGTGGTATGCATTCTCTAGCTGCACCAGCCTGACCAGCGTCACCATCCCCAACAGCGTCACCAGCATCGGGAACCATGCGTTCTATCATTGCACCAGCCTGAATGGAGTCTATTTCAAGGGCGACGCTCCCACCAGCGTTGGGTGGAAGATCTTCTATTTTGGGCTCGGCCCCATGCATGTTGATTCTGGGCGGTGGTTTCCACTCAATGTGACCATCTACTGCCTGCCCGGAACTTCCGGGTGGGGTGACACATTTGACGACCATCCAACCGCCCTGTGGCTCCCTGAGATGCAGACCAGCGATCCCACCTTCGGCGTAAGGACGAATCAGTTCGGGTTCAACATCACTTGGGCCAGCGACAAAGTCGTTGTCGTTGAAGCCAGCACGACCCTGACCAACCCCACATGGTCTTCGGTGGCAACCAACACCCTCACCGGCGGAACAAACTATTTCAGCGATCCTCAGTGGATGAGCTACCCGACACGGTTCTACCGGATCCGAACACCGTAAACAGGCCCAATCCTATTTGGCGTTATGAAACCACCAATCTCTAGACACCTCGGAATCCTGACTATCCTTTGCCTGACCCTTTGGGCGTCGGTCCAAGCAGCTGATTACACCTACGAGACCAACAACGGCACGATCACCATCACGGGATACACTGGTCCCGGTGGTGCGGTGACCATCCCTGACACGATCAACGGCCTACCGGTCACCAGCATCCGGGGAGAGGCGTTCGAGGGTTGCACCAGCCTGACCAGCGTCACGATTCCCAACAACGTCACCAGCATCGGAAACCGGGCGTTCTTGTTCTGCACCAGCCTGACGAACGTCACCATCGGCAGTGGGGTCACCAACATCGGGAGTGCGACGTTCCATGGCTGCACCAAGCTGACCAGCGTCACCATCCCGAATAGCGTCACCCACATCGGGGAAGGTGCGTTCAACAGCTGCACCAGCTTGACCAGCGTCACGATCCCCGACAGCGTCACCAGCATCGGGAAATGGGCGTTCTTCGGCAGTGGCCAGGCCACCTCTACTGGCCTGAGAGTGCTCACCGTGAACGGCTCGGTCACCATCACCAAATACAGCGGACACGACGGTGTGGTGACCATACCAGACAAGATCAATGCCTTGCCGGTCACCAACATCGGTGACGGTGCGTTCATTAACTGCACCAACCTCACCAGCATCACGATTCCCAACAGCGTCACCAACATCGGGTTAGGGGCGTTCAATTGGTGCAGCAGCCTTACAGCAATCACGGTGGATACAGCCAATCCCATCTATAGCAGTGTGGATGGAATTTTGTTTGACGAGAGCCGGACCATGCTTGTCCAGTGTCCCGGTGGCAAAGCAGGAAGCTACACGATTCCCAACAGCGTCACTAGCATCGGGGACCAAGCGTTTATGGCCTGCACCAATCTGATCGATGTCACGATCGGCAATGGAGTCACCAACATCGGACACTATGCGTTCGAATACTGCAATGACCTGACCACCATCACTATCCCCAACAGCGTCACCAGCATCGGAGGGTCTGCGTTCTCTGGTTGCGAAAGCCTGACCAGCATCACGATCCCCAACAGCGTCACCAGCATCGGGGATGGTGCGTTCTATGGCTGCACGAGCCTGACCAGCGTCACGATTCCCGATAGCCTTCTGAACGTCGGACTCGGACTACTAGGAGGTCTCGGCCAACCCGTTTCCGCTAGTGACTGGAGAGCTCTCAAAGTAAACGAGTCGATTATGATTACCGGTTACAATCGCTCCACCAACGTGGTGAGCATCCCTGACAAACTCAACGGCCTGCCGGTTACCAGCATCGGGGGAGGGGCGTTCGAGGGTTGCACCAGCCTGACCAGCGTCACGATTCCCGACAGCGTCACCAGCATCGGAGGGTCTGCCTTTTCTGAGTGTGCCGGCTTATCCAGCGTCACCATCCCGGGCAGCGTGACCAGCATAGGGGAATCGGCGTTTTTTCGCTGCACTAGCCTCGAAAGCGTCACGATTCCCGACAGCGTTACCAGCATCGGGTACGAGGCGTTCTCCTACTGCCGACTGACCAGCGTCACGATTCCCAACAGCGTTACCAGCATCGGGTACGAGGCGTTCTCCTACTGCCGACTGACCAACGTCACGATTCCCAACAGCGTAACCAGCATCGGGTATGCGGCATTCTCCAGCTGCACCAGCCTGACAGCGATCACGGTGGATACAGACAATCCCGTCTATATCAGTGTGGCTGGTGTCTTGGTCGACAAGAGCCAGACCACGCTCATGCAGTACCCGGCGGGCAAAGCCGGAAGCCAATACATGATCCCCGATGGCGTCACCAGCATCGAGGGCGGGGCGTTCTCTGGTTGCACCAGCTTGACAGGTGTGACGATCCCCAACAGCGTCGCCAGCATAGGGGGCGGAGCGTTCTATGGCTGCACCGGCCTCAAGGGAGCCCATTTCAAGGGTGACGCTCCCAGCAGCGTTGGTTCGTACATCTTCTACGTTCGTTGGGATGACCACTGGCCGCCGTGGAACCTTCGATTCAACGTGCCGGTCTATTACTTGGCAGGAACTACCGGCTGGGGTGACACATTTGCCGACTGTCCAACTGCCCTGTGGCTCCCTGAAATGCAGGCCAGCGATGCCAGTTTTGGCGTAAAGACGAATCAGTTCGGGTTCAACATCTCTTGGGCCAGCGACAAGGTCATCGTGGTTGAAGCCAGCACGACTCTGACCAAACCCAGTTGGTCTCCTGTGGCAACCAACACCCTCAACAGCGGCTCGTCCTCCTTCAGCGATCCTCAGTGGATGAATTACCCCACACGGTTCTACCGAATCCGTTCACCTTGAATCAGTGGGTCACCTCAGCAGCCGGAGCAGTTGATTCCCCCTCCCGAAGAAACCATGGGTTGTGTGGGTGGTGTCCGTCTTCTTGTCCCACCAGCCGAGCATCCGTCCGGTCCTATCAAAAACCTGAATCTGGGTTGAGGTCTCCAAGGTCCAACCGATCACGGAATTGGACCGGTCAAAAATGTTCGTCTTCATCGGAGTTGCCTGGATAGGGTCAACAAGTTCTGGCCGATGGTGGCCATGTCGTTGGATTCCACATTGAACCAGCTCATCTCGGCCTCCTCGTAAACTCCGTCAAGGTCGTCGTCGTGGGCAATGACGATGACATCAGGCTGCTCCTTCCTGAAGAAGGTGACGAGGAGTAGCGTGGCCTCCCCATTGTCGCAGAGGATGAAGGCCGGGACGGTCTTGCCGTTGTCGGGCAGGCGGTAATCAACTCGTTTTAAGATTTCGGTGTTCATTCAAATTGGTCACATGTGACGAATTTCAAGCCCGAGCAAGGACTCGTCGGATCTCAGTGAACCGCCAGACACCACCGGAACGAGTCTTCACCCCGTCGGAAATCAGTCGGTCGGCAATCTCGTCAATGGTCAGCCGCTCGTTTCTCAGATTCTTAGAACTCGAGGGGTCACATCTCCATAGCCTACACGTGAAGCGTTGAGTGGGTTGAGGTAGGCGGTAGGCTTTGGTTATGGCCGGACCGTTGCGCATCGAGCGAGCGGGTGGGTGGGTTTTGACACGATGAACAGGATTTGGAGGATGGGGCTGCGCTTGATTTCGTTCACTTTTCATCCTGCCCATCCTGGCATCCTGTCAGAACTCCCTCTCCAAGGGGGGGGAAATTCCAAATAGGATACAATGGGGTCAGGTCCAGATGAAGCTGGAGAAGCCGGTGAGAACGGCATGGGGTAAACACCCCATAGAACCATCATCCCTTCAGCAGTATTCTCCAAGAAGTATCTGCTAAATCGAGCAGTCGACGGATTCAGACCGCTTGGTTAGGTGGAAGGCCATCTTCGCACTAGGCTGACGTGGGTGGCCTTTTTTTGTTCTCTTGTGGTATGTTGGAATTTCGCCCTGTGGCGCAGGACGCCTCGCTGGGTAACCGGCGAAGGGCCAAACGCCAAGGTGGTATGGTTGCTGAGGGAAGAGTCGCCGCCTTCGTTGTGAGGACGAAGGCGGCCTCTTGTTTTTCCAATTCTTTCGTTTCTTACGCCCCAGAAGCGGTTCGGGAAAGCGCGAGGCAAACAGTCAGCTTCGTGTGTCACAGAAGTGGCAAGCAGGCCGCCAAAATAGTGGCTTCCAAAAAGAGGGAAAACTTCTCTAACTCCTTGCTGCTTAGGTGGTACCCCGGTGCGGACTTGAACCGCAAACCAATTGATTAAGAGTCAACTGCTCTACCATTGAGCTACCGAGGCTCACCATCCGTCCTCATCCCCTGGGAAACAAAGACCTGCCGCGTTACAGAGCGGATCGCGGCTTCGACTCAAGCGTGACCCATCTGACATTGCAGATCTCGCTAGGGAGATCAGACGGGGCGTATTCTGAGCAAGTCTCGCCTTGTG
This sequence comes from uncultured Verrucomicrobiota bacterium, assembly GCA_964411985.1. Lineage (GTDB taxonomy): Bacteria > Verrucomicrobiota > Verrucomicrobiia > Limisphaerales > J093 > CAYPNF01. The sequence continues at coordinate 9,039 of CAYPNF010000047.1, forward strand.
GCAAGCGAAAAACGGTCTCTTTTTGTCGTTACCAGGCAAACTCGAAGGCAAATCCTTTGAGGTACTCGGTCTCGGGGATAGCTGGGATGATCGGGTGATCGGGAGACTGGGTATAGGTAGCCACGCGCCGAAGCATGCGTCGGGCGTCGGTGGCGGCGGCCAGGATGGCGTCTTGGAAAGTGTAGGCGTCCACGTGGTGCGAGCAGCAGAAGGTGGCGAGGATCCCCCCTGGTTTGAGCAATTTCATCGCGCGCAGGTGGATCTCTTTGTATCCGCGCAAGGCATCCGGAATGGTGGCCCGGCTTCGGGTGAAGGAGGGAGGGTCAAGGATGATGAGGTCAAACTGAGGAACCAGAGTCTCGTGGGGGCCCACCTTGGTTCGGCCTTTCAGCCAATCGAAGACATTAGCGGATTCAAACGAACAACGGTCTCCCAAACCGTTCAATTCAGCGTTCTTCCGGGCCGCATCCAGGCATTCCTGGCTTTGATCGAGCATATGAACGCGTGAAGCCCCGTTCCGAGCAGCCTGAAGGCCAAAACCTCCCATGAACGCGAAGCAGTCAAGCACCTGCCGTCCCTGGGCATAACGGGCAACGAGTTGGTGGTTTACCTGCTGGTCGAGATAGAGTCCCGTTTTGTGTCCACCCGCGAGGTGGACCGAGTACTTTAGGCCACCCAACTGGACAGCCACCTCGCCATCCAAAGCCCCGAACAGAAGGCCTTCCGACATGGGCAACCCTTCGAACTTCCTGGAGGCCATATCATTCCGTTCCACGATGGCTCTGGGTGAAAGCAACCGCCTGAGAATCTCCACGATCATGGGCTTGCGCTGGTCCATCGCGAGCGAGGAGGTTTGCAAAACCAGCACGTCTTCGTACTTGTCTACGATCAACCCGCTCAGGGAATCGCTCTCGGCATTCACGACCCGGAATGAAGTGGCCCCGGGCAGTTCACGCTTTCGGAGCGCCAGGCTGGCACGGAGGCGCCCGTCGAAAAACGCCTCGTCCAACGGGGCCTTGTCCCGGTTCAGCAAACGCACCCGGATCCGCGATTGGGAGTTGAAAAAGCCGGAACCCAAATGCCGCTGGCGTTGGTCCTTCACGTGGACCTCTTCCCCATCGGCAGGGACTCTCGTCATGCGGGCGATGCAGCCTTCATAGACCCAAGGGTGCCCGGTTAGAATGCGGTCTACCTCGCCGGGTTTGAGATAAACGACGGGGATGGAGTCTCGTGAAGTCATGTTGCTTTTCTCTCGGCGATCGTTGATGTATATCGGGGCATGAACATAGTGGACTGGGAACCAGAATTCCGCAAGCTGCTGGAAACGGCCGTTCAGGGCTACCAGGAAGGCCAACGCGCCCCTGAACGTCTCCTGTCCCCAGAGCAGACGCATTTTCTGGCCTCGATCGGTTGTACCGTACAGGAAATCGCAGACTTCGCCGAAGACATCTGCCGTTACGGAGAACCGCACCGCGACACCATCGTGAAGGTCACGGCGCTTCGCCGCAATTACTTTCTTTCTGAGCAGGCTGGTCAACTCTCCACCCCCATATCGGCCTCCGCGCTCCCAGCCAAAACGGACACCTTGGGGGGGATCGCCTGGCTCCCCAGGATCATCGCCAAAGCCAAAGCCAAGCTGCGCGGTGAGCTACCGAAGGAGGTCATGTACGGTTGCTCAGGTGACCGCGGCTTCCTGAAGCCGTACGGAATGGGTCTGGACGAATTCCTGAGACTTGTCTGGCAGGAGGAGGGCCAAGGTCAGAGGATTCTACGAGACTTGAATCTCCGCCTGCCTCGCTAGCCCTGGAAGCCCAGGGGAAAAGCCGGGGGCCTCTCCCGGGAAAAAAAAGAGATCCCCAGGAAGCCTGGGGACCTTCGGCAACAAATCTGTCTTAGCTCGGAAACGGCGGTCTGCTGAGCAGCTTACTTGTTTCCTTCTGATTTCGCTTTTTCAGCGGCCTTGATCTTCTCAACGTCAGAAGCCTTAATCACTTCCACTTTTGCACCTGCTTTAAGCTCTTCGGCAGAAGGGACTTTGATGATATCACTCGTGACCGGCTCGCTGGAGGCGGGTTTCGGAGCTTCGACTGAGATCAGTTCCACTTCGAAGATCAGGGTCGCGTTGGGGGCGATATTCGCGCCAGAACCCCGTTCGCCATAGGCTAGCTCGCCGGGGATAACGAACTGATATTTCGCGCCGGGTTTCATGAGCTGGAGGCCTTCGGTCCAGCCTTTGATCACCCCGTTTAGAGGGAACTTGGCTGGCTGCCCCCGCTTGTAGGAGCTATCGAACTCCGTTCCATCGATGAGGGTACCCTTGTAGTTTACGGTAACAGTGTCGGTGGCCTTGGGAGCGTCTCCTTTGCCCTCGGTAAGCACCTGGTACTGAAGTCCGCTGGCGGTGGTTTTGACTCCCTCCTTCTTTTTGTTCTCAGCCAGGTAAGCTTCTCCCTCCTTCTTGTTCTTCTCCCCCTGTACTTTCCGCTGCTCCTCCTGCTTGGTGCGCAGGTCTTTCTGGAAGTTCTGAAGAACTTCGCGAGCCTGAGCCTCGTCGAGGATGGTCTTGCCTGCGTAGGCATCGTTGACCCCCCGCATCAACGCCTCAGTGTCGATTTCGATCATCTGCCGTTTCCACCCGTTGGCCATGCTCATGCCGATGCTATAGCTCACCTTGGCCTTCTGGTCCTTTAGCTCTGGCGCGTCGGCCCCGAGAGCTGCGGAAGCCAAGCACCCAACAGCCAGTATTGAAAATAGTCTCATATTCATGTTCTCACTCATGCCAATAGATTCTTACCAACATTTCAAATCAGTGCAACTGGAGATGTGAGTTCCTCCCGACTCGGGCCAACTCCTGAGCCTTAAGGGCGCCGTTTCCCTTGTCCTTGGCCTGCAGATAGAGGTTGCGAAAAGTCGCTAGCGCAAGTAGCGGCCAACTGTTGCGGTACATGTCGTACTTTAGATAGTAGACTTTTGGAAAACCGGTGCCAGTGGTCTCATCCTCACTCCAGGAACCGTCCTGGTTTTGGGTGCGAGCGAGGTATTCCACCCCGCGAACTAAGCTCGGCCGGGAGGGGTCGCCAAAGGCAGCCAGAGCCATCACCCCCCAAGCCGTCTGTGAAGCCGAGCTCGGACCTTGGCCCTTAAAGACCGGATCGTCGTAGGTATTGCAGCGTTCCCCCCAGCCACCATCTTCATGCTGAACACTTTCCAACCAAGCACGCGCGCGAAGGAAACTCGGCTGCTGCATGTCGATCCCAAGCGCGTGGACCCCGCGAAGGACTTGCCAGGTGCCATAGATGTAGTTGACTCCCCAGCGACCATACCAGGATCCATCCTCCTCTTGCTGGTCGTGCAAATAGGCCAGCGCCCGCGCCACCTGCGGGTGATCGGTTGAGTATCCCTCGTAGCCGAGTAACTCGAGAATCCGAGCAGTAATATCGGCGCACTCGGGGTCCAGCATCGCGTTGTGATCGGCGAAAGGTACCTTCTCTAGGATATTCTTGGTGCAGTCCTTATCAAAAGCGGCCCAGCCGCCGTCCTTGCACTGAAACGTGAGCATCCACGTGATCCCGCGCCGGAGGGCGGCCTGCAGACTCTTGGGCTCACTGCTCTCCATGAGCCGGAGCGCGAGCAACACCATGGCGGTATCATCGACGTCTGGGTTCCATTTGTTCTCGAACTCGAACGCCCAGCCGCTAGGCTCCACATCCACCGGGTTCTTGTGCTGCCAGTCGCCACGAAAGCGGATTTCTTTGGAGAGCAGCCAATTAGCCACCTTCTTCATGCGAGGATCCGCTGCTGGTACGCCTGATTCCCGCATCGCGATGGCAACGATGGCGGTGTCCCAAACGGGAGAGAGACAAGGCTCAATCCTGACGCTGTCTTCGGTTTCGTGCTCCAGTTCTTTGAGCTTCTGCTCCGCGCGGAGGATCTCCGGATGATCGTCGCGGTATCCCAACGCTTTGAGCGCGATCACCGAATTCAGCATTGCGGGGAAAATGGCGGCAAGGCCATCGGAGCCTTCAAACCGTTCCAGCATCCACTTTTCCGCCCGGTCGAGGGCTCGCCGACGGAAGGGATGGATCCCGATCTGGGCAAAGCGTTCGGCAAACTTGTGTAGTTTATCCAGCGCCAGGAAGAAATTGCGCCAGGTGATCATCTGCGGGTCGCGGGCCAGCTTCAGATCCCTCTCATGGTACCCTTCCGGGTAGAGCTCCTCCAAGCCACCTTTATGCCCGAGGCTGCGCGTAGGCTTGTAATGGTTGATGATCGCCAGCGGGACAAGCATGGAACGTGTCCAAGAGCTCATCTCGTTGAAATTCACGTGAAACCATTTTCCGATCAGGATCACCTCGCAGGGGATGGTGGGCACATACTTCCAAGGGAACAGGCCAAAAAGGGCCAAGTAGAGCTTGGAAAAAGTGTTCATGCGAGGAACACCGCCGAGGCTCAGGGCCACGGAGCGGGCGCGGAGCATCCGAGGATCGGTCAATGCGACTCCGGCAAGTTTCAGCGCCAAATAGGCTTTGATGGTGGCATTCACCTCGGATGGTCCACCGTGGTAGATGTTCCAACCACCATCGGGTAGCTGCTTGGAGAAGATGTGGTTGACTGCCTTCTTCTCCCAGATGGGGTCCACCTTCCCGTTCCAATGGTTGTAGGCAACCGTGTCGGAGACCAGAGTTGCGTCTACCATCAGTTCCCCCACCCAATACCCCTCAGGCTTGAGCACGCTAAAGAGATACTCCTGCGAGCGCGCGATAGCGCGGTCAAAAAGAGTTTCCAGGCTGGGGTCGGTTGAGGAAGGAGCAACATCCCCAGACCGGTTGGATTGTCCAGGATCGATCACCACGAAGCGATGATGAGTCGAGGTACTGGGGAGTGTAAAGTCATTTTCGGTCACGGGATCGGAACGGTTTGTTTCATTTCATTCCACCCAAAAGACTTACAGCGAAACCTCCCAACGGTTTGATAGGATCCAAGGAGGGGGTTGAGGCGTCCACTCCGAAACAAACAACGGATCCCAGGGATACAACGACTCGGCGCGCGGAGGCCTACTCACGCACGGAAGGTGGCCAGTTTGGGCTTTGCAGGGATAGATGACCTCAGTAAGGTGAAGGCCTGTGACTGTGGATTTCACAAAGATGAACGGCGCTGGAAATGATTTCGTGCTGTTCGACAACCGCGACCGTCAGCTGAAGCTCACCCGCGACCAGATTGTGCGACTATGCCATCGGCAGCGGGGGATTGGGGCTGATGGCATCATTTTGCTGGTGCCAGCTGATGGCAGGGCGGATTGGGCATGGGACTTCTACAACAGCGACGGCAGCGCGGCCGAGATGTGCGGGAATGGTGCCCGATGCTTTGCCCGTTTCGTAAAGCGGAAGTTGGGAATCAGCCAATCCTTCACTTTCGCTACAGGCGCAGGAATCGTGGGAGCGGAGTTCGACGGCCCGTTGGTATCCGTGACGCTCACGCCCCCCAAGGACAGCCGGATGGGTGAATCGATCCAAGTAGGGTCAGAACTCCTCACCGTCCACAGTCTGAACACGGGCGTACCGCACGCCGTCTTGATTGTTCCCGACGCCGATCGAGCCATGGTGCAGCCTATTGGCTCTCAGATCCGTTTTCATCCTCACTTTGCCCCGAAGGGCACCAACGTTAATTTCGTCCAGGTTCTCTCGCCGGGCTCCATCCGAGTCCGCACCTACGAAAGGGGTGTCGAAGGGGAAACCCTGGCGTGTGGCACAGGGGTCACCGCCTCTGCTTTGGTTGCCGCCCGGCTGTACGGTTTCGCCTCTCCCATCGCGGTGCGGGTGCAAGGCGGTGAAACCTTGGAGGTGAGCTTTCAACTCCAAGACGCCGGCTTTCAAGATGTCAGACTTAAGGGACCCGCCGAATTCGCCTTCGAGGGTCAGGTCCAACTTTGAGCCGTCTGGAGACGGCTACGCATGAAAACAATGACTACTGCCAAACCGCAATTCACGGGCGTTTACACTGCCCTGGTCACTCCGTTCAAGAACGGAAGACTCGACGAAGCCGCTCTGGAAAAGCTGGTCAAAGCGCAGATCAAGGGAGGCGTCGAGGGTGTGGTTCCAGCGGGCACCACCGGTGAATCCCCCACCCTCACCGTCGAGGAGCATATCCGGGTCATCGAACTCTGTGTGAAGTTTGCGAACGGCAAGGTCAACGTGATCGCCGGTACCGGAGGGAACTCCACCTCGGAAGCCATCTACCTCACCAAGGCGGCGGAAAAAGTCGGCGCGGACGCTTCCCTGCAAGTGGCTCCCTATTACAACCGGCCCACACAGGAGGGTCTGTTCCAGCATTTTCACGCCATCGCGAGGGCCACCAAGCTCCCTCTCGTCCTCTATAACATCCCTTCGCGGTGCGGTGTGGAGATCGCCGTGGAGACAGTCGATCGGCTGGCTCACGACAGCGTAAACATCCTGGGAATCAAGGAAGCGGGCGGCAGCGTCGACCGGGTCAGCCAGCTACGCAGCACCCTGGGGGTCAATTTCAGCATTCTCTGCGGAGACGACGGGCTCACGCTTCCCTTTATGTCGGTAGGGGCCCATGGAGTGATCAGTGTGGCCTCCAACATCATTCCGAAAGAGATGGTGCACTTGGTCAAAGCCTGCCGGATGGGCAAACTGGATGTCGCCTTGAAGCTCCACTCAAAGTACTACTCCCTGTTTAAGGATCTGTTCATTGAAACGAACCCGGCCCCGGTCAAAGCCGCGCTGGGTCTTCAGGGCCTGATCGCGGAGGAACTCCGGCTGCCCCTGGTTCCGGTGACTCCCGTGAATCGGGCCAAACTCAAGGCGACTCTCCTTGCCTGCGGAGTGATTCAACGTTAGACCGCAAACTGAAGAATCTGCCCTTGCCGCACCATGACTCGCGTGATTATTAACGGCTCCCGCGGCCGGATGGGGATTGCCCTGGCCCAATCTGCCACCCGCAACCCGGGCGTGTCTGTTGCCGGGCTGATCGACCAAGGCGACGATATCCGTACCGTCATCGCCCACTGCGATGTCGTCATCGATTTCAGTTTTCATGAGACCACTCGCGGAGTCGCTGAACTTTGCGCCCAGCATGGGAAAGGGTTGGTGATCGGAACGACGGGGCACTCGCCCGAGGAAAAGGCATCGATTCAGGCTTTGGCGAAGCAGGTGCCGATGGTCTGGTCGGCCAACTATTCGACCGGGGTCAATACCCTGTTCTGGCTGACGCGCAAGGCTGCGGAGATCCTGGGCCCGGACTTCGATCTCGAGGTGGTTGAGATGCATCACCGGCTCAAGAAGGACGCCCCGAGCGGGACCGCGCTGACATTGGCGGAAATTCTGGCAGACGTTCGCCAACTTCAGCTCTCGGAGGCAATTCGCCACGGGCGAGAAGGCATCACCGGCGAACGCACCCACTCCGAGATCGGAATGCACTCGATTCGCGGTGGAGACGTCGTGGGCGACCACACGGTGATCTATGCCATCAACGGAGAACGCCTGGAGTTGACCCACAAAGCCTCGAGTCGGGATACTTTTGCCAACGGAGCCTTGCGAGCGGCGTGCTGGGTGGCAGGCAAGGCTCCAGGAATCTACACCATGAGCGACGTACTTGGCCTGGCGTAATGGGTGAAGCGCGCCTTGGGCGATGAATCCTGCTGCCAAGGGAATCTCTCCATGTGACCTGATCGTAGTCGCGCTGGGATCCAACCTGGGCGCCTCGAAAACGATCCTTCGCCGTGCCTTAGAAGAACTTCGCTCTGAGGCTGGTGAGGTCTTCTTAGCCTCTTCTCTCTGGGCCACCACCCCGGTGGACTGTCCCGATGGGTCTCCAGCCTTTTGCAACGCTGTTGCCGCCTATCCCCCTTTAGAGCAGACAACGCCCGCAGGGTTACTAGCAAAGTTGAAGAGGCTGGAACGACAGTATGGAAGGACTCCCAAGAAGATCTCCAACGAACCACGCCCCCTCGATCTGGACCTGATCCAATACGGCAGGCAAACCGTCCAGTCGCCCAATCTCATAGTCCCCCATCCCCGAGCCCACCTTCGGCTATTTGTCCTCGCTCCCCTGGCGGAGATCCTCCCGGACCTGATCCTTCCCGGCCAGACCCAAACGGTAGTTCAGTTGGCCCAGTCGTTGCGAACGAGCGAGACCGTTCAACGCCTGGCGTAGACCGCCCGCCCGCCCGCTCGATCAGCAGCGGTTATTGTGCTTGTTTCGCAACATCGGGCACGCTAAAACCTCTTCCACTTGCAGGCAAAAAAGCAGAACGTGTGTTGTCCACGCCATGGAAGACCACATCCATGGGGTAAGCCTGTTCATGCAGGGCCAAACGCGTCCACTGCCAGAGACTCCGACCACTACCCTTGGGTGTTCTCCTACGCCACATGAAACTTCACTCCATCGACCTTTTCATCATCGGAGCCTACTTCCTGGCGACTCTCCTCATCGGTTTGTGGGTATCCCGTCGTGGAAGTAAGGACCTCGATTCCTATTTTCTCGGGGGCAAATCGCTTCGCTGGTACGTGTTGGGAATCTCCGATGCCTCGGGCATGTTCGACATCAGCGGCACGATGTGGATGGTGTACATCCTCTTTGTCTACGGTTTGAAGAGCATCTGGCTGCCCTTTGTATGGCCGGTCTTCAACCAGATCTTCCTGATGATGTTCCTCAGCACCTGGCTGAGGAGGTCGAATGTGCTCACGGGAGCGGAATGGATCGCGACGCGTTTTGGGCGCGGCACCGGTGCGAACCTAGCGCACATAAGCGTGGTGGCCTTTGCCTTGGTCAATGTGGTGGCCATGTTGGCGTATGCTTTCAAAGGTATTGGCAAGTTCGCGGTGGTGATGCTCCCCTGGCGTTTCACGGGGGCCACAGAGGGACTGATGTCCGACGAGAATGTTTACGCCATCATCATCCTGATGCTGACCTCGCTGTATGCCATTAAGGGGGGAATGATCAGCGTCGTCATCACCGAAGTGATGCAGTTCTCGATTCTCACCATTACCTCGATCACCATTGGCCTGATCGCCATTTTCAAGGTCTCTCCGGCCATGATCCAGAAAGCGGTCCCGGCTGGATGGGACAACCCGTTCTTTGGCTGGAAGCTCGGGTTGGACTGGACGGGCATCCTGGACAAGGTGAACGACGCCATCCGACAGGACGGAAATGAACTTTTCATGATCATCTTCGGTCTTATGTTCTGCAAAGGAGTGCTTGCAAGTCTCGCGGGCCCTTCCCCCGGGTACGATATGCAGCGAATCCTCGCCACCCGGAGTCCCAGGGAGGCCTCGTTGATGAACGGCATGGTGAACGTCGTACTCTACTTCCCCCGCTACATGATGATTACCGGGTTGACCGTCATCGCTCTGGCTTTTTGCATGCCTCAGCTAAGCGCCATGGACAAACCCGATTTTGAGAAACTCCTGCCGATCGTGCTCACGCAGCACGTGCCCGCGGGAGTGGTTGGATTCCTGCTGGCGGGACTGCTGGCGGCGTTCATGTCCAACTTCGCCGCGACCATCAACGCTGCGCCAGCCTACATCGTCAACGACATCTACAAGCGGTTCCTCAACCCCAACGCCTCGGCCAAAACCTATGTGCGGATGAGCCGGTTGGCCTCGGTTGCAGTGCTGGTGGTGGGAATTCTCTTCGGCCTCCTCACCAACCGGATCACCGATATCATGATGTGGATCGTGGGAGCGCTGTACAGCGGTTACGTGATGTCCAACCTCTTGAAATGGTATTGGTGGCGTTTCAACGGGTACGGATTTTTCTGGGGTATGGTGGCTGGAATTGTCAGTGCCATGGTCGTCCCAGCCTTGCTAACGAAGATCTTGGGGCATTCCGTAAATCCTCTCTACACGTTCCCGATCATCTTTGGATTCTCTGTAGTAGGATGCATCGTGGGCACGCTGAAGACCAAGCCCGAGGAGGAGGAGATCCTGAAGTCCTTTTATCGCACCGTCCGGCCTTGGGGTTGCTGGGGGCCTATCCGTGAGAAGGTGATGCGGGAGGATCCCTCGTTCGTGCCGAATGGCAACATGGGACGCGACGCCGCCAACGTGGTAGTGGGTATCGTTTGGCAGCTGTGCCTCACTGCACTGCCCATCTACATCGTGCTGCAACACTGGACCTGGGTGGGGGGCATCCTCCTCCTGCTCTTGGTTACCACCACCTTCATCAAGTTGAACTGGTACGACAAACTCGAAGCCTAGTTCCAACTCCCAGCGACCGACGTATTCATGAGCATCTCCCAACTCCATCGTTTCGCCCTCGCTGCCTTGCTGGCCACACCGGCGCTCCTCGCGGGATCCTCACGGTTCACCGACTTCGTTAAGGTGCAGGGGGACCAGTTGACCGAAGGAGGCCGTCCTTACCGCTTCATTTCCTTCAACATACCCAATCTGCACTACGTGGAGGACAACGTGGCCTTCACCACCGAGGTTCCCTGGCGCTGGCCCGACGCCTTCGAAATCAAAGACGCCCTCGAATCCGTGCGGCAAGCTGGCGGCACAGTGGTGCGCACCTACGTGTTGTCGGTAGTCAGACCGGGCGACCCCGCGGGCAAACCCTGCCATGTTCATGCGCCGGGAGTCCTGGACGAAGAGGGCTTTCGCGCCTTGGACCAGGTGCTCAAGGTGGCCAACGAAACGGGGGTCAGGGTCATCATCCCGTTTGTGGATAATTGGGTCTGGTGGGGAGGAATCGCGGAATACGCCGGTTTCAGCGGCAAACCCAAAGAAGCCTTCTGGACGGATCCCAAAGTCATCGCGGACTTCAAAAAGACCATCCAATTGGTCATCAACCGGACCAACACGCTGACCAGGGTTCTCTACCGCGATGACAAGGCCATCTTGTGCTGGGAGACTGGCAACGAACTGGAGTCTCCTGCCCCATGGACGCGAGAAATTGCCGACTATATCAAGAGCCTCGACTCCAACCACCTGGTGATGGACGGCTTTCACACCACCGAACTCCGCCCGGAATCCCTCGAGATTCCGTCCATCGACATCGTCACAACTCACCATTATCCAGGCACGAAGAAGTCGTTCGCTCAACTGGTGCGCGAGAACTCGCAGAAGGCCATGGGCAGGAAGCCTTATGTAGTGGGCGAATTCGGATTCGTCGGTACCAAGGAGATGGTGGCCACCATGGATGCCGTAGTGGAGACACGGACTGCGGGGGCTCTGGTCTGGAGTCTTCGGCCGCGGAACCGTGACGGGGGGTTTTATTGGCACTCTGAACCAGCGGGCGGCGACAAGTACAAGGCTTTCCACTGGCCTGGCTTTCCAACGGGTGACGACTACGACGAAGCCGGATTCCTCAAAGCCCTCCAGGAACGCGCCTTTGCGATTCGCGGCCTGCCGGTCCCGCCTCTGCAGAAACCAGCTCCACCCCGGCTGCTGCCCATCAGTTCGCCCGGAGCCATTTCCTGGCAGGGTTCGGTCGGAGCGGCCGACTACCTCGTGGAGCGAGCTCCCAGAAAGGGAGGCCCGTGGAAGGCGGTCAAAGAAGGTATCGACGAGACTGTGGTGCAGTACCGTCCCTTGTTTTCTGATTCCCAGGTCAGTCAGGGATCCTGGTACTACCGTGTGCGGGCGCGCAATGCGGCTGGCATGTCCAAGGCGTCCAATGTGGTGGGCCCGGTGGCTGTCAAGGCCGTGACGCTAGTCGATGAGATGGCGGATTTCTCCCTGGTTCGTGAGCATACAGGAGCGCTGGAATTTAAGACCCGCGACACGCGCAAAGCGAAGGAAGACATGCACCGGTTGGCGGGGCGCCAGGGAAGCAAGGTAGTCTACCGATCACCAGGGCCCATTCGCGCGTTTCGGCTCTATTCCTTCTTTGCCGGGCCACTCTCTGATTTCCGTTTCTCCGTTTCAGCAGATGGGAATGACTACCGAGAGGTAAAAGCTCAGCGCCGAGGATACGGATCGGGTGCTGGTGATTATGGATACTGGCAGCCGGTGCTGTTTCAAGGCGAAGCCACTGTGGAAACCGACCGCCATCTGAAGATCGAATGGGCCGGCGATGCCGAGGTATCCAGGGTGGAGATCGACTACGTACCAGGCCCAGCCCCGGGGGGTTCCCGCTGAGCGTCCAAGACCTCTCGGATCTTCTGGGCGAGCTTGCTGGTGGAGAAAGGCTTCGAAAGATAGCAGACTCCTTCTCCAATCACACCGCGGTGGGCAATGATATCCTCACTATAGCCCGAAATGAACAGGCAGCGAATCTCAGGCCGAAGGGCCTTCAGCTGCAATCCTAATTCCTGGCCATTCATTTCTGGCATAACGACATCTGTGACGAGGAGTGGGATGGGGCCCGAATAGGCCTGAGCCAGCCGCAGTGCTTCTTTGGGGGACGGGGTGGCGAGCACCGTGTAACCCAAACGTTGCAGGATCGTCTTGGCCAAGTGGAGTAACGACTCTTCATCCTCCACCAGCAGCAGAGTCTCGCGACCTCCCTTCGGTCTGTCCTCCAACAAACCTGGCTCGGGCTGCACCCCTTCTCCCTTGAACCGTGGCAAAAGAATGCGAAAGGTGCTTCCTTTGCCCAACTCGCTCACCACATCGATGAATCCATTGTTCTGTTTGACGATTCCGTAAACGGTCGCCAACCCCAGGCCTGTGCCCTTGCCCAACCCCTTGGTGGTGAAGAAAGGCTCGAACACCTGGGCCTGAGTCCGCTGGTCCATGCCCGACCCGTTGTCCTTCACCAGCAACTCCACGTAATCACCCGGGACCACCTCGCGGTACTCGCCGGAGTCCGAAGCCCCCAATCGCGCATTCCGCGTCTGGATTGTAACCACGCCCATGCCTGCGATAGCGTCACGGGCGTTCACCGCCAGATTCGCAAGCATCTGATCGATTTGGGAAGGATCGATTTCCACCGTCCAGAGCTGAGGACCAGGGATCCAGACCAATTGGATGTCTTCACCGATCAGCGGCCTGAGCATCTTCAACATCCCTGCCACCGTCTCGTTCAAGTCCAGAACGCGCGGACTCACTGTCTGTTTACGCGCGAAGGCCAACAACTGTCGAGTCAAGGCGGCAGAGCGTTGGGCCGCTTTCTGGATCTCCAGCACGTTGTCATGCAGGGGCTTTCCAGGAACCAGTTCATCGAGAGTCATGTCCACATAGCCCAGGATGGTCTGCAGCATGTTATTGAAGTCATGGGCGATCCCTCCGGCCAAGTGGCCAATCGCGTCCATTTTCTGGCTCTGTCGCAACTGCTCCTCCAGACGCCGCTGGTCGCTCACATCCCGAATGATCGTACAGTTCAACGCCGAAGCCTCATCCTGTCCCTCCGCGATCGAAGACTTCACCACCTGCCAGATCCGAGCCGGTCCCGTGCCCTCCAAGACGAACTCCCTCTCCAGTTTCCCTGACCCCGCCAGAACTTGGCGGTCCATCAACGCGAGATCCTCCACTACTCTTTCGGACAGGCTGCGTCGGAGCAATTCCTCCATGTTTTGGTTGATGCCCACTCTGCCGAAAAGGCGTTCGAATTCTGCGCTCTGCACCAGGATCCGCCCGGCCCGATCGCTGATAGCAATTGCCAGGGGGGCTTGGGTCAGGACTCCCTGCAACTGCCGATCAAGGGTCCGAACCGTCACGCCGAAGCTACGGCTCAAAAAGCCGACCACCCCCACTGCCATCAGGGTCAGGGCCGCACCCAGCATGAGAAGAGCCAGTAGAGTCGATTTCTGTTCCCTGCGTGCCGACGCCACGTCAATCCCAACCCGAACCACCCCAAGCACGCCTGCATCAAAGCCACCCCGGAAAGGTAGCACCACCTCTTTAATCGTACCGTTGGTGCCCAACCTCTCGAAGACCAGCTCCCTTTGGGTTTCCAGGCTCTTCGCGATGTCCCGCAGACCTTCTGGCCCGACTTGCGTGTCGTTCTTCGCCGGGTCCGTGTGCGCCAAAATCTCGCCCTGCTTGGTTTCCACGGAAATGTAGGCCAGCCCGCTCGTGCGCGCTGTTACCGCCTCCACCAGAATCCTTGCATGGTGTTTTCCAGAAAAACTGACACGGCTGATGGATTCACTGAGAATCGAAGAGATGACACCTGCAAGCCGATCCTCTTCCCTGTCCTGCAGGCGGGCATAGAGAAGACTCGCCACAACGGAAGCGGTCAACACGAGCAGCAATAGCACCCCGCTAAAGCTCAACGCCAACTTGCGGTCGAACCTCTCAGGGGGAGTCTCAGCCTTGCCCTCGTTCACTCTCATGGACCCTTTGAGCCCGCCGAGGGCTTCACGGCTGCTCGAGATGGTTCTTTCAGCTCACCACGCCAGATGGGGGACTTGCTGGGCCATGGTTTGGGAAAATCGGCAGGCACAGGTCCACCCCACCCAGGGTAGTGCTTCAACGTCTCCTTGGTGATCGGAAAGACCGCCACCAGCGCATGTTTGGAAAACTCAGAACCCACGAGGACTGCATAGGCAGCTTTCATGGCTTCGGCACCAAGCGGGCCACAAAACTGCGCGGAATCCACCACCGTCAAGCGCCCGGCCCGAATGTTCTCCACGGATGCTGGATCACCATCCACGCTGGCGACCATGATCTCGGTTCTGCCAGCCCTGGCCAACCCATCCACCACCGCCAGACCTCCGCCATCATTCACCGTGAAAACAACATCAACGCTGTTGGTGGCAGGGAAGTCCTTGAGAATGCCCGCAACCGCCCTTACGCCCTCGTCTGGTTGGACGGCAGAATAGGTTTTCAGGATTCTGACACGCTGCTGCAGGGCACTTAGCGCCTCCAAGAAACCGTTCACGCGCTCAACGGTGGATGAAACATGCGGATACTCCACCAGAATCAAACGAATTTCGTACGGATCAGGAAACTTCGAAGCAATGTACTCCCCATCCAGGTAGCCTGCTTGGTGGTTATCCGAAGTCCGATAGGCTGCCAAAACCCCTCCAGCAATATACTGGTCGTAGGCCACCACCGGAATCCCTTTCTGATTGGCGGCCCTGAGCGGGCCTGCAAGCGCAGCATTATCGGCAGGCTGCACTATGATCAGGTCGGGTTGAGAATCCACCATCTCTTTCATCTGCCGAATCTGATTCTGGATGCCAGCCTCTCCGTCCCCGGCAACCCGCTCCTCCAGCACCAGGCCTCGGCTAGTCGCAGATCGCGCCTCCTGGTTGATCCGTTTGGCCTCGGCCACAAGGCCATCCCTCATCGCCACCTGTCCAGGAATGTTGGTAGACCAAAGCAAAACCCCGACTCGGAAATCGGAGGCGGCCGCCGATGCCGAGAGGCACAGGACAAGAATCGAGGAACGACCAAGGTTGCAGACGAACATAGGCCAGACCTTCTGCTTCCCAAAACCAGCAACGCCGATGGAAAGCTAACATTGGCCCGAACAAAGGGCAACGGGAATTGGGAATCAACAACCCTTTGTGGCTCCCACACCGCCATAACGAATCCGACCCACCCCGGTCTAAATCGCGTGGGAATCCGGGCTGGCGATGTGTCTGGCCAGGCTCTCTCTATTATTGTACCCATAGCTTATGACCAAAAGCACTTGCGCCGCTTGCGGCCAGCATATCGAGGCCCCAGAGGAAATGTCCGGGCAGGAGGTGGTGTGTCCCTCCTGTGGCGCCCGGACCCAGCTGGGTCCCTCCGATGGACCCGCCATCCGCATTCCCAGCTTTGCCTCGCAGGAACCCGCAAAGCGTGCCCCAAGCCAGTCCCCAGTGGCTTCCCTCGCCAACAGGATCGTCGCGAACATCGAGCGCGTTGTCGTGGGCAAACACGACGAAATCGTTCTCACCCTCATGGCCTTCCTGGCGGAAGGGCATGTGTTGCTGGAGGACGTGCCGGGGGTGGCCAAGACGATGCTGGCACGCGCGTTGTCACGCAGCATGGGATGCACCTTCAAGCGCATTCAATGCACGCCGGACCTGTTGCCTAACGACATCACCGGCAGTTCCATTTTCAACCCAAAAACGACCGAATTCGAGTTTCGGCCGGGTCCCCTGTTCGCCCAGATCGTCCTGGCGGATGAAATCAACCGTGCCACTCCGCGCGCCCAGGCGGCTCTCCTGGAAGCCATGGCGGAGCGAAAGGTCACTGCGGACGGCACAAATTATGACCTGGAACCACCTTTCCTGCTGATAGCCACCCAGAATCCCATCGATCATGAAGGGACCTTTCCGTTGCCCGAGGCGCAGTTGGACCGGTTCCTGGTCAGGCTGAGCCTGGGCTATCCGCGATTCGAGGACGAGACCCGCATGCTGCGATTGCTGCAACTTCAGCACCCGATCGACACGCTCCAGTCGGTCGTCTCGAGCGAGGAATGGCTCGGGTGTCAGAAGGCCGTACGCGAGGTCTATGTCGATCCCAAGATCTGCGACTACATCGTGGAGATCATGCAGGCCACGCGGGAACATCACGATCTGCTCCTGGGAGGCAGCCCGCGGGCGTCGATGGCCCTTTTCCACTCGGCCCAGGCCTACGCCGCCATCCATGGATTTGACTTTGCGATGCCGGACGATGTGAAACAGATCGCACCGTACGTGCTGGGCCATCGCCTGATCATCAGGCCGGAGAGCCGGTTGCGAAAGAAAACGGTGGCAGGAATTCTCGACGAGATTCTGGACCGTGTGGCCGTGCCTCAGCTTCCCCCGGGAAACTACCCCCGATGAAGTGGATCCTAGGAACGATCGTTTTGCTGCTGGCGGGAATGGTGCTCAAGCTCAGCCTGCTGGTCTATTCCATGTATGTATTGCTGGGCATCATGGGCTTAAGCCGGTTCTTTACTCGCGGGTGGATCACCGGATTAGAGGCAACGCGGCTCTGCGACAAAGCGATTGTGGAGATCGGAGACGAAGCGGAAGTCCAAGTGGTGATCCAAAACCGGTCCCGTCTGCGAATCCCCTGGCTCCTCATCGAGGATTCACTTCCACGTGCGGCGCTGGTACAGATCCCACTCAAACTGCAGGCGGAGGGATCACGGATCAGTCTGGTTCGGTTTGAGCCCAACCAAGAAGAGAGCCTCTCCTATCGCGTGAAATTCCTCGCACGCGGATACTACCAACTGGGCCCGCTGCTCATGGAAACAGGGGATCTATTTGGGCTGCATCGACGGTTCAGGGTGGCGGCGGATCCGAGTTTCGTCCTGGTCTTGCCCAAGGTACTTCCCCTCCAAGGGTATAATCTGGCTTCACGCCGACCGATCGGAGAAGTCCGGATCAGCCATCGGCTTTTCGAGGATCCCACCCGGATCGCAGCCGTGCGTCCCTACCTCCCGGGCGATCCGCTAAACCGGATTCACTGGCATGCAACCGCCCGCACGGGTCAGTTGCATAGCCGGGTATATGAGACCTCGTGTGTCGCGGGCGCCACCTTGCTTCTGGATTTTCACGAACGGAATCTCCAAGGGGATGAAGCAGGAGCACTCGCAGAGTTGGCGATCACCACCGCAGCATCGTTGGCCAACGCAGTGTATCTGATGGGGCAGCAGGTGGGTTTAATCAGCAACGGGCGCGACGCGGCCGACCGGATCCGGGAGGAAGGCTGGCGCGCGGATTTCACCACCCGAACCATAGCAAGGGATCACGCAGGTGCGGCAGGCCGGAGCGACCGCCTGCGCCCGGTCATGGTACGGACCGGCAAGAGAGACGGTCAACTTGCCCAGATCCTCCATACACTGGCTCGGCTCGAGGCATCCGACGGGATGCTCTTTGCCCAGATGGTGGAGGAGACCGCACCAGAACTGCCGCGCGACGCCACCATGGTCGCCATCCTTACCGAGGTGACGCCAAGCATTGCAGTGGCACTGGGTGCGCTCGTTCGCGAGGGTTATGCGGTCACAGCCGTCGTTGTCAGCTGGGATATGACGGCTTCCCCAGACTGGGCGAGGCCTCCCGAATGGGCGGAACTCTTGCTGGCGGAACGGGTGGATTTCCGGTTGGTGAACAGCGAGGAGGCGTTGGTCAGCCTTTGTGCAAGCGCCTTGGTAAGATAGCCATGCAAACTCGTCAACCATTCCGAACGCTGACGGATTACCTGGTCATGGCAGTCAGCCCGGTCTTGATCATGTTGCTGGTGGGCAGTCTGGTATTCTTTCTGGTGGAGGTCTGCTATCGTGGGGAACACGCGGGCGAGATCCGCTGGACTTTGTTTTGGTTTGTCATCGCGGTGGTTTTGGTGGCCAGGATCGGGATCGAACAGGGAAAAGGGTATGCCGCAGGCTACGGGCTAGCCCTGGCAGGCGCGACGTGGTTGTACCTGTTGACGGTGTTCCCGGCCTATCTGCTCGGGTTGGCCCTGCTCGCCGTCGTGTGGTGGAGTGCCAACAAACTGACCTGGGACTGCACCTTGATCGATGAATTCGAGGATGCCTCAGGCCAGGGCCTGCTGGAACGGAAGTCCGCGGGAGCAGTCCCAACTCCTCCGTCCGAACCATCTACCCTGACTCCCGGCGCGATCCGGGCGGCGAAAAGTCGGCGCGTCTTTCAGCCGAAGCCGGAGCTGAAGCAAGCCCATCATGCTCCGGGACTGTGGGTTGTTTACTTTTCCTTAGCCGCCCTACCCCTCTTTGGTCTAGGCCAAACGCTCCTTCCGGCGGATCAGACCGCTGCCCGCCAGACGGCTTTCGGCCTCCTCTTTTTGTACCTGATTTCGTCTCTCGGCCTTCTGCTCACCACCAGTTTTCTGGGCCTGAGACGTTACCTCCGGCAACGCCGGATCCAAATGCCGGCTAGCATCGCCTTGGGGTGGGTGGAATCAGGCATGGTGACAGCCCTGGTGGTGCTGGCACTGGCGCTCCTAGTGCCTCGACCCGGGGCGGACTATACCCTCGCCACCCTGGCACTCACCCTTGACACACATCTCCGTGACGCAAGCGAGTACGCGATGCGAATGACCGCACCGAGCAAGACCGAAGCACCGGAGGGACAACCTGGCAAAGTGGCCAACGAAGCATCATCGGACAACCCGGAAGTGCCTGGAGAGAGGGGGGAATCCAAGAGACAGGGAGCCAAAGCGAAAACCGGCCCTTCCGCCCAACCGAGCCAGCCAGAACCAAGCTCTCCGGCACAAGTCTACACTTGGTTGAAGCGAATTCTCGCAGCCAGCGGATTCCTTTGGCTTGCTTGGTGGATCTACCGACATCGGCATCTCATCGCGCAGGTACTCCGGGCTGTCTGGGAGGCGATTCTTCGGTTCTTGAACCAATTGCTTGGGAGAAACGAACATCGGTCCGGTCAGGGAGGATCCGGTCAGTCAAAGGCGAGCTCGATGGTAATTAGGCCTTTCTCAGCCTATCGCAATCCTTTTGTGAGCCAAAAGGAGCGAGCATGGCCGCCTGAATTGGTTATTTCCTACACCTATGAAGCGGTGCAGGCCTGGTCCAGGGGAATCGGATACCCTCCACAGCCACATCAAACTCCTCGCGAGTTCTGCCTCGGTCTAACGGCGCATCAACCTGAGTGTGCCGGTCCGCTCGACGACTTGGCCTTCCTCTATGCCCATGCGGCGTACGGCGGCAAAATCAACTTTGATCCCGATTGGGAACCACTCCGGCAGCTCTGGAGGATCATGTCGGAGCCAGCCGCAGTGCCTCGCTGACATTGGGGCCTTGGCAGGCACCCCCCGCCTTCGTTCGGATTGTGCTAAAACTCCGGTTAGTGCTTGAGGAAAGAACAAGACGCAGCGGATGCACTCCTCTAGATTCTCCCCCGCAAAGCAAAGTAAACCTCCTGACGGGTGAAAACGCCTGGCTGGACAAACTGGTACTGAAGCACATGAGTCTCGTTTCCTTGATCTGCAGAACGGCCCTGGTGGGTGTGGTCGCAGGTTTCACCCTCGGGCGAGCCGAAACCGCCAACGCTCCTGTCGGAGCGAATCTGGCCCTGGTGGCTCGATCCTCGACCTCCTACGTCTCGGGACATGAAACCATCACGGCGCTGAACGACGGGAGCACGCCACAAAACTCGAACGACAAAAGTCACGGTGCTTATGGAAACTGGCCTCGCAACGGCACTCAGTGGGTCGAGTACGAATGGAGCCAGCCGGTCAGCGTCGCTGGCATGGACGTCTACTGGTTTGACGATGGAGGAGGAGTGCGGCTGCCAAAGGCGTGTCGGTTGCACTACTGGGACGGAAAGGAGTTGGCGAAGGTGCCCAGTCCGACGGGAATGGGAATGGAAGCCAACAGATTCAACCGCAGTAGTTTCCAGGAAATCACGAGTTCGCGCCTGCGCCTGGAGTTCGATTCGGATGGAACCTATTCCACCGGCTTGCTCGAGTGGAGAGTCTACGACAGTGGCAAATCTCCCAACTTCCCTCCTGCGGTGCAGGCCGGAGTGGACCGGGTGGTGGTGCTCGGTGGTACCACACATTTGACTGGTTCGGTCCGCGACGATGGCAAGTTGAACCAGAACGTCACCCTTATTTGGAGTCAAGTGGCCGGACCAGGAAAGGTGCGGTTTGGGGACACTCACAAGGCGGTCACCACCGCCAGTTTCTCCCAGTCAGGCTCTTACACCCTAAAGCTTGAGGGCAACGATGGGCAGCTGGCGGCATCGGACACGCTCCAGGTCACGGTAGACCCCAAGCCACCGGCAGACCACCTCACCGCCATCGAACCACGCCCGTATCAGCTGACCAGCCCGTTCTGGAAGGAGCGCGTGAAAAAGCAGATTGTCAACTGGATCCCCCACTGCATCAGTAAAATGGAAGATCCAAAGGTAGAAGAGGGTGGCATCGAGAATTTCACCGAAGCCGGCCACAAAATCGAGGGACGCCCCAACAAGGGGCACAAGGGGGCAGTCTTTGCGAACGCCTGGGTCCACAACACGGTCGAAGCCATGTGCGTGGCCCTAATGTATGATCCTCAGGGAGACCCTGAGATTACCAAGGCCCAGAAGGCCATTCGCACAACCCTCGAAGATTGGGTGCCAAAAATCCTGAGCGCACAAGAACCCGATGGCTACCTGCAAACCTTCTACACGCTGAACAAAGTACCGCGTTGGAGCCATCGTTCCGATCATGAAGGCTACCTGGCGGGGTACTTCATCGAATCGGCCATTGCCCACTACCTCATGACCGGCAAAGCGGATGCGAGAATGTTCAACGCGGCGAAGAAGATCGCGGACTGCTGGTGCGACAACATCGGTCCTGCCCCGAAGAAAGCCTGGTATGACGGGCATCAGGAACTGGAAATTGCCTTGGTGCGTCTAGCGCGGATGGTGGAGACCGTGGAGGGCCCAGGAAAAGGCCGGAAGTACATCGAACTCGCCCGGTTCCTGCTGGAGAGCCGTCAGGGCGGGGATGAGTACGATCAAAGTCACCTCCCTCTCCAGAAGCAGTACGAAGCGGTTGGACACGCGGTCCGCGCCATTTATTTCTACACCGGCATCGCCGATATGGCGATAGAAACGGGGAACGTCGATTACTACAGCGCCGCTCGCTCCCTCTGGGACAACATCGTGAACAAGAAATACTACGTGACCGGAGGAATCGGCAGTGGTGAAAGCTCGGAAGGATTTGGGAAGGATTACTCGCTACCCAACCACTCCTACTGCGAATCCTGCTCCGGCTGTGGCGAACTGTTCTTCCAGTATCGAATGGGAATGGCCTACCAGCACTCTCGCTACGCGGATCTCTACGAGGAAACCCTGTACAACGCAATCCTAGGAGGCCTGGATCTGGAAGGGCAGAACTTCACCTACACCAACCCTCTGGACGGAGACTTTGCCAGGTATAAATGGCATGTGTGTCCCTGCTGTGTCGGGAATCTTCCCAGGACGCTTCTGGCCCTACCCTCCTGGATGTATGCCAGCAGCCCGGACAGCGTGTATGTCAACCTCTTCATCGGCAGCACCACCACGCTGAATCAGATTGCAGGTACTGACGTCCAGATGGTTCAAACAACTGACTATCCGTGGAAAGGCGACGTTTCGCTCGTCGTCAACCCTCGCCAATCAAAACGCTTCGCCGTGAAGGTGCGCATTCCCAACCGAAACGTGAGCGGTCTCTATTCCAGCACGCCGGAGATCTCAGGATTGGAATCCATCAAGCTCAACGGCAAGACGGTGAAACCGAGAATCGAGAACGGTTACGCGGTTTTTGCCAGAACCTGGAAAGCCGGTGACAGAATCGATCTCGTGCTCCCCATGAAAGTGCAGAGAGTCAAGGCAAGCGACAAGGTGGCGGCGACCTCGGGCCGAGTCGCTTTGCGCTACGGCCCTCTCATCTACAACTTCGAGAGTGTGGATCAGGACCTTTCCCTGGTCCTGGATTCTCGAAGCGCCCTGAACCCGGTGTGGAGGTCCGAACTGCTCGGTGGAGTCATGACCATCCAAGGCAAATCAGCGAGTGGCGCCCCTATGACCGCCATCCCGAACTACGCACGCAATAATCGCGGCGGGCGCTCCCTGGTCTGGATCAAAGACAGATGAGTAGTGTCCCCTAGCGCGACTTCAGGCGACAAGAAACAGAAAGGGAGCCCTGCTTCCTAAGCCGGGGCTCCCGCATCCGTTGGATCTGAAGTGATCGGGCCGATCAGTTTTGAGTGAATTGAGCGGTGGCCTGAAGAGTTCCTAAACCCTTTGGCACAGTCACGCTGAAAGTTGCCGTGCCAGCCGCCAAATTGACTGCGGGCGGTTCGATCACGGAGCTCGACGTCAGGATCCTGAGTTTCACGGGTGTACCGTTGGGGATCCCCTGTGCTGCAACCACGATCGATACTGTGCCGGCCTCGCTAAACACAACGTCCGGTGTCAAAGTACTGCCTGTGGGTGGCTGAACCACATTGACCCCCTTGACGCTCTGAATCGTCAGGGTTCCGCTCTGGTTCAATTCACCATTGGCCGCAGGCAGACCAACCACCTCCACCGGCACCTGAGTACCCGTCAGGGACTTCATATAGGCTTCCACCCGGATTCTTCCATTCGGATTGTTCTGATTCCCTCCGAAAGCGTAAAGCCCACCCGCACCGTTTACCCGGTCAGCACGCAGCAGAATGGCCCCCCCGGAGCCGTATCCACCATAGCTTGCGTTGCTCCATTGGCGGTCCCCACCGTTGGCTGAAATTGACCCATTCAGGAGGATGTCTCGAGAGGAGGAGATCATGATAGCACCACCACCACCACCACCATTACCCCCGCTCCAGTCAGCCGAGGAGGCACCACCACCACCGCCTGAACCGCCAGTCAGCGGTTGCAGGAACACGTTTCCATAGGTCACGTTGTGGGTCGCTTCCTTGCCGTCACGAAGGTTCTCTGGACTCGTCTGTTGCGAGCTACCCGGAGCTCCTCCCCCAGGACCTTGACCAGGGGATCCGACATAGGATGCAGACGAGCTGAAGACGATCCCACCGCGACCCCCGCTGAAACCTCCAGGACCACCCTGGGCACTCACTCCCGCAGGCAATGAACTCGCACCGAAACTGCCGCTCACGTCAATAGCTCCATTGATCACCACGTCCTCCGTGGCCAGCCAGCGCACGGGAGTGTTGCCGACATTCTTCTTGAAGGAAATCGTCACTCCGGAAGGAATGTTGATACTGGTATAATTCCATATTCCGTTCGCCCGGCTAGACATATCGAAAGTTTGAGTCTTTCCACTGAAGGTCTGGAGAGAGGTGCCATCCCAGAGCCAGGTGTCCGCCGAGTAGTTGTCCACCCCTGGAACATCGCCCCCAAACAGCACCCCCCGAGCCCGAGCCGCATCCCAAACCATACTATGGTACTGTCGGCCCAGTCTGGCGGGAGAGACAATCGAGGAACTTCGGTCAACCCAATTCTCACCGTCCCAAGACCAAACCTCAGCTCGATTCCCACCGCTGACCATGAGGATGGTATTGCTCGTACCGTCGGCGATCAGGGCCGGAAACGAACGGGCAGGTGGAGTGACAAGCGGATTCCGCATCGCCCACTCGGTTCCGTTCCAAATCCAGGTTTGACCATAGTTTCCGAACAGCACGCACTCTTGTCGCGTGGGATCGTAGGCCATGCCACTGTGCGCGGTGGCGGGCGGTTTGTTGAAGGGGTTGGCTTGACTCCAGTTTGTGCCGTCCCAAAGCCATGTCTCTTGGCCACCGTTGTTTCCCCCGAACACGACCACCCGCTCCCTGGCGGCGTCGTATGCCATACAAAAATACTCTCGGTGACTGGGTGAAGTGGCAGGAGTCTTCTGAGTCCATGTGGCACCGTTCCAAGTCCAAGTTTCGTTGAGCCTCCCGGAGGAACGCATTCCACCAAACATGACAACCTCACCCCGCTTGGAGTCGAACACCATGCCGTGCCCATAGCGATCCAGCGGCCGGTTGGGTGGCGAAAGCTGGATCCAGTTGCCACCGCGCCATACCCAAGTATCTGACAGAAAGCCCCCATTGTATCCACCGAAGGCCACAACCTCCTGCCTCACCGCATCGTAGGCCATTGCGGAGGCCGTGCGTCCGCCCGGGATCTCACGAAACGTAAGGGGGCCATCCGCACCGGTGGAACCGCTGCTGAAAGGCAGATCGGGATCCACCGCCCATAAGGCGGCAGACGCAAGGCAGGGGATTAGGAATGCATGCAACCGGGCACGTAGGAGGTTTAGCTTGAACGATCTCTTCATAACAATCTCTGGGTTCAGACTGGCCAAGGCTTTGACTGATGTAAAAAGGGGACTATTGGTTTTCATAACTCACCACGGGCGATACAAGGTAGATTACTCCCGACGTGATCTCCGGGACGGCGTTGAGATAGCTCACGGCGGGCGAAATCACCTGCACCGAGGTCCCAACGGGAACCCCCTCTGCCAAAGAGTTCAAATAGCTAGCCGGAGGTGAAATCAGCAATATTCCTGTACCTGCGGGCACGGTTTCGGCCAAGGCGTTGAGGTAGCTGACGACGGGAGACGCGACATGCACCGCTGTGCCAGCCGGTGCCGAATCGGGAAGAGCATTCAAAAAGCTGGCCGAGACCGAGGCCACAAGCACCTTGGGTTCGGAGGCGGCGTTGGTCGGATCAGTCCCTTCCAAGACCTCGCCATTATCGTCCCACCCATCGCCATCACTGTCGGGGTTCTTCGGATTCGTGTGGTGTTTCTGCTCATCCTGGTTGCTCAATCCGTCCTGATCTGCGTCCTCCTGGTCATCGTTGGCCCCATTTGAATCGGAGTCTTTGGCGCGAGGATCATAGCCAAAGAGCAGTTCCCAGCGGGTCAGCAAACGATCCCCATCGAGGTCCTCGTCGCCGTCGAGTATACCGTCGCCGTCCGAATCGGGCTTGTTCGGATCGAGCCCAAGCGCAGCCTCAATATTGTCCGGCACTCCGTCGTTGTCGGAGTCCTCCTGGCCAAGCACCCAGAAGCTCCAAGTGACCGGGGCGGCCAAGGGATTCCCGGCCAAATCGGCAAGTGGGGGTCTTACGGAAACCTGGTAAAGCCCAGGGGGGAGGCTGGTATTCAGTTGCAGGAACAACGCATTCAACGCGGATCGATACTCGGCCTCAAAACTCGTCAGGACTTGGTCGTCGGCGGTGCCTAACGCCCCGTCGTCCCCTGCAAAGCTCAATCTTAACGTCTCGGTGGTAAGCGTGTTTAGATCAATCGGTTCACTAAAATAGGCAGCGATGGATTCCACTGAGCCGACAATGGCCCCAGCCGCAGGAAACTTCCGGGCGACGCGTGGTGGAGTTGCGTCCGCTACCAGCGCAACCTGGTAGTCTTTTGACCACGCAGCATTCCCGCCCGTATCGAATGCGCGGGCCCGCAGCAGGAAACTCGTCTTGCCAGGCGCACGCAGCGGTGTCACGAGAGTCACCTCAAAGGGATAGTTCCCGTCGACTCCCACCCGGCTGCCATCTACGTAGAACTCGACACGTGCGATTTGCACATCATCGGTCACGCTGGCGAATACATTCGCGAGTTTTCCCTCTTCCGCCTGGGCGGGATCGAGCGGGAAATAGGCCGAGAGAATGATGGAAGGAGGCTGCCCGCCCGAGTCATAAGCCAGATAGTTCAGGACCTGCAGACCCGAACGACCGTCAGCCACGTAGGCAATCCCATTATACAAGGTTACGGCAGTGGCGAGTCCCGGAGTGGGCAAGGTCGCCATGAAGTTGAGCGCCAACCCGTCGCGACCAAGACTGTAGATGGAAACATCATGCGGACCATCGGCCGTGCTATTGGCATCCACGGTCGCGACGCCCAAACCCGAACCGTTGAGAACCATCTGCTTCCATCCCCGCTGCGCCGTGTTGTTCACTTTGAGGCGCTTGAGATTGTCGCGATCAGAAACGTCGAAGACGTTGAAGCCGACTGTGTGGGTGGCGTAGGCCAAGCCATCGGCGACAAAAAGACGCAACCGCACCTGGCCAGCTCCGACGCTGCCGGGGGAATCGATCGTGGAACTGACTCTGAGATCTCCTTCGTCCAGAGGCAGCGCATAGATCCTCGAGGTGGTGAGCGCATAGAGCGTCTGACGGGAGATGGCCAGATCCTGAATGGGCTCGCCTGAGGGAAGGCGGAAGCGTTCGAGTATGGAACCGCTCGCCAAGTCCACCACGGCGATCTCACTATTCACCATGCCGGCATAGCCAATCCCACCCATCGCGGCCACCGCGTAAACACTCGCCGGGAGCCGAACCTGATGCGTGATGCGAGCGTTGGCGGGAAGCGTCAGATCTATGACCGCCAAACCCGCGTCTCCGTCCGCAACGGCAATCCTCAGCACATCGACGTCATTCGGTTGGCCGACCAACGCCACGCCGCGCGCCACACCCGGGGTATTCACTTGCGCAACCAGCGTCGGCGTAAACCCATTTTGAACGTCAAATATGGATATTCCCGCATCGGAGTCGGCAACCACGGCGTAGTTGTTCACGGCGGCCACGTCCACGGCATTCCCAGGAGTGTCCGCCGACGCGACGACGCCAGTTCGAACGGGGAGCCCATCCAGAGGATCCGTACCCGATTTGATTTCGGCGCCATCCACAATTCCGTCTCCATCCGTGTCGGCCTTCCTGGGATTTGTTCCCAGGATGAACTCCGACCGGTCACGAAGACCGTCGTGATCCGAATCTGCGGTTGTGTCTCGATAGAGCACCACGGCCGGAAGCAAGAAGCTCGTGCCACTACTGGGGCTCACCCAGTCCACCGTGCCAATCCTGCGGGTGCTGGGGTGGAAAACCCACTGTCGGTAGCGGGTATCGGGGGCCATGATCAGGTTCTCGTGACCTTCGCCATTCCTACCCGTAATGCCACGCTGCTCGATCAATCCCGTATCGAGATTCATCAGCACAAAGTAATGCAGGCCCAGCGACGGGGATAAATCGGAAATCTTGTCGGCGTGGCGCGGGTCCGTGCCCTCCAAAACCTCGTCCCGGTCGCTTAAGCCGTCACCATCAGTGTCTCGTTTGTTGGGACTGGTGTTCAACTCGAACTCACGAAGGTTGTTCAATCCATCGCCGTCAGCATCAAACAAAGCATCCTTGGGATCGTTGTCGTTGAGCCCATTCGCTTGCTCCCAGGTATCCAACATCCCATCGTTGTCGCGATCCGTCGTGGTGGGAACCACGAAGCTCGCGTTCGCGAACAAGGGGTGAGCGTCTACCCCCGCAGTGTAGGTGACCGTCACGTTGGCTGCCCCTGGTCCCACAGCGGTGACGAGCCCGGTGGCAGAGACCCTCACGATACCTGGATTGGAAGTCGAATACGTTGTCCCCGGCAAAGAGCCGAGACTGACACTGGTTCCGTCCGCTCGCTTCCCAAGGACCACGATTTGTGACGAACCGCTTGGCTGCAGGACCGTCTTAGGCTGCTCCACCTGCAGATCCACCAACCGCGACGGATCTGCCCCCTCGCCTGCCAAGGCCGCCGACGAGGCAGCGAAGGAAGCCGGGCAGGCTGGCCAACCCTTGGAGGTGGAGTAGGTGCGAATCTCTGCAATACGCCCATTCAGAACCGCCTGCCCCGCCTGGTAGGCTCCATCGCTCTTGGCTGAATCGTGACCCGCGTTAAAAGTGGTCAGGCCAGCCGTAAACTGCGCCTCCAGATTTGCCAGCGCCTGGCTCACCTTCGCTTGGAGAATCAGTTCCGCTTCGGCAGGATCGCGGTCACACGGGACACTCTCCGCCTCCACGGCTGCTTCAATGTTCTGCCATATTGGATTCACGATGCCGGGCCAATCCACGTCCCGGTGGTAAGCCTCGTGAGCCAGGCTCGCCGAGCGCATGTGCCATACGCCGCGGCCCCTTCCGAGGTACCCAGCCATCTCAGTGATGATCGTGCATTGGTTGGCCTGGTTCACATTGCCACCGTCCACAGCCACGGGCTCGGTGCTGACTAGCCCGCTATTGGTGCTGGTGTTGATGGCCCCTTTCCATGCCAAGCGGGAAACACGGTACTTCCAAGTCTTGGTGGCGGCATCGTAGCAAAGCCCTCCCTCGATGGTAAACCCTCTGTGCCGAGTGTAATTCCCACTGGCGTCTGCATCGTTGCTGGTGATAGGCCAATCACTCTGGTCCACGGGACCTACTTGATTGGGCGGACACTCAGGACCACCCGCAGGAGGGTCCCCAACGCACACTCCATCCACACAGCGGTCGTTGGTCGTGCAAGGATCGCCATCGTCACAGGGCTCCGTGCAGCCGGAATCCTCTTCGTCATCGGGCGTACCGTCATTGTCATCGTCGGGATCCTCATCGTTGGGAACCCCATCCCCGTCAACGTCATCATCGCTCCCGTTCGGGACGCCATCTCCATCAACATCATCGTCCTCCCCGTTTGGCACCCCATCGCCGTCGTCGTCAGGCCCCGAGCCATCGTCACCACCGTCACCACCACCCCCACCACCGGGCCCGCCCCCGGGTCCACCACCCGGCCCACCGCCACCCCGAATCTTGTCACACTTGCCGCTGGTGCCGGGCGCCGCCCCGTGCCAGCCTGGCTGTTTCACACCCACTCCAGGATCTGTCTCCACGTAATTGCCATCGGCCGTTACCGTCATCGGTCCAACCACCTCCCATTCGCCAAGACTGTGGTTGTAACTCCAGAGGGCGCTCTTGGCGCCAGGGGGGAGTTTCTTACCCGTCTTGGGATCCGGCAGGTTGGGGAATCGAACCGGCGCAGGCCGGTCAAAGTTCAAACCACCATCCGTCTGGATCGTAATGACCAGCGGCAGGTCCAAGCCGGCAGGTAAAGGCTCAGGCAGTCGATCAGGAGCAACGGGGGCCATTCCCACTTTGCCACCACGGGAACCGTTATCGGAAAAGAGCGAATTGGCAGGCACCACCAACTGCACCTCCTTCATGGCCGGGTTCTCATTCACCACCTCCTGCGGCGGTTTGATGGTTGTGTCTTCTGTGGCGCTCACCGCCTGCAGGGTCCCCTTCTTGACGAGAGGAAGAAAGATCTCGCCCGTGCCAGCGGCCAGGTTGTCCAACCTTCCGGCAACCGCCTCCCAAGCCTTGCCAATCACCGGATAATAGTCCCCATCCGGCCATTGACTCCCCTCGGCGGTGTGCCCATCCACATGCACGAAAAACCTTCCCACGGGAGCCGGCTCCAACTTGAAAGCTCCTTGTGCATCCGTCACAGCTCGCAAGGTCTCCTCAGCGCCGTCCACAGTAATGACCACCCCCTTCAGAGGCCGGTTGACGAATTCCCCTGGGCTGGGACCGGGCTGAGGATCGGAGGCATAGACCTTGCCGATCACTGCCGTGTTGCTCACCGGGGTTGCGCTAAAAGTGTCAAAAAAGATCTCCCTGCGACCGCCGGGAATCCCGTTGCTATCCGCATCCACCGGGAATCCACTCACATCCCTCAAGGAATCGCCCTCGAGCGTGACCTTAATGCGGGCCCCTTGGGGAAGGTCCTCGAGGTAAAACAAGGTGATCTTGTCACGCGTGGAATCAACCTCAACACGGGCTAGTAAACGCCTGCCTGCGAACTCAGCGTAGATTTGCTGAGTATCTACGACAACGTCAGGGGCTAAAGGAGCTGAGAGCTGAAATATGGTGTCGCGAGTTACCGCCACCCCGTTGGCTCCGTTCGGTGGAGAGGTCTCCGTCACCAAGGTAAGTACGGACTGGCTAGCGGCCCGAAGCCGGTAAAAGCGGCTCACCCCCAGCGGATCGATGGTCAAAGCGAATCGGCCGCCTGCAAGCTGCGGTGTCTGCAAGACTCGCGACCAAATGCCCCCTGAACCCAAGGCTTGAGTCTCTTCCAGAAAGTATTCCGCAGCGACCTGCGGCCAGGAGAGCCGAACCTGCCGGGTCGGCAGACTCTCGACTTGGAGGGAGGGCACCTGGGATTCGAGGGACACAGCCCAACGAGAGGCAAACCAAACAGAAGCCAGAAACAAGCCCGTAATGGCTCCAAGTATTCGTTTGTTCTTTTTCATTCGCGTTTGGCCTTAGGATTGCCCAACAGCTTATTTACTCTCAGAATCCAATACTCTTATTTATCGTATTGTCAAATCTTCATACCACTTTCATGCTAATCTCAATTATTCCATTCTCTTTTGTTGTGACGGGGGTCTATCCATCCGTTCCTTGACAGGCTTTCAAGAGCATAGATAGAACAAGCAATTGTGTTATGTGGTTGATCATACATGCTTTACAATTCATTCTGTGGTCCCATCACCCAAACCCCAAGAGTCCGCTGAAGCGCTCTTGGATGAGAGACAAACGCTCCTTTTCATAGGCACGAAAGTTACTCTGTTTGGATTTTATAACTCTTTTTTGCTATTTACTGAACAATTTTTGGCATCTATATTAATGCCTTGGAAACATTGAATGATCGAAGTGGAAGCTATGAACAAGCCATCTATTGTAGCCTATTTGAAACCGCACTGCGGATGGAGTAAGGGTGTCCGCGCGGCCTTGCGCAAACACGAATTGCCCTTTGAGGACCGGGACATTCTCAACGATCCTTTTCAGCGCCAGGAGATGATCGAGAAGAGCGGCCAGACACTCAGCCCCTGCGTGGAAGTGGATGGGGTGATGCTGGCCGACGTCAGTGGTGACGAGGTCGAAGCCTACCTGCTGGGGAAGGGACTGGTTCAGCCCACGGACCGTCGTGCCGAGGTGCCGACCAATGTGGGCTGTGCTCATGAGAAACCAGAACCGGCAGCCCTAACCTCTCGCTAAGGCGCTTCGGAAAGAGCTCCTGATCGGCCGCCAGGGATTAAATCCCCTGGTGGCCTTCTTCTTTGTCGGAGAATCGGGTTTACTTCCTTGGCTCCCTTGGTTACAGATGCCGCCCCGAATTACCGATGAGCGCTGTCTACGTATCTAGGATCGCCGGGGAACTCAAGGTTCTCCCTCAACAGGTTGCGGCAACCGCCAAGTTGCTGGCCGATGGGTCTACCGTCCCCTTCATCGCCCGTTACCGTAAGGAGGCCACCGGATCGCTGGATGAGGTCGCAATCGCCAGCATCCGGGACCGGCTGATTAGCCTGGCCGAGACCGACCAACGGCGAGAATCCATCCTGAAATCCTTGGAGGAACGGAACCTTCTCACCGACGAACTTCGTACAGCCATCGCCAAAGCGGATACCCTGACAGCCTTGGAGGACATCTACCTACCCTACCGACCCAAACGCCGCACCCGCGCCACGATCGCGAAGGAACAAGGATTGGAACCGTTGGCCGACCTCCTCTTCCAACACCAGGATACGGCAGATCCTGAAAAGGAAGCAAAAGCCTTTCTCAGCGCGGAGAAAGGGGTTGAGACTGTCGAAATGGCTCTGGCCGGAGCTCGAGATATCCTGGCAGAACGGATTAGCGATGACGCTTTGGCCAGAACCCACTTGCGAGAACTCTATCACTCCGACGGAGTGGTTCGATCCAAGGTGATTTCCGACAAAGCGGAGGTCGGTGCCAAGTACAAGGACTATTTCGACTGGACCGAGCCCGTTTCAGCGATCCCCAGCCATCGGATGCTGGCGATTCGCCGGGGGGAGACAGAGGGAGCCCTGATCGTCCGGATCAACCCGCCGGAGGAGAAGGCCTTGAGCCTCTTGGAACCTCTATTCGCCAAGGGTAAGGGCCCAGCGGCAGGGCACGTGCGACTGGCGGTACAGGACAGCTACAAGCGCTTACTCGGACCAGCGATCGAGGTGGAGTTGCGCCTGGAGTCCAAGAAACGTGCTGACACGGAGGCGATCCGCGTCTTCGCCGATAACCTTCGAGAACTGCTGCTCGCACCTCCGTTGGGGCAGAAGAATGTGCTGGCGATCGATCCGGGTTTTCGGACCGGGTGCAAGGTTGTCTGCCTCGATCGCCAGGGAAAACTCCTCCACCACGGAGTCGTGTATCCCACCGCGTCGTCTCCAAGCGAGGTGCGTGAGGCTGCGGAGACTGTTCTGGCCCTGGTTCGCAAGTTCCAAGTGGAGGCGATTGCGATCGGCAACGGCACTGCCGGTCGGGAGACCGAGGCATTCGTGCGCAAACTGAATCTGCCCGCCTCGATTCCCGTCGTGATGGTCAACGAAAGTGGCGCTTCGATCTACTCCGCCTCCGAAGTGGCGCGGGAAGAATTCCCGGACCAGGATGTGACGGTCCGCGGAGCGGTCTCCATTGGCAGGCGCTTGACGGATCCACTCGCCGAGTTGGTGAAGCTGGATCCCAAATCAATCGGCGTCGGCCAGTACCAACATGACGTGGACCAGACCGCGCTCAAGCGGAGCCTCGACGATGTAGTGATGAGTTGCGTCAACGGCGTTGGCGTAGAGCTCAACACCGCCAGCAAGCAGTTACTCAGCTACGTCTCGGGCTTGGGACCCGCCTTGGCTGCCAACATCGTTGCCTATCGTAACGAGCACGGGCCCTTCCCCTCGCGACAAAAACTGCTCCAGGTACCGCGGTTGGGACCCAAGGCGTTCGAGCAGGCGGCCGGCTTTCTTCGCATTCGCGATGCGGAAAACCCGCTGGATGCCAGCGCGGTCCACCCCGAGAGCTACGACCTCGTGGCTACCATGGCGCGGGACGCGTCTTGCGCGGTGGCTGACTTGCTGCGCAACCCGCAATTGCGCCAGCGAATCCAACTCCAGAAGTACGTGACGGAATCTGTCGGTTTGCCGACCCTCAACGACATTCTTGCCGAACTAGCCAAGCCCGGACGCGATCCACGCCGGCAGTTCGAGGTCTTCTCCTTCCAGGAAGGCGTGCAGAAGATGGAGGACCTGAAGCCCGGGATGAAACTCCCAGGGATCGTCACCAACGTCACTGCGTTCGGCGCATTTGTGGACATCGGCGTGCACCAGGACGGACTGGTCCACGTGAGCCAACTGGCGGACCGCTTCGTCAAAGACCCGGCGGAAGTAGTCAAGGTCCACCAAAAGGTGATGGTGACCGTGACCGAAGTGGACCTGCCGCGAAAGCGCATCGCACTCTCGATGAAAGCAAGCCCGCAGATTGGTCCAGCGTCGGGTACCAAAACCTCGCCAGCCTCCCCTCGCACCCAACCGGGCCCCGCGCAGGGCAAGCCCTCAGCCCCTGCACCGGTGGACTGGTTCACGGAAGCCCTTCAGCGTTCACAGAAGGGAAAGGGTAAGGGTCCGTAAACTGTCACCAACACCTCCTCGTTCTACCGACTGAAGGGCCAGTAGCCGCAGGCAGGGAAGAGACTTCACCATGAAGTTCATGAAGAAACATGAAGAAAGACCCTCTTCATGGTCCTTCCTGCTCTTCATGGTGAACCCACCCTCTGCTGCCGACTTCCAACGCATCTGAGCGCTTGGGCGCGCAAATACCTCGCCACTCCTGCTCGTCCATGGTAGCTTTGGGTGTCGTATGCAGACTGTTACGTCTCTGACTGCCATGCAGAAGCGTGCGCTTCACTGGAAGACGCACGGAGCGAAAGTGGGATTCGTGCCGACGATGGGTTACCTGCACGCCGGGCACATCTCGCTGGTCACCGAAGCACGAAAACGTGTTGGAGCCAAGGGCAAGGTTGTGGTCAGCATTTATGTGAATCCGACCCAATTTGCGCCCACCGAAGACCTGGCCAAGTATCCCCGGGATTTGGCTCGTGACACTCGGTTATGTCGCGAAGCGGGTGTGGATGTTCTCTTCGTTCCGAAAGACGAGGAGATGTACACCAAGGGAACGGGGACAGGTTACAGCACTTACGTCGTCGAGAACCAGCTTTCCCAACCCATGGAAGGAAGTTCGCGTCCCACGCATTTCCGGGGGGTCACCACGGTGGTGGCCAAGCTGTTCAACCTGGTGCTTCCTGATGTGGCGGT
The DNA here is from genome assembly GCA_964411985.1 of uncultured Verrucomicrobiota bacterium. Classification (GTDB taxonomy): domain Bacteria; phylum Verrucomicrobiota; class Verrucomicrobiia; order Limisphaerales; family J093; genus CAYPNF01. Next base: position 43,248 of record CAYPNF010000047.1, read on the forward strand.
GTTCGGGGCCAAGGATTGGCAGCAAGCGGCCGTGCTGCAACGAATGGTTCGTGATTTGAACTTCCCGTTAACCATGGTGGTCGCTCCCACCCACCGCGAGAGCGATGGGCTGGCGATGAGTTCGCGCAACAAATACCTATCGCCGGAGCAGCGTCAGCAGGCCACGGCGTTGTCTCGAGCGATCCGAGCTGCTTCCGAGAAACTGGCAAGCCATTCCCAGGTCCGAGCCAGTGCGCTGCGCAAAGAGCTAAAAGGCCTGATCGAGCGAGAGCCGGAGGCGCGAGTCGACTACATCGAGTTCTTTGACTCAGAGACCCTGGAGCCGGCGGCGTTCGTGAAGCGCGGAACGCACGTGGCCCTGGCGGTGTTCGTAGGAAAGACCCGCCTCATCGACAACGCCCAACTTTGACAGACCCGAATCTTATGAACGAACTGACGCTCCGCTTCGATTACCTCGTCCTGGGCAGCGGCATCGCGGGACTCTCCTGTGCGCTGAAACTCGCCAAGCACGGAAAGGTGGCAATCGTCACCAAGAAGAGCAGCGCTGAGTCCAACACCAATTATGCCCAAGGCGGCATCGCAGCCGTGACGAGCAAGGAAGACACGGTCGAGATGCATGTCCAGGACACGCTGGTCGCGGGAGCGGGTCTCTGCCGAGAGACGGTGGTCCGGACCATTGTGGAGGAAGGGCCCGCCCGCATCGCGGAACTGGTGGCCCTTGGAATCCGCTTCACGGAGCGCGAAGTGCCCCGGTCGGGTGGCATGAAGGAGTTCGACCTGGGAAAAGAGGGCGGCCACTCGAAGCGGCGAGTGCTCCACGCTCAGGATATCACGGGACGCGAAATCGAACGGGCTCTCCTCGATGCGGCTGAGCACGAGTCCAACATCCAGATCTTCGAAAACCACGTAGCCATTGACTTGGTCACCTCCCAGAAACTTCAAGGCGATGAGGGGCCTAACCGTTGCCTCGGAGCCTATGTCTTCGACAAGGAGACGCAGCAGGTGAAGACCTTTTCGGCAGGAACCACCGTGCTGGCCACCGGAGGGTGCGGCAAGGTCTATCTGTACACCACCAACCCGGATATTGCGACCGGGGACGGCGTGGCCATGGCCTATCGCGCGGGAGCTACCATTTCGAACATGGAGTTCATGCAGTTTCACCCCACCTGCCTTTATCACCCGAAAGCCAAATCGTTTCTCATCAGCGAAGCGGTGCGCGGCGAGGGTGCAGTGCTCCGAACTTTTGCAGGGAACGAGTTCATGGATGCCTATCATCCGATGAAATCCCTCGCCCCGCGCGACATCGTGGCCAGGGCCATCGACAGCGAGATGAAGAAAAGCGGGAGTGACCACGTTTTTCTCGACATCACCAACAAGCCCGCCCCGTTCATTATCAATCGATTCCCGAACATCTACCGGACTTGTCTTGGCTACGGAATCGACATCACCAAGGAACCCATTCCGGTCGTGCCGGCGGCACACTACCAGTGCGGAGGAGTTCGAACCACCCTGGATGGTGAGACGGGCATTGACGGTCTCCTGGCGGTGGGTGAAGTCTCCTGCACGGGACTTCATGGGGCCAACCGTCTGGCCAGCAACTCCCTGCTGGAGGCGGTCGTTTGCGCCCACCGCGCAGCCCAGAAAGCCTCCAGCCACCCCACCCCGCCGGCGCCGGGCGCCATTCCGCCATGGCAATCCGGAGACGCCCACAATCCCGATGAGTTGGTCGTGGTGTCGCATCTCTGGGACGAAATCCGGCGGCTCATGTGGGATTACGTCGGCATTGTGCGCACCAACAAGCGTCTGCAGAGAGCCCAAAAACGGATCATCAACTTGCAGGCGGAGATCCAGGAATACTACTGGGACTACACGGTGACGGCGGACCTGCTCGAGTTACGGAACATCGCCACGGTTGCCGACCTGATTGTGCAGTGCGCCATGCAGCGTCCTGAAAGCCGCGGCCTGCACTACAACTTAGATTACCCGGACGCAGACCCTGCCTGGGCGCAACGAGACTCGGCCGTACAGAAGAAGCAAAGCTGAGGACAAACCCAGATCTATGAGTACGAAAACCAAGACCACCATCGAACCCGCCACCCCCGCGCGGTTGCTGGAACGTTTTCTGAGTTATGTCAAAGTCGACACCCAAAGCAAAGCGGGGGCGGCGACCACTCCCTCGACGCCTGGCCAGTGGGTCTTGCTGCGTCAGCTGCAAAAGGAAATGGGAGCGCTAGGGTTGAAGGACATCCACCTGAGCCCACAAGGACACCTGATGGGCACCGTGCCGACCAGGACCCCGAAAAAGTTCGTGCCGACGATCGCCTTCCTCGCGCATGTGGATACGGCACCCGACTTCAGCGGGACCAACGTGAAGCCCCTGGTACATCGCAAATGGAACGGCAAACCAATTCGCCTGCCTGACGATCCCACCAAGGTCTTGGACCGACGCACCGACCCTCATTTGCAGTCCGCCGTGGGCAAAGACCTCATCACCGCCAGCGGCAAAACGCTGCTGGGGTCGGATGACAAGGCGGGAGTGGCCATTATCATGCACCTGGCGCACCTGCTGATGGCGGATCGTAGTCTTGCCCACGGCCCCATCCGGCTTTGTTTCCTTCCCGACGAAGAAGTAGGCCTTTGCGGTGCTGCTTCGGTGGATCTCAAGCGTTTAGGTGCGGATTTCGGGTATACTTTGGATGGAGGCGGGATGGGCGAGGTCGTAGGAGAGTCGTTCTCCGGAGACTCGGCCATCGTGACCATCGAAGGCGTAGCCACACACCCTGGCACGGCGCGCATGCACCGGATGGTCAACGCGGTGCACCTGGCAGGAAAACTCATTGCTGCCCTCCCGCGGGAGTACGTCAGCCCGGAGACTTCCGAAGACCATCAGGGGTACCTTCACCCGGTCAGGATCCAAGGCAACGCTGCCCAGGTCACTTTGGAGTTCATCCTCCGCGATTTTGACGAAGCTGGGTTGAGAGACAAGCGAAACCGCGTCGCGGGCTTGTGCCGTGGAATTCAGGCGACCGAACCCCGAGCCCGCATCCGTGTCGAGTTCTCCCCAAACTATCGAAACATGGCCCTGGCGCTGAAGAAGGATCCTAGGCCGGTGAACCTCGCGAAAGAAGCCACGAAAGCCGCAGGACTGACACCCACCTCACCGCCAATTCGCGGCGGAACCGATGGTAGTTGCCTCAGCGGCCGAGGACTTCCCACCCCAAACCTTTCCTCCGGACAACACAATGTCCACGGTCCGTTGGAGTGGATTACCCTTCAGGACATGGAATTGTGCGCGCAAGTTTGCAGGAACCTGGTCGCACTTTGGGCAAAATAGGCAACCTACGCTGACCGGCCATCCCCGGCGTTTTCGCCCTGCGGAGTTCCGCAGCAGGAGCCTTGCACCTCGAATGCGGCAAGAAGCCAGAACCTGTCACCTGCCAGGGGGCGGTGAGAGACGTTGAACCTCCTTCTCATACTTCTCGCTGAGGCTCTTGTTACCCAACTCGGCAGCAAGGGGAGCGGCCTTCTGGTAAAGGAACAGTCGATCCGGATAGTCGGGGTGCTCTTTGAAAAAGTCCTGGTAGATGGAGAGAGCCTCCTCCTTCCGATTGAGGATGGGGAGCATTTTCGTGAGCGCAACTTGGAGATGAATTTTCTCCTGCGGGGAGGGTTTGTGCTTGATCGCGCTCAGATAGTACTCAGCGCCTTCAGCCACTTTGCCGGCAAGAATATGGAGATCGCCCAGTTTCTGCTGCAAAACGGCGCTGTTTTTGGAGATGGGCTGTTCTTGCAGATAAGGAATCATGTCGGAAGCACCCACCCCCGTGGCGAGGTTCAGGTTCACGACCCGGAGATGGGACCATTCCAACAAAGGGTTCTTCGCCTGAGTGAGCCGTTCGTGAAGCTTCTGAGGGTCATCGGGCATCGGGCGGTAAAGAGGGTCACCCACGACCGTGGTCTGCCACGATAGGGTCCGTTGCGCAGCATAGGCAGCCTCACCAAAAGTGAACCGTCCGACCAACATGCGGGAAAAGAAAAGGCTCAGGTCGGGGGTCATTTCCAGGTAGGGTTCGTAGACGCAACCGAGTGTGGCGGTGGCACCCTTCGCCAGCAAAGGTCCCACCCAGGCTTCCGTGGTGGACCTGAATGGCGCTGCACTGAAGGAATGCAAGTGATAGGCAATCGCACCTGGCATAAACTCGACCTTGGGAAGAGCGAAAGGCCCGCAGGCGTGCCGCTCGTACCATCCGGCATAAAGCGCAATCTGGGCCAAGGGAAAACCGGCCGAGAAAGTCGCAGGCCCTTCATCCAGCAGCGTCTCGAATCCCTGACGCCTCGCGGTATCGGCAGCGGAGCGAATCCAGTCGTCTCCCACCTTGTAGGTGCCTTCCTTCAAACCCCGCGCATCGAAATAGGCTCTACCCCAAAAACCGTTTTGTTCCGCCTGGATCGCCTTGTCCACCAGGGACTGTGCGATCGCAGGGGTCGGGCCATCCAGCCGTGCCACCATCAACACCCCTTTGGTAGGGTGGATGGCATCGGCGTTGGTGACTGCCAGAACCGGGTTCGGCGCAGGCCCAGTGAGTTTCCTTGAGTATTGGCTCAGTGGCAGCAGAGCCAGCTCGCTATCCACGGCGGCTTCGTTCCGCCTCAATTCCGGAGGTTGCTTTTCCGAGATCACCTCGGCCAGATTGGTATCCACCAGAATCCGTACCGGCACCCCATAGCAGAGGACGAGGTAGCGGATCGATGCCGCGACGGGTCGTCGGAGAATCTTGCCGGGAGCCGAACCCTGCCCCGCTTGGAGTTCGTCCTGGAACTGCAACAGTTTCTTTGACTCCAAGAATGCCAAGAGCGGCTTCTCAAGCTTCTCGGCGTAGTCCGCTCGGGAGATGTTCTCACCCTCGGGCAACGCCAACCCCAGGATCTGGCTTTCAGGCACTTGCCTGAGCTTCGCGTAGTGCTGAGCAATCAGTTTTGAGTCGGGGACCACCTTGCTATTGTAGACGACCACTACTTGCGCTCCAGCCCCGGTGGACTGGCAGTTTCCCAGCGCCGAAAGGGCGATCGCGATGCCAGACCAAAGGAGTCGAAGAGCCATTCGGCCAAAAGACGAATACGTAACCAAGCCAAGATCACTCATGCTGTTATTTCTGCGATTCATGTTCACCGTACTAAAGACTCATCTTCAACCCATCATAGGCTAGAAAGGTGCCATCTGGCAACTCAGCCTGACTGATATCGTGGTCGTAGTCATGGGTCAAATGCGTCAAAAAGGTCTGCCGGGCCCCAATCCGGCGCGCCGCAGCCAGCGCCTCATCCAGGCACATATGCGTCGGATGCGGCTGCGGACGCAGAGCATCCAGGACCGCCACCTCCACCCCCTGAACCAGTTCCAGGACCGGTCCTGGGACCGACTTGCAGTCGCTCAAGTAGGCCAGGCGTTTGCATCCAGCCTGGCAGAAGAGAAAGCCCGTAGAGTCGATTCGGCCGTGGGGCAAGGTGACAGGAGTGATCTCCAAATCTCCCAACCGAAATGGACCCACTACCTCCCGGGGGTCGGGGGCAAAGTAACCTTTCGGCACAGGATGAGTCTCAAAAGCGTAGAGAAACACGCGCCGCAGCGTCTTCATCGTCTCCGGCGAAGCGTAGATGGGAAGCGAACTTCCTCGAACATCGCAGAACCGACGACAGTCATCCATGCCCATGATATGGTCTGCATGGCCGTGGGTGACCAGCACCGCGTCAATCGTCCGAAGCCCCTCGCGAAGCACCTGCATGCGGAACTCCGGGGTGGTGTCGATCACCAGTCGAACCTCGCTGGTTTCGATGTAGAGCGAGGGGCGGGTGCGGTGGTTCTTGGCATTCGCCAGGAATTCGGGCGGATATTCCTTGCCAATGATGGGTACGCCTTGGGAAGTGCCAGATCCCAGGAAGATGAAAGAAAATGCCATGATGAATCAGAACCGGCCCAGACGGCGCACTCCTTCGGTCCCTTGAAGGGCACCGAACTTCGAGTGGTCGTGCAGGAGTTGAGCGGTCCATTCCACAATTTGCTGGCGAAAGCCTACCACACCCTCCAAATTGGGCGCGAACGAAATCTTGTCATGCTCACCACCTTGCGCATCAAGAATCTTGCGCTAGCGGCGGATGTCACCTTGGAGTTGCCGGCGGGATACCTCGCTATCACCGGCGAGACGGGTGCAGGGAAGTCCATTTTGATCGGCGCGCTCAAACTGGTCCTGGGCGAACGAGCGGACCGCTCACTCCTTCGTTCTGGAGCTGAACAGTGTACGGTGGAAGCCGTGTTCGACGTCTCCCGAAGTCCAAAAGCGATCCAGGGCTGTCTCGAGGAGCGGGGGTTGGAAATGGGGGAAGACGCGCAGTTGGTCCTCAAGCGCAGTTTCACACCTTCCGGCACCAATCGGCAGTTTGTCAATGGCAGCCCCGTGACCCTCGGAATCCTGGAAGAGCTTGGGAACTTGCTGGTGGACATTCACGGGCCTCATGACCACCAAACGCTGCTGGATTCCTCACAGCAACTTCGCATTCTGGACGCCTATGGTGGGCTGGACACGGCCGCAGAGGAATTCGCCACCTTAGTCCGTTCCCTGCGGGTGGTGGAGCAGAAAAAGGCCGATCTCATCCTGGACGAACGCACCTACGCGCAACAATTGGAGTTGCTCCGGCATCAGGTTCGCGAGATCAGCGAGGCCCGTCTGACCGAGGAAGAGGAAGAATCCCTCGCAAACGAACATCGACGTTGCTCCAACGCGGCGCGTCTCCTGGAAATGAGCCAGTCCAGCCTCGAGCTAATCGGGGGTGACAACGCTTCGCTGCTGAATCAACTGGGCCTCCTGGGACGCCAGTTACACGAATTGCAGCGTCTCGACCCGGCTTCAGGCTCGTTTGCCGATCTGCAAGACCAGGCGGTTGGCCTGGTGAAGGAACTGCAGTCCTCAGTGTCAAAATACGCGGACCGGATCGACCTCGACCCATCACGATTACAGGAGATGGAGGAAAGGCTGGGGGTGATCCAGGGTCTGAAACGGAAGTACGGCCCCACCGTGGCAAACGTACTCCAGTTCGGGGAGCAAGCCCGCTCGAGACTGGGCGAACTGGAAAGCCGGGAGCAGGCGTTGGCCCGCCTGGATTTGGAGAAGGCCCGCATTCAAACGCGGCTCGTGGCGATGGGGACCAAGCTGGGCGCGTCACGACGGGCGGTGGCCCCCAGGTTGGAAGGTTCGGTCAAGAAACACCTTGCCGAACTGGGATTTCGGCAGAGCTCGTTCTCGGTCTCCATCGAAAGCAGCGGGGATCCCCTTGCCAACGCGGCGAACTTGAGGGAAAGCGGTTGGGACAGGGTAGAGTTCGTCTTTGCCCCCAACCCGGGGGAACCGGCGAAACCTTTGCGAGCGATCGCCTCCTCCGGTGAGTTAGCCAGGGTCATGCTCGCCTTGAAGACCGTTCTGGCCACCCAGGACCGCGTGCCCGTACTCATCTTTGACGAGGTGGATGCCAATGTGGGTGGAGAGACCGGGAATGCCGTTGGCAGCAAAATGCGCCAGATCGGCGAGCAAAGGCAGGTGATCTGCATCACCCATCTGCCGGTGGTGGCGGCCGCAGCCTCGGCGCATTTCCTGGTGGAGAAGGAAACTCGCGAAGGCAGAACCACCTGCTCCATGCGCGCGCTCACTCCGAAAGAACGCGTCACTGAACTGGCGCGTATGCTCGGCGGGCAGTCCGAAGCGGCCCGCCAACACGCCACCGCACTTCTGCGGCAATGACCCTCCGCAAGAGGCCTCTCAGCCGCAACAATTCAATCAAGAACAGGAGTCAGCGGAGACAGCAGAGATCGGGCTTATGCGGTCTCACGATCGAGATGGACGTATCACTTTCACCGTCCAGTGAACGCTTGAACGGACCGCGAGGAGCGATTCTGACTCCGTCTGACGGCTCTGCTCTCTCTGCTGCCTCCTGTTCAACTGCATGGACACGGCTCAGTACTTCGCTTTGGCCCTCCAGAACCAAGGACTGGACTTGGGTGTACCCAGCTGTACCGTCGTAGTCGAGTTCGTCAGAACAAAGGTGCTGTTGGTGGTCCATTTGCCGGCGCCAAGATCGTAGGTCTGCTCCAAGTCGACCGTCAGGCCCTGGTCTCCCCGCAGGGTCAGCACGAGCCCGTTGGCCTGTATTGCCAGCGCTAGTTCCGGAGGACGCACGTCCATCGGCAGATCGCTGAGGTCGGGGATCCCGTCGCCGTCCGTGTCGCGCACATCTACCAAGCGCAGAACCCAATCCGTATAACTTTGCTCGATCGTACTGGGGTCCCAGTCCTCAATGAAAACGCTGGCAAAATACTGATTGCCATGGCGCTGGAGGGGTTCCTGCCCGTAATACGCAAGAGCCTGGTCCACCTGATTGGTCCACTCACCGTCGAGGAAGTCCACTTCATCGTTGCTATAACGACGGAGACGCAAAGGCCCAGTCAGCGTAAGCTCGCGATGGAAAACATTGGACAGACTAACCATACCACTCATGTTGGTGCCTTGCTGCCCATAGGTATACGTCCCGTCCAAGTAGAGGATCTCAAAAGTCGGCTGAAATGTCAGACCCAGATTGGGAAACTCCAGTTTGCAGACGCCGTTGGTGGCATCTGCAGCCCGGGACCATGTCGCCTTCAGCGGACCCGTACCGAAGAGTGGATCCGCATATTCACCTTGGGTTTGGACCGATTCGATGGCTAGAAATGGTTCAAAAAAGTCGGGGATCAGGTTACTGTTGCTGTCCTGCGAGGGTGGAAGATCCAGCAGGAAGGAGAGGAAAATGGGTTCTCCGAGCGAGGGATCCAAGAGCCAAAAGAACCCTCCGTGCGAACGGGGAGCTTCCATCGGCACCATCCAGACAAGTTCGTGGTCAATGGGATCATGATCGGTACTGGAGAAGCCGAGCGTGTAGGTGAGCCCGAGCAGCTTGGCGGTGGAATCTGCCATCTGGAGTGACATGCAGTAAAAGGAACTCGCCACCGTGGCGGCAGCGGCTCGGTTCCCCATGGCGTCTCCGACTAACAGCAGGACTGCCAGCACCCACCAGTGGAGCCGCGCGGCGCGCCCCTGCTGGCTAGCCTGAGGATTGGCTCGTTTCGCAGTCGGCCAAAGGCCCTGTACAGCTCGTTCACCGCAAAACCTGTTTCTATTGGAATTCACCCTTGCCCCTCTTATCGCTAGATTTGCAATTTCGATCAGCATAACTAGAATGGGCCCTTGGAAGCAAGAAGTGATGGTCGTCCCCACTTTGCATGACTGAAGCGTCCAAGAGTTTTGAGGTCCGGTGGCAGCACCGGATCCTCTTCACCCGCGATGTGTTCTGTGAATCCAACCCAACTCTCGCACGCTTGTTGGGTAAGGAAACGCAGCCCTATCCCCCCAGGGTTCTGGTGACGGCGGATTCCGGGCTTCTGGAATCGTCCCCGGCGCTTAAGGCCAGAATCCATGCCTCCATCGCGGCCCTGATTCCGCACCCACTCCCTGCGCCCGCGCTCCTCGAGATCCCCGGCGGAGAGGCCTGTAAGAATGATCCGGCGATTCTCTGGAAGCTACTGGAAGAGATCCATCACCGCGGGCTCTGCCGGCATTCCTATCTTATCGCAGTCGGTGGGGGGGCACACCTGGATGTGGCAGGCTTCGCAGCAGCTCTGGCCCACCGGGGCATCAGGCTCATACGAATCCCAACCACCGGCCTGGCGCAGGCCGACTCGGGAGTCGGGGTGAAGAACGGCATCAATGCCTTCGGCAAGAAGAACTTTCTGGGCACTTTTGCCCCACCGCACGCGGTCATTCTTGATAGTCTGTTCCTTGAGAACATGCCTTTCCGCGAATTGCAGGGTGGTTTTGCCGAAGCGATCAAAGTGGCCCTGATTCGCGACGCGTCGTTCTTCGATTGGATCGAGGCTCACGCAGACGAGTTGCTGAGACGGGATCCGGCAACCACAGAAACCCTGATCCGAAGAGCGGCGACTCTTCACTTGGACCATATCACAGGCTCGGGTGATCCCTTCGAGCGGGGATCCTCACGCCCCTTGGACTTCGGGCATTGGGCGGCGCACAAGCTGGAGGCTCTTTCGGGCTTCACGATGCGCCACGGTGAAGCGGTCGCCATAGGAATGGCCCTGGACAGCATCTACTCAGCGCGCTGTGGAAATCTGGATCGGGCCAGTCTGAGGCGAATCCTGAACCTGATTCGACGGCTGGGCTTCGCATTCCACTCGGACCTGTTGAAGCCGGAAGCCAATGGCAGACACCCGTCGCTTCTGGCCGGCTTGGAGGAGTTCCGCGAACACCTGGGAGGAGAGCTGACCATCACCATGCTGGCGGGGATTGGAAAAGCCGTTGAAATTCACACCGTAGATCAGGATGTGGTTTTCGCTTCGCTCGAAGAACTCAATGAGGAGGCCCTGTGAGTCGGTGCGTCGTTATCAATGTGGTGGGGCTGTGCGAGGCACTACTAGGGGAGCATTGCCCTGCGATCATGCGGTTCCTCAGGAATGGCCAGCTCACGCGGATCGAGCCCCCCTTTCCGGCTGTCACCTGCACGGCTCAAAGCAACTACCTTACCGGGGTCACCCCGTCCCAACACGGCATCGTAGGCAATGGTTGGTACAACCGTGAGCTGGCCGAAGTTCAGTTCTGGAAGCAATCGAATCACCTGGTCCAGACTCGCAAGCTTTGGGAGGACCTGCGTCAAAACCAGCCTGGATTCACCTGCGCGAACACATTCTGGTGGTACAACATGTACTCCACCGTAGATTGGAGCATCACCCCTCGGCCGATGTATCCTGCGGACGGACGGAAGGTCTTTGACATTTACACCTGGCCAGGTTCGATCCGCCACGACATCAAGAGTGATCTAGGGGAGTTTCCGTTCCCTTCCTTCTGGGGACCCGCCGCCGGCCTCGACACTCCCCAGGGAAAGGCGGACGCCGTGTCTCGCTGGATCGCAGAAGCAGCCAAGTGGATCGAAGAACGTCACCGACCCGACCTCCACCTTGTGTACCTGCCGCACCTGGACTACAACCTCCAGCGATACGGGCCCAACGATCCGAGAATCCACGTCAGTATCCGGGAGATTGATGAGATCGTGGGCCAGCTCCTCTCCTATTTCAACGGCAGATCGGTGGAGGTGGTCCTCCTTTCCGAGTACGGGATTGTGGCCGTAGACAAGCCTGTTCATCTCAACCGCCTCTTCCGCCAGCATGGCTGGATCGCCATTCGGGAGGAGCTGGGTCTGGAAATCCTTGACTGCGGAGCAAGCGCGGCCTTTGCCGTGGCAGACCACCAAATTGCACACATCTACGTGAAGGACCCTGGGTTACTGCTCCGGGTTCGCGAGGTCCTGGAAAAGGCCCAGGGGGTCTCCGCCGTGCTGGACGCTTCCGCCAAGCGTGGTCTCGGTTTGGATCACCCTAGGGCAGGCGACTTGGTTGCCGTCGCGGAGCCCAACGCCTGGTTCACCTACTACTACTGGGAGAACGATCGACTGGCCCCGGATTTTGCCAGAACCGTGGATATCCATCGCAAGCCGGGCTACGACCCAGTGGAACTGTTCCTTGACCCAGCGCTGCGGTCACCGAAAGCCCGAATCGCTCTCCGGCTGCTTCAGAAGAAACTCGGCTTCCGGATGCTCATGGATGTAGTTCCTCTGGACGCTTCGATGGTTCGAGGCTCCCACGGATGCCGCCCGACCGACCCAACCTTCCATCCCCTTCTCATCACTGGTTCCGGACTTCGACCCGCACTTCCGGAGACAGACTCCGCGAGCGTTTACACCATCCTTCGCAACTTACTCGTAACGTGAGATACCTTTCAGCTCGGAAGCCATGACCCGGAACCCTCGTGTATAAAAAGAAGAAGGGCAGAACCCAAGTTCTGCCCAAGTTAGAGAGAGAGACAAAAAACGTAACAAAACACGAAACCTGCTACCGACTACACTGCGCCGACAAGAACAGCATTGCCGCGGTGGGCTCGAGCGGGGGCTCCGACTCGCGCCATGCTGACGAAGGGCATTTCCTGGTCTGCAGATTCGGGAAGGGGCATCTTCCTGCTGGCAGCCTTGGCAAGAGCCAGGCAAATCACCAGAGCGATCACCATCCAGATTCCTGCAGCCATGATCAGCATCGTCGTCATGGTTTTTCATAAAGCATCGGCCATGCCAGCACTCTCGGCCGCCGTGGTCATCAGGGTAACTTCACCCAAAATACAAATATGATTGGAATAGTCGAGAATCTCTAAAACCGTAAGTACCCTCGGGGGTCACCAAAGTGGTTAGAACCATAAGTGATTTATAATAAGTTTTTTACACACACGCTACTCCTGTGTTTTTTCCGTTTTTCGCGGAGCATCAGCTAGAAAAGAAAAGGGATGCAGCACCTCGAAAAACGGTGACTGCATCCCTAACAAAGCCCAGGCCAAGGCCTGAGTCTCCCAAAACTGTCCTGCCCGTAGGCAAAAAAAGTGTCTAGAATGCCTAGAAGCGAGACACTCCAGCACCTATTCCTGAAGGAAGACGAAGCACCCTTTCTTGTTGCCAACCACCACGTCCATCCGTCCGTCGCCGTTGACGTCGATGGGGGTCACCTGCGTCCCTACCCCAGAATCGCTATCAATCAGGTGAGGAACGAAGTCCACGGATTTGTCGGCGTTGCGAACCAACTGGAACCAGTAGAGAACCGCAGGAGCGTTGGGTTCAACATCTCCTTGGGGACCATGAGCCCAGAAGCGCTTGCCGGTAACCATGTCCATAAGCCCGTCGCGGTTCATATCTACCAACTCGATGGCATGAGGCTGGGAGAATTTCACCCCATGCCGAGTCTCGTTCGCTTCCTTACCCATGATCAGATGCTTCTTGAAGGTGATCTGTCCATTCTCCTTGGAGTTCTCCCACCAGACCAACCCATAGCCATGGGGTGCGAGTGTCGTTAGCACGTCCTGGTCTCCGTCGCCATCCACGTCATGTCCCCACATCTGACAGGCTCCGTCCGTCGTGAAGGCAAACGGATGTACCTTCCAGACCGGGTCGCCTTCCAGGCTGCCGGGCTGCTCCCACCACCCGTCCTTGTCCAGGATATCCATCTTCCCGTCACCGTTGATGTCACCAATCCCAATGCCGTGGCTGAAACGCTGCCACTCGCCCTTGGGGGAAATGTTGTGCACTTTCCAGGGTTTTGTAGGCTCTGCCGGATTGAGGGTCGCGAAGATGATGTGCCCCTTGGAATTGCAGAGAATATCAGGAACCTTGTCCCCGTTCACATCCACGAACATGGGGGATTCGTTGTCGGTGACGTCGATGGCCACGTGACGCTGCCAATGACCCTCTCGGCCTTTGGGATTCTCATACCAAAAAGTCTCCTCGCCCGGAAACCCGTAGACCAGGATGTCATCCCACCCGTCTTTGTTGAAATCGCCGGTGTAGGTCAGAAAGTTCCGGGAGTAGGCGTTATTGACACCCAACGCGCCCTCGAACCCAGGGATGGTTTCGGTGGAACCATCGGGCTTCTTGAGCTGAAAGCTGTTCGTCGCCGGGGAATACTCCTGGCGAATCTTGAAGTCAGGGCCTTTCCACCAGAAAGGGCCATAGACGATGTCTTTCTTGCCGTCATGGTTGAAGTCGGCAGCGTGGGCACCCTCGGCCCAGAACTGAGGGGTCACCTGGATCTTCTTGAACTTGGGGGCGGATGGTTCAGCAGAGTTGCCGGTGATGGCAGCAAGGCTGGCGGCCGTTGCGAGCAGGACTATAGAGTTCTTGGTCATCCCCAATCTCTTACAGGCTTACAGAGGATGGTCAAGCATCCCCTTGAGATCTCCAGGCCACAGGACCAACAAACCCATCAGGGATAGACGGCGCGGTAGGAGCGATTGGTGGAGATCAAGGGATAGGAGTCGATGAATTCCACCAGTCCGTTGGTGTCCGCAGCCTTGGAAAGCAGCGTTTGCCAGATCGCCAAGTCCCAAGACCCTTGGATGCGATAGGTGACTTGCGGGATCCCCTTGAGCAGGATTCGAACCTGGTTGGTTGCCGACTTCTTCTCGATACTCAGACTTTCAGGGTTGGCCAGGAAATCCAGGTTGGTGGGCCCCGTGCCGACCTGAGATGCCGAAAGATTGTACTTGTCCGGCGTAAAGCCCGATCCGGATTGGGCCACGAGTACCTGTACCGATATCACCGCAGGCATCGTGATGGAGTAGTGGCCAGAAGCGTCCGTGGTCGCAGTGAGCACAACCCCGCCATCGCGGGTCGCAACCACAGGCACGCCCGCATACCCCGCGCCTCCGCGGTAAACCCGACCTCCGATCACCAGGGTCTGCGCCACTTCATGTGCGCCAATGTCCGGGGCAGCACCCTGAGGTCGGAAAATCCCGCGTTGGTCGGTTTCGACCCCAGCCACTACGGCACCCGCATCGATGGCGGGACTCTCGGGCAACAAGCCCAAAGTGTCTGTGGCTCCTCCCCCGTTGGAGAGGGGAGTTAGTTTTGCGTCAAGGCCGTTTCGGCTGCTGGAGTGGATCAATTGAAGGAAATAGTCGCTGCAGAGGTTCGCCCCGGCATCGGTGACTTCGCCCATCAGGGACGGCCAGTCATCGACACTGGAAAGGATCGTGTTGTTCACGTCCACGGAACCATTGACCGAGTAAATCAGGCTGCCCTGCGACCATCCATCCGGCCCTTCCTCACCGGGATTCAGCCCGTCACCGGCCCCACCGCGAAGGCCTCCTGCGACCGAGTTCGTGGCCAGAGTGGCGAAGACAATCGAACCTGAATCCAGCACATACAAACCTCCTCCCAAAGCATGCCCTCCAGGGCCACCGTCTCCCCCAATCCATCGACCTGATCCTCCTGCCCCTGCGTCTCCGCCATAGGCCGCGCTGCCGTACACAGTGGAGTTGGTAAGGTAAAGAGTAGCACAGGCAATGGCGCCTCCGAATGCCGAACCACCGCGAGGACCGTGCCTGCCTGCCTGGCTTGGCTCGACTCCCGCCAGTCTACCAGCGCCTCCGGCTACGGAATTGGTCACAAACGCCGAGCCAACCACCTCAACACGCCCCGCCGAGTAAATCGCGCCCCCAGTGGCATCCCCGCCGAACCCACCGTGCCCTGGGAAGCTGTCGAATACACCGCTGCCATTGGTCCCTCCATACCCACCATCACCGCCAATGACCGAGTTGGCGTAGAAGGCGCATGCCGCAACCCGCACCAGTCCTTGACTCCAAATCGCACCACCGAAAGCGAAACCTCCTGCACCCCCATCTCCCCCGTCACCACCTTGGAATTCACCATCCCCCCCGTTACCACCATTGCCACCGATGCCGGCCCGGGCAGTGTTGGTCATGAAGCTGCACTGGCTGAGGGTTACATCGCCGGTGCTGTAAATGGCACCCCCTAGTGCCGCTAAACCGCTGTCACCATTCCCTCCCCTATCTCCGATACCATCGTCATCAGCCCCTTGGTATCCGGAAACACCGTCCGTCCCTTTAGCACTGTTCCCTTGAAATAGACAGTTGGTGGCAACCACCGTCCCCTCGCTATAGATTGCCCCACCATTCGTGCCCTTCCCTCCCGCCAAGCTGATCCCGACCAAAGTCAGCTTAATACCCTGCTTGACCACGAAGATGCGGGAAGCCCCCCCGCCACTCAGAAGAACCTTCTGCCCCGTAGCATCCACCGTCGTGTCCGCCACGATCTGGTAAGGCGTAGTGACGGTGTTCGTACCGCTGACGCGGAACAGCACCAACCCGCCCCCCGCCATGGCTGCAGCGATGTTCTGGGGAGTAAAAACGTTGATGATCCCCCCCGCATGGACAGCCGCAAAACTCGCTACTACCGTGAGGCAGAGGCATATCCTCAACAAAACGAACTGGCGGCATGTGATCCACATATCCTGCTGTGGAAATGCAACACCTGAAACGCGAAAGAGTTGCGCTTCCGTTACGCAAACCAGCCCCTGGCTCTACCGATCCAGAGGAGTCACCACTTCCACCTGGTACTCCTTCTTGATCTTCTCACCGAATGCCGGGACTCTGCGAAGAGTCTCTTGGTTCAGCAGCGCTTCTTTGAGGTCTTTCTCCAGTTTAGCCAGAGGCGGTCGGCCCGCCGGAGTTCGCTCCAGGACCTTTACGATATGCAAACCGTAGGAAGTGGCCACAATATCGCTGATCTGGTTGACTCCCATCGAGAAAATGGCGGACCGCAGCTCCGGGGCCAAATTCGCCTGGGCCGCTACTTCATACTCGCCCTTGGTCGTCTTGGCCTCGGGATCTTCGGAGGCTTCCAGAACTACCTTAGTGAAGTCCTCCCCTCCTTTGACTCGAGCCAGGAGCTTCTCGACCCGCTGGCGCTTTTCGAGCAACGGTTTGTCCGAAAGCGGCTCTTTGGTAAGCAAATCGATCGTGTAAACCAGGATATGCTGAGCACGCACGGTCTCGGGACGAATCATCCGCTTCTTGTTTCGCTCCAGCAATTCCTCCAACTTCAGCTTCCCATCGCGGTAGAAGATGGAATCAGGCTGCTCCTTTGCCAACTTGTCCACCACTCCTTGCAGCTCGCGAGCCTCAAAATCAATCCCCTTTTCGTAGAAATCCTGAACCTGCTCAGGAGTCACTGTGATCTGACTCTTGATCTCGCGATCGATAACAATATCAACTAATTTGTCCTCCAGCGCTTTGCGCTCGAACTCTTCCATCGTCATCCCCAACACGAGCAATCGCCGCTTCATGGTGGCTTCCCCGTTAGCCCGGGCCTTTTCGGCGGCGATCATCTTGTCTGCCTCCTCCTTCGCTTTGGCTTTGTCGGCAGGGGAAGCCATCTGCACGATGATCCGGGTGAGGACCAACCGGTTCAGAGTATTGGTCTCAAGCTCGCGGACTCGGCTGGGAGGAAGGTTCTGTCCCTGGGCAGCCAGAGTGGCCTGCAGGGCGGTCACCGAGGCTTCCAATTCACTCCGCTTTACCTCGAATCCCTTTCCTTTCATAAGAACCGGGTCCTCGAAAAGCTGTATTTGGCTGGAAGCCGCAGCACCGCAGGCAGGCAGCGCCGCAGCCGACAGGAGGCAAACAAACAAGAGGAAAAGGGACTTGGTACTCATGAAAAAGAGAGGCTAAAGCTTGACGACACGAATGTTGGTGATGTCTGGATCACGCGAAAGTTCCTCCACCAGCGCGGCAGGGGGAACGCTATCGAGATTCAGCACTGTAAGGGCTTGTCCACCAGCTTCTTCACGGTTCAAAGTCATGCTGGCGATGTTGACGTTGTGCTTGCCCATCAAGGAACCCAAATAACCGACGATGCCGGGCCGGTCTTTGTTGTTCATCAGGAAGATGATGCCCTCGGGGATAATCTCCACGGGTTGACTATTGATGCGAACGATACGCGGAAGATTGTGTGAGCTAAAAAAGGTGCCGCCCACGGAACTCTTCTGGGTACCGGAGAACACGGCCACATGCATCCACTCGTTGAAATCAGTCTCTTCGTTGGACTTGACTTCTTCGACTAAGATTCCCAGCTGCGTAGCCATGCTGCGGACGTTGACCTGGTTCACCTCAGCTCCGCCTGCTTTCTCGAGGAAGCCCTTCAAAACCGCACGGGTGATGGGGTCGGTCGGTACTTCCGTTGCCTTGCCACCGTAGGTAATGACCAACCGATCGTTGCGCTTGGGAGCCAGTTGTCCCACCAGTTCGCCCAGCTTCACGCCAAGATTCAGGTAGGGCTTGACCACGTTGTAGGTGCTGATGTCCATGTTGGGCAGGTTCACCGCATTCCGAACCGTGCCGTGCAGAAGGAATTCCGTGATGGTCTCGGCCACTTCGATACCGACATTGTCCTGCGCCTCGTCGGTGCTGGCTCCCAAATGGGGGGTCATGATCACTTGGGGCAAAGCGCGAAGAGGTGAGTCTTTGGGAAGAGGTTCTGTCTCATAGACATCCAAAGCAGCTCCGCCTACTTTTCCACTTTGAACTGCGGCGAGGAGATCCCCCTCGTGCACGATCCCGCCACGGGCACAGTTGATGATGCGTACGCCCTGCTTCATCTTCGCGAACGCCGCAGCGTTAACCATGCCTCGGGTCTCATCGCTCATCGGCATGTGAACCGTCAGGAAATCCACAGAGGCATAAATCTCGTCAAGCTCTGCCATCTCGACCTGCATCGCCTTGGCTCGGGTCAGGGAAAGGTACGGATCATAGGCGAGCACCCGCATGCCAAAGGTAATGGCTCGACGCGCCACTTCTCCACCGATTCGGCCCAAGCCTAAGATGCCCAAGGTCTTGTTGTACAATTCGACACCGCTAAAGGCCTTCCGATTCCATTCACCTGCCTTCATCGAAGCATGTGCCTGGGGGATTTTCCTCGCCAGAGCCATCATCATCGAGAAGGTCAGTTCCGCAGTCGAAATGGTATTCCCGCTGGGGGTATTCATCACCACTACGCCTCGTTGGGTGGCAGCATCAACATCGACATTATCCACCCCAACCCCAGCGCGCCCAACCACTTTGAGTAATGGCGCAGCCTCCATCACCGCCCGCGTCACTTTCGTTTCCGAACGCACCACCAGGGCGACAGCATCCTTCGCTATCGGTATCAACTCAGATTCCGGAAGCCGCTTATCAAGCACCACGACTTCAAACTCAGAGCGCTGCCGGAGGACAGCGATACCCTTAGGCGACACTGGATCACAGACGATGATTTTCATAATTCGAGTTGACCTAATAATCCGAAACCGAGGCGGAAGTCTATGGAATCCACCGCAGATGGTCAATGGAATGGAGCGGGTAATTCCCGGGACAAAAGGCTCAGGTTCTCAGCCCTGGCGGCGGAACGGTTGCAGCATCGTTCCCAGCAACTGGTCTACTTCACCCACCTCACCCTCGGCGGGAACTTCAATCAACAATCCCGCCTGTTGGTAGTAATCCACCACCGGCATCGTCTGGCCATGGAACACCTTCAGACGGGCCTTGACGGTCTCCGGGTCATCGTCTTCCCGCTGTATCAGCGCGGTGGCGTCCTGATCGCAGACGCCCTCCACTTTGGGTTTGTTGTACTCGACGTGATAGGAGGCCTGACAAGTGGGACAGAACCTCCGGCCGGAAATCCGGCGAATGATCTCCTCATCGCGCACCGCCAGGTAAATGGCCCCAGCGAGTTGGCGCGACATGTCCCCAAGAATATCATCCAAGGCTTTCGCCTGCGGAAGAGTGCGTGGAAACCCGTCCAGAATGAACCCCTCTTGAAGATCGGATCGGTTGAGCCTTTCCCGTACCATCGCCTCGGTGACGTCGTCGGGCACGAGCTCCCCATTTTCGATGTAGCTGTTCGCGATCCGTCCCAAGATCGTTTGCTCCTTGAGATTCTCCCGGAACAGGTTGCCGGTGGGCACATGGGTTACGCCAAGGTATTTGGCCAGGAAACCAGCGTGGGTCCCCTTGCCGCTGCCGGGTCCTCCCAGTATCACGAAGTCATGCCCAGTCTGACCGCCCGCCATCCTCTGCCAGACCGGTTCCGCCTGGATTTCGTCAAGTATGCGATCCTGGCTTGGAGTCAGTGCCGGGCTGAACTCATGCTTTTCGATGCGGGCCAATAGCCCTGCCAGGGCGGCGGAAACCGACTCGATGCTGCCGGTAGCATCCACGAACGCCAGCTTTTGCCCACGCCGATAGAACTCAAGGACCGGACCCGTGGTCCGGCGAAATACCCGCAAACGCCGGCGGATCGTGCCGGGCTGGTCATCAGGGCGCACCGGCACCCGGCGAGCCGCCCGCATGAAAACCACCGAGTCGGAGGTGTGGAGAAGCAGGACCGCGTCCAAATTCCTTTTGGTCTCCCGGAAGAGACTTTCGAGGAAGAGCGTTTGGTATAGAGTGCTGGGAAAACCATCGAGGAGCAGGCCCTGACCTGGGTCCAGCTTGCGCACGGCCTCCTCCAGCATCGCATTGATGATCTCATCCGGCACGAGTTCCCCACGCTCCACATGCCGGCGTGTCAGGAGCCCCAACGCCGTCTGGTTAGCCCAGTTCTCCCGCAAAAGATGGCCGGTCGAGAGATGCCGCAAGCCGAAATGCCCACACAGGCGCGCGGCGCACGTTGTCTTCCCAGCACAGGTTGGCCCCACCAATACGATATTCATCACCTCTTGTTTACCAACCGCTTTCTATCCGCGCAAGCGCTGCGCTGCCGGAGCATAGCCTAAACCCGCTGCTTTACGGTAAAGCTGCTGGGCAGCAGCCCCTTCGCCGAGGAATTCATAAAAGAGGCCCAAGTTGTACATCGCCAGGTAGCTACCCGTGCCGCGGACACTCTTGTAGAGCGGTTGATCTCCCAGCTGTATGCACCGCTGGTAATGCTGCTCCACCTTCTGAAGAGACCCGATCCTTCCCTGGACATCGGCACGGACGTATTCCTGAAAACAGAGGGCTGCAACGAAATGGAAGTCCGGCACCGACCCGAGCTGGGCGCGATAACGTTCAATCATCGCCACCGCCTCCTCCAACCGCCGGAGCTGCAACAGGGAGTAGAGTGCGTCCACCACCACGCTGCCCGCATAAGGTTCGGTGCCATTCAAAAGTGCCAAGGCTCTCTGCTGACAGGCGTAAGCCTCCACCACCTTCCCCACACTCGCATGCTCCACAGCTAACTGGTAGAGGAGGTAGGTGTCGTTCGGAGCGTCCACCAACTCCCGCTCCAGCAACCTGCGGTTGCGATCCGACTTGTCGTTGCGCTCGTAGCCATCGTGCCGCAGCGTGCCTTGCAGATTCTTTCGCGGCCAGGGACCCGTGACTTGCTCATGAATGCGGCCTTCGAATTTCCCCCCTCGTGGGAACAAACGGGAGACGTAGCTGGCGGATTCCATCTTGTTCCCTTGAAGCGAAAAACCGCTCACCACCCTCAATCGCCCAATCACCAGCGTTTCTGAGACAACTTGCCGGATCTCCCGCCCAAGCTCCGGAGTCACCACTTCGTCCGCATCTAACACCAGGATCCAATCGCCAGAAGTTCGTTCAACAGAAAAGTTGCGGGCCGCCGAGAAGTCATCCACCCAGGAAAAGCTCTCCACTTTGGCCCCCAGCCGGTCAGCAATATCACGAGTGTCATCCGTGGACCCCGTGTCGACGACGATCATTTCGTCCACGAAAGGCTTGACGCTGCGAAGGCACCGCTCGAGGACCTTCGCTTCGTTCTTCACGATCATGGCCAGACTGAGTTTCATCTCCACACGCTAGCCTTGGTCCCCTCGCTTTTCCATCTCGATTCCTGCCGGTCACCCACCGACCCCCGAAGGTTGTTCGGCCGGCCTTATCAGTTGTCCACCATTTTGGATTTTCGGGATTCGACGACGCGGCCTGTGTTCTTGCCTCCCCTCTGCTTCGTACCGTGCTTCTCAGCACTCGCACTTCGGTTCGGCTGCCGACCCGGTGGCTAGCCTTGC
>CAYPNF010000048.1:0-64693 GCA_964411985.1 uncultured Verrucomicrobiota bacterium
ACCGCCGTCAAAACCCGGTAGGTGTCTTCGGAGAAGTCCTTGTGGCCGGGGGTGTCGAGCAGATTGACGCAGTAGCCTTGGTACTCAAACTGCAACACAGTGGAGCTGACCGAGATCCCGCGCTTCTTCTCCAACTCCATCCAGTCGGACGTGGTGGCGCGCTGGTTCTTGCGGGCGGTGACCGAACCCGCGAGATTCACCGCCCCCCCGTAAAGGAGCAGCTTCTCGGTCAGTGTCGTCTTGCCGGCGTCCGGATGCGAGATGATCGCGAACGTCCGGCGGCGTGAAATTTCTCGTTCCATGGCAAAGGGCCGAACCTGTCAGAACGAGGACCCTACCCACCCCGGGCGACTCCCGACAAGCAGTTTTCAGCCAGGAAAGGGGAGGTTGGACAGCCCGAACCCAACGATTCCCCCCGTAATCCCAGCAATGCCAGCAATCCCCTTACCACTCCTACAAAACATATAATAAAGATAGTTAAGTATATGTTTTGTATAACACATAGGGTCCTTGTTGGCATTACTGGGCATTGCTGGGGAAACCGACAGCCGACGATTCCCATAATGACCCACTCCACCCGAGCGGCTGCCTACCTGGCCCGATCGCCGCCTTTAGGACCTGTCCCCAAATCCGGTAGTCGATCCACCGTCTGTCCCCAAGGGAACCGTCTCCGATCCAAGACCGGTCTCTGTTGAGGGGGCCTAAAGGATACCTTGTCGCCGATGGGGACAGACACTAGTTGCCCTGGCGAAGAAGCAGTCGGGCTACGGGGACAGGCACCTTGCCGATTCGGCAAAACTGGGGAACGCAAGAAGACAAACGGGTTCTGACAGGATGCCAGGATTCTGAAGGATGGGATTCTTGAAGATGGAGGACGGGGATCACCGGAAACACTGTCTGTCCCCATGGGAACCCTCTAATGTGGGTTGAGCCCCTTAACATCACGGCTTGGGGGTAGGCCCGTAGCCATGCTTCTCGAAGACCGCGCTGGCTGCGGGGGTGGCACAGAAATCCAGGAACGCATCGCGTTGGACTTGGTTGGTGCTGGTCGTGAGTCCCAGGACCGTTACCCGCACGGGAGGATAGGCGTCCTGCGTCTCGACCACGTGAACTTTGCCTTCGTAGAGTCGGGCGACGAAGTTCCAGACAACGACCGCGTCCAGGCTGCCCACCGTCAATCCGTTTGCCAGTTCGGTATGGGTGCGGGCCTGCAGAACGGCGTTGCGCAGTACTCCCTCCGAAATGCCCTTCTTCTTGAGAACCTCCACAAAGAGTTCGCCACAGGTGGAGTATCGCGGATCCCCAATCCCCAGTCGCAGGCCTTCGCGGGCGAGGTCCTCCAACTTCTGAACGTTCTTGGGGTTGCCGACTTGGGTTAGCAGCACTGGGCGCAATTGGCCGACCTCCACCGATCGGCTCAGCTTACCCGCCTGGCGTACCTTTTCCTCGAAGGGATCATGGCAGACGAAAACGTCGGCCGCCGCACCGGCCAGGACCCGGGGCAACAAGGTTTCTGATCCCCCCAAGTCCAGGAGCACCGGGCCGTGCTGCGCTTCGAATTGGGGAGCCAATTCCTGGATTGGGGTCGCCATCGAACTTCCACACAGGACGCGGATTGGGGTCGCCTCGGTGACCTTGGGCGATCCTTGGGGTTTGCATCCCATCCACACAACCAAGGCCATCGGGACCAGGATCTACGCAAGTGACCTTCGATACCATCTGGTTTGGGGGCGTCGTAGAAGGAGGGATGAGGTTGGCGTGAAGGCGGGTATTTCCCGGTTGGAATCCGCCCTCGACCTGACGGGGTTTACGAAGCAACTGTTCATTGCCACTGGTACGGTCAGGGAAGCAGATTGTGCCGCCCTTGTCACAGCGTTTCTCAGCCGCGAGACCAAGGACTGGATTCGGGATGCGGGCGCGGGATGGCATCCGCGTCACAGAGTGGTTGATTCTCTGCCGCTCAGGGCAGCACCGGGAACATTGTCTGTCCCTATTGGGACGCCGCCTTACTGGCGGACCCAGTGGGTGTAGGTTCTATCGGTGGTGAGCGAGAGATGTTTCAACCTGCAAGTCTCGCGTAGTAAATGGATTGCGTGATGAATCTGCATGGGTTGTTATACGAACCATAACCACGAAACGGCAGTCCCCTGCGCAAGGGGGTCCTTTTTTCGGACTTGAACTTGCGAGCAATTATCGTATAATGACTTCACCGTAAGAGGCTTATGAAGAAGAAGAGGAAAGGTTATTATACGAACCGCTGGTTCGTTGAATCAAATGGTTAGGCCAGTTCACACGCCATGAGCACTTCCACCAAAAG
Source organism: uncultured Verrucomicrobiota bacterium (assembly GCA_964411985.1). GTDB lineage: Bacteria > Verrucomicrobiota > Verrucomicrobiia > Limisphaerales > J093 > CAYPNF01. Next base: position 2,318 of record CAYPNF010000048.1, read on the forward strand.
GGGATTCGCAATCGCGTGGCTCGTGATCGCAGCATGTTTTGGTGGTGTGGCGTGTTTGCAGTTGGCTTGCATCTTCACCGGTCTTTACGATCCGGTCACTGCTGATGGCGTCGCACCTGAACGCGTCCCTTTTATGTGCGCATGGTTGGCTTTCGTCATCGTCGCGTCACTGATTGCTGGAGTGTTTGCTTTTCGGTATGTCAGACGGCACACAAACGCGGCCTAACCACCCGAACCCAGCGAACTCCGCGATGACACCTGAACCTCAAACCAAGGACCAACGGCGCGGAGTCGCTGGTCCGGAGCGTTAGGCCAGTTCACACGCCATGAGCACTTCCACCAAAAGGGGATTCGCAATCGCGTGGCTCGTGATCGCAGCATGTTTTGGTGGTGTGGCGTGTTTGCAGTTGGCTTGCATCTTCACCGGTCTTTACGATCCGGTCACTGCTGATGGCGTCGCACCTGAACGCGTCCCTTTTATGTGCGCATGGTTGGCTTTCGTCATCGTCGCGTCACTGATTGCTGGAGTGTTTGCTTTTCGGTATGTCAGACGGCACACAAACGCGGCCTAACCACCCGAACCCAGCGAACTCCGCGATGACACCTGAACCTCAAACCAAGGACCAACGGCGCGGAGTCGCTGGTCCGGAGCGTTGGGCGGCTACCAATTAGCGCGCTTGAAGATGAAGATGCTCCGACGACTCGCCTGGAGCGCCCTTGCGGTTGCGATCGCCGCAGTTGGCTGGCTGATCCTCCCGCTCAGGCTCGCCAACCCAGAATTGAACCACGCCGTAGCGCTTGGTGCGATTTGGGTGGTGTTTGGCGGATTTTGTATAGCTGGAGCAATCCTTCCGGGAAGGATTTGGGTGCGGGGCATCGTGGCGGCAGCATTCGGCCTCCTCGCTATTGACTACTCTTTGCTCCTAATAGTTGGTATGATTGCCGGTGGCCCGTTGAAAGGATTTGAAGTTGTGGATTCCATTAAGTTGCCAACATCAGATGTCATGGCATACAGAACTAACGGAGGAGCGACTACACCCTACGGGATACTGATATCGCATCAGAGAGTATTGCTTCCAGGAGTCGTCCTCGTTCGGGACTTACATGAGGGACATCACGAGAGTTCCGCTAAGCTCACGCTTTCGCAGTCTGATACAGTCCGAGCGACAATCAGTGGCAGAGCGCCAAACCAAAGGTCTGTTGAGGAGTACAAATTGCGACGCTTTATCGTGTTCTAGACACCATGCATCAGATCAACAATTGGCTCCAGCGCAACCGCGGTTTGCGCCCCGCTTCCAGCCTGGTGTCCCGGCCCGCGGTGGCTGAGCCTCGGCGTTCGGCGATATGAAGTGGCGAAAACCGAGCGTGACATGGAGCTGCGCGGCCATATATGTGGTGGTGATCTCCTGTATCACTATCCTGTTCCGGCGGGGATCCCACGAGCCAGTCAACTGGCTCGCCACATCGAGACCACTGATCACCTACACGCACACCAGCACTGGCGTCATTGCGGGGGTTGCCTTCAATGTGACCAACGGAGGACCGCGACCGGTGGAGGTGTTCGCCGTGTGGTATGAGGCCCGAGACACGGCGGGCAGAAGGCTGGCGTGGCCCCAGCGTACGGAGAGCCCCGGGCACTTCACGCTGCCCCTGCCACAGCTCCCTCGTTTCACATTGTCTGCAGGCGCCTCCACTAATCTGCAATGGAACGTCGGCTCCGCAGGAAACTCGAATGAGATTGTGAGAATCTGTGCTTCGTTGGGATGGGTCGAGGCAGAGCCACCGTTTACGATTGCGTTCAGAGACGCCGCTTTGGAGAAGGTAGCCGCGTGTGTTGACAGTATCCGAGAGCTTGATCGTGCTCCGTGGCGTTGGAAGCCAAGGGCAGGAAAGATCTTCCTTTCAGACGGAGGAGTCGCCGCCTTCTTTCGACAGTTTTACGCTTGGACTCCAGAGACTTGGGTTGGACAAGAGGCCGCAATGAGGCTTAACGAAAGACCCCGCGCGTACCCGACTATCGATACCGAAGAAGAGACCCAAGAGTGGGGCAACGCCAACGCCGCTCAGGATTTCGCAGCCATGGAGTTCGACTCATTTTGCAGGATTGCTCGAAACACACCTCAGAACGCCGAACCAGTCGCTCCACACGAACCGCCGCCCCGCGCCTCCGTTTCGGATGCCCCGGATGATCGGACGCTTGATTCGCTGCCAGCGCCCGATTCCGGCGGCGGTCGGTGAGCTGAATCGTTCGCTGACACTATGACACTCCGGGATGTATTCCAGCACGCCAAGCGCCGCACCCTCCCAAAGGAGTGGCTCTATTTGCCCGCTGACGTTGAGTGGACGCCCGACACCGACGGGGTCTTTCTCGATTGGGAGAACGAGGAGAAGGGCGAGGACGAGATTCCGGTGGTTGCGAAGCAGAAGAGCCTGCGCGAGACGCTGGACGATGGCACGATTGAGCAGGTTGTTGACTGGGCGGACCGTTTGGCTGGCAGAGAGGACGACGCAGCCAGGCTGGACGTGTTTCGCTATTATTTCAGACTCGATGCTTTCCCGGACAGATTGGAAGCGCCAGACCCGCCTCCTGCCGATGAGATCATGCGTCGGCTCGACCGCGAGTATTACGATTCTCTCGGAGCGGAGCGCACGGACGCCAAGTGTCGTCACGAGGGATGTGGCCGTGGCACGACCAAGTTCAGCGTGTTTTGCCGAGTCCACCAGTTTGAGCAGGTAAAGAAGAAGCCATGTCCTTTCGATCACTGAAATCAGCAAGACGCTGGACCGAATGACGAGGAGCGCGGTCATGGCGCAGCTCCAATTCGGGCGTCGCTGGCGCGCTCCTCGTCATTCGGTCAGCTTTGCGTTCGATTTTATGACTCCTGATGGTATCCCGACTACCGAGTGGGATCGCGTTCATGAACTCGCTGTGGAGATTGCCAATGCTTCGGTGCGGGATGATGACACCGTCTCTGAGAGTGGGACCGAGGAGTTGCTGTGCTACCTCGGCGAATTGCGGACGCGCTACGGTGACTTGCCCAGCATCCTCGGCACGCTGGGCGATTACACGGAACATGAGCTGGACCGCTACGACCTCTACGCACGCGGGGCAACAGAAGCCCAGCGGCTTGGTGATCGCAAGAACCTCCAGATCATTGTAGAATCCATCTTGGAGTTGGGATGCTTGGATCGAGATCAGAGATCATTTTGGGAGTCGAAACTGAATGCATCAAAGATCGAACCACCCGGCCGCAGCGAACTTCGCGATGAAAACTGAACTTCAAACCAGAAACCAACGACGCGGAGTCGCTGGTCCGAAACGTTGGTAGAACGCACGAAAACACCTGAAAGAAGCCCCCTTGACGGGGCTTCAAGTTCAGCACGGTGAACCCTCAATTTCCGATAGAATCTACAACACCTTCGTCTGGCCAGGCATCGCGATCGGGTATTTCCCGTTGGCGTCGGGCATGACGGGTGCCGGGGAGTCCATGGTCAGTTTGTCCAAGCCAGGAGCGACCTCAATTTCGGAAGCCAGGGCCTCTTCCATCGTGATCATCTGACCCGATTCGGCCGCCATACGTCCCAGGATCGCCACCATGGCTGCCATGGCGCAGCGCTGGCTCTCGTTGTACTTCTTGTCCTGGCGGATCGCCTCAAACAACAGGTCGTGCTCGTACTGGTAGTGGTCGCACTCGGGCCCTTTGTATTGCCAGATCAAGTTTTGCGACAGCTGCTTGTGTCCTTTCCAGATTTTCGGTTGCGAGATGCCTTCGCCCAGCACTGCACAACCCGTCGCGCCCTGGATGACGTCACCAAAGAATCCCCAGGCGTTCGTAATGTGGCGACCTTGTGCGAACATCCGCGTGCCGTCCTCAAAGCGGTATTCAACGGCGTAGTGATCGAACAGCTGATCGGCATCGGTCCGCACCTGGCGTCCGCCCATGCCTTGCGCCGCCACCGGCCAAGCGTCTTTGGTCCAGCAGCAGACGTCGATGTTGTGAATGAGCCAGTCGAGGAAGAAGGTGCCGTTTAGCCAGGTGAAATTGCTGTAATTGCGAATCTGGTGCGCCAATTCACTCATGCCCGGGGCCTTGGGACTAAACCCAACCGGACCGTGCATGCGATAAGCCCATGCGGTGATGACTTCGCCGATGAGGCCCTTATGGATTTGATCCACCGCCTCTTCCAGCGGTTTGTAGTGACGGCTCATGAGGCCGCCGGCGATCTTGATGTTCTTCGCTTCGGCATCTTTGCCCGCCTTCATCACGCGTCGAATCCCGGGTGCATCTACCGCGAAAGATTTCTCCATAAACACGTTACAGCCCTTGGAAACCGCGTATTCCACGTGCATTGGGCGGAAAGCGGGGGGTGTGGCCAGGAGGACAACCCCGCCGGGGGAGACGGCGTCGATGGCCTTCTTGTACCCGTCTAACCCGACAAAGCGGCGTTCCTTTGCCACGTCGATCTTCCCAGCGAACTTGGCCTGGGCGTTCAGGTTGCTCATGCTCGACTCCAGTCGATCTGCGAAGAAGTCCGACATGGCGTAGAGCTGGGTCGGTCCCTGGGTGGACAAGGCGTTGGCCGCAGCGCCCGTACCGCGGCCGCCACAACCCACCAGGGCGATCTTGATGGTGTTGTTCTCGGCAACGTACCCTGGGCGGGCCACCGCGCCTGCCAAAGCAGCTCCCGCGGCAACTCTAGCCGTGGTTTTGAGAAACTCGCGTCGGGGGGTGAGAGAATTGGTAGTCGTATTTTCCATAGGATGCCGTGGATGTTGACGATTCTATTGCTGAAATCTGGCTTAAGCTTTCCCTTGCGCGGCAACGGTTGACAAGTAGAAACGTAAGCAACTCGGCCCGTTCAGACAGTTCCCTCCGAGCCACAGACTTTGTGGTCGAGCGAAGGGATCGAGCATTCGAGTGTTCATAGGTTCCGATGTCGTTTGATGTTTGCCCAAGGCCTACCCCTCCGCTTTCAGGATCGTACAATGGTAAATATTGTACATCACCCAGAATCAAAATGGCCTAACAATGCCTGTCCCTTCTTCCTAACCGAACCCCGGCACGGCAACGCTTGACAAGCAGAAGCGCAAGCGATCCGAGGGTCACTGCGGCTCGATGACCTTCAGGCCTGCCACACAAGTGAAGTGACGTTTGTTGAACGTAGCCACTTCACTGCCGCGCTCCAATGCTGTGGCGGCAAGGATGACGTCGTAGGGGCTGATCATGCGCCCGGCCGCTTCCAACTCCGCCCAAATCCTCGCATGTTCACGGGCGGTCTGCTCCGTGTAGGGGATAATGGGCAACGGGGCCAGCACCGCCCGCAGGTATTGTTGCCGTTGGGCCTTGTGCATGCCGGTCGCCCTTTCTACTCCGTGATAGAGTTCTGCCACGGTAATGGCGGCCACTTCGAATTGCTCCTTGGGCCGGTTCGATACCCAAGCTTTCAGATCGAAAATACCCTTTTCACCCCGGATAATCACATCCGCGTCGAGGATTATTGCCATTTGTCAGACGGAACTTGGAGTTTTTCGCGTGCAGCTCGCAACTCACCATGCCATGCGCGAGCTTCGTCCGCCGACAGCTCCGCCTGGTCGAGTGCTTCCGCCAAATCTCCTCCGGTGCAACGCTTTTCAGTGTCCGGCTCGATCCGAGCGACCGGCCGTCCGTTCTTCAGCAGCACAAAGGATGTGTTCTGGTAATGGGCGCGGTTGACACAGTCAGCGAAGTTGCGGGCCGCTTCGGTGACCGTGATCGTCAGCTTTTTCATAGAATCAGATTATCACATTATTCCTAACAATCAAGGGTCAATAGAGCTTCGCCAGAGGGGTCCCCCCATGCCTGTCCCTTGTTGCCCCAAGGGACCTAGGCACTCTGTGCCGCTTCGGCGCTTCCCAACCACAAGCCAGTGTCAGAAACTACGCGCCCAACAATGCCTGTCCCTTTTTCACCCGCCCCTCCTTTCCCCAAGCGACCTGGGCGCTTTGCGCCACTTTGGCGCTTCTCGACCACGGGCCAGTGCCAGAAGCGGGCATAAGGAGGCACACATCTCCACCGGCCTCCGGGGATCAAAACAACCACCTCATATGTTAAACATTGGCTACCAATCACTAGTGTAGTTCTTGCTTATGTAGGCCCTGAGGGAACGGGTCCATGCCAGATTGGCGTGGCATCTGCTCTGTAAGGTTTCATGATGAAGGACCAGGAACGTTCTGCGGTCGGCGTCAGCAAGTCGTCCAAGTTGGCGCGGTGCGGGCATCGTCCTTCACGGCGCCGGGGGGGCGTGGGTCGTTCGGACGAGGTGGCGAAGTCCCAGACCGTCGCGAAGGTGGTATCGGCCGAAGCGGACACCTGGACGATTGCCGAGCATGGGCCCAACCAGGTGGAGGAGTTGTTGGTCAAAGCCGGAGAGGGCTGTGCCCTGGAGAAAGCCCCCCTGGAGACCGTAACCGAAGCCAGTTCTGCCGGGCCGCTGCCCCAGGTTTCATACGGACGACGCGACGCCTTTCAGCTCTACCTACAGGAGATCGGGCAGACGCCCTTGCTGGGCGCGGATCAGGAGTCGGAGGTTGCGGTGCGGGTGCAGCAGGGAGATCCCGAGGCGCGTGAGTGGATGATCAAAGCCAACCTGCGTTTGGTGGTGAAGATCGCGCGCGATTTCGAGCACCTGGGCGTGCCTTTGCTGGACCTGATCAACGAAGGGAATATCGGCCTCATGCGGGCGGTGGACCGATTTGACCCCAATCGCGGCGCCAAATTCTCCACGTACGGAGCCTGGTGGATTCGCCAGGCGATTCTCCGCGCCATTTCGCGTCAGGCGAACGCCATTCGTTTGCCGGTGCATGTGGTGCGCCGGATCAGCAAACTCAAAGAAGCCACGTTGCGTCTCAAGGACCAACTGGGGCGTGAACCTACGGACGAGGAGTTGGCGGAGGAGTTGGAGATGAAGCTCAGCATGCTGCAACGTTCCAAGCAGAGCGCCGGGGTCTCTTCTACTTCCCTGGACACCCCACTGGGCGACGAAGATGACTCCAACCTGCTGGCCGACGTGGTGGCCGACGAGAAAGCGTTGACTCCCTACCGCAACCTCGAGGAGAAAACGAATGTCCAGATGATTCAGTCCTTGATGACCTCGCTCAACCCTCGCGAGCAGGCCATCCTTCAAGCCCGGTTTGGCCTCAGCGGCGACAATGAGAAAACGCTGGAGGAAATCGGCGACAGCCTGGGAATCACCCGGGAGCGCATCCGTCAGATCCAGGATGCGGCCATGCGCAAGCTGAAGAAGCGGATCCTCGGCTTGGAAATGCTGCAGCTTTCTGAATAGGCTCGCTTCGACCGACGCCCTTTGGGATAAGCGAAGGGCATGAACCGAAGGCATTTCATCCAATCGAGTGGTGTCTCCTTGGGAGCGCTGCTGGTGGCCCCCGCAGTGGGGACGCTTTGTTCCTGCAGCACCAGCGGCAAGCCCACAACCGCTGCACCCACCCTCGTCGTCCCTGAAGTGGTCCAAGTGCGGACCGAGGAGGGACTTCTGACGCTCGCTCCCTCCCGCGCCTCGACTTGGACGTGCGACACTGTGGAAGTGACCGTTCGTCCTGCCGGTGCGGTATTGCAGGTCTGGGTGGAATCCCCCACGGCTCGTGTCAAAACGGTCACCCTGGTCTGGCGGCGCTCGACGCAACCCTCCACCCTGTACCTTGGAGATGCTTGGGAACGTGCCTATGGAGATCTGGCGTGGAAGAAGGCCGACCCGGCCCGGGTGATGCCCTGGTATGTGATGGAGTTCGACGGGACCGTCACTCATGGCGCTGGGGTGAAGACCGGCTGTGCTTCCATGGCTTCCTGGAGAATGGGAGCCGAGACCTTGGACCTGGTGCTGGACGTACGTTCCGGCGGTCGGGGAGTGCGGCTGGGCCAAAGACGCTTCCTGGCAGCGGAGATCGTTGTGCATCGGGGAAAGACCGGAGAAACCCCCTTTCAAGCGACGCGGGAGCTGTGTCGCAAGATGTGCGACAAACCGTTGCTGCCGCGCGAGCCGATGGTGGGGATGCTCGACTGGTATTTCACCTACGGCAAATGCACTGACCGCCTTTTTGTGGAGGAGTCAGAACTCTTTGCCAAACTGGTGGAAGGCTGCGGGGTGAAAGCCTTCGCTTTGGTGGATGCGGGCTGGGCGCCGGGCGATCGCTCCTGTTGGCATGACGACCAGACCGTGAGTCATCCGGATTTTGGGAGCATTGAGAAACTACCCCAAAAGGTGCACGCCTTGGGCCTGGTGCCCGGCATCTGGACCCGTGTCCTTTGCACAAACTCTCGTGACCCTGAATCCCTGCGTCTGCCGCGGGATCGGCGTTACCTCGACCCGAGTCTCCCGGAGAACCTGGCGCGCATTCGGAGCCTGATGCAACTGTTCCGCTCCTGGGGTTTTGGGGTCATCAAGCACGATTTCACCACTTTCGACATTTTCGGTCGTTGGGGATTCGAGATGGGCTCGGAGATGACGAATGACGGTTGGACTTTTCACGACGACACCCGGACCACCGCGGAGATTATCCTGGGCCTTTACCGGGCCATCCGCGAAGGGTGCGGCCCGGACGCCTCAATTATCGGCTGTAACACCGTAAGCCACCTGAGCGCCGGGTTCGTGGAGTACTGCCGCGTGGGCGACGACAGCGGGAACAACCTTGAGCGAGCGATGAAGTTCGGGTGCAACCCCTTTGCTTTCCGCCTCCCCCAGCACAATACCTTCTACGCCGCTGACCCCGATTGCGTGGGCAACCTCAAAGAGATTCCCTGGAAGTACAACCGCCAGTTCATCCAATTGGTGGCGGAGAGTGGCGCGCTTTTGCAGATCTCAGCCCGGCTCGGAGGAATCACGACGGAACAACGCGATGCTATTCGCGCCGGTTGCCGGAGGATCGGAGAGCGTTCTCCCCGGCACCTCGAGCCCCTGGACTGGACAGAACACCACATCCCGGCCCGATGGAGGATGGGGGACCGGGTGGTGGACCTGGACTGGGATCTGACGTCGGCGTAGCTAACGCTTGATCTCTTTCTTCAGTCCGTCCACGCGGCCGTTCACTTCTTTCAGGGCCTTGCGGAGTTCCATGACTTCGTTCCGAAGTTTCTGGAGCTCCTGCTGGAGCGGGTCGGGGCCGTCGCGGCGTTGCATCTGCCCATCTTGGTTGTCTCGCGGCCCCTGGTGCTGTGACCTTTCGCGCATTTCCTGCATCATGCGTTCCTTGTCCATGGCGAGCCGATTGGCCGGTTCGTGCATGCCGGCGGCGTGCAAGTTGTCTATGGCCACCTGAAGATGGCGCATGCGCTGGCGAAACTCGGGGGTTTCCGGGCGGTTGTCGGGGCCGCTACCCATGCCAGGTTGCTGCCGCATCGGTTGCCCTTCTCGACGGTTGTCAGGGCCACCCCCCATTCCGGGCTGAGGCCGCATGGGTTCACCCTGCTGACGATCCCCTTGACGGTCACCCTGCATCCGATCCGCGTTATTCCGAAGTTCCTCCACCTCCATCATCAGCTTCTTGGCTTCATCATGGCGACCGTCGGCTTTGAGATCGGCGGCTTTTCGTTCGATGTCGTTGGCCTTTTCGCGCATCAAGTCGGGCCGGGGGCCGTCTTGAGCGAAGATGGCGGTGGAAGACCAAACGCAGGCAGCCACCGCGAGAATAACCGCCAGGCGGAGGGATCGTCGGGGAGAAAACAGGTTGAATCGCATAACGTCTTATCAGGTTAACTACTCTCAGTATAATCGTAAACAGTGAGACAAGCAAATGCCGGTTTCCTCCCCCCTTTGCGTGGGGTCAGGCGGATTGAGAAGGATTGAAAAGTGGCACCTGAGGGCGCACGCACTCTCCAAGAGCCTCGCTGGGCTGGGAGGAGGCAGGCCGAGGGAGAGGATGGCATTCCTGCGGGTCCCCTCAAGGAAGCAGAGCTACGCGATAGAAGCCGCTCACCGCCAGCCCCTCGCTGAATTCCAAATCTGCACCCGTGCCGGCGAACTCGGCGCGCGCCGTCCACTCGGAATCACTGACCGAGGCTTTGAATTCAACCCGGTACTTCTTCCCGGGGAGCGATCCAAATCGGAACGTCACCTTCTTGTCGGCCACCGAGGGTATGCCCAGTAGCGGGGCAGGAGATGGCTGGATGGTGCCACCGATCGCTGCATAGACGGCCTGTGTGCCGTCAGCCAGGCGGACCAACAGTGCCACGTCGTCCCCCTGGCCGTCCACGAGGTGAATGTTGGTCCATTCCTGACCATCGAGCTTGGTCCGGGTAGTAAGATCAGGTGCGTAATACGGCAACACCTCCTCATAGGTTCCGTCCGTTCCAAAGGTGGCGGTGGCAACGTCCAGAGTGCCGCCAGTGAAACGGGAGCCGAGGCCGTAGAAGCTGTTGCCACCGGCCGCCGACACCATTTCGCCAATGCCCAGGAAGGCGTTGGTGCCTTCGAGGTCCACGTTTACGAACTGGGTGCCCCGGGCGAAATAGGTCTTACTCCCGTTCTGGGCAGGATGCTTGTCGTTCCCATCGATTAACTTGGTAAGCGTACCGTCGGGACCGGCCCGATAGATACCGTAGGGGCCTTTGCCTTGGGGATCCGCCGCAGCCACAAAGCCCACGTTTTGGCCGTCGAAAGCAATCTGGTATCGGCCGGGGTGGCCGGTGAATCCTCCCAAAGAGCCCGGTAGGTCGTCGCCGGTCTGAATGATCGTATGCAAAGCTGTGCCGTCCCAGCGCAAAATCCCATTCTTCATTGCGCCATTCTCGAAATACTGCGAAGAGCCTACCACTTCGTGGCCCACCCGGACAGGGTAGCCGAATCCGCTGAGGATCTTGCCACCAACCTCGGTAGCCGAGTCGAGCACCTTGGTGATGACTCCCTCGCGCCACTCGAACAGGCCGTAAACAAATCCAGGCCGGCCGTAGAACACCTCGCCCACAAAGTTGAGCGCACCTTCGGTCTCATCGGTCGTGAAATGAACCGTGTCGAATGGGCTGCCGGTGGGGGCCATCGTGTCGGTATAGACAAGCTTGGTGAGCGTGCCATTCTGCCACCGGAACAAACCCTTCTTGTTCTGGCTCTCGCCGGCCACGATATGAATCTTGCCGTCCCGTAGGGTGAAGTGCTCGATTTCGTTGAAGAGAGCCCCTGGGGTGCCGGGAATGGGATCCCCTTTGGCGAGCACCTTCACGAAGGGGCGTCCGAGCCATTCAGGATTGCCCTGAGCGCGGAGGGGAATAACCGTGCCGGCCGTCCACAAGGTTGCTACGAGGACGTATCCGACTCGAATCCAGTAAGCGTTTCCAATCATCGAAGCTGAGCTTACCAGGATTGGTGTATAGTTGCGAGTCTAATTATTATTACTAACCTATCTAATAGATAGCACTTTCGTCATTTGTCGGGCTAACGCTTTTCCTGGTTCGGGCGAAAGCGGAACGAGTAAAGGTCCGCATCCTTCATCAGGAATCGGATTCGCACGGCTTTCCCGCGCCAGGCCTGAAGGTCCTGACCACCGGACCAGCGAACGACCCGGTCTACGGAATCACCGATGATTTCCGGACAGTCCTCGAGGCGATGGCCGGGCAGTGGTTCGCCTTTTTCGTCTTGCAGTTCCACTTTCACGAAACCTGCGGCTCCGGTGGCGAAGTTCAGTTCCAGTTCCGAGCCATCAAAGGTGACGGGCCGGGTGAGGAGGGAGCCACCCGCATAGGGCGCATGAACAGAGGTAAACCCATCGAGGCGCAAGGTCAGCCGCTCGACATGAATGGAGGGTTGACCGTAGTGGCGGACCACGAAGAGGGAGAGTTCGGTGTCGGAGGTTTGCAGCATTCCCAAGGCGGGGTAATTGGCGCGGGCCACCCAGTTCCGCGGATCCAGGCCAGGTCGGATGAAGCTTTCGAGGAACGTCCGACGGTAATGAAGGCCACCCCGGGTACTGAGCAAAACCGCGTCGGAATCGTCGTTCTTCAGTTCGGCGTAGTTGCGCGGATTGTCCAGGTCTATCGCCCCTACTTGTTCATCAGTGAGGGCGCGGCGTCCAGGGTTGAACCGGGCCGCGATTCCGAGATAAATGTGGGGCGCGCGGAAATAGGGCTGGGTTTGGCTGATGTAGATGTGTTCCGGAGGTGCTCCGTCGAACTCCATGTCCGAAGGCTCGCTCCATTTCCGGAAGTCCGGGGAGGTGGCCCGCGTTACCCAGCGTACCCCGTTGCGGAAGGTGCGGAAGTAACAGAGATAGTTGGTCTCATGGGCCGACCAGAAGACCAGGTTTTGGGAATCAAACTGGCCTTTTGTGATCAGGGGGCGGTCGCTCAACGGTCGCCAGTGGATTCCATCGGCGGAAAGATATCCGAAAAGGCCTCCTGCACCGGTTCCTCCCACCGCTTTGAACCGCTCGGCCTGCGGTACGCCCGGTCGGGAGTCCAGGAAGGGACAAAAGTTGTGGGTCACGGTTTTCGGCTCCACCAGGAAGACGTTGTTGTCTTTCGTGCCTGCGACTTCGAACAAGCCCAGGTTGGGGCGGGTCCAAGTGATGCCATCGCGGCTCTCCGCGACACAGGAAACTTCGTGAGCCTCCTCGGAGGCATCGCCCCGGCTGTTGGTAGGCCGACCGCGATAATAGAGCAGGCGCCGGTCGCCATCCTGCAGCACGGTGACGTACCCGCTCACAATTCCTTCCCAGGGCCGGTCGAGCCGGAGCGCAACCCCGGCGGGTTGGGGATGGTGCAGCTGGAGCGCAGCACCTTCGAGTCGCTCGATCAGTTCCTGGTCCACGAAGATCTCTCGCCGGGTGCCCAGGGTGATGGGTTCCGCACCTTGGATCGGCATGGAGAGGAGAGAAGCCGTCAGCGTGAGCAGCGAGAGCCACCGAGGAGACTTGGGTAGGGAGTCGAGTATCATGGCTGATAGGTTTGATTTGGTAAGGAAGCCGGAGGGCGCGGGTGGTTCTCTTACTTTTGCGGCTCTGCTCCGAGCGTGCGCAGGATACTCTCCGTCAGCCTGGCGGCACACTCGCCCGGTCGCGGATTCTGGGGATCCTGAACCGAGACGGACCGGATCAAAGGAGCCAGCGGTGCGGCGTTGGTTCCCAGGGCGTCGATGGCGTTCAGCGCCATCGTGGAGACGTACACCCCGTTGCGGTCTGCGGGCGCGAGGTCGCCCAGGACCTTTAACGCGGCTGGCAAATGGCCGGAGTCTCCGTGAAGCGCGAGGGTCTGGGCGGCGGCGATTCTCACCGAGGGTGAGGAATCGGCAAGGGCCTTTTCCAAGGAGGGAAGGACTTGTCGCACCGCCTCTTTCCCCTGCATCAATAAGCCAAGAACCGCCCAGTAGCGGACCGCGCTGTCGCCATCCGTAAGTCCCTTCTTCAGCTTTGACCGCGAACTCTTCTCCTGTGCGGAGGCGGTTTCGGCCATCGCGAGAATCTTCTCGAGCGGGTAGAGTTTTGGGTTATGGCCCATTTCATACGGCGTGCTCCCTACCGATCGACTGTGAATCTCCGGCTCTGGCAAAAAGCCCACGTCGCGGGTCTGGAGCAGATGGTCTCGCTGCGCTCGGCGCAGTTCCTCGAGGACAGTACGGTGTTGGGATGACCCAGCGAGATTGCGTACCTCATCAGGGTCCGCTGTGAGATCGTAGAGCTCCTCCACCGGCTTGCGCTCCCAGAAGAAGGTGCGTGGTGGCTGCAGCGTGCCGCGGTCGTACAGATCCTTCCAAACACGCGCCGTGGGGGTCTGGAACATGTACTCCAGGTGCTGGCCATAGATCAGGTGGGGAAGGTAATTGCGCACGTAGAGATAGCGCTGATTCCGCACCGAACGGACCAGGTCATAGCGTTCGTCCATGCGCCCGCGGAAGCCGTGGAGATATTTCGATTCAGGAGCAGGGAACTTGCCCAGGAAAGCGCCGCCTTGCATCCACGAGGGTGCGCGGGCCCCGGCGAGGCTGAGCAGGGTCGGGGCAAAATCAACGAAACCCACTAGGCGCTCGGTCTGTCCACCCGGACGGTAGTCTTGAGGGGCCAGGTGCTGGAACTTGGCAGGGATATGGATCAGCAAAGGCACGTGCAAGCCTGACTTGTAGGGCCACCGCTTGCTCCGGGGCATCCCACTGCCGTTGTCGCCGTAGAAGAAAACGATGGTCTCCCCGGCGAGGCCGCTCTCCTCCAATTCCTTGAGAATCCGGCCCGCCTGCGTGTCCATCTCGGTGATCTTGTCATAATACTGGGCCCAGTCGCGCCGGACCTCGGGGGTATCAGGATGGTAGGCGGGAAGCCGCATCTTGGCGGGGTCGTGCTGGAGCGTGTGGGGACGGACGCGGATCTGGCTTTCGTGCGTGGTTTCCAGGTTGAAAGCGGCGAAGAACGGTTTTCCGGCGGGACGGTTCTTATAGTGTGCGCGCCGGGAGGATTCGTCCCAGACCCCCTCGGGTTTCCTGAGATTGTAGTCTTCCTTGGCGTTGTTCACGCAATAGTAGCCCTGCTCGCGGAGGAGTTGGGGGTACATGCGCATGAAGCTTGGCATGGGAACCAGGCTCCGCATGTGCTCCGAACCGGTGCTGGTAGGAGAGACGCCACTGATGAGGGTCGTGCGGGCCGGAGCGCAGACTGGGGCGGTGGACCAACAATTCTGGTAACGAAGTCCGCGCGTGGCCAGCCGATCGAGGTTCGGCGTGACCGCGTTGGTGTCGCCGTAGCAGCCCAGGTGCGGGTTGATATCCTCGGCCACGATCCAGAGAATGTTGGGCAGATCGGACGCTGAAAGTGGCGAGAACAGGCCGAGTGCGGCCAGGAAGACGCAGACGCGAGTTAGAAACGATCTAGGCTTCATGGAGGCACAGAATCACGACGCGGACTACTGAATGGCGGGTCCCGCGATGCGCTGGCCAGCTTGCTGTTTGGCCTGGTCGGCAGGATCAAAGGTTCCATAGAACAGCACGTTCGCATCCATCCAGGTGACGAGACGTTCCAGCTCTTCGCGGTCGAGCTGGACCTCGTAGTGTCCTTTCGGGGCATGCAGGATTTGCTTCATGAGCTTGCAGCCGCGGGCACCGAAGAATTCCGGCGGACTCAAGGGCTCGCGGTTTACTTCGCGGAAATCCCCCGGTCGTCCCGCCCAGTCCGAGTAGGGGACCCTGGGAGCCAGTGCATTGTAGGAGACCGTGTAACGTCCCTGGGGTTCGCCGGTCAGGAGGACGTTTCCATCGGGCTTGGCCGGGTTGTGGCAACTGACACACTTGCGATCGAGGACCGGCTGGACGAGCAGGGGATAACTGAGCGGGTTGGAGCCGTCCGGTCCCGGGGTGATGGAGGACGGGGCGCGTTTGAGGGCTAGGGCCGGTCCTTGCGTTCGGGGTGCGTCATGGCGTCCTTCGTGGCATCCCACGCAGGAGGCAGCTTCGCCAGGCTGAAGATAGGTCAGGCTGCGCATGGTTTGCACCGCCAATCCCTGGTCGTCCAGAGCCTGGAAGGCTAAGGGAATCCCGGCGGGAGCCGTGAAATAGGCGGACCCATCCGCTTCCACTGGCACCGTGCCTAACACTTGTTTCCCCGGTGAGGCGTGCGGGAGGCCAACGGTCGGGGTATTGGCGTGTGGGGTGGATTTGGGGAGAACCTGGATGATGCGCAGCCGCGTGATCAGTTCCTGCGGCAGTTCCGGCCAGCTGGCATGGATGTTCTGCACGAAGAAAGTCCCCGTGGAGGGCGCCGTGCTTGAAGCGACGGCCGGGAGTTGGAAAGGCTGGGTGCGCGAGCGAAGCGGCATCGCCCACAGGCTTGCGATGTTGAGATCGCGGTAAAGGAGCTCCTTGTTTCCAAAGGCATCGACGAAGTATAGCCCAAACATGTTCGCGCGATTCCAGGTGGGTTCCCCGATCAGCGGATCAAAGCTGTACGCGGCTAGAAAATACTTTTCCGACAGCGGATAGGGCGAGCGGTAGCAGTGACCCGGCCATCGGGCCGACTCCGGGGAAGCAGGCGGGGTAGCCCCGGGACCGGCCGCGCCCACCCACGCTCCACTGGGCATCATGAGCACCGGAGCCTCGCTTTCGGGGAACAACGCATCCGGGGTGAGGCGGGTAACGGGCTCGGCTCCGTCGCGGTTGCGGCTGGTATCCAGCAGAATGATCGACCCGGCGGTCATTGCGTGGTGCGCTCCCGCGGTGGCCATGATACGGGAGGAACCGGGAATGGACTGCGCTTCCCAGACGCCGACCGGGTTGAACGTGTTATTTCCATAGAAGATCGCGACTCCACTGCCGTCGGGCCGGGCGGTCCACAGCTGTTGGTAGTACACCGCGTGGCGGTCCACATAGTCCCAGCGGGTATACAGAATGCGGCCATCGTGCATCACGGCTGGGTCCCACTCGTGGGTTTCATGGTAAGAGATGGGATGGGGATTCGAGCCGTCGGCATCGGCCAGGGTCAGGGTGTAGACCGGGCAAGGGCCGCGCCCGCAACGGTGGAAACCACCGCGCCGGGTGGAGATGAAGAGCTTTCGGCCATCCGGGAGATAGCGCGGGGAGAAGTCATCGAAGGAACCTTCGGTCAACCGGCGCAGTCCCGAGCCGGCGGCGGCGATCCGGTAAAGATGGTAGAACCGTTCCGGATGTTCGTCACGATCCTTGGGGACGGTGGACGTCTCGCAATAAGCAAACATGAGCTCCTGGCCGTCGTAGGAGACGTCCAGATGCTGGTAGCTGCCCAGCGGCAGTTGTTCCTGGACGAGAGCGCGGCACGCCATGCTTTGGCCAGGCGATTCCAGCACAAACACTCCTCCACCTGGGCGCGCGCAGCTGCCGTAGTATTGGGTCAGTTGATGACTGAACATGCTCGGCACTTGCTTCACGAAGGCAATGGGGCCCGTTTTGGCCAAAGGGTTGGAAAAGACCAGTTCGCGACGGGCTCGATGGGTTTCGCGCCATAGATCCTCCCACTGGTCCTCGGTCGCGCGGCTTTGGTTCAAGTCCCGAGCCTGCTTCTCCAGTTCTTGCCAGCGTCGTTCGCTCGTGGATAGTTCCACTCCCGAAGCCGCCAGATCCTGGAGCAACGACATGGCGCGCTGGAGCGTGCGGGTGACAGCGACCGCGTAGCTGACGGATTCCCGTGGGGTGCCGATGCCGTCCTGCATTCGCCAGTCCCATTCCACCAGGGCTTCCTCAAGAGCCCGATGCAACGGCGGTAGAATCGGCGGCGGGCAAACGTCCACATTGGCGCCTCCGGGAGAGAGCGGAACCTCAAGCACCTTCTCGCCGACGGATACCCGGACTTTGTCCCATCGGACCACGCTGTCCGCGTCAAGACTCGAGGTGCGCAAGTGCAGCATGGAGTTGGTGCTCGTCGCGTGTGTCTGGGCGGAGATGCGGTTGAGTCCTTTGGCCAGACCCTGGTCCTGGGGCGCATCGTCGTTCCACCAAAGCGCTACCTTCGCCAAGGAACCCGCATTGCCCCGCAGCGTGGCGGAGGCCAGAAGGTCGTCACCTGCAGATCCGGAGAAAGGGATGGTAATCTCGACCACTTCCTTGGCTCGGAGGCTGACAACGCAAGTGGTTGGGGAATCGGATACCAGGATTTGCGCGCGGGTGTCCTGGGCGAGAAAAACCAGGCCGCAGACCGGCGAACTTGGGGTGAGCGTGTGCGTTCCATTCAACCGGTATTGCGGAGGACCGGCGTTGGTCAGGGCAGGTTCCGCCTGCGCACTCCAGAGCAATGACAGCAGACCGGGATACACCCAGCGGGTCAACCAAAGCAGCGTGTTCCGAAACTTGGGCATGCAAGATGGAACCTACGCTGCGAAGCGGCCCTTGGCGAGGCTTTTGGTGGAGAACGGAGAACCCCGAAACAGAAGCCATCGGCAGATTTGTACTGATGGCGGAAGGGAGAAGAGAGGGGCGGGTTCAACGTGAAACCGATGGAAGCAGACGGAAGGGGGAGAGACGAAGAGCTCTTTCTTCCTGCCTGCTTCGGTTTTCTTCACGGTTGACCTTCCCCATTCCACATCCGACGTCCTCCAGATCAGATCCTGGATTCAAAGCCATGAAGCCGGCGGAAGCCGATGGAAGGGGGAGAGTACGACGGAGGCCTTCTCTTCAGCCTCTTCCCGACTTGGGGTGGGTTCTGACATGATGGACACGATTCACAGGATGGGGGCCCTGCGTTCGGCATCGCTTGCTTTTCATCCTGTCTCAGTCTCCTTGGTCAAAAGGCTCGATCCTCTTCCGGGTTGAACATCAGAAAGGCCCGATGGGTAGTGGCTCGGAGCGCGCGGAAGACCAACCGATCTACCCGCCTTTTGAGCCGGTGTTTGCGTCCAACACTTCGCGGACCTTTTCCGCCAGGGCCCGGTTGGTGAAGGGTTTCTGAATGAACTCCACGCCTTGTTCCAGAACGCCGTGGTGGGCGATCACGTCGGCCGTGTAACCGGACATGAAGAGGGTTTTTAGGCCTGGATACCGGAGGCGCAGTCGCTCTTTCAACTCCTTTCCGTTCATGCCAGGCATCACTACGTCGGTGACCAACAAGTGGATCGGGCCGGTGTATTGTGTCACGGCCGCCAGGGCCGCCATCGGAGTGGCCGCCGCCAGCACGGTGTAGCCCTGCTGGGTGAGAATGCGCCGGCCCAAGGCCAGAATCTGGTCCTCATCCTCGACCACCAACACGGTCTCGGTTCCTCGCACCGATCGTTCGGCCGCCGTCAGTTCCGCAGAGGGGAGGGGAGCGGCGGCGCGCGGCAGGTAGACGTTGAACGTTGTGCCCTGACCCACCTCGGTGAGGACTCGGATCAGCCCTCCGTTCTGTTTGACGATGCCGAACACGGTGGCCAGCCCCAGACCCGTCCCCTTGCCGACTTCCTTGGTGGTAAAGAACGGTTCGAACAGGTGCGAGCGGGTTTCCTCGCTCATGCCATGCCCCGTGTCGGTGACGGCCAACAGGACATAATCCCCGGGCAGACAGTCGGGATGGCCGAAGACGCTCAGTTCGTCCAGCGTCACATTGTCGGTTTTGATGACCACCTTGCCGGAGGTGTCGATGGCATCGCGGGCGTTCACGCAAAGGTTGGCGAGGATCTGGTCGACTTGCGCAGGATCGATGTTGATTGTCCACAAGTCCGCTCCCGGCATCCAGGCCAAATCGATGTCCTCGCCAATGAGCCGCCGCAGCATCTTGAGCATGCCGGCTACGGTGTCATTTAGGTCGAGGATCTTGGGCTGAATGGTCTGCTTGCGGGCGAAGGCCAGGAGTTGGTGGGTCAAGTCCGCGGAGCGCTTGGCGGACTTCTCGATCTCCTCCAGATACTCGCACGAGGGGTGATCGAGCGGGAGTCCGTCCAGGGCCAGGGCGGCGTTCCCGAGGATGGCCTGAAGCATGTTGTTGAAGTCGTGCGCGACTCCTCCGGCCAAGCGGCCTATGGATTCCATCTTCTGCGCCTGGGTCAACAGCGCCTGCAGCTTGTCCCTTTCGGCCTCGGCCTGTTTTCGCTTGGTGATGTCGCGCACCAACGCCACCACCATGGGTTGGTTCTTCCAGCGGGTGGGGCGCGAGCCCACTTCCACGTCGAAGAGGGAACCGTCCAAGGGCCGCCGGGCTTTCCACTCAAAGAGCAACCGGCCCGCGGTGTGCCGCAGGCCGGCCAGGGCTCCTGGCAACCACTGCAGCTGCGGGCCGGGAGCGGAGTAATCGGCCATGGTGAAGCGAAGCGCCTCTTCCCGAGTCACCCGATACATCTCCAACATGGCGTTGTTGACGTCCTCGACCCGCCCTTGCTCATCATGGATGAAGATGGCGTCGGTAACATTGTCAAAGAGGGTGCGCAGGTCGGCCTCGGAGACGCGCAACTCCTCCACACGTTTCTGCAGCTCGGCGTAGTAGTTCTTACGCGCAGACTGGTTGCCCAGGCCGATGATCTGATTGCGCCACTCGTTCCATCTTTCCGCCGGGCCGTCCATCAGAGGGATCCTTCCAGGATGACCTCCAGATCCCGCTGCTTGGGTGCGCGGGGATTGGTGGCGTTGCACGGATCGCGCATGGCCTTTTGTGCGAGGGGCAGGATATCGCTGCTACTCAGGCCTCTTTCCTTCAGAGTGCCGGGAATTCCCAGCTGCTGCCTCATCTCCATAAGGTGCTTGACCAACGCTCTGCGGCAGTGTCCCGGGTCCATTCCGCGCCAATCGAGGCCCAGGGCTTCTCCCAGGCGCAGATAACGTTCGGGAGCGGCGGTGAAATTGAAGTCGACCACCTGGGGCAGCAGCAGGGCGTTGCATTCGCCATGGGGGAGGTCCAAGTAACCTCCCAAGCTGTGCGCCAGCGCATGCACACAGCCCAGGCTTGCGTTGGAGAAGGCCAGCCCCGCCTCCAGGCTCGCCAGCATCACGGCGTTGCGATGCTCGAGGTTGGCGGGTTCGGCCACCGAGAGGGCCAAGTGGCTCTTGATCAGGCGCACCGCCTCCAGCGCATGCAGGTCGGTCAGCGGACTGGCGGCGTTCGAGACGTACGCCTCCACGGCGTGCACCAGCGCGTCCATCCCCGTGCAGGCCGTCAGGTGCGACGTGAGGGTAGTCAAGGTGCGCGGATCCACCAATGCGACGTCGGGCACGACGGCCTTGCTGATGATGGCGATCTTCACCCGCTCCCGGGTGTGGTTGATGATGGCAAATTGCGAAATGTCCGCCGAGGTCCCGCCCGTCGTGGGGATGCAGATCAACGGAGGCATGGGCACCTGGACCTGGTCCACCCCGGCGAAATCAATCACGTCGCCGCCGTTGGCGACGACAATTCCGATCCCTTTGGCACAATCGATGACGCTGCCGCCGCCCACGGCCAACAAGGCGTCACACCTCTCCTGCCGGTAGTACTCCGCCCCGGCCGCCACCTCGTGATCGCGCGGGTTGGGGGACACGCTGCTGAAAATTCGGTGTTCCACTCCTTCCTCACTCAGAACTTTCAGCACATCCGCGGTCCACCCTGCCTGGATCACGCCGGGATCGGTCACCATCAGCACGCGGTGGACGCTCCAGTTCTTTGCGTACCGGCCGGCGAGCATTCTCGCCTCCAGCCCGAACACGAACTCGGGAGCCACAAACTTGCGCAATTCCAGGGTTGCAGGGTTCATCATACAAGGAACCATTCGCGGGCGTCGGCAACGGACGCAGTATCATTGGCTTCAACAGTAAAACTAGGCGTCTGGACAACAGCACGCAAACAATTTTCAGGACAATAGTTTTGGTTGCCACCTTTTTCGAGGGGTGCAGAATTGTCCGATGAAGTGTTTGCTACGAATCGGGCGGGCCATTTCGCGGATGGCGAGTGCGCTTGGGTTGTGGCGCCCCGTTCTTCTCGTTGCGGCCGCCTGTCCCATTTTGTCAACCACGGCCTCTGACTGGCCCGCTTGGCGAGGTCCTACGCGCAATGGAATTTCGAAGGAAGCCGGCCTGAATCTGAGTTGGGCCGCTGAAGGTCCCAAGGTGTTGTGGAAAGGCTCAATCGGAAAAGGCTTCTCCTCGGTGACGGTGGCGAAAGGGCGGGCCTATTCGTTGGGCAATCTGGAAGAGGTCGATACTGTGTACTGCCTGGATGCCGAGACTGGCAAAGAGATCTGGAAGCACTCCTATCCCAGCGCTCTGGACCCGAAAGCCTTTGAGGGTGGACCTCTGTCCACGCCTGTCATCGATGAGGATCGCCTGTATACGCTGGGCAAGTTTGGGCAGTTCTTTTGCCTGGATGCGGCGAGCGGAGCGGTGAAATGGACCAACAGGTTCGCGCCTCCCACGCTGACCAAGGCCGATTACCACGTTTGGTGGGGTTTCGCGGGTTCCTGCGTGGTGGCTGGCGACCGCTTGATCCTCCCGGTGGGCACCGTGGGGATGGCGGTGGACAAACTCACCGGCAAAGAGCTTTGGAACAATGGCCCGGGCCACTCAGGTTATTCCACGCCGGTCCTCTTCAGCTGGGACTCCCAACCCTGCTTTGCCTTTATTAGCGGGCATCAGGTGGTCGCGGCGCAAGTGAGCAACGGCGAGATTTGCTGGACCCTTCCCTGGAAGACCACCTGGGACCAGAACGCCTCTGATGTCATCGTCTCCGACGGTAAGATGTTTGTGTCAACGGGTCATGGAGTGGGTTGTGCTCTTTTCGATTTCACCTCCGGGAAGCCGGTGCAAGTGTGGCGCAACAAGGACATGCGGACTTTTCTAAGCAGTTGCGTTTTTTGGAAGGGATTCCTGTACGGATTTGACGATCGTCAACTGAACTGCCTGGACTGGAACACCGGCGGGGTCAAGTGGTCGGCCCCGGATCTTGGCCTCGGCAGCCTGATTCTGGCGGATGGCAAAATCATTGCTTTAACGGAAAAGGGGACTCTCCTGGTGGCTGAAGCCACCAGCGAGGCTTATCGTCCACTTGCCGAGGCACAGATCCTGGGAGGCCGATGCTGGTCTGCCCCCAGCCTGTCTGACGGACGGCTGTATGTGCGCAACGCCGCCGGCGACCTGGTCTGCCTGGATCTGCGATCCAAGGTTCCCGCGCAGAAGTAGCTTTGGGAAACGCTGGCGGTTATGGGCCTCGATTCTTCCGGCGAACGCCTGCCCCATGTTGGTCTACCGGCTGAATCCCGAGTGTCTTGGCGGGGGAGTTGCTTTTGAAACGCAGATCGCCGTCGCGCCAGTTCCAAAACAGCGGGTCTGCCAAGACTGTATCACCGGGGGCTCTCTCCTCCGAACCGGTGGTGCTGTAGTCTCGCATTTGGACTCCTTCGACTTTCCCGGCGCCTGAGAAGAAGAGGTTCTGAGACCATTGGCTTACTCCGCTCACGTTTTCCACCCTGATCTTGCCAGTGGCGAAGAGCACGTTCCGTTCGAAATGGTAGCCGGTGGAGCGGGGGAAAGTGATCTTCAGGTCGCCATCGACGACGAAGATATTGTTGCGGATGATATTGTTGGTGGCCATGTGGTTGTGCGAGGGCCATCCCACCCGAAGTGTCACATTGTTTTCCACCACGCAGTTCGTGCTTTGTTCGTCCAGGTAATACGCCGAGGCCCCATATCCGCCCCGATCAACGATATCGAAGGCATAATTGCCGCGGAGCACCGAGTCGCGGGCCCCAAACATGTAGATCGCCGCTCCGTCGTGGAGGGTTTTCATGCAGTCATGAATACGGTTTCGTTCGATGGTCACGCGCGTTCCTCCGTAGTTGATACCGGAGTAGGAACAGTCGGAAACATCGTTGTGGCGGACGACACAATCCTCGCCTCCTTCGTAGATGCCCACGGCGCTGGGGTAGGCATAGCCGATGCCGCGGACCAGGTTATCCTCGATGCAGGATCGTTTACCTCCCACATAGATCCCTCCCGCGCCGCATTCGAGAATGTCGCACCCTGCGATTCTGGTGTTCGTCACCTTGCCTTTTGCCCGGATCGCATGACCGGCTACGTGCGAGATCCGCAGATTCTCAAGCACACAGGAGTCCGTGTTTTGCAGAGAAATGGCTCCGTCAAAGGCTTCTGCGGCGAAGCCCCCTGAGACCAGGGGAACTGTGGTGACTCCGACATCGAGGTTCCGGAGGGCGACGTTGGTGGCTCCCCCTGCGATTCGGACCACTGTGGTCATCGTCGGCACGATACACCGCAGTTTCTCCGGCCTTTCCCCGGCACGTGGCAGATAGGAGAGCCGATTTCGGGCGTGATCGTGCCAAAACTGGCCTGGACGGGTGAGGCCTGCGGGCAAGTTCCACACCACGAATTTCTTCACGCCGAACGCACCGGGCGGATGCCCGCACTCAGGGGCAAGGCGGAGGGTGCGCGTGAGGGGGTCATGTGCCTGAACCCCCACGCATGATTCATCCCACATGTGGTAGACCGTGACCTCTGCATCGGCGATCTCCATCTCGTTCCCCAAGGTTCCCGGTTCATACTGCAGCGTTGTTAGTTCCTCCTGCGTGGGCTTGCGTTTCCAACCACCTCCGGTGGTGCTCATCCACGGCACGTCGAAACGGGTCTGGTGCGCGAAGGATCCTTCCGCAGGCAACCGCGAGCGGGAACACCACTGTCCGTTGACCTCCAGCATGCGGATTTGCCAGGAACCGCCTTTCGGTGTGCGGGCTTCGGCTGAGAGCGTGGGGAAGGGAGGGAGTGTTGCGACCAGTAGGTTGGTTTCCCATTGCCAGCCTGTCACTGGCTGGCCGCCGTAGAGCCGGGGGCGTTCCTGGTTGTACCCTTCGATCCTCAGTCCCGAGTCTCTGGAATCCAGCGCCAGGCTCACGTTGTAATAATCGCCCC
This sequence comes from uncultured Verrucomicrobiota bacterium, assembly GCA_964411985.1. GTDB lineage: Bacteria > Verrucomicrobiota > Verrucomicrobiia > Limisphaerales > J093 > CAYPNF01. The sequence goes on from CAYPNF010000048.1 coordinate 26,597, forward strand.
CGCGCATCCGGATGAGGCGCGGTCGGTCCGCAGGAAGACGTCGTGCCTCGTCCCGGGCGCGAACGAGAGTAGCGAAAGGCTTCGCGCGCGTGCCTGGGTTTTGATCATTTCCGTGCGGGGAAACGAAGAGAGCCTTTGGCTCGGCGGCCTGGGCAGCGAGGAGACACCCCAGGAGTAGGCCGTCCAGGCTCAAGAAGGTGAGGCGCGAGGATCGGAAGAGCATATCCCTCATCTGACGATTCCGGGGAAGAGGCATTCAATGAAGGGTCCACAAACGTGGAGAATTCGAATGGAGCTGCAAGGTCCTTTCTTGAAATGAGTTGTAGTGATAATGATCGATCTGTTATGAACCTATCTCATGAGTTACAGATCCCGAGTTCTTGCGTTGATTTCTGTCGCCGCCTTTTCCCATGCACAAGCTGGGGATACCGCCAAAGTGGAGGCGGGTCCTAAGATGGTGACTGCCAGGATGAACCATAACGTTGCCGAGTTGCCGGATGGGGGGTTGGTCTTGGCCGGTGGACACGGATCCGGTTTCGTGACTCTCTCCTCGGCGGAGGTGTGGCATCCAGCGGACAGCCAATTCACCCAGGTAACCATGCAATACGGTCACGACGCTTCCTTTATCGCACGGATGGCCGACGGCAAATACCTGATCGGTGGCGGATCGTCCGATCTTGGAATCCCCGCCTTTGATGCGTGTGAAATTCTTGACCCAGTGGCAGTAACGTTCACCGGTACCGGGAAGTTGGTGCGTTTTCGAGCTGACAGTGGGAGCGCCACGCTGAAGGACGGAAGGGTGTTGGTGGCCGGCGCCTGGTGGACCCATAACGACGCCAATGTCGTGGGGGAGATCTTTGATCCGACGACGGGCAGCTTTGCGGCCACGGGTCCGCTGGGTACGGCTCGTTCGCATCCGTTTGTCTTGCCTACCACAGATGGCAAAGCGGTGGTCGTGGGCGGCTACGGACCTACTGGGGGCAGCCTACCTGCGTCGCCCGAACTTTACGACCCCGCCTCGAATACTTTTAGCGCGATTACCGACTCCCTTTTTGCGACCGAGACTGACTGGGTTTTGATCACGGCACAGAACTCCATCCCGATGGACACGATTCGTCTGGCGGATGGCCGGTATGTTCTCTTGGGCGTCAGGGGCACTCCTGCACAATATGGCATCCTCCTATTTGACCCGGCGACCCGCAGTTTTGAGAAGCTGTTGCCCACGCCGGCCATCCCGGGGGGGGACGCTTTGTTTGCACCTCTTGTGGATGCCCAGCGGAAGTGCGCGTACATCTTGGCCTATACGCCCCCGAGCTCCGCGGACTTCCACTTATTCCGAGTGGATTTGACGACCGGAAAACTCGAGTCGCAAGGTGTGGGCGCTCTTCCGGAGGTGCCGTCCATGTACGGCGCGGGGTGTACCCTGCTGAAGGATGGCCGGATTTTCATCACCGGCGGGACCACGGGGGACAACTTCAACCCGGTTTCCAGCACTGTCCTGATCACGCCCAGCTTCCCGTTGCCGGGCCCCTCCTTAGCCGCCGCGATGTACGCTGGGCTCACGATCACAGGGACGGTGGGCAGCCAAGTGCGCGTGGACTACGCGAGTCAACCTGAGCCGGACCAATGGACGATGCTCACTAACCTGACCTTGTCGGTTTCCCCTTACCTGTTCTTCGACACCTCATCCCCCGGCGTCGGCAAGCGATTCTATCGCGCTGTGGAGACGCCCTAGGCTACTCGAAGGCCAGCTCGTACCAGATCTCCGCGTGATCCTCCATCCCTAGCCGGGAGAGGTAACCTTCACCCAGGCGCTTCTGGAAACTTGGGAGATCCGGTGGGGCGCCCTGGCTGGCCAGGAGATTGGCGGCGTGCACTGCAGTCAAAGTGCCAAAGTGCTGGCTTGGGGACGAAGCGGGATCATGGTGCAAGACTACGGCCTCCACCACGGGGGTGGGCAGTCCCCAGATCCCCAGCAAATGGCCTGCGACCTCGGCATGAGTGGCGTTCAAGGCGTGCCTTTCGACTACATGGAGGGGTTCCTTCCTCGACTCCGCAGAACGGATAATTTCTTTGTACTCCTTTGGGAGGCTGGAAGCGAGCATCAGCTTGCCGAGATCATGCAACAGGCCAGCGGTGAGTGCCTGCTCGGCCTGGCCCGGGTCATCGCTCTCGATTTCCAGGATGCGCTTGGCGAGCCAGCCGGTGCGGAGACTGTGGTTCCAAATGCGGTCCATTCCCAAGGTTTGGAACGTGGACGCGTCAAAAGTGCTGAACACCTGGGCCATGAGGGCGAGTGAGCGAATAATGCCCACCCCCAACAGCTGGACCCCTTCCTCCACGGAAGAGACCTTGCGCGCGAAACCGAAGAAAGCGGAATTCACGAGCTGCAAAATCTTCGCGGTCAGGGCCGGGTCGGCAGAGAGAATCTCAGAGATTTGCTGCACGGAGCATTCGGGGGATTGGAGGGCCTCCATGATCTGGAGGTAGACTTGCGGAATGGAGGGGAGGGCGTCGAGGCGGGCCGCCAACCGGCGCAAGTCAGGGTTGCTGAGACGCGACGTGACCTCCTGTATGCATCGGAGCGTGGTGCGGAGCTGGGCGACATCGATCGGCTTGGCGAGGAATTGGTGGGTGGAGCCCAGGCACTGCATCACGAGATCCTCTTGGGCATGGCCCGAGAGGATGAGGCGCACCATCTGCGGATGACGTTTGCGCACCTCATTGAGCAGCTGCGCACCATTCATTCCCGGCATGCGCATGTCGGATATCACGACATCCACCGGGTGCTCGGCCAGGTAGGCCAGAGCGTCTTCCCCGCGACTGAAGAAAGTCGCCTCCCATTGGCCCGCCATGGGACGCAGCGCGAGTTGCAGCAGTTTGAGCACCTGCGGTTCGTCATCCACGAACACCATGCGTTGGGTGATGGCGGTACTCATGGCATGGAATGGCTTTTCTCTGGAAAGACAGGTTTAGGCCGAGTTCAGCAGGCAAGGTAACGCGCGCTGCCTGGGCTGGACCCTGACTCTTTCTGAATCTTACGACCAGGATTAGCAGCCAGATGCTCCAGGATTTTATAGATAGCCTCAGCCGAATCTGGCGCCCCCAAGGCGTCTGCAATCTCCATCACGGTCATGCCGCCTTTCTTGCCAAGGGACAGCCGTTCGGCCAGGTACTGCACGACTCGGAGTTGGAGCTTGAGGATGGCATCCGCCGCCTTCTTGCCCGCCTGCACACCGGGCTGATGATAGGCGTTGATGTTAATCATGGTGGCGTAGAGCCCCACGGCGCGCTCGAAGAGCGCAATGAGCATGCCTACGGCGAACGGAGTGACCTCGGGAATGGTGAGGGTGATGGATTGGCGCGAGTTCTCGAACAAGGCTTCCCGCGTGCCGAGGTAGAAGCCTGAGAGATAGTCGCCCGCCGTCACGCCCGGCTCCACCTCCAGCGAGGTTCCGCGGCGATCCCGCAACACTTCCACAAAGGTGAGGAAGAAATTGTCGAGTCCCTCCCGCAATTGCTGAACGTAGGCATGCTGATCTGTAGACCCTTTGTTCCCGTAGACCGCGATTCCCTGGTTGACGGTGCGATTCTGGAGATCCTTTTCTTTGCCCAACGACTCCATGATCAGCTGCTGTAGGTACCGGGAGAAGAGTTCCAGACGGTCCTTGTACGGGATGACCACCATGTCCTTCGCACCCTTGCCTTGGCCAATGTGGTGCCACATCAGGGCGAGCTGGGCTGCGGGATTGGCAGTGACGTCCGCCTGTCGGGTGACCTCGTCGCACGCCTTGGCCCCGGCAATCATGCCATCGATATCGATCCCTTGGAGGGCTGCGGGCAGCAACCCGACTGCCGACATCTCGCTGGTGCGGCCGCCGACCCAGTCCCACATCGGGAAACAGCGGATCCACTTGGAGGAGGTGGCATAGCGATGCATCGCGCTGCCTTCTTGCGTGACGGCAACGGCGTGGGCGCCGAGCCGTAAACCGGCCCGAGCGTAGGCGGCCTCCGCTTCGAGCATCCCGTTCCGGGTCTCCGGTGTTCCGCCCGACTTCGAAATCACCACGCAAAGCGTCTGGCCCAGCTGCGCGGCGATGCGCGCGAGCGTCTTGTCCATCCCGTCCGGATCCGTGTTGTCAAAGAAGAAGACGTTCATCCGGTCGGTGAGCGGATGTCCGAGGGCGGTGGCGACGAATTGAGGTCCCAGGGCGGAGCCTCCGACGCCGATGACCAGCAAATTCTTGAAAGGACCACCCGCGCCCACCACCGCGCCGGTGTGGACTTCGCGGGCAAAGTTCTTGATGGCCTCCAGGGTGGATTCAATTTCCGCGCGGATGCTCGGTGTTGGTGAGAGCGCAGGGTTACGCAGCCAATAGTGGCCCACCATACGATTTTCGTCCGGGTTGGCGATGGCTCCCGCCTCCAGCTCTTTCATGCCCTGGAAGGCCCTGTCCAGGTCGGGCTTCTTCTGAGTATAAAGATCCTCCGGGAAAGAAACCCGGCTCAAGTCGATCGTCAATCCGAGTGTGGGAAACTCGGTGCAGTACTTCTGGAATCTCTCCCACAATTCACGCTTGCTCATGCTCATTTTGATATGCGGTCGCCACTATACTTGCGGCAGGGGTGGAGCGAAACAAGGAAATGATGGCGGCTAAAAACGGGCTTGCTATCAAAAAAGGCCGAGGCAAGAATGGACCGAACGAACGACCAATTTTATGGCTGATATTGCAAATAAATACCCCGAAAACGTCGCCGGCAAGTTTTACGTAGATAATCAGTGCATTGACTGTGACCTCTGCCGCGAGACTGCTCCTAACAACTTCAAGCGCAATGAGGACGGCGGTTATTCGTTCCTCTCCAAGCAGCCCGAGTCCCCAGAGGAGGAAGGCCAATGCAAGGAAGCGATGGAAGGTTGTCCGGTAGAAGCCATTGGAAACAACGGCTAGAGCCGCTAGCTGTCTTCTGATTTGCCCGCCGGCGTCTCCAACCCGGCGGGCCTTTTATCGCCGGGAGGTGGAGGCGGCAGCGATGGCCTCCGAGAGGATACCCAAGGCGTCGGCTTGCACCACCGTGCCGATCAAGCGCAGTTCCCGATGATTGTTCACCACGGGAACGTGTCGCAGTTCGCTGGCGAGCAGTGTCGGCAAAGCCTCCTGCAACCGTTGGTTCGGAGTGAGGCATAAAGGGGGTGGGCGCATGATGTCGAAGGCGATGACCCCCTGGAGTTGGTGCCCTGAATTCAGATACTCCTTAAGATCCTGCAGTGCAACTACTCCCAGCAGCCGATGTGTATCGTCCACTACGGGAAGGAAGTTGTTCGTGCTTCGCAGAAAACGGTCGGCGATCTCGCGGAAAGAAGCGGTCTCCCGCATCGGCTCCACCGGCGCTTCCATGATATCCCCAACGGTCTGTTGGGTTGCGATCCCTTCCTGTTCCGTCTCCTGTCCGGTGTCCAAGCCCCGTGACCGCAGAGGTTCGGTGTAGATGGAACTGGGGTGAAGTCGCTTGGCCACCAAGGTGGAGACGGCGCAAGCGAGCATTAAGGGAGGAATCAAGGAATGACTTAGCGAGATTTCGAACAAGGTAATGATGGCGAGCAGAGGCGAATGGACCGTGGCCGCCAGCACGCTGCCCATCCCCACGAGGGCAAAGGCCCCGGTCGGGAGATCGAGGGCAATCCCCGCCAGATGAAGAACATGCCCAAATAGGCTCCCCACCGCACAACCCAAAAAGAGGGTGGGGGTGAACACCCCGCCAACGGTACCCGCCCCGACCGTAACACACACGGCCAGGAGTTTGGTTAGCAGGAGCAGGGCGAGGAATCCGAATTCGTACTGATCCTGGAGGATGCGGGTCGCGACCCGGTAACCGTTTCCCCAGACCTCAGGCATGAAGTAGGCCAGGGTTCCCACCCCCAAGCCCGCGACCGTGAGACGGGTATAGATGGGAATGGATGATTCGCGAAACGCCTTTTCACAACGTTCCAGGAGTTTCAAGAAGACGGCTCCCACGATCCCGGAAACAATCCCCAACACCGGAAACCAGGGTAGATCCATCAACCGAGTGAAATCGAATCCTGGCACTTTGTACCAGGGCTCGATCCCGAAAAAGCTCCGAGAGACGACAGCCGCTGTCACCGACGCGCACAGCAACGGGGCGAAGAGGTTCATGGAGAAGTTGCCCAGGACGATTTGGGCGGCGAAAACCGCTCCAGCAATGGGAGCGTTGTAGGCGGCGGCCATGCCGGCGGCGGCGCCACAAGCAATCAGGAGACGCAATCGGTACGGTGGGTAATGCGAAATCACCCCTGCTTTGGAGGCAAGGGTGGCAGTGACTTGGATAATGGACCCCTCCCGCCCAATGGAGGCACCCGAACCCAGGCTGAGCAACGAGGATAACGTCTTGACTAGCATGGTTCGGAAAGGAAGCCGACCATCTCCTGCCACCACGACTTCCACAAGATTCGTCGGGCCGGGCCTTCCGGCCCATCGGAGTCCCCAGTGGAGTACCCAGCCTGCGAGCAAGCCTCCCACCGTCGTCGCAAGCAGACGAGCCCACGGTGGCATCACCTCCGCCACCTCCACCAGGTCGCCCTGACGGCCGAGCAGGAGGCGCTGGGTCGATTCCACGCTCAGGTAAAACCCCAGGTTCACCAGCCCGGCGCCGATCCCCACCAAGACAGCCAGGAGGAGATGGAAAGTCTCTTCGCTGGGCCGCCACTGACCGCGCCACGCGAGCAGACGCTGCCAGTGTTGAGCCACAAGACGCTGGAGGGTCCTCGCCAGGCGGCTCACGAAAGGTACATTGGATTCCATGAGCCCTATTTGTCGATAAACCAGTTGGAACGAGCTGGCCGAGCCCCGCCAGGGACTGGCCACCGAGACTGCCCTGCAACACTATAGCAGATTAGCGGCCAGCTCCGCGAGCTCGGATCGCTCTCCCTTCTGCAGTTCCACGTGGGCGGCAATGGGTTGATCTCGGAATTTGCTGACGATGTAGTTGAAACCGTTTGAGGCTGAATCCACGTAGGGATTGTCAATTTGGTAAGGGTCCCCGGTGAAGACGATCTTGGTGCCCTGGCCGACCCGCGTCAGGATGGTTTTCAGTTCCAGGGGCGTGAGGTTCTGGGCCTCATCGATGATCATGAATTGGTGCGCGATGCTGCGCCCCCGGATATAGCTGAGGGCTTCCACCACGATCGCTCCTGACCTCATGAGATCCCCGCCGCGGCGGCTTTCGTTGCCCATGTTCAGATCGCTTAACAGCTCCAGCGCGTCGTGGATGGGTTGCATCCACGGGTTAAGCTTCTCCTCCAGGGTTCCTGGAAGGAATCCGATTTCCCTCCCCACACTGACGGTGGGGCGCGCCACCACGACCCTTCGGAATTCGCGGTCCACGATGGTGCGTTTGAGCCCGGCTGCCATGGCCAGCAAGGTTTTTCCCGTTCCAGCCTTGCCCATGAGGGTCACCAGCTTGACGCGATCATCCAGGAGCGCGTCGAGCGCGAAGTGCTGTTCTCGGTTGCGGGGCTTGATGCCCCAAACGCCGTCCCGTGAATCCATGATGGAGACGAGCTTCTTTCCTGAGCCATCCACCTTGGCAAGCGCGGTGCGTTTAGCATTACCCTCCTCCATCAGGGTGCAGTATTCGTTCGGATTATACAGGCCATCGAGCTCGAGTTCCCCGTCCCCACGAAACGCGAGGATTTTGTCCGCCGAGATGGTTTTTTCGAACATCCCGGAGTACAGATCCTTGAGCTGGATGCGGTCGGTTTCGTAGTCCTCCGCCGCCAAGCCCAGCACATCCGCTTTGATGCGCAGGTTGATGTCTTTGGTGACCAGGATGGCGGGGATGTCCGGCTCCAGGCGTTTGACTGCCAGCGCAGCCGTGAGAATCCGGTTGTCGGCCGATTTGCCGTTGGCAATGGAGGGTTCCTCTCCGGTGGGCCTGTGGAACAGGATGCGCAAACTTCCGCCATTGGGCAGGCAGACTCCTTCGCTGAGGCGCCCTTTTCCTCGGAAGCCGTCCAGCATCCGCGAAACCGAACGCGCATGTTGGCCAAGCTCGCTCCCTTCCCGCTTGAAATGATCGATTTCTTCAATGACCTCAATCGGGAGCAGCACGCGATTCTCCTCAAAGCTCAGGAGTGAGTTGGGATCGTGCAGGAGGACGTTGGTGTCGAGGATGAAATTCTTCATGCGAGTTGCCGCAGCGTGATCTTGCTCATCTTCCGGTACCATTCTCCCAGCCGCCCGTGGGCGGCGGGAAGCTCGTAATGTCCGGAGTAGAGGAAATTGGCGAGCATGCCATAGAGGTCGAAGTCCACAAACAACGGCCGTTCTCCCAGTAGATAAGGTCGGTGAAAGAGCATTTCCTCGCAGGGAACGAGGAGCCGAGTCAGTTGTTCCAGGAGTTGCGGTTGCTGGGTCTTCCACTGGTCCAGGCAGCCCTTGCCGAACTTCCGCTCCTTGTGCCGCAGAAAGGGAAGCCAGTCGGCTTTCGGGACATTCTGCTGATAGTAGATGTCGTTGAGTTTGAAACCGGTTCCCTCAATATCGTTTTCAAAATAACGCCAGAGTAGCATCTGAACTCCGCTCCATTCGTGGGGAAAAAGCCCCAGCTTGAGCTTCTCATCCAGGTATTTGGCGATCACTTGGGAGTCCTCGCCGGTTTCAAAGACCACCGTGGATCCGTCCTTGAGGAGCGGCACCTGATAATACCTCTGGGTGCTCAACTTCCAGACGAGCGACCGGTCCCCGTTCGGGACATTGACGCACCGAAACTTGGCGCCGCTGAACTCCAAGAGTCGCCGCTGGGCCAGGCAATAGGGACTGTAGGGGATTTGGTATAACTCGATCATGGCACGATGGGAGTAAAAGGGGAAAAACGGCCGTGAAGTCGGCGAGATGTGCATGCAAGCCAGCCTCGCAGGGTGACTCCCTGCTGTCGCGGGCGCTGCCGCCACGTTTCCACTGCAAATCGCCTTCTCACCTTCCGCCGACACCGACGGCGCAAACTTCAGCTTTGACCGTCGATCGAATGACCTTCACACTAACACTCCGTCAAACAGAGTAAAGCTGCAACCAGTGGGATTTGCGCAGTCTCCGCCGCGGACGCCGAGGCTGACGGAGTCGCATGCTTCCAAGCGGTGCAGAACCTGGATCAGGGTGGGGAGAGTCGGTGAAGATCGCTTTCCTCACGCACGAGCCGTTTTACCCGCCTTCCGGTGGCGGGTCAGCCGAGGCCGTCTATTTGGTGCAGGAACTGGTGCGGCGAGGACACCGTGTTTGTGTCTATGGGCCGACGGTCGAGAATCCTGATCAGGTGCGTCGGGACTTTCGGATCGACTTGGCCCCTTTTTGCCTGTGGAAAATGGGCCGTTATGCTCGATTGAGGACGCTCAAGTACCTTGCCTACCCGCTGGCCTTGGAAAGACATGTCCTTCGCGCGTCCATGGGCAATCCCTTCGACCTGGTGCTTTCGCAGCACGCCATTTCCTCCGTCGCAGCCGGTCGCCTGAAAAGGAAACTCCGGGTTCCGGTGGTGATGAACTACCTGGATTATCTGACCGGGTTCATGGAGACCTGGCCTCGTTGGAAGATGCCCTCAACGGCGTTGTCTTTGCTAAAGCGGTTCGAGTTGGAAACACCACAGCGATACAATGCAGATGGGGTGATGACCGTGTCGGACGTATTGGCGGACCTCTTCGCCGGGAAGGGCTATCCGCGTGAGCGGCTGCGGCCCATCTACTACGGGTACGATGCGGATCTGTTTCGCTGGAAACCAGCGCAGCTGTCTGCGTCGGACGAAGCTCCCGTGGTGGTGATGCATGGGTCGCTGGATCATCATCACCTCGGAAGGGTGGCGGTGGATGCGGTAGCGCGGGTGAGCGGATCCCGGCCTGAAACGCGCTTCCGGTTCGTGGGGAAGGAGACCGACGCGCTACGCTCCTTTCGGGACCGGTTGCGGGTCGCGGCGCCGCGGGCGGTGGTGGAATGCACCGGTTTTGTTCCTTACGCACAGGTGGCGGAGCATCTCGCTCGCGCTTCCGTGGGAATGGTCCCCTACGAGGAGTCGTCGGGCACGCACTGCGCTTTTGTGGCGAAGATGGTGGAGTATCTCGGCATGGGCCTGCCGGTGGCAAGCACCCCGCTGGAGAGTGTACGCCGCTACTTTGCCGACGAACCGCTGGTGCGGTTCTCCCGGTTCGAGGGCAAGGAACTGGGTGCGATGATCCTCGGCTGGCTCGCCGAGCCTCCCGGTCGGCGCCAGGAGCTGGGACCGGTCGCCAGTGAGCGGGTGCGCCAAGCCCTGGATTGGCGGGTCCTCTGCTCCCGAGCGGTGGACTTCGTGGAGGAAGTCGCCAGAACCCAGGACGCGGCAGGCCGGCCACCACGAACTCATTGCACCTGAATCCGGAAGTACTCGAAAGGACGGTTCGCCCGATTTGTGCTAGAGAATTGGTTGGTGGGTGGCGTGGCAAACTGGTCCGCAGCCACCGCCTCCCAATCCGGGGAGGCTAGGTTGGTGCTGGAAAGGATGGTATACATCTTGCCAGGAGCACTCGACCAGCTCAGCAGAACGCCGTTCGTACCCTGGGGTTCCGCGGACAATCCCCTGAGCGCGGAAGCCTCATCCCTAGGGTCGGTTCCGGCGCGAAACTCCGCAAAATCGGTCATATCGTCTCCGTCTGAGTCTGTTTCGCTGGCCGAATAGATCAGGCCGTTGAAGTGCTGGATCTCCCACCAGTCGGGCAGCCCATCTCCGTCCATGTCGTCCTGCGAGAGATCGAAGCGAATGATTTCAGCCCGTTCCCCTTCCACGTTGTGGTGATGCAGGAGCAGGAGGCCGGGGATGCGTTGACGATAATCTGCGGCGGCAGATCGGTCGATTTTGGCTACGAGAGGCTTCCCGTCCAGGTGGAGAGGGGTTCCCCGCAGTCCCGAGGAGGAGGTTTCGACGGTGGGACGTCTTACATCGTAGGAAATCCAGCCGGTCTGGGAAACCAGCCTGGAAATGCCATAGCTGACGGCCCGGTACCGAAAGTGGGATTGATTCTCGTTCAGTCCGACCTGGCCTGCCGCTGCGGCGAGCACCATGACGCTGTTGTTGAAAGGCGCGGCGTCCAATTCGTCCACGGCGAAGAAGTTGAGATAGCTGGCGAACTCGGCGTCCTTCCACTCTCCGTTTTCATCCAGGCCCTGTACCAGGGTGATGAACACGTCTGCGGCAGCCATATCCTCTTGCGTGTAGGCGGCGGTGTTGTTGTGCAGCGTGAAGTCAGCCAACCCGTCGTAGTTGGTGTCGATCTGCACCAGGAAAAGCACATAGCTGGGCTGGGGTGTGGGCCAGGAGGTGGCCGTGGCGAGCCCGAAAAAGACGTTGGCATTGCTGACTGCGCCAGCCTGGGCGTAGTCACTCGCCGCACCCACCGCCAGCAGGTTGGCATCGGAATGATAGATGGACAACAGGTTCTGATTGGGGAGGGTGGTGCCGAGTTCGAAGGCGGAGACCACGGCCCCCGCCTGTACGGAGTTCCCTATGATAGGAACGGTGACAAAGGCTTCCTGCTGCGCACTCAATTCCGGTCCGAGCGGGATGCGATTGGTGCTGGCCGAGAAGGAGGAGGCCGCATGCAGGGTAGCGTGGTAGGGCAGCCTCAGCACTTCGCTGCCGTGCGCGAACCAGATCAGCCCGCTGGCTTCAAAGAGAGCGTTCCTGGGTTCCTCCAGAGTATACGGGTCCGTGGAGTCGTCATGCTGCAGCCTGAAGAGGGCAGGGTCCGCACGAAAAGTCAGGGTCAACGGAACCGAGGCGTGGGGAGGCAAGGCGATGACATTCGTGGCGGGAGTCAGACTGACTCCTTGTTGGGAGACGGTTTCCCCGGTGGCGACCTGTAGCACCACCTCGTTGGTGCCGTGGTTGGTGAGCACCACCACGCGGTTGGTCACAAAGAGACGGTCCAACACCAGAGAACCGAAAGTCAGCGCGACGTTGCCGTCGGACCCGGCAGCGACTGCCGTAATCTCGAGTTGGGCTGCCAGATCCGCTTGCACCCGTCCCGCGCCGGTCCACGATTCCGGATAGTAGAAAGAGTTGCGGTCGCGCGTACTCACGGCCGAGTTCATGATGGCTGCTTTGATCTCTTCCACACTCCAATCGGGGTGGATTTGCCGCAGGAGGGCGGCCACACCGGCCACGTGGGGTGAAGCCATGGACGTTCCGGAAAGGGTGCGCCCCAGGGTGCCTTCGCCCGAAGAAGCGGAAAGAATCGAGGTGCCTGGCGCCACCACTTCCGGCTTCAGATACTGCGCCAGCCCGACCGGACCCCGGGAACTGTCCGCTGACAAGCTATCCCGAAGGGCGCGTCGCATCACCTTCAAGGTCGAGTCCAGGCGGATCGTGAGGGGATCTTCGAGGTGGATCTTCAGCAACAAACCATCGGCTTTCGAGACCATGACGCCTGGGATGGTGATGGTGCTACTCGTGCCTCCCATGACGATTGGATCTTCCAGGTTGTTGTTGACCATAACCACCGCGATGGCCCCCGCATCCTGGGCTCGCTGAATCTTGTCCACGAAAAAGCAGTTGCCCCGGTCGATCAGGGCGATCTTGCCCTGGAGCGCAGTGGCATTGGTCAGAGTTTCACAGGCCTGGTTAGGTTCGACGTAGACGAGGGTTCCTACAATCGGGCCGGTTTTCTCCAGCGGAGCGGTGAAAGCGCCTTCTACGGCATAGTAGTTGCCCGCAATGCTCGCCGGGCTCTCGATCCGAATCGCGCTCCCCACTGTCTTGTCGATGGAATTGCCCACGGCAATGGCCCTCGAGGCGGAGCCGGGCGGTCCTGATGCGTAGAAGATATTGCCGTCATTCCCCGCGGCGCACACCACGACGCAGCCGAGTTGAGCCAGGTGGTTGACCGACACAATTTCCGGATCTTCGGGGTCGTGGGTGCCGAAGGTGGATCCCAGGGAGAGGTTCACAACGTCGAGCCGGTCGCTGAAATCAAAATCACCGTTGGGATCGGCGGCCCATTCGAGGGCGTCGACCACCAAGGCCGTGCTGCCTTCGGGCCCGAAAATCTTCAGTGCGTAAAGGAAAGCCCTCGGGGCTACCCCAGGGCCCACCATGAAGGTTCCCAAATCCAGTTCGTTGGAATACTCCCCGGTGTAGGTCGCGCCATTGGTCAATACTCCCAGGCCCGCGGCAATTCCAGCTACATGGGTCCCGTGCCCTCGCTTCGAATCCAGCGGGTCAGGATCGGGGTGAGGGATGCTGTGCCCGGGGTCGCCCGCGTTGTAGTCATCGCCCACGAAATCGTACCCCCCGATCACCTTTTCGGTGGGAAAAGTCCCAGGCTCGACACGGGTCGGATCGTTCCGTTGGTAGTCCTCCACTTTGCCTGAACCGCCGAAGTCAGCGTGCGTATAGTCGATACCGGTGTCGATGATGCCGATCCGAAGTTTCCGGCCATCCGCTTTGGGCACACTTGGACCCCAGATTTCGCTCGTGCCGATGAACGGCACGCTGTGGGTCAGCGAGGGGGTGTGCAGCCGAACCGGGAAGACGCTTCGAACCCCGGGCAAGGCGCTGAGGACCCTCGCCTTGTCGGTAGGCGCGGAGACGCGGATCGCGTTGACGAGCCGCATCATGTGACCGCTGACCCGGACCCCCCCAGATTCCAGCTGCGCCTGTAACGAGGCGTGTTCTGCCATCAGCTGGGCGCCTCGCCGCTTGGTTTCCGCCGCAAGGGTCAGGTCTTTCAGGTTTACCCTCGCCCTGCCCACCGTCTGGGCCAAGGGGGCGCTCTCCAGAATCAGGTAGTGCTCCTCGGTTCCCCCAACGGCAGGGCTGGATCGGAGGGGTGCGGGCAGAGCTCCAGCCCCGATTGCCAGAGGCACATCAAGGGAGGCCAGAAGAAGGAGGAGGATCCCGCCGCACTGGGAGGCAGCGTAGACACGGTTTCGGAAGTTGTGATCGCTCAGGCCCTTTGAGTTGGCGGACATAACAACGTGATTTGCCCGGGAATAACGGGCTCCTGCCAAGTGACTACAGCCTCACCATCTCATCGGCAGCAGGAAATGTCCAGCTAACAGACTGCACCGCTGGCCCTTCGGGCTTGCTTCTGCTTGGGATGCGGTGCACCCTGCGCTCATGAAACCTCACCCAAGCACGTTCCAGCTCGCGCTCGCCGGTCTTCTTTTGGCGGTCTCCTGCAACTCGGTTCAGGCGGCCGATGTGGCTGGGTACTCAGTGCTGAAGGGGCAATTTCTCTACCAGGTTGACGAAACCACCCTCCTGCCGGATGAAGATTTGGGGATCAGTATTCTGGCCTCAGTGGACCTGACGGATTACGACCTGGCGACGGGCGCCACCCTCACACTGCCCGATGGGGAGGAGGTGTCCATGGACAACGCTAGCCTGTCTTGGGATTACCTCGATTACGGCTTTTCCACTTTTTCCAGCCTGAATACCGACTATGGGTGGGGCTCATACACGATTCGATTCACGACCGTCAACGATGGCGGCTTCTCCTGTCCCCTTTCCTTTCCTTCCACACCCCTGCCCCCGCTGCCGCGGCTTCTGAATTTCCGTGAGCTGCAGACGGTGGATGCGAGCAAACCCTTGACGTTGCAGTGGGATTTCTCTGCGCCCCCCTCTTCAAACGACTTCATTCAGGTGTACATCGACCGGGGCCATGGCGATGCCTTCTCCACTCCTGGCTACGGCGAGGAGGGGGCTCTGGAGATCAGCGCCCGCTCCGTGACCGTGCCGGCAGGGTCGATGTTGCCAGGCTACTTCTACAACGTAAATATCGAGATCACCCGGCTGGCTTTCACCAACACCACCAGTTACCCCTCCGCTCCCGGCCTGACCGGCACCTTCAGCTCCACCGCCGCCTCGCTTGCGACGCTCCTGCAGCCCATTTTTCAGATTCCTTCCGTTCCCACGAACGGCGTGCTGACGCTTCAGGCGGCGGTGGAACCTAACACCACCATCGTGCTCCAGGGGTCGGCGGATTTCTCAAATTGGCATAATTTTGCCACCAATTCGGTGACCACGAATCAGGTGGCGTTCGCTGTGCCTGTGGAGGGGACCGCATACCGTTTCTACCGGGTCCTCCAGAAGTAACGCAGGTTTTCCTTGCCCGCAGGGCCATTCCGGATAGTGATAGGGCATGCGTTTTGCCTGTTTCCTGGGTTTGCTGGTGCTCGCCAGCAACACGGTCGCTGACGACCTCAACTGGCCTCAATTCCGGGGGCCGCGCGGCGATGGCACTTCGATCTCGAAGGGCTTGCCGGTCCGCTGGAGCGAAACGGAGAATGTCCGCTGGAAGACCGCGGTTCATGGCCGGGCTTGGTCCTCACCCGTCATCTGGGGAGATCAACTGTGGGTGACGACCGCCTCAGAAGACGGACGGGAACTGGGTGCCGTCAGCTTGGATCTCAAGGAGGGCAAGGTTGTAAAAGACCTTCGGCTTTTTGAGGTGGAGACCCCCCAGGCGGTTCACAAGTTTAACACTCACGGTTCTCCCACTCCCGTCCTCGAAGAGGGGCGCCTCTATGTTTCCTTTGGTTCGCCTGGCCTGGCCTGCGTCGACACCACGACTGGGAAGGTTGTCTGGGAACGACGTGATTTTGTCTGCAACCACTATCGTGGCGCCGGCTCTTCGCCGATTCTCTACCAGAATTTGCTCATCGTGAACTTCGACGGGAGCGACCTCCAGTACATCGTGGCGCTCGACAAGCAGACGGGAAAGACGGTGTGGAAAAAGGACCGATCGATCGACTTCAAGGACCTGGATGCCGACGGGAAGCCCCAGACCGAAGGGGATTTTCGAAAGGCATTCGCCACCTGCCATGTGGCGGACCTTGGGGGGACTTGGACTTTACTGAGTCAGGGAGCCAAAGCGCTCTATGCTTACAATCCGCTTGATGGTCATGAACTATGGCGCGTTGAGGAACGAAGCAACCACTCCGGCAGCACCCGGTTGCTGGTGGCACACGGTCTTATCTTCCTGCCGAGCGGCTTTGCTGGTGGCCAGTTGCTGGCGCTGCGCCCAGGTAAGGAGGGTGAAGTGCTGGACGCCAACGCCGAGGGACCAGCCTCAACCCAGTTGCAGGTAGTCTGGCGCACCAAACGGAACGTGCCTAAGAAACCGTCCCTCCAACTGGTGGGCGACTTGCTGTTTGGGCTCGATGATATTGGTGTGGCAACCTGCTGGGATGCCAAAACCGGCAAAATGCACTGGAACGAGCGCGTGGGTGGAGATTACTCCGCTTCCCCCTTGGCGGCGGAGGGCCGGGTCTACTTCTTTAGCGAGTCCGGCAAGACGGTGGTGGTCGCGGCCAGTCCGGAATTCCAGAAGTTGGCCGAAAACCAAATCGGGGACGGCTTCATGGCCTCTCCGGCCGTGTCCGGCAAGGCGCTTTTCCTTCGAAGCCGCACCCAACTGTATCGCATCGAGACCCCGTAACGAGGCGAAAGGGAGGACCGGTGAACCAGTCCTCCTAGAGGGGCTCAGGCGAAGAACTGGTGGATCACTTCCGACACCCGCTGAACCTGATCGTCACTGAGTTCCGCGTAAATCGGGAGGCTCAGACACTGCTCGGCTGCTTTCTCCGTGACCGGGAAGTCACCTTTCTTGTGTCCAAGACTTGCGAAGCACTTCTGCAGGTGGAGAGGCAGAGGATAGTGCAACGCGCACCCCACCTTGTTGGCTTCCAAGTGCTTCTTCAGGGCCTCCCGCTGCGGATGGCGGACGACATAGAGGTGCCAGGCGCTCTCAAGACCCTGCGGCTCGCAGGGGAGCTGCAGCGGGGTGTCTTTGAGGAGCTCGGCATACCGGTGTGCCACACGCCGTCTTCCCAGGTTCCAGTCGATGAGGTGTGGCAACTTGACCCCCAACACCGCGCCTTGGATACCGTCCATGCGGTAGTTGTATCCGATCTCGTCGTGGTAGTAACGGACGGTACTGCCGTGTTCACGGAGGGAACGTGCGCGCGCGGCCAGTTTCTCATCATTGGTAACCAAGGCCCCGCCCTCGCCGTACGCACCCAGGTTCTTGCCAGGGTAAAAGCTGAAGCCAGACATGACGCCGAACGTGCCCACGGTTTTTCCGTGGTATTTGGCTCCATGGGCTTGTGCCGCGTCTTCCACCAACGGGATCCCGCGCCGTCGGCTGATCTCGAGCAGAGGGTTCAGGTCGCAGGGCAGCCCGTAGAGATGCACCGGCATGATGGCCTTGGTGCGCGGCGTGATGGCTTTCTCTACCAGGGCCGGGTCCAGGTTGAACGTCGCATCATCGATATCCACATACACCGGCTTGGCTCCCACGTAGGCGATGGCCCAGCTCGTCGCCACAAAGGTCATCGGGGTGGTAATGACTTCGTCGCCGGGCTGGATATCGAGCAGCCGCAAGGCGATGTGCAGGGCCGAAGTCCCGCTGTTGAAACCCACCGAATGCTTGGCCTCGCAAAACTGGGCGAAATCCTTCTCGAATTTCACCACGTCTGGCCCAAGGCAGAAGCTGCAGGCGTCAAGATTGCGGCCGATGGCAACTTCGATTTCTTTGCGCAACGGGCGCATCTGAGCTGCCAGGTCGAGATAAGGTACTGGATCGTGCATGAGATCAATAGATGGCCACCCGAAACCAGAGTTCCGGATGGCCGTTCGCTTCGGTTCGCCTGCTTTTCTACAGCTACTTCGCTCCCTGGTCAATCCATGCTCGCAGTAATCCCACCTGTTCTTTGGTCAGAGGTTCCCCTTTGCCTTCCGGAGGCATGGACTCATCCGGCTTCAGCCGGGCGACCAGAGGGAGGATCGTGCTTTTCGCGCTCTTGCCCGGTTCGATGATCTTGCCGGCCTCCCCTCCTTTCAAAAGGGCTTCCAGGGAATCGGTCCGGAGCTTCCCCTTCTGCTTTTCCGGACCGTGGCATCCGTAACAGGATTTTGCCAGGATCGGCTGAATATCTTGCTGGTAGGTGATCCCCTTCTTTGTCGAGGCTGCTGGGATCTTGCTCAGATCCACATCCGCTGCCATGCCCAGGCTGGCACTGAGCCAGACTGCGATTCCAATAGTAAGCGATTTCATAACCAATATTGAGTTTATTAAGATCCTTGTGACTATTCCCCAACCTCAGCCGTTCGTCAAAGTCCTTCGCGGGCCCAAATCTCACTCGACGACGCACTTGATTTGAATATCTACCAAGTTGGTTCCCAACACATTAAGAGGCGTCAAAGAGCACGGCGGCCATTTTTCCTCCTCGAGGACCTTCTCCAACAGGGAGCGGTGTAACACTCCCAGTTGATCTTCGAGGTACCTGATTTCTGCCAGCCCTCCCTCGGATCCGCAGCAGGCATGGACCATGAGTGAGCCGAAAATTCAATGGGGTCAGGTCCATATAGTTGACATAATAGGAGCGAGCACTCAGGATAGGTGCCTATGGCTAGACCGTTACGAGTTTTGATACCTGGGGGATGGTACCACGTGATGAGCCGGGGAAACGGGCGGGCGGACCTGTTCCTGAACGACGACGACCGGCGAGGCTTCATGGGTATGGTCGCGGAGTTGCCGGATCGGTTTCGGATGGAGATCCATGCGGTGGTGCTGATGGACAACCATTATCACTTGGTGGTGCGCACGCCCGAGGCCAATTTGAGCCATGGGATTCGCTGGCTGCAGGTGAGCTATAGCCGGCGGTTCAACTGGGCTCACCGGCAAATCGGCCACGTGTTCGCGGGGAGGTTCAAGTCGGTGATTATCCAGGATGAGGCGGGGGTCTGCGAGGTGGCGCGGTATGTGCACCTGAATCCAGTGCGGATCGGGGGACTGGGCTTGGCCAAGGAGGACCTGCGGCGAGCGAAGGTGCTGGGGAGCGCGGATCCCGGGGCGGAATTGGTGTCGCGGCGTTTGGAGGTGCTGCGGAACTATGCCTGGAGCTCGTGGCGGGTCTATAGTGGTGCGGAACCCCGCCCAGCCTGGCTGGAGACCGGAGTAGTGGGGTCGGGCTCTGGGGGGCGAACAGCGGCCCAGCAGCGGGCGGCGTTGCGGGAGTATACGGAGAAACCGGTGCGTCAAGGGCGGATGGAAAGTCCTTGGGATCGGCGGGTGGGGGGATGGGTGTTGGGGGAGGTGGACTTTGCGAAGGATCTATGCTCTAGGGCGGCGGGGGATGCCGGGGAGCAGACCGGGGTGAGGCGGGTGCGGCGGACCGGGCGGGTGGAATGGAAAACGTACGTGGCGGCGGCCGAAGCGATCCTAGGGCGGCCATGGGGCGAGATAGTGGAGGCGCATGGGGATATGGGGCGGGACGGGGTTCTCTACACGGCAACGCGCTACGGAGGGTATCGATTGGCGGAAGTGGTGCCGGAAATCCCCGGGCTCAAGTATCAGGCGGCGGCGCAGGGGGTGCGGAGGTTCGAGCGAGGGCTTTCAACTGATTCGCGCAAGCAGCATTTGGTCAAACGGCTGAGATCCTATGTGTCGTAAATATAGATCTGACCCCATTGCCTTCTTTGCTTTCTCGTCGGGGAGCATGCGATCGCTCATGGCGGAGAGCAGTTGGGGGAAGACCCTGCGGTCTTCCCCCGGCTTTTGGTTGGTTAGCTGCGTAGCTTCCGTGCTATCCGCGGTCACGCGTCACTTTGCCTGAACTCGGAGAATCGTTACGGAATTGGCCGGGAAAGAATGTTGAAAGGTTGAGCCGTCCACCCGGATCTTGGTGGTCGTGGGGACCACCTTGTTGGGCTGCTCCAGGGTGTTCTCGTCCTTGGAACTGGCCGAAGTGAGCACGATGGCCTTCGCCTCAGGCCGCACCTTGACGGCACCGGCGAGTTGGATGCGAACATTCTGGGCTTGCTCGCTCACATTGACGACTTTGAGCACGGTTTCGCCCGTCTTTGCCACCCGGCTGGCGCTGGCGTACACGGACTTGATGCGGGGCGATTTGACGTCGTGGATCAGCTTGTCGTCGAGATAACACTTGATGGAGTTTCCTTTCAGTTCAACCCGGATGTCATACCAGCGACCGGTCTCGATCTTCCCTCGAACGGCACTGTCCATGCCTCCTCCGCCGGCTTCCAGGGCGTGTTGGGTATTTCCCCAGCCGCCGATGTTCCACCAACTCTTCTCATCGTCTCCTTGAGAGTGGAAGAGGATGAGGAATCCCTCGGCGCCTCCCAGCTTGCGGGCCTTGAGACTGAGGGTGTAGTCCGTCCACTGCTTGTCACCGAAAACTGCTCGGATGTTGTCGCCCGTTTTGCTTTGGCGCAGCACGCCATTCTCCGCTTTCCAGTCGCCTCCACCCAGGAACTTCCAGGCTGTGGTGCTGGTAAGATCAGGAGCGGCCAAGGTCTCCCCGTTGCGGGTCACCCGGATGTCCTTGAACTCCGCTTGGGTGGCCCAGGTGCCGACCCCAGCGAGTCCGGATTTCGCGGCTACCTCCGTTTCGGGAGCGACCACTGTGATGGGCAGTACCACATCGCCGCGGTTTTGGCTGAACATCTGTTGCACGTAGTAGGAGGGGATGCCGAAAGCGCGATGGCTGTCGTAGTTGATGAGGTTGATAGGCCAGCGCTTGTGGTTGGCGTTGCAGAACAGGGGCGCATAACTCCCCATGACTACGATGTCCGAGTTTCGTTCCATACCAGTCATGAAGGCGGCTTCGCCCAGTGCACCGCGGAGATTCCCCAGCCCGGCGCCTTGGGTGACGGCGTATTCGCCAATGTACACCTTGGGCCCTTTCCGGTCGTAGGAGTCGTACATGCCCGCTTGGCGCATGAAGAACTCAGGATTGTTGTAGTAGTGCTCGTCGACAATCTCGGGGGGGAAGTTGGTGGGATATCCGCCCCAGACGTTGGCGATGAGTTGGATTTCGGGATAGCGTTGCTTGATGGCCTTGGCGAAAAGAGGCCAGCGCTCATGGTAGGCGGGTCCACCGTTTTCGTTGCCGATCTCCACATATCTTAGATGAAACGGCGCAGGGTGACCCGCTTTCGCGCGCAACGCCCCCCATTGGCTGGAGGCTGGCCCGTTGGCGTACTCAATGGCATCCAGGGCGTCCTGAACAAACTCTCCCATCCGGTCCATGGGAACATTCTCTCGGTGGGACATCCCACAGTTGATCACGAACAGTGGTTCGCATTGCAGGTCCTCGCACATCTGCAGATACTCATGGTAACCAACGCCATGCGTGGCTTCATAGGCCCAGATGTTATGCTGAGTGCGGCGCTCCGCAGGATCGCCAATCGTCAGTTTCCATCGGTACGCCTCCTTCATCGTGTCCCCCTCCACCCAGCAACCTCCGGGAAACCGGTTGAAGGAGGGCTTCAGCCCCACGAGCATCTCCATGAGGTCTGGCCGCAACCCGTGGTTCTTCCACGTCGTTTTTGGCATCAACGAAACCATGTCGATTCCGAAGGTGCCTGGCTGATCCGTGCTGACGGCGAGACGGGCCTTGGGATCAGTTCCCCGGGCGGTGAGTACCGCACCCAGTTTGCGCCAATCCGCCGTCAGGCCGGTGAATCTCTGCTGTGCATACACCTCCCCCTTGGTGCTTTCGATGCGAACCGTCACGGGGACCTCTCCCCGGGCATAGAGCGAGAGTTGGTACTTTTCCCCTTTCTTTACGGCCATGCCGTAGAAACCACCGTTCACCACACTCACCTGGCCGTGGCCCGCGTTTTGGACCACCACTTTGAGCGAGCGCGGGTTCCGTGCGCTTACCGCGCGCTCCCTGTCGATGGCCATCTCGGCTTTCCCCGCTCCACTGGTCACCAGCGTCCAATGATCCGGCTTGTCGGAATCCTCAAAGTTCCGGTTGCGCACCTGTTCGGGATAGACGCCGCCATCGGCCGAGAGGTTGATGTCCTCAAAGAAGATGCCGTAAAGCGTCGGGGAGATCCGGTGGCCGGGCTTGCTCACATCGACAGTGATGGTGGGTTCCTGGGCCTCCAATGAAAGGGCCGCGCCCAGACAGGAGGCGAGCAGGACGGGCCGGAACGATTGCAAAAACGAGTTTTTCATGAGTTCAGAGGCCAGTGTAAAGAGAAAGGAGCCGCGCGGGCAAATACTTTCTTAGGAAAGTTATTTAATTACCCGCACTCAAGGTCAAGAATATCCATGTACTCGCCAACTATCGCTATTCCGAAGATCTCACGGATGCGCTAGGCTGATTACCAGAATCGCTTCTCTGAAAGCCTTCTATGGAGGACATCAGAGGGATGCGTGAACCTCAGGAAAACAAATTTATGCAGGAAAAGAAAAGACTCGTGGAAAAGGATCCCAAGCTGAACAAGGACGACTTGATCGTGATCGCCGGTGCAGGCGGGTTCATCGCGGGGAATCTGGTGAAGTATTTTAGCAAGAAGGGCTTCACGCGCATTCGTGCGGTGGACAAAAAACCCCTCTACGAGTGGTATCTGCGGACTCCGGGCGTGGAGTCCCTTTGCTTGGACGTGAGCCAGGAGGAGAATTGCCGGCGCGTGTGCGAAGGGGCGGTGGAAGTCTACAATCTTGCGGCGGATATGGGGGGCATGGGTTTCATCGAGCGTTTTCGGATTGAGTGTTTGCGCAGCATCCTGATCAACACCCACATGGTGGAGGCCGCCTATCAGGCTGGGGCTCGGCGCTACTTCTTTTCTTCCTCCGCCTGTGCCTACAACACCCTCCTCCAGCAGGACCCCAACGTTCGCGCTTTGAAAGAGTCTGATGCCTATCCCGCCATGGCAGAGCGTGGTTACGGTTGGGAGAAGCTCATGAGCGAGATGTTCTGCGAGGAGTACTGGCACGAGCGCGGCATGAAGACTTTCATCGCCCGCTTTCACAATGTCTACGGGCCCCACGGAACCTGGGACGGGGGGCGCGAAAAAGCTCCCGCCGCCATCTGCCGCAAGATGGTGGAAGCCCAGGATACCGGGAAGCACGAGATCACGATTTGGGGAGATGGCGCTCAGACTCGGAGCTTCATGTACATCGACGACTGCGTGAAGGGGATCGACCGGATCATGCACTGTGACCAGTTGCTGGCCACACCCATTAACCTCGGATCCAGTGAACTGGTTTCGATCAATGAACTGGTTTCCAAGGTCGAGAAGATCGCGGGAGTGAAACTGAAGCGCGGATACGACCTGAATGCTCCTCGCGGGGTGGCGGGACGGAACAGCGACAACACCTTCATCAAGCAGGTGTTGGGATGGGAACCGAACACATCCTTGGACGCCGGCTTGCGTGCCACCTACCAGTGGATCAAGCAGCAGTATCATGCCCGAAAGCAAGGCCGCCGGGTGGTGGAGTAATACCTCCCCCCAAGAACCCTGTGAAGGCCGCGAACACACCACCCGTCAGGACCCTCATCGGTAGCATTCCCTATCGTTTGGTGTTGACGGGTGGATCGATCGATCGGCCTTTTATCTCACGCTTCCAGGACGGTCTCTGAGCGACTGCATGGAGTGCTGGGTCAACCTCTTGCCCCATACTGCGCGCCTCCCCGCCATCAGCATGAAGCCTCAGCCCACAACGATCTTTGCCTGCGGCGGCTTTGACCGCATCGGTGCGATGGAAGTTCGCTTTTTCGAGGAAGCCTCTCGTATGGGGGCTTTGACCGTCCACCTCTGGAGCGATGCCACGGTTCGGCGCCTTACGGGCGGCCCGCCACAGTATCCCGAGATGGAACGCTTATACCTCTTGCGTGCAATCCGTTACATCTCGAACGTGGAGGTGGTTTCTCCCGACCAGGAGGCGTTGCTGCTCGATGCCCCCGCCGCCAATCCTGGAGTGTGTTGGGCGTTTCCCCCGAATCCCGAAGGCGAGAGCGGGGCTGCTCGATGTCAGCAACGA
Source organism: uncultured Verrucomicrobiota bacterium (assembly GCA_964411985.1). Classification (GTDB taxonomy): domain Bacteria; phylum Verrucomicrobiota; class Verrucomicrobiia; order Limisphaerales; family J093; genus CAYPNF01. The sequence continues at coordinate 50,439 of CAYPNF010000048.1, forward strand.
GGACTGCTTCATCGACTATTCGCCAAGTCCGAACTCGCGATCAAGTCGCCTGTCTCCGCTGAGATTCTGCCCCCTACGGGGCGCAAGAAAATCCTCGTTACGGGATGCTACGACTTCTTCCACTCCGGACATGTGCGATTCTTTGAGGAGGTGAGCGCTCATGGGGACCTCTACGTGGTGGTGGGGCACGATGCGAACATCCGCCTGCTCAAAGGGGAGGGCCATCCTCTCTTTCCCCAGGAGGAGCGTCGCTATTTGGCTGGCTCCACCCGTTACGTGCGGCAGGCCCTCATTTCCACTGGCGAGGGCTGGTTGGATGCGGACCCCGAGGTGCAACGGATCCGCCCTGACATCTATGCGGTGAATGAAGACGGTGATAAGGGAGGGAAGCGGGAGTACTGCACGAAGCAGGGGATCGAGTACTTGGTGTTGCGGAGGACGCCCGCGCCGGGGTTGCCTCGACGCTCCAGTACGGATTTGCGGGGGTTCTAGGGGCCGCTTCCGGCCTTTACTGCGGGCGTAGCGCCTGGCGCAGTTGGTTTGCCAATTCCTGGCGAGTGTAGGGTTTTTGGATGAAACCTGCCAGGCCCTGGCCCTCGAAGCGGTTCGAGATTTCGGTCTCTCCGAAACCACTCGAGATCACCACCTGGACGCGGGGGTTCATTTTCCGCAACTCTCGGAAAGTCTCCTCGCCGTTGAGGCGAGGCATCGTCAGATCCAGGAGCACCAAGGCGATTTCTTTGCCGTGGGCACGGTATTGGTCCAATGCCTCGACGCCGTCCGCGGCGGTCAAAACCTGCAGTCCCATGCGCTCGAGTAACCGTTTGCAGATCGCGCGCACCGGCGCTTCGTCTTCCACTAACAGCACCTTGGCCTCGCCTATCCAATCCACGGAGGGGGTTGAGGAGGCAGTTGGCTCCGCTTCCAGGTCTTCCACGGGGAACAGGACGGTGAACCTGGACCCCTTACCTGGCTGGCTATCCACGAGCAGTGCCCCCTTGTGGCTGCGCACGATTCCGAGAACTGCCGAGAGGCCCAGGCCGCGTCCGGTAAACTTGGTGGTGAAGAAAGGCTCGAAGATGCGCTCCAAAGTGGCCGCGTCCATGCCGCAACCCGTGTCCGCTACCGTAAGAGAAACATAGCTTCCCTCCGGCGATTCTTCGTTGAGGAAGGAGTGGCTCAGGTATTCCCTGGAGCACTCCCGAACCCCAACATGGACCGAGATCTCCCCGGGTGCCTCCCCGAGCGCTTCGGACGCATTGAGCACCAGGTTCATGATGATCTGTCGCAGCTGGGTGCTGTCGCCCCGCACCGGAGGAACACCCTCCTCCAGTTTCAGAGTGAGGGTGGCCTTCTTAGAGATCGAGCTTTGGAGCAGGCTCGTGATCTCGGTCACCAGCGCGGGTAGCTGGTTGTTCTCCACCACAAACCGGCCTTTGCCGGCGTAGGCGAGCATCTGGCGGCAGAGATCGGCTGCGCGCAGGGAGGTCGTCTTGATCTCCTCCAGCCCTTCCCGTTCGGGAGCGTCTTTGGAGTGTTGATCCAGTAGCACGTCCGCATTGCCCAGGATCACCGTGAGCAAGTTGTTGAAATCATGAGCCACGCCGCCTGCCAAAACTCCAAGGCTTTCCAGTTTCTGCCCTTGGAGGATCTGTCGTTCCTTTTTGTAGAGTTCGGCTTCGATCCTCTGCCGTTCGGCCATCTCGGCAAGCAGACGGTTGGAACTAGCGGCCAACTCCTCCGAGCGCTGCGCCACCTGCTGCTCCACTTCCCTGCGCATCCGAATGTCTGTCTCCCATCGCTGCGACAGCGTGATCGTCAGCCCAATGCCGCCCAAGGCCACCGCAATGGGATACCACCAACCCGAAGGTTTCTTCCAGTTTGCCCCGCGACGAAAAACCATCAACCATTCACGCCCCCCAGTGGGAATACTATGTTCCGAACAGGATCGCATCCGGAAGTCCGCTTCCGTGGCACTCTTGCTGGTCCCTCGCGACTTCCCACTGAGGAGGGTGAAACAGAGCTTCTCCTCGCCAGGAGTGGACGAACGCTCGAGGAGCAGCACATCCAGTGCGAAACCCCTGGTTTCTTGGGCCGCAACACTAAGGGCCTGCTCGAACACCACGACCGCAAAAGCATAACCCGCCAGTTGAGCCCGCCGCTCTTCCACGGTATCAGGCCTTAGGTCGGGGTGAAACACTGGAACTCCCACCACGCAGGCCTGAACCTGCTCCTCCCGAAAGCGAACTCCAACCGGGGCGGAAACCATGATGCGCCCCGAATCTCGGGCTTCGTCCATCATTGCTTTTACTTGAGGTACCTGGCCCAGGTCGTAACCCAAGGCGGCTTCGTTTCCCTCATACGGTTCCAGGAGAAGAACGGGATAGTACTCACTTCTTTCGCCTGCACGGGTAGGTTGGTCCTTCGGCACATGCACCAGATCGCCCTCGGTGATCTGAAAATTAGCAAATCCCTCCTGGCGAACGGTCTTTTCGAGGTTCGGGCGTTGACTCGCTGCGACCTTCGGCATCCAACCCAACGCCTGGACCCCTTCCAACCGTATATTCAGATCCTGGTAGGTCTCGTTGAAGGTGCGCCGATCCAGAGCGAGGTTCTGGTTGAAAAGGGCCCGCAGGGCGCGCAGCACATCCTCGATGCCATTCTTTCTTAGCTCAAAACTGGAGAGATAGCTCGATACCTGACGGTGGAACTCAGAATCGTCGCGCGCAACTTCTGTCCTCCAAATACCAAGGCCCGCCCCCAGCGAGAGTGACACCCCAATCACCAGCACCAGCCACATCCAGCTGGAGCGCGACTCAGGTTCTGATCTCGACACAAGATCCTTGTTTTGAACAGGTTGTTCGCTGGTTAAGGGCATTTTTGCATGGCCGCGATCTGTTCCGCCAAAGCTCCGTGCATACGGACGGTTCTTCACCCGCACAGTTCAGGAGATGGCTTTTCTAGGTGGCATATCGGCTTGGGAAGCTTGGTGCTGAAGTTCTTTGTTGAGGGGTTTTCATCGAGTTTAGACCTGAAACTGGAGCTCGTGCAGACGCCGGTAGACTCCTTCACGGGTAATCAGTTCCCGGTGGGTTCCCATATCCACAATCCGCCCCTGTTCCATGACCACGATGAGGTCAGCACTCTGGATAGTGGAAAGCCGATGGGCGATACAGAGGGTAGTGCGCCCCTTCATCAACTCTTCCAGGGCGGTCTGTACCGCCCGTTCCGACTCGGTATCCAAGGCGCTGGTGGCCTCGTCCAGAATGAGGATGGGAGCATCGCGGATGATTGCCCGCGCGATGGCAAGGCGTTGGCGCTGCCCTCCCGAGAGATTGACCCCCTTCTCACCCACCACGCTTTCGTACCCGCCCGGCTTCTCCAGGATGAAGTCGTGCGCGTACGCGTGCCGGGCGGCCTGTTCCACCTCCTCTGCTGAGGCTCCTGGCTTCCCGAAAGCAATGTTGCGTCGGATCGTCTCGTTGAAGAGGATCACCTCCTGGGTCACCACCGCCACATGGTCGCGCAAGTCCTTTGTTGAAACCTCCCGGATATCCGTTCCTCCGATCTTGACACTCCCTTCCTGAGGGTCATAGAAGCGGAGAAGGAGGTTGGCGAGCGTGGTCTTTCCCGAACCGCTGGCTCCTACCAGGGCCACAAGTTGTCCGGCCTTCACCGTCAAAGAGATGTTGTCCAGCGCCACTTTCTCGCCGTAGGAGAATCGGACGTTCTCAAACTGGATATCTTTCCCCACCGCCTGAAGTGGGCGTGGCTGCGCCGGTTCCGCTACCGTGGTTTGGGTGGCCAGCAGCTCGAACACTCTCGCACTTGCCGCCCGGGCTTGCTCCAACTGCGTGTGCAGACGGGTGATGTTCTTGACCGGCCGGTACATCATCACAATGTTCACCGCGAAAATCACCAGTTTCTCGGGCGTTGGCTTCGGTTGAAGCGCGAAGTAGAGGAACAACGACGCAATTCCCACCGAGCCAAAAAACTCAATCAGTGGCCCCGGGATTTCCTGGGACCGGATCACGCGCATGTACTGTCCGATGAACTCGCGCGAGGTTCCCACAAACCGCCCCACAACATGCGATTCCAGGTTGTAGGCCTTGATGATCCGGTTGCCAGTGAAGGATTCATGCATGGCGTTCGCCAGGTCGGAGAAGCTCTGCTGGATCGCCTTGCTCGCCTTGCGCACTTTTCGCGCGAAAATCATGGAGGGTGCCAGAGCGAGGGGAAACACCACCAGCGTCATCAGGGTCAACTGAGTGTTGTATGCAAATAAGACCCCAACCAGGCCCAGCACCGTGATCGGGTCCTTCACGATCGTGGGTACCGAGGCGGTGATCACATTCTGTAACGCCATCGTGTCGGAGATGATCCGCGACATCAGGTCGCCCGTGCTGGCTTTCGTAAAGAACGATGGAGAGAGGCTCTGGAGATGCGTGAACAATCGGGTGCGCAGGTCGGTCACGGTCCGGATCGCAACCCATTGCAGCGAATAGACGTTGAGATAACCGAAGAGTCCGCGCAGGAACACCACCCCGGGAATGGCCATCACCGCGATCACCTTGACCGATACCAAGGAGGAAGACTGGAACCAGTGGGTGATCGATTGAAACACCGGCTGGAGAAAGGAAGGTACCAACTCCAGTGGGTCCTTGCCTGCAAGGTCCGCTGAGGGGAAAACAATTCGTCCTACTTGAATCACCACAATAATGACCAGTGGTTCGGTCAGCCCTCCCAGAATCCCAAAGATCACCCCCAAGATCAACCGCACCCGGTACGGGGCGGCGATCTTGAACAATTTGCGGAAGAAATCGGTCATTAAGGCTTTACTAATGAGCCAATAAGCGGATCTGGGCGAGGTTTTTCTCGCGGGCTGGTCATTGGTTCTCACCCCCCAACTTCAATGCTCCCTTCCGCCAGTCATCGAGGAACCGCTTGGACTCCTCCTTGAGCCAGTCTACCTCAAACAAGCCGTCCATTTTGCCTTGTTGTCCGTACACCTGGCCGCTGTACCAGTTGTGGTAGGCGATCAGCTGTTGCTGATAGTAGTACGCCTGGCCCAGTCCATAGGCAGTGTGCCGCGATTCCGCAAACGTGATCTTGCTTGGGTTCTCCGCCAGCACGAGTTGAGAGATCCCGTAGTACCTTTCCAGCGGATGCGGCCCCCAGGAGTCCCGCCAGCGAAACGGCCGGTCTCCACTGCGCGCTCGAATCTCCGGCACGTTGGCCACCAGTAGGCTGGCATGGACGAACTGCGGCGCTACCCGAAACTGGAATCCCTTCATCTTGGGCGAATCGGCGACGAACCGGGGATGGTCCAGGAACATTTGGTCGCGAGGTCCCGCCAGCCATTGGCCCCGGCGAATCTCCTGGAACAACCCTTCCAGGCTCCCCAGCAGGACACAGTCCTGGTCCAGGAATACTGCGATAGGGGAGTGCACGCAGGAGAACATGTAGTTCAGCAGGCCAGTGTGGCGATGCCGACCGGTCAAGGGATGGAACTCCACCCCGAGTTTCTGCGCGACCTCTCGCGCCGCACAGAATTCGGGCCAGGAAGAACTGGCATCGGATACCAGGATCCTCGACCCGGGTTGATGTTGCTGGATGGCGGTGAGCGTGGCTTCCAGGAAGACCGGGGCGTTGAAGTGGGCGATGCAAAACGTGGCATGGGCGTGGCTGATACTGGGCGTGCCTTGACCCAGGAGTCGGCCTAGTCGGAACGCGGCCACCTCACGAAGACGGGCGAGGCTGGAGGCGCAACGACCAGGGGGCTTGGGCAACTCTGCGTTTGTCACGACACCATCATTCGACATTCACGGGAAGGCTGGCAAGGCCAATGGCAGGGCGCATCGGATAGCACTTTGCATTCTGGCTTCGCCTGAGGCACAATGCCTTCTCGGATGAACATCTTAGGAATCCATTACGGGCATAACGCCACGGTCTGCCTGATGCAGGACGGCCGGGTGACCTTCTGCCAAAGTGAGGAGCGGCTGAATCGGATCAAGAACAGCTTGGGTTTCCCTTCCCTCACGCTGGAACGGGTCTACTCCGACTGGATTTCGCCCGAGAAGGTGGACCTGGCGGTCCTCTTCCAGACCAGCACCTCCGGCCACCGCACCCTCAAACGCAATGGCTATCGACCGGTTCCGGGAGGTTTCTATCTGGACGAAGGGTATTTGCGCACCGGATGGAAGGAGCGTTTTTACCAGACGGATGTTGGCTGGGAGTACAAGCAACTGCGTAACGCGCTGAAAGACAAGTTGCGCTCGAAGCACGCCGAGATGATGGCCTATTTCTCCCAGGCCACCCGGATGCCGGAATACAAGCTTCGGTGTCTCGACCACCATCTGGCCCATGCCTACAGCGCTGTTCCCAACGTGCGGGAGTGGGGTAAAGCCCTCATTTTCACCCTCGACGCCGAGGGCGATGGTCATTGTGCCACCGTGAACCTGCTGCAGGGCGATCGCATGGAGGTGCTGAGCCAGGCTGATAGTCGACACTCGCTAGGATACTACTATACTTACACCACCGCTCTCATGGGGATGAAAGGGTCCGAGCATGAGTTCAAGGTGATGGGCATGGCCCCCTACGCCAAACGCCCGTACTACGAGAAGATTCTGAAGCGCCTGGAGGAGATGATCCACATCACCGAAGCGGGGAACTGGCGCAGCCGTTCCTGGTTTGCCTCCCTCATCCGGGACCTCGAGAAGGTGTACCGCTTTCAGCGTTTCGATAACATTTCCGGAGCGATCCAGGAGTTGACCGAAAACCTCACGCAGAAATGGGTGCGGCATTGGATTCAGAAGACCGGCTGCCATGACATTGCTTTGGCCGGTGGCGTCTTCATGAACGTGAAGGCCTGCCAGAAGATCGCGGCCATGCCCGAAGTGAACCGCATCTTTGTCGTGCCGTCCGCTGCGGACGAAACCACCGCCCTAGGCTGCGTGGCCTGGGGGCATCTCCAAGTCGCTCCCGCAACACCCCTGCAGCCCTTGAAGGACTTGTACCTGGGGGAGGAGTACCCAGATTCGGCGATCGAGAGGGCTTTGGAAGAGATGGAGGCTGCCTCGCGCTACGAGATCACGCGTCCCCCCAACATCAACCGCGCGGTGGCGGAGTTGCTGGCCAACAACCAGATTGTGGCCCGGTGTTCGGGCCGGATGGAGTTTGGCGCCCGGGCCTTGGGTAACCGTTCCATCCTGGCGAACGCGAGCGATTTTCGGAATATTCAATGCATCAACGACGCCATCAAGAGTCGTGATTTCTGGATGCCTTTTACGCCCAGCATCCTGGAGGAAGACCTGCCCCGCTACATTCAACGACCCGAGAAGCTCTTCGCCCCCTACATGTGTATCACCTTCGATAGCACCGAGGAGGCGCGCCGTCACCTTGCCGCAGCGGTGCATCCCAAAGACTTGACGGTGCGGCCCCAGTGCGTACGGCAGAGTTGGAACCCCGACTATCACGAAATCTTAACCCATTACCGGACTTTGACCGGCATGGGGGGCTTCTTGAATACCAGCTTCAACCTCCACGGGGAACCGAACGTGGCCACCCCCCAGGATGCCATCCGTACCGTGGACCATTCGGGTCTCGAGCATCTGGCCATGGGAAGCTATCTGCTAAAGAAACTCCCGGCGCGCTGAAACAGCTCCGGTCGGCGTAAACCTCTTCGGGCGGTGGGGGAATCCTATGCCACCTGAGAGGAGGAGAGGTTGGCTTTTGCCTCTCAGCGAGAGGCAAACTACCCAATGGAGCAGGTGGTCGACGGCTCGCTGAGCCGTCGAGTTCAGCTGTCCCGAGTTCCGAGGTCATTCGCCTGGGCGCGCGCCGGAGGCAAGGGAAGCGGTCATCTGGGCCACAAAGCCCGAGTTTCTCGCCAGCTGCCGCAGGAGGTCGGCCGCGACTCGGCCGCGCTGCCAAGGGAGGGTGACCAAGGCACCTGCCAGGCACAGGAGAACCTGGAAGGATCCTGCGATAATCCGGCTAAGGGTATAGAGAGTGCGCGAAATCCCAGGCGACCTTGCCTGCAACCGAAGAATGGCCTTGGTGCGTCCTTCGGTGAAGTGCTCGCGCATGAGCCATTTTAGAGTCAGTCGGACGGCGGGGATCCAATGGTGGATTCTGGCTTCAGGCAGCCACCAGATTTCATACCCTTGCTGCTGCAGACGTTGATTCAGATCCGACTCCTCGTCTGTTCCTAGATGTTTTCCCTTGCGGCCCAGTCGCTTATCGAAGCCACCCATGGACAGCGCACTTTGGCGATGGTACGCCGAGTTGCCGCCCCAGATCCCACCGATCGCGGGTACCTGGCGGGGACCTGCTCCCAAGTCCAAGCGGAACGCCATGGGTCGCACCCAACCCGGGGGAGTAATCTCAAACCGTGGCACGACGGCTCCGCCAACCGCCCCGATGCGCCGTCCCTGGTTACCCTCCAGAAACTGACGGAACACCTCGAGCCATCCAGGCTCCGCGGTGGCGTCGTCGTCCAAGAACAAAACATAGTCTCCTAGAGCGGTGCGCAGAGCGCAGTTGCGTGCTGCGGACAGCCCGAGCTCCGATTCCTGGCAGGCACGCACGTTCGGTGCACTCGCTTGGAAATGCTCTGCTAATGCGGAAGTTCCGTCCGAACTGGCGTTGTCTACGATCAACAGCTCCGCGTCGGTGCCGAGTTGGGGCAGGACGCTCTCAACGGCTTCCTTGAGAAAACCTGCCCGGTTATGGGTGCAGATGGCCACCGTCACCCGATAGGGCGGCACGCAGGCTGGTTGGGAGCTCGAAGCCATGATTCCGGCCAAAAGAAAGTCAACATGTTCCTGGCTGTGGCTCGCCGAGTCAAGATCGCCAAAGTGAAGATGGCGCCCAAGGTCACTTGATAATGCTGTCTTTGAGGGGGCGTCTCTGGCAGACTGGGTTGGCAGTTATGGCAAGCTCACCTCCAATTACCGCCTACGTGCTCACTTATAATGAAGCACGCCAAATCCGACCTACGCTCGAGAGCATCCGTTGGGCAGACGAACGGATCGTGGTCGATTCTTTCAGCACGGACGGCACGGTCGAAATTGCGAAGTCCTTCGGCGCCAAAATCGTGAGCTCCCCATTCCTTGGGTTCGGCAATCTCCGCAACCTCGCTTTGGACGCCGCCCAGAACGATTGGATTCTGAGTATCGACGCCGACGAGCGTTGCACTCCCGAATTGGCCGCCGAAGTGCGTCGAGAGGCTGACGCCCCTCGTTGCGAAGCCTATCATGTGCCTCGGAAGAGTCATTTCCTGGGGCGCTGGATTCGCAGCAGTGGTTGGTATCCCGACTATCGCCAGCCGCAGTTCTTCCACCGCAAGCATTTGCGCTACCGGGATGATCTTGTCCATGAAGGCTACGATCTTCAGGGTCGCTTAGGATACCTGAAGGAGCACGCGCTGCAGTATCCCTGGGATACGTTGGAGACGGCGATTAGCAAGATTCAGCGCTATTCCACTTTGATGGCGCAGCGGCAGCACAAGGAAGGGAAACGGTCATCGCTCCTGAAATTGGTAGGGAGTCCTCCCGCCATGTTTGTTCGTAACTACCTCGTCAAGCGAGGTTTCAGGGATGGTCCTCATGGATTCCTCCTCGCGGGGCTCTATAGCTATTATACTTTCCTTAAGTACGCCAAGATGTGGGAATTGGAACATCCCGCTCCTGGATTGGGCGACCCCAAGGCAAGCCCGCCCTCTTCCTGACAGCCCTGTTCGTACCCCGCCAAGCGTGTGACAGGGTTTAACCGGGCACGAGTTTTGCTATTTCTCCTACCGATGCAGATGCTGAACAGGACACATTCCGGCGCGTTGGGCCGCTACTCCGCCAAGCGGACAACAATGCCGATCAATTTCTACTACTCGGCACCAAACGCACAAGCGGTATACGTCGCAGGCGATTTCAACGGGTGGCGGCCCGATACCCACCCCATGTCCCGGCAAGTCGACGGTTCATGGTCGGCCCAGATCCCGCTTTCCCATGGGCACCACCAGTATGTGTTTGTGGTCGATGGCCAAGCGGTTCTCGATCCTCGCGCGCAGGGGATCGCCCGCAACTCGAAGAATGAGCGAGTATCCATGATCGCCGTGAGTTGATTTCCAACGACTCTGCAGAAAGTCCCGGCTTTAGAGGGAAGTTTGGACTCCGCCTTCTTCCACCTCTTTGTTCTTCCTCCGTTGTTCGGCGAAGAACGATTTGAGCAGGCTTCGACACCCTTCTTCTTGTACCCCTCCGGTGATTTCGCACCGGTGGTTGAAGGTAGGGTACTGCAGCAGGTTGATTGTACCCCCCGCCGCCCCAGTCTTGGGATCCGGTACCCCAAATACCACTCGGTCCAGACGGGTGTGAATGATGGCACCCGCGCACATCGCGCACGGTTCCTTGGTGACGTAGAGGGTGCAGCCCGTCAGGCGCCAATCTCCGACGGCACTTTCGGCTTGGGTTAGCGCCAACATCTCCGCGTGGGCCGTGGCATCCTTGAGCAACTCAACCTGGTTGAAGGCTCGCGCCACAATCTTGCCCGATCGCACAATCACCGCCCCGACCGGCACTTCCTCGGCGGCGAAAGCCCGCTTCGCCTGCCGTAGGGCTTCCATCATGAAATGGTCATCGCTCTGCAGGTCGATGAGAGGCAGATCCAACGGCGGCTTTTTCATACCCTGAGGTTGGGGGCTGGGGGACATGATTCCTCGAGCGTCCAGTCGCAATGGCCCGAGGGATGTACATGGCAGTGAGCGGCGAAGAACCCACCCCGGTGTCTCCAGAACAGGGGCCAGATCTGTTCACGATCGGTTGTGGGCATGGCTAGCGTCTCCAGTTCGCTGCGCTGGAAGAAAGCGAAACGGCCTTCCGCATGGGTGGGCGGGAGTGTGCAGAATCGGCGGCGAACCTCAAACAGGAACATCAGCCAATGCGCTTGTCCTTGGTATCCATGCTCGCTGACGATCCCCGTGAGGTGCAGGTCGGCCGAGGTCAACACCACCCCGGTTTCCTCTTTGGCTTCCCGGCAAGCGCAGGCATAGGGAGACTCTCCCAGGTCCGTCTTGAGTTTTCCGCCGCAGGGGCTCCACAAGCCGCGATTGGGTTCCTGCGCCCGCTCCAAAAGCATCGCCCGGTCGTCTGTGTCAAAACAATAGAGCAGGGTCGAGATTCGATAGGGCAACGCCATCGCTGTGAGTCAAGCAAGGTCGTGAGCTCAGTGCAAGGGAACTTACGCCACCCTAAGCCCTGGCACCGTTTCCGGCGTTGCACCGATCGCTGCCTTACGGCATGCTGCCTGGCATCATGAACAAGACCCATCCGCTTACGACCACGGCCTTCGAATTGCCTGGCTACCGTACCCTCCGTTCCTTTGGAGTCGTGCGAGGTATCATCGTTCGCTCCCGATCCGTGATCGGGAATATTGGGGCCGCGATCCAGACACTCTTTGGTGGGAACATCTCGATCTACACCTCTCTCTGTGAGCGGACCCGTGAAGACGCCTTCAACCTGATGCTGCAGCACGCCGGAGAGATGGGGGCCAACGCCGTGATTGGGGTCCGGTATGACGCGACGGAGATCGGAGCCGGCGTCACCGAGGTGCTTTGTTACGGCACCGCTGTCTTTGTGGAACATCAGGCGGTCTCACCCGTGTCTGGAGCTTGATCGGCCCCTTGAACGGGGTGCTCGTTTGGGTCGGGGATTGGATTTCTGTGGATGCTTCTGATGCGGAATCGCACATTTTCATATTCTTAACAATCTTATTATAAAAAGGTTAAGCACAAATCACAAAAGAGGCTTGCACGCCTCCCATGCGCCTTTTACTTTCATCACCTAGGCTGTATTGCTACCGTGGGAGTCCGTCGCTCCTCCGCCAAGACAGCCGAATCTTTCAGGTTCATGCCTGAACCGTCCTTCAGAGCAGTACGCACTGGTCGTCCAGATGCGGGCCAGTTGGTGTCACGTTTGACACCGGCATACCGGCGCGCGTATCGGAGTGGTCTCCACGGCGCTGAACAGCAAACCCCTCCCGGTTTCCCCTGCGGGCTATGCTGGACCTAACTTCATGAGCTCTGCCGCATCTACCGCTTCCACGGCTGCCAAACAGGAGGTGCGCTCCTACGCACTCAAGTCGGATATCGCCCAGTTTTGCCTTCCCGCAGCCTCGAAGGACATCAATCGACGCTATGCCTACGCGAACTCGATTTGCCTTAGTTTCCTCGTGATTGGTTGCATGGGCATTCAGACACCCCTGTTCGCCCCTAAAGAACCGCCGATACCAGAGGATATCGTGCCGGTCGTCTTCACGCCTCCGCCGGAGGAACAGCCCCAGCAAACGCCGGACGAGGTCCAGCCCGATGAACCGGACAAACCCAGCGATGCTGCTGATACCCCCGTCATCGCGACCGTAGTGGCCGCGTCTACTGAGACAGTGGCGTTCTCTGTGCCGGTGGAGGGCCCAGTCATCCTGGCACCAGCCAAGTATGCTCCTCCGCCTCCGCCAGTGGACCGTCCGAAACCGGCGGCGGTTCCCAAGCCTCCCGAGCGGACCCGGTTTCAGAGCGGATCGGGGGAGCAGGGCAGCTTCCAACGCCCGCCGTTTGTCTCCGGAGTGCTGCGCCGAGGTGAATCCGCGTTGGTGGAATACAACGTGGACGTGGGCGAGGACGGTTCGATTCTGAACATTGAAGTGGCGAAGTCCTCCGGCAGTCTTGAGCTGGATCGCAAGACACTCAATCATATCAAACTCAAATGGCGCTGGGTTCCTGGCAAGCTCCGCAAGTATATCGTGCCGATCGAGTTCCAGGTGAACTAGCCTATCGATTTAATCAACCTTATTCGAAACAACACCCGGCACCACTTCCACCGAACGCATCCAACCACGCTATTGACCCGATCAACTCGTAACTGCAGCCAAGCCTCAATCTATGTTTGCCAATATTGTCGTTGAACTGTTCCTCAAAGGTGGCCCCATCATGTGGCCCATTCTCCTTGTCGCCATCACCGCCGTGTGCGTCGTGGGCGAGCGTGTGATCTGGTGGTGGCGCGAGGGCTTGCGCCGAGATCCGGAGAATCTGGAGAAAGTCTTGGCCTGTATTGAGAACTCCGACCTCAAGAGTGCCATCGCTCAGGCCAAAGATTCTGGCGATCCAGTGATTCGCATGATCTGGCACGGACTGAACCACGTTCACTATTCGCTTCAGGGCGCGCTCCAAGTGGCTGCCGGAGTGGAACTACAGCGCGCAGGACGCTTTCTTACGGTGATGGACACCCTTGTCACCCTTGCCCCGTTGCTGGGCCTTTTGGGCACGGTCACTGGCATCATGAATTCCTTCAGCGCTATCGGAAATGCCGAACTGGCCGTCGAGAAAGTGACTGGCGGCATCGGCGAAGCGTTGATCGCCACGGCCTGCGGCTTGGGTATCGCCATTGTGGCCCTGATCCCGTTTAACTATTTCACCAGCAAGACCGCGCGCCTGCAGTTCGAACTCGAAACCGCCGCCACGAACATCGAAGTCATGGTGGTCGCTGCCCGCCAGCGTGGTATGGACACCTCTTCGGTGGGCAACGCCGCTCCGCTCTCGACCAAGTAGCCTACAGCCGGCACCGAGTGGCGCTGGATCAAACTCGACCCAAATCAGGCTATGAAAATCGGCTCTCCCCTGCCACACAAGAAGGCACGCATCGAGATCATCCCCTTGATCGACATCATGTTCTTCCTGCTCGCCTCCTTCATGATGGTGAGCTTGACGATGATCCGCATGCAGTCGATCAAGATGGACCTCCCCACCGCCACCCAGGCCAAGCGCGATTTCAAACCCGAGATCGTCAATATCGCTGTAGATAAGATTGGCGACACCTTCATCGAGAAGGAGCGGAAGACCCTCCCGGAGGTTTTCGCCTATCTCACCAACAAGGTGAACTCAAACACGAATCTTCCCGTCTACATCAGCGGCGACAAGGACGCTACCCACGGCTCGGTGATCACCGTCCTGGATCTGGTCCGGCGGGCCGGTGTCCAGAAGGTCTCCTTCGCCATCAATTTCCCCGAGAGCAAGAAGAAGTGATCGACTCGCGGGGTGGAAGGGACTCGGTCCGGCTTCCGTCTCATCCCACTCAGGTTCAGGGCCCTGCTGGAAACCTGCAGCAGCTAGACCGCCGGTCTTGGCAAGTCACTGACGTCCTCGAGCTGTTGACTAACCCAACTTTCGATACTGGGACAGGTTTTTGACAAAATGCGCGAGTGCTGGG
>CAYPNF010000049.1:0-62861 GCA_964411985.1 uncultured Verrucomicrobiota bacterium
CTGCGCCTGTGCCAGGACAACCCTGAACTGTTCAGGAGCCTTCGCCGCAGCCTACCCTCCGGTATCCGCTGTGTATTTGCCGCCGTAGCCGGGTTGGTAGAGGCGAAGACCTAGCAGTTCGCGCATCACCTCAAAGTGCTGGTCAATCGAATAGACCCGGCACTCCCAGGATAGAGCCAAGGTGCCAATCAAAACATCACTCCAAGGCAGAGTTTGGCCTCGGTCCCTCAATTGCCAATAACGTTCCTTGGCTAAGTCCCATACCGGCTCCGTCACGGGTTGGTAAGGAATACAAGTAAACCATGATGACAATCGCTTGCGGTCTTCCGCGCGTGCTCCTCCCAAGACTTCGAGCCGGATGGGGCCGCACCAGGTGGCTTCATATTCTTCCAGCAGCCCCTCCAAAGCAACCTTCACGTCGATCCGCCCAGTGCGGCGAATGGATTCAATCCAGACGGATGAGTCGACCAAAACCATGTGATTAGCCCTGCCGCTCTATTTCCTCGTTGGTCATTTCGTAATCGAAAACTCCTTCCCGGAGCATCCGCCCAAACTTCTTCGCCTTCTGCCTGAGGACAAACTCGGTCACGGCTTTGTTCACAGCTGGACTCATCTTTTTCTCGCCAGTAATCGCTGATAAGTCATCAAGAATGGATTTATCAATGTCTACTGTGATGCGCATCAGTAAGGAATATGGACTATAGTGATGATATAGAAAGCTAAAAAAGAATCATATTGCAATGCCTAGGATTCGAAAGTGTTGGCTGGACCCTGGTAAGGTCGTCTGGCAGCTGTTTCGTTTCGCAGGTTATCTCCTTCCGGAAGACCAGACTAAGCCCTGTCGGATCGCGCGACTGTAGAGAAATAACTTCGTAATCAATTGACTTACGGGTTCTCAAAACCTATATAATCGATTATATATGAAATCCGAATTCTGGGGATGCTCTTATTGAGAATTCAACCTTGAATTAGTTCTTCGCGATGCCAGCACTTGTGAAATCGCTTCGAGAGTTTGTCCGGGACGCTTTGCTCGACCGCATTGCGAAAGGGGAGTTGGTGCCTGGCCAACGCATTATCGAGGCTACATTGGTCAGTGAGTTTTCCATCAGCGCCACTCCCGTGCGCGAGGCCATCCGCGAGTTGGTCGCGATGGGTGTTCTGGAAGCGCAGAATAACAAGGGCGCCTCCGTCCGGCAGGTGCGTCTGGATGAGACCATCGAAGCGTTTCAAGTGCGGGCTGCGTTGGAAGCGCTGGCCGCCGTCACCGCTGTACCCCTACTCAAAGGCCGAGGACAGGAACTGAGGCGGGTGGCTGGAGCGATTATCGAGTCGGCGCAGCGCAGAGACTTTGCAGCCTTTCAGGAACTCAACCAGCAGTTTCATCGCACCGTTGTCGAAGCCGCCGGGAATGGCATCTTGCTCAAGACTTGGGACTCACTCTTCTTCCAGGTGCGGACGCGTTTTACGATGGACTACCTGCAAAGCGCGGACCCGGTGGCCATAGCCCGCGAACATCTGCCGATTGTGGATGCGTTGGAGAGCGGCGACCCCGACCTCGCAGCGTCGCTGCTGGCTTCGCACTCGAACCAGCTCGTTCAGTTTCTCAAGCGGGAACAGCCCCTCCGCCATGCGGCCCCTGCTTGCATCCCTGAATTCGCTGCCAAATGAGAAAACGCCTGCCAGTTTGTGTCGTGCTGTTCGCCGCCCTATCCCTGGCGCTCTTGTCCACGCTGCAGGTGTGTGATGCCGCCTCGCAGCCCGTGAACATCCTCTTTGACACGGACATGGGTGGGGACTGCGATGACGTGGGGGCATTGTACATCCTGCATGGGGCGGTCGAGCGTGGCGAAGCAAAGCTACTCGCCACCATGGGGTGCATTTCCGCCGACGCCATCGCCCCGGCACTGGATGCCATCAATACCTGGTTCGGGCGTCCTGAGATTCCCGTGGGGACACTGAAAGACCCTGGATTCATTGCTGGCCCGCATTATACCAGCGAAATCGCCAGGCGATTTCCTCACAAATTTCCCAGCGGAAGGGATTACCCGGACGCCGTATCCCTGTATCGCCAGCTTCTGGCGAAGCAAACGGACGGCAGCGTGGTGGTGGTGGCGGTCGGGCCGCTGCGTAATCTGGCCAACCTGCTCAAGTCGCGCCCGGATGGAGCAAGTCCATTGGATGGCGTCGCACTCGTCGCGAAGAAGGTGAAGCGGCTCGACCTCATGGGCGGGAATTACCCCCCGTTTGAGAACACAAAAGACGGGGAGTGGAACTTCAAACAAGATCCCGCGTCCGCCGCGTTGGTCTGCTCCAACTGGCCGAGTCCCGTGCTTTTTAATGGGGAAGGCGGTTCGACTTGTTCCGGTCGCCACGTTACCTACGAGATGCCGGAACATAACCCGCTGACCATGGCCTACGCCACTTATGCCGGGGTCGGCTTTGCTGGTGATCGGTTGAGTTGGGACCCCATCTCCTGCCTGGTGACTGTGCGTGGCGCGGCGCCGTGGTATAGAGTCGTCAGCGGCGGGGTCAACGTCACGGATGGCACCACGGGAATCAATACCTGGAAGGCCGGCGAGGATCGTGGCCACTCCTACCTGGTATTGCAGTCGCGCAAGCCCGAGGTCGAGAAGGCGTTGGAGGAGATGATGGTGGCCGGCAAGGGACGGCCCACCAACCTGATCTTCAACACCGCCTATTATGCCCAGGCAGGCATGTGCCAGATCACCAGCCAGGGTTCAGCGGACACCGACACCGTCGCAATCAGGGCTTTCGACCATGACCACAAGACCGCATGGCAAGACAAAGCCGCGTCGAGTTGGATCCAGTGTCAGTATGCTGATGGTCGGAAATACCTGGTTACCTCGTATGCGGTCGTCTGCCGGGAAAAACAACGGTTGCCGCGCACACTGGAATTGTCGGGTTCCAACGATGGCGGGGTCAGTTGGACACGATTGGATACCCAAGAGGCTCCCAGATTCACCGAGCAGTCGCCACGCTGCGAGTTCAACATTGTCCAGCCGGTCAAGTGGAACCTCTACCGGCTTAGCGTGACTGCGGCCGAGGAGAGCGAGGGTGTCCAGATCTCCACGATCGAACTCAATGAGATGATCCAATGCCGGCCCAATGTCGCGGTTGATGCCGTGACGCTTGACCAGCGGACTCTCGCCCTTGCCGTCCACAGCCGGGCCACCCTCAGCGCGTGCCTTTCGCCCAGGGATACATATGAGCGCACGGTCGCCTGGGTGAGCAGCGATCCAGCCGTGGCGGAAGTGCGGCACATCGGCGAGCAGAATGCCATCGTGGTCGGCAAGAAACCTGGCACCTGCACGGTGACAGCGACCATCGACAGTGTGAAACAGGCCTGCACGGTGACCGTGGCTCCTTCGACGTTGCCAGTCGACTGGCGCTACGATGAACTCAGCGCGCCGCCTATCCCCGGTTCGGTCGTCGTGGTCGACGGAAAGTTTGCCCTCACCGGCTGCGGCCATGCGATGAGTTCTTGGTGGGAGCGGGTCAGGGACCAGGGGGCCTTCGTAAGCCAGCCCGTGTCCGGCGAGGTTGCGATCTCCGCCCGTCTGACCCGTCTGGCCCCAAACGTGGGCGGCCCCAACGCCTATCAATGGGACAACCGTCCAGCTACCACCGCCGGGCTGATGATCCGGGAATCGCTGACCGAGAAATGTGGCCGCTATCTCTTGGTCCAAGTGGAGGCTTCAGGAAATCTTGTCTGCCGATGGCGGGACAAGACTGGCGATCAGGACGACAACCAAAAGAAGGAACTCGGCAAGATGACGTTGCCGATCCATCTCAGACTGGTCCAGACCAGCGGCAAGATTGAGGTGTTTGCTTCGGCGGATGGCCAGAACTGGGGCGAACCGCGGATGTCCCATACCGCCACCTTCCGTGAGGAGAGCCGAATCGGCTTCTTCGTCTGCTCCGGCAACACCTTTGCCTCAACCACAGCCGTGTTTGATTCTGTCGCGGTGAACAACTTATAACCAACCCATGAAAACCCAATCTCTGTCTCGATGCTTGAGGGTCGCACTGGTCGTGTGTCTCGTCTTTGTTGGAACCGCGTCTTTGCTGGCACTCGATGCATTCCAGCAAAATGCCCGACTGGGCCGTGGCGTGAATCTCCTGGGCTGGGATGCCGTGTGGCAGGACCGGGCGAAGGGACAAGTCAAGGACGTCCACTTCAAGCTCATCCGGGAGGCTGGCTTCCAGCATGTGCGAATCAACCTACACCCTTTGCGCGATGGTAAGCCTGATGCCAACGGTCGACTGCGCGAGGAGTTCTTCCAGACCATGGATTGGGCGGTGGATCAGGCCCTCAGCAACCAGTTGCTCGTGATTCTCGATTTTCACGATGACCTGGCGATTTCCCCCGATCCAGCGGGTAAGAGGAAGGAGTTCCTCGACGCCTGGGCGGCCCTGGCTGAGCACAGCAAGGCCAGACCAGACACCGTCCTCTTTGAAATTCTCAACGAGCCTGCGCCTAAGTTCACCCACGAGTCTTGGGATGAATACTGGCGTGCTGCGCTGGCCATCATCCGCAAATCCAATCCCGAACGCACTGTCATCCTCGGCCCGGCCCAATGGAGCGGCGTGGGGGAACTAGACCATCTCAAGCTACCCACCGATGACCGAAACATCATCGCCACAGTGCATTACTATAATCCGTTTCCTTTCACCCACCAGGGGACGCCTTGGACGGGACAAAAGGACAAGACCGGCGTGACGTGGGTAGGGACCGATTCCGAAATGAAGGCTATCGAAGGAGATTTTGCGAAAGTGATCGAGTGGTCGAAGCAGAATGGACGCCCGATTTATATTGGCGAGTTTGGGACCTACGAAAAGGCGGACATGGCTTCGCGGACTGCATGGACGGCCCACGTCGCCCGCCAGTTCGAAAAGCAAGGTTGGAGCTGGGGGTTCTGGCAGTTTGCTGACAATTTCGCCGTGTTTGACATGGGAAACCAGAAGTGGGTGGAACCGATCCGCGACGCCTTGATTCCAAGGAAATGAACCCTATGAAGCTCAGAGTACCCCTGTCCCTGCTGTTGCCTGCCTGCCTGACCCTGTCAGCCGTCATCACTCTCGCCCAAAGGCCGCTCCCCGCGCTGACCGAGGACGACGTGGCCCACTTAAAGCAGAGCCTTCCGGCAAAAGCCACAGCCAAGCCCGCCTCCCCGCGCCGCCTGCTCATTTACAACTTCACCCGCGGCGTTTACCACGACGAAGCCATCGCGTGGGCCACGCGGGCGCTGGAGTTGATGGGGAAGAAGACCGGCGCCTTTACCACCACCACGGGTGTGGATGCCGGCGTCTTTACCCCGGAGCGGTTGCGCGAGTTCGACGCCGTGGTGATGAACAACACCATGCTCAATGTCTTCGGCCCACCGGAGCTTGAAGAGCCTCGGATGCGCGCGCTGGTTGAGTTCGTGCGCGGCGGCAAAGGAATCGTCGGCATCCACAGTGCTAGCGTCTGGGAGAAGGATCCGACCCATGCGGCCGACGGGGAATTCCGCCAACTCATCGGCGGACGGTTCCGCAACCATCCGTGGGAGTCGGAGCCCGCGAGCATTCGCATCGAGGACCCGGCGCATCCGCTCAATGCCGCCTGGGGTGGCAAGGCGGCCCTGCCGCTGCCCTGGCTGGATGAACTGTTCCAATTCGACCCGCCGTATTCGCGCGAGAAGGTGCGCGTGCTGGTCAGCCTCGACCTCAGCGAGACGACGGATAAAGGACAGCGCCTGGACAAGGACTATCCGCTCGCGTGGATCCAGACCTGCGGCAAGGGACGCAGCTTTTACTCGGCCCTCGGTCACAACCGGAATGCCTTCCGCAATCCCACTTTTCTGCAGTTCTTGCAGGACGGAGTGCAATTCGCGCTCGGCGATGTGCCCGCCGACACCTCGCCGGTACCGCAGCCTAAAACCGATTTCGAAAAGGGCTTCGTTTCCATTTTCAACGGCAGTGATCTCACCGGCTGGCGCGGCGACACGAACTATTGGTCCGTGCACGAGGGTTGCATCACCGGCATCACCCCCCAGGGCGGCATCAAGGAGAACAACTTCCTGATTTGGACCAACGGCGAACCGGCGGAGTTTGACCTCAAGTGCTCCTACAAGCTGCAGGGAGGAAACTCGGGAATCTATTTCCACGCCAAGGAACGCGCGCCTGGCAGCAAGGCCGAGGCGCTCGTCGGTGTCCAGGCCGACATGTCCGCTGACCACGTCTGGACCGGGGTGGTGATGGAATACCTGCTCCGCGAGAAACTCGCCGAGCGCGGCCGAAAAGTCCTCTATACCGAGAAAGGCGAACGCAAAGACGCCGGCTCCGTGGGCGATCCAAAGGAACTGCTTAAGGCCGTGCGCGACAATGATTGGAACGACTATCACGTCATCGTGCGCAGCAACCTGATCGTGCTCCGCATCAACGATGTCGTGATGAGCGAAGTCCGCGATCACGACCCGCGCCGCGCCCTCTCCGGGTTGCTGGCGCTGCAGGTCCATACCGGCCCCCCGATGAAGGTGCAGTTTAAGAACCTTCGTATGCGAAACAGCCAAGTCCCCCAAGCTCCATGAACAACTCCACCCACCTATCCCGCCGCCAATTCTTGTCCACCGCCGCCGGTGCCACGGGCCTGATGGTCATTCCCAACATCCTGCCGTCCTCCGTATTCGGCGCTGACAATCAGCCAGCCCCGAGCAACAAGATCACCGTCGGCTGCATCGGCGTTGGCGGCATGGGTACGGAGAACATGAAGTCGTTTCTCGGCCACCCTGACTGCCGGGTCGTGGCCGTCTGCGATGTGAGCGACAGCAAACGGATGAAGGCCAAAGAACGCGTGGACACCCAGTATGGCGATCAAGGTTGCGCGATGATTGCCGACTGGCGCGAGTTGATTGCGCGCAAGGGTATCGATGCGGTCATGATTGCCACGCAAGACCATTGGCATTCCTTGATTGCCGTGGCCGCCGCCAAGGCCGGCAAGGACATGTATTGCGAGAAACCGATGGGAGTCTCCCTGGATGACGGCCAGGCCATCCGCGACGCCGTCCGCAAGCACCAGCGTGTCTTCCAGGCCGGCACCTGGCAGCGTTCGGCCCGCGATTTCCGTTTCACCTGCGAACTGGCCCGCAACGGCTACTTCGGCAAGCTTCATACCGTGGAGGTGGCCACCGACGGTACCAAGTACACGGCAGGCTACAAAGGCCCCCGCAGTCCTCAGCCCACGCCCTCCGTACCTGCAGGCTTCGATTGGGAGATGTGGCAAGGCCCCGCCCAACGGCACCCCTATCATCCGGCGCGGACCAGCGGTGACTGGTTCATGATCCGGGACTACAGCGTGGGCTGGACCTGCAACTGGGGTGTCCATCACCTCGACATCGCCCTGTGGGGCTGCCCGGAACTGGGCACGGAACCCTTTGAGATCGAAAGCCGGGTGACCTGGCGTAACGAGGGTTTCACCGACACCGTGAATGAATGGGACGCGACCTACCGCTACGCCAACGGCCTGAAACTGATCTTCAAGGACCAGAAGAAGATGCCCACCGGCTGCCGGTTCATCGGGGACAAGGGTTGGTTGCGGGTGGATCGCCAGTGGGAGAATCACCCCGGCTTGGTTGCCTCGGAAGAGTCCCTCCTGGAAATTAAGCTCCGTCCAGAGGACCTGCGCCTCTACAAGTCCCAGAACCACGTCGGAAATTTTCTGGAGTGCGTTCGTTCCCGCAAAGACCCGGTCTCCGACGTGGAGGTCACCCACAAGGCATCCTACCTCGGTTTGCTAACAGAGATCTCCGGACGGCTGGAGCAGAAGCTGAAGTGGGATCCCAAGATCGAGCAGTTCATCGGCAACGACGAAGCCAACCGCCTGCTGCACCGGACGATGCATAATGGGTGGACACTGTAGGCAGATTGGCTCGGGAAAGGCGCACGGCGAGAGGCGTATCGTGGGTCTGGGGAAGAAGGCGGGCCGGGACTCATGAGCGACCCACCACAAAATGTCAGTTGACGTTGTATCGGTAATTCTGTAATTTCTGTTCAGACGGAAAATCGCCGATATGACATCGATTAGCCCAGTCCAACAGAAGTTCATCCTCCATTGGGGTGAGATGGGCACGCGTTGGGGCATCAACCGCACGGTGGCGCAGATTCATGCCCTGCTCTTCATTTCTCAGAAGCCGCTGAATGCCGAGGACATCTCTCAGGCCCTCGGCGTCGCGCGCTCGAATGTGAGCAACAGTCTCAAGGAACTCCAAGGCTGGGGCATCGTGAAGCGGGTGCACGTCATGGGCGATTCGCGCGATCACTTCGAGAGCATGAAGGACGTCTGGGAGATGTTCCGCGTCGTATTGGATGAGCGCAAAAAGCGCGAGATTGACCCCACCGAACGCGTGCTGCGCGAATGCATCGCCCAAGCCGAGAAGGACCAGGAAACCGACGAATACACCAAGCAAAAGCTGCGTGAACTCTCTGAGTTTTTCGATACTACGACCGCTTGGTACAGCCAGATCCGTCAGTGGCCCACCGGTGCGCTGACCAAGTTCGTCAAAGCAGGTGACAAGATCCGCAAGCTACTGGGCGTCGGCGGTTGACCGCCCCCTTTTTTGGGAGTGCATTTCCATGACTACAGAAATTACTGACACGAAAGCCGCCGATCCCAGCGGCTGGATCTTCTTCGACGCCGAGTGCCGGTTCTGCGTCGCGAGTCGGCGCCGCTGGGGCCGGATCTTCGAGCGTCGCGGCTTCGTCTGGCTGCCAATGCAAACCCCGGGTACCGCAGAGCGACTTGGTATCGCGCCGGAACTGTTGATGGCGGAGGTTTGGGTCATGCCGGCGGGCGCTGCGCCCCTGGCGGGCGTGGACGCCTGGATCGGACTGATGCGCAGTGTGTGGTGGCTAAAACCGCTCGCGTTGGTGCTCAACCTGCCTGGAATCAAGCGCCTGGCCCAGGCCGGCTACCGCTGGATCGCACGCAACCGCTATTGCATTGCCGGCCGATGCCGCCTGTCGTCACTTCAACCGCACAAGTCGCATCGTCACACCGCTTTTCTGGAACTTCCGTGAAAACCAGAATCATCGTGGCCGGCGGCTGAACAAGGCCCAATCGGGGGAGCAAGTCCGGCCAGCGGCATCGTCAGGACCTCGTCCCTCGCGGTCGTCCTCGTGGTCGTCCTCGTCCTCGAAACGACGGCTTCCACTCCATTGCCGAGGAGGAGGGACGAGCACGAGGGCGGAGCACGAGGGAGGAAGGAGGAGTAAAGAAGGGTCCAACGCCGTCGGTCATCGTCCCCCATCCCTCGTAGTCGTCCTCGTCGTCGTTCTCGTCCTCGAAACCCTGGCCGAGGACGAGGGACGAGCACGAGAACGAAGGAAGAAGGAGGAGGCGGGTTTCGGTGTAGGGTCCAACGCCCTCAGTCGTCGTCCCTCCTCCCTCGTGGTCGTTCTCGTCCTCGTTCTCGTCCTCGAAACCGTGGCTTCCGCTCCGTTGCCGAGGAGGAGGGACGAGTACGAGGACGAAGGAAGAAGGAGGAGGCGGGTATTGGTGTACAGTCCAACGCCCTCGTCCACTCAACGGAGTGGTTCCTCCTCAAACCGCTGCACGAGCTTGGTTAGCATTCCAACAATCCTCAGCAGCATGGCCTTCCCCACCGTAACACGCTGGGCGTTGGCCAACTGTTTCGCCACCAAGGCATCAAGACAGGCGGCACACTCGACGGCAGAACCCCTTGCGTCGTCGAAGAACTTGGCGCGCTGTCGACCCTGGCGTTTACCGTTGCCTTCGGCGGTGTTGAGCAAGGCGGACAGACTCGCACGATCCAACTGATCAGAAACCTCACGGTGAAATCCTTCCGCGGCTGCGCGCGTCTCCTTCAGCAACACGGTGACCCACGCTAGGAACTCGAGTTCAAGTTGATAGACATCGAGCTTTTCGTGGTCGAAGTACGCTCCTATGTGGCCCGACTCGTTTGCGATCCGCCTCATCACCTTGAATCCTCCTTTCCCATTCCCTGTGCCGGTCTCTGAATGCCACCCGTATGATCGCAGCGCAAGGCGATTCGTGCTGTTCCTCGAATCGTTCCTCCTCCCTCGTCGTCGTCCTCGTGGTCGTCCTCGTCCTCGAAAACCACAGCTTCCACTCCGTTGTCGAGAAGGAGGGACGAGGACGAGCACGAAGGGGGAAGGAGGAGGCGGGTTTTGGTCTACAGCCCAACGCGTTCGGTCATCGTCCCTCGCGGTCGTTCTCGTTCTCGTGGTCGTCCTCGTCCTCGAAACCGTGACTTCCACTCAATTGCCGAGGACGAGGGACGAGCGACGAGCACGAAGGAGGAAGGACGAGGCACACCTTATTTTGAGGAACGCTATCCGCTCACCCACCTATCCCTCCGGACTGGACGGCTTGATCCGGAGGGCGTACCCTCGGCCCATGTCCTCCGACGTCACACAGTTGCTGAACGCAATCGAAGAAGGGGACCCGCATGCTGCGGAAGAATTGCTGCCGCTGGTGTATGAGGAGTTGCGAAAGCTGGCCGCAGCCAAAATGGCGCAGCAACCCGAGGGGCAGACTCTCCAAGCGACCGCCCTGGTGCACGAGGCTTGGCTTCGACTGGTGGATGGCCCTAACCGCCAGTATGCGAGCCGCCGTCATTTCTTCTCCGCCGCAGCCCAGGCGATGCGGCATCTGCTGATCGACCGTGCCCGGCGCCGATTGCGCGAACGCCACGGAGGTGTTCTTCAGCGCTTGGACCTTGATGACGTCGAAATCGCCGCCCCGGCAGACGACGAGCGTTTGATCCAGATTAACAGTGCCCTGGAAGAGCTGACCCTGCTCGCGCCCGAAAAGGCGGAGGTCGTCCAACTCCGCTTCTTTGTGGGCCTCGACGAGAAGGAAATTGCCGAGTTGCTCCATCTCTCGCCCCGGACCGTCGAGCGCTACTGGTCCTACGCCAAAGCCTGGTTGTTCGAACGAGCTCAGCAATAGAGCGAAGGAGCACGGCATGAGCTTCGTGCCCCACCGAGCTCGCAACAAAAAGTGGATTGGGCCTGTCGGGTTAGCGGCGAAAAGAGCGTACTTCTAGATGGAAACACAAGCGATAAGGACCATTATGACCGCCAGCCCAGCCGAAGAGGCCATCTATAATGCCGCCCGCCAATTCGCGGACCCGGAGAAACTATCCGCCTACCTCGATCTTGCCTGCGATGGCAATCCGGGGATGCGCAAGCGCATCGAAAGCCTGCTCCGCGCGACGCCGGCCGCCAATGACTTCTTCGACCGGAAAGCATTGGAGGTGAGCAAGTTGCCAGGTTTGATTGATTCTGGAATCCCCGCAATGCCGCTGATGGCCGAAGGTCCGGGCACGGTGATCAGCCGTTACACGTTGCTCCAGAAGATCGGCGATGGCGGCTTCGGCACTGTCTACATGGCTGAACAAAAGGAGCCGGTCCGTCGCCGAGTGGCGCTGAAGATCATCAAACTGGGCATGGACACCCAACAGGTCGTGGCCCGCTTCGAAGCCGAGCGGCAGGCGTTGGCCATGATGGATCATCCCAACATCGCCAAAATCCTCGACGGCGGCTGTACCGAACCTCCCGTTGTCGTACCGCAGACAGCCTTGTCTGCCGTATCGCCGACTGCCCAGTCGGCAGGCCCCTCACCTTTTCATCCCGGGCGGGTTAGGCAACCCGCGAAACAGCAGGTTGGGCAACCTGCGCCACTCGTACCGCAGGCAGCTTTGCCTGCCGTGTCGCCAACTGCGAGTCGGCGAGGATCCGCTAGCGAGGAGACGTTGGCTTCGCCCGAAGCTGCGCAGGCTGGCAGTCTGCGCCACGACTCAGCCACTCATCCCTCGACACCCGTCACTCATTACGGCCGTCCCTACTTCGTGATGGAACTGGTAAAGGGCCAGACGGTTACGAACTTCTGCGACGAGCATCGGCTCTCCACCCGCCAACGGCTCGAGCTCTTCATTCCCATCTGCCACGCGATCCAGCATGCCCATCAAAAGGGCATCATCCACCGCGATATCAAGCCCTCCAATATTCTGGTCACCACCATCGACGGCCGGCCTGTCCCCAAGGTTATCGATTTTGGGATCGCCAAGGCCACGCAACACGATCTTACCGACAAGATCGTCTTCACCCAGTTTCATCAGTTCATGGGCACGCCCACTTACATGAGTCCTGAGCAGGCGGCGCTGGACAGCACGGACATTGACACCCGTAGCGACATCTATTCGCTTGGGGTTCTGCTTTACGAATTGCTCACGGGCAAGACCCCGGTGGAAGCCAAGGAACTGGCCGGCGGCGGGTATGATGAAATCCGGCGGCGCATCCGGGAGATCGAACCGCCGCGGCCCTCCAGCCGGGTGACCACCCTCACCAATGACGAATTGACCACTGTGGCACGGAGCCGTGCAATTGAGCCAGCCCGGTTAAGCAAGCTCATCCGCGGTGAATTGGACTGGATCGTGTTGAAGGCGATGGACAAGGACCGCTCGCGGCGCTACGAGACGGCCAGCGCCTTTGCGTTGGACATTCAGCATTACCTCGACAACGAACCGGTGACAGCGGTGAAGCCCAGTACCGTCTACTATCTGCAGAAGTACGCTCGCCGACATAAGGTGGCCCTGGCCACCGCCGCCTGCTTCGCCCTGCTGCTGACCGTGAGCGCCGGGGTCTCCGCCGCTCAAGCGATCAAAAACAAGTCCCTTTTCACCGCCGCAGAAGAGGCCCGGCTGAAGGCGATGAGCGCGAAGCAACGGGAAGCCGAACTCCGGCACATCGCCGAAACCGAGCGCGATCGCGGCCAGAGCCTCCTCTATACGGCCAACATGAACCTGGCGAAGTGGGCTTGGGACGAAGCGAACGTCGGCCGGGCGGTGGACCTCCTCGAACAGCACCGTCCTCGACCGGGTCAACCTGACTTGAGGAACTTCGAATGGTTCTTCTTGGATCGCGTCTGTCACGCCGAGTTGCTGACGATGACCGGGCACACCTTCTATGTCTATGGCTTGGCCTTTAGCCCTGACGGGAAACGGGTGGCGTCGGGAAGCCGGGATCAGACGGTGAGGGTGTGGGACGCCATGAGCGGACGGGAATTGCTTACGATGAAAGGACACACCGGGCTGGTTTGGAGCGTGACATTTAGTCCCGACGGGAAATGGCTGGCCTCGGCGGCCGGCGACGAATGGCCGCTCAGGCCCGGTGAGGTGAAGGTGTGGGACGCTACCAGCGGCCAGGAGGTTCTGACACTGAAAGGGCATTCCTACCCTGTCTACGGCGTGGCGTTCAGCCCGGACGGCAAATGGCTGGCTTCGGCCAGCCATGATCGGACGGTGAAGGTGTGGAACGTTGCCAACGGCCAGGAGACCCTCACGTTGAATGGGCATTCCGACGCGGCCACGAGCGTGGCGTTTAGCCCGGATGGGAAACGTTTGGCCTCGGCCAGTTGGGACAAAACCGTGAAGGTGTGGGATGCCGTGAGCGGTCGGGAGACGCTCACGCTGAAAGGGCATACCGACGCGGCCACAAGCGTGGCGTTTAGCCCGGATGGGAAGCGTTTGGCTTCGGCCAGCTGGGACAAAACCGTGAAAGTGTGGGATTCCGCGAGCGGTCAGGAATTGCTCACCTTGAGTGGGCACACCAAAGGGATCGGAGCGCTGGCGTTTAGCCCTGATGGGAAACGCCTGGCTTCGGCCGGATGGGATAAAACCGTGAAGGTGTGGGACTCCGCGAGCGGTCAGGAGGCGTTCAAGTTGAAAGGGCATGCGGATGCGGTCATGCGCGTGGCATTCAGCCCGGACGGGAAACGGCTCGTCTCAGCAAGCCTCGATGGCACGGTGAAAATGTGGGACGCCATGAACGATCCAGAGACGCTCACGTTGCGAGGACACACTGCCGGCGGGGTTGTGAGCGTGGCATTCAGCCCGGACGGGAAACGGCTTGCCTCGGGAAGCCACGATATGACGGCGAAGGTGTGGGACGCCATGAGTGGTCAGGAGCTGCTCACTTTGAAAGGGCATGACCACATGGTTTTGGGCGTCGCGTTTAGTCCAGACGGGAAACGCCTGGCCTCGGCAGGCGGAGATGGCGCGGTGAAGCTGTGGGACGCCACCAGCGGCCAGGGGATCCTCACGCTGAAAGGCCACACCAACATGGCCCTTGACGTGGTCTATAGTCCGGACGGGAAACGCATCGCGTCATCAAGCGAAGACAAGACAGTGAAGATATGGGACTCCGTCAGCGGTCAGGAGTTGCTCACGTTGACAGGGCACACGGCAGCGGTTTGGGGCGTGGCCTTCAGCCCGGACGGGAAACGGTTGGCGTCGGCGAGCTGTGATAGAACCGTGAAAGTGTGGGACGCGGTGAGCGGTCGGGAAACGCTCACGTTGCAGGGACACTCGGGCGAAGTCTGGAGTGTGGTGTTCAGCCCGGATGGAAAAAGCCTCGCTTCTTCAGGCGACGATCGGACAGTGAGGGTGTGGGACGCCGTGAGCGGCCAGGAAAAGTTCGCTTTGAAAGGGCATACGTCCTTGGTCGGGAGCCTGGCGTTTAGCCCAGATGGAAAGCGACTCGTGTCGTCGGGTTGGGATGGGATGGTGAAGTTCTGGGACACCACGAGTGGTCAGGAGACGCTCACATTGAAAGGGTACTCCGCCGGGATAAATGGAGTGGCGTTTAGCCCGGACGGAAAACGGCTGGCTTCGGCGAATACAGATTCCACGGTGAAGGTATGGGATGCCCGCCCACGCTTGCAGGAAAACACCCCTGAGGCGAAGACGCCGTGATGGTTCGAGTGGTTGGAATCCTTCTCTGAGCGAAGGAAAGACGGCTCGGGTGCCCGTACCGTCGCGGCGTGTTTGGGGGGAGAGGCGAGACTGGGGCTGTAGTCTCGAAAACCACACGAACAGTTGTGAGTAGAAGCAGTAGACCTTCGCCGACACTCAGCGGAAACCCGACTCGCCATGCACAGGCTTGCAAACCAGCTCCTGTGCCAGTAAAATTCTTACATGGCGCAGACGATACCACTCTCAGTGCCCGATGACCTCCTGAACGAAGTCAGGGAAACGGCCAAGTTAACCAACCTGTCCGTGCAGGACGTCTTCCGGCAATCGACGAAAATCGGTCTGTCGGCATTGCGGGCTTCTGCCAAAGGCGTTGCTCGTCCCCAACGCCTATCTCTCTGGGATGCCCTGGCATCAGGGCATGGGCTCAATATCGAGTTCCCCGCCATGTCCAAGGACAAGGTTAAGAAGGTTGTTCTGTGAACAATCCCTGGACGGATCGCCTATAGGCCCATTAGCCCCATGTCCGCCGACGTCACGCAGTTGCTGAACGCGATCGAGGGAGGGGATCCCCATGTCGCGGAGAGACTGCTGCCCCTGGTCTATGAGGAGTTGCGGCGCCTGGCCGCCTCGAAGATGTCCATGCAACCGGCGGGGAACACGTTGCAGGCCACCGCCTTGGTCCACGAAGCCTGGCTCAGGATCTCCAAGGAGAATCACAGCTGGGAAAACCGCCGCCATTTCTTCACCGCCGCCGCGGAGGCCATGCGCCGGATTCTGGTGGATCAGGCCCGCCGCAAACAGCGGCTCAAACGTGGCGGTCCGCAGGAGCGTCTGAGTCTCGATGAGATCGACATCGCCATCGAGACAGAACCCGAAGAACTGCTGCGCGTCCATGACGCCCTGGAACGACTCGCTGCAGAGGACCCGCTCAAGGCCGAACTCATCAAACTGCGGTTTTTTGTCGGCCTGGGAATCCCCGAGGCCGCTGAGATTCTCGGCATTTCGGCCACCACAGCGAAGCGCCATTGGACCTTCGCCCGGGCCTGGCTTTATGACGAGCTGAAGTCGTGATACACGAGGGAGAGGCGCACACTCCCGACCAGAACCGACTGTCCGACGACTGGGATGGAATAGAAAGGACAGGATAAACAGGATGCTTACAGGATGGGACCAAATGGGGCCGGGTCGGTTGCTTACATCATCATCCTGTCCATCTTGTTCATCCTGTCCAACCCTGAATTCAAACGGAAGATCAAGGCCGACTGGTCCTTTTTTCGCTCCGATGACGTGTTACAGGGTAGAACGTCAAACTCTATTGCCTATGAAACTTTCCGAGGCCGAAGCCATCTTTAACCAGGCCCTTGAACAGGCTGCCGGTGAACCACGGGCGAAGTTCCTGCAAAGTGCCTGCGGTCAGGACGATACACTGCGATCCAAAGTCGAGCGGCTGCTGCGGGCGCATGAAGAGGCCGGTGGCTTCCTTCCAACGAGAAATACCGACGCATCGCCTCTTGCCGAAGGCCCAGGCACGCAGATCGGTAAGTTCAAGATCCTCGAGCAGATCGGAGAAGGCGGATTCGGAGTGGTTTACATGGCCGAGCAGAAGGAGCCCGTGCGCCGTCGCGTCGCCCTCAAGATCATCAAGCTCGGAATGGACACCAAACAGGTTGTGGCACGATTTGAGGCCGAACGCCAGGCGCTGGCCCTGATGGACCATCCCAACATCGCCAAAGTCCTCGACGGCGGCTGTACCGAACCTCCCGTTGTCGACTCAACCACTCCTCACTCGCCCTCCGTCACTCATTACGGCCGTCCCTACTTCGTGATGGAACTCGTCAAGGGGCGTCCCATCACGAAGTTCTGTGACGAGGAGCGGCTTTCCACCCCCCAACGCCTGGAACTGTTCATCGCCGTCTGTCGGGCCATCCAGCACGCTCACCAGAAGGGCCTGGTGCACCGCGATGTCAAACCCTCCAACATCTTGGTGAGCTTCGTTGATGGAAAACCGGTTCCCAAGATCATCGACTTTGGCATCGCCAAGGCCATGCAGCATGACCT
This sequence comes from uncultured Verrucomicrobiota bacterium, assembly GCA_964411985.1. GTDB lineage: Bacteria > Verrucomicrobiota > Verrucomicrobiia > Limisphaerales > J093 > CAYPNF01. The sequence goes on from CAYPNF010000049.1 coordinate 16,854, forward strand.
CACGGACAAAACCGTGTTCACCCGTTTCCACCAGTTCATGGGTACCCCGGCCTACATGAGTCCGGAACAAGCGGGGACAGACAGCGCCGATATCGATACCCGCAGCGACATCTTTAGTCTCGGCGTCGTGTTGTACGAGTTACTCACCGGCCAGACGCCGATGGAATCGCGCGAGCTTGCCAGCGCGGACTACGATGAAATCCGCCGTCAGATTCGGGAGGTGGAACCGATGCGCCCCTCGAACCGGATTAGCACGCTCAGCGCCTCGGAACGGACTACGGTGGCCCAGAGCCGGAGCGTGGACCCCGGCAAGCTCAGCCGGTTGGTGAGCGGCGATCTGGATTGGATCGTCCTCAAAGCGATGGACAAGGACCGCAACCGCCGCTACGAGACGGCCAACGAATTTGCGAAGGACCTCCAGCGCTACCTCGAGAACGAACCGGTGACCGCCCGGAAGCCGAGCGTGGCTTACGTCTTCCAGAAGTTCGCACGCCGACACCGCGCAGTTTTGGCGACCGCCGCCTGCTTTGCGTTGCTGTTGACGGTCAGCGCCGGCGTCGCCGCCGCCCAGGCCATCAAGAACAAGTCCCTCTTCACGGCTGCGGAAGAGGCCAGGCTGAAGGCGATGAACGCCAAGCAGAGAGAAAGCGAACTTCGACGCATCGCCGAAACTGAACGCGATCGCAGCGAACGCCTCCTCTATACCGCCAACATGAACCTGGCAGGGCGCGCTTGGGACGCAGCCAACGTGGGCCGCGCGGAGGAGCTCCTCCAAATGCACCGTCCCCAACCGAACCAGCGGGATCTGAGAAACTTCGAATGGTTTTACCTCGATGACCTGTGTCACACCGAGCTGCTCACATTGAAGGGGCACACGGATAGGGTGTGGAGAGCAGTCTTCAGCCCGGATGGGACACGACTGGCGTCAGTGAGCGACGATAAGACCGTCAAGGTCTGGGACGCCGCGACGGGCCAGGAGATACTCACGCTCCCAGGGCACGGCGACTGGATCTGGGACGTGGCCTTCAGCCCGGACGGAAACCAGTTGGCCTCGCCCAGCCTCGACTCAACCGTGAAGGTCTGGGACGCAACAAGCGGTCGGGAAATACTCACCTTGAAAGGAAATGTTGGACCGGTACGTGGCGTGGCCTTCAGCCCGGATGGGAAACGGCTAGCCTCGGCCGGCGAGCGGCAGCTGAAGCTGTGGGACCTGACGACGGGTCAAGAGGGGGTCGTGCTTAAAGGGAATGACGGCGCGCGCGGCAGCTTGTCTTTCAGCCCGGACGGAAGACGGCTGGCGTCCACGACCTGGGAATCCACGGTGAAGATTTGGGACACGACCAGCGGTGAAGAGACACTCACTCTCAAGGGATCGATCAATAGAATCACATTCAGCCCGGATGGGACGCGGCTGGCGGCAGCCGACGACGATGGTGTGAGGGTGTGCGACAGCGCCAACGGCAACGAGATTTTCACTTTCAAAGGGCATACCGATACGGTGGTTGCGGTGGCGTATAGCCCGGATGGTAGGCTGGTGGCCTCGGCGGGTGAGGATCAGATCGCGCGCGTTTGGGACGCAGCAACGGGTCAGGAAATACGCGCTTGGAAGATGCACAGTGCCCCGATCGTGAGTATTGCCTTCAGCCCGGACGGGAAGCGATTAGCCTCAACGGGCGAAGACATGAGTATTAAGGTGTGGGACGCCGCCGCCAGGCAGGGACCCTTCACGTTGCAGGGGCATACGAATGCGGTTACGGGCGTAGCGTTCAGCCCGGACGGGAAGCGGCTGGTTACCGGGAGTCGGGATCGGACGGTGAGAGTGTGGGACGCCACCAGCGGGCAGGAACTGCTCGCTTTAAAGGGGCACACGAACTCCGTCCAGAGAGTAGCCTTCAGTCCGGACGGAAAACGTGTGGCGTCGGCCGACGGCGGACGTGGAAAGGAGAGCGAGGTGAAGGTGTGGGACGCCGCCACCGGTCAGGAGCTGTTGAGCTTAAAAGGGCACACCGACGCAATCGTTGCCTTAGACTTCAGCCCGGACGGCAAGCAGTTGGTCTCGGGCAGTTTCGATGAAACCCTTAGAGTGTGGGATGCCACGAACGGTCGTGAGATGCTCACGTTGAAAGGGCATGGCAGCTGGGTCAACGGCGTTGCGTTCAGTCCGGACGGAACACGGCTGGCCTCGGTCAGCGACGACAAGACGGTCAAGGTGTGGGATGCCGTGAGCGGCAAAGAATTGCTCACGTTACTGGGACACACAGGCCCTGTCCGTGGCGTGGCATTCAGCCCGGACGGACAACAACTGGCGTCGGCAAGCTGGGATCGAACGATCAGGCTGTGGAATCCCACCAACGGCCTGTTGAGGGTCACAATGAAAGACACCGGCAAGATTTCGAGCGTGGCCTTCAGTCCCGACGGAACAAGGCTGGCCTCGGCAGGCATCGACAAGACCGTGAAGCTGTGGGATACCACGAGCGGTCAGGAGACGTTCACCTTAAAGGGCCACGGTGATAACGTGTTCTGGGTCGCCTTTAGTCCCAACGGAAAACGGCTGGCCACGGCAAGTTACGATCAGACCGTGAAGGTGTGGGACGCCCGGCCCCGCCCAGACGCAACCGTTCCGGAGGGGAAAACACGATGAGCTTGAATCGCACTGAACGCACCGTCACCACAAACAAAAGACAACAAAGAAAGCCAGCCCTATGAAAAACCACATCCGCGTAGGTTCCATTCTGATAGCCCTGTCAGCGCTTGCGTTCCTCGCCATTCCCGGGGTCTCAAGCCACGCCGGCAAACCCACACCTGTACTCATCACCGTCTCGGGTGCCGTCCAAGGCAGCGGGACTGATCCTGCGGCCATGGCCATTGCGTTTTCCGGGCTGGATCCTGCTTCCGGGCTGGGTCCTGTCAATGGTTCCTATATCGCAAACCCTGATCGTATTCTCCGTTTACTCGGCACAGGACGCACTGGCCGGACCCTGAGTTACTACTTCTGTGCCAACCAGAATCATTCAGGTTCTGTCAACCTCTGCAACAACATCGCGGAGCATGACCCTGGGGACTACAAGGAGTTGATCATCCGGGGTGGCATTCTGGCTGGCACAGGACAGCAATTGCTAGCCGTCTTTCCAGCCAACAGCTCCTGGGAAATATGGAGAAAGGCGCGAGTTGGTGATCCCCCTCAAGGAGTTAAAGAAACCTGGGGTCAGCTTACACAGCCTGTCACGTATCAGGAAACTCCTTTGAAGTGAGACGTTTTCGGCATTTCGGTGCGAGGGCTCCTGACTAGAACGAGATTACCGCCGCGCGGTGGCGGAAGGGTTCCTGCAAGACACCTCGATGGGCCTTGTGAATCCGCTTCCGAAGAGCAACAATGGGCCACCCGATATTCACGCGCCCAGAAGCGTTGCCCGACGAAGTTCCTTCGCCGTCCAGCGTAGACACGGGCGATATGGATCACACTCTTGCAGATCTGCATTTGAGTCTACTTTCGTAAACTTTGAGCGGTTCACGAATTCGGAGACTCCTCGGGACTCCCGGAGCTGTCAGACTCTGGGAGTCCTCCAGCAGAGCTGGAGGATCTCCTATTGGATTAACGATTTGAATCCTTTCCTGCCCGATGGTACGTATCAGCCGTGAGCGACGTGACCCGATTGCTCAATGCCGCCGAGCAAGGCGACCCGAAGGCTGCCGAGGAGTTACTCCCTTTGGTCTATGAGGAATTGAGAAAGCTGGCAGCCATCCGGATGGCCCACGAGCCAGTGGGGCAGACACTTCAGGCGACGGCGTTGGTTCATGAGGCGTGGTTGCGCCTGGCGGGGCCTGTGGCCCAGGCTTGGAACAGCCGGTACCATTTCTTTGCGGCCGCCGCCGAGGCCATGCGCCGAATTCTGATTGATAACGCGCGCCGCAAGCAGCGTCCCAAACATGGTCGGGGGTGGCAACGCGTGGACCTGGACCAGGTGAATGTGGCGATCCAGACCGACGACGACACCTTGCTGCTCGTGAACGAGGCTTTGACGCGCTTGGAGCAGGAAGACCCCCAGAAGGCGCAACTGGTCAAGTTGCGGTACTTTGCTGGGATGACGATTCCCGAAGCGGGCCAGTCGTTGGGTCTCTCCGAATCGACCGCCAAACGCCTTTGGACCTACTCTCGCGCTTTTCTTCTGCGAGAAATCAAGCGCCTTCAAGCTTCCGACGATAGCCCATCCTAGAGGAACTTCCGTGGGACATCCTTGGGACGGAAGGCTTTCCGCAGCTCGCTCGATTATTCTGACCTGTTTTTTGCCCAAAACTCGCACTTAAGAATGAAGGCCGAGAAAGGACCTTTATCACGATGAATAGAACCATGGCTGAGAAGGTGTTTGAGGGCGCAATCCAACTTCCGACGCCACAGGAGCGAGCGGCCTATGTGGGCGGCGCCTGCGGCGAAGATCAGGCCTTGCGACAACAGGTTGAATCCCTGATCCAGGCGCACGAGGAAGTGGGTGGGTTCATGCCTACCGACCCCGGCGAGGCGATGATCACCTTCCCTGACCGTCCTCTATCGGAAAAGGAAGGGACCTGCATCGGACGATACAAACTTCTGCAAAAAATCGGTGAAGGAGGCATGGGGGTCATCTATATGGCTGAACAGACCGAGCCGGTCACCCGCAAGGTCGCCCTCAAGATCATCAAACTGGGCATGGATACCAAAAGTGTCATCGCCCGGTTCGAGGCGGAACGCCAGGCCCTGGCGATGATGGACCACCCCAACATCGCCAAAGTCCTGGATGCCGGTTCCACCGACACCGGCCGGCCCTACTTTGTCATGGAACTGGTGAAAGGCGTGCCCATCAACGAGTACTGCGACAAGAATCACCTTCCCACCAAAGAGCGGCTGCACTTGTTCATGGCAGTGTGTCAAGCCATCCACCACGCCCACCAGAAAGGTGTGATCCATCGTGATGTCAAACCGTCGAACATCCTGGTCACCCTGCATGACGGCAGACCCGTCCCGAAAGTGATCGATTTCGGCATCGCGAAGGCCACCAACCAGAAGCTCACAGAAAAGACCCTCTTTACCCACTTCGCCCAGATGATCGGCACACCGGCCTACATGAGTCCGGAACAGGCCGAGATGAGCGGATTGGATGTCGATACCCGCACGGACGTGTACTCCTTGGGAGTGCTGCTCTACGAACTGCTTACGGGCACGACGCCGTTCCCCGAAAAGGAACTCCTGAGCAAAGGCTACGGCGAGATGCAGCGCATCATTACGGAACAGGAACCGGAGCGACCCTCCTTACGGGTCAGCACATTCGTGGGTGAACAGCAAACGATTGTCGCGAAGAACCGAAGCACCGAAAGGTTGACCCTGCAGCGGCAGATCCAAGGGGACTTGGACTGGATCGTCATGAAGGCGCTGGAGAAGGACCGCACCCGCCGCTACGACACGCCGAACAATCTAGCCGCTGACATTGAACGTCACCTCAACGACGAGCCTGTCCTGGCCGCGAAGCCGACATTCCAATATCAGTTGGGCAAGCTGTATTGTCGACACAAGATGGCCCTGGCCACCGCCGCCTGCTTTGTCTTACTGCTGGCTGTGAGCGCCGGGGTCTCCGCCGCCCAGGCCATCAAAAATAAGTCCCTCTTCACCGCGGCGGAAGAGGCCCGGCTGAAAGAGATGAGCGCCAAGCAACGGGAAGCTGAACTTCGACGCATCGCCGAAACCGAACGCGATCGCGGCCAGAGCCTCCTCTACGCCGCCAATATGAACCTGGCGAAGCGGGATTGGGACGCGGCGTACTTGAGCCGACCGGTCGAACTCCTGGAGTTGCACCGGCCTCAACCGGGCCAACCGGATTTGCGGAACTTCGAGTGGTTCTACTTGGATCGCCTTTGCCACAGCGATCTACTCACCTTGAAAGGCTACACCGACGGGTTCTGCAAGGTAGTGTTCAGCCCGGACGGGAAACGAATGGCGTCATCAAGCGAAGACACGACGGTGAAGGTGTTGGACGCCACGAGCGGTCAGGAGTTGCTCTCGTTGAAAGGGGGCGCCGGCCCAGCCTGGGGCGTGGCGTTTAGTCCGGACGGGAAGCGGTTGGCCTCGGGAAATTGGGATCAGCAGATCAAGATCTGGGACGCCGCGAGCGGTCAGGAGGCGTTCACGTTGAACGGGCATACCGACATTGTCTGGGGCGTGGTATTCAGTCCGGACGGAAACCGGCTGGCCTCGGCAAGCTCGGACAAAACGGTGAAGGTGTGGAACGCCACGAGTGGTCAGGAGTTGTTCATGCTGAAAGGGCACACCAGCGCCGTCAGCAGCGTGGCGTATAGTCCAGACGGTAAACGGCTCGCTTCGGCAAGCAGCGATAAGATGGTAAAGGTGTGGGATGCCATGAGCGGTCAGGAGTTGCTCACGTTGAAAGGGCATGCCGACAGCGTCAAATGCGTGGCGTTTAGTCCCGACGGAAGGAGGCTGGCCTCGGCTGCAGGGGAGGTATACACAGGCAAGCCCGGCGAGGTGAAGGTGTGGGATGCCACGAGCGGTCAGGAGATACTCACGTTGAAAGGGCATGCCGAGGTAGTCTGGAGCGTGGTGTTTAGTCCGGACGGAAAGCGGCTGGCGTCTTCAAGCAGTGATCGGACGGTAAAGGTGTGGGACGCCGCAAATGGTCAGGAGCTGTTCACGCTGAAAGGGCACGACCGCGAAATCGGGGGCGTGGCGTTTAGCCCCGACGGGAAACGGTTGGCCTCGGCCAGCGCCGACTCCACCGTGAAGGTGTGGGACGCCATGATCGATCCGGAGAAGCTTATGCTGAAAGGGCACACTGGCGCAGTCCAGTGCGTGGTGTTTAGCCCGGATGGAAAACGGCTCGCGTCAGCAAGTTCGGATCAGACGGTGAAGGTGTGGGATACCCTAAGCGGTCGAGAGACGCTCACGTTGAAAGGGCACACGAATAGGATCAACTCCATGGCGTTTAGCCCGGATGGAAGACGGCTCGCCTCGGCAGGCCGGGATCCGATGGTGAAAGTGTGGGACGCTACGAGCGGTCAGGAGGTGTTCACGCTGAAAGGGCACGACGGTGAGATCGACTGCGTGGTGTTTAGCCCGGACGGGCAACGGCTCGCTTCGGCAAGCTGGGACCAGACGGTGAAGGTGTGGGATGCCCTAAGCGGTCGAGAGACGCTCACGTTGAAAGGGCACACTGCTGCGGTCGGGGGCGTGGCGTTCAGTCCCGACGGCAAACGGCTGGCTTCGGCAAGCCGCGATAAGACGGTAAAGGTGTGGGATGCCACGAGCGGTCAGGAGACGCTCACGTTGAAAGGGCTCACCGACGGGGTCTTTTGCGTGGCGTTTAGCCCTGATGGAAGGAGGCTGGTCTCGGGGGGATTTGACACATTAAGGATGTGGGACACCGCTACAGGTCAGGAGACACTCACTTTGAGGGGGCATAAACACTATACCTTGAGCGTGGTGTTCAGTCCGGACGGAAATCGGCTGGCTTCGGGAAGCTCCGACGGAACGGTGAAGCTGTGGGATGCCCGGAGCGGCCAGGAGGTGCTCTCATTAGGGGCGGACCCCTGCATGGTCAATTGCGTTGCATTCAGCCTGGATGGGAAACAACTTGCCTCGGTAGGCTGGGATCAGACCGTGAAGGTGTGGGACGCCACGCCACGCCAGCCAGCAAGCACTCGCGAGGCGAAAACGCGGTGAAGGTTCGAGCCCCCCTCGCGAGGCCCCTGCACCGAGTGCCAGCAGCTTGAGAGAGAAGCCAAAAAGGACAGACATTTCAGCTCCCCTCCGGTAACTGACTACAGCGGGTCCGACAGTATCACAATCGCGGTCAAACTGTCGCCGAAGACTTCGGGTTTCTCGGTGAGTTGGATCACGCAAAAGAGGGGTACGGCGAAGGTGGGGATGCGGCCGGATGCACCTTGATTGGTTTGCAGGGAGCGGTTAGGTTCGTGCATGGAAACTGATCCAGGATTATGGGCCTAGTGCTGCTTGCTTTGGTGATCGCCCAGCTCACTGTGTCGGTCTGCGCTCAGGAGGTGACTGGGGCGGACCTGTTTGCGCAGCGGGAAACGGTGCGGGGCAACGGGATTGGAGCAGGGGATCTCCGGCTGGGAACCCCGGAGCCCGGCGAACCTTGGCTGCCGGGATCGCCCCGTGGGCAGACGCTCTGGTGGCGCTACGTCGCTTCGGGCAAAGGCCGGGTCCGCCTCGAAGGTTCCCCCACAAATGCTTTGCCGTTGGTGGCGGTGTATCGCGGCACCGAGCTTGCCCAGCTCCAGTTGGTGGCCAGCAACACGGCCGTCTTCTGCAATTGTCATGGCTGCGAAACCCGTCTGCTTCCCGCCACGGCTTTCGACGTCACGGACGGGGAAGAACTGGCGGTGGCGGTGGATTGGCATGATTTCGTCCCGGCTGGTGGCTCAGCGCAGGCGCACCACCCCGGCGAGCCGCCGGCCGGGGGACCTATTCAGCTTCAGTTTACGTATGTCCCCGCGCCGGCCAACGACGATCTGGCCAACTCACAGGTGCTGACAGGTGGCGCGGTGAAAGCCCGGGCAGAACTTTGGGCCGCTTCCCTCGAACCGATCGAGCCGGAGTACGCGAGCAATCCAGCCGGGCGATCCGTCTGGTTTACCTGGACCGCGCCGACAAACGGCCAGCTCCAGATCACTCCGGGTGCACCCCGCGTGTATCCGACACCCGCCGTCACCCCGGGCCCCGTCCCGTGGGAGGATTGGGCCGAACTCTGGAGCGCGTGGGGTTTGCTCCGGGAGGATTGGTCCCTTCCCCCCGGTTATGGTAGCATCTTCACCAACGGCGGCGGCGGCATTGATCCGATCGATTGGTGTCCCTATGTTCGGCAGAACCCTCCTCCGCCGTTTTATCCCCTTTTTGGCATCTACTTTGGCGAAGGCCTGCCGTTAGTCCCCTTTACCGGCGTCAGCACGAACCTCGATGTCTATGTCCTGGCCGGGACTACGTTCCGGATCGCTGTGACCGGAAACGCTGGTACGGGAGAGGATGTCGATTTTCAGTTGCGCCTGACACCGCGGCCCGCCAACGCCGATTTTGAGAATCGCATCGTGCTGCCGGGCAGTTCGGCCGACGCGATCGGGCACACCGTGGGCACTGGTCTGCCTTCTCCGGGGTCTGGGGCTTTCGGAAACCAGCCGCGCGTGTGGTGGTCCTGGAAATCTCCCGGAGAAGGACCCATCTGGCTTGCCACCTTGATCAGTGATCGGCGAGTGCAATACGAGGTCTACGCGGGTGAGGACTTCGCGACGCTCCAGGCGGTCACCACCGGCGAGACCTCTGTCTCCTTCTACGCCCAGCGCGGCGTGTCCTATGCGATCAGCACGACCGTGGCGGATTCGCCTGGGGAGATACGCTTCTCGTTACGCCATCTCCCCGCCCGGCTGCAGGCCGCCTTGGTCTCGGGGGTTCCGGGTCGCCAGGATCTGATCATCGCGGAGGCGAACGCCCCGCGTATTCTGGTTCAGCTGGCCGAGCACGGTCGGTGGCACGACGTTGCTTTTGCGATTCCGCCCACCAACATGGTATCGAGCGCTAGCGCCTACCTGCTTCCCTTGGACGGGCTATCCCCGACCCCCACTCCGGGCAACGCGCGCGTCTGGCTCCTCGATTTCCCGCTGCCAGCCGTGCGGCTCCTCTCGCCGCGCGTGGATGACTCGGTCACGAATCAGATCTCCATCGCCATGCAAGGCGTTCCGGGTCTGGGCGTCAATTTGGAGATGTCCGCCGATCTGCGGGTTTGGACCCCCTTCTGGAGCGGTACCCTTGTCGATTTCCAAGCCACGCCTGTCGACACCCTGTCTTCGGGCCCTGGCCTCCGTTTCTACCGGGTAAGCGAGCGGGCGTTTGGCGTCCGGCCGTTGTTGAGTCCCGGGCCAGAGGTCGGGGGGTAATCAACCTTTAAGGCCAACCCCTTCAGAGCCACTCCGTGTCGTTCCAGTCGTACTGAAGGCCTCGCGCATCGCTTTCAACCACTTGGGTACTTCACCCTAGGGATCCTTTTCCTCGGTGTCTATCCGACTGCGCGCCAGCGTCTTGGAGTGCGGTGAGGAGCGCAGCGAAGTGCCGCTTTTTCTCGCTGCGTTCGACGGGGAAGGGGAGGGAGAGGGAAAAACGGCGCCTGCAGGCGCACGCAAGCATCATCCCGAGTGGAAGTGACTGGATGTATACCGGTTCTTTGTCCGCCTCCGACCGCATGAGGAGACCAGCACTGTAAAGTTCTTCTCTGCATTGGTCGATCAGAACAGCCCCAGGGAGCGCCGCAAGAGAGCGTCAGAATCGCTATCTGGAAGCACTGAGAACGCTGCCAAGCGCGGGGGTGAACATTGCCTTTCAGATTCTCGGCGACGACTTTTTCGATGCCAGATGTCCAACTGTGTCAAGCGAGCGGACCTCACCGTTGCAGTAAGGCCAACCACCTGGGCAAAAACCCTTGGCGGATGACACCGAGCGTGTAGCCGTTGCGCGCGATAACTCAGCCGCTTCTCTTTGCTGGCGACGCCCAAGATCCATTTGAGCCAGACGCACGCTAACAGGCATTGCAGCAACTCACCTCTCCATCTCGCAAAGCACGCGAAAGCCGACGTCGTAAACGCCTTGCTCGGGTCGATAGCTCAGCCGAGAGTCGGACTGGGAGCGGAGGGGGAGGTCATACCACGAGCCACCGCGCACCACTCTCCGATTGGATCCGCAGGGGGTGCTGGTCCATTCGGCGACGTTGCCATGCATGTCATAGAGCCCCCACGGATTGGCGGTGTAAGAACCAACGGTTGCCGACACGCGTGTGTGATCGTCGAAGCGTGTGTCCGCCGGACGCCAGGGCGGAATCACTTCCGCTCGTCCAGCCCAGCCGAAGGGATCAATCGCCTGGTGCGTGCGATCCGACAGGTTCGCAAACCGGGAGAAATCGGTGTCGAGGGTGCCGTACCAAAAGGGCGTAGCGGTGCCGGCGCGGCAGGCGTATTCCCACTCCGTTTCGGTGGGCAACCGGAACCGGCGACCGGTCTTGGCAGATAACCAATGACAAAAATCTGTGGCGGACTGCCAAGAAACGCGCACGACCGGCTGCCGCGGACGGGCCAACGACCAGCCCCGCTCGCCCGGGCTGAACTGGATGTAATCGCCCTGTTCCAGTCCACTGTCATGCGCCGGGTCGAATAATGCGAACTGTTCGTTGGTCACTTCATAGACACCCATCCAGAGATTCGTTTCCGTGCGGGCTAGCTCCAGCGTGATGGCGCCGGTCAACGGGACAGATTGGGTCCCCAAGGTATGCGGTTTTGCAGCGGCGATGGACGCCGCCTGAGCCACGGACGGTTTTTCCACGGGGATCACCGGCGTAGTCGGCGACCGGACCACCTTGAGGATGGCCTCCGGATCCTCGTCCATGCCGGTATAACGGAAGTGCAATGCTCGGCGGCGTTCGGCTTGGCGTGCGACCCGCTCGGTGCCGCAAATATCCGTCCACGTGCCATGGGCGGGCGCGCCCAGATCGATCCAGGTGATGAGCCGGTCCCAGGCTTCGGCGTCGAGCGTGACCTGGTGATGGCCGGCGCGGAGCATCTGGACGAGCCGGGTGGTTTCGGCGTGATACTCCCACGGGGGCAGCCGGTGCATGTCGCTCTCGCGGGTGGGCGTACGGACCAGCCGTCGCAAGGCGTAGTAGGACGGAGTGAACCGGGAGGCGAGGTTATAGGCATTCTGGTTGTCCTGTACGGGGCGGGCGGGCTGATCGGTGAGATTCGTGTGGCAGCCGATACACCATTGATCGAGCACCGGCTGTACTTCGCGCCGGAAATCGAAACCGCGGGCCGGACCGTACCATGGCCGGAGGGTCTCTGCGGGCTGCGCGGCGGCGAGGGTTCGGCGAATGGGCGGGGCGCTGTTCTGCGATTCGTGACACCCTACGCAGGACACCACTTCGCCTGGCATCGCCGTAAACCAACTTCGCATCAACTGCACGGCCTGGCCCTCCGCGTCGAGGGGCTGGATGGCAATCGGAGTGTAGGCAGGGATGCGAAATCGCACCGAACCGTCCTCGTGAACCGGCACGGTGCCCAGAATGCGCTTCACGTCCCACGGGCCATCGAGGCCCGGGGCGTCCGGTTCCCCGCCCATGCCTTGGTAGGCAAAATGGTAACTGACCAAACGCAACGACTTTATGGTCCCAGGCGGCACACCCCTGAGTCCGGGTCCCGCGTAAACGTCGGTGATCGAGACTTCGGCATCCTGGCGGGCGAGGTCCACCCTGTCGGGGATCACCGGCGGGCAGACCGTTTTTTGGAGAGGAATGGGTTCGAGCAACGCGAAGCCTGGCTGCTCGCAAATCAGCACCAGATTGTCGAACACGTCGGCGAGGTAAATGCCCCAAGGCGCATCGGCCGATGGCTTGCAGGAAACGAGAAAGTACTTATCGCTCAGCGGGAACGGGTGGAGGAATTTTGGCCAGGTTTGCTCGATCGGCAGGTCGAGCATGACCGGCTCCACTTTACGATCCCGGCCGGGAATGCGTTGCACCACCCCGTCCGCCTCAAACCGGCCCCTGGCGGTGTCGAAAAGGACCAGATCGCCCATGCGCGGCAGTTCGTGGTGACCACCCACGATCGCGACGAACTTCGTCGACTGCCCAGGAAGCGGTTTGGCATAGAACATCGAGGCCGGCCAATAGGAGTTGCTGCCGTAAAACTCCATCTGCTCGGTGCCGTCGGGATTCATGTGAAAGAGAATCCGTGAGAAGGCGTGGGGTATATCCGTATACTCCCAACGCAGATAAAGTACGCGTCCGTTGGGCAAAGGCGTGGGACACCAGTCGTGGTCTTGCTCCACGGTGAGCCGCCGGACGCGCCCATCCGGTTCCAGACGGTACAGATTGGCAACGTGCGCCGATCCGCGCACGCATGGCACGCCGGTGAAAGGCGCCGTCGAGGTGAAGAGGATACACCCGCCCGGCATATAGCACGCGTCGTAGTTGTCCACGTCTGGCTCGCGAATCAGTGGCAGCACGCGCAGGCCGGAGCCGTCGGCGTTGATCTCGAAGATCTGCCATCGCTTGTTGGCGTCAGGCATCGAAAACAGCAGTCGGTCCGCATCAAAATGCAGCCGCAGGTCCCCGGCAAACCGCCCCTCCTCGGGCCGGTAGAGCGTGGTCAACCTCCCACCGGGCTGGACCGGAGAGAGTACCGCAATTTCGTTGGTGTAGCCGTCCGGATCGAGACTGGAATTGCTTTGGTAATTGGTCGGCAGTCCGAGTTTGTTCGCGCTGCGCTTGATGAGCAGGAGCCGGTCGAATTGCAGCAGTGGATTGGCCAGTAACGCTTCCTCGCGCAGGAGTCGAAACTCAGCCGCACTGCGAACGGCGGCGAGACGCTGACGAAACTCCTCCCCGCGTGGGTAGCGTTCCTGGAACGTGCTCATCAAATCGTCAATGGCCAACGCGAGCGCCTCGCGCTCAGTATCACGGCGCACCGTGGGCACGGACGGGCGGGGGTCGCGCAGGTAGTCCAGGAGGTTCGCGAGCAACCGTTCAAAGTTGTCCCGATAGCCGCGCGGGGCGTGGTAGTAGAGGGGGGAGATTTGCCAGGGGCCAATGAGGATCCGGCCTTTGCCCAGTTTGTATTCGACGACCGGTCCGCCGGAGCCTTGGGCCAGCACCGAGCCGCGCGTTGCACGCAACTCGGCAAAAGCCGGATAGACGACGTTGTCCATCCAAATGATCCCGCGGTCGGAATCGAGCCCTCGAAACACGGGATGGCCTGCGTCGACTGGGCTCAGCCCCGTTTGCGCCCGATCGTGGCCAAAGGTGGCCGGCACGGTGTGCAGGGTGTCGAGTCCGAGCTGGTTGACCCACGTCACGGAGGCGCCCGATAGAAGGACCCCATGACCAGATGCGACGTAGTTACTCAGGGCGGAGAGGTCGGGTGTGCCTTGATGGCACCAGACCACGGAGCACTGTTCCAGCGGCTGGCCGACCACCGCGCCCATTCCTCGAGCCAGCTCGCGGACCGTTTCGGATTCAGCCCCCCACGGCTCCGTGTATACACCCACGGTCTGCGCCACGACTCCCGCCTGCAAAGCAACGCTAAGAAGCAGGATATCGCAAAGCTGAAAGTGCACGTCCACTCCCTACAGGAGGACTTGCCCACTCGTCAATGCCATAACAACGACCATCAAGAGGTCCGGCTGTTTTGGTTACCGATCCGCCTTGTCGTTCCGAAAGTGATCGGAGAGAGTTCATGCACATTATGTTGAACAGGATCGTTACGTTCCTTCTGGTTTGGGTGGGCGGAGGCCTTCTTGCCTCGGCAGCGGTGGTGCCTGGGGTTCCGGAGGCCGTGGGACAGTGGGCCGGAAGGGAGGGGAAGATCTCGCCCCTACCGGTGCGCAGTGTGCGTTTGGAGGGCGGCTTTTGGGGACCGAAAATGCAGGTATACCGGGAGCGCACCATCCCGCATTCGTGGCAGTACATGGGCTACAATCTACGCTCCCTGCGCAAGGCGGCGGGCGAACCAACCGACGGCCCGTTCAACGGCACCTGGGATGAAGCGAACCTTTACAAGTTCCTCGAGACGATCGCTCATTCCCTCGGGATGTTCCCGGATGCAGCGCTGGAGCGGAAGGTGGACGAGATCGTGGACCTGATCGGCCGGGCGCAGCGCACAAACGGCTACGCTCATGTCTTCATCATCAACGAGGGCAAACCGGAATGGGATCCTGCGTTTCTCGACGGCTCCCACGACGGTTATGTGCTCGGGCATATGATCGAGGCCGCCATGGAGTATCAGGCGAACACAGGTAAACGCGCCTTTCTCGACATTGCCTGTAAAGCTGCGGACGAGGCGTACGAACATTTTCTGGGGCCCAACGGCGTGCCCGGTTTTTGCGGTCATGCCGAGTTGGAGATGGCGCTGGTGGAATTAGCGCGCGTCACTGGGCGCACGCGGTATGTCGAACTGAGCAAAGCGTTCGTCGAGTGGCGGGGAAGGGGAGTGGTGAAGCCCGTCGGCGCAACTCCGCGGTCCTATTTTCAGGATTTGGTTCCCCTTCGCCAGCAGCGAAACTTGGACGGTCACGCGGTCCGGTCCACGTTCTTTGCGACCGGGGTGGCAGATCTGGCCCTGGCGACTGGAGACCCGGACTATCGGCTCGCGGCAAACCGGTTCTGGGACAGTGTCACGCTGCGGCGGATGACGATCACCGGCAACACTGGCCCCCGGCACGAACACGAAGCGTTTGGCGAGGATTATGAGCTGCCCAATAACGGCTACTACGAGTCGTGCGCGGCCTGCGGACTGGTGGATTTCGCCCAAAGAATGTTCCTCCTGGAAGGCGGGGCTGACTCCGGTGATGTGCTCGAGCGCGTTCTTTACAACGCGGTCCTGCACGGCATCTCGCTGGATGGAACCAACTCTTACTACCAAAACCCTCTCAGCGACACGAATCGTGCCCGATACAATTCCTGGGTTTGCTGCCCACCGAATCTGTCAC
This sequence comes from uncultured Verrucomicrobiota bacterium, assembly GCA_964411985.1. GTDB lineage: Bacteria > Verrucomicrobiota > Verrucomicrobiia > Limisphaerales > J093 > CAYPNF01. The sequence goes on from CAYPNF010000049.1 coordinate 32,377, forward strand.
GCACCCTTTTTCAGGTTGGACGTTACGCTGGTGCGGCCGGGGGCCAGGATGCGTTCCTGAATTTGTTTGTGTCCGGGACCATGCAACTACCGATGGAGGGGGGCTCCGTGAGGCTGACAATCGAGACGGAATACCCGTGGGAAGGAAGGGTGAGCATCCGCGTGGCACCCGGCAAAATGTCCCGATTCGCTCTCCATCTGCGTTGGCCGGGTTGGTGCGAAGCCGCGACGCTCTCGATCAACGGGGCTCCGGTCGTTCCCCTGGTCAAGACCGATCGAGGCTACCTTCGATTGGAGCGTGACTGGCGCGAAAACGATCTGATCGAATTCATCATGGAAATGCCGGTGCAGCTGATCGAGGCCCATCCGATGATCCAGGATTGCGTGGGGAAAGTGGCCCTTCAACGAGGTCCATTGGTCTATGGATTTGAGGGCCTGGACAACGGGGGAAAGGCAGCCATCGAACTGGGGGCGCTTCCACGGCTTCAGGTCGAGGCCCGGGCTGATATGCTTGGCGGCATCCGAGTCATAACTGGCGACGATGCCGACGGTAAGAGATTCACCGCGATTCCCTTCTATGCCATGGCGAATCGCGCACTCTCCGTGCAGGAGGTCTGGACCCGGCAACGCGGATGGAAAGCAAGCGACTCCTGGTGGGAAGGCCGACTTTATCGCAACGCCCACGAAACCAGGACGAAAGCCGTCCCCCCGAGTCCCACCGAGAAGGACGCGAAATAGAATATCGCGCGGGGTTGATCTACCTTCTCCCCAGCATGAAAACACCTGATTCCTTGTCGCTGCTGATTCTTTCGTACGACAAATCCCCCCCATGAATACGCTCCGTTTTCTTTCCATCGGGTTCCCTCACTGGTTCGTCGTCTGCCTGCTCAGTTCCGTTCCGCTCCGGGCGGAGGATGCTGTTCTGAGCGTGGACTTCTCTGCTCCCAGCGGGGCCATTCGTCCGCTCCACGGTATCAATAAGGGGCCACTGGCACCCGGCGGAATCTTCGATGTGATCCGGGAGCAGAAGGAGTTAGGGATTCCGTTCACGCGCCTGCACGACTGCGGCTGGCCCAATCCCTATGTCGTTGATCACCATGCGGTTTTCCCCAACCCGAATGCCGATCCTTCGCTGCCGGAGAGTTACGACTTCCGGTTGACAGACGAATACATCGACGCGGTGCGCAAAACCGGTGCGGAACCGATATACCGCCTGGGCGAAAGTATCGAGCACACCAGTGTGAAGCGATATGTCCATCCGCCCGCCGATATGGAAAAATGGGCGGCAGTCTGCGTGGGCATTATCCGGCATTACAACGACGGATGGGCAAAAGGGTTTCATCACAAGATTCGCTATTGGGAGATTTGGAATGAACCTGAGAACCGCCCGACCATGTGGAGCGGGACGGACGATGACTACCTGCGGCTCTACCGGATCACTGCGACTGCCATTAAAAAGCAGTTCCCGGCCTTGAAAGTGGGTGGCCCCGCGCTCGGAGCCAGCGGTGGCTTTGTCCAAGGCGAGTTCGTTCCCACCGATTTTGCGATTCACTTTTTGGCCATGTGCCACAGGGACAAGGTGCCGCTGGATTTCTTTTCGTGGCACTGCTACACGGCGAACCCAGCAGAGTTGAGCTTGCGTTCCCGGGCCATCCGGCGGCTCCTGGATTCCAAGGGTTTCACCGAAACCGAGAACCACCTCAACGAGTGGAACTACCTTCCCGGCAACTCCTGGGCACCGCTCGACCGTGCAGCAACTCCAGCCGTGCGCCAGCGCTGCTACGAGGAAATGGCTGGCGCGCCGGGAGCGGTGTTCGTCACCGTCGCGTTGCTGGAACTGCAAGACGCCCCCATCGAAGTCTGCAATTTTTACCATGGCGAGTTGGGCGGATTTGGCATCTTCACCGAGCAAGGCGTGCCACTGAAAGCGTATCAGGCCCTGCGTGCATTCCAGGGCCTGTTGGTAACTCCGCGGCGCGTCGAGACTCGGGGTGCCGTTGCTGGAAAACTGGCCTTCGCCGCCGGCCTGAGTACGAACGGCCCAGGGGCGGGAATCCTGGTGAGTAACTTTGCCGATCCGCGCTCGAACATCGTTCTAAACTGGAGAGGTCTCCACTGGACCGGCGGGGTGACGGCGGAGATTCGCACCGTCGATGCCGAAAGCAATTTCTCGGATGTGCGGACCGAATCGGTGGGGAGTGAGGATGCTTCCTTGCGCCTTACGCTGAAGGCACCAGCCCTCGCGCTGATTCGATTGCGCCCAACCGCTGGCGCGGCGGCGAAGTAGCCGGTGACTGAACTGACAGGGAGTGTTTTTCGGTTGGGAGCGGTTGGCCCTCGGGGAGTTCAGGGAACGCCCCTGGCGACCTACAGCAGTTCGACGGGGTTCTCCAGAGTGCCAATCCCTGAGATGGTGATGCGAACGGTTTCCCCTCCGCGCAGGGTGAATCCGTCGGGTGGAACGATGCCTGTCCCCGTCAACAATACCGCGCCATGGGGGAAGGACTGGCAACGAAACAGATGTTCCGCCAAGTCCGAAAAAGTCCGCTTCAAACGGCCCACTTCGGTGCGCCCGCTGAACAACTCCTGGTGCGCCTGCAGAATCCGAAGTTCAATCGTCCAGGAGCGCACCTCCTCTTCTGCGCTGCCCACGACAATCCAGGGCCCCAAGGCGCAGGAGCCCCGGTAGATCTTGGCCTGGGGCAGATACAGAAGGTTCTCCCCTTCGATGTCCCGGGCGCTCATGTCGTTGCCAATCGTGCAACCAACGACCTCTCCGCGAGAGTTGAGGACCAGGGCCAGTTCGGGCTCGGGCACCGTCCACCGTGAATCGCGGCGTACCCCTACGGGCTCTCCTGGGCCACGCACCTTCTCGCCCAGGGATTTGAAGAAAAGCTCCGGCCGGGCCGCGTCATACACGCGGTCGTAGGCAGTCGCACTGAACTCGGATTCCTCCATGCGCGCAGCCTTGCTTCGCTGGTAGGTCACTCCTGCGGCCCATACTTCCTGTCGCTCGACCGGGGCGAGCAGCCGCAGGTGGGCGACTTGCAGCCGCGGGGCCGCGGAAAGCGCGACGGCCTGCAACCTTTCCTTCAAGTCCTCGTACTCCAAGGCCTCGGTCAAGGAGGGCCATCCCAGCGCGCTCAGGTCGATGCACTCCTCATCGCTAAGGACAAGCCCGAGGCGAGGTTGCACGTCCGGTGTGCCATCAGGTCGGGAATGGAGAAACCGGCAGAGCTTCATACGGAGTAGTCGAGGTAGATCGTCTTGGTCCGGCTGTAAAACTCGAGCGCACCCGCCCCTTGTTCCCGGAAGGTATCCGTGCTCGATCGCTTGACGCCGCCAAACGGTGCCTGCAGGGCGAGCCCAGTGCTAATCTGGTTGACCTTCACAACCCCAGCCTCGATGCGGTCCGCGTAGAGCATCGCTTTCTTCAGGTCGCGCGTGACGATGGAGGCGGAGAGCCCCACTTCGACCCCATTGGCCACGGCCAGAGCGTGTTCAAAATCATTCACCGGCATGATGGCCAGGACCGGTCCGAAGATCTCCTCGCTAGCCACCCCCATCTTCGGGCTGACCCCGCCCAAAACGGTGGGTTCCATGAAGAAACCGTGGGCCAGGTCGCCTTCCATGATACGCTGGCCTCCCGCCAGGAGCTGAGCGCCCTCGCGTAAGGCCTGGCTGACGGCGGCCAGGTTGCTATCGAGCTGGGCCTGGTTGATGGCTGGACCCATGTCCACCCCCGCGGACAGGCCGTTGCCGGTCTTGAGGGTCTTGGCGCGGGCGACCAGTTTTTGAGTGAACTCCTCGAGCACACAACTCTCCACCAGCACGCGGCTCGTCGCGGTGCAGGCCTGACCGGTCAGGCCAAATCCGGCCCGCACCACCAGGGAGACCGCCAGATCCAGGTCGGCATCGCCCAAAACAATCGTGGGATTCTTGCCCCCCATTTCCATCTGCGCCCGGGCCATCCGTTGCGCCAACTGGAGGTAGATCTGCTTCCCGGCGCCGTGCGATCCGGTGAAGGAGAGGGCCACGACCAACGGGTTGGTTGCCAGCTCGCCACCCACGGCCCGCCCCTCGCCGTTCACCACGTTGAGGACCCCTTTGGGCAGACCCGCTTCTTGCAGCGCGCGAGCGAGTTCCAGGGTCAGACCGGGGGCCGGACTGGCAGGCTTGATTACGACCGCGTTCCCAGCCAGCAAGGCCGGCGCCATCTTCCACGCCGGGATGGCGACGGGGAAATTCCAAGGCGTGATCATTCCCACCACCCCCAACGGTTGTCGCACCGTGTAGAGTAGGTTATTCGGAAGATCGTGCGGCAGGGTCTGCCCGCCAACGGTGTAGCTCAAACCGCCGAAGAACCGGAAAATATCGATGGCGCGCTGCACCTCGCCCGTGCTCTCTGCCAGGGTCTTGCCTTCCTCGCGCGTCAAAAGGTCCGCGAGTTCACCCTTGCGCGATTCAAGGACTTGGGAAGCCTTGCTCAGCACACGCCCTCTCGCCACGGGGGTGAGGGCCGCCCACTGAGGAAACGCGGATCGCCCCGCCTCAATGGCCTGTCGCGCGTCTTCGGCATCGCTCGCCGGGTATTGGGCCACCACCTCCCGTGCGTCCGCAGGATTGCGGGTTTGCACGGTCTTTCCCGATTTGGCTCCCACCCAATCGCCACCGATATAGTTCGTGAAGGTCTTCATCCTGGTCCTGGTCAGCTCCTGACCGAATGTGCCGGTACTCCGGCCGTGGTCTGCATCACGCACACCTCGAAAGCACTCATCAGGCAGGCTCATCAATACGAGGGAACCCTCCTGTGGGTCAAGCGGATAGGAATAGGCTCTTTGGGTTGGAAGCACGATGGGCATCCCATCCTCTTCACGGCAGGGACATCCTTTCCAAACCCATGGGAGCCAAGCTTCCCCCAACAAAGAAGGAAGCCGAGGCTGTGTACCTCGGCTCCACCTGTGTGCTCCAACTGTCACGCAATACAGTGCCGTTGGGTAGTCACTCCACAACCGCACTCACCTACACATGCGCAAGCCACCCGCAGAGTCCGCATCTTTTCGCAAAGAAAACAGACTCCTTCAGCTACTACGGTTATCTGGCCCTGACCATGGGGTGTTTACCCCATAAGCCCCAGAACCTTGTGTGCGACATGCCGCAGCAGGCTCAAATCTCAAGTTGCTCGCCGGCGGTGCCCTGAGCTATAGTTTCTGTGCGCTCGCCCATGAAACCTCGACTAGCTTTGCGAACAAAACCAGCGGTCTTTGCGCTACTGACCACGTTTCTTTGTCTCGGCTGGTGTCCTCTGGCACTCCCTGAGAAAGTGAATGCCGGCACGGAATTCGAGGAAACCAGGTCGAAAGCGGAAACCGGCGATGCTGCCGCGCAAAACGACCTCGGCGTCCACTACCAAACTGACGGCAAAAACCCGGTGGAGGCGGCAAAGTGGTATCGAAAGGCCGCCGACAAGGGAAACGCAGACGCTCGTTTTAACCTGGGACTCTGCTATGCGAACGGTATCGGTGTAGACAGGGATCCCGCCGAAGCCCTAAAGCTCTACACTGAGGCGGCGAACCAGGGACATGCAAAATCCCAATACAACCTAGGGATATGCTTTGAAGTGGGCCTAGGGGTGGCTCGGGACTGGAACGAGGCCGCTTCGTGGTATCGGAAAGCGGCGATTCAGGGCATTCCTCAGGCCAAAAACAACTTGGCAACCTGCTACCTAAACGGAATGGGAGTGACCAAAGACCTGGTGCAAGCAGCGAAATGGTATCGCGAGGCTGCTGAGCAAGGAGTGTCTGAGTCACAGTACAACCTAGGCGACTGTTATATGAAGGGGGAAGGGGTTCCGAAAGACGAGCGCGAAGCGGTACGCTGGTTTCGCATGGCCGCAGAGCGAGGTGTTGCAGGGGCGCAAAACTACTTGGGTGTCTGCTACAAACGAGGCGCAGGCGTGACGAAAGATTTGGCTGAGGCGGCGAAATGGTATCGAAAAGCTGCCGAACAAGGAAATGCGGTAGCCCAGAGCAACCTTGGTTTCTGTTACCGGGAAGGGGTCGGCGTAGCCAAAGACTCGGCCGAATGCCTGAAATGGTATCAAAAGGCGGCAGAGCAGGAGCACGCGAGCGCCCAATACACTCTGGGAAGTTTGTATTTGGCAGGAGAGGGCACGCCCCAGGATTACGTGCAGGCCTACAAATGGTTCACCCTTGCGGCGGCCAGTGGTAACGAGAATGCAAGGAGCGCCAAAGCGACTTTGGCCGCTTCAATGACTCCGGAGCAACGAGCGGAAGGCTCGCGGTTGGCACGTGAATTCAAGCCAATCACAAGAGCCGCAACGGAGAATCCTGGATCATGATCATGTCAAGAACCGGTAATATCTGCATAGCTGTCAACGTCGGCATTCTCATCTTCGCTGGCGCAGCCGTTTGGAAATCCCAATCCGCCCTAAGAACCACACAGGCCGAAATCGCGCAACTCGAGGCGGAACTTCGGGACCTGGGTGCCTCTTCCGGCGTAAGCAAGCGACCAAGCACTCCTCCCCCGCCGGATGCGCCTCGAACGCCGACCTCTCCAGCCACCGAGCAGTCCGGTGAACTCCTCAGGCGCTTGAGCGAGCTGACTCAAATGCAAGCAAACACTCTGGCGTTGGTGCAAACACTGGTGGACAAGAACGTAGAGGCCGAATCACCCGAACAGAAGTCCAAACAACAGGCTGCTGCCCTGTCGAAAACGGAAACGTTGTTGACCGATCAACTACAGGCACTCACGAACGCCAAGCGGCGGATGGAAGAGCAATTGAGTCTGTTGCAGGTTCCCGACGATGTCGTTGGGTTGAACCCGGACACGGGACTCGCCGTGCCGTCTCTGAAGGAGTATTATCCCTATCTAGAAGCCAAGCGCGATACGATCGATGCAGAACGTGCGGTAGAATCGCTGCAGCGCAGGTTACGCCAGATGCGGATTGATGCTGCCACTCCCACTCCTCAGTAAAGCCCCACATGAGCGCAGCGTCGACGGCGCTCTTCCTCAACCCGCCAGGACGTGACGGAGCGGTTCCGAAGGCGGCGTGGTGCTTCGCTTCCCGCCGCAGTCCATGACGGCTTCCGCAGTCTGGACACCTTCGGGCATCGGTGGGAGGCATCCTTGCGAGGCCTCGTGTTTCCAGAAACCATCCAATGGCGATTGGGAAAGTGAGGAAATTCCTTACTTCCCGATTGGACCCAGTTCCTGTAGCGTCCCGGCATGAGTTCCCGCGTAATGACCGTTCTTGCATGTCCGTTGACATCAAAATGGAAGGGCAGGAACCATGAGTGAAAAAGTAAACCGGCGGGATTTCGTGAGCGCCACTGGCTCAGTCCTGGGGTTAGGGCTAGGATTGGGCATGACAGGCCAGGCGGCGTTGCCCAGCAGTCCGGCCAACCCAGTTGGGACCCTCAGCTTGAAGGAGAGCATCCGGGCCCTCGTCGACAAGACCCCCATGGTCGACACCCATGAACACCTTCCGCCCGAGGCAGACCGCGTAGCCGACCTGAAAAAGGACAACGCGATGCCGGCCGATTTCGGAATGCTCATGAGTCACTACACCGACGCGGACCTGCAAGTCGCCGGGATGTCGGGGGAGGACTACCAGAAGCTGGTTTCCCGGGGGCTGACGCCCAGGGAAAAATGGAAGCTGGTTGCGCCGTACTACGAACGTTGCCGCCACACCGGCTACCAACTCTGCGTGCGCGAGGCCGTTCGAGCGCTCTACGGAGAGGATGATCTTCGCGAAGACAACTGTGAAAGCCTTAGTCAGCGCCTCCAGGACGGTGTCCAGCCAGGCTTCTACCGGCGTATCCTCCGCGACGTGGCCAACATCGAACATGCGCAAGTCAACTGTCTCAAAAGCCCGGTCTTCCGCCAAAGCGAACGCGCAACCGACCTCCTGAGCTTTGACCTATGGACCGTCGGCATTGGTAGCGGTGTGAACCGGGGAACCTTGAACCAATGTGCCGGAACCGAGGTAACCACCCTCAAGCAAGCCCACGAGACCATCGATCGGGCGTTCGAGAAGTTCGGTCCGAAAGCCATCGCCGTGAAAGACCAGAGCGCCTACTGGCGGAGGCTGGATTTCGAGGACGTGAGCGACGAAGCAGCCGCACCCCTCTTTCTCCGTTTTGCCAAGGAAGACCCGTCTCTCACGCCAGCCGAAAGAAAGGCGCTCCAAGACAACCTTTTCCGCCGTTGCCTGCGTCGGGCCACCGAGCAGAAACTTCCTGTCAAACTGCACACGGGCTACGCGGCGGGACACAGCAGCATGGACCTGGCGCGCTTGCGCGAGAACCTGGTCGACGTGACACGGCTGGCCAGAGACTTTCCCAAGACCACCTTCGTGCTCATGCACATCGCCTACCCTTACCAGAACGAACTGATTGCGTTGTGCAAGCAGTATCCGCGGGTCTATGCCGACATGTGCTGGGCTTGGATCATCGACCCGGCATCCGCAGTCCGCTTCCTGAAGGAATTCCTCATGGCGGTGCCGGCGTGCAAACTCTTCCCTTTTGGCGGGGACTTCATTCCCGTGGAACTCGTGCCGGGCCATGCCAGGGTCGCGCGGCGTGGAATCAGCCTGGCGTTAACCCAGTTGGTAGAGGACGGTTGGCTCGCTGAATCGGATTTGCCGGCTCTGGTGGAACGTCTCATGCGAGGAAATGCCCACGAAACCTACGATCTGAAACGCGTCTTGCGCGCCTGAGCAACATTCAACAATCTCTCACCGAAACATCCTTACGGCCCAAGCCCCATGAGAACTCCGATCTTCGTCTCTTTGCTGACAAGCCTGCTGGCGAGCGAGACTGTCCTCGCCGACCAAGCGGGACGTCGATATGCCGAAAACGACCTGCACGCCCGACCTTCCATACGCGTCACGGTGGGGATTCGGGATGCGGACGTGACTGGCGGAGACAACCGGGCCCTGCAGGCGGCGGTCGATTACGTTGCGGGGCTGGGTGGGGGAACGGTCGAGATTGGCCCGGGCGAATACCTCATGCGGGATTCCCTTCACCTGCGCAGCCGGGTCACGGTGCGAGGCGCGGGAGAAAAGACCGTGCTCAAGAAAGACCAGGAGCATCGCTCGGCCCTGGTCGCGGATGGGGACTTCGGCGAAGCTGCGATCATCGTGGCGGATTCCGCCGGCTTTGAGGTTGGGCGCGGAGTCTATGTAGCATCCAAGACCCAGCGTAACTTCCACGGCGTTTGCGCCACCCTGCTCAACAATCGTAGTAATTATTTCACGCTCAGCCGATCCATGAATGCTGACATCATGGTGAGGGACGGCGGTTTCGCATCCACCACCTTCCCGGTAATCAGTGGCTATAACCTGGAAGACGCCCGGGTGGAAAACCTGGCTGTCGATGGCAACCGCGCCCAAAACCCGACCCAGGTGGACGGCTGCCGGACGGCGGGGATCTTCCTGTATCGCGGAGACAACTGCGTGATCAGCAACTGTGTCGTCCGCGACTATAACGGCGACGGCATCAGCTTCCAGCAATCCAACGACGTGAAGGTGGAGAAGTGCGTGGTGGAGCGTTGTGCAGGTTTCGGTCTTCACCCCGGCAGCGGTTCGCAACGGCCCTCGGTCAAAGGCTGCCGAGCGACGGAAAACGGGGACGACGGCTTTTTCTTCTGCTGGCGCGTACGCGGCGGGGTGGCGGAAGATAACTGGCTCGAGAACAATGGCGGACATGGCATGTCGATCGGGCACAAGGACAGCGACAACTTCGTCCGACGCAACACCATCATTGGGAACAAGCGTGGCGGTGTCCTTTGGCGGGCCGAGGATGAACCCATGGCGGCACACCGCACCACGTTCGAAAACAACATCATTCGAGACAACGAGGGATGGGGGATATTCGTGGATGGTGCCACCCAGGGCACGATCCTCAGGGGCAACACCATTGAGGACACCGGCAAAGGTCGTCAGAAGACGGGTGTCCGCGTCGGCAAGAACGCTGGGACGGTGGTGCTGGAGGGGAACACAATCAAAGCGGAAACCAAGGTCGTTGAGGAGCGGAGCAAATAGCCTCACGAACGGCTGTAACCTGCCCTGACCCCGCGGTGTCATAAGCTCGAACTGTACCCATTCGCCATCATCAAACAAACACTCTTGCTCCTATGCAACGGAACCTGATCTTCTGTCTCGCCACTCTTCTCGCCACTTCATTGGTCGCAGCCGACAAAACTCCCAAGGATGAGGTCCTGGGCGCAGCCAAGGCCCTTGATGAAAAGCCCAACTACGCTTGGAAAACGGTGGTCGTGGTGCCGGAGGACGCGCGATGGAAGCCGGGCCCCACGGAAGGTAAGACCGAGAAGGACGGTTTTACCCACGTCACCATGACCTTCATGGAGAATAAGTTGCAGGGGGTCATCAAAGGAGATAAGGGTGCCGCTCTCAACCAGGAGGGAGTCTGGAAGTCCCTTGAAGAAATGGATCAGGAGGAAGGACCAGGCCGATTCCTGGGTATGATGGTGCGCAACATCAAGACCCCGGGTAAGCAGGCATCGCAGTTGGCGAATTTCGCCAAAGAACTGAAGCTCGAGGGTGATGCCTACACGAGCGTGCTCACCGAGGAAGGGGCGAAAGAGCTGCTTTCGTTCCGTCCGCGCGGGGGCACCGAAGGGCCGAAGATCACCGATGCTTCCGGCTCGGTGAAATTCTGGATCAAGGAGGGTGCGCTGACCAAATACGAGTTCAAGCTGAAGGGGACCATGTCCTTCAACGGTAATGAGGTTCCCAACGACCGCACCACCACGGTGGAAGTGAAAGACGTCGGAACCACCAAGCTCGAGGTCCCGGAGGAAGCGAAGAAGAAAGCGACTTGAGGGTATGAAGCTCGACCGGAAGCTCGCGATCCTGGAAGGGATAAGCAGGGGAGAACGCGCTCTGCAGGACGGAAAGGTGCTTACCCACGCCGAAGCAAAGAAGCGTCTGGCTAAATGGCTCTTGATCCAGCGGGATGACGAGGCGACTTAGATGCAAATCAACCGCCGTTGGCGGTGGGCGGAGGGAACTAACTGCCGCCGTTTAACCGAGCCGTTATAGCATTTTTCAGGCATCTTCCGGATCATTCATTACCAGTCACTTCCACGGGAGTTACTTGGAAGACAAGTGGGTTCTGACATGATGAACAGGATTCGCAGGATGGGATTCTATTACATTCAGCATCGTTTGCCTTTCATCCTGTGCATCCTGCTCATCCTGTCTCCGTTCCCTTCCTTGTAGCCACCCGTGGTCAATAGGGTCGGAGAGGAAGGTCTTCTCTTCCTGCCTGCTTCCTCTTCTTCATGGTTGAGCCTCCACAAAACCAGGTCATCCGCAGATTGCAGATTACACACAGGTTTTCTGAGATGTCGGGAGTGAGGTTCACCCTCAAGCAGGATGCCACCGCTCGGGAGGAGGTTCTGGTCCCTTCCTCGCAGCCGGGGCTGGGTGAGCCATCGCTCCCGGATCGGTCCGTCTCCATCCGCACAACGCTCTTACCACTTGAATCCAACGGTGTGTGGGGAATACTCTTGGTGCGAACAAGATGCACCAGGAATTGCCTTTAGCCTCAGCGCCTTTGGCGAAATCGCCCGAGTTGGACTCCCCTCATGACCCGAGTGCAGGTGTTGGGGCTGAAGCGTCCGATTCCTCGCTTGTAACCCGGGCAAAGTCGGGTGATCTGTCGGCCTTCGAGGAGTTGGCGTCACGCCATGAACGCCGGGTGTTCTCGCTGGCGATGCGCATGCTCCGAAACCAGGAGGACGCCGAAGACGTGACGCAGCAGACGTTCCTGAGTGCCATTCACCACCTGGGCTCGTTTCGGGAGGAATCCAGTTTCGGCACTTGGCTCGCCCGAATTGCCTCGCATGCAGCGCTCAAGGTAATCCGGAAAAAGAAGGGCCTGGAGACCATCTCCCTGGAGCAGGCCACCGAGCCAGAGGAGGGATACGGCGAAATAGCGCACCCGGAATTCATTGCAGACTGGAAACAATCCCCCCAGGAACTGGTGCACCGCAACGAGGTGCGGCAGCTCATCGAGGAGGCGCTCGGCCAACTAGAAGAGAAGCATCGCAATGTCTTCCTGCTCAGGGATGCAGAAGGGTTCTCCGTCCGGGAGACGGCAGATCTTTTGGGGATCAGCGAAGCCAACGTCAAGGTCCGTCTCCTGCGAGCCCGGCTCCAACTTCGGGAACGACTTACCCGCGCCTTGGGAGATGAAAGCTCACGCTTAGAACCTCACCGGCACGAGGATTAACTAGATTCTGTAACTTTTTGCGCGAACCCGACTCAAGAGGGTAGGAAAGTATATGAAGTGCGAAGAACTCCTGGCCATGCTCAACGAGTACGTTGACGGAAGTGCCACGCCCGGTATCTGCAAGGAACTGGAGAAGCACTTGGCCGGATGTAATCCGTGTCAGGTGGTGGTGGATAACATCCGAAAGACCATCACCCTCTACAAGGAGGGGGAGCCTTACGAGTTGCCCCTGGAATTCCGGAGCAAACTACACAACACGCTTCGCGAATGCTGGAAACAGACTCATCCTCAACCATGAATCCCAAACGCCTGGTCATTGTGGGAGGGGTCGCTGGCGGTGCCAGTGCTGCCGCCCGAGCCCGCAGACTTTCTGAAGACGCACAAATTGTGGTCTTCGAACGTGGGCCTCATGTTTCCTTTGCCAACTGCGGCCTCCCTTACCATGTCGGAGGGGAGATTCCCGAGGAAGCAGATCTCCTGCTCCAGACCCCCCAAGCACTCCGCGCGCGATTCAACCTCGATGTGCGGGTCAACCACGAAGTTGTCCGAATCGACCCGAAGCAACGAACCGTCTGGGTGCGGAATCTGACCACGCTGGAAGAGCACGAGGAACCCTACGATTCGTTGATCCTGGCCACAGGGGCTGCTCCGCTGCGCCCGAGGATCCCAGGTATTGAGCTTCCAGGCCATTTTACCGTCCGGAACATTCCCGACATCCAAGCGATTCAGAATTGGCTCAAGGGCAAAGCAAACGCCAAAGCCGTGGTGGTGGGCGGAGGCTATATCGGCCTGGAAATGGCAGAGCAGCTCAAACGCCGTGGGCTCGAAGTCTCCCTCGTAGAGGCTCTACCTCAAGTCATGGCACCTCTGGATCCGGAAATGGCTGCCTGGCTTCATCAAGAACTTGAAACGCAAGGCGTGGATCTCCACCTCGGGGATGCAGTCTCCGCCTTCGAAGCACCGGCGGCGACGGAATCGCACTCAGCATCCACTGTAGTGCTGAAAAGCGGCAAGCGGTTGTTGGCGGACCTGGTGATCCTGGGCCTGGGAGTGCGGCCGGAAGTGCACCTGGCCAAAGAGGCTGGGCTTGCGTTGGGCGACCTTGGCGGCATCCGGGTCGACGCAGGTATGAAGACCAGCGACCCCCATATCTGGGCGGTCGGAGATGCGGTCGAAACCCGAGACTGGGTGACTGGCCAGTGGGGCTTGGTTCCGCTTGCCGGACCCGCCAACCGGCAGGGCCGAATCGCGGCGGACAACGTCTTTGGGCGACCGTCGAAGTACCGGGGGACTCTTGGGACAGCCATCCTCCGTCTGTTCGAATTGAGTGCGGGATGTGCTGGTGCCAACGAAAAGACCCTCAAGCGACTAGGCCTTCCCTACGAGGCCATCCACCTGCATCCCGGGTGCCATGCTGGCTACTATCCAGGTGCAACTCCGGTGGCTTTGAAGGTCCTCTTCAAGCCAGACGATGGCAAGATCCTGGGTGTTCAGGCAGTGGGACGCAAAGGGATCGATAAACGCATAGACGTCGTCGCTACGGCAATTCAGGGCGGGATGACTGTTCACGACTTGGCGGAGATGGAACTGGCGTACGCCCCTCCGTTCGGCTCGGCCAAAGATCCCGTGAACCTCGCAGGAATGGCGGCGTCCAATGTGCTCCATGGCGATGTGCAATTGGCGCAATGGCATCAGGTGTCCTCGTTGGATCCTGCGACAACAACGCTTCTGGATGTGCGAACCGAGGAAGAGCGGAAGAAGGGCTTCATCCCGGGATCCATCCACATTCCGCTGCATGAGCTGAGGAGGCGCGTTGGCGAACTGCCCAAAGAAAAGGACATCGTGGTCCATTGCCAAAGTGGGCAGCGGTCCTACTTCGCGGCCCGAATGTTGGTTCAGCGAGGTTTCAAGGTGCGCAATCTGACGGGCTCTTACCGCACTTGGCTCACCGCCACAGCCTGAAGGACGGCTGCGGAGACCCCGCGCACCCGCCGACTCAGGTGGATTGGTGTGACACGAGTGATTGCATTTACTGATCGCTCAGGGACGAAGAAGGTGGCTTCGCTCGAGTGCCGCAGACAGCCCTGTCTGCTGTATCGCCGACTGCCGAGTCGGCTGGCCTTTCGCACTTGCACACCAAGCGGGTTAGGCAACCCGCGACACAGCAGGCTTGGCAACCCAATGCCACTAACTTTTGGAGGTGGGTTGCTTGGCGTTCTTGAGAGCCTTTCTGTGGGATTTGACCATCTGGATTGCGGTTTTCTGCAGTAGTGCCTCGATGCGGCGGCCGTTGGCAATGGCTTGCTTGATCTGCCCCACCAAGGCTTCCGGGACATAGAGGGTGCTGCGGCGGCGGGCCGCGACCACCGAGAGGATCCACGCCGGATGTTTCTTGCCGCTGGCGCAGGCTGTGCAGTTGGGGCGAATGCACGGTTTGCGCACCTGGGCCAGGGACCCTTTGATGGCGGGCCAAAGTTCCCGCATCTGCCGGACCCACATTTCCTTCCCATTCTCATTGTCAACGTTCTGTGGTTTCGTCATGGTGGTATGTATATCATGATACATACATACATGTCAACCCCCAAAACCGCCGTTGCCCCCTCCTTCCCCCTGCGCACCCAACTCTCGCCGCCCCAGTTGCTTCAGTGCTTCCTGGACCTCTTCCCCCACGACGCCCTGGCGCTCTGGCTCCAAGGCCGCGTCCACTACCAGCGCAGCTTCACCCCCCTGATTGTGCTCTGGTACCTGGTCTTTGAGCATTTGCACGCTCAGAGCACACTCGACCAGATCCTCGAAGACGCCCGGGACGGGGGTGCCGACCGTTTGAGTCCCCCCGGCAAGCGGCCCCTTTCCCAGACCTTGCTCTCCGACTCCACGTCTGCCTGGTGCAAGGCCCGCAAGCGCCTGCCCGTGAAGGTCGTTTCCCAAGCCTTGAGAAGGAGCGGCCAAAGCCTTCAGGGGAGTTTGTCTCAGCGGCACTGGCAGGGGATGGAGCCCGCGTTGCTGGATGGCACCACCTTGCGGCTGAGGCCTTTGGGTGACATTCCTGAGCATTTCCACTGCCATGGCGGGGGCAACAACCGAACCCCCTACTGGTGCCTGGCCCGTTCGGTGGTTGTCTTCTGCCTGGTTACGGGCGTGGTGTTGGATGCGGCGATCGATTCGACCAAAACCAGTGAGCAAGCCCTCTTAAAGGAAATCTGCCGCAACCGTTCCTGGGCCAAGACCCTCCTGGTGGGGGACCGCAATTTTGGCGTTTACTCGGTGGTGGCTGCCGCGCGGGCCGCCCAGGCCCATGTGCTGGTCCGTCTGACGGAGGCGCGCGCCTGCAAACTGGCCCGCGAGGCTGGGGTGACGCTCGGGGAGGGGCTGGATCAAGTTATCTCATGGAAGCCCTCCCGCTCTGACAAGAGGGCGGACCCCTCCGCCACCCAACCGATCAGCGGACGGCTCCTGGTAGCGCGCGTTGAGCCCAAGGGCGGGCGCTCTTTCCTGCTTTGTCTCTTTACCACCCAGCTGGACCCCCAGATTACGATCCAGGAATGGGTTCAACTCTACGGTCGGCGCTGGCAGGTCGAGCTGAATCTGCGGCATGTCAAAGCCGACATGGGCCTTCACCACTTGGTCTGCAAAAGCGCCGACATGGCGCGCAAGCGCTGGTTGAGCGGGTTGCTGGCCTACAACTTGGTGCGGGTGGCCATGAGCATGGCCGCGGCCCGCAGCCACCAACCCGTGCTCTGCTTGTCCTTCACGCGCAGCCTCAGGGCCTTGGTGAAATGGCTGCCCAAGGTCGCAACAGCCCAGGAATCGGCCTCCTGGGAGCGACTGCTCAATCGCATCGCCGGCTTCCGCCAACCCCGCCGCAAAAAGCCTCGACCCTCCGAGCCCCGGGCCCTCCGCCGCTTTAAGGTGCAGTTCCCCAAATTGATCGGCGACCGCGCCAAGGCCCGTAAAAAGCTCGCCCGGGCCAATTCCAAAAGTTAGTGGCATTGGGCAAGGCTGCCTGCGCTACAGGGGAGGTGGCTTTCCCCCACACCCTGCGCTGCTCCAAGGCCAATCTTGGGGACAGGCGCAAAGGCCCGCTCTCACTGGGTTGTTTCTTATGTATCGCCGTATGCGTGACTTTTCATCGTCATTCCGGATCCAGTGATCGAACGACTCTGCCTGCCAGAACGTTTCACCGACAGAACCGAGCAAACGGTTGGCCTGCTTGGCGATGAACTGTTTGCGGCTCTTCACAATCTCACTCAGGGTGAAGTTGGGCATCGGCCAGAGGATCCAATGCACGTGGTTGGGCATGATAACCCAGTCATCGAGCAGATATGGCGCTCCGTGAAAATGCCAGAGTGCGTCCTTCGCCAGTGCAGCGACCGCTGACCGGCCCAGAGGACAAGCCCCAGCACCCCGGTCCAGGTAACGTTCCACCTTGCGGTGATAGTCGCGCTCAATGGCTTCGGCCGTGTCCCGTGGTTGGGTAGCTTGGGCCTGGGTGAGCCCGTTGGCTTCCTGCAGGTGCAGCAGGCGCAGATTCTCGTTTTTCTCGCTGAGCAGTCGGAGTAGTACTTCCTTGGGCAGAGAGTCTGCCAGCCGAAAGGTAACGAAATACGAAGCACCCTCTCGTTTCACGTGTGGTAAATAACCTCGAGTATGAAGACCGCTGCGCAGAGGTTTTTGGGGTCTCCGTGGAAAGACCATGAGCCCGCAATTCAAAGCGGACACGCTCAAGACTGGGATCGGGCTCCTCCGGACGCAACGAAGGTTTTCTACGAAGACGAACCCGGAAACGCAACCCAAAACTCGTGCCGCAGACCGCCTTGTCTGCCGTTTCGCCGACTGCCGAGTCGGCTGGCCTTTCGCACTTGCACACCAAGCGGGTTAGGCAACCCGCGAAACGGCAGGTTTGGCAACCTGCGATACGGGTGGCGCAGACAGCCCTGTCTGCTGTATCGCCGACTGCCGAGTCGGCTGGCCTCTCGCACTTGCACACGAGGCGGGTTAGGCAACCCGCGAAACAGCAGGTTGGGCAACCTGCGGTACTAAGCCCTTACGCGAACCAGGCGCGTGCGCGGCTCTGGCTTGCCGGTACCAGGCTTCGGACCAAAGTGACGTTGGCTTCCACCTGGAAGTCGAACATGCCCACGCAAATGAAGTCGGCGCCGTTTTCGAAGGCGTACCGGAAACCCGACTCGGGACGGATCGCGCCCGCGGCTAGGGTCTTGAAAGCGATCCAGGGCTTTTCGACTTCGGACATCACCCGGATTGTTCGCTCGGGATCCACGTCCCAGTAATTGTCGGTTTGGGATTCAACCACATCCGGTTCCCCAGCGGCGGGCCGACGTGACCAATAATTGCTGTGGTGGAAGGTCTTGACGTAGAAATCGGGGTCGAACTTCCGCTTCTCCGACTCGATGATGACTTCCAGCTTGTGCGCGCCGAGTCCGCCGGGAACGCCCAGGGATTTGGTGAATTGAACACACTGACCAAGCAGGTCTACCTTGCCGGCGTTCAGCCATTTGTCGGAGATCACCCCCTGCACGTAGACGGCGGACGCACCGAAGTCGACTGACTTCTTGATGTTGGTTTTCCAATCGTCGAGCCCCGGATGTCCTTCGGCAATCCACTGAATCTTCCCGCCGCGTTCCTTCCAGTATCGAGCGAAGACGTCCATGACGTTCTTGCGCGGATCCGCAATGATCGCAGTTACCCCGTGTTCTTCCATGAGTTGCAGAGTGTCCATCACCTTTTCCTCGGTGTTGTAGGCCCTCATGAGGGACGGCACATAGTGCAAATCGCGCGAGTGAGCCCAACCGCTGATGAGGTTTCCTCCGGAGACGAGACGACTCAGGGTTAGTTTGCCGATCTTCCCGGTCGGCATGGTTCCCCTGGAACTTGCCTTGACGGGCGCGGTGCGGTCGACTTTTCCCGCGGTCGCGGTTTCCCCAGCGGCAGCGGTCCCTATGCCGGCGGCGGCGGCAAAAAGCGATTGGGCAACGAACTGGCGGCGATCCAATTTCGAGGTCATATGGCGCGATTGATTCATCTTACGGCGCTGCAGGTCAGGCTTATGGGTGCACTATAGGCAGGCGCCCTAGGGTTGACAACTCACAAAGAGGGTGCGCGATGTTGCCCCTCGGCGATGGGCAACCCACCTTCAAGCCAGGCGGCGCGTTCTTTCCAGGTGGGGCCATTTCCCCCCTTGCATCTGGCAGGTAATCGCGGGAGAGTTGATTTATACCGATTGCTTCATTATTGCCCGACAAGCCTATGAGTACCCGAGACATCAATTCGACGATGGCGGTCTATCTGGATCTGGAGAACATCGCCCTGGGTGCGCGCGACGCCCACTTTCCGAGGTTTGATATTCAGAAGGTACTCGAGAAACTCCT
Source organism: uncultured Verrucomicrobiota bacterium (assembly GCA_964411985.1). Lineage (GTDB taxonomy): Bacteria > Verrucomicrobiota > Verrucomicrobiia > Limisphaerales > J093 > CAYPNF01. The sequence continues at coordinate 51,043 of CAYPNF010000049.1, forward strand.
TTTGAAGGGGCATATCGTGGTCAAAAAGGCCTACTGCGACTTCGAGCGCTACAAGGAGTTCAAACGCGACCTCCATGAATGCGCTTTTGAACTCATCGAGATCCCCCATATTCGGCAGTCGGGCAAGAACTCGGCCGACATCCGCATGGTGGTGGATGCCCTGGATCTTTGCTATACCAAGGGCCACGTCGATACGTTCGTGATCATCAGTGGCGACTCCGATTTCTCCCCCCTTGTCAGTAAATTGCGCGAAAATGCCAAGACCGTGATCGGCGTCGGGGTCAAGAGTTCCACTTCGGATCTGTTCATCAACAACTGCGACCAGTTTCTTTACTACGACGACTTGGTCCGCCACGAAACCTCCAAAGCCAGGCAGAAGGCGACTGCCACCGTCACCGCAGCCAGAACCGGCAAGCCGGACGACCGGGCAGAAAACGTGGCGAAGGCACTCGACCTCATCGTGGAAACCTTGGACGCCATCACGGAGGAGCGGGACGAGGATGAGTTGATCTGGGGTTCCATGATCAAGGAAACGATCAAGCGCCGGAATCCGGGTTTCAACGAACGCGCTTGCGGATGCCGGTCGTTCAACGAACTCCTGATCGAAGCGGAGAAACGGGGTCTTCTGAAACTGCGACCCGACGAGAAATCCGGGGGGTATACCGTGCGGGCTTCGGAGGCCTGAGACGGGACGCTGCCGCTCTCCCCTTGAGGTAGCTCGCACCTCGCCGAGAGGCGAGGGTCTGAGTGTGGACATTCTCCAGGCTCGACTTGATCGCACACTTTGTCGCGGGACTTTGTCGCACACTCCAGTGGTTCGATATCAGAGGTAACAAGGACGTCCGCAATCGAGACTTTGAAATCCGTCCCGTCCCTGACTCACCGCGACATCGACAAGGTGTGAGATTAAGTGTGCGACAAAGTTCCTGAACAGGTCAAAAATCCGGGAGACAAGGCCCCTCCTTAATCTTATCCGGACTGAGCCAGGAGCTTTGCCAACTCTTCCAGGCCAGCCTGATCTTCCAGATCAAATCGCCGCAGGCTCGGACTATCCAGATCCAATACCCCCAGCAGGGTCTCCCCGCGGAGAATCGGCACGACGATTTCGGACTGGGAAGCCCCGTCGCAGGCGATGTGCCCTGGGAACTGATGAACATCCGGGACTAGGACTGTCTCCCGCTGTTGCGCAGCGGTGCCACAGACTCCTCGTCCCATGGCGATTCGTAGGCAGGCAGGGTTTCCCTGGAAGGGCCCGAGGACAAGCTGTCCTCCGAGGTTTCGGTAGACACCCACCCAGTTGAGGTCGGGAAGGGAGTGAAAAAGGAGGGAGGAGAGGTTTGCGCTGTTGGCGATGAAATCGGGTTCGCCGTGGAAAAGGGCCTCAGCCTGCTTCACGAGTTGGCGGTACAACTCCGGCTTGTCAGCGGTATCTTGCTGCTGCAACACGAACATGTCCTGGAGACTAATCTGGGACTCTCACCATGGCGATACCATTGTTGGGGTTCGGTTGTCTTTGGGAGGCAACGGCTCGGAGATCCGTTGCCTACCTCTTGTCAAAGGAGATACCGCTCGGTTTGGTCTTTCCTTCCGGGATCAGCAACGGTACTTTGTCAGAAGAGACTATGAACTCCGCGTTACGGCTCTTCACAGCTGCATGCTGGCCATTCTTCCTGGCAGTGGGTGGACTCGCCGAAAGCTCCCCGTCCCCCTCTTCGATCGTCCCCACATCGACGCCTGCACCTTCCGTTTCGGATCAGGCACTTCTTGCCCATTGGACCTTCGACGATTCCGATGGGTCCCGATGCGTGAATGCCGCGGGATCGGGCTGTGAGGCTGTCCGCGATTCCCGCACCTCCAGTTCGCCGCGGGTTGCTGGGCTCTATGGAAAAGCCTTGAGCCTGCAAGGCACGCACGCCTGGAAAACCCAACTGGCCTGGACTCAGATGCCCGGTTTGAGCTTCTCGGTCTGGGTGCGCCCGACCGTCCTCTCAGGCTTCCGCGAGCTCTTTCGGCAGGAATGCCCTAACCGTCTCCTGTTTTCCTTTCAGGAAGGAGGCACCATCCTCTCCCTGGGACTCAACATTGGCGGGTATCTCGAGTGCGACGCTCGTATTCAGCCTGACCAACTGCTGGATGGGCGGTGGCATCATTGTGCCGCCACTTTCGACGGTCAGTGGATGCGTGTTTACCTCGACGGCGGTGAGATCGGAGCTCTCCAACATCCCGGCACGATTTCCTTTTCTCCCGAAATCCCTGCGTTCATCGGATCGAGCGAAGGTTCCAACGAGTATTTTCAAGGTGCCCTGGATGACTTGCGGGTGTATGCGAAAGGGTTGGGGGCGCAGGAGGTGACGGCTCTTTTTGGTGAGGGAGCCCGCTCGCTGGAAGCCCGGGACCGAGAACTTCAGGCGCTGATCGGCGGTCTGTACCCTACCGGACAGTCCTTTGCCCAAACCCTGGCCAGCCTTCGCCGCACCAATGCCAATCCTGCTCGCAAAGAGCACCCTGATCTGGCGCTGGCACTCAACGCCCGACTGCGCACCGGGTTCCCAGAGGAATGCCGCGATTTCTATCAATACACCGGCATTACCCCACTCGACTATTTGTCCAACGCGGACGCAGATCTGGACGCCCGGATGGCTGGGCGACTCCTCGAGCTGTTGGTCGAATACAAGCCGCTCACGGAGAATCAGCGTGCCCGGCAGGCTCCTGAATCCGCAAGCCAATGGCAGGCTGCCGAGGGCCTCCAGCAGCGGTTCGATCAACTCCTGGCGGGCAAGCAGCAAACCCAATTCTCACCCGAGTGGATCCAACTCATCCTGGACGCCGGCCCGCAAGTACAGTTTCGTCCCTCCACTCATGAGCCCGTGGCCCCCTATCTGAAGCCGGAAACACCCTCCACCCTCGCTCGCTCCAGCTCCGAGGCGCGTCAAATGCTTGAGAAAGACTGGCTCTACCAGGCGGACGACAAGCCCACGGTGGACCGCATTCGCCAGGAGATGGATTGGACCCGTGCTTTGGCCCGGCGGATCGGCGCGAAACTTCCTGGTAGGGAGCCTTTCCAGCGCGAAATGGCCGAACTGGATCGTCTTGAGAAGTCCTTGGACGCTCTGTCCTCGAAGGCGCGAATCGATCTTTACACCGAGGTGCGGGCGCTCAAGCGATCCATCCTGTTCAGGAACCCCGCCCTGGACTTCAGCAAGGTCCTCCTCGTCGACATGCCGTTGCCTCAAGGGTCCGAATGGCAGCATGAGACCCGCCACCGCCTCGGTTATATGGCGGTTCCTGGGGCTCGCCTTCTGGTCTTGGATGGACTGCGACCCGACGGAAAACTCACTCAGCTCATGCCGCAGGCCCCACTGCATGGCTCGTTCTGGCGGCCGGACATCTCCTTCGATGCGCGCAAAGTTCTGTTCTGCTTCAAGCCGCACAACGAAAAGTCGTTTCACCTTTATGAAATCAATGTGGACGGCTCCGGTCTCAAACAGCTGACCGACGGTCCCTACGACGACCTGGACCCCGTCTATCTGCCCGACCAGGAGCATGTCTTGTTCAGCACCACCCGCGGCAACACCTACGTGCGTTGCATGCCGCCCACGAGCGCGTTTGTCCTCGCTCGCGCGAATGCCGACGGCAAGAACATCTATCTCATCTCCGCCAATAACGAACCGGATTACCTGCCGTCGGTGATGAATGATGGTCGGGTGGTTTACACGCGCTGGGAGTACACCGATAAACCGCTCTGGCGCGCTCAAAAGCTGTGGACCGTCAATCCCGATGGTACCCAGACGCTGATGTTTTGGGGCAACCAGAGTGTCTGGCCCGACGTCATGAAGGACGCCCGCAACATCCCGGGAAGCCGGCGGGTGATGTTTACAGGGAGCGCGCATCACAATTGGTTTAGCGGTTCCGTGGGGATCATCGATCCCGATCAGGGATTCAATTTCCCCTGGGGTCTGACCAAAGTGACTGCGGATGTCGCCTGGCCGGAATGTGGCAACGGTCCGGTCGATCCTGCGGAATCGCCCGAGTATCACTCGTCGGGTCGGTTCGACGCCTACTATTCGCCCTATCCCTTGAGCGAGCAGGACTTCCTGGTCTCGGCGCAACGCCAGGGCAAATTCGCCTTGTACCTGATGGATGTGGAGGGCAACCGGGAACTTGTCTACGAAGGCACCCATCAGGTGCTCCACGCCATGCCGCTGAAGGCCCGTCCTATTCCCCCGGTGCCTGTGGATCGTGTTGCCTGGCCGAAGCGTGACGACTCCGCGCCCCCGAAAGCCGGCCTCCTTTTCAGCAGTGACATTTACCAGGGGGCTCCACCCGAGCTGCGTGGCAAGGCCCATTTTCTGCGCATCTTCAGCATCGATCACAAGACCTACACCTATTGGTACAAGCGGCCCTACATCTCCACGGGGCCGGTGGTCTCGGCGGTGCAGTCCGAAGGGGTCAAGCGCCTGCTGGGTACGGTGCCCATCGAGGCGGATGGTTCAGTCAATTTTGAGGCTCCCCCGGGAATCCCCTTGCACTTTCAACTGCTGGACGAGCAGCAACGAGCTCTCCAGACCATGCGCAGCTTCGTGAACGTCATGCCGGGGGAGAGCCGCGGGTGCTTAGGTTGTCACGAGTCCCATAGCCGAACCCCCGAGATGGCGAATCGCCCTATCGCCTTGACCCGCGCTCCGAGTACCATTACTCCACCGCCGTGGCCGGATGTCACGGTCAGCTATCCGCGCTACGTTCGGCCAGTGCTCGATCGCTACTGCGGTCGATGCCACCAGGGGGACGGTGAAGGGCGCAAGAAGCTCGATTTAACCGAGCGCCCGACTGAACCGGTCTTCACCGAGCCTTACTGGACCCTGATCGGTCGTCCCACCTGGGGGCAGCCTTACCAGATGCCGAAAGATCCCCCGCCGGGCTTCGGCATAGCGGGTTGTCTGCTGGTGGAAGCCTATGGCACCGTCGACCCAAAAGCTTATGTGACCCCGCCACCCATGACCACGCTCTCCTATCGCAGCAAGCTGATTGAGATGGTCACGAGCGGAAAGCACCATGATGTGAAAGTGGACGAAATCAGCCGACTTCGCCTCATTGCCTGGGTGGACGCCATGTGTCCCTACATGGGCGAGGATGAAATCAAGCAAATCCCCGACCCGGTGTTTCAGGGCGTCGATTGGCTGGCCGTCCGCCCGCGGATTGCCACCGCACCTCAAGTGAACCGCCCTGGACCAGTCCCTTGACCGATCATGACAAATCTCCAGTCGCCCCGAAAGACCGTCCTTGCCCTCCTTGTCCTGCTCCAGGTCCTGCCTTTCGTGGCCTCTGCCCAGACGGTCACCCTGCGATCTTTGCTGGCGGAAATGACCCATCCAGAGGCCCTGGTGCGTTTTCCCGAGCCACGCTACCAGTCTCTCCAGGCATCCAGTTATAACCGAGCGTCGACGAACCGAAACCAGCCCAACCAGGACACCAGCGGGTGGTTTGCCGATAGTGACGGCGTGGGGTACATCCGTACCGAGATGCATCAGGGCAAACAGGAGTGGGTGCTCATGGAGCATCAAGGGCCAGGGTGCATCACCAAGATCTGGACTCCCTTTTTCTATTACGACTTCAACGAACGGGTCGGACCGAACCTTCGCATTTACCTCGACGGATCGGACCAACCGGTCCTGGACGAATCGCTGATCAAGCTGGTTCGCGGCGAAGGAACCTTCACCCCACCTCTGGCCCAGCCGACAGCTCGAGCCGGTGATTCCTATGTGCCGATTCCCTTCGGGAAAAGCTGCAAAATTACGATGGCGCAAAAGCCCTTCTATAACATCATCAATTATCGTGCTTATCCCGAGGGAACCCAGGTCGAGACCTTCAGCCTGGCTCATTACGCGGCCGCAGCGGGCGACCTGCAAAAGGCAGGAACTGCTCTGACTGCCAAGCCGGATGAAAACAAGGGGACGGTCCAGAAATCCGCCCTGCTCAAGCCGGGTGGGAAACTTACGGTAAAACTCCCACCAGGCCCCTCGTCCCTGCATCAGTTCACGGTGCGATTGCCCGGTGCCAAATCCTCCCCGGAAAGCCTGAGGTCGACGGTCCTGGTTATGACTTTCGATGGGGAGCAGACCGTGTGGTGTCCGTTGGGTGATTTCTTTTGCAGCGCAGACTCACTTCATCCCATGCAAACCTGGCAACGGACGGTCGATGCCGAGGGCGTTCTCACTTGCCGATGGGTCATGCCTTACCGGAAGTCGGGCACCATGCAGGTTCTGAACCTCGGTGTCGGGGCCGTGGGCCTCCAGGTTCGGGCTGAGGTGAGACCTTGGAAATGGGATGACCGTTCCATGCATTTCCACGCCAACTGGCGACCGGACGATATCGTGCCGGGCACACCGTTCCAGGACTGGAATTACATCGATATTCGTGGCCAAGGCGTCTACGTGGGAGACGCCTGGACCGTCTTGAACGTTCAGGGCAGTTGGTGGGGTGAAGGAGACGAGAAAATCTACGTGGATACGGCGTGGGATCAGGGATTCCCCACGCACTTCGGAACGGGCACGGAAGATTATTACGGCTGGGCGGGGGGCGAGGTACCGACTCGCAAGGATGAATTCAGTGTGCCCTTCCTAGCCAATGTCCGCGTGGGCGGTTTGGACGGATACACGACCGGATTCAACATCTGCACCCGCACACGAAGCCTCGACGCGATTCCATTCAATCAGCGTCTCCGTTTCGAAATGGAGTCGTCGTTCGGCACCGACATTCGTAATCCTTGGAATCTGCTCGGGTATTCTGCGGTGACGTTTTGGTACGCGAAACCCGGAGCTTCTCACAATCGTCCTGGCTTACCCGCCGCCGCCGCCAAACCGATTCTCCAGCTGGAAGCTCTCCGTAAACTCTCGAAAGAGATCCAATCACGCCGGTGAACTTCGGCCTCCCTCCTCTTACCCCGAGATCCCATGAAAACGAACCTACTGTTGAACCTCGTCCTTGCAGTTGGGGCCATTTCCGCCTCAGCCCTGAGTGCCACCCCCGACTGGATGATCGATCCGAGGCCCTTCAAAGCCAGCGTGCGGGAAGACAAAGCCAAGCAGGAATTGGTGATGGAAAATGGTCTTGCCCGTCGGGCGCTCCGGTTGACACCCAACGCCGCCACCGTCGACTACCGCAGCCTGGTCACCGGCGAACAGCTGTTGCGCGCCACCGGTCCGGAAGCGCGGGTTACCTTAGACGGCAAGGAGTACGCCATCGGCGGTTTGGAGGGGCAACCGGTCAAGAACTACCTTAAAGCCAAATGGGTGGACAACCTGAAGCCCATCACCAATTCCTACCAGTTCGCTGGTTGGAAAGAGACGGCGCTTCAACCCCGCCTTGCGTGGAAGAAGCGGCCTGAATGGTTGTCGCGAGATTTGCCTTGGCCTGCGCCAGGGCGCGAGGTGTCGCTGCGTTTTGTCCCTCCTGGGAACGCCCAGGCGACTCTGCCTGAGGTGGACGTGCATTATGCCATTTATGACGGCGTCCCGCTGATCGAAAAGTGGCTCACCATTCGCAACTCATCCACCCATCCGGTGCGGATCAACCGTACGATCGTCGAAACCCTGCAGGTACAGGAGACCGAAAGCGCGACGGAGCCCAACATCAACTGGGAACTTCCCAGCCTGTACGTGGAAACCGACTACGCTTACCTGTCGATGAACGCCAAGTCGGCCAACATGCGCAGTGTGCGCTGGCTGCCTGAACCCAAGTATGAAACCCAGGTCAACTACAACCTGGAAACACCTTGCCTGCTCGAATGCGCCCCGGAATTTGGACCGGATGTGGATCTTGCTCCCGGGGCGACCCTCACTTCCATACGTTGTTTCGAACTTCTGCGCGACAGCACCGACCGCGAGCGGCGCGGCCTGGCTCAGCGTCGGATGTACCGTACGATTGCCCCTTGGTCCCAGGAAAACCCGATCATGGTTCACCTCATCTCCAGCGATCCCCAAGCCATCCGCAAGATAATCGATCAAGGCGCGGAAGTGGGGGTGGAGATGATCATTCTCTCCTTCGGCAGCGGAGTGAACATGGAGAGTCCAGATCCTGCGTACCAGGCGAAGTTCAAGGAAGTGGCGGACTACGCCAAGTCCAAAGGAATCGTCCTGGGGGGGTATTCCCTGCTGGCCAGCCGTGGGGCGGCCAAGGCGGAAGACAACTGCGGCGGTCCGGACAGCCGAATCCGTTACGGCTCGATGCCTTGCCTCGGCTCCAAGTGGGGGCAGGATTACCTGGCGCAGCTGAAGTCTTTCATGACCACCACCGGGTTTGGCATCTTGGAGCATGACGGCTCTTACCCGGGCGATACCTGCGCACACACCAGCCACCCCGGGCATAAGGGATTGGGGGATTCCCAATGGGTCCAATTCACCGCCATCGCTGACTTCTACAAGTGGTGCCGCGCAAACGGCATCTACCTCAACGTGCCCGACTGGTATTACCTCAACGGCAGTACCAAGTGTGCCATGAACTACAAGGAGACGAATTGGTCGCTGCCACGTGATGAACAAGAGATCATCGAACGCCAGAATGTCTACGATGGCACCTGGGAAAAGACCGCCTCGATGGGCTGGATGTTCGTTCCTCTCACCCAGTATCACGGCGGCGGCGCTGCGGCCACCATCGAACCCCTCTGTGAGCACCTGGACCATTACGAAGCACGATTGGCCGATCTGTTCGGCGCTGGCGTGCAGGCCTGCTACCGTGGGCCACGCATCTACGATACCGACGAAACCAAGGCGCTCGTAAAGAAATGGATCTCTTTCTACAAGCAGCACCGGGAGGTTCTGGACTCCGACATGATCCACCTGCGCCGACCGGATGGGCGGGATTGGGATGGTTTTGTGCACGTCAACCCGCTTGGGAAGGAGAAGGGATTGGCTTTCTTCTACAACCCGCTGGACGAAGCCATCACGCGAGAGATCCGGGTTCCGCTGCAATACGCCGGTCTCTCCAAGAAAGCCCGGGTCTCCGTGGAAGGCGCAGCGCCGACCACGATCCAATTGGACCGGAGTGAGACTGCCACGTTGAAGGTGACGATCCCGGCGCGAAAGAGGACCTGGTTGCTGTTCACCTCGGCTACCAAGTAAAGGCGAGTCGTTGGGCGCTCGGCGTTGTAGGATGGAAGCGTGAGGAATGAAATGACAGCGAATCCGGTGCTACGGCGTTTTGAGAGGCCAACCATGGCATCACTCCCGGTCTGGGTGCTGTTGGTTTGGTTCAGCGTGATTCCTACGTCTCACAGTGCGCCTGCAGGCCGCATCGTGTGTCCGTCTCCCACTCCGAATACTGTCCAATTGGCGGCGAGAGAAATTCAGCGCTATGTCTACCTGAGAACGGCCACATCCCTTCCCATCACCACGAACGCCGCCTCAGGAAGGTCTATTGTGCTCAGGACCGACTCCACGCTGGGTCAAGAGCAGTACCGTTTTAAGAGGGTGGGGAAGGTCCTGACCCTCTCCGGCGGCAGCGAACTGGCGGTGTTGTACGGGGCCTACGCCTACGCCGAGAAAATGGGGGTGCGCTTCTACCTGCACGGGGACGTGCTGCCAGACGCGCAGGTTCCCTTCAGCATCCCGGATCTGGACGAGACCAGGGCTCCCGCGTTCGAAACACGCGGGATCCTGCCCTTCCACGATTTTCCGGAGGGACCCGACCTGTGGTCGACCGACGACTACAAGGCGGTGCTGGCGCAGATGGTCAAACTGCGGATGAATTTTTTCGGCCTGCACACTTACACCGAATGCGGTTGGGGCTCGGAACCCACCACCTGGCTTGGCTTGCCTTCCGATGTGAAGAACAATGGGGACCCTCTCTTTAGCTACGCGTCCCACTACTTCAGCACGGCAAGGGAGGCATCGGGGCACCAACCGCGTCGCGTCGAGGAGATGCTTTTCGGCGGATCGCTGCTGCTGGAGTCGGATCCGTGGGGGCCACCCGTGATGGCCGGTCTGATGCCCCAGGGCAAGACGCTGGAGGAAAAGAATCAAGTCTTCATTCGCGCCGCCGCGATGCTGAGGGAAGTGTTTTCCTATGCGCATCGCTTTGGCATCAAGACGTGTGTGGGCACTGAGATTCCTCTCACCGATCCGGTGCGACTGTTGCCGCACGAACTCCGAGAGCACCTGAAGGAAAAGGGCTTATCGGTAGCCGATCGAGCCACGCTAAAGGAATTGTACAAAGGCACCTTTCTACGCGCCACCCTTGCGTACCCGCTCGATTACTACTGGCTTTGGACTCCTGAATCGTGGCGTTCCCCCAGGCCCGAAGCCGAGACCCAGGCGAGCCTCAGCGACCTGCAGATCGCGGTGGAGGCGGCGCGGGAGGTGAAAGCCCCATTTACCCTGGCCACCGCCGGATGGGTTCTGGGACCCGCAAGCGACCGGGCGATGTTCGATCGACTGCTACCCAAGGAGATGCCCTTTGCCGCGCTCAACCTGGAGCTGGGAACGGTCCCCGTGGACGAAGGCTTCGCGCGGTTGAAGGATCGTCCTGGTTGGGCCATTCCCTGGATGGAAGACGACCTCAGCATGAGTTCCCCGGAGTTATGGGTGGGTCGGATCCGACGCGACGCGTATGACGCACATCGCCATGGCTGCAGGGGGCTGATCGGCATCCACTGGCGGACGGAGGAGGTGGGACCGATGGCGGCCGGGTTGGCCCAGGCCCAGTGGCAGGTTCCTGAGGCGGATCCCAGCCCCACGAACGCAGCACGATACCTGGACACGTGGGATTTCTACCTCGACTGGGCACGCCACCAGTTTGGCGAAGAGGCGGCTCAGGACGCTGCGAAGATCTTCAGCCGGATCGATGGCTATCTACCGACTCCTGCTCCCGAGTGTCCCGGGGGTATTATGGTCAATCGTACACCGTGGAAAGCGGTGCAGGATCGCTACGCTTTCGTGGACGAACTGGCAGCCCTGCGGCCGCGGATTCGAGGGGTGGGCAACGCGGCGCGGTTCGAGCGGTGGATAAAATCGTTCGAATACTTGCGCGCGATCGGGCGCGTGGCTTGTGCTCGTGGGCAGCTGGATCAGGCCATGGAGGACATGAACAAGCTTTCCGATCCCCTTCGGCGGCGTGCATTTGCCGAAACGGAGGTGCTCTCCCTGCGAATAAGGTTGATGGAGGATTGGGGGCGCATGATCACGTTGTGCCTGGAAACGGCTGACACCTGGGGCTCGATCGGTCACGTGCTCACGCATGAGATGTTTAACCGGGGGACCCTGGCCCTCCTGGAGGGACACGATTCTGCGATTGAAAAAGCCCTGGGAGTGAGACTTCCCGCCACGGTGCAAGCGTCCAAAGCCTACCAGGGCGGCCCGCGCCTGATTGTTCCCGGGCGGCGCAGCGTGACGGAAACCGGGGAGGAATTGTCACTGAAGGTGATCGTGCTGGACAACAGACCGCCCAAATCAGCTTCGCTGCATTGGCGTCGGATGGGGCAGGGCCGATGGCACTCACTACCCCTGCGTCTCGTCGAGCGGGCGGTGTACACTGTGATGCTGCCGGCGGCTGGGGCCGAGTCTCTGGAATACTATATCGAGGCAGACACGGTCGGCGGGGCAAAATTGCGCTGGCCGGCTACTGCACCGAAGCTGAACCAAACCGTGGTCGAAATGCCGAGCAAAAGGACCCCATGAACCTCGTTTGCCATCTTGCCCGCTCTTGGCGTTGCAGACACACTCTCCTCGCCGCGATGCTGTTACCCATCCTCCTCCAGGCTGGGGATCCCATGCTAACCTCACTTTCGATACTCGCCGGTTGGTTTCATCCCGACCCGCGCATTTCCT
>CAYPNF010000050.1:0-60792 GCA_964411985.1 uncultured Verrucomicrobiota bacterium
CCGACGTTCCGACGCCAATCCCTGAATTTCCTCCCCCCCAGTGTCTGACTTGCAGCGGATTCCGATTGAGGCTTTTTCGATTCTGTGGATAATGACAAGGATATGAGCACCCATCTGATTCCCCATACGCTGCTTTCTGCAGGCCTTGGTCTGAGCTTGCTTTGCTTGGCCTCCGCCTCCGAACCCGAGCCTGGTTTTGTGCCCCTCTTTGATGGTCAGACCCTAAAGGGTTGGCATCCCAGTGCCCAGACTGGCCATAGCGCTGCCAGTCAACACAAGACCGGTGGCCGCTGGGTGGTGGAGCAGGGGGCCATCGTGGGGAGCCAGGACATCCCTGGAAATGGAGGGATTCTCCTCACCGACGAAAAATTCGGGGATTTTGAGGTGGCCTTGGAGATGAACAACGACTTTGGTCCTGACAGTGGCCTATTCATGAGGAGCACCGAGGATGGCACCGCGTATCAGGCGCTGGTAGACTATCACACGGGCGGGAGCCTGATGGGGGTCTACGGCGAGGGTAAGTTGGGAGGGAAGCCTTCCATCGCGAACTTTCATTTCCAAGATCAGGTGACGCAAATCAAGCTCAACCCTGCCGCTCCTTTTCCCTGTCCCGTATTGCCCCAGTCGTGGCCCAGTTTCTGGCGGCACGGCCAGTGGAATGAGCTGCGTGCTCGCATCGTGAACAACCCTCCCACCATCACCACCTGGATCAATGGTGTCCAATTCATGCAATGGACCGAGACTCAGAAGCGTCATCCCGACGAGGGATCGATTGCCGTTCAGGTGCACGGAGGCGGTGACTTCACCAAGCAGTATGTGCGCTATCGCAACATTCGGGTGAAGCGGTTGGCGCCGGGAAGCGCTGCCGCGGCCGGGGAACGCCTCTACGAGATGCGGGTCTACTACGCGGCACCCGGGAAACTCGAGGACTTGGCGGCACGTTTCCGCAAGTACACCCTGGGACTCTTCGCCAAGCATGGCATGGAGAACCTTGGCTATTTCATCCCCATCGAGAATCCGGAAAGGAAGCTGGTTTACTTTCTCGCGCATGCAAACCGGGAAGCTAGGGAGAAATCCTTCAAAGCGTTCGGCGCCGATCCGGAATGGAGCAAAGTGGTCAAGGAGACCGAGGCGAACGGACGCCTGGTGGAGAAGGCGGACGTGGTCTTCCTGAAGGCGACCGATTTTTCGCCGGCGATCCACCCTGCTGTGGGCAGTGAGGCTCGCGTATTCGAGATGCGAACCTACAAGTGCGGTCCGGGAAGGCTCCCTCATCTTCTGGCCCGGTTCCGCGACCATACCGTAGCCCTTTTCGCTAAGTACGGCATGCAGAATATCGCCTACTGGACCCCGGTGGAGGCCAAGGATGGTGCGGACGACACCCTCATCTATATTCTGGCGCACAAAAGCAAAGAAGCGGCAGCAGCCTCCTTCGACCAATTCCGAGCCGATCCCGCCTGGGTGGCGGCCCGGAAGGCATCTGAAGAGAAGGCGGGTGGTTCCCTGACCTTGACCAACGGAGTGAAGTCCGTGTTTATGGCACCGACGGACTTTTCGCCGATGCGTTAGGCTCGAATCTCTGGTTTCCCGTCTCAGATGGGAGATCTCGGGGCTGGCTGGACAGCCAGTGCCCGAGGGCCTATGGTCCCTGTCGATGTCTGTGGTCCACAAACCATTGGTGATAGCCGGACGGGAGTTTCGGTCGCGGCTGATTCTTGGCACGGGTAAGTTCTCTTCACCCGAGGCGATGCGGGATGCTCTGGCGGCGAGCGGAACGGGGATGGTGACCGTGGCCTTGCGCCGGGCTGACCTGAGCGGCAAGAAAGACCCCTTCGCCAACATCCTGGAATTTGTTGATCCCGAGAAATATCTGGTACTGCCGAACACCAGTGGGGCGATCAACGCTGCGGAAGCGGTGCGTTTGGCCCGCCTGGCGGTGGCGGCGGGACTCCCCAAGTGGGTGAAGCTGGAGATCCATCCCGACCCTCGGTACTTGCTCCCTGACCCGATTGAGACCTTGATCGCTGCTGAAATACTTGTGAAAGAGGGTTTTACAGTACTTCCCTATATCAATGCCGACCCGGTTTTGGCAAAACGGCTCCAGGAAGTGGGAGTGGCTACCGTGATGCCGCTGGGCTCTCCCATCGGCTCGAATCGCGGGGTTCTCACACGAGATCAGATTCGCATCATTCTCGAGCAGGCGACGGTTCCAGTGGTGGTGGATGCGGGGTTGGGAGCCCCCAGCCATGCCGCCGAGGCGATGGAACTGGGAGCGGATGCCGTGTTGGTGAATACGGCCATTGCGGTCGCATCGGATCCCTGCCGGATGGCGGTGGCATTCGCGCAGGCGGTGGAGGCGGGTAGGGCTGCCTATGAGGTGGGTCTGGCCGCTCCGCTCCAAACTGCCAGCGCTACAAGTCCATTAACAGCCTTCCTTGAATGAGTACCCTACCTCTGCGGCGTGTGAACCGGCTCCTTGAATCGGCCCGGGCTTGCCGGGTCTTGGTGGTTGGGGACGTGATGCTGGACCGATTCGTCTGGGGGCGGGTGAGCCGGATCTCACCCGAGGCACCGGTGCCGGTGGTGGAGTTTGACCATGAGAGCGCCATGCCCGGGGGGGCGGCCAACGTCGCGCGGAATCTGCACAGCCTCGGGGTGGCATGCGAGGTTTTCGGAGTGGTGGGGAACGACGATCCAGGAGGGCAGTTGGCTGGTTTATTGGAAGGCCAAGGAATTGGTTGCCAGGGACTTTTGAAAGTGGAAGACCGCCTTACCAGCATCAAAACGCGGGTGATCGCGGGTCAGCAGCAGGTGGTGCGGGTGGATCGGGAGACGCGGGGGGAGGTGGAGGGCGAGCTGGCGCGCAGGTTGGTGAAAGCGATTGCCGCTCGCATTCAAGGCGCGGATGCGGTGATTGTGGGGGACTACGGTAAAGGAGTGGTGACACAGTGGCTCTTGGATGAGTTGAAGGCCGTTTGTCGCCGCAATGGCGTCTGGTTGAGCTTGGATCCCAAGCCAGTGCATCAGCTGAGCTTGGGCGGAACTTCCCTCATCACGCCCAACCGGAAGGAGGCTTATGAGTTGGTGGGGCGTCTGGATAACCACAGGGGATTGCCGCCGCTGCAGGATCCTGATCTCCTGCGCGTGGCTGAAGAGTTGCTGATCCGGCTCCAGCCAGCCCTGCTGCTGATCACACTAGGGGAACAAGGCATGCTGCTTTGCCAGCGCGGTCGGCCTCCGTTTCACGTACCTACCATGGCACGGGAGGTGTTTGATGTGTCCGGTGCTGGCGATACGGTGATTGCGAGCTTCACCTTAGCGATCATTGCCGGGGCCTCTCCTACGGAGGCTGCGGTGTTTTCCAACCATGCGGCCGGGGTCGTGGTGGGCAAGGTGGGCACAGCTGCTGTTACCTCTCAGGAAATCCGAAAGAGCATGGTGCTGCCGTTGGAGACCAAGGAGAAGAAGCGCAAGATGCGCAGAAGCTGAAGCACTGGGCGGCGTTCGGCTACATAGCCCGCAGGCGCAGGACCACTTCACCTTCCGTCTTCGGGCTTTGGAGTTGGGTTTCGGGAGTCCGGCATACGAGGGGCAGCACTTGGATGGGTGCCCCGGTCAGGGTGCTGATCCACTCCAACTGATATCTTCCCGCAGGCAGCGCAAGCCGCAATTCGCACGGCATAGTGCCCTGGATATAGACTGCGTACTCCTTGCCTGGGACACTCATGGCGCGCGCCACACCGCCGCCGCAGTGTCGAACTACCAAAGGATCGGGGCGCAGCAGCGCCAGATTGAAGGATTCAAGGAAACGTCGCAGGATGCCCAGCTGTTCCCGTAAGGAAGGGCTGCCGCCCCCAGGCCCGTTGGCTTGCAGGTCCGTGCCGTTCTCGTACCCCGGACTGAAGGAGTAGTCGAGGTTGTTGAACAGACCTCCGCCCGAAAGCAGGAAGTTCCACGCCTCGCGCCGGTAGGTGGTATCGGAAGAGCCAGCGAAGCCCGTTTCATCATAGCCGATTACTTTCCCCAGGTTCAGATTCCAGAGGGCAGCCTCGGGATAAGCATAATGGAAGTGGAGAATCGAAGCGACCGGGGCCAGGTCGGAGGCGCGGACGGCGAAGCGAAAGTTGGCAATGTTTTGTGCTATGAGATGACGATACGGAAGACGTGACTCCTCCTCGGCGATCCAGGCGCCGACACGTGCCTGCCAGCGGATCGATTCCTGGGTGGTGATCTCCACCGCGTTGGGGAATGCGCTGTTGGTGAGATAGGGATTGATGATTTCCCCCATCGAATGGTGGTCCGACCACGGTTCATTCTGGATCTCGTAAATGAGATTCTCGTTCGTATTCAGGCGCCGGACCAATTCCCGAACAAGCCTTTCCTGGAAGGCCAGAATGGGACCGTTGGTGAGAGTATGGAGTTTCTTCCAGTCCTTGATTCCGATCCCATTGACGTTGTTGGTGGGATGAAAAGCGTTTACCGACCACTGGTCTTCGTTGTACACGGAGGAGAAGAGCGTTAGTTCCACCACGATACCCCGCTCGTTGGCAGCCTTCAGAAAGGATTGCAGGCGTTCAAAATAGCGCGGTTCAAGGCGGGTCAGGTCAAACTTGGCGCCTCCCCCCGCGTAACCAGGTATCGTACTCCGGGACCAAGGGGCTAGGAATGCCCCTGGCCCTGGGGCAAGGTTGTTACGCTCGATCCCGAAAGCGCCGGCCTTCTCCACGTAGGTGCCGGAGAAAATCCGGGTATAATTCAGACCGTTCGTGGCTAGCGTATCCAGGTAGTTGGTGTAGTGGAGGGCGGAATTGAGCACCATCCCGTAATGTTCTCCAGAGGTGACCAAGACCGTGGGACGTCCACGGAAGACAAAATAGTGCGGGTTTTGTGGATGCAGCCGGATGGGTTGAGCCATCGTCCCGAGAGCGCTGGCGAGGATCGCAAGCAGACCCAGCGAGGCCAAGCGGGACAGCACGGGATGGCCAGAAATCGTCATGGATGGAGTCTATCGTGTGGACCTGTTGTTGTGAAGATTGATTATCAAGGAGTTGCAGTCTGAGTGGGCAGGCTTGAGGGAGGATCTTGGTCTCAGCCTTCCTTCAAGTTAACCGTTGAGGATGCCGATAGGGAGAATGTGGCGTTTTACGCAGCATGAATCCTGTTTATGAGCCGATTCAACGATGAGCGGTTGGACACTTTCCTCGCCTGCCTGGTCGCCGGCTTCGGAATGGCTGGCGGGTGGGCGAACGCCTACGCGGCAGAGGAGATGCCCGCGCAACAGGCAACGGAGGCAGATTTGGCGCAGCTCAGTTTGGAGCAACTCTCCTCCGTGGAAGTGGGAACAGTCTACGGAGCTTCCAAGCACCTGCAATCGACCCTGAAAGCTCCTGCCTCGGTGAGCATCGTGACCTCCGATGAGATCCGGAAATTTGGGTACCGGACGCTGGGAGAGGCTTTGAATAGCGTTCGCGGGATCTACACCACCGCCGATCGCGGATACAGCTATCTAGGGGTTCGTGGATTCAATCGGCCGGGGGACTACAACGGGCGGGTTTTGGTTTTGGTGGATGGGGTCAGGGTCAACGACAGCGTGTACCAGACCGGACCCACGGGAAATGACTTTCCAGTCGATATTGACCTGGTGGACCGGGTAGAGGTGATCCGGGGGCCGGGCTCTTCCCTCTACGGAAGCAGCGCCTTCTTAGGCGTGGTCAATGTGGTGACCAAACAGGGAGACGCGATCAAGGGGGTTGAGGCTTCGGGCGCCTACGGGAGCTTCAACGCGGTGACCGGGCGACTGACGTATGGGAACCGCTTCAAGAGTGGGGTCGACGTCATGATTTCCGCTACCGGGTATACGAGCGATGGTTTGGAGGGGGAGAGTCTGGGGAGGTACTACGAAGGAGTGACGGACCTTGGCCCCAACGCGCCGGAAACGGATTTTGAGCACGGGCAGAAGTACCTGGCAAAAGTCTCTTATGGCGGATTTACACTTTCGGGGGCGCTGGGAATGCGAGCCAAGGGCTTGCCTACCGCTTCCTACGGGACAGTCTATAATGACTCGCGGAACCGGATTGACGATGATCTGGGCTGGGTGGATCTGACCTTTGACCGCGAGTTTGCCGGTGATTGGCATTTCCTGGCCCGTGTGAACTATAACTCGTATGCCAGCGAAGGCCACTACGTCTATGATGTGACCGAACCTGGAGGCCCTTATGCGACGAGCATCAATTTCGATACCGCACAGTCCCAGCGATGGGGCACGGAATTTCAGCTCAGCAAGCTGATTGCAGACAAGCACCGTTTGATGGTGGGAGGTGAATTTCGCCACAACTTCGACGTCGAACAGCGCTCCTGGTACGAGGACCCTCCGGAGGTGGTGCTGGACGATCAACGCAACACTTGGGAGGCGGGTGCCTTTGTCGCGGCTGAACTCGAACTACACCCCAAGGTGGTGTTGAACCTGGGCGGACGCTATGACTATTACGAGACGTTCGGAGAAAGTATCAACCCCCGCGCGGCGTTGGTCTGGAACTACACCACCAACTCGGCGGCCAAGCTGATTTATGGTACTGCGTTCCGGGCGCCCAATGCTTACGAGTTCTACTATTATGATGGGCTGACCACCATGCCGAATCCCGGACTCGCTCCCGAGACCATCAGTACCTACGAACTGGTGCTGGAACAGAAGTTGAGCGAACCTTTGACCGCCAGCCTGGGAGGCTTCTACTATTGCGTCGAGGACCTGATTTCCCCGGTTCCCAACGTGGTGGGGGATATGAGCCAGTTCCAGAACGCCGACAGTACTGAGGCGCTCGGAGGGGAGGCTGAACTGCAAGGCAGATGGAAGTCAGGTCTCCTGGCCCGCATCAGTTACAGTCTCCAGGAAGTGGAGGATCAGGAGACAGGCGGGCAGCTGAGCAACTCTCCCCTTCACCTGGCCAAGGCTGCGGTAAGTGTGCCAGTCTGGCATGACAAGATCTTCGCCAGTCTGGAGGTGCTGGCGATGAGCCGGAGGAAGACCACGGCGGGCAATTATGAAGATGCCTATGGGATCCTGAATCTGACCCTCTACAGCCGGAACCTGGTGAAGAATCTGGAGTTCTCCGCAAGCATCTACAATCTGTTGGATACTCAGTATGGCGATCCAGGCCGAGGAATCAGTGAGTCCCCGCAGGAGGTGCTCTACCGCGACGGACGGACTTTCCAGGTGAAGCTAACCTATCGATTCTAGCCGACTCGGCAGGGACCAGGTGGCAATAGGAGAGAATGTGTGGATTTCCCCGATTCCCATGCGTTGTGGTTGCAAATGAAGGGGTTGAAACAGAAATGGCCAAGAGGGGGGTTAGGAATCGTTTCTTATGTAATAAACTGGTATTCAGTATATTACGAAATGTCTATTCAAGGAATTCGGCCTTCGTTTCATAAACCTGGGAATAAGCCAATTTAAGGAATCCGCTTGACTTGGAGCAGAAGATTCCATAGTTGCGTGGGCGTCATTTAGGCTGGTTCCTCCGAACCGGCGAAGTCATCGTGTCTGAATCAGACGCTCCAGAAACTCGAAACTGAAACTATGTCGCTGCGAAAAAGCAACTTGTTCCTCCCTTTGGCAGCCATGGCGCTGGGTAGTCCCGGTGTGATGGCGAGCGAGGCGGAGATTAAACTGCCTGATCTAGATCAGGTCACCTTCAACCTGCTCGGCACCAGCGTGAATGGCAACACGCTGATGTACGTCGGCATCCTGGTCTGCCTGATTGGCGCCGTCTTTGGCGTCATGCAGTACTTCCAGACTAAGGCACTGCCGGTGCACGACTCGATGCGGAATGTGTCGAACACCATTTGGGAGACCTGCAAGAGCTACCTGGTGCAACAGGGCAAGTTTCTGGCGATTCTCTGGGTGCTGATCGGGGCCTGCATGGTGTACTACTTTCTGGTCCTGCAGCATATGGGTTTTGGGAAGGTTGTACTGATTCTGATGGCCTCCATCCTCGGTATTCTTGGCTCGTACGGTGTTGCCTGGTTCGGCATGTTGATCAATACCCAGGCCAACTCCCGCTCTGCCTTCAGCGCCCTGCGTGGCCTTCCCTGGGGGCCGCTGGCGATCCCGATGCGTTCTGGCATGAGCGTGGGTCTGCTGCTGATTACGGTGGAGTTATTCTTCATGATCTGCATCTTGATCGGCCTCCCTTCGGACCTCAAAGGGCCTTGCTTCATCGGATTCGCCATCGGTGAATCCCTGGGCGCCAGCGCGCTTCGTATTTGTGGCGGTATCTTCACCAAGATTGCGGATATCGGATCCGACCTCATGAAGATTGTCTTTAAGCTGCCGGAAGACGACCCGAAGAATCCGGGCGTCATCGCTGATTGCGTGGGTGACAATGCCGGCGACAGCGTCGGGCCCACAGCGGACGGTTTTGAAACCTACGGTGTTACGGGTGTGGCGCTGATTTCCTTCCTGGCCTTGACCCTTGGCACTTCGGCGATCTGCGCACAGCTGATCGTCTGGATCTTCGTCATGCGCGTGCTGATGATCCTGACTTCCTTGGTTTCCTACTTCCTCATCGACAAGGTGTTCACCGCCAAATACTCGAACGCGAAGGAGTTTAATCCTGAGCTCCCTCTGACCTGGCTCGTGTGGGTGACGAGTTTCATCTCGATCATCGTTACCTTCGTTGCCAGCAAAGTGCTCCTGGGCGGAAGCAAAGACCTTTCCCCTGACTTGTGGTGGGTCCTATCCGTGATTATCAGCTGCGGCACGGCGGCGGGCGCGCTGATCCCTGAGTTCACGAAGATTTTCACCAGCACCGAAGCGCGTCATACTCGAGAAATCGTGACGGCATCGAAGCAGGGTGGGGCCTCTTTGAACATCCTCTCCGGGTTGGTCGCCGGCAACTTCTCCGCTTTCTGGGAAGGTCTGCTCATGCTGGTGCTCATGTTCGTGGCGGCACTTGTGGGCGGACATGAATCCCTCACCGTGCTCCTTCCGAAGGACATTTCCTATGCGGCGCCGATCTTCGCGTTCGGTCTGGTGGCCTTCGGCTTCCTGAGCATGGGTCCGGTGACGATCGCCGTAGACAGTTTCGGGCCGGTCTCGGACAACGCCCAGTCGGTCTATGAGTTGAGCCAGATCGAGTCGATTCCCAACATCAAGAAGGAGATCAAGGACAAGTTTGGTTTCGAGCCTGACTTTGCCAAGGCCAAACACAATCTCGAGAAGAACGACGGGGCGGGTAATACCTTCAAAGCCACCGCCAAGCCGGTGCTCATCGGAACCGCCGTGGTAGGTTCCACGACGATGATTTTCGGCATCATCATGATGCTCAACGCGGAATTCGGCGATGTGATCGCCAAGCTGAGCCTGGTGCAGCCGCAGATCATTCTGGGTTTCCTCATGGGCGGCGCGGTGATCTATTGGTTCAGCGGTGCTTCCATCCAGGCGGTGGTAACGGGGTCGTATCGCGCGGTGGTTTACATTAAAGAAAACATGGATCTCAGTGCCAAGACGGCTTCCCTGGCGGACAGCAAGGAAGTGGTGAAGATTTGTACGATCTACGCCCAGAAGGGTATGATCAATATCTTCGTTGCCATCTTCTGTATGTCGCTGGCTCTGGCCTTCTTTGACTCCTACTTCTTTATCGCGTACCTGATCAGTATCGCCTTCTTCGGTTTGTACCAAGCGATCTTCATGGCCAACGCCGGTGGTGCGTGGGATAACGCCAAGAAGATTGTGGAAGTGGATCTCCGCCAGAAGGGGACCGATCTGCACGCTGCAACTGTGGTTGGCGACACCGTGGGTGATCCGTTCAAAGACACGTCTTCTGTGGCGATGAACCCGATCATCAAGTTCACCACCCTGTTTGGTCTGTTGGCGGTGGAGATTGCTGTGGCGATGCAAAAGGCTGGCCAAACCAATCTGAAACTGGGCATTGGCATAGCGCTCTTTGTCGTGGCGCTCGTCTTTGTCTACCGCTCTTTCTACGGAATGCGCATTCCGGAGAACTGAGATCCATTCGGGTTTTTGTGATGTCAGACGGGCCCCTTTCCGGGGCCCGTTCTCTTTTCTGGGCTCCTGCGAGAAGCTCACCCTCGTTTCGAGGTTGATCCAGAAGGGGCGTTTATCAGCCACTTTAGGCAGAGGCGTCGTTTGGGCGGTCTTGAGCTTAACTGACTGTGAACCATGGGGATAAGTCGATGAATGGAAGCGTTAATGCCCTCCCGCCGCCGCCGGGATTCGGGATAGTTCTTGCATTCGGGGCCTGAAAGAACGAGCCTAAGTTGTCTGTTAGATTGCATGTTTCTTTCAAGGCTCGGCGAATCCTCAGGTGAACCCTGTTCGATGATGATTTTAAACCCGATGTTCGGGAGCGGTCGTGGAAAGCAGCGGTATCACGGACGGAAGACACTAGATGAGTAACAAATTGTTTGTTGGGAACCTCTCCTTCAACACCACCGACCAGAACCTGAGCGATGAGTTTCGCGCTTTTGGGACCGTCACGGATGTTGCACTGATGAAAGACAGGGAGACTGGCCGTTCCCGAGGATTCGGTTTCGTGACGATGAGCTCTGGGGAAGAAGCTCAGAAGGCCATCAGCGGTTTGAATGGCAAGTCGGTCGATGGTCGTGCCTTGACTGTGAACGTTGCCAAGCCTCGTGAGGAACGTCCCGCCGGCGGTGGCGGTGGCGGTGGTGGTGGTCGCCGTGAATACGGCAGCCGAAGCCGCTACTAAGCTTTAGAAAGATCGAGGGCGGAATTCGCCAGAACGAATTCCGCCCCTTTGGCTTTTGGTTTCGATGTTCTTTTCCCCTGATTGCCTGCTGATCCGGCGTGAACCCGGCAACCGCTGCCGCCACGCCCCGTTCCCGATCCACTACTATATGAGAGTTCCTACCCAGGAGGTGGCTCTTTGAGCCGCCCGTTTACCCCGCGGTCGTACCAATCCCGCGAACCTTTGCACCGGCGGAATGGCAAGATTCGCGCCCGCGAAGTGCGTGTCATTGACGACGATAAACAGCAGTTGGGGGTGATTCCGCTGGACGTAGCCCTGAAACTGGCGCGCTCCAAAGGAATGGATCTGGTGGAGATTGCCGCCAATGCCACGCCGCCGGTCTGCCGCATTGTGGATTACGGCCGGTTCCTTTACGAGGAAGCCAAACGAGGCAAAGAAGCGCAGAGTCGCCAGGTGGCCAACAAGATGAAGGAACTCCAGATCTCCGCCGCGATCGATCCCCACGATCTGGGTGTGAAAGTGAACCACGCCATCGAGTTTCTTTGCGAGGATATGAAAGTCCGCGTCAAACTGCGATTTCGGGGACGCCAGCGGGCGCACAAAGAAATCGGGTTCCAGGTGATGAACCAGTTCGTAAGTGACGTTGCCGGTTACGGAGTGGCGGATTCGCCTCCCAAGATGCTCGGCGAGCGGGACTTGAATGTGCTGATTAGTCCTCTGCCTCGCGCCAAGCGGGCCAAACCCCCCAAGAAGGCCCAATCCGAAAGTACTTCCTCCAGCCCCTCAGCTCCGGTGGAACCGCCAGCTTCTCCCCACTCCGCTCCGAAAGTGCCGGAAGCGGGAGCCTAGGCTCTGCCCAGCACGGCGCCCAGGAGTTGATCCCAGGTCTCGTAGGTCGTGAAGTCGAGAGTCTGGGTTTGGTTTCGCTTTTCCACCAGGACGGAGCCGTCGTTGTAACAGTGGAACCTGAGCTGAGACTGTTCCGATGCGTTGACGGTCTGAAACCCGCCTCGTTCTCGGTCCGGGATGGGTACATCAACACTCGTCAACATCCTTTGGACCACTTCATTTGCTGTTGTCATGTGAATGCGATCAGGAACCTGTCGGCACACGAAGTCAAACGTTGAATTCTTGAAACGAGGACGACTGTGTGTGAGCAGGAAGGCCCACTCACGAATGGAACCCCAACCCATCGCGCGATGAGACCTTTTCCCAGACCAGCCACTATCCTTTGGGTTACCGACGGGATTCGTGGACTTTGGCCAGAACCTCCATTGCCTCCGGCGAGCGGAGCGTGTCTTCCAGTTCCTCGTTCCAAACGTTGATCTGGCCGGTCTCTGGGCGGAGGATGGCCAGGACATCAGGACCTGCCAACTCGGCAATCAGCCGGGCAATGCGCGTATAGATTTCATGCCGTTCGATCTTGTTCGATACGCCGCTGACGCAATCCACAGAGAGCCAAGCCAGGTGTTCCTGAATCGCTTTTTGAGTGCGGGCTTCTCCGGCGCCTGCCGCCGCCATTTCCGCATCTTCGAAATACGGTTCTGCCCGGTTGTGAAGGACGTAGAAGCCGTCCGGGGCGAAAATGGCGTACAAAGGCGATGCCCCGGCAACAAGCCTGCTTGAACCCTCGTTCGGCGTCCCAGGGTCCGGCGCCTCGGGCGTATCCCGGAATTCGTATTCTCCTCCCCAAGCAGAGCTGACAATTTGGGCAAGGATTCTTGCCTCGAGGTAGCGAGGTTCCTTCAGGAGTAGCACCATTGAGATCATCGGAGCTTCGGCCTCCTTCGTCTTCTTCCTGCGACGACGGGAACGCAAGAACCACAGGGTCAACCCGAAGGAGGTGAGAAAGCCCCCTAGAGTGGCATTCCACATGTTGCCCCTGGCTAACCCTAAGCACATCAGGAGTATGCCAATGATGGGGAGGAGAAGGAATAGGTAGGCGAGCAGACGCGCAAGGAATCGCACAGCGTTGGGCATAAGGGAAAAACTAACAGGGAGGTAGCGAGGCGAAAAGCGCCATTTTTCCCCTCAGAAGGGGCTTGCGTAATGGTGACCGCCTCGGTTCAATTCTCCCCGCGCTTTCAACCAGTGCCAGCAGTGACCGGTTAGGGCGCTGCTTCACGCCCCTCCAGCCTGGGTTTTTGAAGACCTAGCCGATGGGCACGGAGTGCAGAACACAGCACCTGAATCATGCAGTCGTATCCCAAACACTATTGTGGAGTATTCGGCATTTACGGGCATCCCAATGCAGCCGAGCTCACCTACTACGGGCTCTACGCCTTGCAACACCGCGGCCAGGAGAGCGCGGGCATCGTGTCTTCGGACGGGAAGCAGTTTCGGGTGCACCGGGGGATGGGTTTGGTGCCGCAAGTCTTCAGCGGTCAGGTGCTGCACGGCTTGGTGGGGAAGATGGCGGTGGGCCATACCCGCTACTCGACCACCGGGTCGTCCCATATCCGCAACGCGCAACCGCTCACCGTGGACTGTTCCCGCGGGCAGATTGCGATCGCGCATAACGGCAATTTGACCAATGCGGCGCTCTTGCGGGAGGAGTTGGAGTCCAGAGGCTCCATCTTCCAGACCACGGTGGACAGCGAGATCATTCTTCACTTGATGGCCCAACCGTCGCTGGGAGGGGTGGAGAACAACCTGGTTCAGACCCTGCGCAGGGTGGAGGGCGCCTATTCCCTCGTGATCATGACCGAGCAGGAGTTGATCGGGGTGCGGGATCCGCATGGGTTTCGTCCGCTGAGCATCGGGAAGATGGCGGATGGCAGTTGGGTGCTGGCGAGCGAGACCTGCGCATTCGATCTCATCCAGGCGAAGTTCGTGCGGGACGTGGAACCTGGGGAGATCGTGATCATCAACGAGGAGGGTCTGCGCAGTGTTCGCGCGTTCACGGATCATGTGAGGCGTGCGTTCTGCATTTTCGAGTACGTCTACTTTGCCCGGCCGGACAGCTCGATTGCCAACCGCAGCGTTTACCGCGTGCGTGCGGAGATGGGGCGCCAGTTGGCGCGGGAAAACCCCAGAGAGGCGGACATTGTGGTGCCCGTCCCTGACAGCGGGAATTGCGCGGCGCTCGGGTACTCCCTGGAATCGGGGATCCCTTTTGAGATGGCCTTTGTGAGGAACCACTATGTGGGGCGCAGCTTTCTTCAGCCTTCGCAATTGATTCGGGATTTCAACGTGCGGGTGAAGCTCAATCTGATTCACGAACTGGTCAGAGGCAAGCGGGTGATCATTGTGGACGATTCGATTGTGCGAGGGACGACCTGCAAGACGCGGGTGCACAATCTCAAGGAGGCGGGTGCTAAGGAGGTGCACGTGATGGTGAGTTGTCCGCCGCACATGAATCCCTGCGTGTACGGGATTGATTTTCCGGATCGTTCCAAGCTGATGGCGGCCAATCACTCCATCGATGAGATTCGCCGCTATCTCAAGGCCGACTCCCTGGCTTACTTGTCCCTGGCTGGTTTGGTCAAAGCCACCGGGTTGCCGCATGACTCCTTCTGCATGGCTTGTTATGACGGCAACTATCCGGTGCCCTATGACCCGCTGGTGGACAAGCATGTCATGGAACGGCGCCGGGCCCGGGTGCAGAGCCTCGGGGAAGCCCTGGCGCGGGAAGAGATGCAGACCCGGCTGCTGTGAGTGACCGGAGAACCAAAAATTGGAAATTTCAGATACGCGCACCATGAGACCAAAAGCATACGCTGCCGCCGGAGTGGACATCGACCTTGGCAACCAGGTGAAGAGCACGCTTCCCCAGTTGCTCGCCTCCACCCACCGGCCCGGAGTCATGGGGAAAGTGGGCGGTTTCGGCGGTTTGTTCGCCCTGGACACCAAGCGGTATCGGCAGCCGGTGCTGGTCTCCAGTGTGGATGGTGTGGGGACCAAGCTGAAACTCGCTTTTGCCATGAACCGGCACGATACCATCGGCCAGGACCTGGTGAATCATTGCGTGAACGACATCGCGGTGCTCGGTGCCGAGCCGCTTTTCTTCCTCGACTACCTGGGGACCGGCAAATTGGAGCCGCGGGTGTTTACGGAAATTATCCGCGGGTTTGCCAAGGCTTGCGCCGAGAACCACTGCGCGCTGATTGGTGGAGAGACCGCTCAGATGCCCGGCTTCTACCAGAAGGGAGAATACGATGTCAGCGGGACGATCGTGGGAGTGGTCGAAAAGGCGCGGATGCTGACCGGTAAGGGGGTCAAGCCGGGCGACATTGTGGTGGGCATGGCCGCAAGCGGCTTGCATACCAACGGCTATTCCCTCGCTCGGAAGGTGCTTTTTGAGAAAGCTCGGCTGAAGCCCAGCTCCCGCGTGGCGGAACTTGGGAATCGGCTCGGAGATGAATTACTGAAAGTCCATGTAAGTTACGGGGGGGTCGTTCAGGCGCTTCTAAAGAAGTTCAATCCAGTGGGCCGCCCCGGTGACATCAAAGGCTTCGCACATATTACGGGCGGGGGTTTTGTGGATAACATCCCGCGGATCCTTCCCGCAAAGTGTGATGTGGTGATCCGCAAGGGCAGTTGGGATGTGCTCCCCATTTTCGAGCTTATCGCGCGATTGGGCAAGATCCCCGAGGCCGAGCTATACCAGGTATTCAACATGGGTGTGGGCATGGTGACGATTGTCAGCCCCGAGAGGGTGGATGCGGTGCGCAAGCTGGTGGAGTCCTGCAAGATCAAGACCTGGGTGATTGGGGACGTGGTCCGGGGCCGCGGCGAGACGCGGGTGGAGTAGCCACGCTGCCCATCTCGGAGAGAAGAGGTTGTCCGCCCCTGGTAGGGCAGGGCTCTCCGCAGAGGCTTGCAGATTGCCGCAGATACTGATTCTTCACACCACTCTCTTTTCTTCTTTTCTGCGAACATCTGCGAGGGTATGAGTCTTGTCAACGGGGCGTCTTGGACACTCAGGTCGCAGTTGCAGTAGGGACGGAAACAGGGTCACCCTAAGGACCTGTTGGTTCGCTAAACTAGCAGGTGGGCTTACGGATGATGCTCGTAGATCTCGCTTGGAGTTTAATCTCCGTTTCTGTGAATGGGCACCGGCGCAAAGCACCTACATGGGCAACGCCCCGCATACCTGAGTGCATGTAAGCGCCTGATCCGTTTCCGTCCCTCTGCACAACCCATATAGGAACAATATGCAGTTAGATTCCCCTCCTGTCGAGCGGGTCATCGGATTGGATGCCCATCCCGACAGCTTCACCGCCGCGATCGTGCGCGGTCCCACACCCTCGGCGGCCATCGTCGAGAAAGTCTATAACCAATTGCCCCTCTCCGGTCTTGCCAAGTGGGCCAAAGCCCATTTGGCACCCACCGACCTGGTCGTCCTGGAGGCTTCGGGCAACAGTTTCCACCTCGTCCGCCTCCTCCAGGGGGCGGGGGTGCGGGCCAAAGTCCTGGAAAGTTGCCAGATGGGAAAACTCAAGGAAGCCCACGCCAACAACGACAAGATCAGCGCCATCCGCATCGGCAAAGCCTACTTGGCCGGAACCGCCAAGGAGGTCTGGGTGCCCGATCCCAAAACCCAGGAACGGCGCGACTGGTTTCACGCCCACCGCAAGGCCACCAAGCGCACCACTCAGTCCCATAACCGGCTCGACTCCTATCTCAGCGATCATGGGGTGCGTTTAGCTCTGGAGGACGCCAGCCCGCAAGTCCAGGAGAAGGCCGCCCAGGCCCGGCCATGGACCCCGCGGGAAGGACAGGTGATCGAGGGCTATTTCCTGGAGTGGCGCCACGCCATCGAACAGCGCGACCACTGGCGCAGCCTCATCGCCCAGGAGGTGCTGGCCGATCCCCTGCTGCTCTCCCTCGTGCGTTTGTGCGGGGCGCGGGAAATGGTCGCCTTCGCCCTAGGGGCCTTTGTGGGGGACATCGAGCGCTTCCCCAACCCCAAAACCCTCGTTAAGTACGTAGGGCTCAACCCCGCCTTCGACCATAGCGGCAAGGGACAATGGAACGGAGGGATCGGAGGCCACGGCCATTCCCATCTGCGTTGTCTCTTGATCGAGGCGGCACAGGCGATTATGCGCTCTGCCCACTCCCCCTTGGGCAAGTGGGGTCGCAAGCTCTGGGCCAAGAAGAGCGCGTACAACCTGGCGGTGGCAGCGGTCGCCCGCAAGCTCACCGTGGCGATCTGGTATCTGATGAAGGGACGCTGGACCGCGGTCGAAGAGATCGACGCTCGCCTGAGCCAGAAGGTGGGTAAGATCATCAACCAGATCGGCAAGGAGCAAATCAAGAAACTCAACAAAACCCGCAAAGAATACCGGCAGGAGGCCTACACTTGCCTCAAGCAGGGGCGTACGTACGTGATGAAGCCCGATCGCAAGACCTCGGCTCCACCCGGGCCATCGGGCGCAGCGCCCCAGCCGGCCTGACCCAGAGCATCGAGAACACACATCCTCGGTCCCAGAAAGAAACCAGCTGCGTTCCGCAGACGCCTCGCTAACTCGGCGTCTCCCCCAGCGGACCGCAGAAGGGAGCCCCACCCCCTTGTCGTCTCAGGTAGCGTTTCTTGGCGGGTTCCCCCGATCCAAGAGGGCTTCGACAAACTCTACGGGGCCTATCCAAAAAAAGATGACTTCGAGATCGTTTCCCCGTTGACAATCCACATACCTGTGGCTCTGCGGATGACTTCCCCTTCGACTCGGCACCAAACGCCCGAAGCCATGCGCGAGTACGATGGCAAGGAACAACGCGTTGCGCAAAGGGATTGCCGGCCAAAAGTACCGCACTGGGCCAAGCGGATCTCGCACCGCCCTCTGTTCTGCAAGTCGTTTTCCCACCTTCTCCATGACTCGGACGGATCTGGGCCATTCCACGAGGCCCTCTCTCCATTCCGAGGGGATGGCTTCAGCACCCATGGCCGCGCCCGCTAACGCCCCGGTGATCGCCCCGGTGGAGTCGGTATCGCCGCCACAGTAGAGGACAGACTCGAGTGCGGATCGATAATCGCTCGAGTGCCGCAGAAATGCGTATAGGGCGACCGGTACTGTGTGATACGCATAGCCGGTCACCCCGCTGCTCAATCCCAATGAATCGGCAAACTCCTGAGTGGATTTCTGCATTTCGAGACTGGCCCCGAGCTGGGTGCAGAGCGTTGGCCACTCCTGATCTTCCCCCAGGGTTCTCAGCGTCGAGAGAAATGTCGCCGCCTCCTTTTCCCCGCGGGTGGTCCAAGCGGCTGCCTCCGCGACAGCTTGGGCAGCTGTTTCCGCTCTGGGATCTGTGTGGGTCAGGCGAGTGGAAGCAGCAACGAACTCGCGCCGACGGTTCGCATCCTCCGCGAAGAAGGCCCCGAGTAGAGCACTACGCATCGCCGGACCGTTGCCAGCGGATCGCACACCACTGCGGCTGGGTGGGATTCCGATCCACAGCCGTAGAATGGCCCGTGCGGTCGCCAACCCAACCCCTGCGGGAAGGCCAAGGAGCCAGAGGCGGAGTTTCCACGCCAGACTCCTTTGGAAGGCTGCGGAGTCAGAGGGATGGGCGAGCAAAGCCTGTGCGACGAAGAAAGTGTGCTCAGTGTCGTCGCTGACCATGCCGCGCCCGAAAACGAAACGGTGTTTCCATGGGCCGGACCAGCGGTGGTCAATCCGTTCGCGTGACAGGCCTTCCGCGGGGAGCCCTATGGCATCTCCCGCCGCCGTTCCCAGGATCAGTCCGCGGAACGGTTCGCCAGAGTCTGCAGAATGGGGTGACCCCGGTTCGCGGCCCGTTACGCGCAAGCTCATGTGATCTTGGAAAGGACTCAGACGTGAAACGCTGTGCGGATGGCTGTGAGGAAGGCGTTCTCCTGAGGGACGACTTTGGCGTCGCTGGCCATCAGGTCGCTGAGGATTTCCATCACCTGTCTCCGTTGTTCGGGGGTGGTGAAATTCCGGGTCAGAGTGATGGCGTGGATCCTCAGGGTGTCCGTCGCGGTGGTGTCGCGACTGACCCGCCCAATGGCAGCGTTGTACAGGAGGGTCCGATCGTGTTCGCTGGCGTCGCACAGGCTGGCAAGCAACCGTTGAATGCGATCATCCTCGGCGGCGGCGAGGTGACCGTCGGCGTACATGGCGAGGACGGCCAGATCGAGGATGGCTTGGCGCTGCGAGTCGTTGAAATCGTTCAGGTTCATGATGGAGTGGGGTTTGCCCAGGGCGATTCATATCCCGGGAGCCACTTCTTCGCAATTCCAAATCCGGTTCTGGAGCAATAAGGCCGTGACACAAGTGAAGGTGATCGGTCCAACCTTCAGGACGTGCCAGTAACATTGAAGATTCTGCGTAGTCGAGGAGACCCTCGCCTGCCTTATGGCTGGCTGGTGGGAGCGTCTCTCGTTCTGAACCTCGCTTTGTCCGGCTGGCTTTTGTGGACTTGGAAACCGCTTCCCGCCCCATTGCCGTCCTCCGAGTCGAAAACCGCAGGATCGACGCTGGCAATGGGGCAAGGTCGGTTCAAGCACCGCGCCTTACCTCTCAGCGAGGGGAGGGCTACGAACAGCCCTGCGTTTCATTGGAGCCAAGTGGAGTCAGCCGACTACCGTGTGTACATCGCGAATCTGCGGGCGTCGGGCTGTCCTGAATCAGTCATTCACGACCTCATCGCGACCGATCTGCGTCAGCTCTATTCCTCGAGATCGCGAGGGATCTTCCCTCGAGGCAAGCATGAGTACTGGCAGAAGTGGCGCGAGAGCGACAACCCCAAGCCAGCACAGATTGCCCAGTTGCGCAAGCTAGACCAGGAGAGACAGGAAGTGGAGCGGTCCATATTGGGTAGCAGCTTTCGGGGACAGGAAGTCATCGATCTGGTTTTCCTTCAAGTGCACGGCACGGAACGCGAGTTGGCTTGCCTGTCCGCGGATAAGCGGGCGAGGGCAACGGCTGCGCTGGAGCGGTCGGGCTTTTTCCGGGAGGAGGAGTCCGCCATGGAGGATAGCGCGGTTGGGTCTCGCTCGAGCGAGAAGGCTCTCAACGAAAAGAAATGGAAGATTCTGGGAGAGGTGCTTACGGCGGACGAGTTTAAGGAATTCCGCGCGCGCCAGTCTGGTGAGGCCAATGAGGTGCGTGGGCAGTTGCGTTACTTCGAGGCTAGCCAGCAGGAATTCGATGCGCTGCTCGAAGTGCGGGAGAAACTGGGTCAAGATCCCCAAGCGTCTCCGGACTACTACTCGGGAGAAGCCGCGCGCATCAAAGCTGCCAAACAGGTGCTCGGCGAAGAGCGCGGACAGGAGTATGAGCGTGCCACGGATCTCTTCTACACCTGGTCGCGAAATGCCGCGGCCCGCTTTGGACTGCCCGAGGAATCTGCAACGGAGGTGTGGCAGGTCAAACGCGAGGCCATGGCCGCTGCCACGCGGATTCGTGGGGATGCCTCATCCACCGCGGAAGCGCGCCGGGAGGAGTTGACCCGTTTGCAGAAAACTGTGACGGATCGTCTGGCGGGAATCCTTGGGCCGAAGGGAGCCAGATTTGCACAGGCTGGGGATGGCGCATGGTTGCAAACCCTGGCGGAGACTGGCATTCCATGAGGCCTCTGCTTTCCATCAGCCTGTTCTTCAATGTGGCGCTTGTGGTCCTGGCAAGCTGGCGACATACAGTGGTGCGCGACGCGCTCATGGCTCGAGAGGTGCGCACGGCAATGATGGGGTCTTGTCCGGGCCCGGGGCGACCTGTGCTTGCGAGTCCGGGGGGAGCGGCCCACAGCCGCTGGGAATCGGTGGAATCCAAGAGTGCGCGGGAACTGGTCGCGAATCTGAGGGCGGCAGGTTGCCCGGAACAGACCATCCAAGACCTGGTGACGATGCGGATTTGCCGCGACTTCCGTCGTCGGGTGCTGGAACTCCTCGCGCGAGAGCAAGCCACCGCCCCGTACTGGAAGTATCGATCCCCCGAAGTCGATCGCAGTCGGCAGGCTCAAATCCGGGACTTGGGGGACGAAATGCAAACCGAGTTGGAGGAGTTGTTCGGCGTGGCAGCGAGTCAGATCCGGGGGCGCTTGGCCGGTTGGCCGGAATCCATGTGGGGGGATTCGTATCTGCCCTTGGAGAAGACGGCACAACTTCGGGATATTACGCAACGCTATCGACACCTTGAGGATCAGGAACGGGCAGAGCAGGGTGAACTGCCTCCCGGCTTCCAGGACCCGGAGGTCGCTGGCAGAAGACTGGAGATGGAACGTCAGAAGCAGGACGAAATCCGGTCCGTGCTGACCCCGGAGGAGTACGAGCAGTACCAACTGCGCCAGTCCCCGGCCGCAAGATACGTGCGGAGCCAGCTGCCGGAGGCGAAGTCCGAGGCGGAGTATCGGCGCATGGTCCGGATTGCCGAGGGGTTTGGCATGGGAACGGACCCGGTCGCGCCTGTGGTGCTGGACGAGGCTGGGAGGGACATAGAGGATCCTGCGAAACTGGCGGCAGACCGGGAGGCGGCTTTTCGGCAGCGGTTGAAGGAGGAGTTGGGGGAGGACCGCATTGCGGAGCAAGAGGGGCGCGAAAGAGAGGAGCAGGCGGAGGCGAACCAGGAACGGGAACGGCAGGAGATGATGGACCTGGCGCAGAGCGCCGGGGCGACGGTGGAGGAGGCTAACGCGTTTTTCGCTCGTATCAAAGAGTTGCAGCCGGAACTGGAGAAGCGTTTTGGCGAGGCCGAGAAGTTTGCGGTGAAGCCCGATCAGAAGGAGGCCTTCAAAGCCATGGTGGAAGCGGAGTTGGAACGGATCGCCTCGGAAATCATGGGAGAAGAGAAAGCCAAATCACTGGTACGAAAAGCGGTCGAAAAGGGAATGTGACGGAAGAATGATCGAGTACCCTTATCCAGGGTGACCTCGATGGTCTGGACTTAAGTTTTCCTGGCAGCAGCCGATAGGGAAACTGGTGGGGGGTATGCCCCGCTTCTTATGCATCGAATCAGCGATCTGATCTACGAAATCGCCGGCTTGGCGCCCGCACCGCATAATCTGCCGCGGCTGAACCTGCTGTTGCGTGATCTCAACGGGAACCTCGAGGAGATTCAGCAACTCATCGAATGTGATCCGAACCTGACGGCGTCGATCCTTCGCTGGTGCAACTCGGCCGAGATGCGCGGTTCCGAGCCGATCTCCACGGTTCAGGAAGCTTTGCAGCGCATGGGCTTCAAGCCCATCGTCGACTTGGTGGTTTTGCTCATGAGTTCGGCAGCGTTTGCCCTTCCTCCGGGCACGGAGGCACATCTGAGGGGGCTTTGGGAGCACTCGTTGCTGACCGCGTTATTGACCAGGAGGCTATCCAAGAATCAGGAAGAGATGGCGGAAGCAGGGTTTACCGCGGGGCTTTTGCATGATCTTGGCAAGGTGATCATGATAAAAGCAGCGCCCAGTCACTACATGCGGTCCCTGGAACTGGCCAAGCGGCGGCACCGGGCGGTGATCGACCAGGAGGAAGAAGATTTTGAATGCAACCATGCGAACGTGGGGTCGCTGGTGCTGGCCCGCTGGAATCTGCCAAGCATGGTGGTGACCGCGATCCAGTTCCATCATCACCCGGAGCTCAGCGGCGCCGAACACCCTCTGGCGTGCTGCATTGAGCTGGCCGATTCCCTCGCCTACGCGGTGGGTTGCGGGCTCAGCGGACAGTATAGTCGCCATCGCGATACCACTCAGCTGCTTGGGGCTCTGGACCTGGCTCCTGCCGATGTTGGGGTGATCCTGCAGGAGAGCCTGGAGGAGATGGAGATTATGAAGCGCTGCGTGCCGGTGCCAGCGTAAGCCTTTGGCTTGGCTAGGCATCAACCGGGCCCGGCTTGCGATCTGGATCTCACCCCGTTGAAGGCCCTCTCGGAAGCGGTGAGGATGTTCTGAGAGCCTCCTGCAGTTTCCGCGCGAGTTCCTCCCTGGAGAACGGCTTCTGCAGAAAATGAACCTCACTGTCCGTCACACCCTGCTGGGCAATGATGTCGGCAGTGTACCCGGACATGTACACGACCGCGATGCCCGGCCGCAGTGTTCCGATCCGGTTAGCCAGTTCTTTGCCGTTCATCCCCGGAATCACCAGGTCCGTGAGCAGCAAGTGGATTCCTCCCCCTCTACCCCCCCTAACCTCGGAAGAAGGCCGCCACGACCAAGCATCTCTGGGTTGCTTGAAAGTAAGGTGAAGCTATAACGACTATTTGCAAACCGTATGACATTATGTTAAATAGGTTGGGGTTTGGTTCATGGGCTGAAGTGGGTGCGCGGGGTACCGATCGGCTGAGGTAGCCGACCTCCGCGGAATTTTTCAATGTCTGCATATGAATGACTCGAGGATTGGGTGGGGTAGGAGATGTTTCTCCTATCATACGGTGCTGCTCGTTGCCCTGGTTTTTATCACAGGGAACGTTTGGGCTCGTTCCTTCCGCGTGAACATGATTCCGAATGGTACGACCCTGGGTTGTGCCGCTTGTCACATCAATCCTGCGGGCGGTGGGGCGAGGAATTCCTTCGGCTTGGATGTATTTGCCATCGTGCAGGGCTCTGGAAACACACCGTTCTGGAGCGCGACCCTGGCCGCCAAGGACTCGGACAAGGATGGCTTCTCCAACGGAGAGGAGTTGGGAGACCCGGATGGGGATGGAACACCGGTCGCCGGATTCAAAGCGACCAATCCTGGGAACGCTTCCAGCAAGCCTGCTGCGAACACGGCTCCCGTCGTGAGCCTAACCGATCCCGCTTCGGGACTGACGCTGACCTCTCCAGCCGTTCTCCAAGTCACGGCATCGGCGAGCGATTCGGACGGCAAGGTGGCGAAGGTGGAATTGTACGACAATGCGACCTTGTTGGGGACCGACTCGGCAGCTCCCTACGCCTGGTTCATTGATCTTGCCCCCGGGAGCCATTCTCTCACGGCCAAGGCCTACGATGACAAAGGCGCAACGACCGTTTCGACCGCAGTGATCGCCACGGTCAACAGCCCTGCTGCGCCCGCGATTGTTCGTCATGAATGGCTCGCCGAAGGTTTTCAGCTGAGTTGGGAAGGGGGCGGGGGACCCTTTGCCGTGGATACCAAACCGGGTCTTGGGGATCCTTGGGTTCCGCGCGTTTTGGTGACCCACGACCGCGTAGCGTTATTGAATGTTTCTTCGGCCACCGCCTTCTATCGTGTCTCGGACCTGGCATTAGTCTCGAATTGGCCGTTGAAGGCTCAACTGAATGGTGCCAACGAAAGACCGGTGCCCGTGACGACTCCTGCCACCGCGACCGCGGATCTCCATCTTACCGGAAACACTCTGAGTTTCACG
The DNA here is from genome assembly GCA_964411985.1 of uncultured Verrucomicrobiota bacterium. GTDB lineage: Bacteria > Verrucomicrobiota > Verrucomicrobiia > Limisphaerales > J093 > CAYPNF01. The sequence continues at coordinate 23,984 of CAYPNF010000050.1, forward strand.
ATCCAGTTTGCCGATCTCTCCGGACCCCTTAACGGGGTTCACATTCATGGCCCGGCAGGGCCCGAGGAGAGCGCAGGGGTGCTGGTGGATTTGGACCCGTTCACCGGAGGTCTCACCGGCACTTCCGGGACCGTGTCGGGCACGGTGGTTCTCACTGCCGAGCAGAAAACTGCTCTTTTGAGTGGAAAGACCTACCTGAATTTCCACACGCAGCAGAACCCCACTGGAGAGATTCGCGGCCAGATTCTGATTCCCTAGACTGTCGTCGAGCCTCGCCGTTTGACCCCCGGAGGTTTCACGTTGACCAGCCTGTACCTGGGATGTTGAGATCTCTGGGTCTATGGGTTGTAGCAGGGTTTACTCGGCGCTTTGCCGGTTGAATTTGCTGGGCTTCCTTGCCTGGAGCCTGCCAATCCAATCTCAGGTAGTGATCAACGAGATTCACTATCATCCTGGGAATCCCGCGGAGAAGACCGAATTCGTCGAACTTCTGAATGCAGGCGCGGCGGCTGTCGATATTGGGGGATGGTTTCTCTCCGGCGGCTTGTTCTGTCAGATTCCCAAAGGCACGATTCTGGCTCCAGGGGGATACTTCGTGCTCGCCGAAGACCCTCAGAGTCTTCTTACGGTGTATGGAGCGCAGTCCATGGGGCCCTTCCAAGGTCGGCTTTCCAACGAAGGCGATGCGGTGGTGCTTCGGGATCCGTCTGGCAACGTGGTGGACGAAGTGAATTACGGAGTAGGTTTTCCCTGGCCAGTTGCGTCCGATGGCGAAGGCGGTTCCCTCGAGTTGATTCACCCCTCTCTCGACAACGATCTTGGTGGCAGTTGGCGGGTTTCGGGGGTGCCAGAGCCGCAGCGCCCACTGCCGGATCGGCCGCTGACTTTCGTCAAAGCTCGTTCTCTCTACTGGCATTTTCGCAAAGGGGATGCCGAGCCAGCAGGGGATCCTGGTGCCTGGCGGCGGACCGACTTTGTTGAGGATGAAACGTGGTCGGTGGGTCCCACGAGTATCGGATATGGGGGCGATGACGATCTCACGGGCCTCCCGGACATGCAGGGAAAATACACTTCTGTGTATTTGCGGCACGCCTTCTGGACCACGAACCTGTCGGCCATGCCGAAGTTGCGGTTGCGCGCCTACACCGGAGATGGCTGCGTCGTTTGGATCAACGGGATCGAAGCCGCCCGGTTTCACGTGGCTGCGGGAGAACGCAGCCATTCTGATGTTTCCGGCGAGGAATCGCGGATGCCTCGATGGGAGGAGATCGACCTCACGGCGCGGGCGAGCGAGCTGATTCAGTACGGTTGGAATGTGGTGGCGGTCCACGCGCTGAACGCCGGGGTTGATGATGTTGATTTTTCCGTGGATCTGGAGCTTGGGGTGCCTGCAGCTCAAGCAGCGCCCACGCCTGGAGCCCGCAACTCGGTTTACGCAGAAAGGGCCCCGCCGCAGATCCGCCAGGTGAACGCTTCCCCTGCCCAGCCAACTTCTGGCAGCCCCGTGGTGGTTAGCGCCAAAGTCACCGATCCTGACGGTGTCCAATCAGTTCGGCTCTTCTATCAGGTAGTTCGGGCCGGTGAATTCATCCCCGCCTTTCTACCTCTGCCTCACGACCTGTTGCTGGCTGCGCCCGAAACTCCGCTTTCTCCCAACCCAGCGTTTGAAGCTGCAGAGAACTGGGTGGAACTGGAAATGAGGGACAATGGAACCGGGGGAGATCTTGGGGCGGGGGACGGTATCTACTCGGTTACCCTCCCGTCCTTCAGCCATCGGACGTTGGTGCGATACCGGATATGGGCTTCGGATGCAGGGACACCCGGTGAGAACCTTCGGGTGCCCTACCCTGACGATCCTTCTCTCAACTTTGCGTTCTTCGTCTTGGATGGTGTGCCACCCTACAAACCCGACTTGTCCACGGTTCATCCGGACGGTCTGGGACATGAATATTCAACGCAGGTCATGACTTCGGTTCCGGTCTACCATGTCCTGGTGAGAGAGGAGGACTTCATCGAGGCGCACGGGTATGATCCCGCCAAGCAGATACCGCAGTGGAGGGTGTGGCCGTCCGACTACCACCCAGCTTTTGACAAGTACAACTGGGAATCAGCGATCGTGTATGAGGGTGAGGTTTACGATCATGTGCCTTTTCGCCTACGCCAGGCGAATACGCGCTATCTGGGCAGCGGGAAACGATCCTTGCGTTTTCGCTTTCACGAGGGGCATCGCTTTCAGGCGAAGGACGAACGGGGTCAGGCCTACCCGGTTCGATGGCGGACTTTGAACCTGGGCCGCATGATCGATATTCTCGGCAACGGCAATTTCGGGCTGGTTGAATCCATGAACCGGCAGCTCTGGGAGTTAATGAACGTGCCGGCGCCGCGAACCCACTACGTGCACCTTCGGGTGGCGGACGGACCCGAGGAAGCTCCAGCCGTGGCCGGGGGGCAGTACAGCGGCGACTTTTGGGGTTTGTATCTGGCCATGGAGGATTACGACGCCGAGTTTCTGGATTCGAGAAACATGGCGGATGGCAACCTCTACAAACTCCAGGCTTTTACGTACGATGGCGACGAACTGAAACGCCACCAGGGGAAGGATTCGGTCCAGGATGACCGTGATTTTCAGAATATCTGGCGGAATGTGGCACCGGAACGGGATGAGTCCTGGTTGCGTGCGCATATCGATTTCAGTCGTTGGTATCGATACAGTGCGGTGGCGGAAGCGGTGCGTCACGTGGACTTCGGTACCACTCCCTCGATGATGAAGAATCGGGCTTGGTTCTTCGAACCCGTGCAAGATAATCCCTTGGGACGGTTATGGGTATTGCCGTGGGACTCGGATATCTCCTGGGGGCCAGGGTGGTATGAAGCAGGCTACGACTTTCCCCGGTACGCGCTCTATCACACCAACAATCTGGGACCCTTCGCTCTGCGATCGGAGTTTCGCACCGTGATCCGGGACTTTCGGGACCTGGTATGGCGTGAAAACGTGATTGGGCCTATGCTCGACACCCTAGCAGCGAGCATTCTGGAGATCTCCAGGGCCGACCGCGACCGCTGGAGGAATGCCCCGCATGGAGGTGATTCGGGTTCGATTGAGGACAAGGTAGTTGATATGAAGAAGTTTGCCTTTGTCGGATGGCAAGGAGCGATGGGGCTGCCGGTGCCGGAAGGGGGGCGCGCTGTCTACCTGGATGACCTTGCCGCGGCCGAGGGGGAGTCCTTCATGATTCCCTATACCCCTGCTATCCGGTACGTGGGGGACGAATCCTTTCCAGTCGACTCTTTGATCTTCGCGATGTCACGGTTCGGAGACCCTCAGGGAGACCATACCTTTGGAGTCGCGAAGTGGCGTGTGGCTGAGGTGACCGACCCTTCCGCACCCGCTTATCAAGCCGGAGCGCCGCTATTCTTGGAAGCACGGAGTGTTTGGGAATCCGAAGAACAAACTCAGTGGCGGGCAACGTTTCGTGTGCCGGGGGAGAACCTGCTGCCTGGCCACGCCTATCGGGTTCGAGCCAAGTTCCGGGATCGGGACGGGTACTGGAGTCACTGGTCTGCGCCTGTACAATTCATCGCGGGGAAACCGCTCCTGCCCCCGGATGTTGGTGGAAGCCTGAGAATCTCGGAGATCATGTATCACGCCTTGGCGGGGGAGGTCTTTGACTACGTCGAAATTGCGAATGCTGGCAGCGAAGCGATTCCTCTGGCTACGGTAGAACTACAGGGCGAGGTTCAGTTCGTGTTTCGCGAGGCAGGGAAGGTGACCCTGGCTCCCGGCGAGCGGGTGGTGCTGGTGAGCAGCCGCGAATGCTTCCGGCAGCGATACCCTAACCTTGGTATTCAGGTCTTGGGTGAGTTTTCCGGAAGCCTCTCCAACAAGCGCGGGGCGCTGAGCCTAGTCGATACCTGTTCCGGTCAGAGTTGGCGCATGGCTTACGAAGATGACTGGTATCCGGAGACCGACGGTGAGGGCTACTCGCTGGTCTTGGATGACCTGGCTGCCCCGGCTTCGATCGCCTCCTCCAAGCAGGGTTGGAGACCGAGCCTTTGGGTTTACGGCACTCCTGGCACGGCGCAAGAGGAGACGGACCGTGACGGTGACGGACTTCCCGACGCCTGGGAGTCGATGCACGGATTGGATGCCTCCGTACCAGTCGATGTTCGGGCCGATGCGGACAGCGACGGCTTGAGCGCCTTGCAGGAATTTCAGGCTGGAACCGATCCGAACAGCGCAGAAAGTACCGTCCGTCTCGAGGTGGCATTGCTCGGCAGCCGGGCGGAGTTGACTTTCACCACTGTCGCCAGCCATCCGAGTCAGGGGTATTCAGGCACTCGCTACTACCAGGTGGAGAGAGCCCGGGGTCTTGGCGGAACTTGGGAGCCCATAACGATCCCTCATGTGGGCACTGGCTCTACCATTCGGCTCAGGTACCCGGTTGCCGAAACAGGAATGCCAGTCTTCTACCGGATGAAGATCTGGCTCAACTCCGACCCTCGATGACTCTTTCTCACTCCATCCTCAGCCGGACGAATTGCTGAGCGGTCGTCGACAAGAGAGGAATACGCACGTAGACGAGCTCGTCCTGACTGCCAATTCTGCGAACCTGCAGGAGGGTCCAGGTGGATCCAGACAGACTTTCCTTGCTTTCGATGGCGTAGTTCTTGCCGGCACGTGCGACGAATTCGAACTCCATGAACTCAGTCCCGCTGGGAAGGTGCCGTAGGCTTAGATTGCTTGCAGCATCTTGTGGATCCGTGCCCGCCAGATATTCCGCCAGATTGGTCAGGCCGTCCTCGTCCGGGTCTTCCAAGGCATCCTGCGGCAGAGTGGGATGAAGGCCGTACTCGAGCTCCCAGGCGTCCGCCATTCCATCCTGATCACCATCTTGGAAATTCGCTCTGCCAGGCGTGGGACTACCGGGAAATGCGGAAATCCCCACCTGTCCATCGGGGATGCGCCCTTCGGAAACACCGTTCGCCTGCGGGCCGAACTGGACTTCATGGATCAAAAGTCCGTCCGGGTCGCGGAGTTGGATCCATTCGCCGCCGGCCGAGAGTTGGAACGGAACTTGATCTGCGGCGTAGGTTGCGTTGTTGTCGGCCAGGATCTGGCGGTAGGCGAAAACATTCGTGCTGAGAAAACTGTGAGCTGGGATTTGGAACTTGTATGGGTCCGATGGATCATCCGTCAGGTAACATCCACCCAGATCGACTGGAGCAGGTCCGGGGTTATAGAGTTCAAACCAATCTGAAGCAGTCTGAGGGCGGGCCATCCACTCGTTGACGACCACTCGTTGAAGATCTCCGAGAATCGAGGGTGGATTCTCCGCCGCCGGAGTGGGCACTGTCGGTCCCCACGTCGTTCCGCCTCCTGGTGGCCTTGCGAAGGAGAGATCGGGGGCTTGGAAACCGAACGTAACGGTGTCACAAAGTCCTCCTCCCTGCGCTGGGGCGCGGAAGAGGAACAGGGCATCGCCCGCGCGGTTCAGCCCAAAACCGGTGTTCGTTCGTGAAACGGGTTGGTTAGGATCACAGGCGATGACCAGGAAACCGTGGGCCGGAAGCGTGGTGTTCGCCGGGAAAACGTACATGCGGGGAAGGCTCGGGTCGTCGGAGAGACTCATCTCCGCGAGATTCAGTTCGGTCGCTCCGGTGTTCCTGAGCTCGATCCAATCGCCATCGTAGCCGTTGGCGAGCCGCGCCGATCGGTTGTCGGCCAGCACCTCATTGAGGACGACTTGGGGGCTGAGGACATCTGCGTTTGGTCCGCCTGCGACGGGAAAGCGCAACTCCAGGAGCGGGTCTCCACCGTCCGGCACGCGGCCAAGGGCGATCCCGCTCCTTTGTGAGGGATACCAGACGATGTCGATCGCCCGGCCCTCTTCATCCAGGATCGCGAGGACGCCCTGGCTGGAGGTGGGCTTGAATTCAAGAGGAAGACTCAGACTCAAGCCTCCAGCCGATTCACCCAGCGCCAGCCATCCGTGTCCCTCGATAAAGCTAAGCGGCGGGAAGGATTGTCGCGCCGGAGCCGAGGAAGGGTAGTCGGAGAGGTGAAGGGGATGCAGGGCCACGGGCAGGAGATCCCGGTTGTACAGTTCGACGAAGGCTCCTGACCCCGAGCTTGGACCGCGGGTCAAGATTTCGTTGATGCAGAGGTTGGCGGGGTCCCCAACTGGATAGGCCCGGTTCGCTTCGCTGGGCGTGGGTTGGGCTAAGCGCCAATCGCCTTCCTGAGCGCGGGCGATGGTCATAGCCTCGAGTTGCGGTCCAAAGATGACCTCGTCCAGCTTCTGTCCGCCAGTCTCCAAGCTGGAGAAGAGACTCAGTGTTTCCCCCGAAGGGGCAATTCTGAAACCAAGCTCCGACGAATGGACCACCAGGAAATTTCCCGCGGCGAGCGTTCTGCCGCTGCCAAACCGGTGCCGGTAAGGATTGTATGGCTGATCACTGATCCCCATGCCCTGCAGGTCCATGGTCTGGTCTCCACGATTGTAGAGTTCCACCCATCCATCCGAATTTGCTGGGTCAGTTCCCGGGAGCCTGCTGGCCGCCTTCACCTCACTCAAGAGGAGAGGGGAGGCTCCGGGCTCGACCCGCCACGAGAACTCCATAGGTTCGGTCACCTCCAGCCATACTCCAGCCGAATTCTGAACCCGGACCCTGACGCGATGCTCCCCGTCGGTGAGGTTGGTTGCCACGATCGAGGCACCGAGCGCCTGGGTGGGGCCAAAGGAAGCTCCGTCCACACTCGCCTGGTAGGCCATCAGCCCGGGCCCCCACAACGGAAGTTCCATGCGCCTGCTGGGGGTTGGGGACACAACGCTCAACCCGAAAGCGAACTGCGGAACCACCGTCGCACCGATGTCTAGCCCGTAAAGCCCCTGACTCAGGGTGGCCGAGCCCGCCCCCGGAAGCAGCCACTTTCCTTTCCAGGCAAGCCGGGCGTCTCCCTGCAGGTTTCCCTCGCCAGTTTCCGTGGGGGTCTGATCGAAGAGCGACCAGTTCACCGAAAGCGCCCCGGCTGATGATACACCAGTGAAACCTTGGAACACCGAGCCCACTCTGCGGAATAGCGTATTCACGATGTTCGCACTGGACAAGCCGGCCACGGAGAGAGTGGGCGAGGTCCGCACAACGGCGGCTCCGGTAATCTCGTTGAAAGTGTCGTTGTGCAGGGTTACAGAAGCCCCTGCGTCCAGAACCACGCCGGTATTCCATCCCACAAGCCAGCTATTTGCCAATACGACGTGGGGACGGTGGTTGGTGCTACCCAACACCTCGACGCAGGTTGAAGTTGCATCACCCCGGAAGACATTCCCTTCCAAGTGGGCATCCGCTTCCTGCAGTCGTAGAGCGGGAGAGGTGGCACCGGAGATTTCATTGTCGATGAACTGCAGAATCGGCCCTGGTCGCTGCGCCTGCGAGAAGTCGAGACAGCAGCTTCCATTCGTCGTCAGCCATGAGCTGTGACGAAAAACGAGCTCCCCTCCCGGCATGATCCCTTTGCCCGATACCGTCGGAGAGAGATGGGTGCCCGCAAACCGGCAGCGGTCGACAGTCAGGGACGCGCTTTCAAACCACAAGGCCGTTCCTGTATCTGGCAACCAGTTTACCTGATCGAGAAGGAGCCGAGAGTTGCGTACCTGCACCACAGCCCCGGTCTTTCCGCCTGCCTCCAGATCCACGCTTCGTAAACAATTGGTTTCCGAAGAATCCGCGAACACGATGCCCTCCCATCTCGCTGAGGTTCCAGGCGGCCTGGAGAACCGGATGCGCCCAGATGCATTCCCCATGGCGGAAAACCGTCCGTACACCAGGATCTGTGCGCTTTCCTCCATGTAGACCGTGACTCCGGGGCCGATTTCGAGAGAGCCCTCAGGCTGGATGGTCAAGGTCCCTGAGACCGACCGGGGCCCCTCGGCTGCTGTCCAGGTGACGTGGGTCCGAATCTCCTCGGGGGTAGTGACTGGGTCCAGGCTGTCGAACCAAACGTCCAGGCTTTGATGGGACAGTTCCTCGCCTGAGGCAGAAAGCGACCGAATCACGAGACGGTTCAATCCGGGATTCAGGGGGATCTCGTTGGCTTGCCACTGAGCCTGCCAGGCGGACCAGGATGCTGACACTCCATTCACTTCCACGCTCCTGGTCTGGATGGCATCCGCTCTGCCCCAAAGGGTCACCACTCCGTTTGTGGCGAAGGCATAGCCGTTCCGCTGCGGCAGGCCATGTTCCAGGGTCAGTTGCGAGGGAATCTGGCTGAGCACAAAAGCGCGTCGATCTTCTGCGAAACGGAGTGTGGCCTCAAGGACAGCTTCGTCAACCCACCCTCCCCAGGCTCTCTTGACCAGCTCACGGAGACGTTCTGGCAGGAACACCGAGTTGCACAGTCCCTGGAGTTGCTCGTAATAGAGAGGCGCGAAAGTTGGGTGTTTCAGAAACCGCTGGATGCTCGGAATCCGGGTGGCAACGAAAAGATCCACATTGGTTGCGCTTGCGGTGTCGCCTTGACCAAGGATGGTGTCCATGTCCCAAGGCACCAATTGGAACTTACCCGTGCCAACATCCTGGTACATCATGTAATCATCGCCGACCCCGCTTCCGAGTGAGGTCTCCCGATTCACGAGCAGGGTGTTCAGGGCAAAATAGCGCACCCAATTCGTCGCGTGGATTCTGGTTTGAAGCTCCTCCACGTATTGCGCATCAGGGGTGAAGGATGGATCGGTGGCGCGGAGAAGAGCGATCAACCCGCCCCACTGGTTTTCGCTCTGGTTCGTTTCTTTGGTGTAATCGAACCAGTATTGATCGGGCGATTCCCCACGGTAGGATAGGTCCGGATCCCGCCCGGAATAGTCGCGCATGCAGCGGTACACATCCGCTTGCCCCAACTGGTGCCGGTTGGCGTAATCCCCATTGGGAGCCTCGTTATGGACGTAAATGCCATACCGCGGCCAGGAAGAGGGGGCCAGATTGGTACCGTTGAGGTGGACCTGTACGACGCGCGACTGGGGACTGGCAAAACCGGCAAGCTGCCCCAAGGCGCTGCCCAGAAGTTGAACGTACGGGAAGTACCCATTCAAATGAAAGGTGTCCACTCCCTCCCAGGGTTGGTCCGAGGGAATATCAACGTGGAAATTGAAGACTTTTGCCAGGCGCGTCCCATTTCCCCGGTTGCGGATGCCGACCTGGTAGCGGACCTGGACCTCGCCATCGATGACCGAAACAAACGTGCCGCTGGTCGAGGCGTTGCTGTAGAGACCTGGCTGGTTGGAGACCTGCTCGAGATAGGCCGCGCGATCTGCCTCGGTCATCACGATTCGGTACAGCGGCAGATTCTTCTCCGGCGTCTCGTCGTCCACCTGATAAAGAAGATTGGCGCGGGGCGCCCCAACCGGGAGCGGGTCGGCTGGCCATTTGCGTTCCTCCCCCCCTTCAGCCTGCGCGCTCAGGTAGAACTCAACGACCGTTCCATGGGGCTGGGTTTCGAGGTAAATGCCGTATACGCCATCCCCCGCCTGGCCATCGCCCTGGAGACCGTTGTCCATCATCCGGTGCGCAGTGAAGACCTTGTTGGAAACCGAGGACGCTTCCCCATCGAGTGTGGAATGCAGAAGAACGGTGAGGTTGGCCCCTGCCAGCCCTTGGATCCGGGCGGTGATAGCCACCCGGTCACTGGCTCGCGGAACGCCTGGCGCGTGTTTCACTGCCGTGATGAAGGGGGCAGTGGTCTTCCGCGCTATACTGTTTCTTGCCCCGGGAGTTCCTCCTGCTGTTAGGCTCGCACCCCAGTTTTGGCCGCAGTCCGCCTCACGCTCAGCATCCATCAACTCCAACGATCGACCACCCCCGTCGTGCTCTGCCAGCCAATCCCAGGACGGGTAGAGCATCCAGTCGAAGGTCCTGAGGCGTAGAGCCCAGTCCCCTTGGTCTGCGTAGCTGACACGATGGACCAGGGCTCCGACAGCGTTCCTGAGTTCGAGGCGCTCACCTCCCCGGCTCAGGGTGCCCGTCCAATTCCCCACGAAAGCACCAGCGTCTGGGTGTTTGGCCTGGAAAGCGTTGGTGTCGGCCGCGATGGCGACGAACCCGCCTGCTGGAAGAGTGAAATCTGGGAACGTGAACCGGATGCCGGCACTGAAGCTCCAGCCAGCGAGATTCACCGCTTCCGGGCTTCGATTGTAGAGCTCAAGATACTCCTCCCGCGCGTCTCCCGACGGCGGATGATAGTAGATCTCATTGATCACGACGGTCTGGGAAAACGCAGAGCCAGCGAGAAGCAGAGCAATTAGGGTCATCCCGCGCCAGGTTTGCGCCGCGAGACTCCACCCCGGATTGCAGGGCACCCTCCGGGCCGCACCGTTCCTGATGGCTCGACTCGCACTCATAGCCCCAAGACGGCAACGCGGTAGAATGTTCTGTTGCTCCCCTCCGGAAGGGGGTCGGAGCAGAGCAGATCTCCTTCTTCTGTCAAGGGTTCAAACTCAGCGACCACTTTCCAGTGTGCGCCCTCCGCGAGTGCATCCGTCGCTTCCACCCGATATCGTCGACCCGGCCCGGCGCGGAATCGCAGGGAGACTTGGCCTGCGGTATTCATATCGGCGCGCAGCGCCAGACGAGCTTGGGCGTCCGTCGGCGAAGTGCCTGCCAAGTATTCGGCTCGGTTCGTCATGCCATCGCTGTCGAAATCATCGTCGGGATCGACCGCTTCGATGGAGGCAATAGAGTCGTCCAGTTTAGCCGAGATGATTTGAGTTTCCCAGTCGTCGGGCAGTCCATCCGCATCGGAGTCTCCTTGTCCTCCGCTGGCAAGCAGATGAACCCGGTGAGATGATGGAGAGGATCCCCAATACGCATTGGATGGATGGGTCAGAGTTACCTCGAGTGTCACGCTGAACCGACGCTGGGGATTGGCTAGCGGGTCCAAAGGGATGAACTCCACCGTCTGCCCGGGCGAAAACCGCAAGGTGCCTTTCGCTGGCTGAAAATCAACTCCTGGAATGGCGCTTACCTGGTGGAGTTCGTAGTCTACGGTAACCTCTCGATCCAGAAAACAGCTTAGGCCCACCGGCAGTCTCACTTGCCCACTCTGGTTGGGGAATCGGGATTCAGGGGAATAGAACCCGATACCCACACTGCCGTGCGGCGCGGTGCGAAACGACCGTAACCGAGGGGAATCCGTCGCGGCTTGCCAGACCGAGTTGCTCGGGTACAGCGGGTTGGTGGTCGTAATCCAGTTCGAGGCCACGTTCATGCGGGCCAGGTCTTCTGCCCAGAGTTCTCGAACGAATCCCCAGACGTCCCTCTTGTTGTGCAAGAGCAGGGAGTCGGTGACGCTCAGAAAGCCGGTGTGGGTGTAGGCATAGTTGTCCCCAAAACGAACCCCTACCAGGTTGGCCGTGATCAGACAATTGCTCACGCTCACCTGCGGCGAGAGATATCCTGCCTCCACGCCCTGGCCGCAATTCATCAGCACCGAATCCAACACTCGCACCACTTTATTCGAACCTGAGAGCGCCATTCCTTCATGAAAACAGGACTCAAGCCAGCATCGGGAGATTTCGACGTCGCCCCAGATATCTCCTCCCGCATCCACGCAGTCGTCCTTGGTCCATCCAATCAGCGTGTTGTGGATGCGATGATTCCCCAGCGTGAAGTAGATTGCGTCGTTATCGCCATCCACAAACTGCGGGTCATCCTTCGGGAACTCCAGCAGGGCGCTGTCCTCAATCTGCACCGATCCTCCATTGAACTGGCCGATGGTTTGGCAACGCTGAATCAAGCAACGTTTCAGATTGAGGTTTCCCCCTCCACCATGAAACGCCTGGCCCGCAAGCTCGAGGATCCAGCAGTCCTCAAAAGTTGCCTCCACTCCGGCGCCAAGGTGAAAGAGTGCCTCCTCCCGTCGATGAGTGCCGCCGATCGGGTGCGTGTTGTAGTAGGTCAAGTCAGCCCCGCTCCCGGTGAAAATCGCCCCTTTGGCTTGAACTTTGGCTGGACCTTGCAGCAGCAGGAAACCGCCCCAGGGCTGCTCGCGGCGCTCTGGAAGAAAGGTCACCGGCCTCTCCACGGTGCCACGCACCAGCAACGTTCCCTGCACGCCGATCTCCACCCCAGGCGCGATTTTGACAACGGTCCCTGCATCAATGGTCAAAGTGGTTCCAGCGTGAAGGGTCAGGTTGCTCCGAATATGAATTCGGGACTTTTCCGGCCACAAGGTATCCAGGGCAAGGTCCGCCTCGACTACGTTCCAAGTCGTCTGGGACTCGATGTGAATGGATCGATTGGTTTGCACTCCGTAGATTTGGCCTTCCACCCGCTGGGGACCCGTGCTCTGAGTCGGAGGAAGGAAAGTAAACCCAATCCCGCGTTTCAGGATCAGAGGAGCCGCGCTCCGAGCGCTCAGTTGCACGGAGCCGTTCACCGGCCATCTCCGGGAATCGGAATCTCCCACCCAGGCGATGACGGGACAGGCGAGGTCTCCAGGAAACTCCGCCGGAAGAATCAACGACATCTGGGCTCCGTCAAATTCCGCAGCCGCGGAACCGATGGTAGGGCGAGGAACCCAGGGAGGCAAGCCGAACTCGGTTTCCCCCCGGTTCGTCGCCAGCACCACGAACTGAAAAAGGGCGGTTTCGGTCGCTCCAGTGCTCAGTTCCCGACGTGCCACACTCAGCAAGTGGTAGCCGACCTCCGTTACTTGAACCCAGTCTTCCACCGCAACGGACGCGCCATCGAGGATTGCGGTTTGCACAAATCCCTCGGCGGGAACCGCCCGGAAGCGGGCCACGTCAAAGATTGCCAAGCGGTCCGTCAATCCCTCCAGGGTGATGGCACCGCGGGCGGGCGCGGCTGTCGCCAGTAGGAGATAAACTCCCAGCAAGCCAAGAAACCGTTGCATAGCAGCGTCGAGACGGACCGCTTTCTCCCAAGAGAAAGACCGGTGAGGAAGCCAGTCAAAGGCCCCCTTTGTACCGTCAAGAAAGGCTACTGCCCGGCCAGTTGGCCCCGCAAGGACAAAGACCCCTCCAACCTGGCGTGAGGAGGGCTTCCTGGTTTCAAAGAAGACCCAACTCACCCACAATGGGAACTCCATCCGGTGCCACCCCTCCAGAGAGCAGGCATTCCGCCGGGTTCGCATATCCGGGCAGGACTTGAGCCAACTGCTCGGGCGTTACTCCCACATGCTTGCGAATGATCTCTCCGAACACGGAACGATAGTCCACGCTTCGCTGCAGGTAGCGCTTGCTGGCCTGGAACATGGATCCCGAGGGTCCAATGGTCCACGACCCATTGTCGCACTGATACACCCCACCCTTGAGCCTCCCCCCACCCAGCAGCATCGCACCCGCCTCGGCATGGTCTGTGCCCTGGGACCCGTTCTCCTTCGTCGTTCGACCGAATTCGGACATGGTGATGATGACGGTGTTGTTCCATAGTTCAGGGTTAAGGTCCTGGAAGAACTTTCGCAGGGCGTAAAAGGCCCACCCCAGCCACTGCATGCGGTTGGCGTGGCCACCGGTCAAGCTCCCTTGTCCATTGTGGGTGTCGAATCCGTCCAACTGGGTTCCGGCTACAACCGCATCCGTTTTGCCCAGAATCAGGGCCGCCGTCTTCAGGCTGTTGAAGAACCCATAGCAGTCCGAACGGAAGCCCTTCTGGTTGGTGGCGGAACTCACCGGAAACAAGTGCGTTGTGCCGTCGGTGTCGTAGTATTCGTTGCCTGTTACCCCAATCTTCTTGAGTTCCTCAATCGAGGCCTCCAACCCCTTTCCGGTTTCAAAGAGCAGCTTGCGGTGGTCCTTGTCAGGGTGCGGAATACTGTGGCCGTCGCCGACGGAGCGTAGAAGTTTGCCCTTGTCCGCCCCTTGGTCCACGACGCCGAGCAAGTCGTAACGGGATGGGTCGCTCAAGTTGGGGAGAGCTACGGGCCCGCGAAGGATTCGTGGGTTTGTACTTTGCACCGACACGGCGGGAAATCGGCGTCCAAGGTGCAGGCCGGTGTCGACCACCGTGCGATAGAAGATGCCGGTGGAGAGGAAGTTGTCCCTGGGCACGCCGCATTCCCAGTAACGCTGGGAATCAAAATGGGAACGCGACTGACGTGCATAACCCACACGATGAACCAGAGCCAGGTGACCCGCATTGTAGAGGGGAGCGAGGTCCTTGAGCCCAGGATGGACGGCGGCGAAATGATTGCCAAGGTCGATGGCGCGCGTCAGGTCGGGTTTCTCGGGCATGCGGCCATTCACGCTGGTCAGGGGATCAGGCTTGGGAATGAAGAGCGTGGGCCGCGTCGTATTGTTGTAGGCGTCATCGCCGGAGGGGATGACCATGTTCAGGGAGTCGTTTCCGCCGCGGAGGAAGATGAAGAGGATCTTGCCCGCGCTGGCAGGGATCGCCGTTTGCGCCGCCGCATGGCGCAGGAATGCTGGGACGTTCAGAGCCGCCGCTGCAGCCGAGGCGAGCGCGATCCGGAGATTGCTTTCGAGAAAACGGCGACGAGTGATGAGTGGATACATGGTTTTCCGGATTCGACTTAGGCTTCACTGTTCCTGGAACCGGGGAAGGCAGAGCAGCATGGCCGTCATGCTCCGAACCCGCGCATCATAGGGTGCTGTGGCTGGATCGAGGGAGGCAAAGGGCGACGAGTCTGCCGCGCCAGTGTCGTCGGCTTTCAGAAAGGCAATCGCCCGCTGGCGGTCCAGCGCCAGATTCCCGGCTCCTTCGCCCGGGAACAGGAGTTGCAGGAATAGATCCACCACTGCCGATGGATCGCGCCAGGCCTCTTGGGGTAGCCGCATCTTGACCAATGACACCGGGTCGGAAACGTTGTCGTCGCCGGTGGTGCCGAAATCAACCGTCTTGAGCGAGTTGCGGGGGGCAATCAGAAAGTTCTGCGCAAATCGCATCCGTTCCACCAGTGCCGCTGTGCTCACCCAGTCCTTGCCTTCTTCAGGCCAACCGTCCGGATCCGCCCGATCGAAGATCGTCATGTTCAACCGACGGAGCGTGGTGAGCACGTCGTACCCGTCGGTGTCGGCGGTGAAGGTTCCCGATCCGCGAGCGGCCCGCAGCGAGCGAATGGTGCTGGCCACAAACTCGAAGGGCGTCTTGACCTTCTGTCGAGACGCAGCCTGATGGCGGAACAGTTCAGAGGAGAAGATGGCTTCAAGGATGCGCCGGATGTTTCCTTTTCGGCCGTCCGGACCGGGAGACTCCCAGGCAGCCATACAACGGGCGATGAGCTGCCCTTCAGGACTCAGGCTCCCCGGATCCGCGTAATCGTACACTCCATGGGCGAATTGGTCGTGCACGAAGAGTCGGCATAGCTTCACGGAAACATACTCCTGGGTGTAGGGGAGGTCCGCCAGATGCTGGATGATCTCGTATCCGTCCTTCATGCCTTCCGTCCCGGTTCGCGCAGGGAGTTCGAGTTGGTAGGGCCTACCCGCATGGGGTGGTCCGAAGCGAGCCGGGAGAGTCTTTGCCTTGAAGATGAGCTTGGACTTGGTGTCATGCCGCTCCGTTCGGAACCGGAGCGTCCACACTCCCGGGTCGGCTTCCTTGTCGGTGACCGGTGTGGCGAATGGGTTGTCCACCTCTGCCTCAGGGAGTTTGTCGACCCGCCACCCGGTCCAGGCTCGACTCATCTCCTCGATGTCCGACTGGTCGTATCCGTTGTCGACTCCCATCGTGAACAGTTCGAGCAGTTCGCGGGAGAAGTTCTCGTTCGCGTTGCCGCCCGCACTGGTCACGGTGTCCAGGTAGATCACCATGGCGGGGCTCTCCACGCTCACTCGGAGGAGGTCCAGGAAAGTCCCGTTGGGGTTGAGCAGGATGGTCTGCCACTTGGATAACTCACGAAACTCAAAATCGGTGGCCGTCCTGGCCACCGTGGTCTGGTTGGTCAGAAATCCATCGATGTAATCCCGGCTCTTGGAGTATTGCGTGGTGAAATGATTGTCAAGAAACTGGGTCAGCACTTCCAATAACTGTCTCTGGGACCGCACCGCGTGAAGCAAGAACCAGGCGCGCAGATCGTCCAGAACGGCGGTCTTCGATTGCAGCCGAGCTGCCAAAACCCCCGACTGGTACTCCGAAGGGACCAAACTGTGGGTGGTGTCGATGCCATCGGATCGCCCCCCGCTGCCAGAGAACCTCACCGTCAGGTTGTTGCCATGGGTGCTGGGTAGGTACCAGTAGGCGAGGGTGTAGGTTTGCCCTGCCTTCATCGCGGGTACGATCGTCTGCCACAGCGCCGATTCCTTGGAGGAACCTGCCGAAGTGGCCACCAGGTGGAGACTCGAGCTCCCTTCGTGTCGAACCTCAGTGCTAAGAGCCGATAGAGCCAGATTCGTTGAAAGGGTCCAACCGTTGGTGAGGGGTGACTCAAAGTGGCCGTTGGTCAGCAGGTTCGTGCCTTGAGCCGGGACACTTCCAGGCACGACGGACAGGCTGTCCAGGTACACTTCGCCTGGCTTGTCCAAATAGAGATAGAGGGTCGAACTGGTCGCCACCCCGGTGTAAGTGACCCAGTGCCATCCCACGGCTCCCATCGGCGCGTCCAAGTCATCTGGTACCTGTTCTGGATGGATTTGCTCCTGGATATAGGCCTCCGGGCCGATCGCCTTGGAACCCGTCAAGACTCGATCCAGCTCGTCCGGCGTAGGACCATAGGCAAGCCGATGGAGGACTGTGGAGGTCAGGACCTCGCTGTCGCTCAGCGGTTTCATCCGTAATCGGTAAAACCCTTGGTTTCCAGTGGCTTGTACCCCTTGTGAGTAACCCATGAAGGTCGACGTTGGCCAGGTTTGGAAGCCAACGCTCAGATCGGAGGTCTGTTCGAGAAGGTACTCCTGGATGGACGGTTGAGGTGCGATTTGGAGGGTGAAGGTGCCTTGGGAGATGCCCCAACCGCTGACCCGGGGCATGGAGGGGTCTTGGGCAGCGAGGTGGATTGGCAAACTGAGCCAAAGCAGTCCCACTAGGCCTCTTTTCAGGCCAAGCACGGTCTTCATGCACAAGGTCATTCGTTCGCCAATCATGTAATGCATACGCAGACTTTATGCCACCGAAAGAACCCCCGCGGAGAATCCTCCTTGGCTGCGCTTGCCATCCAAGCCCGTTGGCCTATCGTCCCTGAGACCGGTGACCCTCGCCAACCAGGAATCGGGAGATGAACGCCGAAATAACGAACCGACCTTCGCTGCCGCCCGGATTGCGGAACGCATACTATTTTTCCATCTTCAACGCACTCTCGTATCAGATCGTCCTTGGCAGCCCCATGATTCTGTATGCCAAACACTTGGATGCGAGTGCCACCGTGCTTGGAATCGTCGCTGGTATGATGCCGCTCCTCGTCATTTTCCAGATTCCCGCCGCGAGCCACATCTCCCGTGTTGGATATAAAAGATTTGTCTTTGCGGGATGGGGTACCCGGGTCCTGTTCATCTTCCTCATGACTCTGGTTCCGCTCACCGCTCCGTTCCTCGGTTCCACCAGCCAGATCGGGCTCATGCTCTTCCTCCTCTTCGGTTTCAATCTGTCCCGTGGCATCTCCAGTGCCGCCTGGCTTCCCTGGATCACCGCTTTGGTTCCAGCTGCCGTGCGAGGGAACTACCTCGCGAGGGACGCTGCTTGTGTGAACGCAGGCAGTTTCTTGACGCTCGTTTTGGCCGGGCTTCTCCTCGGGACAAACCCGAGCCCGTGGCAGTTTGCCACGGCCTTTGCTTTCAGTGCATTCTCCGGCTCCGCGAGTCTCTTTTTCCTGCGGCGGATTCCCGACGCTGCCCCGCCTCACCAGGAGGGAGGGGGACCCGAGCCCGTGCCATGGAAGGAAATCGCCGCCTATCCTCCTTTCCGAAAACTACTGCGATTGAATGTGGCTTGGTCACTGGCTTACGGAGGTCTCAACGTCTTCACTTTGGCGTGGCTCAAGTCTGCGGCCGGTTTCCACGAGGGAACCATCCTTATCGTGACTGCGGTCTCTTACCTCGGCGGTTTGGGCGGCTTGGCCCTTTTTGGAACCCGTTTGGATCGGTATGGGAGCAAACCTGTCCTGACTGTCTGCATTCTGGGATGGCTCGGGATTCTGGTAGGTTGGACGCTCCTCGCGGGCAAGGTGTTGCCCTATCGGCTGGAGCTCGTGCTGGGCTTGGGGATCAGTATGGGCTTGGGTTATTCGGTATACACCATGGCGAACAATCGCCTCGCCATGGCGATCGTTCCCGAAATGGGGCGAAATCACTTCTTTGCGCTCTTTTCCGTTGTCGCCAACCTCGTGCTGGGGATCGGACCGGTGTTGTGGGGCCTCCAGATTGATGTCTGGGGTGCTCGCGAGACTGTGTTTCTCGGAATCAACTGGAACCGATATAGCGGCTACTTCCTGGCCATGCTCCTGCTCTTTGCCGTAACCCTATGGCTGTGTCGAGGTTTGGAGGAGCCCAAAGCCCGCAACGTGGAGGAGTTGATCCAGGACTTGCTGGCGAAGACGCCTTTCCGCAGTTGGATGCGTTTTTGGCCACGGGGATGATTCCTGGGTCGATGGTGGCCGAAAGTCAGACAAGCTCCTGGAAAAGACGCTGTCCACGGCGGGTGCCGTGTCTCTTCAGCGCCTTTTCCAAGAGCTTGTTTGAACCCAATGGATTGGCTGTCTCATGCGGCTACTGGCGCAGCTGTCCGGCTGCGGCGGAGGATAACCTCTTGATGGGCAAAGTGCTGGAGCGCGACATCGGTCTTCTCTTCCAAGAGGACTGGAAGCAGCAACAGCGGGTAGGGAGTCGTCCACACCAAGGCGGCTGCATCATCCGCAGCTCTCTTCAGTACCGGGAGCAATGCAGGAGCGCCCAGTTGACTCAGATGGGCCTTGACCAGCCGGTTTTTCAGGAGTTCCAGCTCGGCATTGAGTGACTCCCGCTTATCCCTAGCCAGCAAAGGGTCCTCGTCTCTGCCTCTGGGGGCATAATAGCTCGCCCCCCCTCTTTTTCTTAGTAGTTCCATATTCACTTCTCTTTCTTCCAATACTGTCTTCGATCTCCAAAGGTTTCATTTCATTCAAACGGTCACCTGATTGTTACCAACAGAAAACCCACGATTGCGGGGCAATCGTGGGTTGTCGAAATCGTTGATAGTTCTTTATCAGGTCCGCCGATCCACGATGGCCAATGAAATGGCACAGGAGCGTCGCTTGGCTCTTCCAGTTACCTGGATACACCAGCTCTGCTTCAGATTATGATGACGTTTCATCCTGTTCATTCTGACAGGCGATACCTTACAGGGAATTGCCTCTTTGTCAAATGCTGGACTAACTCAGTAATCTAACCGTTTGACTTGTCATCCCGACAAAACTACATTGCCTCGCCATGCTGGCTGCCGAAAGACAGGCTGTGGGTCTGCCCATCGCCCCTCCGGAACCCTCCATTGATTCGCCCCTTTCTTGGAAGCGAATTGTGGAGCCAGTGGAGCCTTTTCTTGCAGCCGTTTCCCGCCGTTTGTCCGAGCAAGTGGAAGAGTTTGAGCCGGAAGTAGCTGCGTATGCACGGTATGCTCTCACCGGTGAGGGCAAGCAGCTGCGACCCGCTTTGGTGGCCCTCAGTGCCGAATCCGTTGGGGCGGTGAGCGACGAGTTGGTCACCGTTGCGTCCATCATCGAGATGGTTCACATCGCCACCTTGGTCCATGATGACGTCATTGACCTTGCTGATACCCGGCGGAATCGTCCCACCTTGGCTGCCGAGTGTGGTAACACCGTGAGTGTCCTGGTGGGTGACTGTCTCTTTGCCCACGCTCTGCAGTTGGCCGCCGGTTTTCCCACCCCGGACATCTGTCGGGCCGTCTCCTGTGCCACCAAAACGGTCTGCACCGGGGAGATCCTACAGAATCAAAGGCTGCGGCGGTTCGACTTGAGCTGCAGTGAGTACTTCCGCATCATCCGGATGAAGACCGGAGAGTTGTTTGGGCTTTCTTGTGATCTCGGGGCCTGGATGGCGGGATGCACCCCGGATGAAAGAGTCGCACTGCGAGGTTATGGCATCGCTTTGGGAACCGCCTATCAGATTTACGACGATTGTGTGGATGTATTTGGTAACGAATTGTTTGCTGGAAAATCATTGGGTACAGATCTCGCCAGTGGCAAGGCGACTTTGCCGTTGATTCTGGCCTTGGATCGATCCACCCAAACGGAGCGGTCGGAGTTGTTGGAGATGCTCGGGCGGTGGGATGTGCGCTGCATGCCCCGACTCCTCGGCATTTTGGAAAAATACGGAGTCTTGGCGGAGTCTCAATCGGTCATCCGTGGATTCTGTGATTCAGCTCGGCAGTCCTTGCTGGTGCTCCCCGCGTCGGCGGGAAGACAGGCTCTGGCGGGTACCGCCGCGTTCCTGGCAGAGCAGACTGCTTCGCTGGGGTCAGGTTCTTAACCGATTGATGACTGCGGCCGTAGCAGCGAATCTGCCGCCCATCGTGGAAACACAGACGCCACCTGTGGAAGACGACGCTACCCTGATTCGGCGGGTGCAGAAGGGGGAGCTGCGGGCGTATGACGAATTGATTCGCAAGTATCAGGAGAGAATCTACGCCACGGTCTACCACATGACGTCCAACCATGAGGACGCCAGTGACCTGACCCAGGAAACTTTCATCAAGGCGTTCCAAGCACTCAAGTCTTTCAAGGGAGATTCCAGCTTCTTTACCTGGGTCTACCGAATTGCGGTCAACAGGACGATTAACTTCCTGAAGCAACGGAAGAATCGCACTCATCTGAGTCTGAATGACTTGGACTTCAATGCGGAGCATGATCCTGATTTGGTTTCCCTCATTTCTGAGAAGACTCCACGCCGTGAGGTCAACTTGGCGGAACTGCAGGAAAAGTTGAACGCCGCCATGCAGAAACTGTCAGAAGATCACCGGCTTGTGGTGACGTTGCACGACATCCAAGGCCTGCCCCACGAAGAGATTGGGCGAATCATGGATTGCAACGTCGGCACGGTGCGTTCGCGGTTGTTCTACGCGCGCCAGCAGTTGCAGGGTTACTTGGCAGATTATTTGAAGTGAATGCTATGAATCACGGGCCAGAAGATTTTTCAGACTTGAGCAAGTTGCTCGCCCTGAAGCGCCACGAACAGCCGCCTCCAGGGTTCTTCTTTGAGCTGCCCGACAAGATCTGCGCTCGCATCGAAGCGGGAGCGGCTCGGTCAGAACCTTGGTGGCGAGGTTTCTTCTTCTCACTCGATTTTCGTCCCGCGCTTGCCGGAGCCTTGGGTCTCGCCGCCTTTGGTGTCTATTTCCTCGGTATGCAAGTCGCTGAGGTAGCGAGTGTGCCTGCGTCGGAACCGACCATCCTTGCGATGGATTCGATGGGCGCTCCGCTGTCTCCCTCGTCCCAGACCAGGTTTCCCACACATGCCCACGTTTCCCCCGCTTCAGCCGCCATCCCCAGGAGCACGTCGAGCATGAACCCTTTCATTAACCCAGGTACACCGGCCCCGGTGGGTATGTTCGACGCGGGTGCAGGAATGAAGGCTTCTCCTAGCCTGATGGGTTTTTCCGTGATTCGATAGATTGCGCCGTAAGGAAGAATACCTTCCCCTGTCCTCTGTTATGGAGGATGGGATTCCACGTCTACCTCAGAACAGCGACCCTGCGCTGATTCCACCCCTGAGGTGAGAAGGGGACCTTACCGATTGAAAACCAGTTGGTATCCGGACAGCGAGACAATGAGTCGGTCCTCATCCGCCGTCGCTTCTCCAGAAAACTTGTCTTTCTCGTTGGCTAAGTTGAGCTTGTACTTGAGACCTTCGCGCGACCAGCTGCCTTGGGTGGCGATATTGACGTCGGCCAAGGTGGGGCCTTTCTTTGCCTCTGCAGGTCTCGCTGCTTGGGTTGCTGGAGCCGCTGGGGCACCGCCCGTGCGACCATAGCGCCGCATCATCATGGCTTGGGCGGCTGCGGCAGCTTGAGCCTCCTCAGCGCCCGGTTGGTTCGCGTCGGGAGGGGGTTGATTTGCCTGCTGCTCGGCTTGAATCGCTCTCTTGGCATCTTCCGTTAGGTCCATCTTGAGGATCGCCTTGTTATCGGGTGTGGCGAGCAAAGTGACCTTGGGGAAGAGAAGGGTGAGAACTTTCTTGGTGAAGTTCATTTCCCTGGCGGAGAGGTCAGGATTCTTCTTCTTGTACTGAATGAGCGAAGCCGCTGGATCCAGCCGCCACCTTCCCAGAATCCGCTCGTCATCGTATTTCGCGGACTTCCCTATCCGGAGATATTGGTATAAATCTTTCAAGTCCAACTGCTTGAGTTCAGCTGCAATCTCCTGGTTTCCCATGATGGCGACGATCTTGGGGTTTTTCAGGATCCCGATGAAAGACGCTTTGGTTTGCCACTGGCCCTGCAGATCCACGTCCGTGGCAATCTCCTGCAATTCAGGGCGTTGACTGGTGAGCAGGAACCCAGGGTAAGCCGCGAGTCGGTCTTGGAGAATGTGGTTATGATACAGCAGGCCGATCACATCCGACGTGAGGTAATAGTAGTCGGGCATGGGGTCAATGGCCGCCAAGCTCTTGTCGAGGCCCGCATCTTTGAGTTGCTGCCTTGCGTCCGCCAGAAACCTGATCTCCCCGGAGCTGTTTTCGGTGCTCACCTGCACCGCAGGGTAGCCGAGGATGTAGATCGCTAATCCGATCAGAATGGTGTAGATGCAGCCTCCTACCAAGCCCACTCCCAAGCCCAATCGCGAATTGAGCCGCTCCCAGCGAGCCCGAGTGTAATCATCAGCCCCGTATTTGAAATGCATAGCCACCTTGTGATGGACCAGGAAACTGAGCCCCATGAAGACCAGCGCGATCAGGAGAAAAACAATGGCTGGGGGGAGGAACCACCCCCAGAACGGGTGCGGTAGCCCCAGTTTGGGAATGAGGGGACGAACCGGACCAGCAAGGGGCATGCTGGCAAACAGGGCAACGAACAAGCCCAGCAGGGAGACGCTCGAACGAATAGCGCCTTTAAAGTAACCAGTAGCTCCCATGAAACCAAGGACCGCGATCGCAATAAGCCAAACGTACATACCAAGCAACCTAGGAGCGAATCGTGCGAAAAGCACGCAAAAAAAGGAGCCGCCAGCGGGAGCAGTCCGACTAATGTGCTATATGGTGAACTTCATGGAGGAATCTCGTTGGTGAACCAACCCCTGGTGATCACCAGATGAAGCGGGGTCACATCGCACAACTCAACAATGCGAGCACTTGTTTCATCCGCGCTTTCTCCGTGCGGTCCCGTCCCAAGCGCTGTTCGTATCGTTCGGCATGGGTCGCCACCACTCCGTGATTTCGCAAGTCCAACCGCGGACACGGTGTTCCCGTTAAATGACTTTCCGTTCGTTGCCGCGGGCGCTCACGCGATACCAACCGCCCGTTTTCTCCATCCGTACAGGCCGTGCCATGCGCTCAACCCTCCTAATCCCTGGTTCTGGGTACATTGTATACTTATGAGATGACCCCAAGTGGCTCTGTACTAATGTCGAACCACGACCGGGGGCATGCTGTTGGCCTGGCAGGCGTGAATCGCTTCGCGCGCGTCAGAAAAAGCGGGTGCAACCTGCAACACGTAACGGAATTCGTAACGCCCGCCGCAGGTGAGCCGGAAATTTGTCTCCCACTTGTTGTTGGTCAGCCAGGAAAAGAGCGGGCCCGTAGGCTCAATGGAGGTCGAGTAGTTCCAGAGCTTAAGCCTGCCGATCTGGACCAGCGGGGCGTCCAGCACGGTCAAGGCGATGCCGCCCCGTCTGGCGACGAGCGCGGCGCCGGACTGCAGACAGTAGTAATCGCAGCAGCTTCCCGGGAGTTGATCCTTGCCAGGCCGAATCGGACCGCCCGGCTTGTCCAGGTGCCAAATCCCTCCGTCCATTTCCAAGGGGAAGAGAACATAGAGTCCCTCGGGGTCCATGACGTCCGTTTTCTCCACGCGGGCCGACAGTTCGATTTGAGGGAGACCCCGGTAGAACGTCGCCGCGAGCACATAGCTCTTTGTGCCTGGGACATCGTAAACCAGCTCCCAACGTTCGCAGACCTCCCCGGCGCTGACACGCCTTGCTCCCGTGCACTTGCCGGTGGTGATCTTGTCCTTCGGGATGGTCCGTGCCGAAAAGCCAAAGCCGGCCGCCGAGCCGCGATCGCCTTCTGGGAAGACCTGGTAAATCGGGCATCCCAAACCGCCACCGTCCGGCTTGAGCAACTCATTCCCGCTCGCCGCATCCACGAGGCTGAAGATCCCGCGCCGTTCATCCCATGAGGCGCGATAAAACGCGTTGCTGAAGCCCTGAGAGTTCCCGGACGGAGCATGGGTTGGACTGCCCTTCTCGACACGCAACGCGAGTTCGCCCTCTGGCGACAGTTCTACCTGCGTCACAATCACCCGCCCGCGCGGGGCGGGTTCGAGCTGGCACGGCAGCGACGCGCCGTCCGGCCCAAGCACGCGCACCCCCTGCGCCACAAAAGGCTCCTCCCAGTAATCAACGGGCAGCTGGACCGCGGCCCGGACCGGCCGGTCGAGCGGGTTCATGACCTTGTAGGTGAAAGGGCGTCGGGCGGAGAACTCGCCTTCCCCATGGTGACGCAATACCTCGACGAGCGCCTGGCCCGCGAGCTCATCGGCCTGTATCGCGTGGGCCGTCTTCCGAGTGAACACCTGGTGCGTCAGCAGCGAGTGGCTGGATGTGTTCGAGTAGCCGAAAGTATGCTCGGCGTACAAAGCGAGCCGGCGGTCGATCGCTTCGAGGCGTTCCGGAGAAACCACGCGGTGCCGGGCATCGAGCCTGGTGACCAGGTGCCGGGTTCGCTGAGCGTTCCGGAACAGCAGCGTATCCATCGGCGTGGCGGCAACGCCCTCTGACCACCAATCGGTCCATTCGCCGCGATAGGTGGGAATCGCCGACACGGCTTGCTCCACGTGCTTGAAGAACTCGCTCAGCGTCGCAGTCCGGATGTGAATCTGGTCCCCGTGCACCAGGTTCCACTGGCGGATGATATCGCAGTAGTGGTCGCCCGCCGGTCCGTTGTCCGTGTAGACCGCGTTGCCCATCAGCGGCAGGAAGTCGTAGGGATAGTCCATGGTTTCCAGGTGAGCCAGGGTGGGCAGCAATTTGCGCTCGGCAAAGCTGATGTCCCGGATGTCTACGAACCCATGCTTGGGCGGCACTTTGAGGCCGGGAAATCCGAGATCCGTGTCCGGCGCATAGTAGCCCATCAATCCCAGCACGTTAGCCCGGTGATACGCCAGCCCGTTCCAGGCCAGCAGGCGCCGCCCCGAGGGCGATTCCCAATAGAAGGGCTTCAGCGGCCCACCCAACGGAACGCCGCCATGGTGAACGTTGATATTGGTCGAAAGATAACGAACACCGGCATCGATGAGCAAGTCACTGAATGCCCACGAAAACCCGTTAACATCGCAGCTCATGCAGGTGTCCAGGTGCAGACCCTCGCGCCGGGCGAAGCGCTGCCCCGGTTGCAGTGTCGACCGAAGCACCTCCGTGTCCAGCAGTTCGGTCAGGTGGAAATAGCCGGCGGTCAGCTCGATCACCCCCGATTTCAGGCAGCGAATCAGATCGCGCCGCTCTTTGGAACTGGCCGAGCGAAGGAACTGCTCCAAGGACCAGAAACCTTCAATGGTATATTTGAAGCGGCAATCGGGGCTGCGGCCCTTCTGGGCCGGGCTCAAGGCCATCTCGACAGCCTGGCGAACGAATTGGCGGTGGTAATCGGCGATGACTTCCTGGCGATCCGTGAAACCCAGGTCAATATGGGAATGCTGAACCACGAACAGCTCCCACTTGCGCCGGGGTTTGGAAACCGCTGGGGTGCCGCCAGACGCGTTCTGACCCGCAACCGGCAGAGCCAAGCCGGCGATGGCGGCGGCCAGGGATCGTGCGCAGAATTCTCGACGGTTGAGGAGTGGGAGTTCAGCAGGGGGCTCGTTGGCGGGGCGCATATCCGGAGTTGTTTGATTCTTCGCAAGCGTTGCGCAAGCAACGTGTGCGAATCAAGCCTCGTTTCTGGCGAAGCCAGGGAGCCAGTTGCTTAATCGCAGCCTCTACCCCAGCCCTCTGTTAAGCTCATTTCTCTGCCTTCTGCTTCTCGCCTGCTGCCGGGAACCGGGGCGTGGATGCGGTCAGCGCCATTGTGGCGAATGCAGAGGCGGCATCCCGCATGAAAAGCGAAGGCATCGTGCTGGGGGTATAATGTTTGTTCATCGAGGTGGCGTGCCAGAACCCCTCCTTCGGGTCTTGTTTCGCACGCAGCCATTCGAGAGCACGTTCAAGCCGCGGATCTTTGGCCAAGCCGCCCAAGGTTTGAAGGATGAACGCCGCGTAAGCGGTGGCATATGCGTCCGAGCCCTGGCGCTTGGGATGGCCATCGCGTTCGCGCCAGGGGCCCAGCGATTCCAAAGTCCAGCCGCCGTCCGCCTCCTGTTTGCTCAGGATCTCTGCGGCAAGTCGCTTCACTTCCTCCGCTGCGAGAAGCTCGGGTAGATACTCGGAAGCCCAGCCCACCGTCAGCCGGTTGTGCAGGGGTTGACCTGGTTGATGGTTGCGCAGGAAACGAGTCAACGAAGCTACATTCCGGCGCACGTCGGGTCGCTGCCTATACTCTGATGGCGCCATACCAACTGCCGCCGCAGCCAACGCAGCGCCATAGTAGGCAGAGGCGGGCTCTTCCCAGGGGTCCAACTCGAGGCTGTTCCACGCCCACGCGCCCTGCTCCGGGCCGGATTGAAGCTGCAATGCCCACATACGCTCGAAGGCCTTTTCCGTCGTGGGATTCAGCCCTTTTGCCGCACGACGATCCTCCGCTGCCAACAGCATGGCAGAGAGGACTGATTCGGCACCCAGGAACTGCACCGCCTCCGATTGCTTCGCATTGGGGGCGTACTGCTTGGGAGTCGTCAACGGCACGCGACGCCGGAGACCCTCCAGCAGGGCTGTTTCAAACTCGGTGGGTGCCTTTTCAGCCAAGAAGAGCCTTAGAGCAGGGCGTGCCATCAGGTAAGGAACCCCAGTGTGGCAGGAAATACAGGGTCCTCCTGGATCATCAAAGGCGGGTTTCCAATTCAACCACGCCTTCTGACGCCCGTCCAGGTACTGCGCTGCAAGCGTCGCGTTCCAATCGGCACCGAAGGCGGAACTCAGTCCAAGTACCATAACGAGCGCTAGCTCGAGGTAACGGGAATGCGATGGCGCGAAGCTTGTTGCGTGTTGATTTATCATCATGAAGAAGGGGTCCAACTTATGTGCTATAGGAAGATTGACTGAAGAAATCTTACGCGAGTGTATTCACCCTTGTCATACGGCCCATCACGGTTGAATTTGCAGAAGGCGTTGATCCCATCATGGCGCGAGGTAAGGATTCCCGACGTCCGCTCAATGCGCAAATGGTGACATCACAGCACGATAGTCGGACCCTTTTACAATAGACCGAGGAGGCGGACCGAATCGGCGGTTTCTACTTCATCCTGCTGAAGGACTGATGGAGAATCTCCCAGTCGGCCAGGCTCGCAGTCTTCTTTCGGTAAGAATCAATAATTCGAGCTTCCTCGGCGTTCTTGGTTGGCTGGGACACGTTGTACAGAATCCCGAAGGACCCAGGGAAGGGTTCACTGGCCAGTTTGTAGGCCGCCAACTCGTCGGTCACATCGTGTTCTTTGGGAACAAGCCGGAAGGTCCCTTGCTTGCGTGGATTGGCGGCGTCGAAGGCCCCCGGGTAGAACTCCACACACTCACTCAGACATTGGATGAAGCTGAAGCCATCGTGGTTCATCGCCGCTTCCATCATTTCCAAGACATGGTTCGGGTTGGTGTGAGTGGTGCGGGCCACGAAGGTGGCCCCTGCGGCGATGGCCTGCTTTGCCGGGTTAATCGGACGATCTACGGCGCCCCAGATGTCGGTCTTGCTCTTGAACCCGGTGGGGGAAGTGGGGGAAGTCTGGTTTTTCGTCAGGCCGTACACCCAGTTGTCCATGACCACATAGGTGAGCCTCACATTCTTCCTTGCCGTGTGCGTGAAATGATTGCCACCGATGGAGAAAGCGTCTCCATCCCCGCCAAAGACAAAGACGTGCAGGTCCGGGCGGCTCAAGGAAAGGCCGGTGGCAAAGGGGAGGGCGCGGCCATGGATGAAGTGAACGCCGTGCGCCTGAACAAAGTAGGGGAAACGGCTCGAACACCCGATTCCCGCCACCGTCACAATCTTCTCCTGCCAAAGCTTCTTTCGTTCGACGAGTTTGAAGAAGAGAGCGAGAACCGAGAAGTCGCCGCAGCCCGGACACCAAGTAGGATGGTCGGAGGCGATTTCCTTTTTTGTCAGTGGCTTCCGATCTTCCAATGGTAACTCGGTCACCTGGGATTTCTCAAGAGGAGGTTGAACGGTCGTAGAGGTCATGGTGGTGTCAGTGTGAAAAGGGGAGGGTGAAGGCAGCTTGCTCAGGCCCGGTTACGATGAGTGGCAAGAAAGGCTTCCACCCGTTCTTCGATCTCTTTCACCTTGAACGTGAGCCCGTCGGTTTTGTTGATGCCGGCGATGTTGGGGTTGCAGAAGCGGGATCGCAGAATCGCCGCCAGCTGCCCGAATCCGTACAAGCCCTGGTCGTTCAGTTCTACCACCAGGATGTGTTGGAAACCGCCGAAGATACGGTCCAGTCCTTCAGGAAGAGGCCAGACGTGGCGCAGATGAATGGCGGACACTTCCATGGATTTGCGCCGCAGTTTCGCCACCGCTTCTTGAATTTGCCCTTGGAGGGAGCCCCATCCGACCAGTAGGACTTCACCGGTTTCCGGGCCGTGAATCTTGGGAACCGGAAGGGTTTTGGCCAAAGCCAGCAGTTTGTTTCGCCGCTTCGCCGTCATCTGGGTGTGGTGCTTGGCCGCAGCGGAGGGGTGTCCCGCTTCGTCGTGCTCCAAGCCGGTGGCGATCGGGTATTTCCCGTCCAGAATCCTGGTGCCTGGCGCTTTGTGAACCGCGATCCCATCCACCGCCTCCACGTCGTACGGCTTGGCCGACGCCACGGGGGTTAGGTCAGGACCGATATCCTGGCAGAGGTTCTTCAGGTCGGGTTCCAGAAAGGCCTCGATGCGTGTGCCCAGCGCCTGGTCGGTGAGCAGGATCACGGGAACGCTGTATTTGCGGGCAATATTGACGGCCTCCAGGCTCGTGTAGAAGCAGTCTTCCACACTGGAAGGGGCGATGACCACGCGCGGAGCGTCGCCATGGCTGCCGAAGCTGGCGATGTTCAGGTCCGATTGCTCGGTGCTTGTGGGCAGGCCGGTGGAGGGACCGCCACGCTGCACGTCGACAATGACGACCGGAACCTCGGCCATAACCCCCCAGCCCAGGGCTTCGGTCTTGAGGGATAAGCCCGGTCCGCTGGTGCCGGTCACGGCTACCCTGCCGCCGTAGCTGGCGCCAAGAGCCATGGAGATGGAAGCAATCTCATCCTCGCATTGGATGAACATCCCGCCGTACTTCGGGAGCTCCCGACGAAGCAGTTCCATGATATCGGTCCAGGGAGTGATGGGATACCCGGCCCCAAAGCGCACCCCGGCGGCGATCAGGCCATAGGCAATGGCCTCGTTCCCATTCATTACGACCTGCGCGCGCTCCCGCTTCAGGCTTTCGGCAAATCGGTAGAGATCCACCGCTGTGGCCATGGAATACCCGTAGCCAGACTGGAAAGCGCTGAGGGCATTGGTCAGGACGCTGCTGTCCTTCCCCGCAAACCGCTGGCCAATCACTTCCTCAAGCCGCTCTTTGTCGAGGTCGAACATGTGCGCGATCAATCCCAGCGCATAGATGTTCTTTCCCTTGTCCCTCCCAGCGCCTCCAATGGCCTCGACGGTGAGGGAGGAGATGGGAACACCCACATGCCGATACTCGGAGGTTTTTTCCGGGTTAGGCGTGACGTGGTCCGAGTCATACAAGACGATCCCGCCCTTAGCCAGGGAAGAGAGGTGGGCGTCGTAGGAATGCTGGTAGAAAGCTAGCAACACGTCGCATTCGTCCCCGGGGCTGTGCACTTCCTGGGAACCGATTCGCACTTGGAAAATCGAAGGTCCGCCCGAGATGGTGGAGGGGATGGTCATGAAGGTCATGACCTCCTGTTCACTGCGGCCCGCCAGGCGGGCGAGAAACCCACCAATCGCTTGGATGCCATCCTGCGAGTTGCCGGCGATTCGAATGACCGCGTCGTGAATAGGACTGACTTGCCCAGGCCCAGGTTGTTTGGGCGAGGCGGAGGAGACGACACTCATGTCTGCTTTTGTTTTCTTTTGGACGGTAAGCTCACTTACTGGTCGTGTTTAACAAAGTTTACAATCATCGCCCGAAAAGGCGACAAGTATCGGAACTTTAGCACGCCGCCGACCCCTGTCAAATGCAGGACCGCCAATGGAAAAGCTTTTCCGCTAGGGAGTTGCTAACGCAAAGCCTTCAGGCAGACGTCCCTCTTGGGACAGAAGGTCCAGAGCCTCCGCCACCCCCTGACCTCCCTCCTGACGGGAAAGGTATCCTCCTTCTTGGCGGACGGCTTGCTGAACTTCTGGGATCGCGTTCGCAGGGGCAACGATCCAGCCAGCCACACTCCGCGTCAGCATGGGGAGATCGTTGTAGTGGTCACCCGCGGCGAAAATGGCCTGCTGGGGCACGTTCAGCTGCCGCGCAATCTCAAGCAAGGCGCTGCCTTTGTTAAAGTCTGCGTGACTTAGGCGGGCGTAGACGTCATTCCGCATGACCGTCAACCCAGGTACCCCTTTGCAGTAGTGGAGGATGTGGGCGAGGATCGCATCCGCGTCCGGATTGGAGCGGGCGATCAGGCAAAGCGGGGACCAAGGGTCGGAGTAGAGGTCGGCCTGGAAACGCTCCTGGATCCAGTCCACAAGGGCAGGGAGGTCTGCTTCGACCCGGCGGAAGAGGCGATAGTGTGCCTGAGTGCAGCGTTGGTTCCAATCGTCGCATCCCACGTAGCCGCCGTTGCGGCGCTGGTAGATCTCCCGTTCCACCAGGACGAGGTAGTCAGGCTGTACGCGGGGCCGACATTCCCGCAAAGCCTGTTGCAGGCTGTCCATGTCACGGCCCGTGTTGATAACCCATTTGCACCCCTGGGCCTGCCAAAGCTCCACCTGCTCCTGGAAGGCCAACGGAATGCGCGGTTGGGCGCCGTCAGTGTGAATGGTGCCGTCGAAGTCGGTCGAGATCAACCTCACGAGGGGAGAGCGGTCAGCCTGTTGCCCGGGCGGGGAAGTATCGTTTGGCTTGTGGCACATAAGCAGAAGCAGTCGGCGGTTGGCGCAGGCTCCGGGCTTCTCCCGACACTTGCGCCGCAGTAGATTGGTGCGTTAAGGTCCGTTGTCAAAGTTATTATGAAGTCTGCATATGAACTCGCGATGGAGCGGTTGAACAAATCGGCGCCGGTAAAGAAAGTGTCCGCAGCGCAAAAAGCGCAGTTAGCGGAACTGGATTCCGTCTATGCCGCGAAGATCGCGGAGAGGGAGATCTTCCTCAAGGCGGAGTTGGCCAAGGCTCAGGCTGGCGGCGACTACGAGGCGATGGCGCAACTCGAGAAACAACTCGCCAGCGAACGGCGGAAGTTCCAAGGCGAGCTGGAGGAAAAGAAGGAGCAAGTCCGAGGCGGCTGAGGAAGAAGCGAACCTCGTCGGAAAAGGTAGGACGTCCGTCCCACCACCGCGCCGATGAGATGAGGAATGGAAAACGGCAGGCTGCGGTCCGTCCCTACCATGGAGAGTGCGATGGCAGGTAGGGACATCGCGCTGCGATGTCCGCAGGGGGTGCGGACCGCCCAGCGGTCGGTCCCTACCATGGGGTAGCGTGATGGCAGGTAGGGACATCGCGCTGCGATGTCCGTAGGGGTGCGGACGGCCCGGCGGTCCGTCCTCGGGTCAGAGTTTGCGGCCGGTAATCCGCTCAAAGGCCTCGAGGTATTTCTCGGTGGTCTTTGACGCTACATCCGATGGCAGCGCAGGCGCAGGGGGTGTTTTGTTCCAGCTAAGCGTCTCCAGGTAGTCCCGCACGTACTGTTTGTCGAAGCTTGCCTGTCCCCTTCCAGGTTTGTAATCCGCAGCGGGCCAGAATCGGGAGCTGTCCGGCGTGAGCACCTCATCGATGAGGATCAGCTTGCCTTCGAACAGGCCAAATTCGAACTTGGTGTCGGCGATGATGATCCCCCGCTGCCGGGCATAGTCCCGGGCATGCGTGTAGAGCCGCAGGCTGGTATCGCGAGCTTGGGTCGCAATATCCTGACCGACAATCTGGGCCGCTGTTTCGAACGAGATATTTTCGTCGTGGCCGGTTTCGGCCTTGGTGGCGGGAGTGAAAATGGGCTGAGGGAGTTCGGACGACTCCAGGAGGCCGGGGGGGAGGTTGATCCCGCAAACAGTCTGACTTTGGCGGTACTCCTTCCAGCCAGAGCCAGCCAGGTAACCCCGGACAACACATTCAATCGCTAGGGGTTGGGCTTTCTTGACGATCATGCTGCGACCGCCGAGGACTGCTGCCCATGGCTGCAGTTTCTCTGGGAGCGGATCTCCCGATAGGGCGAGCAGATGGTTTGGGACCAGGTTGGCGAAACGGTCAAACCAGAAGTAGGAAATCTGGGTGAGCACCTCCCCCTTGCGGGGTATTCCATTGGGCATCACACAGTCAAAAGCGGAAATGCGGTCGGTGGCCACCATGAGGAGGGCTTCACCGAGGTCGAAGATCTCACGAACCTTGCCGCTCTTGATCTTTGGGATTCCGGGCAAGTCAAGTTGGGTCACCGGGTTACTAGCCATGATACGGGAAGTATGGCGGCTGCGAGCAAAAGTGCAACCGGATTTCGCGGATGCGATTTTCAAGCTTGCCTTTTTGCAGCCCACCCGAACAATTCCCCCCACTTTATGCATCAGGATTCGAGCGAATCGACGCTGTTTATTGAGTTTCTCGCTTGGTTTGAGGTGAACCGCAAGCGCATCTACACCTTTGGGGCTATCGCCTTGGTGGTGGTTGTGGCTGGTTACGTCTACAACTGGAATCGGGAACAGAAGGAATTGGCTGCCAGCCGTGAGTTGTTGGCTCTCAAAGCTTTACCAGCCAGTCAGGACAACCCTGCCATTGCCTCTCCTCAGGACTTTCTGAAGGTGGCCAATGCCCATGCCTCCACCAGCGCGGGGGAGCGCGCGATGTTGCTCGCCGCTGGGAATTTCTTTGCCGAGGGCAAGTACTCCGAGGCTCAGGCTCAATTCGAGCGTTTTGCGAAGGAGCACGGAAACAGCCTGCTAGCCCCCATTGCGGCTTATGGCATTGCTGCCTCCTTGGACGCACAGGATAAAATAGACCCGGCCATCGCCGCCTACGAGAGCCTCGTGGCGAAGTTTCCTTCCGAGGGAGTCGCCAACAAGAGCCGGCTCGTGCTGGCCGGCTTTTACGAAGCGAAGAACCAGGGGGAGAAGGCCCTGAAAATGTACGACGAGGTCCTGAAGCCTGGTGCCGGTTTCAGCGCGGTCATGGCGGAGGCAGGTACCAAGAAGGATGCCCTTCTCAAGAAGTATCCCAACCTTGCCCCCACCAACTCCGCCTCGATCAAGCCCCTCTCCGTGCCTATGCTGCCGGAAATGACCAACAAGGCCGGCCTGAACGCTGAACCTCCCGCGGGCGCTCCGACCAAGAAGTGACATCCGCCGGGCTTGCCGGATTCCATTGGCTCCTTTAGGGTAGCCTCCCAATGAGACTTTGCATCATTGGTACGGGGTACGTCGGGTTGGTTACGGGCACCTGTTTTGCCGAGGTTGGGCATCAGGTCATTTGCGTCGATAGCGATGCAGAGAAGGTGAAGGTTCTTCAGGCTGGCCGAATGCCGATTTACGAACCCGGCCTGGAGGAACTCGTGAAATCCAACGTGGCCGCAGGTCGGCTGAGGTTTTCCCCCAGCACGCCGGACGGGGTCCAGAACTCCGACGTCATCTTCATTGCCGTTCCCACACCGCCTCAGCCTGATGGGGCCGTCGATCTGAGCTTCATCGAAGGGGTGGCTCGCGAGATCGCAGGGTGCATGACCCAGTACAAGATTGTGGTGGATAAGAGCACCGTCCCGGTAAAAACCGGCGAGAAGGTGGCCGAGACCATCAAAAGGTACTGCAAAGCGAAGGTCGAGTTTGACGTGGTGAGCAACCCCGAGTTCCTTCGGGAGGGTTTTGCGGTGGAGGATCTGCTTCACCCAGACCGGGTTGTCGTGGGCGTCGTGAACCAGCGGCCGGTGCCGGCCATGAAGGAAATCTACACTCCTTTCAACGCCCCCATTATCGTCACCGACATCAACTCCGCCGAGTTGATCAAGCACGCGGCCAATTCGTTTCTGGCTCTGAAGATCTCCTATATCAACGCCGTATCCGCCATTTGCGAGGCAACTGGCGCCAATGTGCAGGAAGTAGCCCACGGGATCGGCATGGACAAGCGGATCGGCCGCCAGTTCCTGGATGCCTCGCTCGGTTTCGGGGGTAGTTGCTTCCCCAAAGACCTGAGCGCTTTTGTCAAAATAGCAGAACAGTTAGGCTACGACTTCGGCTTACTGAAGGAGGTCCAGAAGATCAACGGTCAGCAGATGGACAAGTTCCTCAAGAAGATCAGCGACACGCTTTGGGTGATCAAAGACAAGCGCATTGGCGTACTGGGCCTGGCTTTCAAACAGAACACCGATGACGTCCGCATGTCGCCCGCCATCGAAGTGTGTCGGCGGTTGCTGAAGGAAGGCGCGGTGCTGCGAGTGCATGATCCGAAGGCCATGGAGAAGGCCAAGGCCCTGTTGCCCGACGTGACCTACGTCGACGACATGAATGAGGTCGCCAAGGGTTGCGATGCACTCGTGGTGGCCACGGAATGGGAGGAATTCAAGCAGCTCGATCTCGAGAAGTCCCGCAAGGTGATGACGCATCCCATCATGTTTGATGGACGAAATCTCTTCGATCCCCAGGAGATGGAGAGACTGGGGTGGGTCTACAAGAGTATTGGACGGGGCAAGTAGCCGGCAAACCGACGACTCGGGCTCTCTCCACATGGCCACCGTTCCTCAGATCGAGGTTTCTGCCGGAATCCTCTTTCGAAACGGGCTGCTCCTCCTCACCCAGCGGCGTGATGGAGATCATCTCGGTGGGCTGTGGGAGTTTCCCGGCGGCAAACGCGAACCAGGTGAAACCTTCGAAGACTGTCTGCGACGCGAACTGCGCGAGGAACTGGGAGTCGAGGCGGAAGTGGGCGAATTGCTGGAGACGGTGACCCATGATTATCCGGGGAAACGCGTGCACTTGCGTTTCTTTCGGTGTCGCCTTCCGGAGGGCGACCCCCGGCCCATCGGATGCCAGGACCTGGTCTGGGTCTCCCGGCATCAGTTACGGGATTACTCCTTCCCTCCTGCCGACTGCCATCTTCTCGACTTGCTCGAGTCGCGGGTGGACCTTTGGGAAGGCTAGGTCTTCTGGTCCGATACCTCTTTGGCAGGCAGCGTGGACAGAACGACCTGGGGATGCTTCTGGGAAAAGAAGTCGCAGGACCATTGGTCCACAAACAGGACCACTGCCTGGCCGACAACATCCGTGGCCAGTCGCGCTCCAGAAGGAAGCATCGATTCATCGACCGCCCGTCCACTGGGCATGACCCAGCGCAGAACTTTCCAGGGCCCCGACTCCAGCCGCGAGTCCGCCCCGTATTCCGACTGAAGCCGGTATTGAACGACCTCAAATTGGAGCGGGCCGACTGCGCCCAGCAAGGGCACGCGCTGGGTTGCGTTTTGGAGTAAGAAGGACTGCACCACACCCTCTTGGAGCAATTGATCCAAGCCTTCACGAAACCGCTTGAACTGGGCGGTGCTGGAGCTGTGAATCCAGGCGAAGCATTCGGGACCGAACCGAGGCAGCTCATCGAAAACCAGGGCGGGATCTTCCGCCAGCGTGTCGCCCATTCGAAACTCGGAGTGCCCCACTAGTCCCACCACATCGCCCGCGTAAGCCTCGTCCACGGTCTCGCGGTCTCTGCCGAAGAGCTTGTGGGAACTTGCCAGGCGCACCTTCTTTCCCGTGCGCGTGTGTATCACCGTCATGTCCCGCTCGAATCGGCCGGAGCAGATGCGAACAAATGCGAGCCGATCCCGGTGTTTGGGATCCATGTTTGCCTGGAGCTTGAAGATGAAGCCTGAGAAACCAGCAGTCTGAGGGTCGACGGTCTTCCCGCTCACCTGGCGGGGTTGGGGCTTTGGGGCCAGTTCCAGGAACGCATCCAGAAGCAGTTGTACGCCAAAATTATTGACGGCACTGCCAAAAAAAACCGGCGTCAGCTTCTGTGCCAGAATCGCGGCATGGTCGAACTCCGCGCCCGCGCCTTCCAGCATGGCCAGTTCGTCCACCACCCGGGTGTATACATCCGGCTCCATGGTTTCCTGAACAATGGGATCGGATAAGCCATGCACGGAAACCGGAGCGCGGTAGGCACCGCCCGGGGAACGCTCAAAAAAGTGCACTTGCTTGGAACGCCGGTCGAACAACCCGCGAAAATCCCGCCCGTCCCCCAAGGGCCAGTTGACCGGATAAGCGTGCAGGCCAAGGACGTTTTCCAACTCATCCAGCAGCGACAAGGGATCGCGAGCGGGATGGTCGAGTTTGTTCATGAAGGTGAAGATCGGGATTCCCCGTTGGCGGCAGACCTCGAACAGTTTACGGGTCGGGGTCTCGCTACCTTTGCCCGCGTCGATCACCATGACCGCGCAATCCACCGCGGTGAGAACCCGGG
>CAYPNF010000051.1:0-55711 GCA_964411985.1 uncultured Verrucomicrobiota bacterium
CCAGGGTGGGAAGGAGGATGCGGTTGCGGAGACTGAGTTTCATAGGGATAGGACGGGTTGAGGGTTAGCTTACTCTGATCATTGGGCAAAGAGAGGGGATGGACTCACCAGGCGTCGAGTTGGCGGGGGGGTGCTGGTCGAGGACTTCCCGGACGGTGGCCAGGAGTCGGGAGGTGGGGAATGGTTTTTCGAGAGTGCGCACAGCTCCGAGGCGTTGAGCGATCTCCAAATAACTGGCAGGACTGATCCGGCCCCCGCCAGACATGGCGATCACCGGGATGCAGGGGGCGTGTTGACGGAGGAAACCCAGAAGCTCTAATCCATCCCGATTGGACATGATCAGGTCAGTTAAGACCAAGTCCGGGAGTCTCCTGTGCAGTGCCAATTCCGCCTCTCTCCCGTCGCAAGCTGTTTCCAGTTGGTATCCGCTGCTCGAAAGCAAGCGAACCAAAGCGCTGCGCAAGCTCGCATCGTCCTCTACAATCAGGATCGTGGGGCGAGGGGGGGTACGCTGCTTGAGTTCTGGCAAAGTCGGTTGTGCACTTGGGTTCATCATGGTCTGCAGGGATGCCTCAGTGGACTTCCTGTCCGTGGCGCTGAGGAGATTCTTGCGTGTTTAACGACTTAACGGCTGATTGGGGCCAACAAAAAAGGCACATTCGATTCGTACCCTCTTGGGGTGGAATCGGATCTGCCTTCGACTTCCAGGACTTCTCTTCCTGGCCGAGAAAACTGCTCGCGCGCTAGCGGCGAGCCTCACTAAGTATATCGGCAGGAATCCCGAGAACTTGAGTCCGAGTTTGACTTAAGCCGCGGGACCTCTACTCCCTGATAGTCAATGGGATGGAGGATTGTTCGAGTTTTGAAGGGAGGGTTTTGGGATTGATCAAGGCCCGTTCTTGGTGTCATTCGCGCTCAAGAGGGGGGTGGATGAAGGGCGTTGTGCACTGCTCGGCTGAGATCCGCCAGCCCAACCGGTTTCTGTAGCAGGCCTTTCAACCCCATTTCCCGCACGCTTTCTGGGGTGTAAGTCCCGCTGAATCCACTTGCCAAAACCACTGGCATTTCCGGCCGCAAGGTCAGGACGGAGGCGGCTAAGTCCACTCCGGTCAATCCAGGCATGGAGAGATCGGTGAGGATCAGGTCGAATTGTCCAGGTTGTTCGCAGAACAGGGCCAGCGCCTGGTGGGGGTCGGTATGGACCGTTACTTGATAGTTGAGCTTTCGGAGCATTCGTTCCACCGCGGCGCACAGCGCCGGTTCATCGTCTACCAACAGCACCCGTTCCTGGTGGCCAAAAAGTAGGGAAAGATCCTTCCTCTCGGCTTCCTGCAATTCCCTCGAGAGAGCCGGAAGATACACGCGTACCGACGTTCCCCGACCTGGTTCACTGGATACTCGTATGGAACCATCGTGATCGCGCACGATTCCATGCACCACGGAGAGTCCCAAACCGGTGCCTTCGCCTGGGCCCTTTGTGGTAAAGAACGGTTCGAAGATACGTCTTAGGGTCTTCTGGTCCATGCCATGACCTGTGTCCGTCACCGTCATACGAAGATACGAGCCAGGGATCAGCTCAGGATGCAAAACCACTTCCTCACGGCTTGCCACAAATTGTTCCAGGTTTACCTCGAGTCCACCGGGCTTTTGACCTATCGCGTGAGCGGCATTCGCACAGAGATTGACCAGGACTTGATGGATCTGCGTTGGATCCGCCAAGACCTGCGGAAGGTTTGGTTGGATCCGGGTGGTCATTTCGATTGTGGCAGGGAGGGAGGAACGGAGCAATTTGAGGGCTTCCTTGATGATGGGCTCGAGGGCTACCGGTTTCCGCTCCTGATGGGTTTGGGAGCTGAATGCCAGGATCTGGCGCACTAAGTCCTTGGCTCGGTCGCACGCCTTCAGCACCAGAACGAGATCCTCGCGGATTTGCGGATCCCCTGGCTCGGCCTGGCTGGCAAGTTCGGTGTAACAAATCATGGATCCCAAGATGTTATTGAAATCATGCGCGATGCCCCCCGCCAGGGTGCCGATCGCCTCCATCTTCTGAGCTTGTCGCAGTTGCTGCTCCAGCTGGCGACGCTTGGTGATGTCCTCCGAGAAACCCTCTAGCCACTTTACCCGGCCTTCAGCGTCCCGGACGGCCCGCATTTGGAGAGTCACAGTCAAGCGGGTCCCATCTTTCCGGTAGACCTCTACTTCGGAGCTAACGTGCCGGTTCGCAGCCAGTACCAGACCTCGAAGTTCCTCCCGTCTCTGCGGGTTGACGTAAACCTGGTGCGAGATATCGGTGATTGAAGCGATGAATTCCTCCTCCGATTCGTAGCCAAACATCCGGTACATGGCCGGGTTGGCTGCCAGGAACCTGCCTTCCAGCGAAGAACGAAAAATACCGATGGGGGAGTTCTCGATCAACTCCCGGTGACGTTCCTCAGAATCGCGCAGGGCCTCCTCCGCTTCTGCCAGTTGGGTTAAGTCCACCGTGATCGCGAGCACCTGAGCCTCACCGGCCGTTTCCACCACCGTTGCGGAATAGAGGATGGAGATTCTTCGGCCCGTCCGGTTTCGAGTGTCCGTCCGTAACGATTCTATTTTGCCCGTTTTGCACAACACGTCCGCTGCTGCATCGCTGTGCTCCGCGGAGTCTACGAGCCCGAGTTGCAGGGGGGTCTTGCCGAGGACCTCGCTTTTCGGATAACCTGAAAGCCGTTCAAAGGCAGGGTTCACGTCCAGGTATGTCCCATCCGCCAGCCGGTTGATGGCAATTGCATACGGGCTGTTGCGGAAGATGGCTTCGAAGGATGTTTTGCTTTCGCTTGGGGCCTGAGATGGTCGTTCCTGCTGGGTAGAAGGTGCGAGCAAGGATTGGACAAAACGCTCACCAGAAATCTCCAACAGTGCGAGAGTCCACCGCAGGGGTTTCTGTCCTCCTCCTTCGAGGGTACAGTGCGTCTGCAGTTCAAACGTTCTCCCGCCTCGTTGTAGTGACTCCACGGCATCAAGCCACTCCTGCGCTGAGACCGCCAGCCCGAATTCCCAGGGGGTTTTCCCGACCAGTTTGGGGCGCGGTTGCTCCAGGAGGCTTTCCCATGCCGGATTGACTTCGAGGCACACGCCATCTCTTGGACGGCTGATTGCCATGGCAAGCGGGGAAGCGTGAAACAAAGTGTCTCCCGACACGCCTCTCAAAAGGGGTACTCTGCCGTCGGAACTTTCAATACGCATGATGGATGGGAATGGACGGTTCGCCGGGACCAGATACCACGAACTGAATCCCTCGGGTTTCTCATCGAGGGCTTGCTCCTCTCGTCCGGCTAACTGCAAGAGGACTCTGCGCGAGGCACCCTGAATCCCGGCCGTGAGGAGGCGGGGTTGCTGATTTCCGATCACAGAGTAGACAGCGTCGTTTCATTCGGCAAGTTGATTGTGGGCGAACAGGATATGGCTGCCCAGAACTTTGGCTCGAGAATTAGGATTGTGCCACCTGAGTCGGTTGGGTTCAATAGGCGTGTATGAAGGCATGCCAACTGATAGCGCACGGCGCCCCTGGACAATTCGAACTCCGCCAGCTGTCCGATCCGCAACCTGGAGCCGAGGAGGTGGTGGTGAGGGTTCGGGCGTGCGGGTTGAACCGGTTGGACCTGTGGCTCGAAGAAGCTGGGCTCCCTGTTCCGCTGACCCTGCCGCGCACCCCGGGCAGTGAGATTGCCGGCGAGGTGCTCGCAGTCGGTGATGGGGTCGATTCCTGGAAACCAGGCGATCACGTCGCGGTCCAATCGAATCTATTCTGTGGCGAATGCGAGTTCTGCCTGCAGGGAGAGGAGTCTATTTGCCTCAATAGCCAACTTCTAGGGATCCAGTGCGATGGTGGCTTTGCCGAACTGGTTGTGGTTCCGGCGCGTGCGTTGGTTCGGATCCCCTCCGGCCTGGATTTTCAGACCTCAGCCGCACTGACTTTGGCCGGTAGCACCGCGATGCACATGCTGACCAACCGTGCCCAGGTGCGTCGAGGGGACACAGTCCTGGTAATAGGGGGTGCCAGCGGGGTGGGCTCTGCGGCTATCCAGATCGCCAAGACACTGGGGGCCAGGGTGATCACCACTGGATCTTCCGAGGCCAAGCGGGCACTGGCGACCAAGCTGGGGGCTGACGCGGTGGTGGATTCGAGCTCCGATACCTGGCCAGCAGAGGTGCGCAAGTGGACGGCAAAACGCGGGGTGGACCTGGTGGTGGAGCATGTGGGGGGCAAAGTGCTGGGGCAGGTCTTCAACTGTCTTGCCCGGGGCGGCACGGTCGTAACCTGCGGCGCTACGGCAGGCCGGGAGGTTTCCCTGCAGCTCTGGCCGATTTTCGTGAAACAGCAGCGCTTGGTTGGCAGCTACGGGCGGAACCGGGCGGATATCGTCGCCACACTGGACTGGGCGGCACGAGGAAAGCTCAAGCCGGTGGTGGACCGGATCTACCCTCTGGCCAGCACTCCGGCCGCGTTTGCTGCTTTGCGCAACCGCACGGTCTTGGGCAAAGTTCTGGTCTGTCCTTGAGTTCCTTTCCTTTTTCCGTAACCCCCGGAATAATGGAAAAAAAGAGTGCCTCTTGAAGGTCTTTGTGTAACAAACAAACCCATGTTCTCGCTTCAACAACTGTTCGGCAAAGGTGACCGTTTCTTTAAGCTACTCGAGGATAGTGCTCGGGAGGCTCAGGAGAGCGTCCGACTCCTGGTCCAGATTTTGAAGGATCCCCAGGCCTCGAAGGATCAGCACGACCTCGTGCTTTCGCGGAGGAAGGAAAAAAAGATCGCTGAGCAGATCAGCGAGGAATTGGTCCGCACCTTTATCACGGGTCTGGAACGGGAGGACATCGAAGCCCTTTCGCGAGCGCTCTACAAGATCCCCAAGTCGGTGGAAAAGTTTGGTGAGCGATACGGTTTCGCCGCGCCCCACCTCGCCGGAGTGGATTTCGCCACCGAGGCCGAATTGATGCTCAAAGCGGTGGAGATCGTTGTGGCCATGGTCGAGCAGTTGCGCCATATCGAGCAGATCGAGAAGGTGAAGGAGTTGAACGACCGGCTGCAATATGTGGAAGGCGAAGCGGACAAACTGATGGTGGAGATTCTGCGGATACTCTACTCAGGCAAGCACGACGCCTTGAAGGTGCTGGTGGCGAAGGACCTGTTCGAGCTGATGGAGAAGATCATCGACCGGTGCCGGGACGCGGGGAACATTGTGCTGCTCATCTCCCTGAAGAACTCCTGAGGTATCCTCACATGACGCTGGTTCTGATCATCCTCCTCGTCGCCCTCACTTTTGAGTATATCAACGGTTTTCACGATACCGCCAACTCCATCGCCACCGTGGTGGCCACCAAAGTGCTTACTCCGCGTCAGGCGGTGTTTCTGGCGGCCTCCACCAACTTGATCGGTGCGTTGTGGGGCACAGCGGTCGCTAAGACCATTGCCTCAGGTTTGGTGGATGCGAAGGTGGTGACGTCCCAGGTTCTCATCTGTGCCCTGTTGGGTGCGATTGTCTGGAATCTCATCACCTGGTGGTTCGGACTTCCCTCGAGTTCGTCGCATGCCTTGGTGGGGGGCTTGTGCGGGTCCTGCCTGGCGGCATCGGGGGGCGACTGGGGGGTGATCATTTGGTCCATTCCTGGGCAGAACCATTGGTGGGAGGGCAAAGGTTTGTTGTGGAAGGTCGTGGTGCCGATGTTCAGTTCGCCCATGTGCGGTCTTGCCTTGGGATTCGGGGTGATGGGATTGCTTTATTTCCTTCTGAAGAATTGGCGGCCAGTCAAAGTGAATTCCGTTTTCGGAAAACTCCAGCTGCTGAGCGCCGGGTATATGGGGTTCAGCCACGGAACGAACGACGCTCAGAAAACCATGGGAATCATCGCGCTGGCGCTGGTGGCTGCCACCAAGGCCGGTTCACTCGACAACGCGCCCGACTGGCTCTCCTTCCTGCACACTCCCGAACCAGCCAAGGGGCAGTCCTTGGAGATTGCGGTTTGGATCAAGGTTCTCTGTGCCATCACCATGGCGGCCGGAACGGCTGCGGGGGGGTGGCGGATCATCAAGACCCTGGGTCACAAAATGGTGAGACTCCAGCCCGTGCACGGGTTCGCGGCCGAGACGGCCGGGGCGACCGTCCTGCTCGTGGCAGCGAACCTGGGGATGCCTGTTTCCACCACCCACGCCATCACAACGAGTATTATGGGGGTGGGGGCGGCGAAGTCGTTTCGTTCGCTGAAGTGGACCGTGGTGGAGCGAATCCTCTGGGCTTGGTTTCTTACCATTCCCGCCAGCGCCGCAGTGGCTTTTCTCCTCAAGAAGCTCTTCTAGATCTCGCGCTATGAAAACTCCGAAGACTGC
This sequence comes from uncultured Verrucomicrobiota bacterium, assembly GCA_964411985.1. Taxonomy (GTDB): domain Bacteria; phylum Verrucomicrobiota; class Verrucomicrobiia; order Limisphaerales; family J093; genus CAYPNF01. The sequence goes on from CAYPNF010000051.1 coordinate 6,368, forward strand.
TTGCTTTGTCCTGCTCCTGATCTCCCTCGCTTGGTGCAGATCAGCTCAAACCGCAGAACCCAGCGATCAGGGAGCCAGAAAGCTGCGGATCCTTGTCTTCGGTGCTCATCCGGATGATGCGGAATTGCGCGCCGGTGGATGTGCCATCAAGTGGGCTCGCCTCGGGCACAAGGTGAAATTGGTTTCGGTAACCAATGGGGATGTGGGACACTGGCGCATCCAAGGGGAGGAGTTGGCCAAGCGTCGCTTGGCGGAAGTGCAGGCTGCCGACCAACTGTTGGGCGCTGAAGCCGAAGTGATGCCGATCCACGATGGGGAATTGGAGCCGACTCTCGAGAACCGGCGCAAAATCACCCGCATCATTCGTAATTGGAAGGCAGATGTTGTGATCTCCCATCGCCCCTGGGATTATCACCCCGACCATCGCTACGTGGGGATCCTGGTGCAAGACGCTGCGTATATGGTCACGGTCCCCTTCTTCTGTCCCGAAACACCCGCGTTGAAGAACAACCCTGTGTTTCTCTATTCAACCGATGGTTTCCAGAAACCCTATCCTTTCAAGCCCGACGTTGTCGTTGCCTTGGATGAGGTCTTCGACCAGAAGGTCGACGCTCTGTACTTGCTGGAATCACAGATTTTCGAGGGAGGAGTGGAAGGCGGTCCGGAGTTTGCGAAGAACATGCCTGCTGTGAACGATGTGCCGGCGCGGAAAGCATGGCTCCACCAGAGTTGGTGGGCGCAGCGTAACGCGCGCGAGGCCGATCGTTTTCGTGATGCCCTGGTGAAGTGGTACGGCCCGGAGAAGGGAAAGAAGGTGCGCTACGCTGAATCGTTCGAGGTCTGCGAGTATGGGGAGAGGCCGACGGACGAGGAGCTAGCGAGACTTTTCCCGTTTTTCGACAAGAAGCCCTGATGGGGAGGGGCCAAGAGGCCCGGCTTTTCCTGGAGTTGGAACGGTGTCACTTGGAGCGCGTGACCGCAAAGGCATAGAGCCGGCTCATGCTGTTTACGTACAAAGTGCCGTTGGCTGCCACCGGCGTTCCGAACAGACGGTCCTCGAACTCTAATTGGTGCAACACCTCTTTCTTACGGTCCGCCCGGAGCACGTAGAAGTCGCCGCGACGAGATCCGGCGTAGACCTTGCCATCGGCCACGAGCACTGAACCCCAGACCTCATCCTTGGTCTCTTGCGTCCAACAGGTTTGTCCCGTCTCCGCGTCCAGGCAGCGGATCGTTCGGCCGAAATCGGCCACGCAGATCAGCCCTTCAGCAATCGCGGGAGTGGAGATACTGTGTTGGGTCAGGGGTGAAACCCAGAGCGCACCTGACCCCGTGATGTCGCCCTGAAGATCGGCCTTGATGCAGGTGAGTCGGGCTTCGCGTTTCCCGTGCCACGGATCACCTCCGGACACGACATAAACCCGGTTTTCCAGAATGACTGGACAGCCAATGATGCTGCTGGGACTTTCCTTTTTGTTGCCCTGATACTGATGGATATTCTGCTTGGGAGCCGTGGGGTCGGTATCGAAATGCCATCGTGTTCTCAGCAGGGCAGGCTCAGTACCGGCGGCTGTCGAGGACAAAGGTTCCAAACCGTAACAGATCCCATCCGCACCTCCGTAGATAATGATGGGTTTGCCTCCGATCGTGCCCAGGGAGGGTGAGGAGAAAGTGCTATGAAAGATCCGTTCGGCCACGCGAGTGTCGTCCTTGGCAAGGAGGCGCCCGGTGCGTTTGTCGAGAACCACCAGGCCGGGAGCCTTCGGCGAGGGACGATGCCGATGGGTGTGGTTGACCCCGTTGGGCGTGCTGACGTAAAGCTGCTCGCCGTGCACGAGCACGCTCAAATTCGAGGAATCGTGCGGGTACGCTCCGACCTCCTTGGGCATGTCGAAAGCCCACAGAATGTCGGCGTCGGACACACCGATTTCCACCGGGCTCTCCTCCGGAGGCGTGGCGTGGCGGGCTTCGTCGAGGAAGGGGCCTTGGTTGCCGTTGGTCATGCCTTCCAGGTCGAGGCAGAGAACCTCCCCGCGGTTGCTCACGATATAAACCCGGTTCTCCTCTACGACCGCGGTGGAAGTGATTCCGACCCCGGGACAGTCAAGATACGGATCGTGCGGGAGTTTGGGGACCGTCAATTGCCAAAGAAACGCCCCGTCGCTCTCCCGCAAGCACAGGAGGACGCCGCGGTCCCCCCGGTGGTTGGCCAGACGAGGGTTCCCATTGTTGGTGCCGATCAACACGCGTCCCTGAGCGACCACCGGAGTCGAGTAGGTGGAGGTGCCCAGCTCCACCGACCACTTCACATTTTGGCCGGTGGCTGGGTTGAAAACGGAAGGAAGTCCGCGCTCAGGGGAGGCCATGTTCCGCGACCCCGCCATTCCCCATTGGGGTTGGTCGGCAGCGTGAGCTAAGGCCGCAGTGAACAGGGCTGAGGCCCCAGCGCGTACCACCCACTGTCCCGCTTTTGTTAGGACGTGACTAATCAGGGTCCTCTTCATGGTCATCCGCTTCGCCCACTGTGTACACCGTGGAGTGGAGCTCGAGGGTGAACCAGGTGCTGAGGGTGGAGTAATCCTGCTTCTTAGGCCAAAGCGACGGTTCCAGGCACCATTCGCTGAGCTCGTTCATCAGGATTTCGGTGGCGTTCGCTTTCACGAATTCCAAGGCTTCCTCATCTGATTCAAATTCGGGTACCAGGATCGCTGGCGCGTCCTCTTGCACGTCGGCCATGGTGAGCAGCTGGTCTTTGGGTGACCAGGAATTGACCCAGTCCAGAAAGGGTTGCTTCGGGCGGAGGATGATAAGTCCGTGATCGATTTGTTCCATGGCTTCAGCCTAGACCGTCCCGAATGTGGGGGCAACCCTTGGTGACGGGTTTCTTTAAGAACAAGGGGGGCGGAAAGAAAGTCTCGTTGACTACGCGGTCGCGTCCGAGACATTATAAATGCATCCTAAAGCTGAATTGAGCTCGGGCACGGGAGATCGATATGGTGGGAACCCACAATGATGGAGGCTTGAGAGAGACGGGCCAGGAAGCTGGCGGTGCAGGCTGCTGCAAAGGTGAGCTGGGCCGTTGGATGCCATGAGTGAGCACGCCGTGTTACTGAACCTCTTTGCCCCACGAAACCCTCATCGCTATTTGGATGATGAACAAGATCCCCGCCATCGCTAAGTGGTTTTGCAGAGACTCCCTGCTCTCGATGGCGTGGGGCATTGTCTTGGTGGTGATGGGGCGGGCGACTGAAGTCGGGCAATTGAAGTGGGCATTTGACACCGGTGGGGGAATCGATTCTTGCCCTGCGATTGGCACGGACGGCACGGTGTACGTCGGGTCCTTCGGTAGGAACTTTTATGCGCTCGATGGAGCGACCGGTGCCAAGAAGTGGGTTTTTGCCACCGGATATGGAGTGTTCTCGTCTCCGGCAATCAGCGTCGACGGCACGGTATACGTGGGGGCGGGAGGCGGCGTCGTTTACGCGATAGACGGTGCGACCGGAACCATGAAATGGACTTTTGCCACTGGATTTTGGGGGATATCCTCACCGGCAATCGGCGTGGACGGCACGGTGTATATCGGGGTGGGAGACGGCAGCGTTTACGCGATTGACGACGCAACCGGAACCATGAAGTGGCGAACTGGCATCGGAATGGGGGTGCCCTCGTCTCCGGCGGTCGGCGCGGACGGTACAGTGTATATCGGGGCAGGAGACAACATCGTGTGTGCGTTAGACGGAGCGACCGGAACCAGGAAATGGGGTTTTGGAACCAGGATGGGAGTGCCCTCGTCTCCGGCGATTGGCCCGGAGGGCACTGTCTACGTCGGGACGGGAGGCGGCAGCGTTTGCGCTCTAGATGGGGCGACCGGAGCCAGGAAGTGGGGTCCTTGGGTCGGGATTCAAACGTACTCGTCTCCGGCGATTGATGCCGACGGCGCGGTGTACATTGGGGGAGGCAACAACTTTTGCGCGATAGATGCAACGACCGGAGCTGTGAAATGGATGTTTGCTACCCGATATGCGATCTACTCGTCTCCTGCAGTTGGCGCAGACGGAACGGTTTATTTTGGAGTGGGAGACGGTAGCTTTTACGCTTTAGACGGAGCGACCGGAACCAAGAAATGGAGTTTTGCCACCGGAGGTTCAGTACGTTCGTCTCCAGCGATTGGTACGGACGGCACCGTCTATATCGGGTCAAACGATGGCAAAGTATACGCTCTGCAAGGATCGTCGGGGCTGGCGAACAGTTTCTGGCCCAAGTTTCGACAGAACGCTCAGAATGGCGGTGGCTTGCCCCAAGCCTCCAAAGTGCTCCGCCAACCATCACGAGTCGTCTTTGAGGAAGGCTCGATAGGCAAGCTCACGGTGAAGGTTAATGGCAATCCGGCACCCAGTGTTACTTGGTTCCACAATGGACGGCCAATTACCAGCGCAACCCGTTCCTCCTTGATGATCCCCTCCGTCACTCGAGCCTCCGAGGGACTTTATACCTTGGTCGCGAGCAACGCCTTGGGACAGGTGACGACCAAGCCCATCATCGCCCTCGTCAGTAACGTTAAGCCGCAACAGTGGATGGGGCTGAAATGGGAAGGTGGAACGAATGGACCGGTGACACTGGAATGCACCGCACAATGGGTCCCGTCGGCCTTTTGGCACTCGCTGGGGGACTATCCGCCAAACGGCTCCACCCAGACCTATGTGGAGATGAATCCCTTCACTACCGCCAGTTTCTACCGCCTGAGGAGCGCGGAGGCGTTGCGGATCAGCAACGCGGGTTTGGTGAATGGCTGGTCGATTGCGGAGCCAGTAGGCAGCCGGATTCTTGTGGAGGTGGTTTCGGAGGCCAGTGGTTGGACCCGTTGGCAGGTCTTGACCAATCTGACTTTGCCAGCCAGCCCGTATCTTTTTCTGGACTTGCTAAGCCTAACTGCGCCCGAACGTGTTTACCGCACCACCCTGGTACCCTGAACCTCCTTGCGGGTGCAGCCCCATTAAGCCTCCTACTTGTACAACTCCTGCCAGGGGAACGAGGAGATCTTCGTTGTGGCGAGGCCCCAACGGGATCGGTGTGCGCAGTAGCCGAGTAGCACCCGGTCGCCCACCACCATCGCGGCGGTGTAGCAATAGCCTGCTTCAGGATCGTTCTCCAGGGTGAGCCTCTTTTGGCTCCAGGTGAACCCGCCGTCTTTCGAGATGGCGGCGGTCAAAGGAGTTCTCCGGGGAGGCTGGGCACGGGCGTGTTCCAGCCCCTTTTCGGAGTGGTCATTCAAAAGGAGAAGCAAGTCTCCTGTCTCTGGCAGGCGTAGCACGGTGGCAGGGGACATGGGGGCGAGGAGATCCGTGGCCTCGGGCGTAGTCCAGTGATCGCCCCCATCCACTGACCGGCTGGCGTAAACATAACCTTCGCGAGTGCGAATGACCATGTACAGGGTGTCCGGCTTCCATTCCGCGATTCCAGGTTCCATGAGGTCGATCACTTTGCCGCCCTCCCTGGTCTCCAATTCCTGGGTATGGCGCCGCCAGGTGCCCCCTTGGTCGTCAGAGAAAACCAGCACAATCTTGCCCGGCTGCCACTTTCCATCGGCCCGGGCATGCTGGGCCAAGGGGAGGACGATACGCCCGCTGGCAAGTTGCACGACCCGGCTGTTGTTCAGAACATAGTAGCCTAGGTCGGTTGGGAGGCAGTCAGCCGGTTCCAACCAGGTTTTGGCTTCGTCACGAGAATATCGCACCACCGGACGGCAGTCGGCGTTGGAGTTCTTTCGCAGATAGAACAGGGCGAGGTCACCACTGCGGAGGCGAAGCAGCGAAACGGACATGACGTTCTGTTTACCTTCGTTGGGAACCACGACCTGGTCTTCGGCGCTCCACGTCATCCCTTGATCCAGGGAAACGCGCGAGGCAAGGTGAGCGGTGGAGTGGTCGTCATCGCCCCCCGTGAACTTGGTGTAGATGAAGAGTATGCGACCGTCTTTCAACTGGATGAAGTCTCCTTCGCTGTTGCGGGGGTTGCCGGGGGTGGGGGCGAGAACCAAGTGGGTCTGCAGCATGCTGGCGCCCGTCTGCGCTTGGACCGAGGAAGGGAGGCAGAGGCCGACTAGGAACAGCCGGATGGCGTGGAGAAGTGCTCCGTTGAGAGAAACATGACTGAGCATGGGGAGTTGCCTGGCTTGAGGTTTATGGGAGTTTCTTTGAAGTGGCCAGCGCGATGACGCGCCCCTGGTCGCCCACCGCGCAGTAGAAGTGATATACAATACCCCGATGGCGAACTACCCAAGGTTTATGCGCGTATTCTTTGTCCCAAGGTTCTGAAGGAGCGATCAAATCCGGACCGTTCCACTTGGTCCAATGGACCAGGTCGCGGGAACAGGCGAAGGTGTCGAACGCGCCGGGCCGCCAGAATGCACCAAAGTAAAACATGACATAGAGCTTCCCAATCCGTACCACTTGCGGATCTCCGGAGATGCCGCCATTGGCGTGGCCCGGGGCGTTGTCGATGACCGGTTCGCTCCCGAATCTCTGCCAATGCACCATGTCTTTCGAGACCGCCATGCCAATCCTCTCGATACCGGCTCCCTGTTGGCGGGCGTTGTAGTACATGACGAAGGGAAATCCCAGCAGTGACTCAGGCACGCGCAGGATATGGCTCTTGAAGAGGGTGTCCTTCTCAAAGGCACGCGCGTCGGCTTGGTCCGGACGAAGGACTGGGTTCTCCGGAAGGCGGTTCCACTCCTGACTGAGGTCCGGCCGGAGGCTGTTGGCAAGCCCGATGCAGAGCGGGGGCGTCTCGTATCCCTGCAATTTGCCACCCAGGTAGGACGCCCAATATCGGCCTTGGTGCTTCTGCAGTTCCCACTTGCCGTTCCAGCGGTAGTTCTGCAGGGCAGGGCCGCCAGCGGCTTGCTCGGCATCCCAGGCCGATTGGCCACGCGTGAGGATGGGCCCTAAGACGGTCCACTCGACGAGGTTTCTGCTCTCTGCAAGACGGGTTTCATAGCCCTTCCCGTCGAAGGCAATGAAGGTCATGTACCACTTCTTGCCGTGCCGAAACACACCTGGACAATCCACGTAGCGACCTCCCTCCCCCCTGATGAGAATCCCGTGTTTGTATGGTGTCTTGACCTGTTCATAAATGTGGGTCATTTCCTTCGGCGAGACGGTGGACTCGCCTGTATTGGCCTTGGGACAAGGCGCAAGCAAGAGGAATCCGAGGAGAATGCTCCCGGCAGTTTGGTGTGCGTTCATGGCAAGAAATAGAGTTCTTCGGTGTCCGACCAGATTTTCCCCTTCGCGGCGGCGTCTGGCAGCGGCAGTTGGCAGGGATCGGTCTCCTTCCACCAACGCTGCGTCTCCGGGTCTGCCGCCATGCGATTCATGTCGGCGTCGAAGTCCCGGCCGGTGTACTCCAGATAGGCAAACAGATAAGGCTTCCCGTCGATCTCCTTCAGGTGGATGGAGAAATTCTGGATGTGACACTTCTTGAGCATATCATTCACGCTTGGCCAAGGATGAGCATGAAGATCCTTGTAGTAGGCTGCCTTTTCGGGTTTGAGGCCTGTGACCCAGGCATAGCGTTTCGGGGTTGGCCGGCTGGTTGTTGCGCAGCCAGCGAGCAGGAACACCGCGACCGTGCAGGTGAGGAGGAGTGTTGTTTTCATAAGGACCCAGATTGCTGGCAATGACCTCGCGGGAATCCGCCAGGTTTTGGAGTGCGGCGCCCCCCAGGTGCCGCTTTTCCCTTTTCGTTCTTTTCCGCCATCTGCGAACATCTTTGTTGATCTGCGGATGGACAGCTTCTTCTCAGTTTGAACCATGAAGAACACCGAAGCAGGCAGGAAGGGTTGGCTCCACCATTTTCCCCCTCCGTTTGCTTCGGCTCGATTCATGGTTCGCCTCTAGTTTTCTACCACCAAGACCGAAGATTTGCTCACGCAGCGACCTTCGTATCCGGCATCGCAGCAGGGTCGTTAGGAGGTTTCGGCGCGGCCACCGTCCACCCCTCAATGACCCGATACCCTACTGCCAAGAGCGTGGGCCCCAGGAAAACTCCCACAAAACCGAACGCGAAGGCACCTCCAACCACCCCCAGCAAAATGAGGATGAATGGCATCGCGCTACCCTGGCTAATGAGCCAAGGCTTCACCACGTTGTCGATGCTGGAAACCAAGAATCCCCACGCAACCATGAAGATGGCCCACCCTGTCCGGTCCTGCTGGAAGAGCCAGATAGCCGCAGGCCCCCAGAGCAAGGGAGGACCCATGGGCACCACCGATGCAAAGAACGTGAGCAGGGCAAGAACCGCCGCCCCAGGAACACCTGCAACCACGAAGCCTATGCCAGCCACGATCCCTTGCACGAGCGCAGTGCCCAGGATCCCATAAACGACCCCGCGCACGGTGTTTCCCGCCAGTTCCAGGAGGTGATGCCCTCGTTCCCCCGCGATCTTGCCGATGCCGGCCTTGAGGCGCATGGCTAAGTCGGCCCCATCCCGGAAAAGGAAGAAAGCGATGAAGACACTCAGCCCCATTTGTATCAGGCCACCCCCCATCTTGGCTCCGCCTTTGAGAAGGGCAGCACTAGCGGGCTCGATGAGACCCTTGAGTTGCTGGAGTAGCTTGGTGCTGTCTCCGGCAAACTCTTTCCACTGCGCGGTGATCTCGTCGCCTACCACCGGGACCTTCAGCAGCCACTCCGGGGGGGGTGGTGGCCCTTTGTCAACCCAACTTCGGGTCGCCGCAGAGAGATCCTTGACATTCTCCGCCAAAGACAAACCGATGACGATAAAGGGGACCAAGAGAAACAGGATGATCGCGGAAGTCATGATGACAGCGGCCAAAGTGCGGCGATTGCGCACTAGATCCAGGAGGCGTTGATAGAGAGGCCACGAAGAAAAGCAGAGTACAACAGCCCAAAGTAGAGCCGAGGTGAAGGGGCTGAGGACGGCGAGGCAGCCAAGGAGAAGCAAAGCCAAAGCCGCCAACCCTAGGTTTCGTTCCAGGCGGTTGGTGGCTGTCGAAGTTCCTGGACTTGTCATACGGATGCTTATTCTTGTTTCTTCTTTCCAGTGGTAGTATTGCGCAGTCGAGGTTGGGAATCCATCTTTTCCACCCGTCCCCCACCAAGGCTTCTTTTTCCGGGGTCTCTTGCTTGGAACGTGAGTTCCTGTACATTGGGAGGGTCATGTCGAGCTGTTGCCTCAGGCAAAACGATGAAGTGCGCGTCAACCCCGTCATTACGATCCTCTCTATGAAGCGATTCTTACTCGCAAGCCTCTGCCTTGCAGCCTCTCTTCTCGCCTTGGTGTCGAGCGGCAGGGCGGCTGACATCCGGCCGCTGACGCGCGCACACGCCCACAACGACTACGCCCATAAGCGCCCCTTGAGAGACGCCTTGGACCAGGGCTTTTGCAGCGTGGAGGCAGACATCTTCCTTGTGGAAAGCAAGCTCCTCGTAGGCCATGACCGCAGCGATCTCAGGCCAGACCGCACTCTCCAATCGCTCTACCTCGACCCTTTGGCTGAGCGAGTCAAGAGCAACGGTGGACTTGTCTTTCCAAATGGCCCGCGCTTTTACCTCCTCATCGATTTCAAGACGGAGGCCGGTCCGACTTGGGGTCAGCTGAAGCAGGTGCTGACCGGGTACACCAACATGCTTACCGGGTTCCAGGGCGTGAAGGTGATGACCAACGCGGTGACCTTGGTACTGAGCGGAAACTCCCCGCGAAGCCTCCTCGCCACCGACGAACTCCGCTGGGCTGCCATCGATGGCAGAGTGCCGGATCTTGAACTCAACCCCAGTCCGGCCCTCGTGCCTTGGGTGAGCGAAAGTTGGTCTTCTCATTTCACCTGGCGGGGCGAAGGAGAGATGCCCGCTGACCAGTTGGCGAAGCTCAAAGGTTACGCCAACCAAACCCATGCCCAGGGCCGGATGCTCCGCCTTTGGGGTGCCCCGGACAATGCGGTAACCTGGAAAGTGCTCTACGATTCCGGAGTGGACTTGATTAATACCGATCGTCTGGCGCAGTTGCGGGAGTTCCTCCAAAGGTAGGACGTCGGTCGCGCCGGAGGGCGTTCCTTTGTCGCACACATAATCGCACACTTTGTCGGTTCTCCCGGGAACAAACAGCCTTCGACAAAGTGGGTAGACGAAGTGTGAGATTAAGGGGGGAAAAGCATACGGCGGGCTCGGAGAGCCCTGCCGTGCCATAGTGCCGCACCGCCTCCATCCTTTACTCGCGATTCCGGGGAGCCTACCCTCGGCCCGCGCGATGAAGCAGTATCTCGATTTGCTCCGACACATCCTGAGCCATGGGGTCACCAAGAGTGATCGCACGGGCACAGGAACGAAGAGCGTTTTTGGCACCCAGCTTCGGTTTAACCTGGCCGAGGGTTTTCCCCTAGTCACCACTCGGAAAGTCTATTTCAAGGGAGTGATCCATGAGCTTCTTTGGTTTCTGAATGGCGACACGAACATTAAGTACCTCAACGACAACAATGTGCACATCTGGGATGCCTGGGCCGACGAGGAAGGGAATCTGGGGCCTATCTACGGTGCTCAGTGGCGGTCCTGGCTGGCGCCCAGTGGGGAGAGGATTGATCAGGTGACGCAGATTCTGGAACAGATCAAGAAGAACCCCCATTCGCGGCGTCATATTATCAGCGCCTGGAATCCGGCAGTGCTGCCGGACGAGAGTATTACTCCGCAAGCCAACGTCGAGGCCGGGCGAGCCGCGCTGGCTTCGTGCCACACTCTGTTCCAGTTCTACGTGGGAGATGGCCGTCTTTCTTGCCTCCTGTTCCAACGCAGCACCGATACCCCGGTGGGTTTGGTGTTCAACATCGCCCAATACGCTCTGCTCACCCTTTTGATGGCGCAACAGTGCGATCTGCAGCCCGGGGACTTTGTCTGGACCGGCGGGGATTGTCATATCTACCTCAACCAGGTCGAGAATGTTCAGGAGCAACTCACGAGGGAACCTCGTCCTTTGCCTCAGTTGGTCATTCATCGCAAACCCGCTTCCCTCTTTGAGTACCGTTTCGAAGACTTCGAGCTGCGGGACTACAATCCGCATCCGCCCATCAAGTACCCCGTAGCAGTTTGATCCAGAGTGGGAGAAGCCGATCCTTGGACACCCTGATGAAGCACTTCAAAGCCATCGCCGCGATGTCGCTGAACCGGGTTATCGGCTGCGGCAACCGTATCCCGTGGCACCTCCCCGAGGATTTTAAGTGGTTCAAGAAGACCACCACCGGCCATATCCTGGTGATGGGCCGAAAGACCTTTGAATCGATCGGCAAACCGCTGCCTAACCGCACGACGATCGTGCTGTCCCGCCAACCGATCAACATACCAGGCGTGGAAGTGCGGGCCCGATTGGAGGACGTCGATCCCTCAGCCACGACCCAGGAGGTCTTCATCTGTGGCGGCGCCGAGATCTATCGTCAAGCGCTGCCGCTCTGCTCTGATCTCTATCTCACCCTGGTCAAACAGACCGTGGAAGGCGACGTCTTCTTTCCGCCCTTCGAGGACTTCTTCCAGCCCGTGGCGGTTCTGGAGGACAACGAGAAGTTTCGGATCACGCACTATCGGAATACACGGGAGTGACTTGACGCAGGGTGGTCTGGCCTAATCATAAGGCATCCTACGGCAGGTGACTCAGCAAAAGCGGCAGCCGCGCCCAATAACCGGCTCCTCAGAGGGTGCGTGAGGTTTTTCAGCGTTTCCCCAAAGTTGCGCCGGACGCTACGCTACGTAAACGCTATTCACGGCATCCGATTCCTCGCCATGGGGAGCGATAAAAGGGGCGGTCACGATGGCCTTCTACTTGCCAATGACTCTGTAGAAGACTGGGTCCTGGTTCGGGACGGAAAGTGGGAACTCCAGTTGCCCGCCTGTGCCCTGCAGTGTGCCGGGAAGCGTATGCCATGGGTCGGTGGTGTGGTTGGTGCGGCTTTGGAGTGTATACGTGGCGCTAGATGCTGAGTCGAAAGTAATTTTGAAGCCTGCGGGGGTCAGAGCGATCGCAAGTTGGGGGGAGGGTAGCGTATCGTCATTGAGAATCGTCAACTTGCCGACGGGTACCCCGAAGATGGCGTTGGCCGCGTCCCGCAAGACCAAGAACGCGGTTTCATCTGGCTCATAAACCAGATCTCCCATCACCGGCACGGATACGGCCTTCACGGTCTCTCCGGGCGAGAAGCGCAGCCTACCTTGGCGCGGAAGGTAATCCGAGCTGGGGGTGGCTGAGCCTGGAACGACCTCAAAGGCCACCTCTACCGGAAATGGCGCCGAAGCGGAGAGCTTGATCGTGAAGTTTGCGTTGGTGAAGCTCGCCGAACCTTCGCGCAGGGAGACCTCAGCAACACTGAGTTGGGGCCAGTCGTCATTAAGAATCGTGAGAGGAATAGTCGATCGCAGGAGGGTCAGGTTTGTAGAGGAGAGATCCAACGACGCAGACTCGTCAAGCTCGGGAAGTTCGTCAGTTTCGAAGACGGCAAAGGCGGCCACGGTCTGGCCAGCCGCAAACTCGAAGGTTCCGCTCAGGGAAGAGAAATCATTGTTTTCGGCGGTGCCTGGCACAATGGTGAAGGTGGCACGAACGGCTGCAAGGGGTGGCCTGGAAAGCCGAGCCACCAGCGGTCTTGTTTCGAACAATTCTCCCAGGAGCGCCGAGCTCTCCAACTGGAATTCTGGAGGTGGAAGGACCGTGACTATCGTATCCTGTTGGTTGTCGACCGGAGTGAGTTCGGGTTGGCTGTTCGTGACGGAAGTATGGACCACCAACGCGCCGTTCGTCAGCGGGGACAAAAGGAAGCTAAGGTTGGTGCCGCCATTGAGATCGCCCAGATCGACGCGTGCGCTGCTGCTGCCGATGGCAGCCCAGAGATTTCCAGGGCCGAAAACGAGGCCCGTGGGCAAGTCGAGCGAGAGCGCGGTCTGTCGAGCCGTCCACGGAGAGCGGTTCGTCACCGACACAAGAAGCGGGAAGTTGACCGTGGTGTCCACGAGCGTGTTGGTGACGGACGAACTGACCGTGAGGTCCACCCTCGGCGAGCCCAATCGGGCCGGATTGAGAAGCCACACCCTGTCGCCGATCAGCACGCAACCGTTGGTGCCCATCGGGATGATGCCGCCTATGCCTGAGGTGGGGGAGGGTAATTCGAGAGTCCAGATAAGAGTGAGAGTTTTCGCCTCACGCCGACAGATTTCCACCGGGTACGTTTGGACTGGCGACCATCGCCTCCCGGCCGAGTACACAGTGCCGGTCTCTTCGTCCGCGGCATGGAGCCCCGAGTTCAGCAGACTATCGTCCACCGCCCCTGTGGCCAGATCGACGACCCTTCCACCCGCGAAGAAGAGTCGGTTTGCCGCCTTGCTCATGGGAAGTCCGTCGTATAGCGCGGCGGAATCCAGATTTCGCACCTCGGCCAGGCCGTCAGGAGCAATCCGCAGTTCCCGAAGCCCCTGGGACCAGGCGGCGAGCACTCGGTCGCTGGAAACGAACAGCAGAGAATAGCCGCCCGCCGAATATGGGATGGGTCCGTACCCTATGGATCGTGGACGCCCGCGGTCGAACACTTGTAAGTGGTTGTTACCTCGGTAGCCGGGATCGAATGCGACAACGAGAAGGTCGGGCGTTGCTGGGGGAGCGGCAAAAGCAAAGACGGGAGATGGATCAGGGTCGCACGAGAACGGCAGGTCCTGAGCGCCTGTGGCTAGATCCACCCGAATACAGGATCCGCCAGCCAGGGAGACCCACGCATGGCGCCCATCGAGACACGGAGCCACACTTCTCGCCAAACCCGGCAGGTCCACCTTGAGCACCGGTGCGAGCGTGCCGGGTTCGAGAACGAAGAGTGATCGTTGATCGGAGGAGAAAACCGCAAGCATCTGCTGCCGCGATCGGTCCCAAGCCATTGTTGCTCCGTCCATCGTTACTTCCGTAAAGAATCCGCCAGTCTGAGGCGGCGGTGCGTAGACCCAGGTTATAGCGAAGTTATTGCTGTTTTCAGGGTCCCCTGCAACACCGCCACTAGTGTAGGCGAAAATCGGCATGAGGCCGGGCGCAAGGACCTTGTATCGGAGGGTTGCAGTCTTGGTTTCCCCGGGGCCAAGGGTGCCTAGCACAGGGCCGTATTCATTGGTGGGAAAAGCACTGGCTTTAACGCCGAGGAACTTTAGTCCGGACCCGGCACCGAGGCTCAGAAACGTCATTTGCGCATTATCAGGGCCCGCGTTCGTGCACACAAAGACGGCCTCGAACTCGTCTCCCACTGCCAGGCGCGACGGTGCTGAGACAGAAAGGATGCCAAAATCGGCAATCTGAGGCTCGGCGAGAACACTCACCGAAGCGGTATTGTTGGAGGGATCTGGGTCGGCCTCGGATGCCTCAATGGTTGCCGACATAGTCACATTCCCGTTCAACGTCCATCCGGAGAGCGTGATTGTTCGGCTGGAGTGTCCCGCCAGGTCTCCGAGCTCAAAATAGAAGCGCGATCCAATGGCAAATGAGTACAGGTCTTCCATCTGCTGGTCGCGTAGGTCGTTTGAGTCCACGGTGAGCAGGACCCGTGGGGCAAGTCGGTCAGACCGGTTGGTGGCAACAACGGTCCATTCCATGGGTGTGTGTTGAATTACGCTGGCTGGCGCAAGGATAGAGACCCCCAAGTCGGGAGTGTTGGCGGTCGGGACCAGCGTCGACCGAACCATAAGAAGCTGCTGGCCGCAGCGGACCGCCAGTCCGTTGTTGCCCCAGCGCACGGGGTCCAGCAGAGTGAAGGTGGCCGCAGGAAGAAGCGGCTGTTCGTCCAGGAGTGCGTAGTTCGTGAGCGAGTACTTGCGCATGCCTGCACCCCTCGGCGAGAAGAGGTAGCCGTTTTGGATATCGGCACAAAACGTTTCGCCAAGCCATGTTGCGGAGGTCTCCTCATTGGTCGTATTCACGATGGCTCCGTTGAAATAGAGAATCCGCCCATCGCTGGCGAACCGATAGTCGTCCGCCGAGAGGGTGAATGGCATGGAGGTCCTCGCAGTAAGCCCGGATCCCGAAATGGCAAAGGACCTGAGGTATCCTGGTTCCGCAGTCCATAGGTGCCCGCCCGCGAATCCGAGGTGACGCCGGTCTGTTAAACCCTCAAAGCGGATCGGCCGGATCTGCCCACCATCGAAGACAGAGATTTGGGTGGGGGTCGAGACGACAAGGCTCCCAGCGGCAGAGGAGATGGGAAGGAAATCGAGAACCGACTCATTGGTGAGCGTCAGCGTGAGTTCCCTGAGATTCAATCCAAGGTTCCATCGAGTGATTTGGTTGGTGCCGAGTAGGATGTAGAGATAGTCGCCGTCCGCCGAGATTGCCAGATGCTGGGGGCTCACCCCCACCCGCAGCACTTGCTCCACCGTGCCCTTTTCAGGGTCGATGACGGTAACGCCATCCTCTAGTTCTCCGGCGCTCGTGGCGACAGAGGCATAGAGTCGGTCGCCACTCGGAGAAGCGACAAGATGAGTCATGCCGAGTATCAACTGGCTTGTGGTGGGTAAGTCGCGTCTCTGAACTCGAGTGAGGATCGTAGCTGTGTTGTTTTCCGGCTTCGCGTCGGGTAGCGCGCTCAGCACGGTTGCGCCGGCGCGAAACACTCCAATCGGCAGCGAATCCAGGCGAACCAGGATGGAGGTTCCTTCGCCAGGCGCGAGGCTGCCCAACGGATACCGTTGGTTGGGGTCCAGCCGAAGCTCGACTCCCGGCGCCGGCACCGCCCCGTGATTTGTAACGCAAAACTCCCAGTCTACGTTGACCCGTACGTTGTCCAGTGACGTTGTGGCGGAGGCGGGGCCCTTTGCGGTCAGTTCCAATTCTGGGTAGTTGGTGACGAGAAGGGGAGTCTGGAAGAGGATCAAGGCCTTCGTGTTCGTGGAAACCGCTGCAAAGTCTCGTGATCCCCAGCGGATCAGGCGAGATGCCAAGCCGGCGGCGATGGGCAGTGCGTGGGCGCCCATTTCCCCACGGGTTAGTAGGTCGTAGGACCTGAGACTGCCGCCTTGGACAAACAGCGCCGTTCCCCAATCTGGACAGGGAACTCCAAGAGCGCTACCCACAGTTGGAAAGGGTTGGGTCTTGGACAGGGTATCAGGCGAAAGGACATCCCCCGTTCCGCAATACAAAAGGTCGTTGGTGAGATGGAGAGTGGGGCTTGATCCTGCTATCGCGGCGACGTTGGTGGATCGGTCCAACACGACCGCGTTGGAGCGAATGATTAGCCGACTAACCGTGGAAGAGTAGAGGACAAAAGCCTCCCCAACGCGGCTTGCCAGGAGACACGCGCTCTGAATTGGGGGGGCAATCGTGACGGTGTTTGTGAACGGAAGACCATGGTCGTACAGCGTTACATATCGACGTGTCCGGTCGATGGCGGTTACCGCGAGGACTCTTTCTGGTTCCCCCGGCAGTACGGCCAAGTCCAACGCATAGGCGTTGGTCGTAGAACCGCTGATGCGAAATTCCCGATCGAGCTGCCACGAAGCCAGATCCACCCGTTGAAGGGTGCTGTATGCGGATGCCAGCCATGCGATCCTGCCATCGTTGGAGATGGCCAACCTGCGTACCGGTTGGGGCAGGTTCAGACTGCGTTCACGATTCCCAGTTTGAGGATCGATCTCCGTAAGTTGAGCAGACCTGCCCTCCTGGGTGGATTCAGCGACCAGGAACCGTTGCGTAAAAGGATTCCAGACAGCGTCCACGACATGAATGTCCACCCGCAAGCCCCGCAACAAATCAAAACGATAGCTCGTACGCGCAAGGCCCGCGGCCGAAACCCCCAACTGAACACCCAGCGCTTCGCCTGTAATCCCGATCTGGCCGTTCCAAATGCCATTCGTGAATCGCAGGGGATTGGGGTCAGATGTGAATTGGGCGAGTGCCGGGCTGGCCAGCAGTTCGAGTTTTCCGGTGGCATTTGTCGCCTGCGGGTCCGAGAGCCAGTCTCCAAGCACGGCGGAGAAGGCGAATGGCTGGCCCGAGAGCACCGCAGGCTCTGGGTAACCGAGGACCAATTCTTGGACGTTGACTTCGTCGTCCCGCAACGTGATGGGGGTGCACACTTGATATTGCCCCGCCGTTTCGGCGCAAACCTGCGCGTCCATTTCAAAGTCTTGAGCGGAATTGTTCGGTACCTCCATGGTGAAATCGACACCCAGTGCTCCGGCAGGGAGGGTGACGGTGGCTGGCACCCGGAGCCGCGGCATTGTCGAGAGGAGTGTGAACAATGTGTCCCGCTGATAGGGGGTCTTTACGACAATGCTGCCCGTGGCTGGTGAGTTCTCGATCACGTAGGTGGGGAGGGAGAGCGAAAAGGCGCCATCCTCGTCGTCCGCCATTCGCACCGTGCTTTTAGCCAATGGCCAGCCTCCAGTATGGGCGCGCACTCCCAATTCCCAGGGTGAGGGGTTGACAACCGAATCGTTTTCCATCCGCAACTTGAATGACTGGGACTGTGTACCTTTTGAGATAACGAGCGTGCTCGGGACCTCCAGGGGTGGATCCGCGTCAAGGTGGACCAGGATGTCGTGCTGGGCTGGCTCCAGTAGATCAACGTGGCCTTGTCCGGCTCCAAATCCACCATCTTCTTGGCCTATGTCCGGGATAGCGACGAACAGGGCTCCAGACTCGTTGTCGGTGTTGATCAACGTGGCGGTAGCAGGGGCGAAGCCAGGGGCGGTTGCGGTAAGCGAGACCAAGGCGTCGCCATCGGCGACCGTATCATCGAGGTTGGTGATCGGGATCAGAACCTGATCTGTTCCAGCGGGGATGGAGGCTCGCGGGGCAAGTAGGAAATCGTTCGTGTCACTCAGGCTGAGTGTGACTAGGACGTCTTTTGTGGTTGTGGCGGGCAATCGCACGGTGATGAACCCTGCTGGGCCAGCATGAGTTTCAGAGGCCGCGCTGGCAGCAGGGGGGATTACCAGAGTTAACGGCGCCGGTTCGATCACTTCTATCAAAGGGGTCGTTCCTGAAATGCCTTGTTCGGTGTTCGCGGTGAACCAGACGGCACCCGATGGAGTCCCTGAGACAGTGACGGAACCCGTCCACACTCCGTTGGTTAGCTGGATTGGGGAAGGTGTAATGGGTATCGCTGTGCCTAGCTGAGCCCACGGAGCATTCAACCCCGGATTGAGCACCCCTAGCGAGGGTAGATTCGTGGTCCAATCTGAAGCGGTCCGATGATTCGCGTACCCAACTCGGCTGAAACTGCAACTGGTCGGACAGTAGCCCAGCGCTGCTCCATTCCAACGCGAGTCGTAGAGCGAATAGGATGGACTTTGCAGGGGTACTTCGTCTACGAGCCTGCCTGTGCCGTCCAGGAGCCTGATAGCCTCGAAGCTGAACCGCTTGGGGGTCGTAAATGCGAGAAATGCACCGAGGGGGGTTCCAGTCTGCGACCAGGTGATCGTACCTTTGGGCGGCAGCCAAGTTCCCACAGGAAAGCGGAGTCTACCGCTGGTCTCCCAGCCGGTTGGGCCATAATAATGTGGGCTTGGTGCTAGAGCTGTCAGTTCCCAATTGCTCAGGTCCACCTGCTGATCTCCGAGATTGGCGATTTCGACGGTCCCACCAGACTTTTGGATCTCGGTGATAACCACCTTTCCAGCCTGAGGACGAAAAGCTGTGAATTCCACCACCGCATTCCATCCCGATGCTATCTGGCCGCTCGGCTCCAATGCGCGGATGGTGGCTGGGAACGGCACTCCGTTGGCGATTATGCTGGCAGGTACGTCAATCGAGAGATGGTCGACCGGTTGCGCACAGGCCCACCTCGCCGCCACACAAAGTACCATGACCATTCTCACCCAGAAGCCAACATCCTTCCTATCCATGCCCTATTATTATTAGTTGGTGAGTGTGGGTCAATGGTAATGCGAAGGTTATCTTATAGATGGCGAAAGCGCATCACGGGTTGCTCTCTCTTTGGGCTGGCGATGGTGGATTGGGAGGAATAGTTTCGCATCGATCATGTCACACCAGCCGGAGAATATTTCCGCGGGCACCCAGGTGGTTTCTTTGGTCGAGGTCCGTGGGGCCTGTGATTCAATCGTGCATCCGCGGGGTGCGGTGGGGGTGGTGACGCGCACTCCGGCGGTCGAAGGCGAGCTATTCCTGGTGCGGTTCCCGGATGGATTTGAGAAATCCCTCGAACGTTCCCAACTGGAGGTGCTCAAGCATTTCAAGGATCGCCTTGGCGAGGACAGGCCGACAACCGACTTTGACCTGGAAGGCTGCATTCTATACCGCTGTGTCGTGGGTTCGCGTGCGTATGGACTGGATAATGAAGCGTCCGACGTTGACCGGCGTGGCGTCTACCTTGCGCCTCCTGATCTGCAGTGGTCGTTATTTGGCGCTCCGGAACAGTTTGAGGATAACGTTTCGCAGAGCTGCTACTGGGAGCTACAAAAATTCCTCGTCATGGCGCTAAAAGCCAATCCGAATGTTCTGGAATGCCTGTATTCACCGCTTGTGGAGAAGCTCGCGCCCCTGGGGGAAGAGTTGTTGGCCATGCGGGCATCGTTTCTGAGCCAGATGGTCTTCCAGACCTTCAATGGTTACGCCATGAGCCAGTTCAAGAAAATCGAACAGGATCGCCGCAACCACGGTGAAGTGCGCTGGAAACACGCGATGCATCTCCTGCGCCTGCTTCTCAGCGGTGCAGCCACGTTGCGTGAAGGTGGTGTGCCAGTGCGGGTCGAAGCACATCGAGACCGCCTGCTCGCGATCAAGCAGGGTGAGGTTCCCTGGGCTGAAGTGGATGCATGGCGCAAAGAGTTGCATGGTGATTTTGACCGCGCCCTTGCTGAAACGAGATTGCCCGAACGCCCCGACTATGAGGCTGCGAATCGGTTCCTCATCAGAGCGCGGAAGGAAACGGCGGAGCGACGAAGTAGATGTTGAACTCAGGTATCACCCTCAATGAGCATTGACCCGCGCCTTCATCGGATTGTCGCAGCACAACCGTATCCGCTGTTGTTCGCCACGATTAGCGGTGCTCACCTGTATGGGTTTCCGTCACCAGACTCGGACTACGATCTGCGGGGCGCGCATCTTCTGCCGCTCGAAAAAGTGGTTAGGCTGGAAGTGACCGATGAAACGGTTGAGGACGCCCGCGTGATCGAGGGTTTGGAGATGGATATCGTCAGTCATGATGTGAGGAGATTCTTCGGGATGTTTATCGGGTTTTGCTGACCGGGATTCACCTGATGCAGACCGGGAAAGTGGAGGCGAATCTCGTCACCCTGAACGAAGAAATGCGGCTGCCTTACCTCAACGACCTAATCTCACGCAAATTAGCCGGACCGGAGAACCTGGCGGTGGATCAGTTGTTGGACGCCGAGATCGCCTTCCATGAAGCCGAGTACCAACGTTTAAGGGGGGAGTTACAGGCGGCGCATGAGGAGAGTCGTCTCCCCGAGACGGTCGACGAACGAACCAAGAAGGCGCTCGGAGACCTGCTGGTCCGCGTTCGCCTGGCCTCGATGGACGGAAGTGCGGGTGAGGGGAATACTCACAGCTGATAGCGAAGGTAACGAGGTCTGAAGAGATGGGAGGTGGCTCCTTCTTTTTTCCTCACGAGTAGGCCTCAAGCACAAGACCTTCTCCTTGATCGGCTTACTCCTGATGGAGAATGACCTTGCAGGGGCGATGACGGCTGGGTAGCTTGAAGGCCTCGTTGGGTGCCACCTAAAGGCCATGAAAACTGAGAGTCAATTCGCTTACGATTCCAAGATCGAGGGTGATCTGGTGGTAACTCGCTTGGAGACGGCCATTAACTGGTTCCGTAAGAACTCCATCTGGCCCATGCCCATGGGTTTGGCCTGCTGTGCCATCGAGCTCATGGCGGCGGGTGCGAGCCGGTATGATATTTCTCGATTCGGCGCGGAGGTGATGCGCTTTTCCCCCAGGCAATCGGACGTGATGATCGTTTCGGGGACTGTCACCTACAAGATGGCCCTTTCCGTGAAGCGGATTTATGATCAAATGGCTGAACCTAAATGGGTTATAGCCATGGGTGCCTGTGCCTCCACGGGAGGAATGTATCGCAGCTACTCCGTCCTTCAGGGCATTGATTCAATCCTGCCTGTCAGCTTCTACATCGCGGGTTGCCCACCCCGGCCAGAAGCCCTTCTGGAAGGTCTCCTGCATTTGCAGAAGAAAGTGATGAAAGAACCTGTGCTTTCCACCCTGAAGAAGCTATCCTGATCCCTACCATGACCTCCCTAGAGTTGGCACAACGCCTTAAGTCGCTGCAGGAGAATGCCCTCTCCTCGCCGACGGAGTTTCGTGGCGAAGTGACCATGGTGGTGGGGGATGCAGAGTTGATCGTGGCCGTTTGCCAGGAGGCCAGGAGCCTGGGGTTTGAGTTCCTTTTGGACGTCACAGGAATCGACAACTATGGCGAAGACCCTAGGTGGACGGTGGTATACCACCTGTATCACCTGAAAGAGCATGTGCATCTCAGACTCAAGACCTCGGTAACCGAGGAGAAATCGGAGATGCCCACCGTCTCTGAGGTCTGGGCCACGGCAGATTGGCACGAACGGGAGATCTACGATATGTTCGGCCTTCGTTTTCGGGGGCATCCCGACTTGCGCCGTATTCTCATGTGGGAAGGTTATCCTTATTATCCTCTGCGCAAAGACTTTCCGCTGGCCGGAAGGCCTTCGGAGCTTCCGGAAGTGGCCTTCACCAAGCCTGCTCCCTTGGAGGGCGGGCCCTTTGTAACCAGTCCGGGTGGGCAGGACACCGTCGAACGTGAACCTCGAGCGAAATCTTTCGGCAAAGCGGATTAAGCATGGAAAGGACCCAACAGCCGAGCGCCCCAGCCCCTAGCACGAGCGAGTTTCGCTATGCGGACCCTGCCGCCAGAGCGGCCTCTGTCTCGACAGGTTCCTCGACCGAAGAGTTGAGGGATCTGGAAGGCGAGAAGATGGTCCTGAATATGGGGCCATCGCATCCCTCCACCCACGGGGTACTGCGCATCATTCTGGAGTTGGATGGAGAGATCATCACCAAGGCAATCCCGGATATTGGCTACCTTCATCGCGGTGACGAGAAGATCGCCGAGAACATGACTTACCACCAGTTCATCCCCTACACGGATCGACTGGACTACCTGGCACCTTTGGCGAACAACGTGGCCTACGTGCTCGCGGTGGAGAAGTTGTTGGGAATAGACAAAGCTTTGCCGTTACGGTGTCAGTATATTCGCGTCCTCTGTTGTGAGTTGGCTAGGATTTCTTCCCATCTTTTGGGGGTCGGCTGTTTCGCCATGGATGTGGGCGCCATGACGGTTTTCCTGCACACCTTCACCGAGCGCGAGAAGATCTACAATCTATGCGAGTCTCTGACGGGTGCACGTTTTACCACCAGCTACACCCGAATCGGAGGTCTGAGCCGCGATTTGCCGCCGGGTTGGGTGGACGAATGCCGTTCGTTCCTGACCGGGGTTTTGAAAGAAATTGAGGAGGTAGAGGAACTCCTCACCCGCAACCGCATCTGGATTGACCGCACCAAGGACGTGGGGGTGATCAGCCGGGAAAAGGCGATTAGCTATGGGCTTACCGGCCCCAACTTGCGTGGCAGCGGGGTGGATTACGACGTTCGCAAGGCCAACCCGTACTTGGTCTATGATCGTCTTTCCTTCGAGGTCCCGGTGGGTTCGGTTGGGGATTGCTACGATCGCTACCTAGTCCGGATGGAGGAGATGCGGCAGAGTGTCAGTCTGGTTCAGCAATGCCTGGATCAGATGCCGGATGGGCCCGTGAACGTGGCGGACGGGAAAATCGTGCTTCCGGCCAAGAACAAGGTTTTGACCAGCATGGAGGAGTTGATTCACCAATTCATGTTGGTGACCCAAGGGATGAACGTGCCTCCTGGAGAAGTCTATTTTGGCGCCGAGAATCCCAAAGGGGAACTTGGGTTCTACATCAATAGCCGGGGAGGGGGGACCCCCTATCGGCTCAAGATCCGCTCCCCGTCCTTTGTGAACCTGAGTATCTTGCCGGTCTTGCTCCCGGGATGCATGGTGAGCGATGTGGTATCCATCTTGGGATCTTTTGATTTCGTGATGGGAGAATGCGACCGCTAAGTGGATACCTGCACGACGACGATACAACCGATGAGTTTTCAGCCACCATCTGAACTAGAAGCGGAGATTGATGAGCTCATCAGTCACTATCCGCGCAAGCGCAGCGCATCGCTCATGGTCTTGCATGCCTTGCAGGAGCACTTCGGATTCATCTCGAGGGATGCGGTGGAATGGGCGGCGGCGAAATTGGAGTTGAAACCGATCAACGTGTATGAACTGGTGACGTTCTACCCGATGTTTCGACAGACGCCGGTGGGCAAGTTTCACTTCAAGATTTGTCGCACCCTCAGCTGCGCCTTGGGCGGGTCGCATGAGTTGCACGCCTACCTTTGCAGTCGGTTAGGGTTGAATCCTCATGGGCACGGTCCACAGACGACCGCAGATGGCCGGTTCACGGTCGAGTTTGTCGAGTGCCTCGCCAGCTGCGGTACGGCGCCGGTGATGACCTGCAACGACCAGTTTTACGAAGGTGTCACGCAGAAGAAAGCGGACACGGTGATTGACCAGTGTGTGTAGTAGAAACGTCTTGAAATCAACGAAAACAACGAGAAGTGGCTGCCGGACATGGATTTGAACCATGACAAACAGATCCAGAGTCTGCTGTGCTACCGTTACACCATCCGGCAAGATGGGACAGCCAACCTACAGAGTCTGACTCTAGAGTCAAGCGTGCAAAAGGTCCTCCATGCCGTCTGAATATCGACTCGTCTTAAAGAACGCTGACAGTCCCGGTTATACCGTGGACATCGACTGCTATCTGCGTCACGGCGGATACACGGAGTTGAAAAGCGTCCTTGCTTGGACTCCCAAGACGACTGCCGACGGGAAGACACTGAGCCCCCAAGAGCAGGTCCGCCAGGAAGTCACGGCGTCGGGCCTTCGCGGGCGCGGTGGCGCGGGTTTCTCTTGCGGTTTGAAGTGGTCCTTGGTTGATCGAAGGAGCGGCAAGCCCATCTATTTGATCTGCAACGCGGACGAATCGGAACCTGGCACTTTCAAGGACCGCCAGATCATTCACAAGGACCCTCACCAGCTGTTGGAGGGGATGATTATCGCCTGCTTCGCTAACGATGTGCATCTCGCTTATATCTACATCCGGGGCGAGTTTGTGCAGGGTGCCAAGATCCTGAATCAGGCCCTCAAAGAGGCGCGCCAAAAGGGTTTTCTTGGGAAGAACATCCTCGGAAGTGGCTACGATTTGGAGATTCACGTCCACCGCGGAGCGGGGGCCTACATCTGCGGTGAAGAAACCGGGCTCATTGAGTCTCTTGAAGGCAAGCGGCCTTACCCGCGTATCAAGCCGCCCTATTTCCCGGCGGTTCTGGGTCTCTACCTTTGCCCCACCATCGTCAACAACGTGGAGACGTTGTGCGACGTCAAGCACATCGTACGCATGGGTGGTGCGGAGTATGCCAAGCTCGGCACCCCCAATAACAGTGGTACCCGCTTGGTGTGTGTCAGTGGGCACGTGAACAAGCCAGGCTATTTCGAGATCGAGGTTGGCAAGGTGACCTTGGGCGAACTCATCTTCGATCCTGCTTTTTGCGATGGCCTTCGGGCTGGCAGAAAACTGCGTGCCATCATTCCTGGCGGGGTCTCTTCCA
Organism: uncultured Verrucomicrobiota bacterium; assembly: GCA_964411985.1. Lineage (GTDB taxonomy): Bacteria > Verrucomicrobiota > Verrucomicrobiia > Limisphaerales > J093 > CAYPNF01. The sequence continues at coordinate 31,103 of CAYPNF010000051.1, forward strand.
AGGTCTTTCGGGCGGGCGAGAAGTTCAAATTCAAGAAAAAAGGCGCGGACGGCCGGGAATCGGAACAAGAGGTCGATGTATTGGATTTACCGTACGATTTTACGTCCCTCATGGCCGCCGGTAGCATGTCTGGGTCGGGAGCCATCGTGGTCCTGGATGATTCGGTGGATATCGTCGATGCTCTCGCCAATATCAGCGAGTTTTTCGCTCACGAGAGTTGTGGTCAGTGCACTCCTTGTCGGGAAGGTTCGCTTTGGATGGCCAAGACCCTGCGCCGTATGACAAATGGCGAAGGACGTCGCGAGGATGCGGAGTATTTGGGCAAGATCGCGGATAACATTCCCGGCGGGCGGACGGTTTGCGCTTTTGGCGAGGCTTGTTCCTGGCCAGTGCAGAGTTTCCTGGCGAAGTTCAAAGAGGACTTCGTGGCGAGAGGTGTTGAAGACGAGGAAACCCGTAAGAGCCAGAAGGCCGGGAAGGCTGGTAAACCCCAACCTGTGACTCACGCTTGACCTGACATGAGCAACCCTCCCGCTCCAGCCCCAGTTGTGGACACGATGACCGTCAAGGTGGACGGCATGGTGGTGGTTGTTCCGAAGACTTCTCTGGATCCGCTTACAGGAAAGCCGATCCCCACCACGATGATCCAGGCTTGCAACCTGGCAAAGGTCGAGGTTCCGCACTATTGCTATCATCCCAGACTGCCGGTTTCCGGCAACTGCCGCATGTGCCTGGTGGAGTATGGCACTCCGGCTCTGGGGCCGGATCGGCAGCCGTTGAAGAATCCCGATGGCAGTCCAGTGATTACCAAATCGCCGCGGCCCGCGATCGCCTGTGCCACCCCCATTTCACCCGGAATGGAAATCTACACGGCTACGCCGGGCGTGAAGCAGATGCGACAGGGAGTGCTCGAGTCGTTCCTGATCAATCACCCCTTGGATTGCCCGATCTGCGATCAGGCTGGCGAATGCAAGTTGCAGGAATATTCCATGGAGTATGGCCAGGCAACCAGCCGGTTCGCGGAGGCTAAAGTGCACAAGCCCAAGCGCGTGGATCTGGGGCCGCGGATCATGCTTGATGCCGAGCGTTGCATTCTTTGTACGCGTTGCATCCGCTTTACCCGCGATATTGCAGGTGACGACGCCCTTGGGATCGTGAACCGAGGCAGCCTCAACACCATCTCCACCTATCCCGGCCAGTCCTTCGATAACAACTACACCCTAAACACGGTCGATCTCTGCCCGGTGGGGGCGCTGACTTCCAAGGATTTCCGGTTCCAGATGCGGGTGTGGTTCCTGCGGGAGGCCAAGAGCCTGTGCACCAGCTGCGGTACTGGCTGTAACGTGGTGATTGGTTCTCGGGAAGGCCGGGTCTACCGCTATGTCCCTCGTGATAACGAGGCCGTCAACGGTTCCTGGATGTGTGATGCCGGCCGTTTGAATTACAAATGGATCGCCCGGCCCGACCGCCTGTCCGAGGTGCGGAAGCGCGGTGCAGACGGCAAGAGTTCTACGCTGCAATGGGGAGAGGCGATGAGCGAACTGCGCACTCTCCTCGAGACCTCCCCCAAGGGTTCCGTGGCTATCATCGCGTCGGCCCGCCAGACGAACGAAGAGCTTTTCCTGCTGAAACGGCTTGCCACGAAACTGGGTGCGGTTACGGATTCCATCCCCAGGCAAGGGGAGCCAGACCGGTTGTTGGTTTCGGCCGATAAGAATCCAAACACTCAGGGTGCGCGGCTCATCGGCATCGCCTCGGACCCGATGGGTTCTGCATTGCCCAAGATTGCCGACGGGATCCGTCAAGGCCAGGTGAAGACACTGGTCGTTTTTGGTGAAGATGTGACGCGTTACGGGATTGGAAAGGACTTGTTAGCCAAACTGACCTTACTGGTGGCTTGCGATATTCTGCCCAACTCGACCACGGAAGCGGCCCATTTCTTGTTGCCTGGGTGCGCTCATGCTGAGAAACGCGGAACCTTTACCAACACCAAGGGCCGGGTTCAGCGTTTTTGGAAAGCCGTTGAACCGCCCGGAGCCGCGCGGCCCGAGGCGGAAATCCTGAGCGACCTGCTGGGAGATGCCGGGCATGGCAACCCAGAGGGCCTTTTCAAGGCGATGAGTGCTGAGATCACCGCCTTCCAAGGCTTGACCCTTGCAGGTGTCGGAGACCGCGGCGTGACCTTGCCGGTGTAACCAACAACCACTATGGCCTGGATCAACCAACTCGACGAGACGCAGCAGTTCCTGCTGTTTAGCGCCTTGAAAGTTCTGGGGGCGTTTGCCGTGGTCATGCCCATCGTGGCTTACGCGGTCCTTGCGGAACGACGCATCTGCGCCTTCATTCAGGACCGGATCGGGCCCAACCGGGCGGGTCCCTTCGGGTTGCTTCAACCGGCCGCTGACGCGGTGAAGTCCTTCCTCAAGGAGGACTTCATGCCCGGACACGTACGGAAAGTCTACTTCTGGCTGGCGCCTGCGATCGTCATGATTCCCAGCCTGCTGACCTTGGCGGTCATTCCTTTTGGATCGCAGATGGGCGCCCAAAAGATGGTCATTGCCGACCTGAACGTGGGGATTCTCTATACCTTCGGCATCGTGTCCTTGGGCGTTTATGGGATTGTGTTGGCGGGTTACGCAGCCCGCTCGAAGTATCCCTTCATCGGGGGGATTCGTTCCAGCGCCCAGCTCATCTCGTATGAGATTGCGATGGGCATGTCGGTGATTCCGATCTTCATGTTGGTGGGCGACCTGAACCTGAGTTCGGTCGTGCAATACCAATCTGGGGGCATCTGGAACTGGCTGGCTTTCAAGCAGCCGATCGCCTTCGCTATCTTTGTCGCTGCCGCCTTCGCCGAAACCAATCGGCTCCCCTTCGACCTTCCGGAAGCCGAGCAGGAGCTGGCGGGTGGGTATAACGTCGAATACAGCTCCATGAAGTTCGCCCTCTTTTTCATGGGGGAATACGCCAATATGGTGGCCGCCTCGGCGATGATGGTCACGTTGTTCTTCGGGGGTTGGATGCTACCCTTCTTCGGCTTGGACCAGCCCGCGACCACCCTTCTGGGCGGCATTCTGCATATCCTGATTTTCATTGCCAAGGTGCTGGCGTTTATCGTCCTCTTCATCTGGGTACGATGGATGTGGCCCCGGTTCCGTTATGACCAGCTTATGGACTTGGGCTGGAAGCGGTTTGTGCCGCTCGCTCTAGCCAACATCGTTGTGACCGCGACCTTTCTCTGGTTGCGGCAGTGAAGCGAAGTGACCTGTATCACGCCATGATCGTTCAACGAAAACCGCTAAGTTTGTGGGAGAGACTCTACCTCCCTGCCATCCTTGGTGGGTTCAGGGTCACGCTTCGTCACTTTTTCAAGAAGAAGGTGACGATGCAGTATCCCGAGCAGCGGTGGGTGGTTCCGGACGGGTATCGGGGCGCTCCGTATTTGGTGAAGGACCAGGAGGGGCGTACCAAGTGTGTCTCCTGCCAGTTGTGCGAATTCATTTGTCCGCCCAAAGCGATCAAGATCACTCCACCTGGCCCGGAGCCGAACGCTGCGGCATCCAACGTGGAGAAGATCCCGAAGGAATTCGAGATCAACATGCTTCGGTGCATCTTCTGTGGGTATTGCCAGGAGGTTTGTCCCGAAGAGGCCATCTTCCTCATGAAGGACTACGCCCTGATCGGGTCCAACCGGAAGGAGATGGTTTACAACAAGGAAAAGCTTCTTTCGCTGGGTGGTGTTCACCAGGACCAGATCCACAAGTGGAAGCACAAAGCAGACGAAGCCCGGGCCCAAGGGATGGAACCTTAACACTGGCATGCACGATCTTCTCTTCTATCTCTTCTCGTTTCTGGCGCTGGGATGCGGCCTCTTGGTCGTGGTTAATCCGTTCAGCCGAAACCCGGTGACGAGTGCGATGTTCCTGGTGCTGACCATCGTTTCTTTGGCAGGGCTCTTCGTGTTGTTGCACGCTTTCTTCCTCGCGGCAGTTCAGATCCTGGTTTACGCCGGGGCCGTCATGGTTTTGTTCTTGTTCGTGATTATGATGCTCGACCTGAAGGAAGAGGAGCAGCGCACTCTCAAGAAGGTGAGTCTCATCTGTGGAGCTGTATCGGTCGCAGGACTGGCCGGGGTGATGATTACGGTGATGCGCCGGAATGCGGGGTCGTTGGCCGTGGCGCAGCCCAGTGTGGAAGGAACCACACCTGTCCTCGGAGAACTGCTGTTCCAGAAGTACCTCTTACCCTTTGAGATCCTGTCCGTCCTGCTTTTGGTGGCCATGGTGGGAGTGATTCTCTTGAGCAAAAAGGATCTGAAATGAGTATTGGCCTTACACATTACCTGGTGGTGAGTGGGTTGCTGTTCGCACTCGGCTTGCTGGGTGTCGTGGCGCGGCGCAGCCTGCTGGTCGTATACATGTCTCTGGAGATGATGCTCAACGCGGCCAACCTGGCGCTGGTGGCCTTTTCCCGTTTCCGTGATGACTTGAACGGGCAGGTGCTGGTCTTCTTTATCATCACCGTGGCAGCGGCGGAAGTGGCCGTCGGTCTCGCCCTGATTGTAGCCCTGTTCCGGAAGCGCCAGACCTCCCACGTAGAGGATCTGGCCACCATGAAGCTCTGACCATGACGCAACTTGCTCCCTGGTTCATCCTGTTTCTGCCGCTGCTGGCGGCGGTGGGGATCACGCTTTTCACCCTCCGAAACCGGGCGGTGAGTGCCGCACTGTCTATCGGTGCGATCGTGACGGCATTTGCTTTCTCGCTCCTGCTTTTCGCGCAGCAAACGGTGGGAGAATTCCGCGTCGAGTGGCTTTCGGTGGGGCCGGTGGTGGTGGACCTCGGTTTGAAACTCGATCGGCTGAGCTTGCTCATGTTGCTGGTGGTGACCGGCGTAGGCAGTGCCATTCACATTTACTCGTTCGGCTACATGCACGAGGACCGGTCAGTGGGACGCTACTTTGCCGGGCTGAGTCTGTTTACTTTTTCCATGCTGGGAATCGTCCTCGCCAACAATTTCCTGATGATGTTTGTCTTCTGGGAACTCGTCGGTGTTTCCAGCTACCTCCTGATCGGTTTCTGGTATGAAAAACCCTCTGCGGCCGACGCGTGCAAGAAGGCGTTTCTTACGAATCGCGTAGGCGATTTTGGTTTTCTGCTCGGAATTCTGATGGTTTGGTCGGTGCTCCATTCGCTCCACTTTGGAGAGCTGCAGACCAAGTTGGCAGCCGACCCGGAAGCCTTGGGTTGTCTTGCGACTGTGGCCGGATTGTTGATTTTCTGCGGTGCGATGGGTAAGTCCGCCCAATTTCCGCTGCACGTCTGGCTTCCGGATGCGATGGAAGGCCCCACTCCGGTGAGTGCGCTCATTCATGCCGCCACCATGGTGGCGGCGGGTGTCTACATGCTCTGCCGGGTGTTCTTTCTCCTGAATGTTCCTGGATCGGCAGCGTTGCAGGTGATTGCCTGGATCGGTGGCATTACGGCACTTCTGGCAGCGCTCATGGCAGTGCAGCAGTCGGATATCAAGCGGATTTTGGCCTACTCCACCCTTTCCCAACTCGGCTACATGGTTTTGGCGGTCGGGGTCTCCGCAGGGAGTCATCCGGCTCCGGCCATGTACCACCTGACCACCCACGCCTTTTTCAAGGCGCTGCTATTCCTCGGTGCCGGCTCCGTCATTCACGCGCTGCATCATGAGCAGGATATTTGGAAGATGGGTGCGCTTTCGCGCAAGATGCCCATCACTTTCTGGACGTTTCTGCTCGCTACGCTGGCCTTGTGCGGGGTCCCGCCGTTGAGCGGTTTCTTCAGTAAGGACGCCATTCTGGCAGCGGCGTTGCACCATGGAGGGGTGCCCCTATTCGGCCTAACGGTTTTTGTGGCGGCGCTGACCGCGTTCTACATGTTCCGGCTTGTCCTGGTGGCGTTTCTTGGCCCGGCCAAGTCGCAGGCTCCGGATCACGCGCACGAATCTCCGTCGGTGATGACCTTCCCGCTGATCGCCCTGGCAGTGCCGTCTGTTCTGGCCGGTTTCTGGGGGATAGACCGTTACCTCGCCGCGCTCTGGTTGCCGGATGGGGCGGAAAGCGGCTCGATCCTTCAAAAGCTGGTCGAACCCTTCCATCACGCTCCGGTTGCCGCGTTGGCAGGCCTCGGAGCTGCGACGGTGGGGATCTTGGCAGCGATCGCCCTTTACAAGGGGCAATTGCAGGATCCTTTGCCCGCGAAGCTCGGAGCGCTGGCGCGTTGGATGCGCGACCGGTTCTACTTTGATGAGCTCTACGAGTGGATCATCAGCCACACCCAGGACGCCTTGGCCGGTCTGGTCGATGCCGTTGACCGATGGGTGGTCGCCGGATTGCTCGTGAAGGGAACGCACGGGACCATTGAGGTCTGCGGCCGTCTGCTCCGACTCCTTCAGACCGGGAACCTGCAGACTTACGCGTTTCTGTTTGTCACCGGCGTGACCGTCATTCTGTACCTCGTCCTGGTGCGCTAGCCATGTTCAACCTGACTTTTCTCATCTTATGTCCGCTGGTGATGGCGCTGGTGATCGCCTTGATCCCCAGGAATTACCAGTTTCTGATCAGGCTGTTGTCCCTGGCGGCGGCCTTCCTGTCGATGTGCACTGCGGTCGGCCTGTTTGTGGCTTTCCGGCCGGGTCTGGAGGGACTCCAATTCGAGCAGATCAAGCCCTGGGTGGATGCGGTTGGCATCAGCTACCATGTGGGGGCGGATGGAATCAACATCGGCATTCTGCTCATGGGCGCGGTAGTTGGATTCGCTGCCACCTGCGTCTCTTATGAGATCCGGGAGCGACAGAAGGAGTATTACGTTCTGCTGCTTCTCATGATTTCGGGGATCCTGGGGGCGTTCGCATCTTACGATCTCTTCTTCTTCTATTTCTTCCATGAGTTGGCCTTGGTGCCGACCTTCATCATGATTGGAGTTTGGGGTCGGGGAGTGGACCGCGACTACGCCGCCTTCAAGATGACCATTTACCTGAGTGTGGGAGCCCTTTTGGTTCTGATTGGTTTGATTGGGATCTACTTGGCGGTAGGAATAGGGTCCTTCGACCTTCTCGCGATTTCCAAGCATGTTGCTTCCAACCCCATCGCCTCGAATGTTCAGGAGCTCCTTTTCCCAGTGCTTCTTTTTGGGTTTGGCATCCTGGTTTCCCTTTGGCCGTTTCACACGTGGGCGCCGCTGGGGTATGGTGCCGCTCCGACCGCGACCGCCATGTTGCACGCGGGCGTGCTCAAGAAGTTCGGACTCTACGGTCTGCTCCGGGTGGCCATTCCCCTCATGCCGGAGGCTGCGAAGAGCTGGATGCATATCCTGGCCGTGCTTTGTTTGGGGAATATCCTCTATTGCGGACTGGTGGCGATGCGGCAGAAGAACCTGAACCTGCTGATCGGCAATTCCAGCGTGGCGCACATGGGTTTTGTGTTTCTCGGTATTGCCACGTTCAGTTTGGTAGGGGTTACGGGAGCGGTGGTGGTGATGATCGCGCACGGCCTGCTGGCTGCGTTGACGTTTGGACTCAGTGGATACCTCTATCACCAGGTCGGATCTCTGGAGATGGAGCGGATGGGCGGTTTGCTCCGGAAGATGCCTTTCTTTGGCACTGTCTTGGTTATGGCGATGCTGGCGGGCTGTGGGCTGCCTGGTTTCGCAAACTTTGTGGGTGAATCCTTGGTGCTGTTCGGGAGTTGGACTGAATTTCGCATCGTCACTGTTCTGGCGACATGGGGCGCCTTGATCATCGGTGGCGTCTACATGCTGCGAGCGATCCGTCAGATCCTTCACGGCCCTTTGCCGGAGAGATGGAAAGACTTGCAGGACCCCGCCGGAATGTGGCGCAAGCTGCCGTTCGTGATCCTCACCGCGGCTCTCCTTTTCTTTGGATGCTACCCGACAGCGCTGACGGAGAAGATCAACCCGGTAGCCACGCAAATCGTTAGCGGATGGAAGGTGGACGGTAGCGCGAAGACGGTCGACCTGGCCACCGCTCAAGCGGATACTCTCAACCCGACCCGGTAGTTTTCCATGCCCAATCTCAACACCATCGGTTTGGAACTTGCAGTCCTCGGAGTCGGCTTGGCTCTGCTGCTGCTGGATCTCTGGACGCCCATCGAGAAAAAACGGAATCTAGGATACGCCGCAGTATTCGCGGTGGGCCTCATTCTTGCCGCCAGTTTCTTTCTCTCCCCTCGCGACGCCTCCGGAGCGGCCTCGCTCTTTGGGCATAAACTGCCTTTGCTCTCCTTCGGGGAGATGTACGTCGTGGACGAATTGGCTTTGTTCTTCAAACGGTTGTTCCTGGTTTCGGCACTCTTCGTTTTGGTCATGGCCATGGAGTTTGCGGAGAAGTTGGAGACGGGAATTGCTGAGTATTACTCGCTGGTCCTGTTCGCTCTCGCGGGGATGATGTTTGCTGCGTCTGCGAACCACTTTGCCCTTCTCTTCGTTTCTTTGGAGTTGGTCACGGTCACCTTTTACGTGCTTACGAGTTTTCAGCGCCGCCGGGTGAAGTCGCTCGAAGCGGGCGTCAAGTATCTGATCCTGGGCGCTCTCTCTTCCGGGTTCTTGGTCTACGGCATCGCCCTTGTCTACGGCGCTTCGGGCACGCTGGAGTTTTCCGCATTGCGAAACGTTCCCACAGCGGTGGCGGAAGGGAAACTGCTCATGCTTGGCTTGCTCTTTGTTTTTGTCGGCCTTGGCTTCAAACTGGCAGTGGTGCCGTTCCAGATCTGGGCTCCCGATGTCTATCAGGGCGCGCCTGCACCGACGACTGCTTTTCTGGCGGTCGGTTCCAAAGCCACGGGCCTGGTACTCCTGCTGCGGGTGTTGGATTGCAGTCCTGCGCTTTTGAATGGTTTCTGGTCGAAGCTGCTGATGACCGTGGCTGGCATCACCATCCTCTACGGAACTTTATGCGCCATCCCTCAGCGGAACCTAAAGCGCTTGCTGGGTTACTCTAGCATCGCCAACGCCGGATTCCTTCTGCTGGGCGTGTCCACGCTGAGCGGCGCAGGTTTCACCGCGATTCTCTATTACATCGGCGGTTACCTGTTCACCGTCCTGGCCGCTTTCACGGTGATCTGCCTGGCCCTGAAGGAAAGTGACATCGATGATCTGGATGCGCTCTCGGGATTGGGACAGCGGTCGCCGTTACTGGCCGCCACGCTTACGATTTCGATGGTGTCGCTCGCTGGGATTCCTCCGTTAGCGGGTTTCTTCGGCAAGTTCCTGCTCCTCAAATCCGTCGTGCTTGGTGCGGCGTCGAATACGGGCTACTATTGGCTGCTCGCCGTGGCCTTGGGAGCCGTCGTGACGTCGCTCTACTACTACTTTGGTGTCATTCGATCGATCTATTGGGGCCAAGGTTCCTCCGATCTCTCGCCCATCCAGCTCTCCCTTCCGGTGAAGGCAGCGATCATCCTTTGCCTCGTAGGCATCTTCTGGCTTGGAACGTTCCCGGGCTGCGCCGTGAACCTCGCGCAGATCGCGGCAAATTCACTTCGATTCTAAAGGCCGACCTACCAACTCCTATCCCTGGAGAGTGTTTAGCGTTACGCCTTTCGCGGGATGTACTCGTTTCTTGAAAGTTAGAAACGGATTGTTGTTTTTCAAACCGAGTGCGATGCGGCTCCTTGGTCCTTTGGTGGAGCTTTCTGTGCCGGTTGTGCCTATTCCTATCGGTTTATGGCGAACTGAGGTTCAGTCGCGCATGTTCTCCAAAGCCCCGAAGAAGGTGGCCACGTGCTGAAGTGCGTTCGTCCGTCCGGCTTCGTCCACTTCCGCGCCCTTGACCAGATCTTCAATGGCCGCGCGTTGCCCCTGGAATCGCGACTTGGCGGTTTGGAAAAGCTCCAGACCGGCTAGCGTCCGGATGGTCTCGAGGTCGTAGTAGGTCTGCCGCTGTAACTCGGGCCACTCAGGGTGATAGTCTCGCGGCGCCCGCCGGCGAACGGTCTCCGTTACCCACGAGGAGAGGTCAAAATCACCCGCCACCGGTACCAGCTTGCCGTCAGGAAGTTCGATGACATCGGTGTTCCAGAGCCCCGCTCCTGTGGAGGATAAAGCAAAGTCCCAGTTACCCAGGAGAGCATGGAGGAATCGGAGATCGGTGATCAATTGCTCGCCGAAGTTGGCGTTGGTTAAGCCTGCTACCTCCAAGTCTTCCAAAGCCCGCCCGCCCAACCGCTCGGCCACGACTTCCACATCATCGAGCAAGAACGCTTTCCTCGAGAGGGTCCATCCCACGTTGGCGGGATCCGCTGCTGAGCTGGTATCGCGAAACTCGATCTGAGCGCGACGCACCCGCGGCCCCACAAAGCCCAGCAGGTCCATGACTTCATACGCCACCGCTTCGCGAAAGGTCGCGCGTTCATCACGTAATCGGCCAATGTTGCCGTGGCCGCCCTCGGCGCAGTGAGTACCGATTTTGATCTCGCGAGCGTCGTAGAACCAGGTCGTCTCCCGTTCTTCGCGCGAGACTTTGAATTTCAGCTTGGGAAAGGGACATTCCTGCAAACTGGAGTTGCCGCGCACCCTGAGCTGGACGTCGAGCTCGGTCCCGTCCATCACCAACTTGGCGTCGAAGTACGGTTTCTCCCGTTTGGGTGGGAAGATGCCGTCAGGCATGCCCGCAAAGGCGAGGTCAAAGTGCGTTTGGAGCGGGCCGGTGAGGGTGATACCCACTGCATTGGTGCTCGCAAAGAGGCTCGGCATCTCTGGGCTGCGCGCCCGATAGTAGGACTGCCCAAGGCCAAGATCGACGGCTAACGGGCTCGCCGCAGTTATCATTCTAGACCACGGTCCATCAAGGTTGCTGGACGACTCCAAAACCCCGGTGAACGCGATGGCCGCGCGGGTACCCTCCCGGATCAGGTGGATGGAAGGCATGTTCGTGTCGACCGGGGACAGCGACGAACCGGCCATCGCCCTGCTCGTCGGTTGCGTGATGGCTGCGCAAAGCCCCAACACCATGGGTAGCAGCAGTGATTTCATACGTTGATACATCCCAAGCGATCCACAGCAGAGAACATCGCACAACTGCTGTCTGCGTGCCAGTCTCTCGCCTCCGAGCCTCACGCAATTCCCCGACAAGTACTTAAGGCCACAGTTCCATCAGGGCGTCGGCGAAGAGCTTCATGCCGCGGGCGTCTGGATGATTGATGGAGTTGAGCATCAAAGTGGTGTAGGGGATCCCTTCCCGCCAGAGATGACCGTAGCGCAACGAGGCATCGGCCAGGGCCACGGAATGGCGTTGGGCAAACTGACGCAACCCGGACACATAGGGACGAGGATCCTGATCGATGTCGCGTTCTCGCGAAATGCCCATCCAATCAGGGCGGACGTAGTGGGGCGTGAGAATGATCCATTCAGCGCCGATTTCCTGAAAATCCGTGAGGAGCTTCGCGTATTGCTGCTCGACCTGCTCGGGATTCATCCAGGCATCATTGACGAACTCCGAGACGATCAAGTCCGGTTTTGCGCCGAGGACCTTTTCTCGGTAGTTATGGGGACTTCCCGGAGGTTCGGCCAGGTAACTGGAGGTGTTGCGACCGCCCCAGGCTTCGGTCACTAACTCGATTTTGGCTTGGGGATAGGCAGCCCGCAGCCTGGTCACGAATTGCTCCTGCCAGCGATTCCGCGCCGGATCCGGAACATAGCTTCCGTCCGTGACGCTGTCGCCCCAGGCCAGGATGCGGACCGGTTGCTGCGATCGCAATTTGGCCAGGGTCTTTGGAAGCAAAGCTTCCGAGACGCTGGGCGATGGTTTCAGTGGTTCCGGATAGGCGGTTTCCAGTACCGGGAACAGATGTTCAGGAGAGAGCTTGTTGATGCGGCCGGGCAGCCAGATGTTAGCGAGAAGTCTTTCGTCTTTGGCGACTTTTGGCGGACAGGGCGCTGCGGCTTGCGGTTCGCCTTGCCGGAGTTGGATTCGTCCCTTTCGCGTGAGGACCACCGAGTCGAGTCGGAGTTGGGCGTGACGGTAGCTTGCGTAGACCTTCTGCCCCTCCGCGATTCTTCCGCCAGGGAGCCGTCCGACTGTTCCCCAGTCCTTGTCGAAAGTGTAGTCCTTGTCCGGTTCCAGGATTTCCGCCTCAGGACTGGGGCCGGTTCGGAGCACCAGGCTGGAAGGCTCGAGGAGGAATGGGGTCGTGGTTTCCTGCGCGCGCAGGCCACGAAGCTGGGCCCCTTTGACCCACCCACCCGCGTTGGTGTTGAAGAGGGGAAGTGATTCGTACAACTCGGCCGTTACGGTGACGAGGAGCGGGGGAGACACACGGACGGTGGCTGATTTGGGGGGAGCGGACTTATTCGAGCTTCGAGTTGAACCTGGAACCGTGACCTGAACATCCCAGCCTCCGGAGAGTCTCAACTCAGCGGGGGCGGCATGGAGTGAGAGGAACCCACCCAACAAAAACGACAGCAGTGCGCGCATCATGACGGAAGGACCCTAGTCCCCGTGGGATCAGGCGACAAGCCTTTGCTGAATCGAGAGGGGGATAGGTTGGTCCCCAGGCCGTCGCGACCAAGCTTTTACGCCTTCCCGCGTTACGGTCGCTTCGGCTGTAAAGACAAGAGACGTAGCTCTTGTCTTGCATCAGGTTCCATGACGGCTCCTGGGAGGCCCTACGATCCGATTTGAACCTCCAGGCTGCGTCGTTTGTAAAGGAATTCGAAGAGATTCCCCTCATGCGGCTGGTCCCATGAGATCTTCATGGTGGGAATAGGGCCGATGTTCAAGCGATCGATTTGGCGGCATGCCATCAGTTCTTCGATGAATGTTTTGTCGTGGGTAATGGCGGTCACGACGAGCGAGGGCCCGATCGTGGCCAGCATTTCAGCTTGGGGTACCTGCACTACACTGGCGTAGGGGAAAAGGAATTCGCGGTTCGCCAACGGGTGAGCGAAGGATTCGCAATGGATGATGGTGGGCCTGAGGAAGGTCGCGCCTTCGAAGAGCACCTTTCTCGAACCGTTCCGATACTCCGCCGTCGCATCGCGGGCCCCCGGCACGCGCAATCCCTCCTCGATGGATCCATCGGTGAAGTCGGCCATTTTGGGGTTTGCGAATCCCGATAGTTGGGCGCTCGCATCGGTTGCCGCTTTGGGGCTGATCGGCCCCAGTTTCTCTGCCAGGGCGGCGGCGATTTTGTCCGCGTGACGAGGCGTGATGACTGCGGAGGCGTTGATGCAGGATCGGCCGCCGTTTTCAACAATGCTGGCGGCGATGACGTCCAGGAACTCAGGCCAACGGTCCGCCTGGTCTTCGCCAATCACAATCTTGCTATAACCTGGCCCGTGGATTTGGATCGCCGGATTGTTGGCATATTGAGCCGTGGTAGCCTTGTCTCCGAAGATCAACGCCCGCCCGCACGATCGAAGGATCTCGCCGGCACCTTCGTGGTCGGTTGGGTAGAAGCCAAAAGCCTCAGCGGGACATCCGGAGGCAATGAAGGCCTGAATGAGCCGGTAGGGAGTCCAGGGCTCCTCGCGTCCAGGCTTGAGAATCACCGGGGTTTTGAGAGGGATGGCCGGAAGCCACAGCGAGTTGACGGCGGGCGAGTTGCTGGGCATGACCAGGCCCAGGGCGTTGGCCATGGGAAGATAACTGAGACGCGCGCCATTCTGCTCGCCATACCCGCGGTCGAGGATGGAAAGGTCCAGACCTCGAGTGAGCCCGTTCAAGACCGTTTCCATGTTGTGGAGAGCGGCATGGATTTTCGCCATGTTCTTTCGGACCAGCACGTGGGGCATGCCGCTCGTGGCGGAGAGGGTTTCCACGTATTGATCGGGGCTTTGCGTGTGCCCTTGATCGCCTAGCGGGAGGGTGCCCTGTAGGAAGGCCTCCCCGGTGCGCTTGCAGATGTCGAGCAACTCCTGCACCTTAAACTTCTTCAAAGCCTGCCCCGAGGCCTGCATCTTCTGCAGATCACGGCGAAGGATCCCGGCATTCACCGAGCTGACCTTGGCCAGCGTGGCGCCGTTGCGGAAATCCTGAACAGGAGACTGGTCAAGGCTCGCGTAAACGCGTCCCAGCCGTAATACGGGAAGGTGAGGTATACTCATGGATCAAACAAGAGAACGAACGGAGGAGGTTGGGCCTAGAAAGCGTCTCAACCCGGTCCAGGCCAGCAATCCCAAACCTACGGGGGTGCCGGTGATCGAGGTGGGAACGGCGGCGAGGACACCGAGGAATACGCCAAAGGCCAGGGCTCGCGCGCGGGAGTCGCGGCGCACATGGCGTTGGATCAAATACACAGGTATGGACACGGTGAGAAAACTCAAAGGCATGGTAAGAACCCAGGTGATGGCCGCCCAGTCGGCCAGATTCCACAGGTTGTCGACACCCACCAGGATCAAGGCCGAAAAGGCATGAATGGGTGGAGAATCATCTACCCGCGGCGGACGGTCGACTGAACTGGTCACTAATTCCACCGGAATGGGTTTAGCGGGCAAAACGGGAGGTTTTACGTTCGAGTCAGGCACAACAAAGAGACCATAACACCCGCAGCACCGGTTCTCCAGACCGAATGGGGCGCTAGTACACGCCCTCGACGATCTGTTTTTCCATGGCGCCAAACGGCCGCACTTCGGCAACTCCGTCCCAAGCGTAGGGAGCGCGGGGTTGACGCCGAATGGCTTCGTCCCGTTCGAGGAAGCGAGGCATAAAGAACTCTTTGGTGAGCGTGGTTAGTTCCACTCGCCCCCATTCGCCATAATCCTTGACTTGGGTTGTATTCGCCGGGTCCACCACGCGCAAGACCGCGCGTGGTTGAGGCGCGTAATAAGTGATGGAAAAATTGTCCTCAGGCTGCAGTGGGACACTAGCTGCCAAGCCCATGAGGGTGTTGCCGTAGGTGGGGTAGAACCCAATTCGGCCCTCCAACACTTCCTCGGTGATGAACCTGACATACTGCGGAGCCATCGTAGTTCCGCCGCAGAACACGCCTCGAATCCCCGCGTCGTACAGGTTAACCTTTTCAGCCAGCGCTTCCAGGAGCTTGGGGGTCGTGAACAACCCGCTGACCCGGCGGTGTTTGAGGATGGTGGCAGCCTGATCTACCACATGTGCCATGTAGGCTCGGGCGACCTCGTATTGCTTGTCCGCCAACACCTTCTTCACGAAACGCGGGTCCAGGTCGATGAAATAGCAGGAGGATCCTCGGACATTGGCCAGATGTTCGATCGCCAGGCGCAGTCGGCGCGGACCCGTGGGCCCCATCATCAGCCAATAGTGATTGCGGGGGAAATGCTCGTCGCTGATCTTGCCGGAGAACTCTTCGTAATCGACCTTGTAGTCCTGCCATCCGATACGCTGCTTGGGCATCCCGGTTGTCCCTCCGGTTTCGAAGATGTTGAAAGGTTTACCCTGGAAAGCCCGGGGAACCCAGACCTCCGGCTGGAGGTCCCGGAGCCACTCGTCCTGGAAATGGGGGAACCTGGTCATGTCCGCGAAGGACTTGATCTCGGCGCGGGGATCCCATCCGGCCTTTTTGGCCCAATCCAGCCAGAATGGGCAACCTGTATCCGGCGAGAAATGCCAGTTCAGGACTTCTTGGAGATGATCGTTGAGTCGCTTTTCGGCAGCGGCAATGTCTGCCTGGATAATGGCCATAAACGAGTAGAGAACAGTAGGTGGTGATCTGATGGAAACCGGTTTGGTTATCTTGAGCTGGGGACCACGTCCTTCAATGCCTCGCCCCGGGCTGCGTCATGAAACACGTAGAGATGGGAATTGGAGGCTACATAGAGTCCTCCGTTGGCGATGACCGGTGTTGAGTAGATTGGAGCTCCCAGATTCGCTTCGCTCAGCATCTTCTTCTCCTTGGTGGCAGCGAGAACGACGAGATCGCCGTCCTCGTCGCCACAATAGACCTTACCATCTGCTACCAGGGTGGATCCCCACATGTGGGCCTTCATGTCATGGGTCCAGTGAAGCTTGCCGGTTTCGGCATCGAGGCAATGGATGATTCCAGAGAAGTCTGCCACGAAAAGCAGGCCGGTGTCGGGATCAATCGAAACGGTTGAGATGCTCCGATGAATCCCTCGATAGGACCAGATTCCCGCGGTCTTCGTAACGTCGCCTTCCTTGGTGGCATCCACGCACACCAGTTGGCCGACACCCTCTCCGTGTTCCGGGTCTTGTCCGATGGGCACGTAGACCCGGTTCTTGTAGAAGACTGGGGTGGCGTTGATCTCGCTGGGTCCTTCCGGGGACGGGTATTTGATTGGTTTGCCGTCTTTGACGCGGTACTCTGGAGGGTTGCAGTCAAACCACCACTTTCGCTTTAACTGCATTGCCTCCTCTCCCTTCACAGGGGTGGTGGAAAATGCGTAGAGCACGCCGTCTCCGCCGCCGAAGAAGACCTGGTCCACCCCATTTACCTTACCCGCGGAGGCCGATCCCCACTGGCCGTGAAAAATCCTAGGTCCGATGCTTGCGTCGTCCTCACCTGCCAGTTCGCCGGTTTTCTTGTTCAATGCGATGAAACTGGGGGAGAGTGGGGAAGGGATGTTCACGTGCGTCCAGTCCTGCCCGTTGGAGGTGCACACGTACACCAAATCGCCCACGATGAGCGGAGAACTGTTGGAGGCGTTATGGGGAAAAACTCCCAGCTGGTCCATCATGTCGTAGACCCAGATGATGTCGGCGTCTTTGGGGCCGACCTTGGCTGCCGGCTTGCCCGTGTCCTTCACGAAGTAATTCGACTCTTCCTGAAAGGCTCCTTGGTTGCCGTCCGCCATGCCGTTGATGTCCAGGCAGATCACCTCGCAACGGCTGGTTACCAGGTACACGCGGTCTCCCTCCACCTTGGGCGAGCTAAGCAAGCCCAGGCTTTCCCAGTCGTTCACCTTTCCCGATTTGAGTTTTGGCACCACCAACTGCCAAAGAAAGGCACCGGTCTTTTCGTCAAAGCAATACAGCACGCTACGATCGCCTTGGTGCTGCAGGTCGCGCGGGTTGTCGTTATTGGTTCCAATGAAGACTTTTCCTTGGGAGACGGTCACGTTGCCATAGCTCTGGGTTCCCAACTTGGCTACCCACTTGACGTTCTTCGTGGTGGTCATGTCCACTTCGTCGCTGCCACTCTTGAATTTGCCAGGATCGACTCGTTCAGGAAGTCCTTTTTCGGGCGAGTACATGTTACGGGCGCTAGTTCCGCCCCATTGCGGCCAGTCGCCGGCGATCGCACTCGTTGCCACGCAGAGGGCTGTCAGGAAGGTCCTTTTGGTAAAGTCCATAGAGATAAATTGCTTCGGGTCTGAGGTTCCGGTTCTTAGTTAGGCTGCTCGTCGCGTTGTGGCAGCGGCATTTCAGGGTCGATTGGGCACCACGGACACGTTGTCAATGTGAACGCGCATGTCCTGGGGCGCAAATGCAAAGAGGCCCGGTGACCCCATGGCGTGGGCTGTCTGATGAGGGACTTCGATTGTCCAAGCCGCTGGCTCCGGGTCCCCTCGTTTCCACGCTTTTGCGCGAACGACTCCCTTGCCGTCGGCATCAAGATCGACTCGTGATTTTAGGTGGTACCATTCGTTTGCATTCCAGCGGAAGGGAACCGCCACCTTGAGGCGTTCCTGGTTGGAGTTGACCTCCAATTCCTGCGCATTTCCCTTGAGGATGACCAGGTAACGCTGATTTACCAAACCCACCTCCGACATTTTGCGTCGTGATCCCTCACTCATGACCTCTGCTTCCACGGTGTAATCCCGCATGCTTGGGTCGCCGATGAAGACGCTGCCGCGCTGAAAGAACTTGTTGTCAATGGTCTTGGTGAGGACTTTGCTTCCGTCCTTCTCTCGCACTTCAAATCGGAATCGCGCTCCGATCCACGGGAGCGGCGGATAGGCGAAGGGGGTGGGGGACTCGACCTGGTTGGTGGTGGTTTCGGCAAGACTGAAGCTCTCAAAGTCCTGCTTGATGGGGAGATTGGCCATCACCCTCCCGCGCATGTAGCCCTTGAGCCCATCCAACGTGGCTACGAATCGTCCGGCCGAGGGCTTGGCGTCGGGACTTGCCACGAGGCGCCCCTGCGCATCAAAGGAGGCGTCCATCTTGGCCTTCACCAGTGCGGTCGGCGGGATATAGGGTTCCCATTTCAAGCTGGCCACATCGGAAACCTCCTCGACCACCAACCCGTTGGCGTCCAGTTTGCGTGCTCGCACCGATATCGTCTTCCCCGGATGGGCGAGTACCTCATAGGGAATGATCTGGAGTTGGGTGGGAGGGCCTGCTTTGGGCCAGGGTTCGCTTGCGGTGGCGGCCTTCAGCCCAGGATTGTTACCCGGTTTGCCGAAGCAGTAGATCTTCTTGGTGGTTTGCACATAGATCTTTCCATTCCAGGCTGCCGGCGTTCCAAAGCACCTCCCGTCAAGGCTGATGTGACTCAGAATCGTAGCCTCCGCGTCCCCTGGTTTCACAATGTAGAATGCTCCCCGCACTCCAGCTTCTCCCTTCCCAGCCTCTTTCTCAGCGGGGTCGTCGAGCATCGGCACATAGAGCCTTCCATCCGCAAAGAGTGGACAGGAGTTGCGTTGTTCGATCCCAATCTGCAAACGCCAGGCCACCTTTCCGGTATTGGCCTCGACGGCACACAAATCGCCCTTCTCGCGAACGATGTACACACGGTCTCCCGCTAAGATGGGGGAACTGGTGGAGGAAGAGAGCTCATTCGCCCACATTTGAACCTGTTCACGTTCCAGCACGACCGGTCCTGGCTGTCCTTGATCAGGAAGCACGTTTGGCATCCGAAAGGCAACCATCTCCCCAGGTTCATAGGGGGTTCCGAAAGTGGCGATAATCTTGTCGTTGTTGTGGACAACCACCGTGGCGTTGATGCCCGCTTTGAACAACGGGACTCTCCACAAGGGCTCTCCGGTTCGAGCGTTGGCACAAACCACACTGCCATCACCGGTGGCGGCAATGAATACCCGTTTGTTCTTGTACCAGGTGAGGAAGGGATGGGAGAAGGAGTTGTCCCTCGGACGATCGCCCGGAGTGGATGCCCATACCATTTCCCCGGTGAGTTTGTCGAAGGCGTAGAAACGATCCCCGCCTTGCCCCTGGTCCCCCCAGTTGCTGGTAATGCCCCTGGTGATGACCAAGTCGCGGTCGATGAGTGGAGTGGCGGTGCGGCTGTTGGGGAAGGTGAGGCGTCCCAGTTTCTCCATCAGCGAATGTTCCCAGAGTTGCTTTCCTTCGGGGGTGAAGGCCGTCAAAATCCCTTGTGTCCCTTGCATGTACACGGTGCCGGTCTCCGGATCGATCGCCGGGCTGGCGGTCGCATAGCGAAGATAAATCGTATCGCTGAGAAAATCGGTGAAGCCCTTTTTCCACAGCAATTCCCCGGTTTCCGCATCCACGCAAGCGATCCCTTCCTGGAGGTCGGCGCCTTCGCCCTTGTAGCCGAGGATGTAGAGTCGTCCGTTCGCGAGGACCGGCGTGGATTGGCCGGGAAAGTCCACGCTCCACAAGGCGTCGGAGGCGCTGGACAACTTTTCGGGCAACCCAGTTTCGCTCGAGAAACCGTGCTGGGTAGGACCACGCCAACTGAGCCATCCCTCGACTGCTTGGATCGGTCGGGATGCAAGACCGAGGAGAACAAGGAGCATCGCCAGTAGTGGCATCCGCCGGCCGGTCCAAAAATTAGATAATAGTCTTGTTGTCATTACGTTTTCAACTACCGCTTTAATATGGTTCACCTCGGCTGGTTTTGCAAATGAAATAGTACTTATACGTATTATTTCGCGCAATGATGTTGCGGTTTTCCCGAATCCGGCTCATGGTTCCCAAGTGAATCGTTTTCGTTCCTCGGACTCCTCCTGCGGATCCTCCCTCCCCGCGCCGCCTTCCCGTCGGTTGCCCATGCTGTTGCGCCACGCGTGGTACGGATTGAACCAAGCCTTCCGTCGTCGGATTGCCCACTTGGACCTAACTCCAGATCAGTATACCGCCTTGCGGATTCTGGTGGAACACGAACCGCGCGGGATCACCCAAGCGGAACTGACGGTTCTGATGGCAAGCGATCCCAACACGATCGCATCGCTGGCGCTGCGGATGGAGAAAGCGGACCTGATACGGAGATTTCCCCACCCAGAGGATCGCCGGGCTCGGCTGATTATGCTTCAACCTGCTGGCAATGAAAGGTTTAAACAAGCAAGACGGACGGCGCTGGCATTGCAGCGCGAGATTCTGGGTGCCGTGAAGCCTGACCGGAGAAAAACGTTCCTGCGTGAATTGGAACTCATTTCGCAGGCTTGTCAGAAGTCCTTGGAGCTCAGCGATCTTTCACGTAACGACCCTGTGTGCTCTTGAGAGGGCTTATCGCTGCCAGTACACGAGACTTGCCAGACCCCTTCTCGTTCGGCTTACTTGGCGGACTTGACGCTGGCCCACGCTGGCCGGTTACGACTGATGAACTCTGAATTACTCGCCAAAGCCAAGTCCCTGGGTTTCTCTGACCGCCAAATTGCCCACCTGACGGGGCAGACGGAAGATCAGGTGCGCGCGTTGCGCTATCGTATCGGCCTGATCCCCAGTTACCGTTTGGTCGACACCTGCGCGGCGGAATTTGAGGCCTACACCCCGTATTACTACTCCACCTATGATCGTGGGGACGATGAGGTCAAACCTTCCGATCGCAAGAAGGTGATGATCCTCGGCGGCGGACCGAATCGCATTGGGCAGGGGATTGAGTTCGACTACTGCTGTGTTCATGCTTCCTTTGCCCTCAAGGAAGACGGCTTTGAGACGCTGATGGTCAACTCGAACCCGGAGACGGTCTCCACGGACTATGATACAAGCGACCGTTTGTTCTTTGAGCCACTGACCCTGGAAGACGTACTGCATATCTACCATCGGGAGAAGTGCTGGGGTGCGATTGCCCAGTTTGGTGGCCAGACTCCTTTGAATCTGGCTCTCGGTCTGCAGAAAAACGGCGTCAACATCATCGGTACCTCCCCTCAGAGCATCGAGATTGCGGAAGACCGCAAGCTATTTGCGGCGATGCTGACCCGGCTCCAAATCCCCCAGCCTCCCAACGGCATCGCCACGAACGAAGCCGAAGCCCTGGCTGTAGCTCAGACCTTGGGATATCCGATCCTGGTGCGTCCCTCATTCGTGCTGGGGGGGCGAGCTATGCAAATTGTCTTTTCCGATGCGGAGCTTACCCACTACATGCGCTTTGCGGTGGAGGCTTCGCCGGAGCGGCCGGTGTTGGTGGACAAGTTTCTAGAAGATGCCACCGAGGTGGATGTGGACTGCATCGCTGACGTCGGGCAGTTTGACGATCCTTCCGAGGGCACCATCGTGATCGGGGCGATGCTGGAGCACATTGAGTTTGCAGGCGTGCATTCGGGAGACGCCGCCATGGTCTTGCCGCCCCATACCCTTTCCGAATCGGTCATTGGGAAGATCCGCGAGTACACCCACGCGATGGCTCGGGATTTGAAGGTCGTGGGGCTGATGAATGTGCAGTATGCGGTGAAAGGGGAGAAGGTGTACGTGTTGGAAGTCAACCCACGCGCTTCCCGCACCGTGCCTTTTGTGAGCAAAGCCATTGGTTTCCCGCTGGCGAAGATGGCAGCGCGGCTGATGGCGGGCAAGACGCTGAAGGAACTTGGTTTCACTGAAGAAATCTGGCCCAAATACTGGGCGGTGAAAGAGTCGGTATTCCCCTTCAACCGTTTTCATGGTCAAGACATCCTGCTTTCACCCGAGATGAGGTCCACGGGTGAAGTGATGGGGTTGGACCAGGACCTGGGAGTGGCCTATGCGAAGTCGCAAATGGCGGCTGGCGGGCCGTTGCCGTTGGGCGGAAACATCTTCATCAGTGTGAGTGATTCGGATAAACCGAGCGTGGCGGCGATCGCCCGCCTTTTTGTGGATTTGGGCTTTGAGATCCTCTCTACAGGTGGCACGGCCAATGTACTCGAGCAGGCTGGTTTGAAAGTGAAGCGGATCTTTAAGCTCCAGGAAGGGCGCCCCAACACGCTGGACTACCTGAAGAACCGCGAAATCCAGCTGGTGATCAATACCCCCTCTGGCCAGGTGCCGCGGGCGGATGAGGTGCGTATTCGTACCACCGCCGTCTACCTGGGGACTCCGATCATGACCACGCTGAGCAGTGCGAAGGCCGCCGCTCTAGGCATGGCGGCTCTGAAGCGAAGCGGCTACGGAGTGCGCACGATTCAGGAATACCACTGAAAGTTCGGCAGGAAGGGGCGATGGGCTGCCAGGATCTCAATCCATCCGGCCCATAACCACGATTTCGAAGGTTTCGCCCGTGGCTTCGAGGGTGAAGCTGCGCCGGACCAGGAACTGCATGTCCCGGCTGCTGGCGTAGAGCTGCGTGCCTCGCATGATGTTCGGGATGGACATGGCCACTTGGTAACCCGCGTCGCAGAGTCTGGATTTGACACTGCCCGCCAGCATGTTGGTCAGTTCTCCGATCACATCCGCCATTTCCTCTCGCCAGGAACCCTCTCCCAGCATCTTCACGCAGATCGACAGGGCAAGAGACTCCGAAACGCAAAAATAGATTCCTCCCGCGAGCGCTCCGGCAAAACCGATGTTGCCATTTACGGCGGCCAGGGGGAAACGGTGCGGATTCTTGGATTCTTCCTCCGGCGAAAGAGGGGTGACTTTCCAATCCAACATCGTGGCGAAAACACTTTTGGCGGCGTCCGTCACGAACAAGTTGAGTTTGTCGATCATAGTCCGAATCGCCCGTCAGGCGTTTCTTGCGAACCGAATCCTACCGCATTGGCAGTCCGAGTCTCCAGTATTTGTTCTCAAACCAGCCGCTTTTCCATTCCCGAAGGCGCTACCGGCGCTCCAGGATCGTGCAATGGAGTCGAATCTTCGAAGCCCCGATCATCCACATCGTCACGATCTTCAAATCACGATCAGAACGGGCGTTCGAAAGAGGCTACAGCGACTCCGACCTGGCTGGGCATCGGCATGCAGTTTAATATCGGCAGGATCCAACGGGTACCTGAGCAGAGATTACAGTTTTTTGGTTAGAGTCGAGGTGTGGCAGTCCGTGCGCCCATGTGTTTGTGGTGTAGAAACCTACAGCACAGCATGTTATGGCAACTCTCCCTGCCCATAACCGCGACCAGAATGGACTTTCTTTGCTCCCGCTTTTTTGCTAGGGTCATTCTATCAGCCAATCCGACCGCATGAGGAAACCAATGAAGACTTATTCTACTCCTTCCATCCGTCTCTCCTGTGCACTCAACCGCCGCGGCTTTCTTGCCGGGTGCGCCGCATGTGCGGCAACGACTTTGTTTGGTCTGCCTCCTACATGTGCCGCCGCGGCGGAGAAACGAGTGCGGGTCCGAGTGCTCTATTCGTTGCATGGGGAACAGCAGGCGGGAGCGGATTGGCCCAACAAAGGCTTTGATTTTGCCCCCGTGATGAGCCGAATCCAAACCACCTTGGCGGAGGAGTGTCCCGACATCGAGTTCATCGCGTCTCCGGCTACGGGGGAGGAGCAGACCAAGAAGATCGTCGAGGCTGATCGGCCGAACCGTATCGACGGATACTTGGTCTACCAGATGAACTGCTGGAACCGCGTGGTTCAGACGGCAGCCGCCACCGGCAAGCCCGTGCTGTATGCCGATTTCCAGTTTGGTGGCAGCGGCGGTTTTCTGACCTACACAGCCAGTTTTCTGCGGAACAAGGCCGCGAACGTGGGATTCGTGGCGTCGTCCCGGTTGGAGGATCTGGTGGAAGCCGCGCGGTGTTTTTCGACCCTGAAGGCTGGAGGTTCAACGGCGTCCTTCTCCGAATTGGTTACCCGCACGCGGTTGGCTCGTACTGCCAAGCCGGGCAGGTTGGCGTGCAAGCCGGACGGGCTGAAGACGCTGCCGGTGAAGGACTGTGTGCAGCGCATGAGAGAGTCCAAGATTCTGGCCGTTCGCGGTCAGGAGTCCGGGCCAGCCGAGTCAGTGCTGGAAATCCCTGTCGTTCACGTGCCTTTTGCCGAGGTGAACGAGGCATGGCAGAAGGCGGACCGGGATCAAGTCCAGGAGGTGTCCAACAGTTGGCAGAAGTCGGCTGCCTCTGTCACCGGAGTTTCTCGAGAAACCTTGGAGCAATCCGCCGCGATGTACCTTGCCATGAAGACGGTGCTGAAGAAGCACGGGGCCAATGCCATCACGATGAATTGCCTGGGCGGATTCTACGGGGGGCATATCCACGCCTATCCTTGCCTCGGATTCCATCAACTTCTGAACGAGGGTTTGGTGGGGGCCTGTGAGTGTGATGTTCCTTCCACCGCCACCATGGTGGCCATGACCGCCCTGACTCAGGGAAGGCCTGGGTACATCTCGGACCCTGTGGTGGACACCTCCAAGCGTCAGATCATCTATGCCCATTGTGTGGCATCGAACCGTGCCTTCGGGCCCGACGGATCAGAAAACCCCTTCCATATCATGACCCACTCGGAGGATCGGCAGGGCGCTTCGGTGCGCTCCATTCTTCCATTGGGGTATCTGACCACGACGCTGGAGGTCTCCAAGTCGCGAAAAGAGATCCTAATGAAACGTGCAAACGCGCACGCCAACGTTACAGATGACC
>CAYPNF010000052.1:0-55283 GCA_964411985.1 uncultured Verrucomicrobiota bacterium
CGGTTCGGAGGGAGGGGCAAGGTCACATCCCTTGTCCCTACCCCTATCCAGGGGAGAGGGGTTGGCAACGGTAGGTCGGTAGGGACATCGCGCTGCGATGTCCGGGACAAGGTCCGACTCATGTGCTCCATGAGTCTTGGCTGAAGGATTTTTATGCGTCGGGATTCACGCATGGGCAAGCTTTGGGCCATGGTTCTCCCTCCCGGAGGTGGAATAGTGGCAATAAACTGGCACCTGGGTTAGTGCCACTATAAATCGACCGAAGTTGTTGATGATCAAGGTGTGCATCGTCAAAAACGAATAGTGTCAATTTTGGCACCGGTTTTTGGAGAGCTTTTTCAGAAAACGCCGGGCTGCGGAGGGCCCGGCGCTACCTGGGTGTCTTTCACAGTTTCGGCCCCGCCACATAGGTCACCGTAGGATGGCCTGGGCCTGCTACGGGGGTTTTGCGCGCGAGAAACCCGTGGTAAACCAATCCCTCCAGGGTTTTCATCGTCTCGTCTGCATCGCCAAAGACCTTGCAACGTTTCAGGGTGCGTGCGGTAAAGCCCTCCGGATGTTTGGAGAGGACCTTGCGGATGTAGTCGCAATGCTCCCGCCAGGCTTGTTCCCGGATTCCCTCCAGGAGTTGCAGCTGTTGAGCCGTGAACCAGGAGGCGATCCGAATCGCATGGGCGGCGGTTTCCGGAGCGAGTGCCTTCTGATGCGCCCGGTTTCCATGCTGGGCGGCATGAAGCACTACCGACAGTCTCCAGGCCCACTCGCCCCAGCGGGCGGCAAAGACCCCAAGATCCTCCAACTCGCCCGTCGAGCGCCGTTCCACAATGCCATTGTAATAGTCGTCGAGGAGGTCTTGCGCCTGGGGGCTGGTTTCAAACACCCTGGGTTCTTTGGCCTGGCGATACTCGCCCAGGAGATCATCCAGCCGCAGTCGATAGCAGTCCAGCACCGAAGCAGCGAGTGGCTCGATGCCCCTAACGATAGGCATAGGCTTGGCCTGACTATGGCAGACCATGAACCGGGGCAGCAGTCCACCCTCCACGAAGTCTTCCCGCTCAAAGAGCTCCCTCAAGCGCTTGGGCTGGGTCATCCAGAGGGCAGAGATGCACGGTTGCTCCAGACAGACAGGTTCGCGGTTCACGCGGTCGACCTTGATATGATCTCCACTCCAACCTTTGAGGTAGATGCTCTCGTCCGATCCATCCTTCTTGTAGCCTCCGCGCAGGACGCCAAAGACGTCCGAAGCATCGGCGCTGCAGCTGAAGATGGTTTCATCATTGCTGGCCAGGATGGAACTGAGCGCTTCGGAAGTGACATTCTCCACCACCAGGCGGGGTGGGGTAAGTTGCTCTTTCAACTCCTGTTGGCGACGCTTCTTCTCACGGACCAGCCCCATGGTTTCCTGGCGCCCGCCCTCCTCTTCCAGACGTCCCCCGGGCTTGCACTTGGTCAAGCCGCTCAACTCCGCCTCGAGGAGCTCGTATTCAGCCTGAACCTTGGGTTTGACCTCTTCCTCCCAGTGCCGCTGCCTTTCGGTTTCGTTTTGGTAGATGGGGTCGATGAGGCAGGAGCAGATGACGGACTTGCCCACGCCGCTTTCGGCGCTGATGAGCACGTAAAGGTTTCCCATGGTGGAACGACTGGGACCGCTGCGCACGCGGAGGTTTCTCCCCACCGAAGCCGCCGCGGCCACCAATACGCAGGGACCGGTGAGCGATTCAGGGACACGATAGACCCGGGAGGTTTCACGCACCATGTCGGCCAATACCTCGGGGAGAGCGTCGGTGGGAAAGGGGTGATTGGCTGGGTCGGGCTCCTCGGCGTCACAGACTTTCACTGGCAAGGTAGGGCAGGGTTCTCCGAGCCCGCCGACTTCTGGCGTTGCGGATGGTTCCGCGGCGCGGTTGGAGACCAACGCCCCACTCAATCCGTCCAATTCAGGAAGCACCAGTGGTGCAGGCTGTGTCTTGGGAACGGCACTGGGATTTTGGCCCGCGACCGCCTTCTTCATGAACCTCACGATCTGGTGGCGCACGATCATCGTCCCCTCCCGCATGTGCAGATCATTGAAATCCGTGGGATGTGAATGGTCGGACTCGAACTGCGGGAGCATCCAGAAGCCTTCCACCAATTCCGCCGCTTCCTTGGCGGCATCGCGCCCAGGGTTGCGGTTGGGGTCTTGTCCCCATCGATCGTCGTCGGCGCACAGGAGGATGCGGCGCTGCGGCCAGCGCAGCCGGGCGACCTGGGCCACATTGTCGAGGTTGCCGCAGGTCATGGCGCAAAGGACTTCCAGGCCGGTGGACTCATGAATACTGGCCCCGGTGGCGTAACCTTCACAGAGGACCAGGGTCTTTTCCTCCGGGCCGGGGATCGAGAAGAAGGCGCCCGACGGTTTGCCTCCTTCCCAGAAGAACTTGGAACCGTCGGGTTTGATGCGTTGAATGCAGTGTAGACTTCCGCTCATGGTGCGCATGGGAACCAGGAGCATCTCCCTTTTCCGCCAGAGTTCGCCAAACGCTTTGATGCCTTTGCGTTGGAAGTAATCGTGGGTTTGGACGACGTCGCGTTCGGAGGTGGCTTCCTCCAGAATGGCTTCCATTTCTTGCGAGGCTTTCCGGAAGCGAGCTTCAGCCTGTTCCTCACGGTGTTCGCGGGCAGTCTGGATGCGGTGGAGGAGTTGGACCCGCTCTTCGGGGGGGAGTGGGGTGCGCAGATGCCAGCGCCCCTGGATCTGGCGTTTCCAGCAGCCGAACGTGCCGCAAGTGGGCATGTCCGCGTGGAGCACGTACCAACCGTTGGGGTCGGAGTCACCCTCAGGTTTGAAGCGGTGAAGTTCGCCGTCTGGGAGGATGGGATCCTGGCAGAGCAGACCGGCGTTGCGCATGGTGTTTCGGAATTCTTCGATATAGAGAGGATTTAACATGCCCGCGAGCGTGGCATGTGGACCGCCAAAGCCGGTTACCTTCGGTTCCGTCCATTCCGTCTATTCCGGTTTTATTGAGGGAAAGGGGGGGTGAACCATGAAGTTCATGAAGAAACAGGAAGGAAACCCCTCTTCATGGTCCTTCATTTCTTCATGGTGTACTCCGCTTTCGATAGGGGGTCCAAAAACCGGTGCCAAAATTGACACTATTCGTTTTCGGCGACTAACACCTTGATCATCAACAGGTTCGGTCGATTTATACTGGCACTAACCCAGGTGCCAGTTTATTGCCACTATTCCCCCCCCCCGCTGCCGGGATTGAGGGTAACTACAAAGGTGTCAAAGGAAGG
This sequence comes from uncultured Verrucomicrobiota bacterium, assembly GCA_964411985.1. Lineage (GTDB taxonomy): Bacteria > Verrucomicrobiota > Verrucomicrobiia > Limisphaerales > J093 > CAYPNF01. The sequence goes on from CAYPNF010000052.1 coordinate 3,277, forward strand.
GGTGGGTGGAGTCCGCAGATTTCGCAGACCGACGGATAGAAAGACCAGAGAGAATCAAGACGCCGCACGGAGAGAAACTGGGCTTGCGCGGGCGACCCAAGGGAGGATAGTCGACTGTGTACCTGATCGCCATTGTTGCCTGGCTCGTTGGGGTCGGTATTTCCTTCTCCAACGGGAATCGGAAGCTTCCCATCGTCGTGCTGCTGCTCGGGATTGGCATTCTGGTTGCGCCTACCGGAGCGTTTGGCATTGCCGGAATCGCTCTCCTGGCCGCGATTATCTGGATTGCCAATAAGTCCGATAGCCTTTGAGCAATTCGCTTTCCGCACCTGCCTAGACTTCCAGGCCCTGCAAGTAGGTGCAGCTGGGCTTGAGGAGCGGCAAGTCCATTTCGACAAAGTAGTTCTTCACCCCGCCAGTCTGCGCGGCCGTGAAGAGCTCTTTCCAATCCACCACCCCCTGTCCCAGCGCGACGGTCTTCTTTTCCTTCGCCGACCAATCGGCCAAGTGCATGGAAAGGAATCGGCCCGGGTATTTGTGGAAGTACGTCGCCGCCTTAAACCCGTCGCTGATGACGGCAACCTGGAACTGCATTTTGACTAGCTTGGGGTCCAACACCGCCATCATGGCGTCGTAGATCAGGCGGCCTTCCAGTTGCTTGAATTCGAAGTGATGGTTGTGAAAGACGAGAGGCAGACCTGCGGCCAGGGTCTTTTCGCCAACCCGATTGGATTCTTCGCACTGACGCTGCCAATCGGCGAGGGTTGCGTTGTCCTTGAGCCAATAGCCGGAAATCACCAATTGCTTCAGGCCAAGTTCCTTGGCAAAGGCAATACGTGCGTCCAGATTCTGTTTCAGCCCCTCAAACGGATAGTGGCAACTCTCGCATCGCAATCCGGCATCCTGAATGGTACGGCGCATCTCGGACGCGGTGAGGCTCATCAGCGGCCCGAAACCGCTGCTTACGTAATCCGGGGGAGAGCACATCTCCACCGTCTGGTACCCCAGACCGGCCATTTCACGCAGGGTACCGGCGAAGTCTTTGGCTAATTTCTCGCGGACCACCCAAGTTTGAAAGCCGATGGGCATCTTGACGAGTGGAGCGGCGAACGAATCCAGAGCGTAGGGACCGACCAAGGAAGCGGCGCCAACCGACTGGGCGGATCGCTGAATGAAGTGTCTTCGTGTCATGAGAGCTGTTTTGTCCCCTAATTGACTCCGAACCGGTCTGCGATGCCAGCACGAAAAAGCGGAATGGCTCGCCGAGGAGGCGGCCGGTGTTGAGGTGGGACACCCGGTGCCGTTGATGGTTTCAGGAGGTGGGATCCCAGAAATCGCCTTGACATAAGCCCCTCTTTACAATGAGGTTGGATACGTAAGATGATGCAAGATGCGCCCTGTTTGCGGAAAAGGTTGCCTGAAATGGGCCCTTGCAGTTTTAATTCCTAACTATGGTTCGGTACCCACCGCCTGAGTCTGACAGGCGGCTTGTGGGTTGGACCGGCGGGCTAGGTGGGGATCTCATGGCCGATCGCCGTGAGCACGGGCTCGGATGTGCATTACTTTTGATATGAATCGTGAAACCAGTTCGCCAGCAGTCGAACCGCCCGGTGCGGGTGTTACCGCGCCTTATTTGACTGACCGCGATACCCACGGCAGTACCTCTAGTGCTGTGAAAACCTCCAGCCGGAAAGTGGCTGGGACCGGTGTGTTGCCATTGTTCAAGAAGACCAGGGCCTTTCGAAACGCCGAGCAGGTGAGGTCCTTGGGGCTGTATCCGTACTTTCGGATGATTTCCTCGGCTCAAGATACCGAGGTCATGATCAACGGGAAGAAGGTCTTGATGCTCGGGTCCAACAGTTACCTGGGCCTGACGAACCATCCGAAGATCAAAGAGGCCACCAAGGCCGCCGTGGAGAAGTACGGTACGGGGTGCGCCGGATCACGATTCCTCAACGGGACGCTCGACATCCATATTGAACTAGAGCACGAGTTGGCCAGGGTGGTGAAGAAAGAGGCTGTGCTCCTGTATAGCACCGGGTTCCAAGTGAACCTGGGTGTCATTAGTGCGCTGGTCGGGCGGGGTGAATACGTCATCGCCGACAAGAGTGATCATGCGAGCATTGTGGAGGGCTGCCAACTATGTCAGGGCGAGTTTGTCAGGTTTCCGCACCGGGACATGAAGGCGCTGGAATCGCGCCTGGAAAAAATCGATCCTTCGGTGGGGAAGTTGGTGGTGGTGGATGGGGTGTTTAGCATGGAAGGCGACATCATCCAATTGCCGGAGCTTTGCCAGCTGGCGAAGAAGCACAATGCCGCCGTGATGGTGGATGACGCTCACGCGATCGGGGTTTTGGGTAAGCACGGGGAGGGGACCGCCGCCCACTTCGGGCTGACGGATCAGGTGCACCTGATCATGGGGACCTTCAGTAAATCCCTTGCAAGCTTGGGTGGTTTCATTGCTTCCGATCATGCGACCATCGACTACCTGAAGCACCACAGCAAGGCGTTGATCTTTAGTGCGAGCATGAGTCCTGCGAACGCGGCGGCGGTGCTGGCGGCGCTCAAGATCATGCTGGGTGAGCCGGAGCGGATCGCCACCTTGTGGCGTAACACCGAACGGATGAAGAATGGGCTTCGATCCCTTGGCTTCGACCTCGGCGCGTCGGAAACCCCCATTCTTCCACTCTACTGTCGGGAGTTGATTGCCACCTTCAAGTTCTGCAAGCGGTTGGAGGAGGAGGGAGTGTTCGTCAATCCCGTGGTGTTCCCAGGGGTGCCTCCGGGCCAGGAAATGCTGCGGATCAGCCTGATGGCAAACCATACCGACGCCCAGATTGATTTCGCCCTCGAAAAGCTGGCCAAAGTGGGCAAAGAATTGGGTATCATTTAGGGGAGCCTTCGTCGCCGCCCGATTTTCCTGACGCACGTTTCCTGCATCCATGAAGGTCCTGATCACTGGCGCCAACGGATTCGTGGGCAGCCACATTCTGGACCGCCTCCGCGAGCGTCGGATTCCCTGTGTTTTGGTCCTGCGCCAGGGCAGTAGCCGCCATTGGATCGCCCGCCATCTCCCCGAAGTCGATGTCCACACCTGCGGTTTGGACAAGGTGGCGGATCTGGTTGAAGCCTTGGCGGAGGTGACTCACGTGGTTCATTGTGCGGGAAGCACCAACGCGCGCTCACAACAGGGGTTTCTCCAGGCCAACCAAGCGACAACGGCGAGGCTGGTCGAGGCGGTGAACTGCCACTCCGATCGGATCCGGCGGTTTATCCACATTTCGAGTCTGGCCGCTACCGGTCCTTCGAAGGGGGGAATTCCAGCACTGGAAGACGGGATTCCCCACCCTGTATCCTACTACGGGCAAAGCAAACTCGCTGGCGAACAGGAAGTTATCCGCCATTGTAAGACGGACTTCGTGATCTTCCGTCCTGCGGCCGTGTACGGCCCGCGCGACCGGGAATTTCTGCGGCTCTTTCAGGCGGTGCGAAACCACATTCGGCCTGTGTTTGGGGGTGGACGCCAACCGTTGAGCCTGGTCTACGTAGCCGATCTAGTGGCGGTGATTGAGGCTTCACTCGAGAAACCGGAGGCTTCCCGCTGTGTCGTGCATGTAGCTCACCCACAAACAATCACTGCGGGTGGGTTAGCCATGGAATTCGCACGCGCTGCCAACACCTGGACGATTCCGCTCCCGTTGCCCATCTGCGCTCTGTGGCCGGTCTGCCTGCTTCAGGAGTTCGCCGGGCGGTTTACGGCAAAACCTGGAGTCTTGAACCGGCAGAAGTACGCCGAACTGAGCGCGGAGGGGTGGGTTTGCAGCACCGATAAACTGAAACTTGGACTAGGTCTCTCCTGTAGCACTCCCCTGAAAGCAGGCTTGGCAGAGACGGTCCGATGGTATGAGGAGCAGGGATGGCTTTGACGCGGAACTACACCTTTGTTGATTATGCCACGCAGGGCTACCTGGCGCTGGTGGCGCTGCTGCTCCTGGTTTTCCACAACCAGAGCGTTCCCGAGTGGCCTTGGCTATTGGCAGGGCATTTGGTCTGCCTGGGGATGGTCCATTGGCTGTTGCAGGCCTACGCCCGGTGCGATTCGAACCGGGTTGTTTCCTTCCTCCGCCATTTCTATCCGATTCTCTTCTACACGGCCTTCTACCGTGAGACTGGGGCGCTCAACCACATGTTCCTTGGAGATTACCTGGACCCGTTGCTCATCGAGTGGGAGCAAAGGATCTTTGGCTGCCAACCCAGCCTGATTCTGATGGAGAAATTCCCTTACCTATGGGTCAGCGAGCCTCTCTATGCTTCCTATTTCTCCTATTACCTCATGATCTCCGGTGTGGGCGTGGCGCTATTCATTCAGGATCGACGGCACTTCTTTCATTACGTTTCCGTGGTCTCCTTCGTCTTCTACCTCTGCTACTTGACCTACATCTTCCTGCCCGTCATGGGCCCCAGGGTTTTCTTCCGGGAGATTGAGGGATACCAGCTTCCGGAGTCGGTAGCCTGGATTGCGGCGAACCCCCAGTATCCGGAGATGGTGACCCGAGGATGGTTTTACAAGCTCATGCGTCTCATCTACCACAACTTTGAGGCGCCAGGTGCGGCCTTTCCCAGCAGCCACGTGGCCATAGCCCTTACCACGGTCTTCTTCAGCTTCCGCTACTTGAAACCGATCCGTTGGATCCACTTGGTGGTGGCCCTGCTACTCTGTCTTTCCACTGTGTTCTGCCGCTACCACTATGTCATTGATGTGGTGGCCGGAGTGCTGACGGCTGCCTGCCTCGTGCCGCTGGGGGACAGGCTCTTCTGGCGGTTTCAAAGAGGGCGAGAGAGTAAACGGTAAGTCTTGTAGGCTTCCCCACCAAACAGCTCGATCAGACGCTTCATGAGGACATTGTCCTCGAGGACCCAGGAGGCCTCGCAGTGCGTGAAACCGACCCTTTCACCTACCTTCAGTCCCTCCGCCAGCATCACCGCCTCGATGCCACGGTTACGATACCCTTCCACGACGCCCAACGTGATCACGCGCACCATTTTGGGGATCTTCCAACCCATGGCATAGGGGATGAATCCGAGCAAACGGGGGGTCATAAGTCGGCCATCCAGCGGCTTGATGCCCTCGTTGTAGTCCGGGAGCGCAAGCAGAAAACCGACCGGCCCAGTTGGAGCCTCCGCTAGCCAGACGATGCCCTCCATGAGCAAGGGCTTGAGCCGTTCAGCCATGAAGTTGATTTCATGGTCGGTCATGGGAACGAAGCCCCAGTTCTTTTCCCAGGCCGCATTGTAGACCATCTTGATCTTGTCAAGATCCTGCTCCAAGGTCTTCTTGCGCACCGGGGAGAACTTCAACTCAGGATGGCGTTTGCGGGTCTTGTCGGCAATCTTCTGCAGGCGGTCGAGCGGACTCTCGGACAAGTCCATGTGGTAGGCGATGAGGTCTTTCTCCTTCACGAATCCCGCCGCTTCCACCAGGCCGACATAGTACTCCGGATTGTAGGTCATCATGAACACGGGGGAACTGTCAAAGCCCTTGACCAAGAGCCCGCATTCATCGTTTGTCGAGGGGTTCATGGGGCCAAGAACCCGTTTTGCCCCAAGCTCCTTTCCCCACTGGAATACGGTCTCAAAGAGCCGCCTGCTCACCTCCGCATCCTGGATGCACTCAAAGAAACCGTAGAAGATTTCGATTTGGCCCGCCGTTTGGGTGTAGCCCCGATCCAACACGCCAGCGATTCGGCCCACGTCGATACCCCCTTTCCGCGCCACCCACAGTTCGATCTGCGCGTGTTCGAAGAATGGATTGGCGTCCAGGAACACCTTTTCCAGATCAAACAGCAAAGGAGCCACCCAGAGCGGATCCTCCCGGTAGATCAGATAGGCTACCTGGAGGAATCGGCGAATGTCACGGGTCGAACGACTCAGCTTGACGACCTCAATATCCGAACTCATGCGCGTGAATCTCAGTCAAGGCGCTTGACTCGGATATTCTTGTAGCGAATCACGCTCTTGGGATCGTGGGCCTGCAGGGCGAAGGTGCCATCGCCCAGCTTGCGCGTATAGTCCTTGCCAGGTTGAGCCCCCGGAGGTTCGTTGTATTGCAGCACGATCTTGTCGTCGACCTTCACGGTGACCTGACTGCCTTTCACGATGATATGCTGGGTCCACCACTGACGGTCCTTGGAGAGCGCCTGGCTCACGTTGACCACGTCATAGAGGCTGCCGGTCTTCTTCCAGTCGCTATGGGTGCAGTTGACCTGCGATTCGAATCCTTGTTTGGGCCACCCTGATTCCTGGTACTTGGTATGGAAGTAAATGCCGCCATTGGCACCCGGCTCGGTCATCACGTCCACCTTCAACTCGAAGTTCTTGAACGGCTTCGGATCGCCCACGTAGTACAGGTGGCACATCTCGCCACGAGTGACGAAGACACCTTCTTCCACCTTCCAGGTCTCGGCTCGTTCCTTGGCCGGCTGCCAGCCGGCAAACGTCTTCCCGTCCATGATCGAGACGAAGCCCTCCTCCGAGTCTGCTGCTGCGAGCTGCAGACCGCCAGCCGCCAAGAGTGCGGCACCAAGAATCGTGATTGTGTTCATCGGGCCCCACCCTACTTGAAGCTCTGAAGTTTGCCAATCATTGTTGGAAAGGGGAGGTCAATCAGCGTTCAGGGAGCATCAATTCCGCGCAGAGGACCGGGTGGAAGATTCCCTGCACCCCGGTGCAAAAGTGGCCATATCCATACAGAAGACACCGATCTCCCTCGGAAGCCTCCCTTGCTTATCAACGGGTTATAGGTTTTCATGGCACAGGCATGGAAGGTGCTCGACCCGAGCTGTATGAGAAATCACGCCAAGCTGGCTTGCGAGCGCGATTCCGGTCCGCGCCCCGGTCATAGGCCTGCTCCACCGCGCTCGGAATCTGCGAAATCTCCTTATCACCGCTCGGAACGGAGACGGATGCGGGAGTACCTCCGCCACGCAGAGGTCGGAGATACGGACGACTGGCCAAGCCGGTAGAGCGGAGGCTAATCGATTCCGGACGCGAGGCGAGCTCGGCTCAAGACCTTGCGGGCCAGGGTTCTAGCCTTCTCTGCGCCCTCTCTGAGAACCTGGTTTACGTAATCGAGGTTCGCTTGGAGCTCACTCCGGCGACTCCTGGCCTCGGCGAAGAAGCCCCAATAGTTCTCGAAGAGAGCCTTCTTGAGATCCCCATACCCGTAGCCGCCTGCTCGGAGCTTCTCTTCGCAGCTGGCGGCCACTTCAGGTGGTGATACCAACTTCAGGAGTTGCACCGCTAGGTTCTTGTCGGCATCGGGTTTGGGCTCGCCGATGGGGCGGCTGTCCATCGTGATGCTCATGATCTTCTTCCGAATCGCCTTCTCGTCGCCGAAAATCTCGATGGTGTTCCCATAACTCTTGCTCATCTTCTGGCCGTCCGTACCCGGTACCACGGCTACCTCCTCCTGGATGCGAGGTTCGGGGAGGACGAAAGTTTCACCGTAGGTCTCGTTGAACTTGATGGCGATGTCGCGGGTCACCTCCACGTGCTGCTTCTGATCGCGCCCCACCGGCACGACGTTGGAATCATAGATCAGGATGTCCGCAGCCATCAGCACCGGATAGGCGAAAAGGCCGTGGTTGGGGGAAATCCCCTTGGCGAGCTTGTCCTTGTAGCTGTGACAACGCTCCAGCAACCCCATCGGGGTCAGCGTAGTCAACAGCCACGCAAGTTCAGTGACCTCAGGCACATCCGACTGCCGGAAGAAGACGGAGCGTTGAGGGTCCAGGCCACAGGCCAGGAAATCGAGCGCCACATCCGCGGTATTCTGGCGGCGTGCCTGCGCATCGAACACCGAGGTCATCGAGTGGTAGTTGGCGATGAAGTAGTAAGCCTCCCCGCGGTTTTGCAGTTCGATCGCCGGTCGCATCATCCCGAAGTAATTCCCGAGATGCAATGCGCCCGAAGGCTGGATTCCTGACAGAATTCGCATCCCAGAACCCTAGCAAACCTCGTTTGGCGGCGGCAACAAGATCCACGATCAGGAACTCATCGCGCGAAGGTCGGCCGCATCCACAGGCTTGAGGCAATCGTCGATGCTGTGTTTGCCAGCGAGCGGGCTGATCTGTTCGATGCGCTGCTGAGCGGCGATCAAATCGTGCCACAGGCTTTGAGCGATGCGGAACATCCTATCCCGCCCAAATGCGGGGCTCTGCTCGGCCTTGCTATCGCCGTTTCGCTGCGGCTCGTTCCCAGATGGCACAAGCCGCACGGTTTGCTGAGCCTGGCTCCCCCAGGGAGGCCGCCAATCGCTCGAGAACGCCGGCTATCTGCGAGCGCCGCCGGGGGTCAGCCCCAAGTTCCAAAGCTGCGCGGGCAATCTGAGAGGAGGTGACCTGGTCCTGGATCAGTTCCGGAAACACCGGTTCTCCCGCCAGAAGGTTGGGCATGGCCAGGTACTTGACGGTCACCACTTGCCGGGCGACCCAGTAGGTGGTGAAGGAGGTTTTGTAAATGACAACTGTGGGAACGCGAAACCAGGCGCACTCGAGGGTGACCGTTCCGGAACAGGCGATGGCCAGGCAGGAGGAACGCAGGACCTCATGAAGACCTCCCATCTGCCATCGCAGGATCATGGATCCAGGGGTTCCTGGGGCGAAGACCGCACGGCCTTCCGCTTCGTCCAGACGGCACTGGTGCTTTTGCGCCGCGGAGCGCAGGTACCCCAGCGCGAGGGAAAGCAGGCGATCGGAAGGCAATACCAAGCGGGCTTCCCGGCACGGGAAGGAGCCCTGTGCTGCAAGTTCTGCCAGGGCGCCGAGCATGGGAGGAAGGTGGGAGGTCAACTCCCGCTCCCGGCTTCCCGGCAGCAAAGCCAGCCACGGACGATCCCCTTGCGGGATGGGCCCGGTGGCAGTTCCGAGTTGGTATCGATCTACGATGGGATGCCCGGCAAACTCCACCGCAAAACCGGGCACACGTTTCGAATACCACTCCTTTTCGAAAGGGAAGAGGCAAAGCAGGAGATCGAAGTCCTTGGCCATCGCGTCCGCTCTCCCGGGGCGGGAAGCCCAAACTTGGGGAGAGACGTACTTGACGATCAGCGGGTCCCATTGGGTGAAGGGGCCCGTCGCTCTCCTTGCCGAGGCACGGATCGCGTGAGCGAGTCGATGGTTGAAGGCGGAGAAATCGACGTGCACCACGATGTCTGGCTGACGCTGGGCGGCCAGTGCATCCAACCGCTGAATCAGTTGCCAGAATTGGCGAATTTTCCTGAAAACCTCGAGGAGCCCCACCACGGCATGGCGGGTGAGGTCGAACTCCAGATCCACTCCCGCGCGGGCCATGTGCGAACCTCCCGCTCCGAAGAACTCCGGCTCGAAGGGTTGGCCAAAGTCCGCCGACTTGCGGCGCAGGGCCCGTACCAGCTCGGCGGCCAGTATGTCTCCGCTGGGTTCACCAGCCACGATCATGATGCTGCGACGGTTCACAGGCATCGGGCTAACCGGCCGAAAAACCCGCTTCGCGGATCTGGCGGGTGATCTCGAAGGCGACATCCAGCGCTCGTTTGGCCGCCTCGCCGCTGACCACGGGAGTCTGGTTTTGGCGGATGCAGTCCACAAAACTGCGAAGTTCCAGCAGGAGCGGTTCCTCCTTCGCGATCGGGACCGGCTGACGAACGATCCGCTTTCCGGCAAACTGGCTCACGATGGCGGAGTCCTTTCCTGACCAGAGCTTCTTGAACAGCGAGGATTCCGCTTCGCCCTCGTGAGCGATGCGGTAAAGGAACCCTTCCTGGGCGCGGTAATCCAAGGAGACGTAACTGGGCGCGGGCCCTCCCGAGAAAACGCGGATCTTGCGCATGCGCTCCGGGCTGACCCGGCTGGCCGTGAGGTTCGCGACGCATCCATTCGCAAAACGCAGACGAGCATTGGCAATGTCTTCGGTCCGGCTCAACACCGGGATGCCCACACCGTCCACACTCACCATTGGGGCATCGACGAACGCCAGAACGATGTCCAGGTCGTGGATCATGAGGTCGAGGACGACGCCGATATCCGTGCTCCGTGCGGGATAGGGAGAGAGGCGGTGGGCTTCGATGAATTTGGGGTGGGGAGCCCATTCCTGCAGATGGCGGAACACCGGGTTAAAGCGCTCAACGTGTCCCACCTGCAGGATGGCCCCTCGCTGGCGGGCCAGGGTCACCAGTTCCGCGGCCTTTTCCGCGGTGGTCGTCATCGGCTTCTCGACGAGCAAGTGCTTGCCTGCCTTCAGCAGGTGGATCGCCAGTTCGTGGTGCGTGAGGGTCGGGGTGACGATGCTGAAGGCGTCGGCCGCGGCCGCCATCTCCTCCAGGCGCGTGAAGGAGCGGACCCCAAACCGGCTGGCAACGCGGCTGGCCGCTTCAGCGGCGGAGTCCAAGACTCCGACGAATTCAACTTGTCCTTCGGCAGCCAGCTGAGCGTAGATCCGCGCATGCTCTTTGCCGAGCGAACCGACACCGATAACCGCGACCCTTATTTTGGCAGGCATAATAGCGGCAAGACTCCTACCCCTTTTCACGGGACATGTCGAGCGTGCTGCCAGTCCGTTCACGACGGTCTGGACGATGGAGCGTCGGGGTTGGTAGAGTCCGTGCGTGACTTTGCTGGTTTACCTGATCGACGCCGTAGCCGCTTACCTTGCGGGTTCCATCCCCACTGGATACCTTGCTGGCAAAGCTCGCGGTGTGGACATCCGTAAGGTGGGGAGCGGGAACATCGGTGCCACCAACGTGCTGCGCACGCTGGGCAAGCCGATTGGGATTGCGGTGCTGCTAGTGGATTGCGCCAAGGGGACCGTTGGGTGTGGGCTGGTTCCCTGGGGATTGTTGGCATTGGGTTGGGGGACCCCCGAGCAGTTGGAGGCGCTCCGGATCACGGCAGGGGTGGCAGCCATCCTCGGCCATAACTACACCTGCTGGCTCAATTTCCGTGGGGGCAAAGGGATTGCGACCTCCGCGGGGGTGTTCGCGGTGCTGCTCCCCGTTCCCTTGCTGGCATGCCTGGGGGTCTGGCTCCTCCTGTTCGCGGTGACCCGCTATGTTTCCGTGGCCTCGATTGGTGGTGCGATCAGCTTGCCCATCGCCACCGCGCTGTCGGGACGCAGCGGGACGATGATAGCGGTGGCAGCCGTGCTCGGACTTCTCGCAACCTACAAACATAAAGCCAACATTCAGCGACTCTTGGCTGGAACAGAACCCCGGTTCGGGAAGCGCACGGGCCAAACGGCGGAGCCGAAGAAGCTATGAACATATCGATTTTAGGAGCTGGCGCCTGGGGATCGGCCCTGGCTCGGCATTTAGGCCAGGATGGTCATCACTTGACCCTGTGGGACTACGACACGGCCAACTTGCTGGAGATGGTTCGAAGCTGTAGGAATGATAAGTACCTGCCTGGCATTGATTTGCCATCGGGATTCCACGCAGAACCCGACCTGGCTGCTGCCGCGCGAGGCTCCGACTGCATTTTGGTGGCGGCACCCTCCAAGGGAATCAAGCAGGTTGCATCGGTTTTGGGGTCCTTTCAGGGGATTCTGGTGACGGTGACCAAGGGGATCGACTACGATACTGGCCTGACCATGAGCGGGCTGCTGGCCAAAGGAGCGCCGCAAGCCAGAATCGTTGCGCTTTCGGGCCCGACACTCGCGTTGGAAGTTGCGCGGCAGATCCCGACCGCCGCCGTGGCCGCGAGTGTGGATGAAGCGGCCGCGCATACGGTTCAATCCCTGTTCCACAAGCCGTCTTTCCGAGTTTATACGAGCAACGACATTGTCGGTGTGGAACTGGGGGGCGCCCTGAAGAACGTGATTGCCGTCGGCGCTGGCGTATGCGATGGCCTCGGTTTCGGGGACAATTCGAAGGCTGCTTTGGTCACGCGCGCCATCGTGGAGATCCGGCGGCTGGGGGTCGCTTGTGGGGCTCAAACCGAGACCTTTGCCGGGCTCAGCGGGTTGGGGGATCTGGTGGTGACATGCTTTTCGAAACTGAGCCGAAACCGGATGCTCGGGGAGAATCTGGGCCGGGGAATCCCCCTGGATCAGATCTTGTCCGGAACGGTGAGCGTGGCGGAGGGCTATCCCACCTCCAAGTCAGCCTGGCAACTGGCGCGGGCCCACGGCATCTCCACGCCCATCATTGATCAGGTTTACGCCATGCTGCACCAAGGGAAGCCGGTCTCCCAAGCAGTCCAGGATCTCACGGCCCGGGAATCCAAGCCTGAAGCGTAGCCGCTCCCTCAGAGACTCGCCATGATTTGACGGTAGAGTTCCTCGTGGGTCTCCACTGCGGGGAACTGTGGGAACTGCTGGCGGATACCCTCGGGAGCACGAAAGAGGATGCCCGCGTTGGACTCGCTCAACATCGCAATATCGTTGAAGGAGTCTCCCGCCGCCACCACGTGGTAATTGAGGATCTTCAGCGCGGCGACCGTCTTCAGCTTCTGTTCATTGGTCCGAAGCTGATAACCCACGATGCGGTCCGCTTCCACGACCAGCCGGTGGCAGAAGAGGGTGGGCCATTCCAAATGGCGCAGCAGGGGTTGGGCGAATTGCTCGAAAGTGTCGGAAAGAATGAGGACCTGAATGTTTTCCCGGAGTCTCCGCAGAAAGTCCAGCGCCCCAGGCAAGGGTTCAAGCGTGGCGATGACCGCTTGGATGTCCGAGAGCCGGAGCCCATGCTCCGCCAGGATCTTGAGCCGACCGCGCATCAGGACGTCGTAGTCGGGTATGTCCCGGGTTGTGAGTCTCAGTTTCTCGATGCCAGTCTTCTCAGCAACCGCGATCCAGATCTCGGGGGTTAAGACCCCCTCCATATCCAGGGTGACAATGGATTGTCGCACGTTTATGAGTTCTTTCGGGATGAAGTTGGAGTGTCGAAGTTCTTTCGGCGTCCCCTCCAGCCTGACGTTCCGGGCGGGAAGGGGGCATAGGGGCTCTATTTGCTTCCGGGCTTCGTGACAGGGATGGAAGCAAGATCCTCGGGAAGGTTATTGGGGTCGAAAGCCTCCACATTCATTTGTAGCAGGCTGAACATCGGGACCCCGAGATCCACGGTGCCGTTAGAACGGTCCACCACCATGGCGACCCCTAAGATCTTACCTTGCTGCTGGCGAACGATTTCCATGGTTTCTTGGACTCTTCCCCCCTTGGTGACCACGTCTTCTACCACCAGCAGGGGCTCTCCTGGGGAGATTTTGAAGCCCCGCCGGAGAACCAGCCGTCCTTCCTCCTTTTCCGCGAAGATGAACCGGCAGCCCAACTGGCGGGCGACCTCTTGGCCGATGACGAGTCCGCCCATGGCGGGAGCGATGACGGTGCGGGGATGCAGGTGAGATACTTTTAGGGCTAGCTCAGCTCCAAGCTGTTGTACCACAGTCATTTCCTGCAGTGCTAGGGCGCATTGAAAATACTGTCGGCTGTGCAGTCCGCTGCGCAGGAGGAAGTGGCCGTCCAAGAGGGCACCGGTCCTGCGGAAGACCTCCAAAATCGCGTTTGTTGTCATACGGTGAGCAAACACCAGAGGGGTCGGTTTCGACAATAAGAAACCGATTCCTAAGAAAAGTACTTGATGAAACATAGAAACTGGTGCTAAAGATCTTACGGATTTGTTCCGAATAAGAGTGGGAGCAAAAAGTCGAAAATTGTATTTGACTAATGTTTTGAAAGTGTGATAGGACATAGCACGATTAAAGGAACGATCTGGATTAGACGACTTATGAAAAAGAATAACATGAGACGGGTGTCAGCGTTGGCGTTGATTGTTGCGGCTTTGTCCTTGGTCTCGGTCTATGGAGCTACAGAAGCCCAGAAGGCCTATGTGAACAAGGCGATGGACAAGGTTGCTGTAACCGAGCTTTCCGCTAAAGCCAGCAGTCTGGTGACAGCGGCGAAGGCCTCGGAAAAGGAAGACATCGCGGTGGCTTCTGTGGAAGCGGTCGTGAATAAGCGCCAAGGGCTGGCTGCAACTGTGGTTGCTTCCATCGCAAAGGCGGAGCCAACCGTTGCCGCAGCAGCAGCAGCCAAGGCCACTGAGTTGAATCCTGCTATGGCGACAGCAATCGCCCGCGCGGCAGCTCAAGCAGCACCGAAACAGGCGGCTAAGATCGCTGAAGCGGTTGCCAAAGTAGCTCCGAAGCAGCAAGTGCAGATCGCTGAAGCGATCGTCGCAGCTGTTCCTTCGAGCATGGCGGAAGTTGGGAGTGTCGTGAAGGGATATTCGGCTTCGTCCGCCCCAACGATCACCCAGGGCAACGACCCCATCAATCAAGGTCGCGACCCGTTCCCTGCAACTCCTCCGTCTCCGGTTGGATCTGACCGGATCACTGAAGGTGAAGACTACGCTCGCCCGTAGTTGATTGTTCCTGGAAATTTCGAGACCCGCCTCCTCAAAGAGGCGGGTTTTTTGTTTATTCCTTCCACACCCTTCGCTAAGGCGCTTTTGAGGCCCCACACGACACCATCCGACGGAGTTCTTAGCCGGAGACGATGAGAAGAGGATTCTGAGGCGAAGCCAACAGCCGTTGCGGAGTTCGCTGGGATTCAGTGAGGAAGATGGTGCGCGATAGAGGGTTCGAACCTCTGACCCCTACAGTGTCAATGTAGTGCTCTACCACTGAGCTAACCGCGCACAAGCGGAAAGTGGGGTTAGACTGCAAAACAGCGCAGGAAATGGCAAGCCCAGATTTCTCTTTGGCGATTTTTCCAGCGCGAACGCGCCCGTTCCTGGAAGGAGCGAGCGGCCCTCCACGACGAGGATTCCGTCCTTCACGAAGGGACAAGGGAGGGGCTTAGCCGTAACAATTCAATGAAGAACAGGAGTCAGCGGAGACAGCAGAGATCGGGCTTGAGCGGTCTCACGATCGAGATGGACGTATCACTTTCACCGTCCAGTGAACGCTTGAACGGACCGCGAGGAGCGATTCTGACTCCGTCTGACGGCTCTGCTCTCTCTGCTGCCTCCTGTTCAACTGCATGGACACGGCTTAGACTGAGATCGCGAGAAACGGCACTTCGGAATCCCGTGGAGCCAAGGCTTCGGGTTCACTGACCAGGCGACGAACATTCGCGACCACGGAAGGGAGCAGTTCAGCCAACTCGGGTGACAGGTCTTTTCCGCAACCAATGGTTCCGGGTTGGATACCGACCACGAAGACCTGTGGCTGACTTACGTGCTGGAGCTGACGCAGGATCGCGTGCAAGTTGAAATGATGCAGAGGTGAGACTGTATCTCCCCGTTCCAGGTCTGCTCCGTCGCAGACATAGATTGTGCCTAGCCCTTTGCCTGCCTCCATGGCATCGAGGATGTAGATGCGTTGGTAGCTGCTTAGCAACGAGACCGCTTTTGAAAAGTCGATCCCGACCTCGAAGACGGCGGTATTGGGAGGAGGGTCTTTGGCCAGCATCCGAGCGGCATGCACCCCCACTCCGTCATCCTTCAGCAGGCAGTTCCCCACACCGGCGATCAGGACCGATTTCATAGTTGATTCCAGACATCCAGCCCTGGAGCACAAAGCAGGCCAGCCCCCTATTTGGGCTATTGGACGGGAGATTCCGTGGGGGCTTTGTCTCATCCTTGGAAACGGCTGTCCCGTTCAAGCAGGAGCTTGAAAGCGAACAAGTGGATTCTGTGACGTTTCTGCGAAGTTTTGGTTGCGCTTTACGCTAATTGCCTTAAAAGCATTTGCAATAACCACACACCACTGAGTTTAGCGCGCTTAAACTATGAAAGAGTATTCATCAGGAGATATCAGAAATGTGGCCCTAGTTGGCCACGCCACTTGTGGAAAGACCATGCTAGCGGAGTCCATGCTGGCATGCAGTGGCGTGATTGGTCGCTTGGGAAGCATCGCCAATGGCACGACGGCTTCGGATTACCACGATAGCGAGCAGAAGCGTAAGAACTCCATCCACGGGACGTTGCTTCATACCGAATGGCTCGGGAAGAAACTGAACATTCTTGATACCCCAGGTTATCTAGATTTCATCAGCGAGGCTCTAGGCGCGCTTCGAGTGAGCGACCTGGCGGTGGTGGTCGTGCACGCGAGCGATGGAGTTCAGCTTGGGACCGATACGGTCTGGAACTGGGCAACCGACTTTGGGATCCCAAAGGTTCTGGTGGTGAACATGCTCGACAAGGAGCATACCAGCTTCGAAACCGCTCTCAAGCAACTCCGCGAACATTTCGGAGACAAGGTGATGCCTTTGTCCCTGCCGGTTCGAGAAGGCCCCGGCTTCAATCAGGTGCTGGACGTGATGCGCAACGAAGTGATCACCTACCAAACCGATGGTTCTGGCAAGTTCACGGAGGCACCCGCAGAGGGTGAACTGGCCGAGAGAGTGAAGCAGCTTCACCAGGAGTTGATCGAGAAGATTGCCGAATCCGATGACGCACTTCTCAACAAGTTTTTTGAGCAGGGCGGATTAACGGAGGAGGAACTGCGGGCGGGAATGCATCGAGCCTTCCAAGAGAGGGCTGTGATCCCGGTCTTCTGTGCCTCGGCCGAAACCAACGTGGGGGTGGCTCGCTTGATGGATTTCCTGGCAAAGTACGGATCCTCTCCGTTGGACCACCCGGCTGCCACTGGTAAAAATAGCAACGGCGATCCTGTCGAAGTCAAAATCGATGGGCCTAATCCCGTGCTCTTCGTCTACAAGACCCTGAACGAAGCCCACATTGGGGAGGTGTCTTTCTTCCGCCTCTATGCCGGGACGCTCAAAGTGGGCATCGACGTGACGAATGTGCAGCGAAATTCCGCCGAGCGCATCACCCAGATCCTGCTTCTCAACGGGAAGAATCGCAGCACGACGAACACGCTGCATGCGGGCGATCTAGGTGCCTTGGTGAAACTGAAGGGGACGCACACGGGAGACACCCTGACCAGCGGTGACCCGGTTCAATTGCCCAAGGTCACCTTCCCGAGGCCGAACATTCACGCCTCCCTGAAGCTCAAGACCAAGGGCGAAGAGGACAAGATCGCGCAGGGCTTGGCCTCTCTGCACTCCGAAGACCCAACCTTCCACTACGCTGTGGACTCCGAGTTGCACCAGACGGTTCTGTCGGGGCAAGGCGAGCTTCACTTGCAGGTCATCTCCGAACGCTTGAAGAGCCGCTACAAAGTGGATTTCGACTTGGTGGCTCCCAAGATCCGCTTCCGGGAAACCATCAAAACCAAGGCCGATTCCAAGTACCGGCATAAGAAACAGACCGGTGGAGCAGGTCAATTCGCGGAAGTCTGGATGCGCATCGAACCCAAGCCACGGGGCACCGGGTTGGAGTTTGTACAAAGCCTCACCGGGCAGAACGTTGACCGCACCTTCGTCCCGTCGGTGGAAAAAGGGGTCAACTCAGCCTGCACCGAAGGCATCCTGGCCGGGTACCGCGTCGTGGATGTCAGAGTGGACTTCTATGATGGGAAGATGCACCCGGTCGATTCCAAGGACATCGCCTTCCAGATCGCCGGCAAGGAAGCGTTTAAGGAAGCTTTCGTGCTCGCTCGCCCCTGCTTGTTGGAACCAATCCACGTGGTCGAGATCAAAGTGCCCGATGATGCCATGGGGCATGTGATCGGTGATCTTTCGAGCCGTCGTGGTAAGATCCTTGGTATGGATGTGGCCGGCGGTTTCCAGTTGGTGAAAGCCGTGGTTCCAGCGATGGAGCTTTACAACTACTCCACCGTGCTTCGTTCGTTGACCGGTGGCCGCGCGGCTCACACGGAAGAATTCGATCACTACGAGGAAATGCCCAAGGAACTCGAGCAAAAGGTGATCGCCGAGAGCAAAAAGCCGAAAGAGGAATGACCTGATCTATCCCTGCTTCAGGCACGCCCTGTCACCCAGTCCTTTCAGGCCCGTACAGAATCCGGTTCGATTCCGTACGGGCTTCTTGTTTCGGAGTCCGAGCTCGTCGGGCCGACTCGAAGCACGCACTGCGCGCGGGAGCGTCTGGTACCGTTCGTAATGAAGAGCAGTTGCGTCTTTCCGCCTTGGAGAGCCATATCCCTGACACGTTCCGCCCCCTGCAGCAATTGCAGGTCTGGGGGCGGAAACGCGTCGCTGGCGGCGGTGGTTACATCACCGTTCGGTGGGTGAAGCGGTCTGAATCAGGTCTTCTCCAGCTCCACAAAGCCGCTCCTCTTCAGCAGGCGCAGCATTTGCGTCTCCTTTTCCACGGGTTTGGTGCTCCTCAGCCAATCCTTGTAGTACCAATCGAGATAGTGAGCGTGCCCCTCGGCCTTCCAGTCGTCGCGGAGCGCCAGATGCTGGTTGGGATCGTCATATCGGCGGACAATGCCGTCCAACTCCGCTTGGGTCAGGCGGTGATATTTCTCGCGATGAACAACGCCAGGCCCTGACAAACGGCCCTTCAGGTGTGCCGGTTCCGTTGTGGGATAACCTAGCACTAGGGCGAGAATCGGGAAGCAGTGTTTCACAGGCAGGTCGAGAAGTTTCCAAACCCTCTCCATGTCGCCGCGGTGGATGCCGTTCGTGATCAAGTAATCAACCCCCAAAGACCGGGCAGCGATCGCGGCGGTCTGGACAGCTAGGGTGGTGTTGATGGTGGCCGTGACAAACTGCTCCATGTCGCCGGGAAAGTAGGAGTGGCCAAGATGTTCGGCAGTGGCTGTGAGGCGGGTGCAATCCGCGCAATAGAGCAGCATGCAACTGCCCTCGTAGGTGCAGATGGCCTTCATCTTCTTCCGATCGGTAACCACGACGATGGAGTAACTCTGCCCGTTCGAAGCGTTGGCTGCCCGGACGCTGGCTTGCAGGATGGTTTCCAGCGCGGCTTCCGGGATCGGTTTGTCCAGGAAGTTGCCGTGAATGGTTCGCAGGCCCTGGATGGTTCTGATCGTTTCGTTGGTAGCCGGGTTCACGCCCTTTTCGGCTGCCCGGGCTCTTTGGGCTTGCGGTCCCAGCAAGAGGAGGCTTCCGCCCAAGACGGTGCTCTGTTTGAGGAAGGTTCGGCGAGGGGATTCTGTTTTCATGAGGTTGTGTTTGATTCGTCTGGCAGCGTTTCGTGCCCAGGGTGCGGGCCGGTTGTCATGATTTGATCCTTCGAGAGAGAGCACTTGCTTTGCCGATTACCTGGGAACAGGCATCGAGTAATGGCCGTGCAACACTTTCCATTGGCCGTCGCGATATACGAAAACCAAAGAAACCGCGAAGCTCGCGCTCATGTTGCGGCCGTCGGTGAACGTGGCGGATACCGTGCCCTCGGAAGCCAGCAAAGCGACGTCGGGGGAGATGACCGTCACCTGGGGATTGTCGAACCGGCGATCCATCTTGGCGATGCCCATGTAGCCGCGCTTCACTGCGTCCAGCGCCTCCTGGCGGGTCTTGAAAACCACGCCATTCCGAACAATGACGCATTTGTCGGACTCCACAATGTGAGCAAAGAATGCGTCGACGTCCATGCTGTTGGCCGCTTGGGACATTTTCTCATTGGTTTCCAGCACGGCTCTTTTGATGACCTCTTCGGAGGTCACGGGCGTGGCCTTCGGTTCGGAGAGGACGATCACTGCGGCGAGGGAGAGGGTGGCCAGGGCGATGATGCGAGTCAGATAGGAGCGTGGTTGCATGTCAGTCTCTAGGGTGGATGGGTGAAGGTTTTGGGTGGGGGATGGGCCCGTTATATCGGGAAGATCGTTCTCACGTCGTTGGTTGGTGGCGTCTTGGATTTGCCCGCATCGGGGATGGTGACGGTAGCGGCATCGAACAGCAGGCGCCCCTTTGCCGTTTTTGTTTTTCCTCTCGCAACCACCGGCTTTGGCCCTGCGCAAAAGTAATCCTGCAGGCCGTTCACAGCTGAGTTGCGATCCAGATAATACATTTGCGAGGCCTTGCCGTCGACCACCCGAATGGCCGGCCGATGCTCGGCGCTTTCGTGCAGAACGCATGACGTGCAGACCGCCTCGCCATGGATCGTTGTCATGGCCTGAGCCGACCTGGGCGAGGCGAGCCAATACAACATGGAGAGTCCGAGGAGCAGCGAGCAGGCAGCCCATGCGAATCGGGCTGGCCGGCGAATCATCGCCCAAAGGGCCTGGACCCAGTTCTCGATCGCTACCAGGGGTTGTAGGCGTTTCCGCAGGGCCTTGGAGAACGCCTCGGGCGCTTCGCTCTCGGCCCGGAGCCGGGTCTTCCATGCTTCCAGAAAGGACGCAGCCGAGCGTTCAGGAGCCTGGTGTTGGGACCATACTTCCCATAGCACCAGGTGTTGGGATAAGTCCTGGAGCATCGTGGGATTTGTGCGCAGCCCGGCGGATAGCTCCAAGGCGTCTGATTCCGACAATTCCCCTTCCATCAGGCGACCCAGCAATTCGTAATAGCGCCTTGGCTTCATACCCATGCGCCTCCGATTCTCTTTTCAATGCACTTCTTCACCGCTACCCGAATTCTCAGCAGGCTTTGCCTGATGGCCTCGGCGCTCGTGCAGAGTTCACGCGATAGGTACTGCGCAGTCTCACTTGCCGCGTAACGCCGTCGCAATAACTCCCGATTCTGGGGGGGCAGCTTTCCGACGCACTCGTGCAAGGCCGGCAACAGTCGCTCGAGCTCCCGTTCATCACTGTCGATGCGAGCCGAGTGTTCGAACAACAAGTCCGCCACGGCGAAGGGCAACAGTCGTGAGCGGCGCGCTTCTTTCCTGCGTTCGTTTGCCGCGAGATTGCGCGCGATGCTCCGCAGCCACTTGCCAAAGTCCGTCCCTGTCTTGAACTCGTCCAACCTGCGGAAAGCCACAATGAAGACTTCTTGCGCCACATCATCCACCCAAGCCTCATCCACCCCCAAGGCCCGAATGAAGGCACGCAACCCGGCCTGGTGCTCCATGACCCAGGTCTCGTAATCCGAGTAGCTTGGCGATTCCGACTTTGACATAGACACACTCTAATGTCGTCGGAAGCAAAAGTGTGACAGAAAATCTGCAGTTCGCGTGTTTTATCCCAGAGGGATTAGCTGAGGAACATAGAGGTCCCCTGAACCATAGTACGAGGGTCGACCGACCCGTCGAAGAACAACCGCACCGAAGCCGCCGACATTGCGTGTCGCCGCGGGTTGGTATAGCTGACCAACACGTTTCCACACCGCCTCTCGGGCCAAGAATGTGACTAGACCGTCTGCCAGATCTGTGCCCGGCCGTTAGTCGTGCCCTGCCAGCGTCAACTGCACCCTTACTCTGCACCAAGGCAGTAGAGGAACTTGTCGGAACGAAGGAGCAGGCGAGTGCCGTCCACGGCGGGGCTGGCGTCGAAACTGCTGCGGTCGACCAGATCATTGCGGGCGAGTTGCTCGAAATGTGGTTTTGCGGCGAGGACGAACACGTTGCCACGCCGAGTCACACCGTAGAGTTTGCCGTCGGCCAGAATCGGCGAGGCATAGAACTGGCCAGCGTTGGCGAGACGCTCCTCATAGACCAGCTTGCCCGTGGAGGCTTCGGCGCAGTAGGCCACGCCTAGGTTCTCGTGAAACCAGTACAGATGGCCTCCGTGGAAGATTGGGGAAGAGACATTCGAACCTTTGTTGCTTGTCCACAGGCGGTGTGTCTGGGTCACGTCTCCGCGACCGCCCGCGCGCACCGCCAAAGCACCGCCCGAGCGGCCGCCGATGCAGTAGATCACGTCTTTTGCATTCACCAGGCTGGGTACCATGTACCAACCGATGCCTGTGTCACAGGACCAGAGCCGTTCGCCTGTGGCGGGGTCAAACCCGAGCACCTTGCCGGCGATGGCGACAACGAGTTCCTGCTTGTCCCCCTCTACCGGCACCAGGATCGGAGTGTTCCACGATTCTTTCATCCCGTTGGCGCGCCAGACTTCCTTTCCCGTCGAGCGATTCAAGGCCACAAGAGAGTCGCTCTCCACCGCTGCGTTGAGAATCACCAGACCTTTGAACAGGACCGGTGACGAAGCTGACCCCCATCCATGGGTTTTCGAGCCGACGTCCGCCTGCCAAATCTGTTTGCCGGTGTGGCTGAAGGCGAACACACCCGACTTGCCGAAGAACACGTAGAGTTGGGTGGCGTCGGCGCAGGGCGTGCTGGACGCATAACCGTGATCGCGAACCTTGGCCTGTTCGGGTTGTACGGCGGGGACATCCTTCTTCCAAAGCAACGCGCCGTCCGTGCGCTGGAGACAAAGGAGATGGCGCTGCAGGGCGCTCAGATCCTCACTTGGCGACCCGGGCACGGCATATCCGCTGAAGCAGGTCACGTAAACGCGGTCTTCAAAGACAATGGGGCTGGAGCCGCCCGGTCCGGGCAGTTCGACTTTCCAGACAAGGTTTTGGGTGTCGCTCCACACGCTTGGCAGTCCTTGGCTCAGGCTCACACCCTGGCCATCCGGCCCGCGGAACTGGTGCCAGCCACGGGCGGACTGGGGCGTGGCGATTGGGTCTGCGGCATCGATGGGTGCAACGGGTGCGAGCAAAAGATGCGCCCAGACAAGGAACTGACAACGGGTTTGCATAGTCGGATGGTAGTGTTGTGGTCGTCGGTGCTTTTTACTCCGGCATCGCTTCGGCCCCCACGCCGCCCGCCGGGCTCTCCGGCTGCAACCGCAAGTCGCCATGGACGGCATCGCGGAACTGCGGGGATTGTCCGTAAACGCCCCCGATCTCTGGCACCGGCAGGGTGGGCCTGCTGCGCGGCGGATCATCGAGGCAATACCACCAATTCCGTGCAAAACGGAACGTGGCTGGGGCGGTGTTGGGACCGATGTTCACGCCTCCGGACGACCACTGGGAGGAGTGGAACGCGACGATATTGTCGGTAAACTGCCCGTTCTGGCAGGGCACGAATCCTGCCACGGTCGTTTCCTGCAGGATGCGCAAGACCCATCGGTCCGGGCGGTAGATGGTATTGTACTGAACGACAGCCCGGTCTGCGCCCACAAAAGCGACGGGGGCGGTGCTGCCTACGAAGGTATTCCCTTCCACAACGATGTCTTTGGCCTCCGCGTGCTCCTCGCCGTTTTGAAGGGGTGGGCGGAAGAACTCCAGCCCTGTGCTGCCGCCCAGATTCACACTCCGGGCACCAGCATCTTCAAAACGGTTACGGCGGATGCTGACGTTTTGGGTTCCGCCTTTGGTTTGCACGCCATTGGCACCCGTCGCTGCCGCTGCCGGGGTGTGTCGGAAGAGGTTGCTCTCGATAATCCCTCGGTGGCAGCCTACCATGTCGATGGCCGAGCCTCCGGTACCCCAACGTTCCAGAGTGCATTGTTCCACGCGGAAGTCCACCACTCCAGACAACTTGATGCCGTCTCGATTTCCTTGCGGCCCCACATCGGTGACACGCAGACCGCGCAACAAGAGGTGCTGCGCAGGCGTGTCGAACGATCCGCCATCATCGATGTTGAGCCCGTTGCCCGTCGCGCCGTTGAAGGACAGGTTGTGCAGTTCCACCCAGGAAGGGTCGGAAAGCTGAATCCCGTTTGCCCCGCCTTGGATTACCGGAGGACGCTGCGGGTCCAACGCCGCAATGACGATGGGAGAGTTGCTTTCACCCCGCAGGCCGGTGAAGTAGAATCCACCAGGGTAGTTGCCTGGTGCGAGGAGAACCCGCGCCCCAGGTTGGGCCGAGGCAACGGCGGCGCGGAATTCGGTGGCGTTACTTACGGTGATGGAGGGGGCTGAGGACGTTTCCCGCGCGGCAAAGAACCACGCCGAATGGCTGGTGTCTTGGGGCCGATAGTGGATCTCAAGGACCCCGTTCGAGAGAGTCCGTGAACCGTCCACCCCATCCCATTTCCCCAACGGGAGAGCCAGGTTCGTGGTGGCGAGCGCCACAATCTGCGCGGCACGGGCAGAGGTCAGAGAATCGGCGTTGTCGCTGCTGACTACGTGGATCCGCGCTGTGCCTCCCGACGCTGGGATTGGCGGCAGAAGGCGCAGACCCGGGGAGGAGGCAGCGCCCGTCAGCGCCGTGGCGAGGATCAGTCCGAGCAGAACTGGTGGCACCGCGTGAGGCTTTCGTACCCAGGGTGGAATCCTGGGAGCCTCCGAAGAACAGGGTGGTGTTCGTCCCGCGCTTGAGGGCAAACCACCTTCGCCGAAGCTTCTACTCATCCAGGCCATAGATCCAATTGAGTCAGTCCGAGATTCAACTTATCCAAGAACCTATCCTACCAGATCTTCGCTCGAATTCCAGGTGGACGGTGAAGCGGGGAGGAAGGTTCAATCCGAAACGCCTGGTAGAACTCCTCCAGATTGACGTGGGCTCCGATGGCGCGGAACTGGCCTGGGCTATGGGGATCGACGTTGACCCGCCTTCGTAGCTCGGCCTCTCGCCAGTTGGTTCGCCAAAGCTGGGTGAGCGACAAGAAGAACCGTTGCTCGGGGGTGAAGCCATCCACCAGTTTTCGTTTGGCGGGGTCTTGGACCAGGGCCCGCTGCAGGGCTTCGTAGGCGATGCTCGCGCCCCCGAGGTCGGCGATATTCTCCCCCAGCGTGAGTTCTCCGTTGAGCTTCAGTCCCGGCAAGGCCTCGTAGGCGGCATACTGGTCCACGAGTTTCTGAGCGCGCTGCTTGAACACGCGTTCGTCCTCCGCCGTCCACCAATCGTGCAGGTTTCCATCAGCATCAAAGCGTCGTCCTTGATCGTCATAACCATGAGTGATCTCATGTCCGATGACGACTCCGATGGCACCATAGTTGACGGCATCATCGGCGGAGAGATCAAAGAACGGCGGCTGGAGGATGCCGGCGGGGAAGACGATTTCGTTCATGGTGGGGCTGAAATAGGCGTTGACGGTTTGCGGCGTCATGCCCCATTCCGCTCGGTCTACCGGTTGGCCGATTCGCGCCAGGCGGCGGTGGATCTCGAAGGCCGAGGCTCGACGCACATTTCCCAGCAGGTCATCTTCGAAGATGCTGACTTTGGAGTAATCACGAAAACGCTCCGGGTATCCGATCTTCTGACTAAACCGGTCGAATTTGGCCAAGCCACGTTCGCGCGTCTCTTTAGACATCCATTCGAGGCGTGAGAGTCGATCACGAAAGACTTCTTTGATGAGGCGGACCATTTCCTCCATCCGGACCTTAGCCTCGGGCTGGAAGTAACGCTTCACAAACAGCTGGCCCAGCGCCTCGCCGATGCTTCCATCGATGGTTCGGGCGGCTCGCTGCCAGCGAGGCTCCATCTGAGGCTGACCACGCACGATCGTCTCGTTGAAGGCAAAGGCCTCCTGTTCCGCTTCACGGTGCAGGTAAGGCGCGGCCGAGCGGAGGACGTGCCAGCGGAGATAGACTCGCCAGTCCGCCAGCGACCGGATTCGGATCAGTTCGCCAAGGCCCGCAAGGTACTCCGGTTGGCGCACAACGAGCTCCTGGACGCGTCCGAGCCCACAGCCATCCAGATACTGGCTCCAGGGTATGGCCGGAATCCTGGATACGAGTTCGCTGGTGGTCATCTTGTGGTAATTGGCGAGTTGGTCTCGAAGCTCCACTTGCGTTTTGGAGACCCTCGCCAACTCGGTCTCCAAATCCACCACCGCTCGAGCCCATGCTTCCGCGGTCGGTCTGGATTTGCCCAACAGCTGGAACATCCGGCTCACGTGGATTTCGAACGCACGCCGTGTCTCCGAGAACTTTGGCTCGAGATAATAGTCGCGACTGGGGAGGCTCAACCCGCCTTGGCTCAAGTAGAGCGCGTAGACGGTGCTCTGCTTGGCATCAGGGGGTGCCGACAAGGAGAACAGTCCTGGAATGCCCCGCAAGTGCAAGGAGGCGAGGGTTTGGAAAAGGCGGTCCACGGACCGTATCCCATCGACCTGCCGAAGGTCGGAGGCAATGGGGCGAAAGCGGAGGATCTCCAGTCGATTGGTATCGAGCGCGGATCTGTAGAAGTCAGCCACCTGTCTGGCCGGGGTGCGCTCGGGCTGTGGTGGCCCCTTGAGCGTGCCTTCCAGGACGTGGTGGACCAGTTTCCAATTGTACTCCTGGAGCTCCTCAAATCCGCTCCACCGCGATTTGTCCGCCGGCACCGGGTTATTGTCGACCCATTTCCCCGTGGCGAATCGGTAGAAATCCTTCCCTGGGTCCACTGAACGGTCCATGTGCTGAACGGAGAACTTGGGGGCGACTGGGTCCGATTCCGGGCTGGCGAACAAGGGAACTGCCATCCAGCAGGCACATCCGAGGATAGAGGCGGTGGCGAACTTCATGAGGGTAGAGGGTACGAAAAGCCATCGGCCGTGTCACCCGGTTTTCCGGGAAGGCGGAGCCAGAAGGCGCAGAAGGAAAGGGGCGTCTGAGATGGGTCAGCCCACCTGGAAGGAGATTCTTTTCACCAACTCGGAGCCGAACGCGTGCTGGAGCCGTTCCAGGATTTCCTTGCGCCGGTAGCGGACCAGCTCATCCAACCAGACGCTACTGTCCACCCGGACGAAGAGCGTGCCTTTGACGATGTTCACCGGTTGAGCGTGGGCAACGATCTGGGGATCGATTAAGTGGTTCCAAGTGCGCGCAAGCTCGGCCTCAGTGCGGCGGCGGTCAATACCAAGGCGGGCCAGGGTGGATGGCACCAACTCGGACAGGGCGCGGCCGGGGTTTTGCTGCGCTTTCTCCAATGGCGTCAAGTCCACACCCCTCCAATCGGCGAGAACCCGCTGTTTTGCGGATTGCCTGGGGCGTGGAACAAAGCGAAAGGCAGAAAAACCCGAGCTATTCACTCCGGTGAGGATAGAGGCGGAAGTGGGCCCAACTCAAGCCCCCGCTGCAGCGCCCTTCTCGTCGAGCACCAAAACACCATGGGGCGGCAGATCGTAATTGCCGGTGAAGGTGTTGGCAGTCAGGAAGTCGTGCATGGGTTTGTAGAAAGTGATTCTGACCGGAGTGTTCTGGTGGTTCAGGAGGAAATAGATCTTCTGATCATCCTTTTGGCGCATGCTGACTTCGACCGTGTCCGGCACTTTCAAGAGCGGGAAGAGGTTGCACATCTGCCGCAGCCAGGCAACGAGGTCATAGTAGAATAGTTGTTGGCACATGGTGCCGATGTAGATGGCCTTGCCGAGACCGTAGTTATTGATGGTGATGGCTGGGCGGCCGGCGTAGAAGTCCTTGGAGAAGGTGGCCAAGACCTGGCATTCCTTTGGCTCGATGATATCACACCAGAGGCGCGCGCTGTGAAGGTGGGTCGCGGGGAAGGAGCCCTTGAAGACTAGATGGTTTTCCTCCCCAGGAGGAATCGGATCGAACTCGGTCACCTCCAGGCCGAAGAGGTCAGTCAGGTCGTGCGGGAACCCGGCATCGGGCGCAATGTGATGTTCGTCCACCATGCCCGTGTTGAAAGTCCCGACCAGCGTGCCGCCGTTCTGCACGTAGAGCTTGAGCAGGTCCGCCTCTCCTCCGGCCAGCAAATGCAGCGAAGGGGCGAAAACGATTTTGTACTTGGACAGGTCTTCCGTGGGCCGGGCGATATCGACCGGGATATTGCGGTCGTGGAGAGCGTTGTAGAAAAGGAGTGTATGGTCACGTTGACTGAAATGTCTGTTGGGCTGCATGGGCAGCTTGAGCGTCCACTCGTTGGGATGGCTGAAGAGGATGCAGGTTTCGGCCACGACTTTGCTGCCTTTGACGATCGGTGCCAGGAGTTTCATCTCCTCCCCGATCTGGCTGATCTCGCGATAGACCCGGTTGTCGCCCCGGCCATCGTGAGTCAGAACTCCGCCATAGAACTTCTCGGAGCCGATGCGCGGGGACCGCCAGAAGAAGTAGAGCACCCCCGTGGCTCCGCGGGAGAGGAGTTGGTAGGTGTAGAGCCTCGCCACGCCTGGGCGGAGCAGCGAGTTGACCTCCTGCCAATTGACGTGTCCGGCTTTCTGTTCGATGACCCAAAACCCTTCGTCGCCTCCAGGGGTCTTCACATCGCTCTTCTTGAGCGACCTCATGATATCATTCTCCAGCGCATTCTCGGCCGGCTTCGACTTCATCGTGGCGTAGCTGTCCAAGGAGACGAAGTCCAGGCTCTCCGCCATGTCAAAATGGTCATAATGTCGACTGAGAGCCCGCAGGTTCGTGGTGACGGGGATGTTTGGAGTGAGCTCACGCAGGAGATCCGCCTGCATTCTGACGTAGGCGACGCAGGTGTCGCTCGAGAAGCGCATCCAGTCGAGTACCAGCGCGGGGTTGTGAACCGTGGGGGCTCGCATCGGCATCGGGACCTGGTCCCATTCGGAAATCACCTGTCCCCAGAATCGATTCCCCATGAGATCATTCAGTTGCTCGATGGTCTCGTACTTGGCCCGTAGCCAGGCATGCCAATCATGCTTGGATTCCTCGTTGAAAGAAAACTCAGTTCCGTGTCCTCCAATCCCGTTATCAATTTGCCATGCAATGAGTTGTGGGTGTCCACCGAGCTTCTGGGCCAAGGTGGATACAATCTTGCGGGAATACTGCCAGTAGGTGTCATTGTTGAGACAGTAGGCGTGGCGGGTCCCTTCGTGCATGAGCAGGCCGTGGTCGTCGATCGGCAGCATTTCTGGATGTTTGCGAGCGAGCCAGAGGGGAGGCGCAGCCGTAGGGGTGCCTAGCACGACCTTGATGCCAAACAACTTCATGATGTCCATGGCGCGCCACATCCAGTCGAAGTCATAGACCCCTTCCTCGCGTTCGTAGAGTCCCCAGCAGAACTCTCCCATGCGAACGACGTTGATGCCTGCTGCCACCATGAGCTGTGCATCCCGCTCCCAGCGGGACTCGGGTTGTTCCGGGGTGCCAGCATAGGGATAGACCCAGTGTTCGGGATGGTAATCGACGCCGAAGTACATAAGCTTCGTAGGACGGTTGGGTTTTGTTTCAATCTAAGCCTTTGTACCCGGGGCGCAACCGCAAAGTGGCCGAAAAGTTTGACTTTGACTTTGTAAACGAAGTCATTGGAGAGTCTTAGCGTTGACTTATGGATTCCATGACCTGCAGATTCGTTCGGTTGGGTTTGCTACTCGGGCTGTGCTTCGCTCAAGCGCTCGGGCTCTCGGCCCAGGGCTCAGCCGACCTGCCCCACATCGTGGCTCAACCAGCCCCCTTCGTCCGCGTTAGGGAAGGGGGCCAATTGCAGCTCCATGTGGGTGCTGAAGGAACACCTCCTCTGACCTACCAGTGGCATCGCGATGGTGCCCCATTGGTCTCCTATGTCAGCTCGGACCTCCTGATCCCCAGCGTGACCGTGCAGGATGCGGGCCTCTACACGGTGGTGGTCTCCAATGCCTCTGGAGCGGTCACCAGCTTGGTTTCCACCGTCTCCGTGAGTGCCCCCTCGCTGACCCCACCATCGATTGTCACCCACCCCATCGGTACCAATAATGTCATCCAGGGAGCCAGCTTTGATCTCTCCGTCGCAGCGGTCGGATCACTGCCTTTCCAGTACCAGTGGTATCACTACGGGTTTCCTTCGGCTGGCGGAACCAACGATCACCTCAACCTGCAGAACCTCGTTTACTCTGACTCGGGCGATTACTCGGTGGTGGTTTCGAACGCCGGCGGTTCTGTGACCAGTCTGGTAGCCAGAGTGATTGTATTGCCGCTCCAACCCATCGTCATTCAGCACCCCACGAATGTCGTCTGCGCTGACGGCTCCGATTTCTCTCTCACCGCGACCGCCGTGGGCGCTCCCAGCCTTGCTTTTCAGTGGTACTTCGGGGATTCGGTTGTCCAGAATGGCACCGTGTTGGATATGAACGGCGCGGTGTCCAACTCCGTGGTGTCGACGCTTTCGATTACCAACGCTTCGCTCGCTCAATCGGGCCCTTACCGGGTGGTCGTGGCCAGCCAGTATGGCGTGGTGACTAGCCAAGTGGCCCAGGTGACCATGAATCGATCCGCCCCCTATATTCTCGACTGGGAGCAACCACCGCAGAGTTCCTTCACGATTCTGAGCAACAGCTTCTCGCTGAGCACCGTCGTTCGGGGAACCGAGCCCATCTCCCTTCAATGGCGTCGCGGCGATGTGGCGGTTCCTAATGCGACCAATGCCCTCCTGAACGTCAGCAACGCGCAGTTCTCCGACGCCGGCGACTACACTCTGCTCGCGGTGAACGCATTCGGCGCCACCACCAGCACTGTGGCGCACGTCACCGTCTATCCTTGGGGTCCTAGCATTATCACCCAGCCTGAGCCCATCACCAACGTTCTTCAGGGAACGGTCGTCAATGTGTCGGCCATCGTAACCGGGATATCGCCTCTTTACTACCAGTGGTACCTTGACGGCCAGCCCATCACCAATGCGACGCAATCCTACCTCCCGGTGTACACGGACCCGTTCTTTTCCACCAACGGGCTCTATACCGTGATTGTCACTAACAGCTACGGAACGGTCACGAGTGAAGCCGCTCAGATTACCATCACCCCGCTTCGTGCTCTCGACTTGATGGTGGACCCGTCCTCCACCAATGCGAACGAAATCCTCCTTCCCGTCTACATCTCCTCCCAGACGGATGAGCAGGAGATTCAGTGCTCAGTTCAGGCAAATCCCTCGGTGCTCTCGTTGCTTTCGGCCCAACTCGACTTGGACATCCAGGACAAGACTTCGGTCGCCTTCCTCGACACCAACAACCCACCGGTGTTAGTTGGCCCCAACAGTCCTCAAATTCAGTTTTTGGTGGATTCAAGCCAACTGACCGAGGGTAGAATCGGGATGTCCATCGCGCTTCCGACGAACGCCCATCTGACGGCTGGACGAATCCGGCTGGCCACCATCAAGGCTGCCCTTGCTCCTGGCGCGAACCTCGCTTCCGCAGCCTTGGATTGGGCAGAAACCCCGCTTCCGATCCAGGTGATCAGCACCACCGAAGCTCATGGCACGAACTATGGCCTCTCCGTGTCGCGGGTGGCCGTCGGTGCCCAATTGGGAGTAGGTCCCGCTGTCTACCCTTCTCCGATAGCCTCGGTGCCCAATGCGCAAACCGGCTTCTTCGATCAATCGCTCTCCATCGTCAATGCGGGGAGCAAGGACCTCACGGGCTATACGATCTGGTTCAAGGGCTTGGGCCTCGATTCCCAGACAAACCAGATTCTGCTCGCCAACTCAACGGATATTTCAGCGCGCCCGGCGAATGGTTGGTGGTCGATCCAGATGGGCCCCCTGCATGCCGGGGCCACGACCGCCGCGACCGCAGAGTATTACATTCCGGACCGATCCACCCTTCCGACACCCACCATTCTTGGCGCGCCTTTGTCTCCGGGAGAGATGTATGTCGACCCGGCACCCCCGCTTTCCGAATACTATCATGTGCGTGTGGACCGAATGCTCTTTGTCAATGGCGTGTTCATCGTTGAGTTCCCCAGCTCGGAAAACGTCAACTACTACCTCCAATACATTGATGATTTGAGGGGGACCAACTGGACCACATCCCTTCCGCCGGTCAAGGGAACCGGCACCACGGCGCAGTGGGTTGACAATGGTCCGCCCAGAACGGAAAGCAGACCGACGTCCCAAACGAACCGCTTTTACCGCATCTTACTTCCCTAGGCAGCGCTGGGACTCCCGATTTTTCCCGCCACCTTTATCTGATCCATGAATCCTCAAAAAATCCAAACGTTGTCGGCCACTCTCTGTCTTCTCTCGGCTGGGCTCCCTCAAGCCCACGCCTTGGAAGAACCTTCTTTGATGCCCAACCGCGTGTCTTTGAGTGGACGCTTTGCCTTCAACATCTCGGCGGACCTCCGTTACAACGCTCTTCCCGCCAATCCCGCCGGGACATACGACGACGGCTACGTCCAGCCCGACGTCAGCGGCAGCACCAGTCGGACCTGGAACTGGGGCTACACCCATGGGAACCAGGTGAATGGCGACGCGATCGAGATGCACAATGCGCTGGGATCGCCCCGCGATGGCACACTGGACAGTTTTACCGAGGCTCCGCAAGGCGGTTTCGATCTGACCTATGGTCGCGAGCTGTTCCGCATCAAGATGGGAAAGAAGCGTTCCATGGCCTTTGGCGTCGAGGGTGGCTTCTCCTCCATGGCATACAGCGCCAAGCGGGAAGACACCATCTCCGGAAGCATAGGGCGCGAGACCTCTTCCTTCGCCTTGGGCGGGAGCATCCCCCCTACGGCGCCTTATTCGGGGAGTTTCAACGGTCCGGGTCCCTTACTCGACCTGCAGCCAAGCAGTTCGGTGGTGGATCAGGGTGTGCCGGTGACTTCCGCAGGCACGGTGAAGTTGGATTCCTTGCTTTTCGGTTTGAAGGCCGGGGCGTTTCTGGATTTGCCCATTACCAAGCGGGTCTCCGTCCAAGTGGGGGGAGGGGTGGCAGCGCTCTATGGACAGGCCGATTTGAGGTTTGAAGAACAGATTGCCTATACCGAAGGGTTTGCTCCTCCGCCCTTGATCACAGGCGATTACGACAATAGCGAGTGGTTGATTGGCTTTTATGGCCAGGCTACGCTCTCTT
The DNA here is from genome assembly GCA_964411985.1 of uncultured Verrucomicrobiota bacterium. Lineage (GTDB taxonomy): Bacteria > Verrucomicrobiota > Verrucomicrobiia > Limisphaerales > J093 > CAYPNF01. The sequence continues at coordinate 35,703 of CAYPNF010000052.1, forward strand.
ATGCAGTCTCCAAGACCGTCCAAATCTTCGCTGGTGGTCAGTATCAGCAACTTGGGGACATTACGACCGGAGGTGGCGGCAGGGAGGCAACGCTCGACTTTGGAGGCTGTATGGAAGCGGTGGCTGGCGTTCGGTTCACGTTCTAGGATTCTCTTTGGAACAGGTAGCCTTTAGAATCGGAAGTGTCGCCGTCTACTGGTACGGGATCCTGGTGGCGTTGGGTTTCCTGGCGGGGCTCTGGACAGCAACGCGGCGCGCCGTGATCTATAAGATTCCGGGCGAAGTGGTCGCGGACCTCGGAGTCTGGATTATGCTGGGAGCCCTGGTGGGGGCTCGGCTGTTTTATGTGGTTTCGTACTGGAGGGAGGACTTTGCGGGTCGCCCCATTTGGGACCTCTTTGCCATTCGGAATGGGGGATTGGTTTTTTACGGTGGACTCGCGGGTGCATGCCTGGCCACGGTTCTCTTCTGCCGCATCAAGCGGGTTCGCTTGTGGAACATCGCGGACTGTATGGCCCCAAGCATCGCTCTGGGACACGCCCTCGGGCGCTTGGGCTGCCTGGCGAATGGCTGTTGTTACGGTCGGCCAACCGATTTGCCTTGGGCCATCCATTTCCCGAAGGAGGGCCTGGCTGGCGGGGCAGGGGTCCATCCCACCCAGGTGTACGAAGCGGTCCTGAACATGGCTTTGTATTTGGGCTTGGCGAGACTCTATCGCCATCGTAAGTTTGAGGGGCAGGTCTTCGCCGCGTATCTGCTTTGCTACGCCTTGGTGCGAAGTCTGGTGGAACTCTTTCGCGGAGACTACGGAGAGCATTACCTCGCTGGTTGGATAACTCCTGCCCACTTGGTGAGTGTCCTCATTGCCATCGCCGGGTTCTGGCTGTGGAAACGTCTGGCATCTGATGGAAGAAAAAGTTGATACCATGAGGGTGGAAACCTCGCTCCCGCGGGGGCGTCTGGATTCCTACCTGCGCGAACGGTACCCTTGCGTGTCGAGGAACACCCTGCAGCGCCTGATTCGGGAAGGGGAAATTCGCGTCGACAACGAGGTGGTCAAACCTACCCATCATCCGGTGGCGGGAGAGGTGGTAACCCTCCATTGGCCTCCACCCAAGCCTGCAACGGTCGAGGCTCGCGAAATCCCCCTGAAGATTGTCTACGAGGACGAGTTTTTACTGGTCCTGGACAAGAGCGCCGGGATGGTAGTGCATCCCGCCGCGGGGAACGAAGAAGATACCTTGGTCCATGCTCTGCTTCATCACTGCCACGGGCAGTTGAGCGGGATCGGTGGAGTAGAACGGCCCGGCATTGTGCATCGCCTGGACCAGTACACTACTGGCCTGATGGTGGTGGCGAAATCCGATGTGACGCACGTAGCCCTCTCCCGGCAGTTTGCCCAGCGATTGGTGGATAAGCTCTATCACGCGATTGCATGCGGGGATGTTCAGCCACCAGGCGGAGAGATCGACGCTGCCATTGCCCGCCATCCCAGTCACCGCAAATGCATGGCGGTGGTGGAGGGGGGACGCACCGCGCTGACCTCCTATCGGGTGGTGGAAAGGATGGAGTTTGCGTCTCTGGTGGAGGCCCGGCTCCATACCGGCAGAACTCACCAGGTTCGAGTTCACCTGAAACATCTGGGTTATCCCCTGGTGGGGGATAGTGTTTACGGGAAGAAACAGAACGCTCTTCTGGCCGAACAGACGGGTTTCCAGGCGGAGAGGCAAATGCTCCACGCCCGGTTCCTGGCATTCACTCATCCTTCCACCGAGAAGCGGATGGTCTTCGAATCTCCCTGGCCGCAGGATTTCCGGCTGGCGATGGAGGCGCTCCGGTTGCATTCACAGAAGTTCGTGCGATGATCACGCCATGGATACAGTGCAAATCTGCGGCCTCGTCTGCGCGCTCCTGGTGATGATCGTGGGGTTGGCGGGTTGTGTCCTGCCTGGGCTTCCGGGGACACCTTTGATTCTGGCGGCGGCGATTGGGCATCGTCTCTACTTTGGCAGTGCCAGCGTGGGGCCTGTGGTGCTTGTCGTGCTCGTATTGCTCACCGCGCTTTCGATCGGCTTGGACTACCTGGCAGGGTTGTACGGCGCCAAACGGTTGGGTGCAACGTGGCGTGGGGTCACTGGGGCCGCCATCGGCGTCGCTTTGGGCATTCTTGGCGGTCCCGTTGGAATTCTGGTTGGCCCATTTCTGGGGGCGACCGGAATGGAACTGGCCGGTGGTATGAGTCTGAAGGAAGCGAGCACGGCTGGTTTGGGTGCGACGCTGGGAGTGCTGGCGGGGGCAGTCGGGAAGATTGCGTGCGGCTTTTCCATGGTGGGACTGTTTGTCTTGAACCTCCTTCTCCGGACTTGATTTTGGCTCGCAGGTCTCCCGAAAGCCTTTGCTTTCAGCCGATTCTGCCGATATAGTAAGGGCACTATGATACACGTGGGCATTGGTTATGACGTTCACCGCCTCGTGGAGGGACGCAAACTGGTCCTCGGAGGTGTGGAGTTCCATCATCCGAAGGGTCTCGAAGGCCACTCTGACGCGGACGTCTTGATGCATGCCATTTGCGATGCTATTTTTGGGGCATTGGGGGAAGGAGACATTGGACATTTCTTTCCCAACACCGATCCGCGATGGCATAATGCTTCTAGCCAGGTTTTCCTCCAGGAGGCGGCTCGTCAGGTGGGATTTCATGATGGCACCATCGTGAATATCGATGCGACGCTGATTGCCCAGGCACCCAAGATCAGTCCTTATGTGGGTGCCATGAAACAGAACATATCGATGGCGCTGGGGATCAACCCGAAGAAGGTGGCAATCAAGGCTACCACGAACGAAGGGCTTGGATTCCTTGGGCGCGAAGAGGGGATCGCAGCGATGGCCGTTGCGAGCGTTGATTTGCCCCATTAGCCACCCATAACCAAGGATGTCCGCAAAAGCAGAGATAAGTTGGCAGGGGCGAACCCCGGAAGGCGAAAAAAGGCAGGTCTACGTCCGCCACACCGGTGGCGAGTGGCTGTTCTTCGTTCGCAGTCGGCGTTTCGACGCTTGGCAGGCTCTGAAGAATCCCCCGCTGGAAGATTGGCAGGAGTTGCTGGATGCGGTGGAACGAAGGGTGGCGCGTCGTCTCTTGCGGCCCGAAGAACCCGCAAAGATTCGCCAGAAGATTCGAGAGCACTATCCAGGGTCGTCTGATGACGCTCCGAGCCAGTGAAGAAGCGACCTCTCATTTTGGTAACCGCAGCCACCTGCAAACAAGGGGTGGAGTTGTCGGACCCTTCCCTGAGTCTGGCGGATGGCTACCCAAAGGCACTTGTGGAGGCCGGAGGGGTCCCGCTAGTGCCCGCTTGCGAGCCGGATGAGCGCTACCTCCGCGATTGCGTTTCCCGCTGTGATGGCGTCATGCTGACCGGGGGCGAAGACCTTCAACCGAGCCTCTACTGCTCTCGGTTGCCGCAAAAACTGAAAGCAACCGTCAAACAAACGGAGCCCGAGCGGGATTTGTTTGAACTCCTTCTGATTCAGGAAGTGTTTCGCCAGAGAAAACCCCTTTTTGCGATTTGTCGCGGGCACCAGCTGATGAACGTGGCGATGGGGGGTACGCTCTTGGTGGATATTGGTATTCAGTTACGCAAGTCATTGAAGCACAGTGATATAAGGAATAAGTGCAAGCCGGTTCATCCTATCCATGTACTCAAGGGTTCGCTTTTGTGGAGTGCGCTTCGCAAAGAGACGTTGTCCGTGAATAGCACCCACCATCAGGCGATCGACCGCTTGGCCGATCTCTTCCATCCCACCGCTGTCAGCCCGGATGGAATCATCGAGGCGACTGAGCTTGCCCCCGCGGCGCGTCAGCTTCTGCCCTGGTACTTGTCGGTCCAATTCCACCCGGAACGGTTGTGCTTCCAATATCCTGAGTTTCGTGCATTATTCACTTGTTTCGTAAAAGCGTGTAACTCGGCGTCGCACGTAGTCGCATGAAGAATCGAGTCTTAGTCGTTGATGATGACCAGAATGTGAGGCAGTTGCTGGCTGAGCTGCTGGCGGCTTGGGCCTATGAAGCCTCCTCTGCCGCGAGCGCGGCCGAACTGGAGCTCTGCCTGGCGAAGACCCAGCCGGATGTGGTCCTGTTGGATTGGCAGTTGCCTGATGGCGACGGGTTGGAGCTTCTGCCGATGATCAAGAAGCAATGGCCGGAGACCCAGGTGATTGTGATGACCGGCTTTGGCACCTTTGACGCTGCGGTGGAAGCGGTCAAACGCGGGGCTTTTCACTTTCAGCCCAAACCTTTCGACACGAAAGGGATGATGCTCCTGATCCAGCGGGCTTGCGAACACAAGCAGCTGACGGAACAAACGAGTTTCCTACGGAACGCGGTTTCTGCCCTGAGCGGTGGAACCTCTCCCGTCTTCCACAGCCCGGCCATGAAGGCCACAGTCCGGACGGTGGAGAGGGTGGCACCTAGTGAAGTGCCCATTATGATTACGGGAGAGAGTGGTACGGGCAAGGAAGTGGTGGCGGACTTGATTCACGCTCTGAGCCCGCGGGCGAAGGGCCCCCTGATCAAGGTCAACTGCGCCGCGCTACCCCGTGAGCTCATTGAGAGCGAACTTTTTGGAGCCGTGAAGGGCGCCTACACCGGGTCTCATGCGGATCGGGAAGGCCTGTTTCGCCAGGCAGACGGCGGTTCCCTCCTGCTGGACGAGTTGTCGGAGATGCCGATCGAGACCCAGAGTAAACTCCTGCGGGTGCTCCAGGAAAAGGAGTTCCGGCCGGTCGGGGGCAGGACCAGTTACAAAGCGGACGTGAGGATCGTTGCCGCCACGAACCGTAAGGTGGAAGAGGCTATCCGGGACAACAAGCTCCGAGAAGACCTCTACTATCGTATCGGAGCGATCACGATTCATCTGCCGCCGCTCCGGGACCGCCGTGAGGATATCATGCCGCTCGCGCTCTCGTTTCTGAAACGCTTCGCGGCGCAGGCGGGGCGGGTGATGAATGGATTTTCGGAAGCGGCCGCTGACCGGCTCCGAGGTTTTGATTGGCCGGGGAACGTGCGCCAATTGCAGAACGAGGTCCAGCGCGCACTCCTCATGTGCGAAGGCACCGTGGTGGATGTGGGCGACTTGTCGATCAATCCGACCCAAGCACTGCAGGAAGATGCGACGGATTTGTCGTTGCTGGAGGGGGTTGAGAAGAACGCCATCATCCAGATGCTCAAGGACACCGGCGGGAATAAACTGGAAACCGCCAAACGCCTGGGGATTGGCCGCCAGACGCTTTACAATAAGATCAAGCTTTACGGCATCAAGACCTGATTCCCGGTAGTCCAACGGATTCGACTGCCGCGTTTTCCGGTCCAAGGTTGGTACGGACCCATCGGGACAGCCATGAGGCTGGTCAGTCAGAACATGGAAACATGCCTCTGCGACTGCGATCCATCCTACGAATCTGGGATCCTCTGATGAGGGGGGAGTCCGCCATACGGCGTCTCTGCTTTGTCCTTGGTTTCTCCGTTGAGTTGGCACTCCCTTGGTGTTTTGCCGCTTCCCCCCCCGTCCCGCTCGAAAGGGAAGCGCCCTGGAGAATCGCGGATTTTGCGCAGGATGCGGGCGTGTCTCGGAGGATGATCTTCGACTTGGCATTTCAGACCAATAACACGGCCTGGTTCGCGGTTTCCGATGGGCTTTATCGCTATGACGGATACCACTGGCAGCGGTTCACTTCCACCAACGGGCTTCCGAGCAGTGTCGTGCGAACGGTGTCTGTGACGCGTGATGGTTCAGTCTGGGTCGGGACCGATAAGGGGTGCGGGGTCTTCGACGGGACCAGGTTCGATTCGCGAGGCACGGAAGGTCGGTTGGCGGGGCCGAACGTTCGGCGGATCGTGGAAACCGGGGATGGTTCCCTTTGGTTTTGTTGCGACCGCTGGCCCGATGCGGGTGTTTCGGGTGGGTTGACCCAACTCAAGAATGGCGCGTTCCACTCTTTTGGAATGGTGGATGGGCTGCCGGACGATCATGTGCTGAACTTGTTTGAACAGTCCAGGGCTCCTGGTCGGTTAGTTGTACTCACAGGTGGAGGTCCGGCAGTCCGCAGTGGCGAACGATGGGTCCCGATTCCGGACGGGGGGTATCCTCCTCGGGATCACACCTGGACCATGCAGGAGACTCCCGATGGTCTGGTGTTTGCCCAAGGTTACAGGGGAACGCTGGTTTGGGGCGGGGATCAGTGGGTTGCCATCCAAGATGCAACTCAGCCGCGAACCACACCGTTCTGCGTGACCCGAGACGGCTCCATCGTGAAAGGAGTGCAGGAGGATGGAGCTAAGGTCTGGTTTACACGTTGGAATGGGGAGACTTTCGAGCAGGCCTCCGGCGAGATCACTCATCCAGGCGCCGATCTTCACGTGATGCGGCAGGCTCCCGACGGGTCCATCTGGGCGGTTGGCCGAGGGACTCTTCTGCGATGGGAGTATCTGCCGGGAATGTGGGATGCCCGGCCTGATCTGCCCTTCCCTCGGTTGGAGGATCGACAGAAACGCCTTTGGTTCGCCAATGAGATTCGAGCCACGGTGATGCACGGGGATCAGCTCGATCATTTGCCGGGCATGCGCGCTCCCCTTGCCGAAGACCGGGAGGGGGCTATCTGGTCAGCAGGGGCGACAGGAATCTTTCGATGGCATGAGGGGACCCTTAGCCAGTTTCCCGTGCAGACGTGTGGCGTGGCTCAGCTTCAGAGAGTTGTTGTGGATTCCTCAGGAGGGGTTTGGTTTGCCGGCCTTGATTCCAACGACGCGCATGTGATGGCGGGCTATGTTCGAAACGAATGGAAACGTTTCAGCCCGGCCCAACTGCAAAAGCGCAACATCTCTTCCCTGATTGCAGATCCACAGAAGGAGGGCGCCTGGGTGGCTCTTTATGATCCGGCATCCCATGCCTCTGAGATTGTGAAGATCGATTCCCAAGGTTTGAGGAAGGTGGAAGTGGAGGGAGGCTTGCCGCAGACCCGGTTGCCGCTTCTTTGCGCCAGCCAGTCGCATCTCTACCTCAGCGGCTACAATGGGCTTTGGCAATCGGCCCTTCAGGAGAGGCTTCGTTTCGTCCAAAACCAATCCGACGCCGGATCAAGGATTTCTTTGTCAGCGAGCCTTGGTGACATCACCGCCTTCGTGACGCAGGAAACAGTAGATGGCAAAGCAGCCATCCTGGTGAAACGAGGAGAAGTGTGGCTTGAGCAGCGAACCTCCTACGCCGATTCGCTCTGGTTGGGGAAGAGCGGTTGCCTAATTGTCGGAGACGGGCCCGGGTTCGTGCTGTGGCAGACCCGGGACTGGGACGTTCCCACCTATGCCAATTTGCCTACGGACAGCACGATCCTTTCCGCTCTGCTCAGCTCCAGTGGAGACTACTGGGTTGGCACTCCCGAGGGTGTCCTGCACTTGCGCCCGGGTCAGCAACCTCCCGACACCGTCCTTATCGGTCCTGCCACCGTGCGGCGAGGGGATCGGTTGTTGGTGGAAGCGAGAGGGACGGCGCCCTTCGCTCCCCGGTCCCGTCCCTTGAAGCATTCCCTGGCCTGGCGTCTCGATCGGGCCCCCTGGTCCGAGTATGGTGGCGAATGGCCAGTCGGTGGCATCCCGCTGGACACTCTTCCCAGTGGTACGCACGTCTTGGAAGCCAAGGCGCGGGATGGCCTTGGGAATGAGGACCCGACCCCGGCCAGCCTTCGGTTTGAGATTCTGCCGGTCCCCATCCAGGATCAAGTCTGGTTCCGACCCGTCCTGGCTGTCATTTGTCTGGTCTTTGCCCTGCTGGCCATGGCACTCGCCTATGCGGCGCGCCGTTTGCGGCGGGAAGCCGGCCGGTTGGAGGAAGAGGTGCAGGCCAGAACCTTGGAACTTCGGGAGGACATCGCCCGGCGAGAGAAAGCGGAAGCGGAGAGCCGAAGGCTGACGCTCGCCATCGAACAGGCAGCCGAGATCATCATCATTACCGATGCGTCCGGGCTGATCCAGTACGTCAACCCGAGGTTTGAGGCGATCACCGGCTATACCAGAGCGGAAGTGCTCGGACAGAACCCGCGAATCCTGAAGAGCGGCAAGCACGATGCCGCTTTCTACGCTGAGTTTTGGGGCGCACTTCGTCAGGGGTTGGTCTGGCACGGGCGACTGATCAACCGCAAGAAGGATGGGACCCTCTATACCGAAGAGGCGACCATTTCACCCGTGCGGGATGAGACTGGCAAGACCATCAATTTCGTGGCCGCCAAACGCGACATCACTCATGAACTCCGTTTGCAGGAACAACTCGTCCAGGCGCAGAAGATGGAATCGGTGGGCCGGTTGGCGGGAGGCGTGGCGCATGACTTCAATAACATGCTCCAAGCCATCCTCGGAAACGTCGCGATGGCGCTCGAGGAAAAGCCTTCCTCCTCGCGACTTGTGGAACACCTGGAGGAAGTTCAGAAGGCGGCATTGCGTTCTGCTGACCTGACACGTCAGTTGCTGGCCTTTGCGCGCAAACAAACGGTGAACCCCAAGATTCTTGACTTGAACGAGACCGTGGCTGGAATGTTGAAGATGTTGCAGCGCCTGATTGGGGAGGACATCCAGCTGGCTTGGCTCCCAGGGCGGGACCTCTGGCCTGTTCAACTGGATCCTTCCCAGTTGGACCAGGTGCTCGCCAACCTCACCGTCAACGCCCGCGACGCCATCCGTGGCGTTGGAAAGATTACGATCGAGACCTGCAACGTGACCCTCGAGGAACCGCAACTTCATTTGGAGGAAATCGTTGGGGACTTTGTAAGGCTGACGGTGAGCGATACCGGGTGCGGCATGGACCGGGAGACCCAGCAGCATTTGTTTGAACCCTTCTTCACCACCAAGGGCGTGGGGGAAGGGACTGGTCTTGGCTTGGCCACCGTTTACGGCATCGTGAAGCAAAACGGGGGGGCGATTGCGGTCTACAGTGAAGTGGAAAAGGGCAGTTCTTTCAGGATCTATCTCCCTAGGGCGGGGGCTGCGGCCCAGGCTGCCACGATGTCGGCCGAGGGACTCAACCTCAAAGGCACCGAAACCGTGCTGATTGTGGAGGATGAACCGGCGATTCTGAAACTGGGCGAACGGCTGCTCAAAGGGTTGGGGTACCAAGTGCTGTCGTCCCAACGGCCTGATGAGGCCTTACGAATGGCCGAACAACATAAAGGCCAAATCGATTTGCTCATCAGCGACGTGATCATGCCAGCCATGAATGGCCGGGATCTAGCCGATCGCATGCACGCCTCCCAACCCAAACTGAAGTGTTTGTTCATGTCCGGCTACACCGCCAGCGTTATCGCGCATCACGGGGTGCTGGACGAAGGCGTGCACTTCCTGCAAAAGCCCTTCTCGAAACACGAGCTGGCCACGAAAGTGCGTCAAGCTTTGGGCTCGTGACTCTCCCCAGTCCGTGAGCTGGAAATGTGGATTAGCGCGCGATCAGATAGTAGAGTGTCGTCGGCCGAAGCCGAATGTCTCGTGCCGAGCCCGCCTCACCTTGGGCGTATCCGTCAAAGTCGAGCGGGGTCACTTTTAACTCCGCCGCGTCGGCTCGCTTCAACGAGATTCTGCCTTCGATGTCCTTTACCCTCCAGGGGTCGGTTCCGATTTCCACGATTCGCTTCACCTGGTTCGTCGGAGAATCGACCTGGAAGTTGGACGTGCTTTCTTCCGACATGACCTGGACCAGAATCTTGCCTGAGGTTGCCAGCGGCTGGTCGTCGAGCGACACGGCCAGAATATGACCGAGCTCCAGGGTGGAGGTGATGGTGAGGTCCTTCGTCTCGATGCTTCCCGCCCCCTTGAGTTGCCCGCTCGCTCCCTGGGCCTTGTCCGCGTTCACCACAAGCAGGCCTTTGCCGTAGTCGAGTTTGAGTTCACGCGTGGAGCTGGTGACGGTTTGGGCCGCATGATCGATGAAGGGTTTCAGGTTGCTCAGCGTGGTGCCCCCGGATTCTTCCACAAACCGCACCTGCGTTCTGCCTGCGTAATGGATCAAAGGATCGATGCGCTGCCCGGGGCGCAACTCCCCTCCTTGCGGCACGTCCCTGAGACGAAGTTCATCCAAGGAGGCATCCTGCGGCAACGGTGTGCCAGCCAGGCGCATGAGGTCGGCCTTGTTCAGGCGAACGTCGGCAAGCACATCTCCGGTCTTGATGAGGCCACGACGATAGAGAAGGGCAGTGGCCGGGAACTGGCCGAGCATCGCAGGGGATCCCAGGGTCCATTGTTGCATCCAATAATTGGGCTTCACTTTCCAATCCGCACCGTCAAAGGCGAAGTGCACGATGCAGTCGGTGTCCTGCAAAGCACCATAGGCCGCGTAATAGAGGGGGGCTTCCGATCGGAAACGGTTGGGCCGAGTGAAGGTGGTCTCAGAGATCATCGATGGCTTGTCATCGTAATGAGGATCCATCACGGGATGAACGAACTGCTTCGGCTTGCCTGGTTCGGAGGAGTCAAAGCGTAAGGCGCTGCGCTCGCTGTACGTATGGCCGTTCCGGATCGACCAGGCCGCGTTGTCCCCTTTGTGGTTGCATTCGAAGTAACCGTGCCGATCGATGCAGTCGCCCGCCGTGTAGCTTAGTTTCTCGAGAGGACCGAACACTTCGGGACTGGCGGTGGACCAGTTGCTGGCGTGGATGACCCCCTTGAAGCCCAGTTGACGAAGGAATTGATAGGTTTCGGCGTAGAACCGCGTTTGTACCTCCAACAAGAACTGGGCGGTGTCCTGATCTCTTGGCGTCTTTTCACTGAAGATATTCCACAGCGGGCGGAAGCCCATTCGGCCTTCTGGGGGCGCATCGCGTTTGACGGTGGCTCCATTCCACTTTTTGAGGGCGGCCTCGAGGGAGCCATGCTTCTTGACCAGCCAGTCGCCGAACATCTTCTCCAGGATCCGAAGTTGCGGGTCGGGGATATTCGATTCACTGAAGGTCCAAAAGAAGAACGAGTCTTCGTTCTGCATCTCAAGCCCGAAAACTGCCGGTTCTGCAAGCAGCGTTTTGCCTGTTCTCTCACTCGGAGTGGTCAACAAAGCCCTCCACCATTCCCGATATCGCTTCTGGAATTCCTGGTTGAAAAACAGTGCGGCGAAAGGGTGTTTGGAACCATCGTATCCCACCAGCCAGGGATGATCCGACCGCGGAGTGAACCAGAGCGGAAAGTAGATCGAGAAGTGGGTGTAGATGCCTTCGGCCTTCATCGCTTCCACGATTTCCAGGTTATGACGGACTTTGCCCGGGTCCAACTCTCCGTCTTTGTTGAAGAGCCCCCCGTGCACGCGCACCAGGTTGACACCGTACTTGGCCAACAGTCGGGCGCACCGGCGAAGGTCCTCGCCTGCGAGCTCGTGCGGAGGTCCGTTGACCGCCCAGAAACGAACCGCTTCGCCGGTCTTGGTGTGGACGAACTTGCCATCCTTCACGCCAATGAAGCCGAGTTCACCCGCGAACTTCTCGTTGAGAAAACGGAGGTCGGTTGCCGCTTCGGTCGTAGGTGGGACCCTAGCCGGGCTGAACGGGAACCATGCCGACTCACTACCAACAGACTCCTTGCGTTCAGTCGCCGGATCCGAGGTTTCGGCCAGCGATGGTCCGAAGCCAAACATCCAAGACGAAGCCAGAACTAGGGAAAGAACCAAGGATGGGCGATGCATGTCTGCAAGACCTAGCAGACACTCGCTCAAAGTCAACGACGGCTCTACACGGTTTGCCGCTCTCCAACCCGCCCAGCCAAGGGGCCCCTCAAGAACCGGGCAAGTGGGTCTTCTCCAGACTGCCTCCGATTCCAGCAGATCAAGTGCCGCTCTTGACGCTATTGGGAAGCACAAACACCAATCGAGCTGACCGAATTCCGCGGTACGTTGAGTACAACGCCTTTCGCTGGCTGCGTGACTCTGGGTTTGACCCACTGGCTTTTGCATTGAGGGATGTCGGTTCCGATACCCCGCAGGTCGTCCAGAGGGGGTTGTTTGCCTATGCGAAATACGCCGCTCGATATCCGAAATCGGATGGGGTTGGGATCCTTTCTTTCGGCCGCGAAACACCATCGGGCAGTCTTCCCGGTCCGTACCTCTTGAGCGCTCCGGCCTAACTTGTGGCCTACGGCGTAATGGGGGTGCTGCTCGGCCTAGGCTCGGTTCTCCTGATCGTATCTCGAGGGCGTGGCGGCGTGGTAGAAGGTGCTAAGATGGGTCCGTCACAGAAGCACGATAACGCGTCGTGAATGCAAAAATGAATGTTATTCTGTACATTGAACTATACATAATACCATGCTAATATGTATAGCATGTATCTTAAAAGAGAGGCTGATCGGCTGTTGAAAGAGCTCCTGAACGGGGACAAAGTGGGCATGGTACTTGGGGCGCGCCAGGTTGGAAAAACCACTCTGGTGGAGCATGTTCTAGCGGGACAGGATGCGGTGGTTCTCAATTTCGACCTCGAGGTGGACAAGGCAAGGTTTCTGTCTGCGGGCGCTTTAGCCCCCGATGAAGGCTTGCGGTCACTCGGGAATCCGTCGGTCTTGGTCATTGACGAAGCACAGCGGTTGCCTGAGGCGAGCCGGATCGTCAAGGGTTGGCATGATGCGCGGCTGCCGACGAAGATCCTCCTGCTCGGTTCTTCCTCCTTGAACCTGCTAGATCAAGCAGCGGAAAGCCTAACCGGGCGCAACCGAAAGCTAGTGCTGCCCCCGCTGCTTTTTACGGAGACGTTGGGAACCCAAGTCTGGGCCGGTGCCGACCTTTCATCGGACCACCTAACTCAGCACTTTGCGCCACAGTTGCGGGCGTTTCTTATGCAACGGCTTAGCTGGGGGAGCTACCCTGAGGTGGTGACGAGCCGTGAGCCGACCGCACTCCTGCGGGAGCTGAGCGCCGACTATCTCTGGAAGGACGTGTTGCAGAGCGGCTTGGTGAAAACGCCGGATCTCATCCGACGCCTGCTCCTGCTCCTGGCGCATCAGGCTGGTTCAGAGGTCTCCGTGAACGAGTTGGCAACCCAGTTGCCGATGGCACGGCCGACGGTGGATCGCTACCTCGATCTGCTCGAGCAAACCTACGTTATATTCCGGTTGCCATCCTTCAGTACCAATCCCCGCAAGGAGATCTCCAAGAGCCACAAGGTTTACTTTTGGGATACGGGGATTCGCAACGCTTTGTTGAACTCATTCTCGACCGACGAATACCGGCCCGACATTGGCGCAGTATGGGAGAACTGGGTGGTGGCCGAGGTGGCCAAGCGTAACGTCTTGCTTGGCTCGCCGGCGGAACTCTACTTCTGGCGCACCCGGATGCAATCGGAGGTGGATTTGGTGGTGAAAAAGGGGGAAACGCTGCGCGGATTCGAGATCAAGTGGTCAGCCCGCCGTGCGTCCCGACGCGCCTTCCGCGACGCCTACGGTGTGGAGATTGAGGGGATCCGGCCAGACAACCCGTTTGCCGTCGACCTTTTGAAAACCTGAGTGAGACGAACCGCTTCTTCCTCTCAGTGCAAGGTCTTCACGGTCACGTCGCCCTTGAGGATGCGGGCGGAGCAGGCGAGACGGTGAATGGCAGGATCCCGTCTGCACTGTTTCAGCACCTGAAGCTCTTGCTTGGAAGGAGGCACCAGGTTCTCCATCCCCTGAGTGATCTCCACGGTACAGGTCCCGCAATCGGATTGGAAACAACCCGACTCCATCTCGACCCCGGCCTGTTCTGCGGCTTCCATGACGGTCAGGTCGCCTTTCACATCTACAGTGACATTCTCGACGAGTAAGGTTAGCTTTGGCATCGTAACGTTTGTGGCTGCGTCTGACACGCGAGCTTGGTTATGGATAGGTCGAAAACACCTCTAAGTCAACGCTGGCCATAACAGAGATTGAATCGGAACATTAACGAAGTGAAATCTGATCCTCGGTTTTTAAAAGAGACTGGCGTTGAGGTCTTTACGGGAAACGAGCTCCTGGTGAAGGGATGCCTCGAAACGGAAGGCGGCACCCACCTCTGGACTGGGTATCCCGGATCTCCTGTCGCTGGCTTTTTTGACACGGCTCAGGAACTTCAGGAGTTGTTGCGAGCCAAGGGGATCCGAGCAACGATGGCCAATAACGAAGCCCTCGCTGCCGCCATGGTGAACGGTTCCCAGATGTTGGGCCTGCGGGCGATCACCATCCAGAAGAGCGTAGGACTTCATGTGGCGGCAGACGGTTTGGCGTTGGGCAACTTGGTAGGAGCCCATCCCGAGGGGGGCGCAATTGTCGTTTTGGGGGACGATCCATGGAGCGATTCCACCCAGGTTCCTGCCGATTCTCGTTACCTCTGCAAACACCTCATGATGCCAGTCCTGGAGCCGTCGGATGCGCAGGAGATGAAGGACTGGATCAACCTGGCTTTTCGGCTTTCCCGGCAGAGCGAGCTCTACATCGGGTACCTGGTTTCCACGAACCAGGCCGATGGCGGAGGTTCGGTGGACGTGGCTGCGAACCATTTCCCCGCGACGAACGTCCTGAATCCGACCGAGATCGACACCGCCAAGATCGATCTGGAAAGAAATGTCCTGTTGCCGCCCCGGACGTGGCGGAAGGAGCAGGCGATCGAGACTCGGTTTCGACGGCTGTGGGAGGCAGCGCGTAAGTGGGGTGCCAACCGCATTGAGCCACCCTCCAAGCCGGAGTGGACGGGTGGTACGATCGGATTCATCACTTCCGCGGCGGCCTATTGTTACCTGCGTCATGCCTTGGCTGAACTCCGGTTGGATGGGCATTTCCCGATCTTGAAGATGGGGGTGACCTATCCGGTGGATCCCGCCATCATCGGGGAATTCGCCGCTGGGCTGAGCCATGTTTTTGTGGTGGAAGAAAGAAGAGGTTTCCTCGAGGAGCAGATCACGGAAATCCTGACTCGCTTCCGGCAGGAGGGTGAGAAGCCCCTGGTGAAGCCGAACCTTGCGATCTGGGGAAAACGCTTTCCTTCCGGTCTTGAGGGCATCCCGTCGAGTCGCGGACTGAATCCCAGCAAGCTGATCGATCGTTTGGGTAGACTGTTTCTCTCGCTGTCCGAGTTGGCAGGCAGCGTGGACCGGCGGCACGTGGAGACCGAGCTTCAATTATTGGTGGAATTGCGCCAGACCGAGATCAAGGTGGCTCCTCGCACGCCGACGTTTTGCCCCGGCTGCCCGCATCGGGATTCGGCGAGCGTGCTCGTGGAGATCAAGAAGCAGTTTCGGGAAGAGGCCTACATGAGCCGGATCCATGGGACCAAGCCGGTGGACCTGGTCTTTCACGGGGACACGGGCTGTTACACGATGCTCATGTTTGAGCCCACCAAAGACCTCATGCACAATTACAGCGGCATGGGATTGGGAGGGGGGACCGGGGCGGGGATCGATCCTTTCATCCGGAACAAGCAGGTGGTTTTCATGGGGGACTCCACCTTCTTCCACAGCGGGCAGCTTGCCATCTCCAACTCGCTCAAGTGCGGCCAGGACATCACCTACGTGATCCTGGACAACAAGACCACCGCCATGACCGGTCATCAGACCACGCCGGCGCTCGGCGAGGGTTTGCTGGGTGAGGAGACTTTTGCTCAGCGGATTGATGCCATTGTGGCGGGGGTGGTGGATTCGCTACGGTCGGGGATTACGGTGGTCAGGGTGAACCCGGCCGAGCGTGAGAGCTACCGGCGGCTCCTGGAAAAGACCATCCTGTTGGACGGAGTCAAGATCATCATTGCCGACAAGGAGTGCGGGATTACGTTCCATCGGCGCGAGGCACGTGAGGAGCGGGCGACTTTGAAGCAGCAGGGCTTCCTGCAGTCCAAGCAGTACATCAATATCACGACGGAGGCGTGTGAGAACTGTCTGGAATGCACCAAGGCCACGGGGTGCCCGGGTTTGACGTTTGTGGAAACCCCCTACGGACAGAAGGTACAGACTGATTTGTCCTGGTGCGTGAGCGACGGTGCGTGCACTCGCTTCATGGTGACTCCGGATGCGGCGGGGCCGCGGGTGAAGGCCTGTCCATCTTTCGAAGAGGTCACCATAGTGCGCACGCAGAAACCGGCGCCTGCCATTGACTCGTTGCGTTTTGATGGCCTGCCGCTCTTGCCCCGGCGCCTGCTGTTGCGTCCCTGGCACGGTTATCTGGCGGGGGTAGGCGGGATGGGGATTGGCACGGCTACCGCGGTTCTGGTGCTGGCTGGCCATCGGGAAGGATACCGCGTTCAGTTTTGTGACAAGAAGGGATTGGCGATCCGCAATGGCGGGGTGTACTCCATGATCACCTACTCGCCTTGGGACGGACCCTATACGTCGAATCTCATCCCCTATGGCAAGGCGGATCTCATTCTGGGAGTGGACGTGCTCGAAGCGGCCCGGGCGCTGGATCCCGCCACCAACCAGCGGGTGGGCAGCCGCCAAAGAACCGCGGTTCTGGTCAACACCCACAAGACTCCGACCATCCTGACTTTGCTGGGGAAAGACGACTTTGCGGTGCGAGAGTTGGAGGAATCGATCCAAGCTCTCACCAGGCGAGACGACTACTTTAGCGCCAATGTCTCTGCCCTTTCCGAGGTGTTTTTTCAGACCCAGCTATACGCGAACACGATCATGCTGGGCGTTGCCTACCAGCGCGGATTGCTGCCGCTGTCCGTGGAGGCGTTGGAGTGGGCGATCCAAGCCGGGCTGGGCGGGGCGGCGGCGGAGAATCTCAAAGCCTTCCATCTGGGGAGGTTGCTGGTGCACGATCCCAAGGCAGTATGGGCGGCGGCACGAATGGGGTCGGAGCCCCAGGGTTTGGCGGAGGTGGTGGAGGACAAAGTGGCGATTCTTGCGCGGGGCGAGAGAAAGCGAAGGGTGTTCGCCGAGCAGTATCGATCCCTCATGGGGGGCGTGCGGGAGACGTTCCGTCTGGAGGACGAGGAGTTGGGCGCGCTGGCGTTGCGGGCCTATGACCTGGTGCAGTGGGGGGACATCGAATATGCCAGGCAGTATTTGGATTGGGTCCGCCGCATTCATAGCGCTGATCACGCCGAACATGGATACGCCGCGACCAAAGCGGTTCTGTGGAACCTGCACAAGGTCATGCTCATCAAGGATGAAATCTACGTGGCCCACCTGCTGACCAGCGAAGAAAAGCGCCGGCGGGATGCCGCTAAATTTGGCCTTGATCCCAGCCGGGGGGATCGGATCGTTTATAAACACCTGAACCGTCCGCAGTTGACGATCCTGGGTAAGGACGTGGCTTTTGACATTCGGACGCGTGACTGGCAGTTGGACATCGTCAAGAAGCAGCGATGGCTGCGCCGGGTACTGCCGGACTGGCATCAGGAGGAGCGTAGCTTCCGGGAATGGTACTTGGCGCTTCTCCCCGGTTTTCAGGGGGTAGCCGAGGACCGACATCGGTACCACCAGTATGTCAGGATCCTCCGGTTGCCGGAGCAGGTGACGGGTTACCGGGAGATTCGGTATCCCAAGATGGAGGCAGCCCGGCAGCAGGCGACGGTTTGGCTCCAGGAGTTGGCCCGCGCCCCCGTTCTCAAGACGTACTCAGTGGTGTAAAGCTATGGAAATGAGCCCAGGCGAATTCGAACGTGTCAACGCTCTGCGCGATTATCATATTCTGGACACGGATCCGGAACCGGCCTTTGACGACCTTGTCCTCCTCATCTCCCAGATCTGCGCCACACCGATCAGCTTCGTCAGTTTCGTGGATGAGGAACGCATCTGGTTTAAGGCGGGCGTCGGACTGGGAATTCGCGAGATGCCGCGTCGACTCGCACTTTGCTCCCGCGCGATCGAGGGCAAGGGACTGTACATGTTGGAAGATGCAGCCAGCGTGGTGGAGTTGGCGGACCACCCGTTCTTCCGGGGTGAGAAACCTCTGCGTTTTTACGCCGCGATGCCCCTGATGACTCCGGAGGGCTACGCGGTGGGGGCACTGTGCGTAATGGACTATGTTCCGCGGAAGCTGGAATCGGACCATGTGCGCGCTCTGGAGATTCTAAGCCGCCAGGTGGTGACGCAGTTGGAGCTTCGCAAGAACCTGTCGAGGTTGGAGGAGAGCATCCGCAAACACGAGGATTCCGAGGAGGCCCTCAGCCTGGCGGAGGCCAAGTACCGCAGCATCTTTGAGAACGTGACGGAGGGGATCTTCCAGACCACCCCCGATGGACATTATCTTTCCGCAAACCCCATGCTGGCCCGCATTTACGGTTACGAGTCAGCCGAGGAGTTGATGTCCACCATTCGCGACATCCGCCATCAACTCTACGTGGAGGAAGGACGGCGGGCCGAGTTTATCCGGCTCTTAACGGAGCGGGGCGAGCTCCGAAACTTCGAGTCCCGGGTCCGGCGCAAGGACGGTTCGGTGATCTGGATCTCCGAGAATGCCAGGGCGGTGCGTGGTCCCGGAGGCGAGGTGATCTACTACGAAGGAACCGTGGAGGACATCACCCACCGCAAGAATGCGGAAGATGCTCTTCGCGAGTCGGAGAATCTTTACCATTCGTTGGTGGACTGCCTGCCGCAGAATATTTTCCGGAAAGACCTGGAAGGGCGTTTCACCTTTGTGAATCGCTTGTTCTGCCAGACGGTGGGTCGGCCGCCCCAGGAGATCCTGGGAATGACCGACTACGACTTCTTCCCGGAAGAGCTGGCGCGCAAGTATCAGGAAGACGATCACCGAGTGGTGGGAAATGGCGAGGTGCTCGACACGGTGGAAGCGCACATCAAGGCTAACGGCGACAAGATCTACGTCCATGTCTTGAAAGCACCGCTGTATGACACGGGTGGTAAAATAGTCGGAATTCAGGGCATTTTCTGGGATGTCACCGAGCGCAAGCGCATCGAGGAGGAATTGGCGTACGAGAGAGATCTGCTGCGGGCGCTCTTGGACAACGTTCCCGATTCGATTTACTTCAAGGATGCCCAATCACGCTTCCTGCGGGTCAGCCGCGCGATGGCCACCAAGTTCAACGACACTGATCCGGAGTCGCTGGTGGGGAAGACGGACTTCGATTTCTTTGCCGAGGAACACGCTCGTCAGGCCTATGAGAGCGAGCAGTGGATCATCCGTACCGGGCAGCCCATTGTTCATATCACGGAAAAGGAGACCATGCCCGATGGCTCGGTGAACTGGGTGCTGACTTCCAAACTGCCCTATCGGGACAAGCATGGGGTGATCGTGGGCACGTTCGGGATTTCAAAAGACATTACGGCGCTCATCGAAGCGGAGCAGGAATTGGCCAAAGCCAGGGACATCGCCCTGGAAGCCGCCCGCCTGAAGTCCGAGTTCCTGGCCAATATGAGCCACGAAATCCGCACTCCGATGAACGCCATCATCGGCATGACGGGCCTGCTTGTGGACACTCAGCTGACCGAGGAACAGCGGGATTATGGCGAGACGATCCGGACCAGCGCTGAATCCCTCTTGGGCATTATTAATGATATCCTCGACTTCTCCAAGATGGAGGCCGGCCGCCTCAAATTGGAGATGATTGACTTTGACCCCCACGAAGCGGTGGAAAGCGCGGTGGAACTTCTGGCCGAGACCGCTTCCTC
>CAYPNF010000053.1:0-5080 GCA_964411985.1 uncultured Verrucomicrobiota bacterium
GTTCGGCGACCCGCGAGGTGACGAGTACCTCGTAGAGCCCCGCAGCGATGTCCTCCCCCATGCCGCCAGCTTGGCCGATCAGACCGGGGTGCGTCTCAGGGGCGGCGGGGGCCGAGCCGCTCGACCAGGTGATCGGCGACGGCGGGGTGGTGGACCAGGCGGAGGTGGCCGACACCGGGGTGGTGGTGGACGGTCACGTTCGGCGCCGCGCCGGCGGCCCGAGCGGGGGCGTCGGCACTGCGGGCGTGGACGAGGCCGTCGCCGAAGATGCGCTCGAGCGGGCCACCGAGCCCCGCCGTCACGTAGGTGTGGTGGGCGCCGGGGAGGGTCGTGGCGAGCAGGTCGGCCTCCGGGCGCCACCCGCGTGTGAGGTCGCGGATGCCCGGGCTGCGCAGGTCGAGGAACGTGGCCAGGCCACGGGTCTCGGGGAGGCGGGTGGCGGTGGCCGATACCGTTCGTGGGCTCAAAGAGATCCTGGAAGGGAAGCACGACGACATTTCGGAGCAGAGCTTCTACATGAAGGGTGGCATCGAAGAGATTCAGGAGAAGTAGGAGTTTGCTCACCATTCGATTGGAGCCGTACCTATGGCCGCAACGATGAAGCTCGAAATCGTGACTCCGGAAGGAACGACCTGTTCCGAAGAGGTCGACATGGTCACTCTGCCCGGGCGCGAAGGCGAGATGGGCATCTATCCGCAGCACGTTCCCCTGATGACCCAGATTGTCCCGGGCGAGATCATCGTGCGGCGGGGTGGACAGGACTATTTCCTGGCGGTGGGCCCTGGTTTTGCCCGTATCACTGGGGATCATGTGGCCATATTGACTGATATGGCCCTGCGTGCCGATGACTTGGATGAGGCCAAGGCAGAGGAAGCTCGAAAGGCGGCGGAAGCCCGGTTGAAGGAGCGAATGGGTTCCGAGGACGCCGCCGTCATGAACGCCGCGATCCTGAAGTCCATCGAGAACTTGCGAGGCCGACGCCGATTGCGCCAATAGCGGCCTTTCTCGGGGATAAGCGGCTTGGGGTCCTTTTTTGAGAGGCCGCTCCGGTCTGCCCTTGGGGGGATTCTTCCCCGGTGAACAATATGACTCCAACCGACGGGGGTATAGCCAGGGAGCACGATCCTCTGGTCGATTCCTTTTCCACGCATCTTCAGACGGATCGAGGTGCTTCCCCTTATACGCAACGAAATTACACCCACGCCCTGCGCGAGTTTGCCGATTGGTATCGTATGGAACGGGGAGCATCTCCGGCTTGGGTGGGACTGCAAAGGGATGATTTCCGCAGCTATTTGCGTAACTTGGGGCGCATGCACATGAGTCGGGCGGCCATTCAGCTCCGCTTTAGCGCGCTTCGCACTTTTTATAAGTTCCTCATTCGAAGAGGATTGTTGATTCAGTCCCCCGTGCGCGAACTCTCCCTCCCCAAGCTCGAGAAGCGGCTGCCCAGGTTTCTGACTGGAGAGCAGGTTCTGGCGCTGTTACGGGCGCCGATGGTGGAGTGGGAATCGGTGCCTGAGGGAGAAGGGGCAGCTGAACACCGGATCCTCTTGCTCCGGGACGCGGCTATTCTGGAAGTGCTCTATTCCTGTGGGCTGCGCGTCAGCGAGATTTGTGGACTGCTGGCGGCGGACGTTCATTGGCAGGACCAATTGATCCGAGTCCGAGGCAAGGGGAGGAAAGAGCGCTTAGTCCCAGTGGGAACGCCGGCCTTGGAGGCGGTCAGGGCCTACTGGAAAAGCCTCGGCGCAGATCCTGGGGCGGGCATGCCGGTCTTTTTGGCTCAGCCCGATCATCCCGAACCCATCTATCCACGCCTCGTGCAGTTGCGCCTGAAACACTATCTCTCCTCCGCTGGCTTGGACCCCGAATTGACTCCGCATAAGCTCCGCCACAGTTTCGCCACTCATTTGCTGGATGCTGGTGCCGACTTGCGCAGTGTCCAGGAGTTGCTCGGTCATGCGCACCTGTTGACCACGCAGGTCTATACCCACCTCACGACGGACCGCCTCAAGAAGGTTTATGACAGCGCCCACCCAAGGGCGTGAGGGCGTTTGCTTTTTCGGAAGGTGAGTTGGCCCTTGGTGTGTGGGCTGGATCCGCAGCCGGGGAGGGGAGGGCCCCGCTTTGAGTCCTGGATGATTGCCCAACTCAACCCGACCGCGAACAGTCAGCGACGAAGTAGTGGCGTTGTCTCCCTAACCTTGGTAATGTCCGGCCCTGGAATGCTGAGTTAAGCCGACCACGTGAACGTCGATAGCACATGGAGTAAGTTGAGCCGGGTTATCCTGGTGCTTTTGTTTATGGTCAGTGTCCTGCTGGTCGGGGTGTGGTACCTACCCCTCATCCGACAGAACGAGGCCATGCGCAAGGAAGACCTGCGGTTGGACGGCGAGATCCGTAAAGAGGAGGACATCGTGCGGGGCCGCAAGGCAACCATCGACGCGCTGAAGAACGATCCCAAGACCGTGGAAAGGTTGGCTCGGGAGAAACTGGGGTTGGCCAGAACGGGAGAGACGGTTGTCCATTTTGAGGCGCCTTGGACGAACCCTCCCCCGACGGTTGTGGGTAGGACCAACTAGACGGTCATGATCTCCTTCTCTTTGGTCGCCAGGTGAGCGTCCAGCTTGCCGATGTATTGGTCCGTGAGCTTCTGGACCTCTTTCTCGGCATGCTTCTCGTCGTCCTCCGGCACACCGGCGTCTTTCATGGCTTTCTTGAGGTGCTCCATGGCATCCCGGCGCACGTGGCGGATCGCCACTCTGGCGTCTTCCGTCATCTTCCGGATGATCTTGGTGAATTCGACACGCCGCTCCGTGCTCAGCTCGGGAATGACGACGCGCAGGCACTTCTTGTCCACTTGCGGATTCAGGCCCAAGTTGCTCTTCTGAATCGCCTTGTCCACCGCATGGATCGTTCCCAGGTCCCACGGTTGGATCAAAATCAGGCGCGGTTCCGGGCAGGTGATCCCCGCAAGTTCACGGATGCGCATCTGGGCGCCATAGACATCCACCATGATGTTCTCGACCAATCCCGCTGAAGCCTTGCCCGTGCGCACTCCCGCGAATTCGTTCAGAAGGACCTGTTCGGTCTTGATCATCTTCTCTTCCGTCTCCATCAGAATCTCATCAGGGTCCAGTTGTGTAGCCATAGATAGGGATTGGTTGGTTGTGAGGCTATTTATAGCCGCGTCCCGGCCCGTAAGTCAACTTGTCACCAAGGTGCCAATCTTTTCGCCCAAAACCACTCGCCTGATGTTCTTGCGTTTGAAGAAGTCGAAAACAATGATCGGCATGTCGTTGTCCATGCAGAGAGAGAAGGCGGTGGCGTCCATGACCTTCAGCTGGCGCTGCAATGCGTCCGCATAAGCGATGCGATCGAAGCGCTTGGCCTTGGGGTTCTTCATGGGATCGCTATCGTAAATCCCGTCCACTTTGGTGGCTTTCAGGATGACTTCAGCGCCAATTTCGTTGGCCCGCAACGCCGCGGCCGTATCGGTCGAAAAATAGGGATTTCCCGTGCCACCCCCAAAGATGACCACCCGCCCATGCTCCAGATGTCGGACGGCGCGGCGGCGGATGAAAGGTTCAGCGACCTGGGACATGGCGATGGCGCTCTGCACCCGGGTGGCCACTCCCAGCTTTTCCAGCGCATCTTGGAGCGCCAGGGAGTTGATCACTGTGGCGAGCATCCCCATGTAATCGCCCGTGGCCCGTTCGATTCCCTTTTCCATCCCGCTCACCCCGCGGAAAATGTTGCCACCCCCCACCACGATCACGATCTCTACCCCCAAGTCCCGTACCTCTTTGATGTCCGCCGCCATGTTGCGCAGGATCTCCGCTGAGATTCCGGCTCCGCCGTCACCCAGGGCTTCTCCGCTCAGTTTCAAGAGGATCCGACGGTACTTTGGGGTCTGTTTCTTCATAATGCGGCTATGGGCTGATTTGACATCGGGCCGATCCCAAGCGGATCTCCTGCAAGGTTCCGTACAGGGACACATGGAGGGTCCTTTGGCGACCCTATCCCAGCCCGGGTGGTTCTAGCAACCGGCGGCGATGCCGTCAAATGTTCTCGGCGATCGTGGGAGGCGGTGTATAAGTCGAATCCATCTCCGGAGTAAGCGAAGCTCTCTCCGTCGCCAACACCCGGTACTGTTTGATCTGGAAGGAAACCTCCCGATCATCCCCTAATCCTTGCTGCGCGTATTCTTCTTTCGTCATCCGCGCCCGAATGACCAACTTGGAAGGCAGCTCCAGCTCCAGCCTCAACATCGTCCCCAAAAAGAACGTGTGCCGCAACACCGCCCGGTACCGGTGCTGCGTCAAATCGGTCGATACCTGTACCGCGTAAGGACGAAAGCCGATCCTCATCCGTTGCCCATCCGGCTGGCCTTCTGCCGGAAACTCCAAACCTCCCACCCCGGCAATTCCGGCGCGAACTTCGGTCTCCAGTACGTTCATGACCCCAATGAACCTCGCCACGAATTCATTGGCTGGGTGTTCATACACCTCCCGTGGCGTGCCGATTTGTTCCAGGTTGCCTCGGGAGAAAATCACGATGCGGTTCGCTACCTCCATCGCTTCTTCCTGGTCGTGTGTCACGAAGATCGTGGTCAGCCTCAGTTCGTGGTGCAGCCGGACCAACCACTCGCGCAGTTCCTGTCGAATCTTGGCATCGACGGCCCCAAACGGCTCGTCCAGCAGCAGCACGCTCGGCTTGGGAGCCAACGCCCGGGCGATCGCCACCCGCTGCCGCTGCCCGCCGGAGAGTTGGTGCGGATACCGCTTTTCCAGGCCCTCCAACCCGAGGAGTTTCAGGAGCTCTGCCACCCGCGCCTCGAGGTCGGCTTTCTTCCACTTCTTGATCTTGAGTCCAAAGGCGATGTTCTTGAACACGGTCATGTTCTTAAACAAGGCGTAGTTCTGAAAGACGAACCCGATGTTCCGCTGTTGAACCGACAGATCATTCACCCGCCTGCCGCCGATATGAATGTCTCCTTCGGTCGGCATCTCCAGCCCGGCCATCATGCCCACCACCGTGGTCCTGCCGCCGCCCCCGGGCCCCACGCAGGCCCACAATT
>CAYPNF010000053.1:5090-54343 GCA_964411985.1 uncultured Verrucomicrobiota bacterium
GAGCCCGGGTTTCACGTTCGCTCTTGTTGATGCCCGAGAGCGTGAGCGGCAACGTCACATTCTTGATCGCCGTTGCCCACGGCATGAGCGTCGGTTCCTGGAAGACAAAGCCGAGGTCGCGTATCGGCCGGCCTGACGCATCGTAGGTTGCTGTCGGCCAGTCGATCGTGCCGGCGGATGGTTCGCCGAGGCCGGCGATCATGCGCAGCACCGTGGTCTTGCCGCCGCCACTGGGCCCCAGCAAGGCCAGCAATTCATCGTCCTCGACGTTGAAGCTGACCCCATTGACGGCAGCAACGCCTCCAAACCTTTTGCTGATTCCGTTCAACGAAATACTCATATCGGGTTATTCCGAGGCAGGTGTTGCCTGCTCCGCTTTTTCATAATCGCGTTCGGTTCGCCATTCCAGGTACGTCTTGATGGCAAGCGTGACGAGGGCGAGGAGCGCCAGGAGGCTGGCGACGGCGAACGCCCCCGCGCTGTTGTATTCCTGGTAGAGTTTCTCCACTCGGAGCGGCATCGTGTCCGTCAGCCCGCTGACGCGCCCTGAAACCACGAAGACAGCCCCGAACTCGCCCATGGCCCGGGCATTGCAGAGGATGACTCCGTAGAGAAGACCCCATTTGACCGAGGGGAGCGTCACATGCCAGAACGTCTGCCAGGCGCTCGCCCCCAGGGTCATCGCCGCCAACTCCTGTTCGGATCCAACCGCCTGCATGACCGGGATCAACTCCCGAGCCACAAAAGGGAAGGTCACGAACACCGTCGCCAGCACGATGCCAGGCGTGTCAAAAATGATCTTGATGCCATGCTCGTCGAACCACTTGCCAAAGTAACCCTGCGCGCCGAACAGAATGACCAGCATCAGGCCTGAAACCACGGGGGACACCGAAAAGGGGAGGTCGATCAGCGTAATCAACAAAGACTTGCCGCGAAACTCGAACTTGGCGACTGCCCACGCGGCGGCCAGGCCGAAGACCACATTCAAGGGGACCGCAATCGCTGCCACCTGAGCCGTCAGCCGGATGGCAGCCAGAGTGTCGGGGTCGGTGAGCGACCGGAAGTAGAAGCTCCAACCCTTGGCAAACGCCTGGGCGAAAACGTTGGCGAGGGGTAACAAGAGAAAGACCAGGGCGAAGAGCAGGGCAATCGAGATGAGTGTCCACTTGACCCAAGGCGCTTCCTCTGAGCCCCTTCGGGAGGCTGTGGTGCGCAGTGGTTTCGCCTTTTTCGCAGTACCTGCCATGACGTCTACTCCTGGAACCGGCTTGCCCACACCTCGAGCGCGTTGACGATGGCAAGGATCACGAAAGAGAGCACCAGCAGCACTGCGGCAATGGCCGTCGCGCCCAGGTAATTGTACTCTTCCAGCCGGATCACGATCAGGTAGGGAGCAATCTCTGTTTTGAAAGGGATGTTGCCGGAAATGAAGACGATGGAGCCGTATTCACCCACCGCCCGGGCAAATGCCAGGGCAAACCCGGTGATGATGGTGGGCGCCAGGGTGGGGGCGAGGATGCTCCAGAACGTGCGAAGTCGACTGGCTCCCAGGCTCGCGGCCGCTTCCTCCACTTCCCGTTCCAGGTTCGCCAGGACTGGTTGCAGTGTGCGCACGGCGAAAGGCATCCCCACAAAGGTCAAGGCAATCACCACCCCCAACGGAGTGAAGGCGCCCTTGAAACCCAGCGGCGAGAGGTATTGCCCCAGCCAGCCGTTGTCCGCAAAAAGGTTCGACAACGTGAGTCCCGCAACGGCCGTGGGAAGGGCGAACGGAAAATCAACCAGGGCGTCGATGATGGACCGTCCCGGGAACTGGTAGCGCACCAACACCCACGCGAGGAGCGTGCCAAACACCGCGTTGATCAGGGCTGCCCAGAAGGCGGCGCTGAACGTGAGACGATAGGCTGCCAGCGCACGTTCGTCCGTGATCAGTTCCCAGAATTCACGCCAGGTGAGTTCAAAAGTCTTCAGGAAAAGCCCAGCAATCGGGATGAGTACAATCGCGCCGAGATAAAACACCGTGTACCCCATTGTGAGGTTGAAACCCGGCAAGGCGTTGAATTTCTTCTGTGACATCCCGCTGGAGGTGCTGCGCTAGACGGAGTTTACGGGGCTGGTTTGGCCGCCCGCCCAGCCTTGCTCTGTCCAGTGATCCGGTCAAAAAGTGCTCCATCTGCGAAATGATCCTGATGCGCTTGCTTCCAGCCGCCAAACACCTCCTCAATCGTGAACAGCTTCACGGCAGGAAACTGTTGGGCGAACCGGTCCAAGACCGGCTTCGAACGAGGCCGGTAGTAGTGCTTGGCCGCAATTTCCTGACCTTGCTCGGTGTACAGAAACTCCAGGTAGGCCTTGGCGATCTCCAGGGTGTTGCGCTTTGTTACCACCCGGTCCACCCAGGTCACCGGCGGTTCCGCCAGAATGCTCACCGAAGGCATCACCACTTCAAAATTCCCCGACCCCACCTCTTTCAGGGCCAGAATGGCTTCGTTTTCCCAAGTCAGCAGCACGTCCCCAATGCCTCTCTGGACAAAGGTGGTCGTCGCGGCTCGAGCTCCCGTGTCCAGGATGGGTACGTTGGCAAACAGCGCGCCTACAAACTCCGCAGCCTTGGCATGGTCTTCCGAGCGTTTGTACTCGTATCCGTAAGCCGCCAGGTAGTTCCACCGTGCCCCGCCAGAGGTCTTCGGGTTGGGCGTAATCACGGATACCTTCGGCTTAACCAGGTCGGACCAGTCCTTGATCTGTTTCGGATTCCCTTTCCGCACAAGGAAGATGATGGTGGACGTGTAGGGGCAGCTCTTGAACGGCAGACGCTTCTCCCAATCCGGCGCGATCGATTTGGCCTTGTCCGCGATCGCATCAATGTCATGCGCCAAGGCCAGGGTCACCACGTCCGCCTCCAGGCCATCAATCACCGCCCGAGCCTGCTTTCCCGATCCGCCATGCGATTGTCGGATGGTGAGTTTGCCGCCGTGCGCCGCCTTCCACTGTTCGCTGAAGACTTTGTTCACGTCCAGGTACAATTCCCGAGTCGGGTCGTAGGACACGTTCAGGAGGGTGGTTTCCGCAGCTTGGACGGCCATCACGGAAGCGGCACAGACGATGGCCCCGTGCGCGAGCGAACGAGCCAAAGCCACTCTTCCGCCGAAACCTTCATCTCGGCCAGCGTGGATGAGGAACAGGCTTCGAAGGCGTTTGGCCAATCTCGCCCAAATCATCGCCAGCACTGGGATAAGGGAAAACGGCATACGTTGCATATCTTACCAGACAAAAGGCATTTCGTCTCCAAGTATTTGCGAATGCCAAAGAGGGAATTCGCTTTCCAAGAGGTGTTTGTGTCTAAACATATGTAACATAAGCGACATACTTATTAAAATACAAAGGTGGATCCGTCAATCGGTTTGTCGGGATTCGCTCCGTTTTGGTCTTTCCAGGCCGTGTCTGAGGCAGGAGGCTCAGAATGGGACAGTGGGTGCTCCATTGTGGGATGGGGTACGGCCAGCTTCTGCAGCCGATCACTGCCGACCAGAAGAACCGATCCTCCAACTGCTTGATCTTGATATCCCGTTGATTCCGTTATCCGTTTCCTTGAGTACAAGAGGGCGGTCGTAGCCCTTTGGCATACTGAGTGCTTTACACCCAAGTGGGTTCATAAACACTTGCTGTGTTGGTTGGCAAGGGCAGTCGGCTGAATGGTCCACCGGCTGCCCTTCTCTTTTTCCTCAGATCCAGGAAAAAGAAAGCCGACGGGAAGAGGGCGTCCCGTCGGCGAAGGGTTTTGGACTTGGATCGGACCCGGCTGGCTAATTGGCTTTGACGACCCAGCCTGCCTTGACGGCCGCGTCACCGGTGTAGGTGGCCTTGCTCTTTTCCTCCTGAACACTTTCCAGTGTCACTTCCCCCACTAACTTCTCTTCGCTAAAGACCACTTCGCCTTTGTCATCCTTCGTGTCCACCGTCTCGTAAAGTTTCAGTTTGTCCCCGGCTTTGAATCCGCTCTTGCTGCCGAGGGACACGATCAGGGTCCCCTTGCCAACCACGGCCAGGACTTTCCCCGGGGTGTTCTTGAGTGTATCCGATGCCGCTTTGACGGTGGCTTGCTCGGCTTGAGCCTTCTTTTCCTTGGCCTGCTGCCGGCCGGAAGGTGGTACGGAGGTGGTGGAAACCTCCGCCATGATGGTCTTGAGCGCCTTGACCGTGGCTTTTCCGAGTGCGCTGTTCATGAACTCGCTATTGTCCAGGGAGATCCCGCCGCCGTGACCTCCCACGTTGGCCCCAACGTCAAAGCCGGTTCCGGTTTCCGTTCCCACCGCCTGTCCGGTGCAGACGACTTTCCGGTTGGCGACATCCACGATGCGCCAGTCGATTCGCACGTCCGCCTTGTTCTGTTTCACCCCCAGGTTACCCAGGCCGCCCGGGGCAAAGCCACCCAGCCCGACGCCCGTGGATTTCGCTCCAAACCGGGTCACTTTCCCGCGGAACATGAAGTCGGCACCGGCCCATCCGCCCTTTTCCACCTTTTCGTCTTTCGCTACAAATCCTTCATCCCCCAGCCTGATCTCATCCTTCAGGTTCTCCAGGGCGGTGGACTCCAGCACCTGGAACTTGTTGAGTTTCGTCACTTCCGTGATCAGCATCTCGGCCAGGCCTTCGCCCAGTGCGGGCTGCCAGCCCATGATTTGGCTCGTGTCCCCGTCCAAAGGCGCGACGAATAGGGTGGGGAGGTTGGCGTCCGCCGCCTGCGCCGACGCCAGAAGCGCCGTGACCGTCATGCTAAGAAAGAATCGTTTCATTTTGAGGTAATCAGTTGTTTGGGTTGCTTTTGCGGTGCGACCGGTGTGGGTCAACCTCCGCCATGAAATCGGGTTGTGGAAAGACGGGTGAATCAGGGAGGCGTGCTCTGGCCGGCGACTTTGGTTCCACAGTCAGGGCAGAACTTCGTGCCTGCGGGAAGCTTGGCCGAACACTTGACACAAACCCCCTTCTGGGCGAGCGAGCTTCCACACTCCGGGCAGAATTTCGCCCCTTTGGTTTCGGCACCACACTGGGGGCAGACCAATTGCCGGTCCCTCTTCACGTCTTTGGCTTTGCCGCGGCGCATTCCTTCCGCAACCGCCTCTTCTTTGGCCCCTTCCACTTCCCCTTGAGCGCGGGCCGCCTCGATCTCTACTTCCGCATCGGGAGCGCAATTGAGGCAGAGTCCCTTGTCGGTATTCCAGCAGCGGTCGCAAACGTACTGGAAGCAGCGCGCGCAGCGGTGGAAGTGGTCTTTCGCCTGGTCTACTGCCTCCTTGAACGCCTGGTCACGTGAACCGCCCCAACCGGCGTCCACCAAGCCCTCGGCCGCGTTGGCCGCGTTACCCAGGACTCCCCCGAAAATCCCCGCCGCTTTGCTCAGCCAGCCCGTCGCCTGCCCGCTGCGATAAGGCACGAAGTCGGTCCGCCAGCGGTCGTTACATCGCTCGCAGAAAAACTCAAATTGGAAACCTGCTTTGACGCCCGATTTCTCGCACAGGTCGCTGTAGTTGTCGCTGAACTTGACTTCCTGCATGTTTCGTTTGCTGTTTGCAGCTCGAACGTCTGTGAGTCCGGCCACGAGCCTTCCTCGGTGCCACCAGCGCGTCTCACCACTTTTAGCCCTATTGTGATGACTAATGATGATCCTTACTTCATCAAAGTCAAGCGTAGGAAGGGTGGGAGGTGAATCCCTGAATCCCCGATTTGAGGCCGAAGATCCCCCAAAATACGCCGGGGAATCCGCTTGGATTTGGCGGGAGATCTCAAGCAGGGTTGTCGCTGATGTTGTTCTGCAAAGACAGGAATCTCACCCGCCGCCTTTCAGATCCTTGAATGAGATCAGCTGAATCCCCTTTTCACGGATGGCTTTGAGCACGGCCTGGCTGGTGAACACCTGAGTCACCGCCTCGCGGTCGGCCGCCACATCCTCGTAGCCTTTGTGGCCGATGGCCTGCATCTCAGGCACATCGAGGCCGGGATGTTCGACAAAGACATAGGTGCCGGGCCGGAGGGTCTGCAAGGTGCGGACGAAGTGTTGTGTGCGCTGCTCAATCGTTTTCAGCTGGCCCCAATGCTGCATGTACTGGGTCTTGGCCGCCTTGAGGTCAAGTTCGAGCCCGTATTCCTTAGCCAGTTTGGCCTCGAGCGCTGCCACGGCGGGATCCAGCCCCGAAAAACCCATGTGATTGCTCAAATGGGAGATCTGAGGGATGTGCCTTTTTGCGGTTTCGATCTGCGCTCGCAGTTCTTTCTCGATCTCCTGGAGATTCCATTTGGACTTCTGCAGCGAGTTGTTGGGGGTAAGGTTGCGGTTCTCCCAAACCATCGGGAAGAAATACCCATCCGGATCCGTGAGGCTGGGGGCATGGGTGAGCGGTCGCCATTTGATTCCCGACCACTCGCTGGTGAGCACGAGGTGCACTCCGACATCCAGCCCCGGGTTCTCCACGAGCATCTTGGCCGCCTCCGGAAACCACGGGCCTGGCACCATCACTTCGACGGATCGCACGATGCCCTCTTTGTAAGCACGAATGCAGGCTACGTTGGCCGCGTGGGAAGAGCCGATGTCGTCGCCCCGGACGATCAGGCGGATGCCTTCCGCAGCCTGAAGATGCGACGCCGCAAAGCCGCCCAGCAGCAGGGGAGTCAGGA
The DNA here is from genome assembly GCA_964411985.1 of uncultured Verrucomicrobiota bacterium. Taxonomy (GTDB): domain Bacteria; phylum Verrucomicrobiota; class Verrucomicrobiia; order Limisphaerales; family J093; genus CAYPNF01. Next base: position 11,763 of record CAYPNF010000053.1, read on the forward strand.
CAGCGATTCGGGCGAGAGTTCGCAAAGTGGATGATTTCATCAAAGGGGTGCGAGGGGTGTCCGCTGTAAAAGGTTACTTTTCTGGTTCCTAATCCAGACCTCGGGTGCGTCGAGACTGGCTGCCGCGTTTCTCATCTTGAGTGGTTGGATCTCAGCCTAGAGAGCGGCGGAAAGCAACATCGAAGACCATCCCGACGGTGCTCAAAGAGCCTCCGCTGGCGAGTCAATGGCTATGCCGCAGGCTGAGGCGACCTGTTTAGCGAGGAGTTCAAAGTCGTGACGGCACTCCTGTACGGCATAAGTGTGGGCACCGATGGCCCCGTCCGCTGGCTTGAGCAGGAACATTGGCTTGCGTGCCTCCATCGCCATCGGCATGAGACTGCGGTAGTGTTTGAGCTTGGCGAGGCAATTAGGATCGGCTTCGACCTGAACAGGAGCGTCGTCGGATTGGTCGAGCACCGACACCCGGTATTCGCGCGGGATGCGCTGCATCCAGCGGTCGAACGCTTTGACAGGGCGTCGGTCTTTCGCGAAGTGCTGCATGAAGACGTAGCCCGCAGGGTTCATCGTGCCCGCCGGGAGGTTGAGGTCTGGGTCGGGATTCTTGGGGAGCCGTTCCTTCCACTCCGTGCGCCATCGGCGCAGAGTGGGGCCCAGGTTGCGCAGTCCCTGCATGGAAAAGAGATCGGGAGCGAGCGGGATGATAACGTGGTCGGTGGCGATCAGCACGGCGCGGTTGATGGCACCCAGGTTTGGACCCACGTCCACGAGCACGATATCCGAGCCGGCCTGGGCGGCGGCGGAGGCGATCATGCGGTGGAAAGCCGAAATCACTCGGAAGGCGCTTTCATCCCGGTCGTTGCAGAGTGGCCAACTCGTGCTGAGCTTGTCCTCGAAAGCAGACAGGCCCAGGTCGCCGACCAGCAGTGAGATGGCGGGCGCAAACAGCGATGCCGTGGAGGGGACGGGTTGCAGGTGCGGCAGCCGCAAGTCGCCGATGCCGCGGATGATGGGGCGAAGACTGCCAAGAATGGTTTCGGGATGTTCGCCGTCGGGCCAGAGGTTCTCCAACGCGTCTTCGTCGAGGAACATGGACGTGAGGTTGGCCTGTGGGTCGAGATCTACAGCGAGAACCTTCAGGCCCTTTTGCGCATACATCCAACTGAGGTGATAGACCAAAGACGTCTTCCCGACCCCGCCCTTGTTGTTGAAGAAAGTGACGGTTTTCATAGACGCGTTTTCACGGTGGCAAGGAAATAGGTGTCTTCGAAGCAGAACGCTGCCGGAGGATTGCCGTTTGTCTTCAGCGCCTCTTGCGCACGTTCGACACCGGAGCCGTACCGGTTCACATAGCCCAGCGTTTTCATCGCCTCGGCGACGACTGGATTCCTATAAGCATTCTGACGCGGGAAATTTTCGCGCGATGCTTCGCCATAGAGTGATCCGGGGTTCTGGATCTCGATGCGGTCCGCGAACCAGTAGAAGCGAATGGGTGCAGTCGCTTCGTAATCGCGATGCATGACAGCATTCATGAGGAACTCCCGCAGGGCGAACCGAGGGTAGTCGGACACGGTTTGCTCTCGTAGCGCGGTTTGGGCAGCGGGCCGAGCCGAAAGCTGCGATTCCAGGAGAATATCAAGCTCGCGCAAGAACGTGAGGAGATCGCCCTGGAGTTCTTTTTCGATGAGAACATCCTCAGGTCGGAGCGCGGTACCAGCCAGGCGGAGGAACTGCAGGTAGGCTCCCGAAAGCCAGAAGCGAGGGTTCTTCGCGAAGAGGAGAATGCCCGCGTGGGTGGAGCAGTCGTTGGCTAGGTCGAAGAAGCGTAGAGCGGCCAGTTGCTGCTTCAGCTCGCGGTGGTTCGCGGCGATGACGTCTTCCGCAACGGCCTGCTGACGATAAGTGTTGAGGAAGAGATCGGTGGCGAGGTCGGTGACAGAGCTGTCCCGGCAGGGGCGGGCATCGAAAGTGCGCGCGTGCGAGACCCGGCGTTCGGTCAGGCGGCGCTCCTCGCTCTCCGAAGCCAGAGCGCGGCGCGGGCCCACTCGAATCCAGACTTGCCCCTTGAAGCGGACAGGAGGCAAATCCGAGGGTATCACTTCCACGACGGCAACTTCACCCGACCCATCCGACAGAGCGATCTTGTAGATTTGAACGGCAGGAATGGGCAGGACGTTTCCGTTGGCGCGGACCTCCCCCAGGGTCAGGAGCAATTTATCGGTGACCTTCAGACCGACAGCCACGCCCCGATTATTGACGCCCACCAACAGGAAACCTGGCTGGCGATGATTGGGAAAATCGTTGGCGAAGGCGCAAGCGGCGATGCAGAACTTCTCCATATCGTTGACCGACTCCGTACGTTCTACGAGGTCGGATTCCAAGTCCGCCATCAGCGTGAGCAGTTGGTGTTCTGTAAGCATGCCGGACTTAGCCTAGCGGGTTTGGCCTTCGGGCAGAAGGATTTTGATGGCTCATAGGAAATTGCTTTTCTGAGCAGCGGAAAGGCTAGTGCGCCAGGGGTGTTCGGACAAGGTAGAATGCCGGTCCCCTACTTGATATCACCGCCAGCGTTTCAGGCGGAAGAATCGGGCAGGATCCGTGATCGCGTTGGTGACCGCGAAGTCCTGGCCGAAGTCCGCGGAGGCCCCGGACAAAGGAATCGCTCTCCAGGTACTCGGAGAGTTCAACGATTCCACATACTCCAGTTCATAACGGCGTGCACCGAGGTTGGGCCATTTGAGCACGAGTGCCTCGCTTTGACGTTCCACTCTCAACGACTCGGGTTGGAGCGAAAAGCTCTGCAGCCCGGTCAACCGCAGCGGCCCGTTCCCCACCACGACAGGGGCAGTCATAGCAATCCCCCAAATGCCTCGGAAGGGCATCTCAAGCCGTGGGAATTGCTCCCATGCAACGACACGGAGGCGGACGGTTTGTCCCATCGCCACGCCCGGCAGAACCACGGTGGCGGGTTCCCAATATCCGGCATTGGCTCCAGACTGGAACCAGGAAGCGACGCCCACCGCTGCGAAGTCGCTCTCACCCCCAGTCGGAGAGAAGTAGAGCTGCGCGAGAAAACTGCTGGTGGCTCCGTCCTTGTTTTCCAGCCGCGTCACGCCATCCGCGTCGAACACCGGTGCGTCCAGCACGCCAGGGATGCGGTTGCGGAAATCGACCGATACGCCAGTTTGTGCCTGGAGCAACGACCAGGTGGCGGCTTGCAGCAAAGTGACGAGAAAGAGCACGCGAGTGGTTCTGGCTCTAAAAGAAGCCGTCTGTACTTCTTGGCACGGCATAGCGCAGCGATTCCTGTTTCCCTGAAGCTGCTGAAAGGTAGTCCCATGCAGCGCACCAGGCAAGCCTTTCCCTGGATCCTTGAAGACCATCCCGACGGAGCTCAAAGAGCTTCCGCTGGCGCGGGGATGCCAATGCCGCAGGCTGAGGCGACTTGGTTAGCGAGGAGTTCAAAATGGTCATGATGACCGCACGGTATGACCGCACGGTATGAGTTGCATCTCTCGCCTCAATACGCTCCTATTCCCAAAAGCCTCAGCTAAACGCCAACTTATGAAGACCCAATCCGTAGTCAGCCGACGCCAATTCCTGAAAGCCGCATCGACCGTCGGCGCAGCCGCCCCGTTCATTCTACCCGCACACCTCTGGAGTGCTGAGACACCGGCCAACTCCCGCATTGGGGTGGGGTTCATCGGGATGGGCACGCAATCACGCGGTCTGCTCGGCGGCTTCCTGGGTCGGCAAACCCAGGTTCTGGCGGTTTGCGACGTCGACACGAACCGCCGCAACGACGCCAAGAAGAGAGTCGACAGCCACTACACCAATACGGACTGTGCCGCCTACAATGATTTCCGCGACCTCATCGCCCGCAAGGACATTGACGCGGTCTGCATTGCCACCCCCGACCACTGGCACGCCATCCCTATGCTCGCCGCGCTGCGAGCTGGCAAGGATGTGTATTGCGAGAAACCGTTGACGCATAATATCCACGAAGCTGCCGAGGTGATCAAAGCTGTGGATGCCCACCACCGCGTGCTCCAGACCGGCTCCATGCAACGTTCCAGCAAGGAGTTTAGGGTGGCTTGCGAGCTGGTCCGCAATGGTGTCATTGGCCGGGTCCAAACCGTCGCCTGCAGCTTTGGCGATCCAGGTCGGCCTTGCGACCTCAAGGAGGAAGCGGCCGAGCCTGGGTTGGATTGGGACCTCTGGTGCGGCCCCGCCCCGTTGCGCGGTTACAGTCCGGTGCTCAGCCCCCGAGGCATTCACAAGGGTTTTCCCAACTGGCGCACCTACATGGAATATGGCAGCGGCGCCGTCGGAGATTGGGGTGCCCACCATCTCGATATTGCCCAGTGGGGGCTCGGCATGGACGACAGCGGCCCACTCGAGGTCAAAGCCGCCGCCACCCCGAATGCCAAACGCGGGGCGAAACTGGTCTACGCGGATGGCATCACTGTGGAACACGTCAACGGATTCGGCGTGCAGTTTGTTGGCACCGATGGCGAGGTGCTGGTCAACCGCGGCCAGTTCGTCCTCATCGTCGGCGGCAAAACCGTCGCGTCCTATAAGGGCAAGCAGGACACCGAGACTTCCTGCACCGCGGAGGTCCAAAAGGCCGAAGCGGCCTATCTGAAGAACGCCAAGGTCCGCCTCTATGTCAGCAACAATCACATCACGGACTTCCTGGAGTGCCTGAAAACCCGCAAGAAGCCCATCACCAGCGAACAGGTGGGTGCGCGTTCCGCGATCTGCTGCCACCTCTTGAACCAAAGCTACTATCACAAGGCGTCGTTCCAGTGGGATCCATCCAAGTTCGAGTTCTCCGGCGGGACCGGCGACTCCAAATGGCTCACTCGCGACTACCGCGCACCTTGGTCGGTCTAGCCCATGCCCACGGTCATGAAAAAGCGCCGTCGACGCTGCGCTTTGTCGTCGCACTCCTAGACGGTTACTCGACCCTCGAGCCCCTCACGATTGGCCTAGAACCGCTTTTGGGACCCGCCCACAAGCCCCGCAGCATTTGGGGTGGGGTGAAGGTGCCAGCAATTTAGAGCCGGTGTTTGGATTAGACCTCCTGTATTCGCATCCTTCTTCTTTTGTTATCGAGGTGTCGGCTTGTGAGTTGCCCTCAGGGAGGAAGCTGATGGCTGCCATCATTCGCGATCCCCGCTTTGAACGGCTCGACTTTCAAACGCTGGAGGTTATCCTGGAAGCCGTCAACGGCTGGCTGCCGAAACCAGTGGTGGATCCGGAGGAGAAACGAGTGTTGGTGAACCAGTTTCCGATGGATGAGAACGAACTCCATTGGACGAAAAAGGAGGCCGAGGAAAGATATCCGGAGAAGACGAAGAAGTTCATGGCCATGATGCGGAATTGGAGAGACACGCTGCGTGGAAGCATCCCAGACTGGGTTCCGAAAGAGTAGCCGGAAGGTATCGTCCTGGAGAGAGTGAAGAAGTGGAGCCTTAAGAAACACAAGAAGCAACGGTCTGCATCTGGGGATTTTGGCAGAATCCTCTGATCATTTTGGCACGCGGTGTTCATGGTTTGAACCTGCTCATTCCCAGAGAGATCGGTGCGATTCAAGCTCTTGCCAGCAACAGGTTCAGTTCTACCAGAATCCCCCTGATTGCGGCTTTTGAGAGCATCCGCCCATCGATGGGTTCATTCCTTCAGGAATGATCTTCTGTCGCCGGTTGCCCGGGAATTTTCGCCGTGGTTTGATCCTTCTAAGGCGAACGGATACGGAAAAAGCGGGTTGAGTCGTTCGGGAGGTTCGGATAGGTAAAGTCAAGTGAGCCGGTGGTGAGCTTATTGGTCAGAACTGGGATCCAGTCCGGATTGGCCAAATCGCTGGCTGTTTCCAGTACGATGGGAATGTTTGTCGTTCCAGTCATCGTGAAACCGAAGCCGTTGGTCCGGATCCCAAAAGTAGGATTCTCGGTATTGAAACGAGGGTTCCAGAGTTTGGTGGGACGATCCCCCAGAGTTGTGCTCCACCCGGTGGCGGTCGGCAAGTAAAAGAGCGTCTGGCCCGCGTCAAAGAACGCCCGCTTGCGGGTCACCGGGGCGTTACCCTTGAAGAAGACCGTTAACAGGTTACGGCAGGAATCGAAAGCGCTGGTTCCGATTTCGGCCACGTTGGCGCCGATCGTGACGGTGGCGAGACGCGAGCAGTTGGCAAAAGCACTGGTGCCAATATTCGTCACACCGTCGCCAATCTTGGCGGAGGTGAGCCCACTGCACGTTGCGAACGCTCTATCTCCAATCTTCCCGACTCCATCCGATATGACCAGGCTGGTGAGGCTCGAACACCCTGCGAATGCCCCGTCATCGATGGTGCGGACACCGGACGGTATGGTGACTGCCGTGATGCCTCTGCAGTCCGAGAACGCTGATGACGCAATGGTTATTACGTTGCTGGGGATCTCGTAGATCCCCTTCCTGCTGGCTGGGCATCGGACAAGCGCTGTTTGAAGCTTGTCGAATAGGATCCCGTCAAACACCTGGTAGTAGGGATTGGATGGGTCAACGGTGAAATCCGACAGTGCTGAGCACCCGGAAAACGCACTGCCAGAGAGTTCTGTGACACTGGCTGGGATTGTGACTGCGGTGAGTGCACCGCATTGGGTGAAAGCCTCCCCACCAATGATTTTTACGCCGAAAGGAATCTCATAAGCTCCCCCTCTTCCACCTGGATAGAGTATGAGCGAGGTTCGGTCTTTACTGAAAAGCACCCCGTCCTGGCTGGCATACAGGGAATTGTCGGGATCTACCTCAAAAGCTTTCAGGTTGGAGCATCCATTGAAAGCGGCCTTACCGATCCGCGTCACGGTCTTCGTCAGAGCCATCCTTGCCAGGTGCGTGCAATTCAAGAACACATAATCGTCAATGTCGGCGACTCCAGTGGGAATCGCAACGTTCTCCAGATTCGAGCAGCCCACGAACGCCTGTTTGCCGATCCGGGTCACGGTATCCGGAAGGGTGATGTTAGTGAGAGTTGCGCAACCCCAAAAAGCGGCGTCATCGATGTTGGTGACTCCGGCGTGGATTATGGCGCTCGTGAGGCCAGAGCATTGGGAGAAGGTCTGAGGGTTGATTACCCCTACGGTGCCCGGGATCTCGATGGTCCTGAGGCTGGTGCAACGATTGAAAGCCAACTCTCCGAGGTTGGTTAGTCCACTCGGAATTGCGATGCTGACGAGTCCGGTGCAGCCTGAGAAAGTCCATGTCTCGATACTCACGACGCTACTTGGGATATCGATGTTGCTTAGAGAGGTGCAGCCAGAAAACACGAAGTCTTTGAGGGTCCGGATACTCTGGGGGATCGTAATCGTGCTCAGGGCGAAGCAGTCCTTGAAAGCCCATTTGCCAACATTCGTAACACTCCCAGGGATCAGGACGGCTGTCAGGTTCGTGCAGCGATTGAACGCGTTGTCGCCGATACTCGTGATGCCCTCGGAAAGTGTCAGCGTGCCGAGACTGCTGCAATTGTTGAAGGCCCAATCGCCAATGTTCTTCGTGTTCTTGGGAATCGTAACGCTCGCAAGTCCAGAGCAGCCAGAGAAGGCAGACTGCCCAAGGCTCATCGTGACCTCAGGAATGACGAGGTTGGTCAAACGGCTGCAACCCGAAAAGGCTGTGTCCCCAATGCTGGTGACGCCGCTCGGAATCGCAACCTCCGTAAGCTGAACACAACCATAGAAGGCTCCGTTCGGGATGCTCATCACAAGATCGGGGATCTCGATGCTGCTCAGCTGTGAGCATCCCGAGAAGACCGACTCCCCTAGTTCCGTCACCGTGGCTGGAATCTCGTATCCGCCGACTCTGCCTGCCGGGTACTGGAGGAGAACGGTCTGACCCTTGTCGAAGAGAAGCCCATCCATATCCCGAAAGTATGGGTTAGCCTGGTCGACAGTGATCCTCTGCAGGTTCGAGCATCCCGCAAGGGACCCTCCGCCTATATTCGTTACGCTGGCTGGGATAGTGAAGCTAGTGAACCCGGCGCAACCCCAAAAAGCACTCTCCCCGAGGCTCGTGACGCCGTCAGGAATTGTCAGGTTGGTCAAGCCGGTGCAGTACCAAAAAGCTGCTTTTTCTATGGTTTTCAACTCCGCGGGCATCGTGACCGAATTCAGACCCGTACAACTGGCAAACGCCGCCTCTCCGATCACCCTGATGTGGTTGGGGATGGGAAACGCCCCCGTCCTTCCTCCTGGCACCGTTACCAGCCGAGTCTGGCTCTTGTCGAGCAGGACACCATCTACACTACAATAGGAGGAATTGGCTCCGTCCACCTGAAACGCTCTCAGCTTGCTGCAACCGGCGAATGCGGACCAACCTATGTTCGTAACACCACTCGCGATGAAGACGTTCGTGAGGCTTCTACAGTAATCGAATGCAAACTGACCGAGACTGCTTACACTTGCTGGAATGGTCAGATCGGTTATCCGCGACATCGAAAAGGCCGAGGGGCCAACCGCTGTTACGGAAAGCCCCTCAATCGAGTCGGGAATGACTACGGAGTAGCTCGTTCCCGAATAGCCGGTTATCGTTATGCCCGCGCCGTTGGTGATGTATTTGAAATCACCGGGCTCCTGGCCGGTGGCTGACACGGATAACCCGGTTAATGCACTCCCCAAGAGGATCAGTAGTTTCCATTGCATTCGGGTGGGTTTATTATCACGCAAGCAAATGTGCAAGCCTCAACCCTTATAATGTGCGACTCCGACCCGAGGGAGTTTGAAGAATCTGAGAAACCTGTTCACTTAAGACGAGACATTGTGGCAGTGGCGCAAAGGGAAGATCCGCCAAGCGGCTCCCCAAGCCGCTCGAAAGAGTTTGGAAGCCATGAAGCGGAGGCATTCTCAGCCTCCGCTTCATGGGGTGTCGACAGTCAGGCTGCGGGAAGGATCACGGTGTCGATGACGTGAATGACGCCGTTTTCGGCCATCACGTCGGTCTTGACTACCTTGGCGTTGTCGATCGTCACACCTTCAGGGGAGACGACGAGTTTGACGCTCTGACCCTGCACGGTCTTGGCTTCCATCGTTTTCACATCGGCGGCCAGGACTTTCCCGGAGATGACATGATACTTGAGAATCGCTACCAACTTGTCCCGGTTCTCCGGTTTGAGCAGGTCTTCAACGGTGCCAGCAGGGAGCTTGGCGAAGGCGGCGTCCGTGGGAGCGAATACGGTGAAAGGGCCTTTGCCTTGGAGGGTGTCCACCAAGCCGGCTGCTTTCACTGCGGCGACCAGGGTTTTGAAGTTCTCCGCCCCGGACGCGACGGCAACGATGTCTTTGCCTGCGGTACAGGTGGAGGCTGCCGTGCTCTTTCCGGCACTGCACTCACCGCCGAAGAGGGCGGGGGTCAGAGTTACGGCGGAAGCCAGGGCGAGAGCGGAGAGGAATTTTGCGGATTTCATATTCTTTTGTTTTTCGATTTCTGTTTTGTTTTGCCTATTTGCCTGGCCACCCATCGGTGGCTGACACTGTAGTAATATTGTGTATGATTTGTGTAATGTCAAACGATTGTCGAATATTTATTCTTAGATCGTTGATCGAGCCACAAGATCCATGTGTACAGTGTATTACATGCATTTTTTCTCTTGCTTGTATCCCATTGTGTACAGATAATGTGTAAAAGATGTCTGAAGCGCAGTATCCGATCCAAGTTGCCGCTCGCCTGAGCGGCGTGAGTGCGTACGTAATCCGAATCTGGGAGCAACGCTACCGCGCGGTAGAGCCCAAGCGGACCCACAGCAATCGACGCCTTTACTCCCCTCGTGACATTGAGCGGCTCAGGATGTTGCGAGACGCAACCCATGCCGGGCACAGCATCGGGCAGGTGGCCGCTTTGTCGTCTGACAAGCTGGCCAAGCTTCTTGGAGCTTCCTCTGGTGTTGGGCTTCCCCAGACTCGGGTGGCGGTTGGAGTGCCGACCGAGGGTGGGTTTCTGGACGATTGTATCGCTGCGATCCGGGCCTTGGATGACCAGGCGCTGCAAGACTCACTTAAGCGCAGCGCAGTCGCCCTCGGCACCATGGGCATGCTGCAGAGAGTCCTGGCTCCCCTCAGTCAGAACCTGGGTGAGCTTTGGAGGGCTGGGACCTTGACTGCCGCCCACGAGCACTTTGCCACGGCGGCTCTCCGCGTGTTCTTGGGCAATTCTGCCCGGCCGTTCGGCGCCATGGACCAGGCGGCTGTGCTGGTCGTCGCCACGCCCGCGGGACAAGTTCATGAACTGGGGGCTCTCCTCGTGGGGGCTGTTGCCGCGAACCTGGGATGGCAAATCACCTATCTTGGAGCCAGCTTGCCTGCGGCCGAGATTGCTGGTGCGGCACAGCAGCGCCGGGCGAGGGCGGTGGCATTGAGCCTGGTCTATCCCGAGGACGATCCCGGGTTGGAGGCTGAACTAACGCGGTTGCGCGATTCGTTGCCGAAGGAAACGGCCTTGCTGGTGGGGGGACGCGCGATGCCTGCGTATCGCGACCTGCTGGTGCGGCTCGGAGCGGTCTTGGTTGAGGATTTCGCACAATTGGGCTTGGCGCTCGACGAGTTGCGCAAGCCGATCGGAAAGGTAAAACGATGAAAGATTTCTTTACACGCAACCTCGACCGCCGTGGACGCCTGTTTCGTGGCCTGTGCGGGGTGACTCTCCTTGTGGCGGCGGGAATTGCCTTTGGCGAGTCGGTCTGGGTTGGGTTGGTCCTGGCCGGAATGGGTGCCTTCGCCTGTTTTGAGGCGCTACGGGGTTGGTGCGTCCTTCGGGCCTGTGGGCTCAAGACCCGAATCTAAGATCTCCATGGCATGAGTGAATTCTCCCTGCACACGGAGCTTTGGCTTCCCCGGCCGCGCGACGAGGTCTTTCCATTCTTTGCGGAAGCACGGAACCTGGAGGCCCTGACTCCCTCCTGGTTGAAGTTTGAGGTGCTCACTCCTGCGCCGATCTCCATGAGGCAGGGCACCTTGATCGACTATCGAATTCGCATTCACGGTATTCCCATTCGCTGGCGCACGGAGATTGCCGAGTGGGAGCCGCCTTTCCGGTTTGTGGACGTGCAGCTGAAGGGTCCCTACACCTTGTGGCACCACACGCACGTGTTCGAAGAGCGGGATGGCGGCACGGTCTGCTCAGACCGGGTGCGTTACCGGCCCCGGGGTGGAACGCTCATAAACTGGCTTTTCGTGCGGCGGGATGTGGAGCGCATCTTCGCTTTTCGGCAGCAGCGCATGCGGGAGTTGTTGGGGGATGCCCTCAAAGCATCCACGCCTTAGCCGTAACAATTCAATGAAGAACAGGAGTCAGCGGAGACAGCAGAGATCGGGCTTGAGCGGTCTGACGATCGAGATGGACGTATCACTTTCACCGTCCAGTGAACGCTTGAACGGACCGCGAGGAGCGATTCTGACTCCGTCTGACGGCTCTGCTCTCTCTGCTGCCTCCTGTTCAACTGCATGGACACGGCTTAGAGCAGGCGTGTGTTTCGCGGAGGGGAATCGCATTGTGGCCAACGCCTGCATGGGATTCTGATCTTGAGGACGGGAGAGTATGCGCACTAGAGTCCCTTGATGTCTGACCCTTCACCCCCTCGCGGTGCCCACCCGACGCCTGCTGCGGACCCGGTCCCTCTGACCCGGTTTGCCTGGCTGTCCATCGCCGCAGCGATCCTCACGATGGGGATGAAGGCCTGTGCCTATTGGCTCACGGGATCGGTGGGTTTGCTCTCCGACGCCATTGAGTCGCTGGTGAATCTTGTGGGAGGAATGATGGCTCTGGCGATGCTGACGATTGCCGTGCGTCCAGCGGATGACGATCACCCTTTTGGGCACAGCAAAGCTGAGTATTTTTCCAGTGGCGTTGAGGGCACGCTCATTCTGATCGCCGCCATCAGTATCGCCGTAACCGCCATCCAACGGCTGATCGCTCCCAAACCCTTGGAGCAACTGGGGATTGGGTTGGCGGTTTCAGTGGGTGCTTCGTTGGTGAATTTGGCTGTGGCTCTCCTCCTTCTCAAAGCGGCTAAAAAGAACCGGTCCATCACGCTCGAGGCAAACGCCCAGCACTTGCTGACCGATGTGTGGACGTCGGTGGGCGTCGTGGTGGGGGTGGGTATGGTCGCTATTACGGGTTGGAATCGCTTCGATGCCCTGGCCGCGCTGGCGGTGGCTGCCAACATTGTATGGACAGGCAGCGGCATTATCCGACGTTCCATCGAAGGCCTTATGGACAAGGCTCTGCCAGTCGAGCAACAAGAATTGGCACGTGACGTCCTGGAACGTCTGTGTACCGATGGGGTCCGATATGAGGAGATGCGCACGCGGCAATCCGGGGGCAAGCGATTTGTGTCGGTGAGGGTGCTGGTACCCGGAACCTGGACGGTTCATCGTGGCCATGAGTTGCTGGACCAGCTCGAGGAGGAGATCGTTCGGGTTCTGCCGGACACGAGCGTGGCGACTCACATGGAACCTTTGGACCACCCAGCCGTTGCTGAAAAAACTGTCCAGGCATAGAGGTTCTCCCAGGACTGTGGCCGTGGATGGGGCTTAGAAAAGGTTTGATTTTCAAGGTTTTCTGCCCACTCTCGAACCGCATGAAGGCGTTCAAGGTCGGAGTGCTGCAAGTGTGTTTTCTGGCCGGCATCCTGGGGCAGGCTGCTGAACCGGCGGGAACGGTGGTGCCGTGGGGGCTGAGCCTCTATGGCCAGACCAATGCGCCGGTTCCGTTGATCGACATTCGGGAGGTTGCGGCCGGGGAGTATCACAGCTTGGCGCGGCGCGGCGATGGAATCGTGGTTGCCTGGGGCAGTAACGAGGCGACGAATGTGCCCGCAGACCTGACCAACGTGACTGCGATCTCTGCCGGGCGCTGGCATAGCCTCGCCTTGAAATCGGATGGAACGGTGGTTGCTTGGGGACTGAATGACAATGGTCAGGCAAGTGTGCCTTCTGGCCTCAAGGGGATTAAGGCCGTTGCGGGCGGAGGCATCCACAGCTTGGCTCTTAGGCAGGATGGAACGGTTACGGCTTGGGGAGCGAAGGGATCGCCTCAGACCTTTGTTCCGGCCGGTTTGGCTAACGTGAAGGCTATTGCCGCAGGCTATCTGCATAACCTTGCCCTCAAGAACGACGCGACCGTGTTCGCCTGGGGCAAGGGCGAAAGCCTGACCAATGTTCCCCCAGGACTGAGCAACGTGGTGGCGATCTCGGCTTCGGAGAGTCACAGCCTGGCCTTGAAGGCGGACGGGACGGTGGTCCTTTGGGGGGAGCCCTACTACGGGCACACCAATGTGCCGCCGGCGGTGACGAATGTCGTGTCCATCTCCGCGGGATTCGCGTGGAGTGTCGCGGCGCGTGCGGATGGTTCGGTGGTGGCGTGGGGAGACGGTTCCGTGGGGCAGACCAGGCTGCCTGCCGGGCTGAGGCAAGTGCTGGCGGTTGCGGCCGGCTACTACCATGGGCTCGCTCTCAGCCAGGTGCCGGTTATCCTGGATGAACCTCCCGTCGCGGTCGCACTTCGCCCTGGGGATAGCACCAACCTTCTCGCCGCGATCTGGTCGGGCCTTCCCTTGGTCTACCAATGGTACTTCAACCAAGCCCCCTTGGGTGGCGTCCAAGGCACGAACCTGGTAATCACGAACTTTGCGCTGTCCCAGGCAGGCATCTATTCGGTCACCGCCTCGAACAAGAACGACTTTCTTGCCGGAGATACCGTGCTGCGGTTGACCAACAGTCCCGTGGTCTTGATTGATGGATTGGACGTCGGCGGGGGCACGGTGAACCCAACCGATTCCGCAAAGGTGAGCATGAGCAGCTCTTTTGGGAAGACGGCCCCAATGTACTATACGCTGGATGGAAGTGAGCCTGACTTCACGGCTAGTCCCTACTCGGGTGAGTTCACTTTGAGCAACAGCGTGGTTCTGCGGTCGATCGCCTATGACCCTACTTACACCCGTTCGGCAGAATCGGCACCGATCACGATCCAGATCGCTCCCACCTATCCCCTCAAGGTGAGTGTGCCCGGCGGGGGCCTGGTGACCATTTCGCCCGGGCCCTACTTGAGTACCAATCTCTACGTCAGCAACACGGTGGTCACGTTGACGGGCAAGCCGTGGGAGGGATGGGAGTTCCTGCGGTGGGAGGGGGATGTCTCGGACAAGACCAATCTGGTCAGTTTCGCGGTGACCGGACCTCGTACCGTGAAAGCGGTGTTTGGCGCCCCTCTCGCCTTGCAGATGGTTGGAGCGGGCCAGGTTGCCGCCCTGCCGGAATCCGGGCCCTATCCCTATGGTTCGGAAGTGGCTCTCACCGCAGTGCCAGGTGCAGGTTCCTATTTCTTCGGATGGGCTGGCGCGGCGAGTGGCAACCGGAACCCGTGGGTGATGCAAGTGACCTCCACCAACTTGGTCACAGCCCTTTTTGCAGCGCTGAAGACCAATCAAGTGGCTTTGAACTTGCAGACAGGTCCAAACGGTTCCGTGATCGTTTCGCCCGATCGACGAGTCTTCACTCAGGGAGAAACGGTCACGCTCACCGCAGTTCCTGCCACGAATCACATTTTCGCCGGGTGGAGTGGAGACGTGGGTGGCACGCAGAACCCGCTGGAGCTGTTGATGGACGCCACCAAGCTGATCACGGCCAGTTTTACCCCTTGGATCGCCACCAATCCTCCGGTGATCACGCAACAACCGGTGAGCCGAACCTCCAGCGCTGGTGTCGACGTGCTCCTATCGGTACGCGCGACAGGCGATGGGTCGCTCGCTTGTCAATGGCGTCGTAACGGTGTCGCCATCGAAGGGGCTGCCAGTTGGGATTATGTGGTGAAAGGCGTGGACGAAACGCTGGTGGGTGCGTACGACGCGGTGGTGACTGGGCCAGCGGGCGTTGCAACGAGTGCGCCTGCGTATGTCGCTCTATTCGGTGTGGAGTTGGTGACCAGCCAGAACCAGATTGTGCCTCTGCTTTCCCTGGATGGAGCCGCCGGTGCCACCTATCGCATCGAGTATTTACCGACCCTAGCCGAGACGAATTGGGTATTGCTGACGGTCGCCAATCTGTCGACCAAACGCTACTCCTACCTGGACGAGCCGGTGGCTAGCGCCCAGCAACGATTCTACCGCGCTTTTCCCCAGTAAGCGGTCGAGTGAATAAAGCGACGGTGCTTCATCTGCGATAATTCTTTACAGAAGGAAACAAAGGAAACGAAGAGGAGGGGAGCCTCTTTCTGCTGCTGCTTCGTTGCCTCCATTAACTTCTGTAGAGGGTCTTCGGGATGTGGATGTTTCTGGGATCACTCTCCTGCCACGAGAACCTTGCTCTCTGCCCAATAAGCGGCCTCGTAGGCCCACCCGGAGGGCTGGTTCACCAGTTCAAGCTTCACCGTCTTCCCCGCATAGGCGGACAAGTCGATGTCTTCGGTCAGCCAATGATCTTTCGCCGTGGTGGGGTTGACCTGTTTGCGGAGGACCTCACTCTGGTTGATGCGAATCACCAGGTCGAAATCGCCCTGTGGGTCGTGGCCAACGACCAAGTGAAGTTTCGCAGGTTTGCCCACCGGAAGTTTGAGGGTTCGGGACAACACGCACCCGGTTTGCTTGTCCAGTGGATGAGTGGCCAGCACATTCTTCCTCCCCGCCCACTCTTCTCGCACGCCTGGGCTCATTTCTGTGCCGCAGTTCGCGATCTTCCATCCGGGTGCAAACTTCTCCACCGCCGCCGCGAGTTTTGCGGAGTCGCTGGGGGCCTTGATCTTTGCCATCTCGCTCTTGGTGTACTTGGTGTTGGCCGGCGGGTTGGGGGCCCAACTCAGCTCCATGGGGGTCGGTTTCGGACTGTGAACTGGGATCAGGAAGATCTCTTGCCCCTCTTCTTTTACCACTTTGCCACCATACTTCTTTACCACCTTGCGGGCCAGCATCTCAGAGACTTTGACGAGTCTGGGGAAGCTATAGGCCGTGTGATCGAAGATCTTGGTTTGACTCAATTCACTGGTGAAACGAGCTGGAAGCTTGGACATCCCGTAAGTCGTGAAAAGTACACCACCGGAACTGCTGGGGTTACAGTCCGAGTCCATGCCGCCACGACAGGAAATGAGAATCGTCTGATCCAGGTCGCGTCGGCCGTGTAGCAGGCCTAGTAGCACATAGGCGCCGTTGATCTTGCAGTCGATGCCACCGTTGGATGCCTTCTGATAGGTGGGGTTCTTGCGGTACTTCTCCTGGCAGAGGTTCCAGGTGCGTTGCCAGTCGCCGGGGGCTTGTTCGTACCAGCTCACCATATCCCGCACCATCTCCGCATACTGGGACTCGGCCGGAATAGCCGCGAGAGCCTTGCGGGTGAGTCGGACCGGGTCATTCTCAAAGAAGGCTTCCGCGTAGAGCGCCCCGATGAATTGGCCTGCGTACAGGCCGTCGCCGTAGTTCATGAGCCTCCCAAAGACCTCTCCCATGTCGATGGCATTCTGGGGCAGGCCCGGGGCGATGAGTCCCGAGTAGTCCGCTTCGATCTGGTAATCAATGTCGTTCGGGCATTTGTTGAACTTGGGATGACCTGAGTCCGGCGGGGCAATGCCCGCACGAAGGTTCTTGCGGCCTGCGTCGTTTGCACACCAGAGCGGGTAACCGCTGTTGGCAAAGTCGATACCCGCCTGCCGGATCGAGACGTTCAGACCGTACTGTTCGAGCGTCCGCAGAAAGGTCATTTCCACGTACAGATCATCCTGCCCGAAAGCGTCGTTGATCATCGACGGTTTCCAGCTGGGCATGTCCTTTTCGGGAATGATCTGGTCCTTCCAGCGAAACTCTGTGGGAGCGCCCCAGCACACTCCCGCAATCTGGCCAATCCATCCCGCCTGCATCTTCTCCCGATACTCGGACAGGGAGAGGCGTCGGTATTGAGTTTCGCCGGAACGCAGGGTGAGCGGAAGGATGGCGGCGAAGGTGAGGCAGAGTGCGAGGGGAAGGAGACGTTGGTGTCGCATACTTGTCAGGCGGTTTACGGTGATTGTTAAGGCGATGACGTAAACGATTACCTTTCGACAGTCAAGCGTGTCCTTTGACGAACCATTGTTTCGTGATGAGACCTCAGGTGCCTGGTCTAAATGCCATGACGTACTTTCCGAAACAACTGACTGCCGGTCTGCTAGTGCTCTTTCTTTTGGCCACCCTGACCCTGGCAGGTTGCGGCAAAGGAGTTCCTCCTTCCGGGGACTCCAAAACCACCAAAACCGGGACGATGGATGCGGTGCTGAGTGCTTGGGGACAAGGGGATAAGGCGGGAGCCGTGAGCCGCTTCCTGGAAATCGATTGGAGCGCGCGTCCGCTGTTCTCGTCCTCTTCCGCTCTGGGCCTGAGCGAGGCTCAGTTTCAGAAGATTCCCGCAGGCGAACGGGAGTCCAAATCTGCGGAGTTCACGGCCCATGCCGGCATGCTGAAGCAGTTGGCCTCCGAAGTGGTGCAGGCAGCCCGGGATGCCACGGCCGCCAAGGATTCTGCCAAAGCCAAGAAGTGTCTCGCGAGCCTGAAACAGTTTGGCGCGGCACTCCAGGAGCCAGCCTGTGCGACCCTGGTGCAATTGGTAGGGAAAGCCGTCCAGAAGATGGCCGATGCGGAGGGTGACAAGCTGGGTTTGTAAACCCCTTTCAGCAGGGCCGTGCCCCACCGCGCCGAGGTGGTAGCCGCGTTCGGAAGACCGCAACCTGGAGTTTGGACCTAACAGGAACGCTTTGTCGCACACTTGATCGCACACTTTGTCGATGGAGCAGCCCTAGGGAATGGAAGGAGTCAGACGGATTCTGACAGGATGACAGGATTCTGCAGGATGGGATTCTGTTGTGGTTGGGGACGGAGGGACAGACACTTTCTCGTTGGAAATGTTGCGGATGGCCACTGTCATCCTGTCTCAATACCACCTCCTGAATCCTGCCGGTGACTTCCATGACGCGTCAGCCCCGAACGATCGAACACACGGCACAGCGGGGTAACCGAGACGGGTGCGTTCATCACAACAAGGAAATGGAGGACTCTTCTTTTCGAAAAAGAAGCCACTTGCCGGCTGCCGAAGGCGGCGGTGAGGTGGAGAGAAGCGAAGTGCGTCTTTTCCCCCGTTTGCGTGGGACGAGGACGAGGAGGAGGCGAAGGGAAGAAGCGGCACTTTGGGGCGCACGCACTCGTGGGGAGGGGTGTGCGGCGAGAAGGCAAGGTAGGGACATCGCGCTGCGATGTCCGGGGGTGCGGACGGCCCGGCGGTCCGTCCCTACCAAGACCTGTCGGACTTTCCCAGGCCCCGTTGCGTTCTGCGCCAGCTTTTGGAGAGTGCGGTGGGGAGCGAAGCGAACAGCCCGGCCCTCCTGCGGGCAGGGAAGGGCGACTACGAAGGAGGGATCGAAAAGGGTGATTTCAGTCGCCTGTTCCTTGAGGCGGGGGTAGGGTGGGTTCCCAATGAAAGCCATTGCCTTCTGGGCTGTATTTGTATTGTCCGGGGTCCTCGGGACTGCTGCGGGTGTGAGGACCGTGACCGTCGAAGCGGGTGATTTTGACCGGCACGACAGCATCGTGTGCGTCGCCATTCCGGGGGAGAAGGGAGAATTGGAGTTGCAGCACGGGGGAACCTCCGTTCCGTTGCAGATCGACGGCGCGGGTCAGGCCTGGTTCGTCCTCGGTGATTTGCCACGCGGCCAACGACGCACTTACACCCTGGCCCCACGTCCGGCGAGCGGAGTGACGGCGGCCACCATCACGAACACGGGCGATGCTTTGAAACTGGGCGTTTTCGGCAAGCCTCTGCTTGAGTATCGGCTCCAGCCCGCTCCCCTTCCGGCGGGGCGCACGGACCTCAAGCCCAGCTTCCAGCGCGCGGGGTATCTCCATCCGGTGCTCAGCCCGAGTGGACGGTTGGTCACGGATGATTACCCTCCCAATCACAAGCATCACCATGGGATTTGGTTTACCTGGACCCATACGCAATTCGAGGGACGTAACCCGGATTTCTGGAACCTGGGGGATGGGAAGGGGACCGTCGAACTGGAGCGCCTTGAGAGCGCGTGGAGTGGACCGGTGCATGCTGGCTTTGTGAGTCGGCATCGTGCGATGGACCTGACCGCAAAGGAGCCCAAACCCGCTCTGCGCGAAGTCTGGGAACTCCGAGCTTACGCCGTGGGCAACAACGCAGCCCGTCCCTATTTCCTTTTCGACGTGGACATCCTCAACGAGTGTGCCACGGAAGCTGCCGTGAAGTTGCCAAAGTATCGCTATGGAGGCATCTGTGTCCGTGGTAACTGGATCTGGAACGGTAAGACGCAAGCTGCGGTCTTGACCAGTGAAGGCGAAACGGACCGCGCCAAAGGGGATGCGAATCAAGTGCGAGCACGTTGGGTGCACCTGGGAGGCTTGGTAGGTGACCTGAAAACTGGGATCGCTCTCCTCGGGCATCCTGACAACGCTCGGTCACCGGAGCCACTGCGGTTGAATCCCGATGAACCTTACGTGAATTTTGCTCCCCAACAAGCCGGGGATATGGAGATTACCCCCGGACACCCCTTTCGCGGTCGATACCGCTTTGTCGTGGCGGACGGTGTGCCTGTGCGAGAGGAGTTGGATCGGTTGTGGAATGACTACGCTCATCCGCCCGTGGCACGCCTTGAGATCCTGATGAAACAGTAAGAAAATCCCTCTTCATGGTCCTTCCTGCTCTTCATGGTGAAAATTCTTCGTGCTGAACCCTTCCGAGGGGGCGAGGTTACCATCCTTGAATCCGTCACCTCAATCAGGTACCTATTGGGGGCATGCTGGAAAAGCACCTTGAAGAGGTCCTGCGGGACCGATGGCGGACGTATCGCCGACAGATGCGGAAATGCCGAAGGAAGCCGTCCGAAAAGACGGTGCACCAACTGCGCGTCGCCACCCGGAAGCTCATGGCTCAGTTCGTCCTGCTGGAGTGCCTGCTTTCGGATCCGGTCCTTGCCAGAGCCCGGCGGTTGCTCAAACGGCGACTGGAGACTCTCGGTCCTTTGCGAGATCTTCAGGTTCAACTCCTGTACCTGGAGCGGAGGCGAGCGACTTTTCCTGAGCTCAGAGAGGTCTGCGACGCTTTGAAGAAGCAGGAACGATCCCAGGTGAAGAAGGTGGGCCGAGAGGTCAAGGAGTGGAAATCCAAGAAGCTGGAGAAATGGATTACGGCCGCAGCGGACGACTTGTCGGCGTTGGCCCGGCGCGATGCCCAGGGCGGCCAGGCGAGCCAGCTGGCTCTCAAGCACACCAACGAGGCTTTTCAGCGGGTGACCGCACGTCGTGCTGCGATACAATTGGACGACTTGAGCACCATCCACCGCACCAGGGTTGCTTTCAAACGCTTCCGGTACATGGTGGAGTCGTTGCCTCCATCTCTGACCGGTCTCACTGACACCCAGTTGCGAGCGTTGGTCCAATACCAGCGACGAATGGGGCGGATCCAGGACCTGGAGGTGCTCAAAGGCCTTCTCACCAACGAAGGCCGCCGCCGGGGATGGAAGATGGTTCATTTGGAGACCTTCGTTCGCCACGTGGACCGGCAACTTTCGCGCGCCGTGGCCACCTTCATGAAGTCGGCCGAGGCTCTCTCGGGCTTTTGGTCGCGCTCTGCCGAAAGCGACCTGCCGTAACGGAGCTTGCCACTGACCTGCGAGTCTGCTGGCATGCTCGAGCAAACGAAACGCATGAGATCCTGGATTCAACGGTGCAGCTTGTCGTCTCCGCGCATGGCGGGGTGGCTGGGTTGGGTGACCCTCAGTGCAGCTCTAGGTGGCGCTCCAAACTGGGCAGCAGTGGCTACGGAGCCCGGGAATCCCGGCGCGCCCTGGCCCGCGACCGACGCCCTGGGCCGGAGCTTGCCGCTTTCGGCCGACATGGGTTTGACCCGGACCCAGCGTTTTGTGGGCATCTTCTACTTCCTCTGGCACGATAACCCGGGGGGGAAGAGCCCGCATTGGAATGCCCCCTATGACATCGCGAGAATCCTGGAAAAGGATCCGGATGCCTTGAGCAAGCCCAGTTCGCCTTACTGGGGGCCGATCGGCATGTACCATTATTGGGGCGAGCCGATGTATGGGTATTACCTCAGCTCCGATCCCTGGGTGCTGCGCAGGCACGCCCAGCTCCTGGCTGACGCTGGGATTGACACGCTGATCTTCGACACCACCAACGCCGTGACCTACCGGGATGTTTACATGCGGCTTTGCGAAGTCTTCCGGAAGATCCGTGCCGAGGGTGGTAGGACTCCGCAGATCGCGTTCATGGTGAATACCAAGGCCGGCGAGACCGCCCAGGAAATCTATCGCGACCTCTATCAGAAGGGGCTCTATCAGGAACTGTGGTTCCGCTGGCAAGGAAAGCCGCTCATGATCTGCGACCCGGAGATGGCGTCGGCTGAGCTACGAGAATTTTTCACCCTTCGTCGGGCGCATTGGCCGTTCACCATGGAGAACACCAAGAACGCCTGGCATTGGGAAGCGACTTACCCGCAACCCTACGGCTACACTGAGGATCCAAACCAACCGGAGCAGGTCAACGTATCGGTTGCCCAGAACCTGCGGCAGAAAGACGGAAAAGTGACCAACATGAGTTCAGGGGATGCCCGCGGTCGCAGCTTCCATGCGGGCAAGGTCGAAGCCGGGCCTGATGCGGTCAATCACGGTTACAACTTCCAGGAACAATGGCAGCGAGCCTTTGAGTTGCAGGCGCCGTTTGTGATGGTGACTGGCTGGAACGAGTGGATTGCTGGACGATGGGGCAAACTCGACGGCCCATTGACCTTTGTGGATCAATTCAACCAGGAGTGTAGCCGGGATATTGAGCCTGCCAAGGTTGGGCACCTGGACAACTACTACTGGCAGCTGGCCGCGAACGTGCGCCGTTACAAAGGAGCACCCGCGTTGCCGCATGCAACCGATCCGGCGACGATTTCCATTACCAAAGGATTTGAGCCATGGCAGGCGGTAGGCCCCGAGTTTACGGATCACGTCGGGGAGACCGAGGCCCGAGACTGGAAGGGGGCTGCGGGTCTGCATTACGGCAACCGAAGCGGGCGAAACGATTTGCAGCTGTTCAAGGTCGCAAGAGATCGCAAGAACCTCTACTTTTACGCTCGCACCAGGGAAACCATGACTCCACGCAGCGGAACGAACTGGATGTGGTTACTGATCGACATCGACCAGAATCCCAAGACGGGCTGGGAGGGATATGATTACGTCGTCAATCGTTCCGTGGACCCGGACGGCACGAGTTGGCTGGAGGCAAATGCTGGGGGCTGGGCCTGGAAGCGCGTCGCCCCGATTCAGCTGCGCGAGGCAGGTCACGAGCTCCACCTCAGCATTCCCAAGAGTCTGCTTGGCCTCCCCAAGGGCAACCGTCCCCTCACCGTGGATTTCAAGTGGGCCGATCACCTGCAGCATCCAGGCGAAGTCATGGACTTCTACCTCAGCGGCGACGTCGCCCCCGAAGGCCGATTCAATTACCGTTACTTAGCGAGGTAGACGCCTAACTATTGTCGCCGTCGAGCATACGGCCCAGCCCGCCCAGGACGGACCCCTCTTCACGTCCTCTCCCTCCGGCCTGCGGCGCCGCGGCGTAGATGCGGCCAGCCAGGCGACTCAACGGCAGCGATTGGAGCCAGATGCGACCCGGCCCGCGCAAGGTGGCAAAGAAGAGTCCCTCCCCACCGAACAAGGCGGACTTGATCTTGCCAACGTACTGGATGTCAAAATCCACGGTCGGAACAAAAGCGACCACACACCCCGTGTCGACGCGCAGCACTTCCCCTGGAGCCAGGTCGCGGGATACCACCGTGCCTCCGGCATGGACGAAAGCCCAGCCATCCCCTTGCAGCCTTTGGAGAATGAATCCTTCACCCCCGAACAGCCCCGCCCCGAGCCGCTTTTGGAAGCCAATGCCAATGCTGACGCCTTTCGCGGCACAGAGGAAAGAATCCTTCTGGGCCATGAGCTCGCCGCCCACCTCGCTCAAGTGGACGGGCACAATCTTGCCTGGGTACGGAGCGCCAAAGGCCACCCGCTTCTTCCCGGCTCCCTGATTCTGGAAAACGGTCATAAACAGGGATTCGCCGGTCAACAGCCGTTTACCGGCGCCGAGCAGGGCGTTCAGGAAGCCGCTGCTCTGCTGCGAACCGTCGCCGAAAATCGTCTCCATCTCGATTCCGTCGTCCATGTACATCATCCCCCCGGCTTCGGCCACCGCCGCTTCCATGGGATCGAGTTCCACCTCCACGAACTGCATGTCATCACCGTAGATCTTGTAATCAATTTCGTGCATCGCGTTCATAATCGATTTCTCAGACGTTTCTCGGACTGATTCGGAGCCAGCGCGGTCTCCAGAGGCGTTTCCGGTTGGTTACCCGGCGCGCCAGCCCTTTCTACCTGCATAACCCACGAAGACCACTACAAGATTCGCCCGGTTTTGTAAACGCCCGAGCGCAGGATCGAAAACAGCCGGGTGGCCGGCAAGGTACCGGTGCCGCAGACAGCCTTGGCTGCTGTATCGCCGACTGCCGAGTCGGCACAGGGCCTTCGGCTTTGCACACGAGGCGGGTTGTCTCTTTTTGAACTTGAAGACACGAGTGGATGTCTGCTCCTCTATTGCCAATGAGGGGCTTGTAAGGATACTTGAGAGCTTAGTGTTTACTAAGCAGCCCTGGCAGAATCATGGTGAAAGTGAGCCTTTATGAGTGTGGAAAGAGTATCATTTATCACAGCAGAAACAGGCGATGATTTGGTGCTCTCCTTCGCGGTGCAATGTCCCGATGACCCGTCGGAGATCGAAAGCCTGATCCTGATGCGGACGCCCAAGTTCGAGTTCATCTTGGAGGAGCATGAGCGTGGCCCGAAAGCATCTTTCGAGCGGCACGACGACGACGACGAGGAGGTGATGCTCACAAGGGTTGAATACGTGGAAGCCGACGCGATGGTTCGGATCCAAACATCCTCGTGGGAGTACGAGTTGGATGTCCGGAAGGTTTCCGCAGACGAGTTGACGGAGATGTGCGAACTTCTGCGGAGGTTGAATTTTGACCACAAGTTTGAGACTGCGGGCGTCTGACCGATCCGCCGCACGGGACGCGGGAGAGCGCCCTGGTATCGGCTCGGGAGCTCTTGGCGTAGGGTCGTGAAGAGAACGTTTGGTCAAACGGCTAAGATCCTATCTGTCGAAAAGCGGATCCGACCCCATTGCCTTTTCCCCGACGCGACGATCCAGAGGCTTTTTCGAACTCGGCCCCGAGATCGTTTCCCGGCCCGGTCTGTTGGATGGCCTGCTCGAAAGCGGCTTGAACGCACAGTCCTGGCCGCACCTGCTGGTCCACAACGGATCTACCTACCCAAATTGAGCACTTTCATCCCCGTCGCCTCGGCGAGTGCGATCTGGTCGGTATCGAAAGAGAGCAGAGCTTCAGCCCCAACCTCGATGGCAATGGCCACGTGAAAAAGGTCCATCGCGCGAACCACCATCTTCAGGGAATGTTCCGCTCTCAACTCCCCCGCTGTCCGCACTGCATCGGTCCAGTCGAACTCGACATGGGGCCAGTACCCCATCCTAGAGTCTCATCTCACTTCTTGAGCGAAGTCAGGAAAGCAGTTCCGTCGAAGCTCGAGCGCTTAGCATTACCCACTGCCCGCTCCTCGGCTAGTTCTCTGGTCATCTTCGGTCGGGAACTCTTACTCACGAGGAACTTGGGCTTCCCGTTAGCCGCGACTAGGAGTTGACCTCCCTCGGGCAAACCATCCACCAAGCCGGCATTGTGATAGAACTCACGAACGCTTACCGTTTTCATATTCGGTTAGACGATATCGTCTAACAGCCCAGGTTGCAGGGGCCGAATAAGTCCATGACCGTTAAGTGAGTATGTTTCTCATGGCTTCGACAACGCTTCTACTCACGGCTGAGCAAATCCCATGTGTGCCTATTCTGCGAATGCCGCTTCGAATGTGGGGATTTCCCGCCCCACCGTGGACAGTCATCTTCTGGCGCTCTATCCCAAGGGCAACAACTACTTGGTCTGCCCATTGAGCCTGCCCTCCTATCTCAAGCAAGCGGGCAGCCTCGAAGTCAAAGTCTGCGATCCATCTGGCATCGTGAAACCATAAGGGTTGGATCCGCAGATTCTTATGGAGGGGAGAAGTTCGATTCCTCCCCCGACAACCTTCGTCGCTCCGAATCCACCTCCCCTCCCAATCGCTCCCGACCACATGACGGGAGAGCATTATCCGCAGAAAAACAGATCAAGAACCAATCTGGGGGATTCTTCTCCCTGAAGTTTCAAGTGGGGCCGAGAGATTTCCCGAGGGCTGCTCTGAGGTGGAGAAAGCCCTTGTCGCTCAGGCGCTTTTGGTGCAGGGTCCCTCTTTAGGATGTCAAAGGATGCGAAGATAACTTGCTGGGCATTACTCCTTTCATGCTTCATCGGTGCAGCGAGTGCTGCCACGTTTCGGGCGCAGGGGGTGAGCGAGGGGGCGAGGTACTACTCGGGGTATGAAGTTACTACTCTCACGAATGTCGATCTGAATGGCGATAGCGTTGTGGATTTTAAGCTCCTCGAGGATAGTGGATGGGGGACTTACTACAGTTACACGGTCTTCACGGTGGCTCCCACCAAAGCAGCGGAATGCCTTCTCGAGCAGACGAATCAGTACCGAGTTGCCGAGCTCGAGTTGGGCCATGTTCTTGAAGGCACAGCACTCCCGGGCAAATCTTGGGGAACCACGTATGCCCACATTGTGCCCGCCGAGCTCCCTCCCGGTTTGACCAATCGCACCAACGTATTTGTGGGATTCCGATTCACGGCAGCTGACGGACAGCACTATGGATGGTGCCGCATCCTACGCGAGTTGGATCCCTCCACGGGTTTTCGAGTCCAAGTGGTGGACTCGGGGTTTCAGCCTGCACCCGGCGTGGCGCTGAGGGTGGGGGATCATCCCACACCCACTCCGCCTTCGGCTGGGACGAACACGGTCGTGGAGTCCGTGGATTTTGACTGGGACGGATTGATCGACGTCGTTCTCTCCCGCGAGTCGTGGACGAACGCTGCCGCAGGAGAAAACGGACTCAACGTGACCCTGAAGAGCAGGAACACGAGGATCCTGATGCAAAACCGCGTGGTGTATCCGTGCCGAGAGCGTGAGCCAATTCCCCACGGGATGGTGCCTGGTCTGGGTTGGGTTCTTCCCACCAACTCGGTTTCGTTGCTGGTCCGTAACGCCACCCAGGGCGTTGAATCCGGTCCTTTTGCAGGAGGCCGAGAGCGGTATATCGGCGTGTCTGGCGAAGTTGCTGGATGGGTCCGCTTGGATACCAACGCCCACGTAACCGCTTTTAGCCGGTTGGCTGGCGGACAGGGAACAGCAGGCGAGGTCTGGCCGATGGAGATGGTATCAACCTCACGACGCCGTGACACGAAGAAGAACTTGGGATTCCTTGATTTCGACCAGGACGGATTGATCGAAGCCTTCTACCAGTTGACCACCAGCGCGTATGGTCCCGACAACGGGGACATCGTGCTCGGCTGCTCAGGGGAAACGGTGCGGACCTGGTCCATCCAACCACTTGTTCCCGCCGAGTTCTTTGGAGGGTTCTCCTACACGGACTGGATGGATTCCCTGAATGAAGGTGATCCGGTCAGACTGACGGGCGGACGTAAATGGCTCGATCGTCCGAGTGGTGCGTCCTTCCGCCTAAAAAGCGAACAGTGGTGCGGTCCAGGGGGTATGTACGGAGGAAACTGGGATATTTATAACATGGGTGTGGAGGACGGGGTACGCTACTTTGCTTTACGCTTTCCAATCGTTGGAGGCTGGAGAATCGGGTGGATCAAACTGAACGAAAACAGCGTCCTCGACTGCGGAATGACACCCCTCGGCCAGGAGCCGATCGTGGGCCAGAAGGCGGTTCCGGATCGCCTCGCGATCGGGTTGGCCGGCGATCGCCAAACCCTTACGCTCACCTGGGATCCCTTTTTCCCCGGATACCGCCTGTTGAGCGCACCCCACCTCAACGGTGGCGTCCAGTGGCCCCCTGTCGACGGCGCACAAATGAGCTCAGGAAGCTTGCTGATCCAAAACGGCCAGAGTGAGCTCGGATCTCGTTTCTTTCGGCTCCAACGTGATTCTCAGTGACAGCCTTGAGGACAGACCTGTGAAACCAATTAGGGCGGCAGTGGGGGAATAGTGGCACTAAACTGGCACCAGGGCTAGTGCCACTATTATTCGACCGAAACCTTTGATGATCAATGCCCACAACCTCAAGAACGAATAGTGTCAATTTTGGCACCACTTTTTAGGATCAAATCCAACCTAAGGGAGGCAAGGAGCGCAGAGTCCCCCTCGGCTTGTCCTTCCTTCTTCGTGCTCGTGCTCGTCCCTCCTCCTCGGCAACTGAGCGAAGCCACGGTTTCGAGGACGAGAACGACCAGGAGGGAGGAGGGACGATTCGAGGAAGAGCACGAATCGCCTTCATGGCAAAGTCCGCTTTCCCTCGGGAGTCCAAATAGTGGTGCCAATGGTGCCACTATTGGTTTTTGAGCATGTACACGTTGGTTAACAACAGCTTCGGTGGATTAATAGTGGCACTAGCCCTGGTGCCAGTGAATTGCCACTATTCCCAAAATACCAACATGGGGACAGGTACTTTGGGGACCTATGGGTCTCTTGAGACCCTTTTACAGGAAGAACGGCCTTTTTTGTCACCTTGAGGCTTTCCGTGGAGATTGATTATGAAAAGGGCACTACCGGTGGAGTTCGTATCCGCCCTACATTGGACATGGCTAAAGGGTGAGACGCGCCCCCACATTAATACTTCAAGGTGACGGCGAAATGCAGGTCGCGAAAGGTGCAAACATCCGGGAAACCGAGCGTGACAGGCGGCTGCTTCAGTCTTTCCTGCGCATCGTCCGGGAAAGCGGGCAGGCCCTCGCGGCGGATGCCGTGACCGCGGAACTTGTTAGCCGGATCGGGCGTGTTCGTCAGCATGGCGAGGTCCGCATGGCCGACCCGCAGGAACAAGGCGTCGAGTTTCCCTCCCTTCTCACCGGTTAGAAAAGTCTGTCCCAAGTCGCGGTCGCGCTGGGGTTGCTCGCGTGGCGCTTGGGCGAAGACGGTCACGCTGTTCGTGGGATACTTGTTCTCGTCCACCTTGCGGTTCTCGACAAAGCGCAAGCTGGTGTTGCCGCCCTTGTCATCCGTGGCGTGATGCACGAGTACGGCGGAATCGGACTTGGATGGTGCCACCGGCTTGGACGACGCGCTGATATCGAGCCCAGCACGGGTCGAGCCGGTCATCAGGAGCACCAGGGCAGAAGTCCAAAGTGTCAGATTCATGAAATGATCGTGGAAACGGGCCAGGAGCAGAGTCAAGATGGAACGTTCGGATTCCTCTCCACGAAGTTCAGATGGGGCCGAGAGTTTTCCCGAGGAGGACTGTCCGATGGTTATTTGGAATTGCATCACTGCTGCAGCGACGCTATTCATGCTGCATAGAGTATGAGGTTCCTAGCTGGAAGTAGTCTGTTTCTCTCTTTCATTCTGCATCCATCGTGTTTCTGCACTGATGCATTCCCAGTGCCCAATCCGATGCCGAGCACGCCGGCCTCGGGGATCTCTGGCGGGGAGATGGCATCGTCGGCACAGGTGTCGTTGGACTGGATCCATTTTAGCACTTGGGTCCCCGGAAAGGTCGACGCCAGGGCCTGGAATCCGGAGACCGCAACTCCGCTTTCGGGCACATACCTAGCACAACTCTATGTGGGAACCGCTGTTGGCTCCTTGACGCCAGTAGGAACCCCCGTCTCCTTTGGATCTGGATCCATGGCGGGATACCTGGATGGTGGAAACGTGGATCTCCCTGGCTTGCCCGGTGCCTACGTCCAGGTCAGAGTCTGGGATGGAATGTTCGGCTCCTTCTACGAAGCATGCATGGCCGCAGGAGGGCCTGTTGGTGTGTCCAAGCTTTTGCTGGTGAATCGTTCTGAAACGGATCTGGTGGGACTTGGGGATTTTGTCTGCGGTCGGCAGTTGCCCGTGGTCTTTTGGCTCCCCGCTCCGACGATTCACCCGCCGGTCGCTTCAGGTGGAGACTGGGTGCTCCTGTGGACTCCCCACTTTGGGTACTACGTCGAGGAGAGCGATTCGCCACTGGGGCCATGGGTTCTCTCTGCCCCGGAGGCGTGGAACTTGCTTGAAGTGCCAATGGGGACTGGCAGGAAGTTCTATCGGCTGTTCAACCCTAGGGGGCACTGGGGGTGGCCTTAGCCGCACCGGCCGGCAGCCAGGGGACTTTAGGGCGGCAGTCGGGGAATAGTGGCACTGAACTGGCACCAGGCCTAATGCCACTATTATTCGACAGAAACCGTTGATGATCAACACCCATACCCTCAAAAACGAATAGTGGCACCATTGGCACCACTTTTTAGGATCAAATCCAACCGAAGGGAGGTCAGGAGCGCAGAGTCCCCCTCGGCTTGCCCTTCCTTCTTCGTGCTCGTGCTCGTCCCTCCTCCTCGGCAACTGAGCCACGGTTTCGAGGACGAGAACGACCACGAGGGAGGAGGGACGATTCGAGGAAGAGCACGAATCGCCTTCCATGGTGAAGTCCGCTTTCCCTCGGGAGTCCAAATAGTGGTGCCAAAATTGACACTATTCGTTTTTGAAGATGTGCACCTTGGTGATCAACAGCTTCGGTGGATTATTAGTGGCACTAGCGCTGGTGCCACTTTATTGCCACTATTCCTCGCACGTGGAATACCCAAGGGCGTCTGCGGAGTGGGGAAGATCCGCTATGGCTCCAGGTCAGCTTTCTCCAGGACCTCGAGAACCTTGTTGAACGCGTCACGTACATCCGCGTAGTCACGCAGATCTACCGTGAAACGGCTGTCCCGGTTGGAGCGGGAGACGGTGTGACCGTCCGTGTAGAGCACGGAAACGCTCCTGAGACGGTGGTGGGTCCGGGGCTTGACGTTGAAGGAAGCCAAGTCAGCGGGGCTCAGGAACTGGGTATCGAGTGCCAGTGCGCGGATGGGGAAACCGTTGCGATTGTCACCGAGATTCTCCAGTTGCAGTGGTGGGGGAAGGTTGGTGGCCATGGGATTGTCAAACAGCCGGGTGTTTCCGCCGTGGCGATAGTAGTAACTTCCCTGAGCCTGCATCCGCCCCACTTTTTCCAGCTCGCTCTTGGAGTCCACCCCTTGGTCGGAGGCCGGACAGAAGAGCACTTTCGATTCGTCACCCAGATACGACGCCAGCAGCAACCCCAACCCCACCGGGGAACCGTCCTGAAGCGAAAGCAGACTGGTGGGGGAACCGGTCGAAGGATAGAAACTGGATGGACTGGTGAAGGGTGGAGCTTTGGGACCGTAAGGGATCTTGCCACCGTTATCGTGGGCGTAGCTGTGGACTGCGATGCCGAGTTGGCGCAGGTTGGACAGGCAGCCAGCCCTCCTCGCGGCTTCCTTGGCGGCACTCAGCGCAGGCAGGAGAAGCGCCGCCAGGATGCCAATCACCACGATCACGACCAGCAGTTCAATCAGCGTGAATCCGGGTTGTTGTGGGCGGCGCAGCATGACGAATCAGACGGGTCTGCACCTCAACGGTAATTCTGCCGCGCTCCGTAGAATTGTACGCGGTTTTCCTCCGGCGTAACGAGGAAGACAGGCTCAGACAGGTTGGTGACTACCGTGACCAAGGCCCACTCGGAGATCGGACGGTCGAGGTTGGTGGTGCTGAGGATCTCGCAATCGTATCCTGGCTCGCCTGTCACCTGGAAGCCCATCATGCCATTGGTCCAAACCGGCCCTTGGAGCGATGGGGCAAGGAAGGAATCGAGGCGAACATGGTCCAAATCCCAGTAGCCTCCACGCAATTCCGAGCTCACGGTGGACCGGAAGCGAATTTCGACCGTTTTGTCGGCCCAGGCATCCTCGGGTTTCACCACTGGGAGGCTCGCCTCGAAATCCACGAAATGGGTCGTGGAGCTCAAGACGGCAGGGTCGTTGGTGATGGTGCAAGAGGCCACGGTCAGGAGGTTGCTGGACAGGTCGCGATAGCCCAGCTCCATCTGGAGGGTCACTCCGGGCAGCATGGCGCCTCCGCCGCCGATCAGGCCTACGGTGAGGCGATATGCTTTCCCGGGTTCAAAACGGACGCTGGATTCCTGGCCGCCACCCTGAGAATCAGGAGAGCCCAGGGATTGGCTGAGGGCCACCTCCGGAATCGCAAAAAGCCATGCGGCCTGGTTTCCATCGCAGTTGTCGATGTGGTCCGCGCTTCCTGCAACCGGGTTCTTGAACAACCCGGTGAGCTGGTTCCAGAGGAACCCGCCGGTTTCCTCATACCAGTCGGGTTTCGGGGCGGGTGTCCAGGAGTCGAAGAACACACTCACGAAGGCTGTGACAGGTGTTTCAAAGGATGCGTTGGGGATCGGGATCGACCCAGCCGCAGACTTGAAAACCCCGATCCACAAGCCCAACGCGGGAACAAGAAACCTGGTGGCTTGAAACGGCATTCTAAGGAAAATGGCCAGCGCGGCTCTAACCGCGCGTCCGAAGGCGGGTTGCGAGCCAGCAACCACCCAAACCGAGTGCCAACAGGCTTAAGGAACCCGGTTCGGGTACGGCGGTCACCCGCACGTTATCCACATCCCAATAGGTGCCTCCCATGCCGGTCGCCATGATTCGCACCCCAATGTTCTTTCCTGCCCAGGCGTCAGCCGCCTGCACCGTTGGAATGCTGACCGTGTAGTCCTGAAAATGGGTGGTGGTGGGAAATGCAGATAGGGAGTAAGCCACGTCCAGTTTCCCGACGTCGGCGAAGTTGTCCGATCCATCCCGGTAGTACAGGCCAATTTGAAGTCCGGCCCCCTCCGCCATGCCACTGCCTCCCAGGACCCCTACCGTGAGTTGATAGGACATGCCCGGGGTATACTTGGCATCGAACGCGTGAGTGGGGGTTGAGTGGCTCCAATCCGTGCTGGCGTAGTCCTGGAAAAGGGCAACCTGCGGTACGGCAAAAAGGTAGGCCGCTTGGCTGCCGTGCATGTTGTCGATGTGATTGGCCGTGGATTCAGGGGGCGGGTTGGGGAAGACGCCGGAGAGTTGATCCCAAGTCACCCCGCCGAAATCGGCGGGATTGAACCAAATGGGCTGTGGGGATTCCTGCCAGGAATCCACACTGGTATTCACCGGGAACCCGGTCGGAGGTGTGGGCGACTCAAAGGAGCTGTTGGGCACGGTGATGGTTTCCGCCTGCATGCCGGAGCATGCCAGCAACCCTATCGTCAAAAGAGCATTTTTCTTATTGTGCATGTAATTGAGAACCATAACAGACGAACCATGACAAAGTTGTATTGCCAAGACAACACCGGTGTTGGAGGCCCACGTGGCGAATGGGAAAAACACTCCCAACTGACGCCTCGAGGACGCTTCAACAATCTGGGGGACGTCCTACACGAATCACTGTCCCAGCGCAAGTTGGCACGGGTTATGTGGCGCTGCAAGCGGAACCTCCTGCAGCAACCTTTCTGGTCTTAGGCTGGCCTCTAGGGACAAGTATCTTCGACGTTCTTATTGACCTCGGCCTTTCAAAGGTGCACATATCAGTTAAGTTGGTATTCGAACCATACTAGTATTATGAAACTGAACTTGGTGCCATTCTACGGTGCCGCTTTGTGCGGCAGTCTTCTCGCTCTCACGCTCAACGGCCAGACGGTCGTCGATGCCTTCGAGTATTCCACGACCGAGGATCTCCTCGCGGTTTGGACCCCGAGCCCAAACGTGGCGTTGGACCTCACCAATTCCGTTGCCTCCACTTCCACCGGTCTGAAGGCAATGAGCATGACCTTCAACTTTCCCTCGACCCAGTGGGCGACGGAGTCGGTGAAGGGTGCCGACCTGAGTGCTCCGATCGCGATCGGCGAAGCGCAGTACGTCACGATGCGAATCAAGGGAGACCCCGCCTTTGCGTCCTCGGATTTCCGGAATTTCTACCTCTATGCCTATGACAGCGCTGGCAACTTTGGCCGATGGGGGACCGCCGCCCCGATTGGCACCGAATGGCAAGCCTTGAACTTTGCCGCCGCCAGCATCGAGAAGCCGTGGGACAGCACCGCCCTTCCCGATCTCAACGACATCGTCCGCTTTGCCATATTCCAGTATGGCAGCCAAGCAGCAATTCCCGCCTACACCGCGACGGTGCTGCTGGATGACATCGTCATCCGCGACACCCCGCTTTCCGATCCGGCTCCCATTGCCGAGGCCGATGTGGAGACTTTTGAATACCCCGCGGAGGCAGACCTGAAGGCGGCATGGGTGCCCAGCCCGAACGCGGTTGTGAGCCTGGCTACGGATGTATCCTCCGCGTCACTTGGGCAGAAATGCATGAAAGTGAATTTCAGTTTCCCATCGACCGCCTGGGCCACGGAGTTCGTCAAAGGGCCTACCCTCGCCAAGTCCCTGGCGATGGGGACCAATCAATATGTGGTTCTGCGCCTGAAGGGGGATCCTGCCTTTGCCGCGGCCGATTTTCGGACCTTTTTCCTCTATGCCTATGATGAAAGCGGCAACTTCGGACGTTGGGGGACCCCTGTGCCTACCAACTCGAATTGGGAGATCTTCAACTTCCGCGTCGGCGACATCCAGAAACCCTGGGATTCCACTGCGCTTCCTGACCTGAACAGAATCGCGCGGTTCTCCGTCTTCCAGTACGGTAGCGAAACCGCCCTTCCTGCTTATACTGCCACCATCGAACTGGATGACATCTTGATCCGCAACCAGCCGGTGACCGAGGGACCCGCCCCGGTTGAAACGGTGATTGACGCCTTCGAGTATGCCTCGGATGAGGAACTCCTGCTCGCCTGGACGGGCTCGGCGAACGCCCTCCCGGCGATGTCGGATTCCGTGGCTCCCAAGTCCAAGGGTAAGAAGTCGATGAGTGTCACCTTCAACTTCCCATCCATTACCTGGGTCACCGAGTATGTTCGGGGGAGCGCCTTGACGAATCCGGTGGTGATTGGGCCCAAGCAGTACCTCTCCTTCCGGATCAAGGGCGATCCCGCTTTCGCTGGTGCGGACTTCCAGAGCCTCTTCCTGTACGCCTATGACGCGACCGGGAATTTCGGGCGTTGGGGTTCTGCCGTTCCCACGAATTCGGATTGGCAGGTTTACAATTTCCTCGCCGGTTCCATCCAGAAACCTTGGGATTCTCCGGCCCTGCCTGACTTGAGCAAGATCGTTCGATTTGCCTTCTTCCAGTATGGCAGCGAGACCGCGCTTCCAGAGTACTCTGCCACGGTGCAGGTTGACGATCTCGAGGTTCGGAATTCCGCTTTGATGGAGTTTCCGGATCCGGCACCTTTCCGAACGACCCTTGAGGATTTCGAAAGCTATGCGAACAACGACGCTCTCACCGCCTTCTATGGTTATGAGATCAGCCCGCCTGCAACGGTGGCGACGGCCCAGCTCGAGACCCCGGCCCCTCAGGGCAGCAAAGCTCTGAAACTGGCGGTTGATTTCGCGGCAGGCCAGTATCCTTGGGGTAGCGTGAAATCCGGTACGGTCACCCCGTTCTCCTTCCCCACAAACGGGATGGTCAGCCTTCGGCTCAAAGGTGATTCTGCGCTGGCTGCCAAAGCGGATGGCGGCACGTCGTTCTGGCTCTCCTTCTATGACAAGGAGGGACGGGGCATCAACTTCATCACTACCGGCGGGCCGGTGATCTCCTCCGGGTGGACGACGATCCAGGCTCGTTTGGCGGATTTCGGGGACAGCTCCACCGTGGATGTTGGAAACCTGGTCCAGTGGCGCCTCTTAGTTCAGGCCTACGAGGGACAATCCACGTATGAAGCGATGAGTGCCACCGTCTACCTGGATGACCTGCGGATGAGCTTGGTGTCCAATGATCCCATCCGCTTGACGGCGACCCCTTCCGGAACCTCCCTCACCGTCAAAGCGACCGGGGTTGTCGCTGGGAAGAACTACGTGATCCATTCGAGCGCGGATCTGAAGCAATGGACTGCTGGCGCCCAGGTCACTGCTGACGCCAACGGGGCCACTTGGACGATCCCCATGAGCCAGAAACAGGAGTTCTTCAAAGTGTCGGAGAAGACTCAGTAACGCCTGGCAAGTAGTTTGCGGTCTTAGGACCCGGTCGGGGGCGGCAACCCTCGACCGGGTTTCTGACTTGAAGAAGAAGCGACTCAGTGAGCGATTCCAGCACTACAATCCTTGTATGAGCCGGTCCCATGCCTATCCCGCGCGGTTTCGGGCCTTCACCTTGATCGAGTTGCTGGTGGTGATCGCCATCATCGCGATCCTGGCGGGCATGCTGCTGCCAGCCCTCGCCAAGGCTCGGGACAAGGGAAGAGCCGCGAAGTGCCAGAGCAACTTGCGCCAGTTGGGCATGGCCGCCATGATGTACGAAGACGATCATCAGGTCTATCCGATCGGCTGGCCACCGGCGGATGGGATCACCGGATCCCTCTTCCCCATCTGGTATCGCCAGTTGCAGCCCTACTTGGGACGCAACACGAATGTCTCCGGTCAGGGCGTCTTCATCTGCCCTTCGAGTCTGCAGAAAGCTCAGGCTGGCGAAGGTAAAGGAACTGGCCTCCGCGAGGGCGGTTTTTGGGGCTACCTGGCCTATGCTCAGAACCACGCAATCAATGGGGGCCGCCGGGACATCGGCTCGCGCCAGGTTCAGGATCCAGGGAATACGATTCTCTATGCGGACACCGATGGGTGGGATGCATGTCTCTATCCCGATGACGATCTCGCCAGCGCCAACGTCTGCTATCGGCACAGCGGCGGGAGTGAGAAGAGTTCAGGCACCGATCGAGGAATCACCGGTCCCAAGGGGATCAAGCGACGGGCCAATGTGGTATTTACCGACACGCATATCGAACTGAGGCGCAACGCCCCCAAACGTCTGTTTACCTTAGAACGGGACTGACGGTTGCTTACTGCAGGTGAAGACCGAGGAGCTGCCTGCAGGCCTAAACGGGCACTTCGTCCGATCCGTGATCCTTTATGGGTGCGGAGCTTCGAGGGTTGTCCGCTGGCTGAGCTTCAAGACTCCCTCCTTCTCGAGGCTCTTCATCGAGGCCCATCCTGCCAGGGGACGGGTCCTGTCGAAGGCTGCCACCCACTGGAGAGTATCATCTGCCGGGAGGTTGACCCATCCCTGGGCACCCGTCTTGAGCGCGTAATCACCCTTGGTTTGGGAGATGCGCGCAGTGTCGAAGGAGCTTGAAGCACTACACACGACCACCTCGATGCCAGTTTCGGGAGTGCCGGCAGGCCCCACCACTTGGATTGGGAGCAACTCCGCTTGGCGCATTTGGATCCGAAGACGGATTTCCCCCTCTTTGCTGTCGAGGAATCGCGAAGTATACGCTGCGTACCCTGGGGCTGTGATTTTGAGATAGCTGCCCAGGCGCTGCTGCGACCGCGGCCCACTTAGGCTGGGAGCGAGGGGAACTCCGGTCGGCTTCAGCGCGAGCTCGAAGCGTCCGGCCTCAAAGAGCTGGCCGCTCACGGGTGTAGGTAACCCAAAGGGCTTGGGCTGAGGGACGCGGTTGGCGGCAAAGACGTCCTGACAGAAAACGCGGAAGGCTGGAATCTCCTGATGGGTTTGAGCGTCCTCGACGATTCCGATCACCTTCAATGCCTGGTCCAGCTCGATGACCTGTTCCTCAGGGGAGGCGTGTAACACCTCGCCACTCCGGCTGAGGTGGTCGGCCGAATTACTCCAGAAGTTGACCAGGAGAGTCTCGTTCGGAACATCATCCCACGCAACCTGGCCTTGAGCGTCCGTCTCTCCGGTTAACTGATAGCTGGTTGAAATGTTGGTTTCTTGTCCGCCAGTGTGTTGAAAGGAGCAGCTCTCAACCCGTACGCCTGGAATAGGCTCGCCCGTCGTGGAGACCACCCGCAGCCGAAGCGGTTTTCCCTCCGTCAACCTGAACGAGAGCGGTTGCCCCATCCACAGGAGCGATTGCGCGGCGTGACCAGGGGCCTTCGCCGTGACGGTTCCCTTGCCCTGCCATCGGGAAGGGGCTGGAAACGAGAACGCTCCCTGGGCATCGGTCAGCACGTGTTGGTCTCCCGCGATGGAAGTCCCTGGACGGCTGAACAGGACCCCGTCGGTAACTCCTGCATTGGGGATGCTCTTGCCTGACGCATCGAGCACGACTCCTGAAATCAAGCTGGCAGGCACAAGTTGGAGTACCGTGCGAAACTCCCCGGCTTGTAGGGTCGACAGAGGATCTGCGGACCCCAGGAAACTCGAGTAATCGGGGTGCTCCACCTGGATCACCATCCCGGCATTCTGCACCTCGCGGGCGATCCGGCCCAGAATCCAACGCCCCTGCGAGTCTGTTTGGGTCTCGAGGCGCATCTGCCTGAGGGGATAGCTGATCGCCGGTTGATGGGTGTCGGGGACTGGAAGGTAGAACTCTCCGTTGGCCCAGACTTTGACACTCGCGGAAGCGATGGGCGCCCCTTGTGGGTCCACCACCGTTCCGCCAATCGCTTGGGCGCGATCCAAGCGTGCCTCATAGAAGACCGGCACTGGCAAGGTCTGCTGTTCTCGCACCCATTCCAGGCGGATGTCGGCAAAACCCTCACACGTCACATCTGCCAGAAAACGGTGGCAATCATTGGTCCACTGGACCGTGGCTACCCCGTTGCTGAGCACCTGGCGGCCCAGAGAAGTGGCGGAATTCTGATCTGGTCCAACCCAGAACGAGACCGATCCTTGGGTTACTGGCTGGCCTGACTCTCGATCCAACAGACGCAGAGAGAAGTCCAGCGGACTGGGTGGGCTGATGATTGTCACTTGAGCTGAGGCGCCGGCCAAACTCGTTTCGGAAAGAGTGTTCGGTGGTTGTACTAGCGTAGCGTTTGCCTCAGGAGGTCGGGCAGGGGGTTCCCAAAGCTGGAAAGCCACCCAACTGGCAACCGTCAATGCGGCCACCACTCCCATTTTGGCAAAGATCAGCCAACCGCTGCCGGCGGAGGTGCTTGCGGCTTCAGAAATGGAGCGTCCGGTAATCCGGCGGGCCAACTCGGACGAAAACTGCGCCTGGGCTTCCGTCTCAAGCAAGGTCGCCAGCGCAAGCGCGCCAACCACCACCCCGCGTCCCGCCAACAAAGTACGCAGTCGCGACATGGCCCTCTCCAGTTGCTTGCGGGCCGCCGGCTCACTGATACCCAGCCGCGCAGCAACTTCAGCCCCGCTCTGGGCCCTGACATGCCGCATCAGGATCAGGTCGCGGTCCTTGTCCTCCAGTTCCGCCATCGCCTCGTCCAGCATGGCGGCTACTCGTTCCCACCGCGGCTCCCCTTCGTCTTGGAGCAGGTTCATGGCCGCCTCCTGTTCGCGGCGGTCGCGACGGGCTTTGAGACGGACATGTCCCAGGCAGGCCAGACGGGTGGCTCGGTAGAGCCAGCCCTCAAGACAGGGATGGTGGAGCAGCTTTGGTGCCTTGCTGGCCAGTTGAGTGAAGACCCTTTGAGCCAAGTCCTCCGCTGTATGACGATCCCCTCCCAGTTGGCGGCAAGCCGCTCCCAGCACCCACCCCAAGTGCCTCTGCACCAGAGACCCAAAGGCAGGTTCATCCTGTCCTTCCACAAACCGTCGCAGCAGTTCTTGATCATTCGCAGTCATGGTCTTTACCCTGAAACTGCCGTAGCCCTTCGCTTGTGACAGAAATTCTTTCTGGCGTCGAGTTTTGCCGCCCCCAGTTTCATCGGGCCTCGAGCCCTTTTCTCTTACTGCCCCGCCTTGGCATCGGGCGTCTTGCGTGGGCTCTGCGGTTCCTTTCTCTTGTTTGGAGGCTCCGGATCAAACGTGGCGTTGAGAATCATTTCGTTTCCGGTACTGTCTTTCTGAAGTCGGCCGTGGGCGTAATTGCCGACTCTTACACTTCCCAGACCGGCGGCTCTTCCGTCGATTTCTAGTTTGGATCGGGAGTTCACTCTCAGGATCCGTTCTCCCGCCTTCTTCTTGAGCGAGATTGTCCCAGCTTCTTTGTTCGCTGCGACGACGATCCCTCCGAACGGGTACCAGTTGCGCTTGGACTCTTTTTGGGCGTTGGGTGGTTTGACCGGCGCTGGCCCCGGCTCAACTCTCGGGCTTTCGTCCGCTGAACCATCGCCCGTGGCCAGGGCGATGCTAAGGAACAACAGGGGCACAGCATGGCTAAGAATACGCTTCATCATGACTCGTAGGTGTTTCGGTTCTCCTTTTCAGCATCCCTCCAAAAGAAAACCTCTTGGGCGATGCCGTGGGCATTATCAGCCCATCACCCGTGCTCCGATCAAGCCCGAAATGAAGCCCTGGAAAGTCCGGCCCGAGGCTATCTCGAAGGGCCCAACGCGCGGAATACCCGCTGAGTGCTCGTCCCCTGAGGATCGAGATGCAGCAACCCCTCCCAAGCGCTTCCCAGTCCGTTACTCCAATCCATCCAGGTTCGGAGATCTCCCGAGGTCTGGATCCGGTAGGTCTGGCCAGGGGTGCCGATCAGGCGCAGGCGCAGGGATTGTTCGGAAAGCCTCTGCAGTTGGAGCGAAGGAGGCAGGACGCCCGCTATATACGTTGGAATCTCGAGGTAGTTGTCGGTCACGCTATCGGCTTCCCTGCCGTTCATGCGAACCACGGTATGGTTCGTCCAGACACCCGGAATGGTGGCCATGGCGCGGATCACGATCTCCGTCATCGAGGCGCGTCCGACGTGGCCGAGGTGGAACGTTACGACCCCCTCTGACTCTTCCCAGGTCCCTTGTGGGGATTCAGCGCTGACGAAGGTGAGGCCCGGAGGGAGGATGTTGGTGACCGTGACCGCGGCGGCCTCGCATTCGCCGGCATGCCCTACCCGCAGGTTGAAGGACACTTCCTGACCTAGATCCGCCGACACCGATTGACAGTCGTCGCACCATCGCAGACTCAAGTTGACCGCGCTGCAATTGGGGCATCGGATCAGCCAGCAGACCGCATTCTGAAACAGCTGTTTCCGTTCCTCTACGGAATTCGGACTGCCACCCCGAGTGACACAAAACGTCTGGGTGAAAAGCCGGACTTGACCCATGTCCGCTTCTTCCAGGTTGGGATAGAGCACCAGGGCATCGCTTTCGCCCGCCTGTCCCAAGATCTGTGCCCCCTCGAGCGCCCGCGTGCGTTCGGGAGCCGTACTCAGGTCAAAATCCTCGATGACCCCAAAACGGCCCGCCACGATCGGCCGTGCCAAGTCTGAGGCCAGAACGGTCAGCATCCCTGATGTGGTTAGGTTGCTCCACGGTTCCAAGAGAGTCATCTGTCTCCATAGCCCACGTGAGACTGCGTCGAGCGCCGTCCCCGCGGAAGCGATCTTTTCCCCGATGAAGTAGAGCGGGGTGCCCGAATCCAGCAGTTCTCGGAACACTCCCACCATGTCTTTGGTGACGCTGGCGGAGGTGGCTCCCTGGTCATCCCAGATGACCAATCGGTAGGCTCTCAGCAAATCAACGGAGATCGACTCGTGCAGGAAGACGCGTGAGCTGAGCCCCATTTCAAACAGGTATTCCCGAAGCCATTCACTCTCCGTTCCGCCTTCATGGACAACGATGGCCACTTCCGCCGAAATGTCGCTCACGGTGAGATGGACGGGGGAGGAAAGCGAGGAGGCGCCCTTGTTGTCGAAGGCCT
This sequence comes from uncultured Verrucomicrobiota bacterium, assembly GCA_964411985.1. GTDB lineage: Bacteria > Verrucomicrobiota > Verrucomicrobiia > Limisphaerales > J093 > CAYPNF01. The sequence continues at coordinate 52,479 of CAYPNF010000053.1, forward strand.
GAGCAGACAGCTGATAGTCTCCCGTCGGAAGGTTGGGCCAGGTGAAGGAGAAGGGTGCGGACGTATCGCTGCTGAGCAGAGTCTTTCCGGAGTAGAAATCGACCCGAACCACCGTTCCATCGGGGTCGCTGGCCTCAGTCTCGACCGTGACGGACGAGTCGGGAGGAAAGGCGGCCCGGTCGGTAGGACGGGTGATCATTACCAGCGGAGGCTGGTTTGTGCTGGATGGCCTTACCTGAATCGTGATGACGGCGGACCCCGTCGACGCGCCCTCGTTGTCGGTGGCCTTGGCGCTGATCGAATAGGTTCCCGGCGCGGGTGCGACCCATTCCCAGGTGAATGGGCTCGCTGTGTCCTCCGCCAGTCTGGTGCTCCCGTTGAAGAACTCCACCCTGGAGAGGGTCCCATCCGCATCTTTGGCGTTGGCAGAGAGGGTGATGGTTGCCGGCGAAACATAGCTGCTTCCGTTCGTGGGACTGATCAGAGTGATCTGGGGAGGCTCGTTGACCGGGGTGACCAGGAGTTGGCAAGTTGTGCTCATGCTCAGGCCCTCTGGGTCTGTGACGGTCAAGGAGAGGGTGGTCGTGCCGGATTGGCCAGTCCTGGGGGATACCGTGAGGGTGCGGTTGGTACCGGTTCCGCCAAACAGGATGTTGGTGTTCGCCACCAAGTTGGGGTCGGAAGAGGTCGCGGAGAGGACGAGCCGGTCGGGCGGCGATTCCCGGTCGCTGATTGTAAAGGGAATGGGGGCAGTGGGAGTGCTTTCGGATGTCTTCTGTCCGAGAATGGATGAAATGAGAGGTGGGGTGTTGGCGGGCCGCACCAGGACTTCCACGGCGTCAGAAGTGGTGGACGCTCCTTGGTCATCGTAGGCCCGGGCGGTCAGGCTGTAGGTTCCGGGTGCAACGTTGGTCCAGTTCTGCACGAAGGGAGCCTCTGACTTCTCGTTGAGTTTTTGCCCGCCCACCAGGAATTCAATCCGGGCCACGTTGCCATCCGAGTCTGAGGCGTTGGCGGAGATCAGGATTTGGGCTGGACTGGTAAACTGGGCCCCAGGCTCAGGGGCGACCAGGCGCACGGTCGGAGGCTGGTTTGGCTGGTCGTCATTCACAATCCTTGCGCTGGCTTCCTTCCGACTCAGCGTGGCGTTGGTGGCGGCGGCAATTCGAACCCAGAAGGTCTCATCCGGTTCCACCTGGGTATCCCCCAACACAGGGATCTTCAGGTCGAGGTTTGTGATGCCGATGCCAAATTCCATGACTCCCGTCCGACTGCTGTAGTCGGTGCCGGCCTGTGCGGTCCCGTCGGCGGTGGCATAACTGAAAGAGACGATGGAATCCGGAGAACGACTGAGTTGAACTTGGAAAAGCACGTCTCGCTGCCCGAGGTTGCCTTCCACGATCTCCGCGTCCAGGATGCTCAGAAGAGGTGGTTCGGTGACGGTAACACGCCTCGGAAGCGAACGAGCTTCGGCTCCCTGGTTGTCGACGGCTTTGGCCGTGATTTCATGGGTCCCCGCCGGCGCATCGGTCCAGCGAAGGGTGTATGGAGAAGTGAGCGCTTCTCCCAGCAGGGTCGTGCCCGCGTAGAATTCCACCTTGGAGATCGTCCCGTCCGGATCGGTGGCGGTGGCGGTTATGGCGATCTGCGCTGGCACGAGGAAACTGGCTCCAGCGGAGGGCGCTACCAAGGCCACCTGGGGCGGAGTGTTGGGGCGGAGTTCGTTGATGATCGTCCCGATCCCCTGAGCGTCACCGAGGGTCGCCCCCTGGGGATTACTCAATCGCCCGTAGAAGTCCTCATTGGCCTCGTCCGGGGGGTCTCTTTCGCCACAGATGCAAAGCTCGAGCCCTCGAACGCCGGGC
>CAYPNF010000054.1:0-53947 GCA_964411985.1 uncultured Verrucomicrobiota bacterium
GGCTCGTTCAGTGGACCGTTCGTCGTGCCTGTGCCGATTGGCCAACCAACCCCGGTCCCATTTCGAAAGCGTCGGTCGAGTCAGCATTCCCAGCGAGCCCATAGCTGGCGATGCGCCGGAGACATCCCTGGTCTTCTCGAAAGGCGTAGAATCCCCCAACACCCCCGCCCAGCAGCGGCACCAGGCTGGATAGAAACTGTTGCCCGAATTGCGAAAGCGAAGCCGCCGCCTGCAGGTCCCCCGTGAGTTTCGCGGCACTGGTTTTGACCCAACGCTGTTCGTCCATCTCTTCTGCACCCTTCTTGAGCACCTCGACGGATCGTGCCAGACTCCCGATTTCATCCGTTCCCTCCGCAAACGGGACTTTCAGTTTGTACTCGCCTGCCGCAACCGCCTGCACCGATACCTCCAGGGCTCGGATGGGGCCAACGATCCTCTGGAACGTAAGCACCCCCAGGAGAGCTGCCAACAAGATGGTAGCGGAGTTGACCAAGAGCATCCTCCACCGGGCCTGTTCGATTCTTTCCACACTCGCGCGGCCTGCAGCGTCAGCCAAGCGCTGATTATGCTGAATCCACTCGGTCAAGGTCGTGCCAAGGCGCTCTCCCGTTTCGTTCACCGAACCTTTGAGCAGAGTCAAGGCCTCTGATCCGTGTCCCTGCGCCATCCGGGACATCACTTCCCTGGCGCCTTCAGCCCATTTCTGCCTCAGGTCCTGAAAGCTATTCAACAAGTTCTGGTCGCGAGAATCAGAGATCAGTGAGTCGGCATAGTGACGCAGTTGACGGAGTAATTCGGCTTCACCCGAGTCGAACTGCGATCGGATCGTGGCCTGTTCGGCTTGGTTGGTCGCCAAAAGGCAATTCCTCACGTTCACGCGCAACTCCAGGAAGGTCCTCGAAATATTCCCGAGGGCCGCAAGGCTCGGGATCTGGGTTTCCGCAACAAAGCGGCTGCGGCTCTCGATTTCTGACAGGTGAACCCGGGTGAAGATGCCCATGCCCACCAGTGCGAGCAGAGGGATTGCCAGGAGAAGGACCAAACGTTTGGCGATCGTCATGTTAGGTTCCAGATCACTTCAGCAGTGGGGTCAAGCTTGCTTTGCATGGCCTATCCAGGCCAGACGTTCGTATGCAAGTGATTGTATACCAGCGATAGTCTCTTTGAAAGCGGTTTCCTTCATGTTTCATGAGCTTCATGGTGAGCTCTCCCCGTACTCAATTCCGCCTTCATCAACTCCGGCAGCTGGCATCCTTCACAGAGGGAGTTGGATCTTGCACAAAAGTCACGCGTGATCTGGAGGAGTCCTTGTTGAACAGCCGCCGTCAGTGCCACACCCGACTTGCCGGGTCCCATCAGCCGCCGCCGAGCCATCCGCAGCCGGGCGTTGTCTTCTGCGGCGGGCCACTGAAACCAGCGGGTTTCCACGCGACTGTGTATTTCCCGATTCTCTCCCAATTGGGCGCGGATCCAAAACCAGGGGAGGAGGACGTTGATGGCCAGGTCCGTGACCCGTTGCGACCCCACTAGCGGACGTGCGGCGGAGATGGCTTTGGATCGAAGGGTCCAATGATGGGTCCAGAATTCATCTTCGCCCGATTGGAGTCGGAGGAGCAACGACTTGGCCCAATCCTCGCGGCCCAAGGGTTCGAGCATCCAGGATTCGAGCCGGGCCAGGCAGCGTGGGGTGGAGAGCCAGTGCGCGGCGAGAGCCAACCGACGCGACGGATGATTGGCGGGACGCAGACCATCCAGACGCCAGGCGGAGACGGGGAGGATTCCGTGTTCATACACACCGCGATCACGCCACCAAGTGTCCCAGAGGCGGCGCAAATAGGCATCTGTGCCGAGGTCCTGATGAGTGAGCACAGAGGGAAGCAGGCCGGCGATCCCCAGGAGCCTCGCTTGCAGCAGTTGGGGCGTTAAGGGCTCCTGCTCACCCGTCTGCCTGAGCAGGGGCAGCAAATCTGCAACCCGCCGCATCGCCCAGCTGTTATGCTTAAAACCTAAGGCGGTGAAGAACCCCTCCCATAAGGCCTGCTCCCAGCCCACGGTTGCGGCGCGTTGCCCAAGCAAGACCGCCTTGCGCTCCAAACGAATTTGGGCAGCCTGCAACAACAAAGTCCTCCGTTGCTCGGCATCCATCTTGGCCCACATCGGTTGGCATCTTCCTGCTGTGCCAGCGGGCTCCGAGGATCCACCTCCCAGTTCAAACCAGCGGATCAGATCGGGAAGGGGAGCGTCCAGGCTTTCCCTTACGGCAAGGGTCGGAAGCGGGAAATCTTGCCTGAGGACTCCCTCCCACACGACGTGCAGGATCACCCCTTGGTATCGTGGATTGGTGTCATGACGATGATGCCGCCAAAACTCGGGCCGCAGGTCGATTTCCACATCCCCTTGTCTTGCAGGGGTGTCCCCCAGGCGAACTAGGGCATTCTGGAAGTCGGGGCCTGCCTCTCGATTTAGGAATCCAGGGTGAAGAATCACCACGGGCCGACCGTCTAAACAACACAGGGCCTCGCGACGCAGGCGCTGATGCATCCAAATCTGATGCAGGGTCGCCTCGGAAGGGACCCCGGGCGGTTCTTCACGGAGACATGACCATGGTTCGCCACACGAACGCCAACGAGCGTACAGATCACGGGATAACGCACTCACCTTGCCGTTGCATTTCACCCGGACCTCGCGCAATGTCAAGCCACGGTTTTGCGGCACATCTCCCGGTGGGCCGGGTTCTCTAGCCGCCAGGACGCAAGACAGTACCTGATTCCATGCGATGGATTCTATGAAACGTGGCAAATCCCTTTCTTTTTGGACCAGTGCAGGGGGGTGTATCGCTGTTCTCCTCCTGACCACCGCTCTCACAGCGGAGCGCGGGACAACGGAGGCCCCCAATCGACGGGATGCGGTGGTGAACGCCGTAGCTAAAGTGATGCCTTGCGTCGTGAATATTGGCACGGAAACCATTGTGGATGTGCAGGATCCGTACGAAGAGCTACTTCGAGATTTCTGGGGGCCTTATCACCGTCGTCGTCGACCCGAGTCCCAGTACAGCCTGGGTTCGGGAGTCATTATCGATGAGGCTGGTTATGTTCTTACCAATGAACATGTTGTGCGTAGGGCTACTCATATTTGGGTTCGCCTGACTGATGAGGCCGGCGGCGAAGTCTATGAGGCGGAACGGGTCGCAGGCACCAGTCGCTCCGACATGGCCCTGCTCCGTATCAAAGGGAAGAAGGACGAGAAATTCCGTGCCGCCCGATTTGCCGCCGATGACGACTTGATCCTGGGGGAGACGGTGATCGCGCTGGGCAATCCGTTCGGACTCGGTGGATCCGTGAGTCGAGGCATCCTCAGCTCGAAAAGCCGCCGCCCTCCTAAAGACCGGGAACCCATGGATGTGGCGGACTGGCTCCAAACCGATGCCGCCATCAATCCCGGCAACAGCGGTGGACCTCTGGTAAACCTCAACGGCGAAATCATTGGGATTAACGTGGCTGTTTACCGCGAAGGGCAGGGGATCGGTTTCGCGATCCCGGTCAAGAGGGTGACCGAGGCGCTGTCCGAGATCATTTCCCCCGAGATCAGCCAGCTTTGGCTGGGTGCCCGGATCCGTCCCGGGGGCCAGGCCCTGACCGTCAGCAAAGTGGATCGGGGAAGCCCTGCTGAGAAGGCGGGGTTGAAACAAGGGGACGTGATTGTAGGCATTAACGGTAAGAAACCCCGTGGGTTTATCGAGTTCAACCAGGAGCTATCCGCCGCGGGCGACAAGCAGGATGTGAGCCTAATCGTGGACCGGGCTGGGGACAAGTTCACGGCCACCCTCCGCCTGGTCCGGGAATCGGCGGTCTTTAATGCGGCGCTGATCAAGCAGAAGCTGGGTATCAGTGTGCAGCAGATTACGGCTGAGTTGGCGGAGCGGTTGGGACTGGTCACTACCGAAGGCCTTTTGGTGGCTGGGGTTGAACCGGGGAGCCCCGCCGCAGAGGCCCAGATTCAGCGAGGCCACATCCTGCTAGCCCTGGACGGAGAGGAGGCGGATGACGTCACCACGATGGCAAAAGTCTTGTTTGCCAAGAAGAAAGGCGAGAAAGTAGCCTTGGATGTGCTGGTTCAGCATCGGCGCGGGCCGTTTATCATGCCGCAGCGCGCCAGTGTGGAAATGCCCGTGCGATGAGCAGTGGACCGATAATCGAAGTTCAAAACCTGACGAAACGGTATGGCAGCCATGCCGCCGTCAATGACATCTCCTTCTCTGTGCAGCGGGGGGAGATCGTCGGTTTGCTCGGACCCAACGGCGCTGGGAAGAGCACCACCATGCGCATTCTTTCCTGCTTCATGCCTGCCAGCTCAGGCAGCGTCACCATCGCGGGGCATGACGTCTTTCGGGAAACGGACCAGGTTCGGCGGCGCATTGGTTACATGCCCGAGAACAATCCCCTCCATATTGACATGCGGGTGCGAGAGTACCTGCATTTCCGGGCGCGCCTCAAAGGGCTTGGCTGGCGACGTTCCAGGTCGCGCGTCGATGTCGTGGTTCAGCAGTGCGGATTGGCGGATGTGGACAAACGAATCATCGGTACCCTCTCCAAAGGTTACCGGCAGCGGGTGGGGTTGGCCGATGCCCTGGTGCATGAGCCCGACCTGATCATCCTGGATGAGCCCACCATCGGGTTGGATCCCCACCAGATCCGGGCGGTGCGCCAACTCATCAAAGACCTCAGCCCTCTCCATACGGTTCTGATTTCGTCCCACATCCTTCCTGAGGTGGAGATGACCTGTCACCGGGTGGTCATTCTGCGCGAAGGCCGGATGCTTGCGGCCGACACCACGGAGAACCTGCAACGTTGGATGAGCGACGGAGGTCAGGTGGTGGCCGAGATCGAGGCGCCTGTGGACCAACTCCGGCTCCTCTGGCAGGAAACAGAGGGGGTCGAGTATTTCGATGTCGCTCCGATCGACGGTGCCTTCTTTCGCTGCTCCCTCACCCCCCGCAAAGGGGTGGATCTGAGGCCCGCGGTTTTTGCTTCCGCGGTTGCGCGCGGATGGAAGTTGAGGGAATTGACCCGCACCCGGCATTCCCTGGAGGATATTTTCGTGCATGTAACGCGTCATGATCGCGAGGAGGAGGCATCCTGATGGGCGCTTATCTCACCTTGGTTCGGCGGGAGTTGGGAAGTTACTTCTTCTCGCTGACCGCCTACGTTGTCATCGCCGCCGTGCTCCTCCTGGTGGGCGTCAGCTTCTTGGTGGTACTGGAAGCCTACAACGGAGACCTGGTCAGCACCCCTCTCACGGAGCTTTGGCAAAGCAGCATGTTCTTTTGGTTGATCGTGCTCCTCGCTTCGCCCTTGATCACGATGCGGCTGTTCGCGCTGGAGAAGTTCTCGGGCACGTTTGAAACCCTGATGACCGTGCCCGTCAGCGACCTGCAGGTCGTGCTGGCGAAGTTTACCGGGGGTTTTCTGTTTTACCTTACTGCGTGGATTCCCCTCTTGGCCTGCATCTATGTGGTGCACCAGTACACCGACCAGGGAACGGCGATGGATTGGTGGCCGGTGGCCTCCACCTACCTCGGCGTCGCCTTGATCGGGTCTCTCTATATCGCCATGGGCACGTTTGCCTCGGCGCTCACCCGGTCGCAGATCATCGCCGCCATGGTGAGCCTCGCGTTCGGGGTTGGCCTCTTTCTCATCAGCTTTCTCAAGTTCAGCCTGGGCACACAATCCAGCCTGGCGGCCAAGGTTGTGAGCTACGTGGGGATGATCGAACACATGGAAGACTTCGCCAGCGGGGTGGTCGATACCCGTTACGTGGTGTTTTACCTTACCCTGACGGCGTTCTTCCTCTTCTTGACACTGAAGGTTGTGGAAAGTCGCCGCTGGAAATGACCATGAACGGAGACGACACCCCAAACAACAGTTTTTCCACCGTGCGCCGGGTGGGCATCGGGCTGAATGTCGCTGTCTCGATCGTGGCCTTTCTGGCGGTGGTGCTGATGCTGAATTACCTCTCCGCGCGGCATTTCCGGCGCCTGCACTGGATCAGCGACGCTCGTTATGAGATCTCTCCGCAAACTCGGGATCTGCTCGGTGCCATCACCAATACCATCCAGGTCACGATCCTTTTCGATCGTACGGAACCCCTTTTCGGCTCCGTTTCCGGGCTGCTCAAAGAGTACGCCTACGTTTGTCCTCACCTCAAGGTGGAACACGTCGACTATCGGCGTGACCTGAACCGCGCCCAGTTGGTTGTCACCAAGTATCAGCTTCCGCAGAAGGAGTCCGATCTGGTTATCTTCGAGATGGGGGCGCGGCGGACGATGGTTCGAGCCAGCGAATTGTCTGACTATGATTGGACCGGACTGATGAGAGGTGAGAAGGAGGTGAAGCGGCTGGCTTTCAAAGGCGAAAGACTTTTTTCCGCGGCCATCTTGAGCCTGATCGACAATCGGCAACCGGTGGCCTGCTTTCTTCAGGGACACGGAGAGCATGACCCCTCCAGTGATGAGGGAACCTATGGGTACTCCGAGTTGGTACGGCTCCTTGGACAAAAGAACATTCAGGTCCGGTTGCTCCGCTTAAACGGAACCAACCAGATACCCGAGGATTGTCAGATGCTGATCATTGCCGGGCCGCAGCACCCCATCGCTCCCGAAGAAGTCGAGAAGATCAGCAACTACCTGAACGGAGGCGGTCGCCTGCTGGCGATGCTCAGCTTCTACCGCTCCATGAATGCCGCTGGAAATGACCCACGCAAAGCCCAATCCGGACTCGAAAAACTCCTTGCCGGGTGGGGGTTGGCCATCGGAAACGACTACACCTCGGATCCGGGTAACACTCGCAGTGGAAGCGACTTGGTCTGCACCAATTTTGTTCCGCACTCCATCACCCACGCGCTCATGGGGAGTTCCGTATACCTCCCGGCTGCCCGGTCTGTGATCCCCGTGCAGGGTAACGCCTCGGCGTCCGATGGGGCCAAGGCGCAAGCCCTGCTCCTCACTTCTGAAAGAGGGGTGACCACGAGTGAAATCCGGTCCGACGGCGTGGCTAACTTTAACCCTCTCCGGGACCGGCGTGGGGCCATTTCGGTCGCGGCCGCCGTGGAAAAGGGGAGCATTGCCGGAGTCAGCGCCGACCGTGGTTCGACTCGGATGGTGGTGGTGGGCGACTCTTTTGTTTTTGGCAACGCGGGCATCATGAGCGACGCCAATCTGAGTTTCGCCAATCAGTCGATCAATTGGTTGCTGGATCGTCCCAAACACCTTTCTGGAATCGCCCCGCAACCTCTCCAGGAACGCCGTGTCAGCATCACTCAGAACCAGATGTTCCGTTTGCGCCTTCTGCTCGCGGTGGTGTTTCCCGGTGCCGTCATCTTTCTCGGCATCCTGGTCTGGTTCCGCCGACGCCGTTAGTATGAATAGCAGAACTACCCGATATCTGGTGATGCTGGCGGTGGGACTGCTGGCTTTCATCGTCTTCTTCGAACGCCGTACCACGAGCACGAGTCGCACCCAACTTAACACCTCCCTCCTCTGGCCTGAGCTACAGACGAATGCCATGACCCGGGTGGAGATCATTCAGGGTACCAATCTTGTGCTTCGCGGCGAAAGAATCGGGCCTGCCTGGCGGCTTCGGGCCCCGGTGGATTACCCCGGGCAGTCGCTCGCTTTCGACAACCTGGTCAGCTCCCTGGCCCAGATGCGCTACCGCAGCGCCGTTTCCTCCAAAGAAATGCTCAGTCACACCAATGGACCAGCCGCTTTTGGACTGAACCCCCCTCTTTGGACTCTGGTTCTGCTCTCCGAAGCCCAGCGAGTCGAGTTACGCCTCGGCGGAAGGACCCTGATCGGCGAACAGGTCTACGCGCAAGTGGTCGGTCGAGATGGTTTGTTCGTCATCGACGCCGCCTCTCTTCCCGCCTTGCCGCTCCACGCGAATCAGTGGCGGGAAACGAGTCTTCTGTCCTTTCCTGTTGCCTCGGTGGACCGTGTGGAAGTTCGCCCAAGCACCAACGGATTTGTCGTCCTGCAGGATCCCACCAACAAGGTTTGGCAGATGTCCAAGCCGCTGTTGACCCGCGCCAATGCTGCGCGGATCGACCACCTGTTGCGCGCGATGGAGATGGCCAGGGTCAACCGCTTCGTCAGCGACGATTCGAAAGCCGACCTCGAGGGGTACGGTCTGTTCCCCCCTGATCGGGAGCTTGTGCTGGGGCAGGGCACGAACGATCTCCTCGTGCTGCAGATTGGCCGTCTCTCCACGCAGGAGGTGTCGCAGGTTTACGTGCGCTCCCTGACCCATTCCAACGTGGTCCAACTCGCAGCGGCGGTGGTCGAGCCTTGGCTCGCCAGTTTCCGGGAGTTTTGCGATCGCCGTATGCTGATCTTTCCGTCCGAAAGCGTGGATCGCATCGAGGTCTCAGCCGACGAGAAATACGTGCTCCAAAAGGGGACGAACCAGGTTTGGCAAGTCCTCGAGCCAGTGTTAATGGAGGCCGATTCGGTACTCGTCACGGAGTTGATCGGGAATCTGGCGGAACTGGAGTTTCAGGAATTTGAGAAGGAGGTCGCCACTGACTTCGCTCCCTACGGACTGGCCCCGCCCAAGCGCCGTTACGCCCTTTACTCCACCCTCTCCGCGAACCTTTCCAGCACCAACCTACTCCTCGCCCAGATGGATCTCGGGAATCCGAATGGATCCAAGTTCTACGCGCGTCGGGGGCAGGAGAACTCCATCGTCACCACCATGGACCCCGGCAGGCTGCCCAAGGCGGCCTTCGAATTGCGCTCCCGCCAGATCTGGTCCATCCCCACCAATCGCATCGCCAGCATTACGATCCGGCAGGATGGGGGGATCCGAAAACTGATTCGCACCGGGCCCATGAAGTGGGTCCATTCCTCAGACAGCCAAGGCATGATCAACCACTTTACGCTGGAAGAGGCAGCTTACCGGCTCGGCCAGCTGCGTGCCGAACGTTGGGTGGCCAAAGGGGAGGCCAGTCTTGCCCGCTTTGGCATTCCTGCAACCCAGCACGAGCTGACCATCGACCTGGTCTCCACCAACACCCCGTTGCAGGCTACCATTCGCTTCGGTCGTAAGTCCACCGGGGGGCGCGCTTATGCGGCGGTCACCCTGCCCGGCGAGTCCCAGCCGGTGGTCTTCGTCTGCCCGCAATCGATCTACCAGTACGTGGAAAGCGACCTCGTGGTGCAGCCTCCTCCTGGTAACTGAGTGGATGCTTCCTCTCCATCGGCGGACTTGCTCCCGGCTTCCAGCCGCCCGAACCCTGCTTCCCGGTCATGAAATCTGGCCGGCATAAGCGCGATCGACCGACCCAGCCCACTCTCCGGTCTCGCAGCCGGCGCTTCTGGCGCATTCTGCGCCTCACCTTCCGGGGGTTTCGCATCACGGTCTGGCTCGGGGTGCTGCTGCTCCTGACCGCCCTGATCTATGTCAGCCAGATCGGGTTGCCCGGCTTTGCCAAACAACGGATCCTCCAGGAACTCAAAGCCAATGGCATCAGCCTCGAATTCGAGCGGGTGCGCTGGCGCTGGCACCAGGGAATTGTCGCAGACGAGATTACGCTGCGCTCCAGTCAGGGGTCGAACGCCCCCTCCATCTACCTTGGGGAGGCCTCCGTTAGGCTTAGCCAGGCCGCCTTGTGCCGGTTCCAACTCAAGATCGAGGGGCTGGAGATTCGGCGGGGACGCCTGGAAGTCCCTCTTTCCTCCGAAAACCGGGCTCCGCTTCAGCTTTCCATTACCAATATCTCGACCGTCCTTCGGTTTCTCCCCCGGAACCAATGGGAGTTGGACGAGTTCCAAGCGCAGTTCGAAGGCGCGCGCATCCAGGCCCAAGGTTCCGTCGCCAACGCCATCGCCATCCAATCGTGGGGCCGGCCCTCCCGCCACCCCACTGTGGGATCCGTGGGTGAGCTGTGGCGAACCCAGTTATACGAGATCGTGAAGGTAGCCCGGTCGCTCCATTTTCAAGCTCCCCCCAGCTTGTGGGTTCGGTTCAAAGGGGATGCCATCGACCCTGCTTCCTTTACTGCGGAACTTCGCTGCGAGGCCAGCGGCGCGACCAGCCCGTGGGGCCGAGCTGACAACCTCCTCCTGAAAACCAAACTAAATGATCCCCCCCTCACCAATGGATGGTTCAGCACCGACGTCTCCCTGGTCATGGCCAACGCTGAGACTCGCTGGGGTAAGGTACGCACGGGGCATCTGAACCTCCTGATTGGTCAAAGCGCCACCAACGCCATCCCCCGGGTGGTCCAGGGCGAATTGCGCGCCCGCGAGCTCCGTACGGAAAAGGTCAGTTTTCTGAGCGCCAGTCTTCAGGTTCGATCCCATCAGGCCGGCGATCCTGCTAACAGTTGGCGAAGCTCGTTCGAACTTCAGGCAGACGACTTGGACTGCCTCGGCTGGCATTCTCGCAGCAATGTTTTGAAAGCAGAGATTACCCACTCGCTCACCAATCGTCTCACGGTTGCCGGGGAGGCGAATCTCCAGTTCGGCGAGGTTCAGGGCCCAGTCGGCACTCTGCAAGGTGCTTCTTTCCACCTTTCTCTCTCGCCCGCTTCCTCGTACACCACCAACTCCTCCTGGGGGGGCTGGAACCTGCTCGCCCCTCATCAGATTCGTCTAGAGGCCGAGATTGATCGCGCCGTCACACGCTTCTTCCCGCTGCAAAGCCTCTCCTTTACCGCGGGGTGGGAACTGCCCCACCTCACCGTTACCAACCTCCAGGCGCGCTCGAATGAAGGGGAACTCCGCCTGCCCAGCTTAGGCCTGGACATCGATAGTCGGCGCCTCGACCTTGCCCTTTTAGCCCGTCTGGACTGGCATCGCCTCGGGCCTGCGCTTCCTACGAATGCCGCCGCTTGGCTCGCAGACGCTCAATGGTCCGCGCTGCCCGGTCTCGAGGCCGAGATTGCCTGGACGGTCCCGCCTTGGACCAACCTCATCGAAACCGCTTCCTCCAATCTGCTGGAAACCGCTCACGGCACCGCCATTCTTGATGTTCCCCAGCCCTCTCTCCGAGGTGTCACCGCCAACCGCTTGAAAGCGAAGATAAGCTATGGGGATCGGATTGTGCACATTCCCCAGTTGTTGTTGGATCGACCCGAAGGCCGCCTGGAGGCCTCAGGATCGCTTCACCTGCCGAGTCGAGACCTCTCCCTCGCGCTGGAGAGTCAAATCTACCCGGATTGCTTCTACCCCATCGCTGGTCGCGGCGGCCAGCTTGGCTTGGGCTATTTCCATTTCTCGGAGCCTCCTCGGCTTCAGGCCCAGATCCAGGGATCGCTGCTCGATCTCAGGACTCTTTCCGTTTCCGGGTCCCTCGGGATTACGAATTTCTTCTTCAGGAAGGAGGCCGTGGAAACCTTTCGTACAGACCTCGCCCTTTCCAATCTCTTTCTCGTTGCCTCCCAGATCAACCTCACCCGTTCGGATGGCGAATGGGTCAAAGCTCCCGCGGTCGGATTGAACCTGACCAACGGCTGGCTCTATTTTACCAATGCGGAAGCCCGGGTTGACCCCATGCGAGTTTGCCGGGCGATCGGAGGAGAGGTGCCGGAAACCATCGAGCCGTATCATTTCTCCTCTCCCCCTTTGGCCAGGGTCAATGGGGAGGTTCCCACGGTGGGTGGCACTCGCTACGCGAATATGACCTTTGAAGTGAACGGCGGCCCGTTCGATTGGTGGCGATTCCGTTTCCCCCAGATTGAAGCCACTGTGCGTTGGCAGGGCGACACCGTCACGATCACTAACCTTGTTGGCGCCTTCTACCGAGGTAATCTTCGCGGTCACATGTTTGTGGATTTTCCTCCAGGACTTTCCCCTGAGCTCCGCTTTGAAACCTGGATTCGTGACATGGATCTGCACCGGTTTCTCGCCGACGTCACGACGTCGACCAATAACATCGAGGGGTGGGTGAGCGGGTACCTGAATATCACCTCCGCCAAAACAGAAGACTGGGATAGCTGGTTCGGATCTGGTACCGCCGAAATGCGCGATGGGCTACTGTGGGAGCTCCCGCTCTTCGGCCTCTTCTCGCCCGCCCTCAACTCCGTCACCCCGGGTTTGGGAAGCAGTCGCGCCAAGGCGGGTAAGATGACCTATACGATCAAGCGGAGCGTAGTTTACACCGATGACCTTGAGATCCGTTCACCCCCTGCTTTCCTGCTCTACGAAGGCCGGGTGAATTTTCAGGGCCAATTGTCGGCTCGCGTCGAGGCCAAGGTGCTTCGTACGACTCCTCTCCTTGGGCCTCTCCTGGGTTTGGTCACCGCCCCTTTGACCAAGCTCGCCGAGTACAAGGTTACAGGAACCCTTGGCGAACCCGTCCTTGCCCCCATGTACTTCCCCGCCCGCATTGTGGAGGGAATTCTGAATCCGTTTCGCATTCTCAAGAAGCTCGCCCCGAAAGAGCCCCCGCCTCCGACGGCGGATCCAGCCACCAAGACCACGAACGGAGGAGAATGATTCTCCTTCATGTTTTCCCCTCTTTGGCGCAAAATGCCCCCCATGCGAAAGCAGATTCTTGCTCTGTGCTCACTCGGCGTTCTTTTGTTGGATACCCAGGCCCAGGTTCCTGAAAACCTCGTTGCCGACGGAATCCCCGAGCTGACCCTTGGCCTCAAGAAAGACGTGGGTCGATACCTCGAGTTCCGCGCTGCCACGTTCCAAGGTTGGCATCCGGTGAAACGGGAAGTCCTCATCTCCACCCGTTTTGCTGATGCCGCACAGTTGCACTTGGTGTCGATGCCCGGGGGAGCCCGGAGACAGTTGACGTTCCTTCCCGAGCCGGTTGCCTCAGGTTCATTTCAGCCAAAGGCCGGCAGTTGCTTGGTCTTTTCACAGGACGTGGGAGGCGGCGAGTTCTATCAGTTGTTCCGCTACGACCTCCAAGAGGGTCGGATCAGCCTCCTTACCGATGGGAAATCCAGAAATGTGAATCCACGTTGGTCACGCGATGGAAAACGCCTCGCCTATTCTTCAACAAGGCGTAACGGCAAGGATACCGACATCTATCTCATCGATCCGCTCCAGCCTGGCAGCGACCGAATGCTGCTCCAGCGCCAAGGTGGCGGGTGGAGTGTTCTGGATTGGTCTCACGACGGTGATCAACTCCTCTTGCTGGAGTATATCTCCATCAATGAGAGTCTCCTGCACCTGCTTCAGGTCTCGACCGGAGAAGTTCGTCTCCTTACACCCAAGACCTCTGAGAAAGTCTCCTACGGTCGGGCGCTTTTCTCACGGGATGATAAGTCGATCTATGCCACCAGCGACGCTGGATCCGAGTTTCGGCTTCTTGTCCAAATCGACATGTCCTCGGGCCGCCAACGTCCGATTGTGCCCAAGCTGAAGTGGGATGTGGAGGATCTCGACCTTTCGCCCGATGGTAGATGGCTTGCGTACGTCAGTAACGAGAACGGTGCCAGTGCCCTTCATCTGCTTGAGACTGGGAATGTTTTCCGAGAAGTCCCCATGCCGAAACTGCCCTTGGGAGTGATCAGCGGTCTCGAATGGCATTCCAGCGGCCGTGAACTCGGCTTCTCGCTCAGCTCGGCTAAATCGCCCAGCGATGTCTATTCGATCAACGTGAAGAAACAGCGCCTGGAAAGATGGACGCAGAGTGAGACCGGTGGCTTGAACCCAGGCGTCTTTGTCGAGCCCAGCCTCATTACCTTCAAGAGTTTCGACGGTCTTTCCATCTCCGCCTTCGTCTATCGACCCGATCCCACGAGGTTCCCTGGACGGCGCCCCGCTATCGTCAGCATTCACGGCGGTCCTGAGTCGCAGTCGAGGCCTAGTTTTCTGGCCCGAAACAACTATTTGCTAAACGAACTTGGGATCGCCCTCGTTGTTCCGAATGTTCGCGGCTCAAGCGGGTACGGGAAGACGTTCCTCACCCTCGACAACGGCTTCCGGCGCGAGGACTCGGTGCGCGATATCGGGGCTCTACTGGATTGGATCCAGACCGATCGGGCTCTGGATCCTTCCCACGTGGTGGTCATGGGGGGGAGCTACGGGGGTTACATGGTTCTGGCCTGCATGACCCATTACAACGATCGTCTCAAAGCCGGTGTCGATGTCGTCGGTATCTCCAATTTCCTCACCTTCCTTCAGAATACCCAGGACTACCGGCGTGACCTTCGCCGAGTGGAGTACGGGGATGAACGAGATCCCGCGATGAAGGAGTTTCTAAAGAAAATATCTCCCACCACCAGCGTTCAGAAGATCCAGCGCCCGCTCCTCGTGGTCCAGGGCAAGAACGATCCGCGCGTGCCGGTTACCGAATCCGAGCAGATGGTTCAGGCCATCCGCGCCAACGGCGGAAAAGCTTGGTACTTGATGGCCAAGGACGAAGGGCACGGCTTTGCCAAGAAACGAAACCAGGATTTCCAGTTTGCGGTCACCATCCAGTTTCTCCAGGAGGTGCTTGGTTTGGCGACTCGCAATGGAGACCACTGAGGAAGGGTGCCCTGGTGTTTGCCAGGCCGCTCGGCTTGCTGCTTTGTGGGTTTCCTACCCCCCTTACGCCCCTTCCTTCCCGGACCTCACCTCCGTGCTCTTTGCCATCTTACTTGGCCAAACCCAGTCTCCTTCGCTGAAACTCCAGGAAGGGAGGCCTTCTTTCGAGAAAGCAGGTTTGCCTCCATCGTCTTTCTCGTTCCATCCAACCGAATACAGGAGGAAATCTCCCGCTTGGGTTGACTCATACCGCATGGCTTGTCCCCCAATGGGATCGTGGGGGATGGCGTCCAGGAATTCGGGAAGCAGATCTACCAACCGTTCCGGGTACTTTCCTCGCGCCATCCGATAACGCTCCAGCCCGCACACGATGATAGCTTGTTGAATCACTGTTTCGTTTCGGATCGCAGTTCGGTGTGCCTTCACCAGATTTGGCACGCCTATCACGGTAAGCCTCCAGTAAGGATGGTACTTGTGCCAGGGGCTTTCGAGCTCGGCCAAGAGTGCCTCCCCCCTTCGATCCAGGGCGGACGGTGAGACGTTGAGTGCGGAGACTTCCCCCCGGGTCAGCCCGCAAGACTGCATGACTCGGCAGTAATTGGCGAGATCTTGCCGTATCCAACCGTGTGGGATCAGCAACCATTCCAGCCTTTCGCCCAGGGTGGGCTCCCCCTGCACCCAGAAGGGAGATGTGGAACCTGAAGCCAGACTCCTCTCGACCAGGAGGAGAATCCCATTTCGCTCCCCCACGTGAAGCGCGTGATCCACCGCTTTCACCAGGTGAACGGACTTGAATCGCTCCTGGAAATGGCGCAGATGGTGGTCTTTCCACTGCCCGGCGCCGCAGCCTTCCCAAAAGCCTTGCATATAGAGCTGGGACACCGCGACCCGGATCATGGCAGAAACCAGCGTGGGTTGTCCCTCCAGAGCATCCACGAGCTTCCCGATCACCTGCAAATCGGCCAAGGCTTCGTCCGCTTTTCCGAGGGCAATCTTGGCGCTGGCGAGCATGGAAAAGTCCTGACTCAGGCAGCGGATGGCGACGTAGTTCGGCACGCTTCCATGGAAGGGGGTGGAGGGATCTGCGGGAAACTGGGCGTAAGCGCGCTGGGTAGCCGCCCTCAATTCGTCAAATTGCGGACTCAGAGATTCCATTCCTTGCAGGACATCTGCCGCCGGATTAGTGGAGTCGCTCGACAGGGTCACATTGGTATGGCTGCGAAGGTAGGCCTGGCATTCCTGTAGATCGTTACGTTGGCCGCTCAACATGTCCCGGGTATACGACCCTACCGCAATGGAACTGATTCGGTTCCACTCATTGGAGTCGACGCTATCCTTGTATCCAATCGCAACCAGGAGCGGGGTCTTCGCGAAATTCTCAGCCTCTGGCACGCTGGGAGGAAGGGAGTGTGCGTAGTCCAGCACTTCCCCTTGGGCTTGCAGTGCCTGTTTCTGTTTTTCCAGTGCCCGCCGGCCGCGCCAGTTCTCCTGGGCTACAAATAGCACCATGATTCCGGAGATCGCGGCCACCCAGAAGAGGATGCGTTTCGCCCGCGACCTGGTTGGAGTCGGACTTGAGTCAACACGGGTGTTCAGATTCATACTGGCATAGACGTAGAAAGGGGGTTCAAACGACCTTGCCCAGGGGAACTGGGAGGCAAGCTTTGCGGGGAGCTTACAGGTGGCTCCAAAGGAGTTGCGGGTAACGGGGGAAGGGATGACAACGAATCCAGGAGATGGCTCAATTCCTGATGTTGTCTGACCAACAGCGAGCGAGGCGTTGCACCTATGGGTTGGCCAGGCGCAGAACTCGGGTTGACCGGGCCGAGTGAGTTCAGCTGCAGGAGAATGCCGGCGATCCAAATCGCCGCAACCCCAGCCCATGCTGCGGGATGCGGCCAGAGGTACTGGCGCAGGACCATAGCCAAGGAGTGCTGGGCGGGCGCAACGTGGCATGCTTTGGCAGGTGCGGCTGTTTGCGCACTTCGCATCGCTACCTCCAGGATCTCTTCGCGCCACTGTGGGGGGGCTTGCCGCAGGATTTGCTTGCGCAAACGTTCTTCGAAAGGGTCGGCTTCCATATTCACAGTTCTTCGTAGATAAGACGCAGTTGGTTGCGCAATTTGTCTATCCCGTATCGGTAGCGGCTGGCTGCCGTATTGGACGGGATCTCCAGAATTCCCGCAATCGCGTCGAAGGTGAGGCCCTCCCACACTTTCAGATGCACCACCACCCGCTGTTCGTCTGGCAAATCGCGGAGGGCCGTCTCCAACCGCCTACGAAACTCCTCCGCATCCGGATCGGGAGCCGGTGAGAAAAGCGAGGTTGGCTCTTCCCCGAATGCTTCGTGTTTGCGTTTGCGAGTCGAGGATCGCCGGGCCCAATCCACCACCAGGTTGTGAGCCATCCGAAGGAGGAAAGCCCGTGCAGAACGAGCGCCGCTGACCGACGAAGGCGTCCCAGCAATTCGGCAGAAAACCTCCTGGAGAAGGTCTCTTGCGTCCGACTCGTTCCGCGTGCAATGAAGCAGGAACGCGAACAGGGGTTGCGCGTGTTCGTCATAGAGACGCTCCAGCTCATGGACTTCTGCCATTCCAGCAGTATTGACGCATCCATCGGACCTTTTTGTCTATGGAAAAGCCGGATGGAAGCGAAATGATTGCCAGTCGTGGTCATTCACAGGCAAGCTCTTCCCGTAATCTATGTCTGCGATCCGAGTCTGCATCGTTTTTGTACTGGGTTTGCTTATGGCGGCTGCTACCACCGCCCGTGCTGAGGCTGCGCGCACGAAGTTCTACGCTCATGATTTCGGTGCCGTAGCCGATGGGCGGACCGAGTGCGGAGAATCCATCCGCGCTGCGATTCAGGCCGCGATCAAGGCCGGGCGTCCCGCCGAAGTGATCCTGGGGCCGGGCATCTACCGCGCGACGCCAGCGACACCACGAGGTGCTTGTTTCCCCATCCAGAACGTGACCAATCTGTTGGTGCGGGGCGCTGGACCCTCTACCCAGATCTTGGTCACCGATCCCGCCGCCGGGGCGTTCTTTGTGGGATCCGCACAAGCCGTAACGTTGCGAGGTTTCACAATCGATTACGATCCGCTGCCTTTTTGCCAAGGGACGATTCGGGCAGTGGATACTTCGAGCGGCTCTTTCGACCTTGAGGTCGAGCCCGAATATCCCACCCCTGACGGTGAGAATTTTCTCAAGGCAGTCGAACCCTATGGCAAGTGGGGCATGATTATGGACCGAGCCACTCGCCGAATCCGGTCGGGCACTCCAGACCACTACATGACTCCGCGCTGGGAGCATCGCGAGGGACGTACCTGGCGGTTTTTCACGTTGGACGAACATCATCGCGGGAACCTGCGACACATGCGAGTCGGCGATGCCTACGTCCACCTGGCCCGCGGACACGGGACCGCCGTGTTTGCGCAAGGTTGCGACGGAATCCGCATTGAGAAAGTAGTGGTCCATTCGTCGCCTGGTCTGGCGGTCGGGTTGGTGGGGAACCGTGGGGAGATCGTGGTGAGGGGATTGGAGGTCAGATTCCCCTCGCGTGCCAGCAGCCGGTTGCTCACCGCCAACGCCGATGGTGTGCATTGCCAGCAGAACCGCTCTGGGCCTCTGATCGAGGAATGCTATTTCGAGGGCATGGCTGATGACGCCGTCAATCTCTACACCCCGCCGAACGTCTTGCGTGAAACGCGTTCGTCTACCCAATGGCTCGTTTCGCCGGGAGCCATGATTCTTCCGGGGGACCGGTTACAGGTGTTGGATCCGAAGACCGGGCGCATCCGTGGAGAGGTGAGGACGGTGGCTGTAACTCCGGAGAACCGATCCTTTCTGCTGACACTGGAGAAAGCCTTGGAGGGTGCCGTGCCCGGAGCGGACCACCGCACCGCCGACACGCTGTACAACCTTGATGCCTGTGGTGCGGGCTTCCAGATCCGACACAACCACATGAATGGGAATCGGCGCTACGGCTGCCTGTTGCGGGCAGGAAGTGGGGTGGTCGAAGACAACACGTTTGAGGACACCACCGGTGCGGGCGTGGTGCTGACCAATGAGCCGGATTGGCCGGAGGGACCAGTGCCATGGGACATCGTGATTCGTCGCAACCGTTTCCTTCGCGGAGGAACCTGTCTAGGCTATGCGGATTCCCCCAACGGTGCCGCGTTGGCCGTGCAAGCGACTCGGCTGGGCCATCAGCCGGCCGAGTCTGAGGTAATTCGGAAGGTGCTGATCGAAGACAACAGATTCGAAGATCGCGCTGGAACGGCGGTATGGGTCAGTGGTGGACAAGACATCACCCTGCGAAACAACCGTATCCAGGCGGAGACAGGGACGGCATTACGGCGAAAAGGACCGACGATACGAATCGAGAACAGTTCGGCGGTGACCCTTCAACATAACAAAGTGCGCGATCCTCGGCCGGATACGACGGCAGCGGTCGAGATCGGGTCCGGAGTGGCATCCGGTGAGCCAGGGGTGCGCGTCTCCGGTCTCGATGTCCGTCTGAATCCGGAGGCGCGACCGGTGGTGGATCGGCGGAAATGAGGGTGTTCAGCGTTTTGGCAGGAGTCGCTCTATACTTTCGGCGGTTCCAAAGGTATAGTACGTCGACACTCTCTATAAGCCACTCTGGAACAATAGGATAGAGCCGTGAATCGCGAGAATCCAATGAAGAGTTACAATGCAAGTCCACCTTCAGCGGCCGAAGTGTCATCTTCTCCCCCTTCGGCGCAAACTCCCATTAGCAAACGGCACTTTCTCCAAACCCTAGCGGGCAGTGCGATCCTTGCTTGTCCTGCGGTCACCGCGAGCGATGCGGAGAAGGCCCCGGAGAATTCTTCATCGAAATCGCCGGAGGCCCCGCGGGAAGTGCGATTGGAGCGGTTACGGCCTAGGGAAATTGAGTCCGCAATGCAGGCTTGCCCAACGCTGTTTCAACCCCTCGGGACCATCGAATGGCACGGACTTCATAACATTGCCGGGCTTGATGCCGTCAAGGCGCATCACTTGTGCGTGAGGGCGGCGCAACGGACTGGCGGACTCGTTGCCCCTGCATTGTTCGGCGGGGTAGGAGGCCTGGATCAGCCTCATACCTTTGTGATGGAGCCAGAGGACGAGGTCCAATCCCTCCTCGTTCGCGGCTGGGTGGAAAAACTCTGCCGTGAAGCGGTCCGACAAGGTTTTCGGGCGGTGATAGTCTTCACGGGCCACTACGGTGCCGCTCAGCAAATCGTCATCCGCGACCTTGCCGTACGGCTAAGCCGCTCACTCGGCATACCTGTACTGGGAACACCCGAGTATTTTCTGGCGCTGGACGTTGGCTACCACGGCGACCATGCAGCGTGGGGCGAGACCTCACTCATGCTTTACCTCGATCCCGAGAGTGTCGATCTGGCGCGTCTCGGGGAACCGCCCCATCGAGGGGTGTTTGGGCGTGACCCAAGGGAGGCAACCCTGGCCGATGGTAAGAAGATCGCGGAGACCATCATCGAGCGCTTGGGCCGATTAGCGGTGCAAATGCCGAAATGGGACCGCGCGACGCTGGAAAGATTCATTCAAGCCGAAGCGGCCCTGGTAAACCGGCAACTCGAGTTATCGAAAACCGACGGAAAGGTCTGGTCTGGCTGGCGTAATATCGGCAAAGGAGCGTTCTCAGGCTACGGGGAGCTGCTCTCCGAAGGCAAATTCGAGGACATTGTGAAACTGACAAAGCTACTCTAGTCCGGGTGCGGGAGTGCTTGAGCCTTGCTCCTTATGAAGAGGAAAGTTTTGGTTTTTGTGGTCGGTCTACTGGGCTTCATCGCTTGTCTCACGGCTGCGCCGGTCAAGCGCGCGACTCCCAACCTCATCTTCATTCTCGCTGATGATCTGGGGTACGGAGATCTGAGCTGCTACGGGCAGCGTCGTTTCAAGACCCCCAACATTGACCGACTTGCTTCGGAGGGAATGCGCTTTACGTCGCATTACTCAGGACACAATGTCTGCGCCCCCTCCCGTTGCGTGCTGATGACCGGAAAGCATCCCGGGCGCGCCTACATCCGGGAAAACCGGGGTGGCCTTGGCGCCGGGGAGGAAGGACAGGAGCCTGTGCCAGTCGGAGAGTTGCGCCTCCCCCTGCTTTTGAAACAATCCGGGTATACGTTGGGGGCCTTTGGAAAATGGGGTCTCGGCCCCGTCGGGAGCACAGGCGATCCGTTGCACCAGGGGTTTGACCGTTTCTTTGGCTTCAACTGCCAGGCTGTCGCCCACAATTACTATCCGACCCATCTCTGGTCGAACGACGAGCGGTTGATATTGCGAAACCCGAAATTCGCCGCCCATCAGAAACTCGGGAACGGAATCGATCCGCTCGATCCCGCCTCGTATACCCAGTTCAGAGCCCAGGATTATGCGCCCGACCTGATCGCGAAGGAGGCCCTGAAATTCGTGCGAGAGAATCGGGCCCGGCCGTTCTTCCTGTACTTTCCCACGACTGTTCCCCACCTCGCCTTGCAGGTGCCCGAGGATTCCCTGCGCGAGTTCGAAGGTGTCTTTCCCGAAACTCCTTATCAGGGCGATCGAGCCTATTTGCCACACCGCACTCCCCGGGCCGCCTACGCCGCGATGATCACGCGCATGGATCGTGAAGTGGGTCGATTGCTTCGCCTCCTGGAGGAACTAGGCCTGGACCGGGACACCATCGTGGTTTTCACCAGTGACAATGGCCCGCTCTACGACCGGCTTGGGGGTACGGACACGGAATTCTTCAACAGCGCTGCCGGCCTCCGTGGGCGTAAGGGCTCCTATTACGAAGGCGGTTTTCGGGTACCCTGTCTGGTCCGTTGGCCGGGAAAGATCAAGCCAGGCTCCACCAGTGCCCGCGTGACTGGATTTGAGGACTGGTTCCCGACTTTTGCTGAACTCCTGAACTGCAAGACGGACAAGGACTCAGGCATCGATGGGATCAGTTTTGCCCCAACCTTGCTGGGCCGAAAGCAGAAAGAGCGTCCCTTCCTCTATCGGGAGTCTCCCGGCTATGGAGGACAGCAGTGCGTTCGAGTGGGCGACTGGAAACTCGTACGTCAGCATCTCAACCATGATCCAAAGCAACCCGGCACGCCCGCTCCTACCCTCGAGCTCTACGATTTGTCGAAGGACCCACAGGAGGCAGTGAACCTTGCCGCGCAACGTCCGCAGGTGGTCGAGAAGTTGTTAGCGATTGCCCGGGCGCAGCACCGGCCCTCAAGCCTCTGGCCTATCCGGGAACTCGACCTCATCAGCTCGAAATGAGTGTAGACTCGATCACAGGAACACCATGATCCTACTCCGACCCTCTGCCCAACCGCGAAACGTGCGAATGGTCTTCAGATTCTGCGTGATTCGACTCCTTGGTTGTTGGCTCCTCGCTCAGACCCTGGACATGTACGCGGCCACTACCAACTGGCTGGGTTATGCCCCAGCCCCGCCGGACAACCCTCTGAAGGGCTTTGTGACCTATCCGCGTCCCAAGTCCGACTTTCCTCACAGCCTGGTTTGGAACTACCTCTCTCTGCGTTCGCTGATGAGCGGTCCCACCAACTTCACCTGGGAACCGCTCGAGGCCGAACTGAACAGCGCCGCTTCCCAGGGTCGCCAGTTCATCCCGCGGTTTCATATGGACTTTCCCGGCAAGCCCATCGCGATCCCTCAGTTTCTCATAGACGCAGGGGTGCTGGTGCGCACCTGGACTAATACCAACACGCAGCCGTGGCCGGCGCAGGTGGCTTACACGGTTGATTACGAAGATCCGCGCGTCCGGGCCGCACTTTCCAGTTTTATCCGCGCCCTGGGGAGCAAGTATGACGGGGACCCGCGACTGGCCTATGTGCCCATGGGCCTCCTAGGCACTTGGGGGGAGTGGCACAACTCCCCGCGTGACGAGTGGTTTGCGTCCAAGGAGACCCAACGCATCGTGATGGATGCCTACGAAGCGGCGTTCAAGACCATCCCCGTGCTCGCCAGGTACCCTGCCGGAGACAACGATCCCGTCTATGTCGGCAATAGCACCCGGCGCCTTGGATACCACGACGACAGTTTCGCCTGGGCCACGATGGAGACCGGGCGCCGGCAGGATGCTTGGTTCTTCCGCACTCGCCTCATCGGTGCCGGCGCGACCGACAAATGGAGGGAATTTCCGATCGGAGGCGAGGTTCGGCCTGAGGTGTGGAAGTGCCTTTGGGATCTGCCCTCCTGTACTCCCGCGGGGCAGGAGTTCCTCCGGTGCGCCACGAATACTCATGTCAGTTGGTTGGCCAACCAAGGTGTGTTTGGGAAGAAGCTGGAGGGAGACCATTTGGAGCGAGCACTCGCAGGTGCGCGAATCCTGGGATACGAGCTTCACATCTCCAAAGTGGTCTTTGGCGGTGCGATCCAAGGCGCTCCGCTCTCCGTGGCCCTAACGGTCACCAACTGTGGGCTCGCACCGTTCTATTATGCCTGGCCTGTGGAGTTGGGTGCGGTGGACGCTCAGGGGAAACTGGCACAGACCTGGTCTGCCCCCTTTCGACTGACGGGTATCCTTCCTGGTGCGCCATCGACGCTATGGCAGTGCGAACTTCCTGCGTTAACTCTGGCGGAGGGCAGCTACCATCTCGTCCTCCGGGTTGTTCACCCACTCGCAAACGGGATACCACTTCGCTTCGCGAACACCACCCAGGATCAGCATCTGGCGGGATGGCTCTCTTTGGGCAGCCTGGAGGTAGGACCTCACCAGAGGTGAACTGGCAAGTCTCCCCTCATCCTGGGGACCCGTCATTCTCGAACGATTCGGACAGCGGGCCAGCCCATCACCCGTGGTCGAAGGACCACGGGTGATGGTGTGAGGGAAGCTACTTCTTTAGCCGGTAGAACTGGTTCCCAGGCCCAATCGGAATCGTCACGGAATTGTTAACAACTCCTGGTACTGCCGTCCAAACCGCACCGCTCAACGAAACGGTTGCCTCAAGGGTGAAACCGGTCGCGGTTGTCGGCCAACTGATCGTGATCGAAGTCCCGGCCTTGGTGGCTGTAAGGACGGGTGGTGTCTCCGGGACCACGCCCAGGATGGCCACGGGAATCTTGTCCGCAGTCGGCTTGCCCAAAGCAACGATCTCCGCGTCGCTCAGTTTGGTGGACCGAATCTGAATGGAACTGACCCACATCGTGCGCCTCTCGTCCCCGTTATCGCAGAACAGAATCGCCAGGGGTTGCAGCGCGCGCCGAGCGTTGTCCAACCCTTGGTTCGCGGTCCAATCGTCCTGTTTCACGCCGTCGACGAACTTGGTAACGACCGGCTTGGTGGCCGCCTCGTCATAGGCCGCTACGACCCGGTGCCATTCTCCTGGGGTAAAGATGCCGGTGCCCTTGTAGCCATCGGATCCTTGGCCGAAGTTATTGCCCTGCCAGAAAAGGTCACCGTCGGAGTTGTTGTTCAAGTTGGTATTGCTAATCCGGATCAAGGAGGTTGCGCCTGCTCCGGTGGTGTCGATGAGCACGTCCATGATCAGAGTGTACTGGTTTACCTTGGTTCCGCCGCCATTGGGCGCAATGCCATGGGCCATGATGTATCCGACATTGGGCGAGGCATCCCCTGGCACTTTCATGATCTTGGCCGGCTTTCCATCAATATCCATCACCCCCAGATCGGTGGTGGTGCCAAACTCAGTGCCAGCCTTGGTGAGACCATCGTTGCCATCAAAATACTGGAGCGCCTTCCCCACGCTTGCGCCCAAGTCGCCAAACTGGAAGTCCCACTGACCCGTAACGGTGCTCTGGGGGATGGTCTGAGGAATACCGTCGGCACTCGGTCCACCCAAGGCCACAATTTCCGCGTCACTGAGCTTACCCGCACGAATCTGCACCGAATTGACCCACATCTTCCGTCTTTCGTCTCCGTTGTCGCAGAAGAGCACGGCCGTGGGTTGCATGGCGCGTCGGGCGTTGTCCAGGCCCTGATTTGCTGTCCAGTCATCCTGCTTGATGCCATCCACGAACTTGGCAACCACCGGGGGCGTTGCGGCCTCATCGTAGGCCGCCACGACTCGATGCCAGGCCCCTGGGGTGAAGGTTCCACGACCGTTGTAACCTCCGGAACCCTGCCCAAAGTTGTTGCCCTGCCAGAAAAGGTCACCGTCGGCCCCGTTGTTCAGGTTCGTGTTACTCAGGCGGATCAACGAAGCAGCTCCGGCCCCGGTTTCATCCACGTAGACATCCATGATCAGGGTGTACTGGTTGACCTTGGTACCGCCGCCGTTGGGGGAGATCCCATGTGCCATGATGTAGCCCACGTTCGGAGAGGCATCCCCAGGAACCTCCATTACCTTTGCGACCTTCCCTTGGATATCCGATATTCCGAGTTCGGTGGTGGTGCCAAACTGGGTCATTTGTTTGGTGATTCCCGTTTCCCCGCCGAAATAGGCAAGGGCGTTCCCTACGGTTGCGGAAAGGTCCCCCTTTTCGAAATCCCACTGACCGGCAACCGTGGTGGTGGCCCCTCCGCTGACCAGAATGGCGAAGTTCCAGGAATTGGTATGGGAGACTCCCGCGGAGTCCTTGTATTCAAGGCGCACTTGGTTATCCACGGTGGTTCGGCTCGCATTGGGATCGTACCCGACATGGATCCTGGAGCCGCTCTTGGTCAACCGCTGAGGGGTCACCTTCGTGCCGTTGAGGTACAGTTTTACGTTGCTGGTCGTGACTGTGGCTGTGCCATCCAGCAGTTCTGCGGTGATCGGTGCAGCCGAGTTGATCCCTGCGGAGCCGGGCAGGGGGCTCACCTCCACCACCACAGGCGCGTTGGCAGCCGCGGCGGAGGTGCCGGTGTAGGCCTTCACGGCCTTGGGGTTACTGGAATCGTTCACCAGAACCCGCTCCGAGGTGGCCGTGTCGACCGTATAGAAGTTCAAGTTGGCGCCCAGCCCGGTTTGGCAATAGACGATGCGGAAGGGGTAGAGCCCGGCAGAGGGAGCCTGAACGGTGAACTGGTTTTCGATATGCTGCTTGCTTACGAACTGCTCTCCCGCCCTCTGGTAATCCGCAATCGTGGTTCCAAAGAAATCGCGAGGGTTCGGTGCCACGTACACCTGGTAGGTGTCGTCGTTGTTGACGTCAGTCCGGTCCGCTCCCACGCTCATGCCGAAGGTGGTCTGGCCCGAGGGCAGTTCGAGAAACGCGATCACCTCGCCGGCAAAATTCTCTGTATGGCCTCCGGTTCCTGGGATCCCAGGGAAGGTG
Source organism: uncultured Verrucomicrobiota bacterium (assembly GCA_964411985.1). GTDB lineage: Bacteria > Verrucomicrobiota > Verrucomicrobiia > Limisphaerales > J093 > CAYPNF01. Next base: position 25,729 of record CAYPNF010000054.1, read on the forward strand.
ACTACGTCGAAAGACGCCAGGATACTGCCCGTTTCATCCTTGATGTCCATGGGGCTGGTTCCATCGTCCAGGAAACTGACCCAATCAACCGTGTAGCCGCCGTCCGGATTCGTGCCGGCAATAGCCTCATTGGGAAGGGCAGTTCCATCGGCACCCAGCAATGTACCATTGAGTTGCTTGATGGCGCGGATGGCGCTGTTTGCGACCACTTCGGTCTGGGGCGCTTGAACGGTTCGTACCAGCAGACCCCGGGTGGTCCCGGAGCCAATCGGGTTGGCTAGATCCGCGGGGAGGGGAATGGCATCTGCGCAGAGCGAAGTTGCGGACAAGAGCAGGCTAGGCGGGGATACAGACCACAGACGAGTAACGTTGTTTGGATGCATGGCAGCGTTTGAAGACAAGTTGGGTATAAAGGAATTTACAGTACTTGGTATGTTCCCATTATGGGCGTTAACCTAGCACACTTCTTCTCCCTGTAAAGTGGCCCACCCACCTCCTTTTTCCGCAGACCCGGTCCTCCATAGATTCCATCAATGGGGTCGCTGTCTTTTTCAATTAGCCGAGGGTCCGCTCAAGGAGTAGATTACATTCTATGACCACCGAAGAGCGCTCAGAGTTGGACCTCCTAAAACAACGACAGGCAATCCTTCAGGAAGAGATGGTGGCGCTGCGGACTAGGATGGCGGCGTTGGAGGAGGTGGTGAGCACCGAAGGATCACGACCAGCCGTGGTGATTCCTCCCGGGGCGCCAGCGGGCACTCCACCTCCTCCAGTGATCAGGATCAACGCTCCTCCCGTCCTGGCTGGGCCTTTTCCACCCGGACCCTCTTTGCCAACCGAGTCCATTTTGTCAGATCCGAACTCGTTAGCAGCCAGTGTCACCGAGCCTACCCCCACTGCTTCGCCGGAGGTTCCTCCGCTCGCGGTCAAACCGCTTCCCATTGAACTACCGCCGTGGCTTCCGCCCGTTCCTCCTCCCATACAGCCTCCGAAGGTCTCAGCACCGCCTCCGGTGATACCGGATCCAATCTCAGCGGTCACTACCCCACCCGCGCTCGGCGTTGTGCCGGTGGAAGAAGGCCCCTTACAGCTTCCCAACCCGCCCGTCCTTGAAGCGAAACAGGAACCGTTCGGCCGGGCTGAGTCTCCTCAACCAATCCCGGAGACGGTCGCAGCCATGCAGCAGGATACTGCCGAAATGCTTGCGCCCGCGGAGGAATCCGAGGGCAAGCCCTCTTTCGAACTACGCCTTGGAACTTACTGGTTGGTGCGGATAGGGATCGTCATGATCCTGACCGGTCTGGTCTACCTTGCGGGTTACGCCTACAAAAACTACATCGGCCGGATTGGCCCGGTGGGTAAGGTAGCCTTGCTGTACGTGAGCGGAGCGGTTTTGCTGGGGGCAGGGGCTGCCCTCCAGCGCAAGAACCAGAAGGCAGCCGTGAAGAATTACGGGCAGGTGCTCTTTGCCGGGGGCCTGGCGACCGTCTACTTTACCACCTATGCGGCCCATTACTTTGAGAATCTGCGTGTGATTACCAGCAGCGCGCTGGACGGAGCGCTGCTTTTGGGCTGGGCAGGATACATGGTTTGGCTCGCCGACCGGCAGAAGTCCGAGGTGCTTGCCTTCTTCGGCATCGGTCTCGCCTACTACAGTTCGTTCATCACACAGGTCGGATTGTTCACGCTCTATTCCAACCTCGTCTTGACGGTGGCTTCGATGTTCTTCCTGGTGCGCAACCGGTGGGCCATGCTTTCCGTCGGCAGCCTGATCGCCACTTATGCCGGTTTCGCTTTCTGGCGTTTTCACCATAACAACGGCTGGCTCTGGGAGTGGGAGGCTGCTCAGGTATGGAAAGGCAATTGGTTCCTTGCCAGCTACTGGGTGGTGCTGACTGCCGCCATCTTTCTTTCTCGCGCTCAGGCCCTGGCCGGAGGGGCTCGTGTGGCCTTTCTTACGCTCAACAATGGTGCCTTCTTCACCTTGGTCATTCTCTCGATGCTGCACGTGAGCCGGGGTTCTTTCTGGATCTTCTGCCTCGGGTATGGTTCAGCGCTGGTGGCCCTGGCGGCTCTGGCACGGCGGTTCCTGGCAGAGGATATTCTGACCCGCAATGGATATCTGATACAAGGCCTCTTGCTGATCACGGTAGGTTTCATCGCGAGGCTCGCCGGACTCAACCTCGCCCTCGTCCTTGCTGCGGAGAGCTTGGTGCTTCTGGTGTTGGCAAATCAGCTCCAAAACCGTGTTTTGCAGGTCGGATCCCAAGTCGTCGCTGCTCTGGCAACGGGCTGGCTCCTCATGGATCCGACGGCTTTCGATGGTGCTGGCCTGTGGCTGGGATCGGCGGTGGGTGCGGTCATGATTTTGAATGCCTACCTCGTGCGTCCCCGGAACCTGGGGGATGTCACGCCTTTCTCCTGGCCACCCTTCTTCTTCACGGTTCTCGGCCTCGTCACCTGGTTTCTTGTTACCTGGCACAACGCAACCTTGCCCTGGCGAGGTTTTGCTTTCGCGTTGGAGAGTACACTTTTCGTCTTGGCCAGTCGTCCCCTGCAAAACAGCACTCTGACCCTGGGAGCCTATCCGTTCGCGGTCTTCGGTGTGGGCTATGCGATTCTCTTCCAGAAGCCCTGGGATCAGACCGGCCTCGGAACTGGGGTGGCGACAGGTGTCTTGATGCTCTTGAACGCGAGTTGGCGGCGCGCGCTGACGTTGTCCTACCAGGAGAGTCCATCCAACCAGCAGGAATCTGGGCCGAAGGGCTCTTCCGGCGTCGCCACCACAAGTGAATCTCCCACTGCCGCTCAACTTCTACAGGTGGGTCTCTATACCGTTCTGGCGCTGGGAGTGTGGTTGGTAACGACCTGGAACAACACCCAACCCGAATGGCGTGGGCTGATCGTAGCAGCGGAAGCCGCAGCCTGCCTGGTGGCCAGGGGACTTCTGAAGAATTCGCTACTGGGATACGGCGGGTGCGTTCTGGCGGCATTGGCAGTGGGTTGGCATCTCAGCTTGTTGGCGCCTGACCAGCCGCGCACTTTGGGGGCCGGGGCGGCGATCGGCGGGCTCATGCTCTTCGGTTCGGTGTGGACCCGCATCCGCAACCCTGAAACCTCCTCCACCCCCCGCCGACTCGAGCCGATCTATTTCTCCGCGCTCGCTCAAGTGATGTGGTTGGCGACCACCTGGTATGCGCCCGCAGACTGGCGTCCGTTGATTTTCGGGGGCGAGAGTGTCTCCCTCCTGTTTGCCAGCCGTTTCCTCCGGATTCCCGCTCTCGAGGTAGGAAGCTATCTCGCCGGCTTCTTGGGAGTCGGCCTGGGGATTTGGGAAATGCAGCGAATGGACCCCGCCGGAGCCTGGCGCGGCGCGGTGATTGGCGGGCTCATGCTTCTAAGTGCATTCGAGCATCGCTTGCATCGTCAGGATCTGGATCCGCAGAAGAGGACCCTGCAGGAAACCGTCTTCACAGTCCTGGCCGTTGTGATGTGGCTGGCAACGACGTGGCAGAATACTACTTCCGCCTGGCGTGGGTTGTTTCTGGGCGCGGAGAGTGTTGCCTTCCTCGTCGGGGGTGGACTGGCCAACAATCGCACCTTGCGGTTTGGGGCGTATGGCTTTGCCTCGTTGGCCGTGGGTACGGCTCTATTCGAGATGATGGTTCAACTCCCGTCGGTTCAGCCAGAGTTGCGCATGGGACGGTACCAGGGAATGGCTTTGGGACTGCTCATGGTACTGAACGCTCTCTGGGAGCGACGTTCGGCGCCCGAGGCAACGACAGAGTTCCGCCCAACCACGGTCCTCTTCACCAGTCTGGGGTTGGCTACCTGGTTTGGCGCCACGATCACCTTCGCCTCCCCGAATTGGATGGCCCCGCTGCTCGCTATCGAGGCCGTAATCCTTACCGGAGCGTGGTATCTGCTGCGTCTGCGAGAACTCGCGCTTTTTGGGCAAGTCTTCCTCACCGCAGGCCAAGTGGGCTGCATCCTCTCCCTCCAGCTCGGTCAGGCGTCTTTGGGTGACTGGCAGGCACCTCTCGTGATGGTGTTGTCCTTGGGCCTTCTTCACTGGTGGCAGCACCAAAAAGGGCTTTCCTGTTCTGACGCCCTTCGAATGACCTGGCAGATCCTGCACTCTCTTGCGGCTGCGGGGATCCTCTTCTTCTGGCTCTGGCCCAAGTTCACCCCGCAAACCTGGTTGGCTCTGACTTCCGGGTTGGCCGTGGCGGTGACCTGCTATGGCGTCCTCACCCGTACCTGGTTCCTGGCCGGTTTCGGGCAGGTTTTCCTCCTGCTCAGCAGTGTCGAGTTCGGCATCCAACTCTATGCACGTTCCTCTCACCCGGCCTGGTATTGGGCCCTGGCCCCGATCGCCACGCTGTTCGCCTTTGCAGGGCCCTTCCGCCGATGGCTTGAGGAGCGAGGGTTAATTCCGGAGCCAATGCGCAGGCCCCTTTGGGCGGTCGGCAACTTCTACCGATGCCTGGGAGGTTTCATGTCCCTGGGGTGGGTTTTTGAGTATATCCCCCAGGCGGACCGTTTCTGGTTCCTGGTGTTCGTGGGACTGTGCTTCTTTGCTTGGGGAGCCTGGCGGCGCGAGGAGGAGCCCCTTTGGGTTGGTTTGGGTTTCGAGAGTGTAGGCTTCTTCGCCTTCTGGTATTTACTGACCTCTCCCTCCGTCGTCTATGGACCGAACCTCCTTGCGATTATCGCTCTCCTGGGTCAGCAGCAGATGGTGCGACGTCGGCCAGCTTGGTTCCCACTTCCCGCGATCGTGCACCCGGCTTTGATTCTTCTCGGAGGTTGCAGCGTGTGGTTGTTCTTTTCTCGACTCGTCATGGTCAAAGCAGGCGGTTTTACCTTCTATTTGACCGCCACTTGGGCCATCCTGGCGTTGCTGTTGTTCTGCGCAGGCTTCCTGCTGCGCGAACGGGTCTACCGCTGGCATGGCTTGGCGGTGCTTGGGTGCGCTCTGGCTCGGGTCGGTCTGGTAGACGTCTGGAAGTTGGACACGATTTATCGCGTCCTGAGTTTCATGGCCTTGGGCGTGGTGCTGCTTGTGCTGGGTTTCATTTATAACCGCCACCAGGAGAAGATCCGCGAGTGGCTGTAGAAAGAGTTGTATGGGTTGGAAATGCCAAATGGGATGGGAATGGGTGGCAATGGGTCTCCTTGGGGTGGCAACCTCGCTCGCCGCCGCAGGCGAAGTCGCTCCATCTTCGTTGCATCGAACGCAGTTCCGGGAGGTCGACACCCTGTTTGCCAACCCCGGCCAGGGCTGGATGAGTCAGCAACGCGCTCCTCGTGGCGAACCGCGATTTCCCTGCTCCGTGGTGTACATCCGGTTCAATTGGGTCGATGCCGAACCGGAAGAAGGCCGATACAACTGGAAGGTGATCGACGACGTGGTCGGGGCCTGGAAAGCGAAGGGGTGTGCCGTGGCCCTGCGGGTGATGACCTGTAACGCCCACAGCAGCGGCTACTATACCTCCCCCCAATGGTTATTCGACGCCGGATGCAAGAGCCATGAGTACCTGCGTGGCGGCGATGACCCAACCAGTGGAGGGAAACGCATCCCTCGCATTGAACCGGATTACGCAGACCCGATCTATCTCGCGAAGCACGGGGCGTTTCTCAAAGCCCTGGGAGAACGCTACGATGGCCGGCCCGAGGTCGAGTTTCTCGATATCGGCTCTTACGGAATCTGGGGCGAATGGCACACGTCGAATCCCGCCACGGTCGAGGTACGAAAACAGATTGTGGATCTCTACCTTGAGGCGTTTCGCAAAACCCCGCTCGTATTCATGTCCGACGACGCCGAAGTGCTGAAGTACGCACTCGCCAAAGGCACCGGCTTTCGGCGGGATGGGGTTGGGTCGCCCTGGCATGAACAGAATTGGATCGGCTCAGCCAAGTACGCTGGAATACCCGATATGGCGGACACCTGGAAACGAGCCCCGGTCGTGTTCGAATGGTTTGGCGACTACGCGTATCTGCAGTCGAAAAACTGGTCGTTTGACGCCGCAGTGAACTTCATGCTCACGAACCATGTCACCCTCATCAACGACAACGTGGGGAAGGTTCCGCCTGAAGCCATGCCTCAGCTGGAGAAGTTGGCCCGTCTGGCCGGAGCCCGATTTGTACTCCGCGAGCTCGAACATCCCCGGTCCGTCTCTCCGGGGGGCTCCCTGCCGTTGAAGATGAAATGGGCCAACGTCGGTGTGGGGAAACTGTACCATCCGCATGTTGTGCGGGTCATACTGCTCAGCTCGGACGGGCAACCCGCCGCCTCCTCTGATCTGAAGGCGCAACCTGTGGAGTGGCTGCCCGGAGAACGGACCTTGGAGGAATCCTGGACGCTTCCGGCCAGCCTGAAGCAGGGGCGCTACCGTCTCGCTCTATGCATGGTGGATCCTACGAGCCAACGCCGCCCCTTTCGCCTGGCCATGGAGGCCCCTGAAACCGACGGGCGCTATACCGTCAGCGAAGTCGAAGTCAAGTAACGCAGTCGGGACTGGGCAGGCAAGGGAAGGCGCGCCGGCTATGAAGTTGCGGAAAGGTCTGGGGTTTCCACTTGTGCCCGAAGTTGCTCCACCTGCTTCTCCAGCGCTCGCAACCTGTGAAGGACTTCAGGTAGATGCTGTCCGGCGATGATCTGGCGCTTGGCCTGTTTGTCAGGCACGGCGGGGATGCCAAGCACTTTTCCCCCGTCTGGAATGTCGCGCATCACCCCCGACTTGGCTCCGATCGTGACTTGGTTGCCGATCTTCAGGTGATCCGCGATGCCCGATTGTGCTGCGACCACGCAGTAATCGCCAAGGCTCGTGCTCCCCGCAAAACCGACCTGTCCGGTGATGATGCAGTGTTTGCCGAGGACTACATTATGCGCCACGTGGACCAGGTTGTCGATCTTGGTGCCTTGACCAATGACCGTAGCCCCCAGAGCCCCACGGTCGATGGCCGTGTTGGCGCCAATCTCCACATCGTCCTGGACGATCACCTTTCCCAGCTGGAGGACCTTTCGGTGTCGCCCCCCGTCCAGCACATAGCCGTATCCGTCGGATCCGATGACAGTGCCAGCATGGATGACGACCCGGTTGCCGATTTGGGACTGTGCGTAAATCACGACATTCGGGAACAAGCAGACATCCTCACCTACCGTGCAGTCCTCCCCCAAGTGATTGCCACCCATCAACACCGAACGGGCGCCTAAACGGACGCGCGCCCCCACTACACAGTGAGGGCCGATATGGGCAGTGGGGTCGACCTGTGCAGAGGGATCGATCACCGCGTTGGGGTGCACTCCCTGGCATGGTTGGGTCTGGGGAAAGAAAATGGGGAGGATTCTAGCCACGGCAATCCTCGCGTTGGTAACCCGAATCACCACCTTGTCCGGAGACGTGAAAGGGCCTACAACCAGAATGGCCGAGGCCTGGCTATGCTCTGCCAAGGTAAAGTAGGCTTCGGTCTCGGCGAAGGTGAGGTCACCAGAACGCGCGCAGTTGGCTGGCGCAAAGCCGGTAAGTTGCACGGATCCATCCCCCAGGAGTTCCCCCTGGAGTTGTTCCGCGATTTGGGAAGCAGTATGCGACATCATAGAAGGGGGGAGTCAGAGGTTGGTCGGTCTTTAATATAAGTTAATCTCAACCATTTCCTTAGGAGTGGCAAGCAGCAAAACGACAAAACCAAATTCAAAGCGTCAAGAGGCAGTGGACGAGATTCTGAGATGGAAAACTGGATTCGGGTCTTACAGTAGTCCTTGCATATTTCCACCCAGACCTCTGAAGTGTTTGGATTCAACATGCAAGCTCAGGAAATGGATTGGAACAAACTTAAGCAATTCGCAGTAGAAGAAGTGAACCAAACCATGGCCGCTCTGCCGTTGCGCCTGCGTGAGCACGCCGCCCGTCTGCCGGTCACTCTCGAACGATCTCCCAGCCAAGCGCTCATCGACGACGGATTCGAGCCTGACCTGCTGGGGCTCTACGTTGGTCCTTCCTACGAGGACATGGAAACGGCAGCAGCGGATCTGCCACCTCAGATTATCCTGTTCCTGGAGTGCCTGTGGGACTTCTGCGAAGGCGATGAACAGGCCTTCCGCGAGGAGGTCCGCACCACGTACCTCCACGAGTTAGGCCATTACCTTGGCTTGGACGAGGGCGATCTGGAAGAGCGCGGATTAGAGTGAATCCTCTCTTTCGCCTACTTGCTCCAGGTCCGCAGGAGTAACACTGCACGCCTCGGCACGATCGCCTTGTAAGACCCTTGGGACTTGCCGAGATCCTTGTGCCGCCAGACATCGCGGACTTTCTGCGCTTTTGGCAATCCTAACGCCGACCAGTTCGCCACCAGTTCGGCGGGAACCTCACCTTTGTTACAGAGGCCCACCGCGTGGCTGCCATCCACCAACCGCTTGACCATGACAAAAGTGTCGTCACCAAGCATGACCACCTTGGCTGATTCACCCAGCGGGTCTTGGTCGATCTCTATCACCTCTGGATTGCACAGCACGTTGATCGTGAATGGGTCGAGCTTGGACATGTCCCCACTGAAGAAGAGTGGCGACGCCATCAGCGCCCACAGCGACATGAAGGAATACTGTTCGTTGGGAGTGAGAGGGCAGGGTTGTGGCTGTCCTCCTTCGCGAGCGTTCCCCACATACCCGATCTGCACATAATCCGGGTCGTTCCAACTCCCTGGCTTGGAGTGGTTCCGGTGTTCGGCGTTCTTGAGCGCCACCTCGAAGATTCGATTGAGTTCGAAGCCAAGGTCACCGGAGGTGCGCCAGGAATGGCCTCCGACAGACTCGCCCCATTTCCATACTTCGCCCATTCCGTACTGGCAGAGGTTGAAGAGGATGTCCCGGGGCTGCTGCTTGAGCAAATCACCCATTTGCTGGTAGGGTTTCTTTAGCGCCTCCAGGCTCGAGTCACCTTTCACGACATCACCGTAGGAACACCAATCGTACTTGAGAAAGTCGAAGCCCCAATCGGCGATGCTCTTGGCATCCTGAGCCTCGTGTTGATAAGCTCCCGCAAACCCGCCACAAGTAAGAGGCCCGGGCGAGGTATACGTGCCCGCTTTGAGGCCCTTGCTGTGGATGTAATCCGTCAAGGCCTTCATATCCGGGAAATGTTTGTTTGGGAGAAGCCGGCCCTGCTCATCCCGCAATGGCCCCACTCGCAACGGATCGGCCTGCTTGGGCGCGAACATCCAACAGTCGTCGATGTTGACATACTGATATCCAACATCTGCCATCCCGGAACTGACCATGATGTCGGCCGCTTCGCGCATCATCTTATCGGTGACGCGGTCGTAGTGAGCATACCAATGGTTCCAGCCCATCGAGGGGGTCAGGGACAGGGTGTCACCCGAGACGATTCGGAACGACCGTTTGGCATTTCCCTGGGCGTTCTTTGCTTGCAGTGTGACCTGGTATTCCCCGCGAGAGGGAGCCGTGCCGGTGATGATGCCGGTCCCTGCGTTCAAATGCAGCCCTGTCGGGAGTCCCTTCGCCGAGAAGGTCATGGGGCGAGTTCCGGTGGCGGGGATCCGGTAGAGGAAAGGATGGGTGGGGCGGCACCCGTAGAGCAACGGCCCGTTGATTTTCGGCTTAGGCCCGGGCGACGGGGTCAGAATCTCTGCTTTCTCCACAGGAATAGGGACCGTTTTTGGGGCTGGACCACTGCCTACGAAGACTGCCTCCGCCCAGTCGGCATGATCGAATTCCACTCCATCTCCAGCGTCACCGACAATGAGGGCGATCTGCTCCAGGCCGGCTACGCTCAAGTCGACTTTTTTGGCAGCGTCCCCTCGGCGCATGACCCCGGAATCCCAGAGAGTCCTCCCTTCTCCAATGACTTTGAACTGGATCGAACTCTTGGGTTGACTGGCGGAATCGTCGACCCCTACGAAAGCCCGAAACCGGTCCGATCCTTTGTCCAGGCGCACCCACACCAAGCTCCTGGCGTGCGTGGACACCCCATGGGCGTAGGCGTGCCCGGCGATGGTGAGCTGCTTGCCGGTGATCGACTTGTCCGCCTGGGGTTTGCCCCATCCGGCGGACATGAGGCTCAAGTCCAGGGTGGAGAGCCGGGTTTCGCCAGCCAGCAGGAGAGAGGGCAGCAGGGCGAGGGAACATGCTGCTTTCAGCAGAACAGGAGGGCAGGGGTTGGAAAAGTGCATGATGAGGCAATTGTCCCTGCCCAGCCACGAGAGGCAAGCCAAAATACCCCGCCCTGATCGGGCAGGGTTTCCGGGGTTCTTTCTTGGTTTGACACGTGACCCACTGCAGGTTGGTATAGCCCCTATCAATATGAATACCCTGAAACTCTTCTTGGCTCGCGGGTTGGCGGCGGCTGCCCTAGCGAGTGCCACCAGTCTCATCGGCTACGCGGAACCTGGCATTCCAGACGAATTCAAGACCGGCGGTTTCGCCATTGGCGCCCAGGCTTACACTTTCAACCGTTTCACCGTCTTTGAAGCCATCGAGAAGACTGCCCAGGCACGGGGCAAGGTCATCGAGTTCTTTCCTGGCCAAAAACTGAGCAAAGCCGAACCTTCGGTCACCTTCAGCCATGATTCTCCCGACGCTGTTCTCGAGGTGGTGAAAGCGAAGCTCGCCGAGCACAAGATCATGGCGGTGAACTACGGGGTGGTGGGCATCCCCAACGACGAAGCGGGGGCCCGCAAAATCTTCGAGTTCGCCAAAAAGATGGGAATGCGCGCGGTCACGACCGAATCCACCGAGTCCATCGACGTGATCGAGAAGATGGTGAAGGAGTTCGACATCGCGGTCGGCTATCATAATCACCCTCGCCAGCCAAACAACCCAAACTACAAGGTCTGGGATCCTTACTACATCCTCTCACTCGTGAAAGATCGCGACCCCCGGATTGGTGCCGCGGTCGATACCGGTCATTGGTGTACTACGGGTCTGAATCCGGCATACGCTCTCCGGATCCTCAAGGGTCGCATCATCAGTGCGCATCTGAAAGACAAGAATGTGTTCGGTCCCGGCCATGACGTCCCCTATGGCCAGGGGGTGGCCAATATCAAAGAGTGTCTCGACGAGCTGAAGAGTCAGGGTTTCCAGGGCAATATCTCCATCGAGTACGAGTACAACTGGGAGGACAGCGTGCCGGAAGTGGGCGCATGTATTCTTTACGTTCGGGACTACAATCGGAAATGACGTTGTTCTAGAACCTGATCGCGCATGGTCCCCGCAGCAGCTGGGGTAGAGTTGCGGTTTTCGCACTGCTCTGGCTGCCTTTGATTTGGTGGCCCCGTTCCCTACAGCACGCTGGTCTTGCTGCCTGCTGAGCGCTGCCCGGCATATCCATGAAGAAGATTACGAACAGTTATGTGGATCTCGAGGTCATCAACCTCGATCCCGGTGGCAAGGAACGCGGGCCATTTCTCGTGGTTCAGACCGGCTACGTGCCTGGGGACCTCGCACAACGGGAACGTCAATTCGCTTTGCGTCCCGATGGTAAGTGGGTGGAAGTGGCCTACTACCAGGCTTCCGACGACCCCGATGCCCTGGAGGAAGTCTTGTTTGATACCAGCGCCACAATTATGGAGTTGTTGAGCTGTCTTCCCTTGGAGCCCGAGATTCTCGACCTGCCGGTCTCCGACGAGGGCTTGAGGGCCTATCTGGCTCGCATCCAGGGATCCAACGGCCTGGAAGCCACACGACGTTGGGTGCTCAGCTACAAGGAGCGCCATCGACAACAGGCTTAACCGGTCCGCACCCGAGGATCGTCCCGTCGGCTTTTCCGGAGGCTTGCGCCGGGGTACTGGGCCCGCTACGGTCGTCCGACCAGACCATTCATCGGATATGACCAAGACTCCCAGCTCGGACCTTTCTCTGTCAGTTCAGCGGTGCGTAAGTCGATGCCGAACGTGGCTTGTCGCCACCCTGGTCCTCCCCCTGGCCTGTTCGGCGCAGGAGAAGATCTGTATCAATGAGATCATGTATCATCCGGTCGAGGAGCCGGCTTTCGGTAGCGACGGTCAGCCGGTCTTGGACCTGACGGAGGATCTCCATGAGTTCGTCGAGCTGCACAACTACGGGACCAACACCGTAGCGCTGGGGGGGTGGGAGTTGACGGGTGGCATCCAGTACGCCTTCCCGCCTGGCGCGCAACTGTTGCCGGAAGAGCACCTGGTGGTAGCCAAAGCTCCGGCGCTTCTCGCCGCCGTGAAGCCCTACGCCTTGACGGAGGCTTCCCTTTACGGTCCCTGGCAGGGGAACCTGAGCAATAACGGCGAAACGTTGAGGCTCAGGAACGCACGCGGGGAGATCGTCGATCTCGTAAGCTACTCCGCTGCTTTTCCGTGGCCCATCTCGGCGGACGCGATGGGTGCGTCGGAGAGGTTTACCGGGTTGGCCCACACGAATTACCAGTACCGGGGCCGGTCGCTGGAGCGGGTTGCTTCCGGATGGGCGGGCAATGACCCTGCCAACTGGTTGGCCTCGCCGCTTTCAGGGGAACCGAGTCCGGGCAAGCCCAATGCGGTTCGCCTGTCGCAGCCACTTCCCGTGGTAACCAGCTTGGCGGTGTACCAGCAAGTGGATGAGCAACCCATTCTCCGGCAAAACCAGCCCGTGCGCATCGATGCTGCCTTTTCGTCCGGAGCACAGTTGGGAAGGGTCCGAATCGAGTACTTCGTCGACAACGTGAACCTGTCCACCGACCCCACCACCGTGTTGTGGATGACGGCGGTGGGCGGTTCGGACCGTCCGCAGTTCACGGTATCGCTGCCAGGGCAAGCCGACCGATCCGTGGTTCGTTATCGGCTCTGGGCTGAACGCGGGGGTTCCCTGGGATTGGTTTCGCCTCGGGAGGACGACCCTTTTGCCTGGCACGCCTATTACGTCTCGCCCGTCCGTCCTGCGGGAACGGTCGCCTATGACTTGTTCATTTCGGACGCGGGCGTGAGCCGTCTTCGGGCGAACATCACGCAAAGCCCTCCGCGGGTGACAACACCCGACCCCCCAGGGTTTCCTCGAGAAAACTGGAATGCCACCGAGCCAGCGGTGTTCGCGTGCGATGGCGTCGTGCGTGATGTGCACGTTCGTCACCACCGTAGCCGGTACAACATCAAAACCACCACCTACAAGATCTTCTTTCCGCGCTACAACCGTTTCAACGACCAGGACACGATGTTGGAAACGGACAAAGGCTATGACAACGTCGCCGGCTACGGCGTCTTCCGTGCGGCAGGCTTACCCGCGCCTCACACCCGCACGGTGAATCTCTACGTGAATGCCAACGGTGCGATGTCGCGATTGGAGATTGAGGATTACGACGAGGAATTGCTCAAAAAGTACCACCGCACCCAGCATCTTCTGAATCCCGATTTGCCGGAGGAGAAGGTCGGAGAGTTGTATAAATCGACCGGCTACATCCCCGCTGTGGTGCCCCGCGAAGGTCCGTATGGTCCAGGCGATGCCAGCTTGTTGCCAGCGATCCCGCCCTGGTGGACACCACGTCAGCGCTATGAGTGGACCTACCCCCTCCAGAACCATGATTGGAAGGGGGAGTACTATTTCCAGCAAATGCTCGAAGGTTTATGGGCGGCTCGCGGCGATTCTTCCAGCAATCCCAAACCCAATATCGCAGCCACGCGCAAGTACCTTGAGGAGCATTTTGACGTCGATAAGATGCTGACTTACATCGCGGTGCTGAATTGGATGGGGCCATGGGACGACTCCACCCAGAATCACTTCCTCTGGCAACAAGCGAATGGAAAGTGGTGCATGCTGCCCTGGGACCTGGACGCCCTGATGGCCGGCGACAAGGTGAGCAACTCGATCTACAACGGGGAGGTGAATGACCCGAGTAATAATTTTCGCGGTCCAAACTATATCAAGGACAGTTTCATCAAGGCCTTTCGCCCCGAGTTGAAGGAGCGTTTTCACCTGCTCATCCACACACTCCTGCACCCCGACAGCATCGCGGCGATGGGTTATTCCAGTTACCGGAGTTTTGCCACGTCCCGCAACGCGAACGTCCTGCAACAGATCGGCCTGGGTGAGTTTCAGCGGCCTGGTCAACCAGTTCATGCCTTCCCCGCGGACGGCTCATCGGCACTGCCCCCTGATCTGCTGCGAGCTTCCGTGTACACCCACTCCGCCACGCCTGCGCCAGCCCACGCGAGCACCACTTGGGAGATCCGCGCGTCCGATGGAACTTGGTCAGCACCCGTCCTACGCCGCACCAGTTCCACCAATCTGACCTCGCTTCCCATTCCCTTTGAACAGCTCGAGTTCGGGCGCACCTACTTTTGGCGTTGTACCTACACCGACGCTAATGGGCATCCGTCCTTGGCGTCCGCACCCACCACCTTCACGTTTGGTGGTTCCACCTCCGGTACCCAGACGAATGTGACGGTCTTGGCGGCCGTGGATGGCACGACTTCATGGCGTTACCATCGAACGGCGGATTACCCCGGGGATGCCTGGGCGACTTCCGGCTTTGATGACTCTACCTGGCTGCAGGGCCCGGCCCTGCTGGGGCACGCGAAAGCCGGCTCTCTCCTGCCGGAACCCGTTCGTACGGAGTTTACGAATTACACCAGTGCGGTAACGACATACTATTTTCGTCTCAAGTTCCCTTTCCATGGCAATCCCCAGGCCGCCACGCTGCAACTCAGCTACATCATCGATGACGGCGCTGCCTTCTACCTCAACGGCAAGAAACTTTGGAGCGCACGGCTGCCTGACGCAGTGGATCCCTCCACTTTCGCCGACCAAATGGATGTGGCTACCCTGGAGGGACCGGTGACGCTTTCGGGCGGTGATCTGGTGGAAGGGGAGAATCTTCTGGCGGTGGAGGTGCACCAGTCGAATGCCAACAGCGGCGACGTGATCTTTGGCGCGAGCCTCAGTGCCCTAACCACATCCTCCACCGGCGCCGACGTCGTGCTGAACGAGATCCTGGCGGACAACGCCAACGCCCTTGGCACGGGTGACATCCACTCGGACTGGGTGGAACTCTATAACGGCTCGGACAAGGCGATTCCGTTGGCGGGCTGGGTCCTAACGGATGATGTGCTGAAGCCGTCTCGGTTCACCTTTCCAACGAACGCCACGCTCGCCGCGCGCGGTTTCCTGACGGTTTGGTGCGACGACGCGACCAACGATCCTGGTTATCACACTGGATTCGCTCTGGATAAGGATGGTCAGACGGTCGTGCTGATGGCGCCAGCCACGAATGGATTCGTGGTCAAGGACCTCGTCACCTTCGGATTGCAGATTCCGAACCTCTCCGTCGGGCGCGTGATGGATGGTTCTGGAGATTGGCAGCTGGCCATTCCTACCTTCGGCGATCGCAACCAAGCGCAGTTGACCACCAATGTGACCGAACTGAAACTCAACGAATGGATGGCGAGCCCCTTGGATGGCGATGACTGGTTTGAGGTCTTCAATCCGCTGCCCTTGCCAGCCTCTCTCGGGGGATGTTTTCTGAGTGACTCCGCGACCGCCCCCGGTTCGGTCGCGATTCCTCCGCTTTCGTTTATCGCTGCCCATGGCTTCGCTCGATTCATCGCCGACGGGCAACCGGAGAAGGGGGCCAACCACGTGGACTTCAAGTTAAGCGCCGGCGGCGAGACCATCGCGCTCTTCTCCAGCGGCAGCGTCCCAAAATCCATCGACACGGTCACCTTTTCCGCGCAGCAGACGGGGGTCTCGGAGGGTAGGCTGCCGGACGGACAAACCCAATTGGCTCGCTTCCCTGTCAGTCCCACACCTGCCGCTCCCAACTATCTCCCCCTGACGAATGTAGTCATCAACGAAGTCCTCACTCACAGCCATCCTCCATTTGACGATGCGGTGGAACTGCATAACCCAACCGCCGCAAACGTTGCCGTGGGCGGGTGGTACCTGAGCGATTCTCCCTTCGAACCGAAGAAATACCTTGTTCCTGCTGGCTGGACTCTACCCCCGGCGGGGTATGGCGTCCTTTATGAATCCCAGTTCAATGCAGACACCAACTCGCCCACCAGCTTTGCCTTCGATGCGGACAACGGCGACACGGTGGTCTTGTCCGCCGCCGATGCGGAAGGAAACCTGACCGGTTACCGGGCCTATTTGGAGTTTGGTCCGCTTGAGCAGGGAGCCGCCTTTGGCCGGGTCCCTACCTCCATCGGATATGACTACGCTCCCTTGTCGGGCCCAAGTTTTGGGGTGGATGTGCCTGCGACGCCGGAAGAGTGGCATCAGGGAACTGGAGCGGCGAACCTCCCCGCGCGGGTAGGACCAGCCGTGATCTCCGAGATCATGTATCGGCCACCTGATTTCCTGGTGGCAACGAACTTGGTGGACAACACCGAGCACGAGTTCGTGGAAATCGCCAACCACCAGACGACTGGGCTGCCTCTGTTCCTTGTGGATACTCCGGCCCAGACCTGGCGTTTGCGGGGTGCGGTCGACTTCGACTTCCCCACGAACATCCTTCTGGCTCCCTATGGCACCGTGGTGGTGGTGGGTTTTGACCCGGCGACCAACCAGGCCGCTTTGGCCTCCTTCAGCGGCCGCTACGATGTGTCTCCCGGTTCGCTGATCGTGGGCCCGTGGAAGGGGCAATTGGGCAACCGGAGCGAATCGGTGCGGCTTCTGAGGCCGATCGGTGCGGAGGTGGGGAATGATGTTCCCTATACCCTGGTGGAACGGGTGGATTACGCCAGCGAGGCCCCTTGGCCATCTGGGGCCTCCGGCACCGGATCTTCGATTCACCGGATCGATGCCAGAAGCTACGGCAATGACCCCGCGCATTGGAAGGCCGCCCTGGCTTCACCGGGACGGGTGGAAACTCCGCTGCGCATCGAGAGCATCTCGGCACAGGGTGGCGAGGTGACCTTCCGGTTTGTGGCCAAAGCCGCGCAATCCTACCGGGTCGAGTTCTGCGATGACCTCCGGCTTGCGGCTTGGCAGTTGGCCGAAGAAGTTCCGGCCGGCCAGACAGAGCGGATGGTCGCCATCACGAAGCTGCCTCCGACCGACACCCCGGCGCGGTTCTACCGCCTGCGGATGCCGTAATCGATCCGCCGTTCCGGGTAGGGCGAGGCTGTTCCAGCCCGCCGCCTCCTTTTTTACCACAGAACACACGGAGCACACAGAAGCCAGAAGGAGTAACCACGAATCACACGAATAGCACGAATGGGAATCGGGCCCAGGCAAGGTAGGGCGAGGCTGGCTCAGCCCGCCGCTCGTTCTCTCTTGTAGCCGCCGTCGGAAGACGGCGCACTTCTCATTTCACGCGTTGCTGGAATCTGCGGGGCGGTCCCGACGACGCGTGGCGCTTCGCTTCGCGCCGTACTCCATGACTCCCTCTCCCGCTCAGACACAGTGCTCGATCCGGTGGGCGACAATGGGGATCCGCAGAGGTTGGCAGATTGCCGCAGATATTGATTGTTCATGACACTGTCTTTTGTGCTTTTTTGCGAACATCTGTGTGGCTCTGCGGATTACTTCCCCCTCGACTCGGTACCAAACGGCCGAACCCTTCTCGGGTCCATCGTGGAATCGACGAAGTGCTCGATTAGGCAAGTCACTCGCCGTCTTCCGACAGCGACTACGGAGGAGTTTTCAGAACTTTCTCGCGCTGCTGCGCTGCAAGTGTTAGCCTCATTTTCCATGAAACGAGCGTCCTCTCTTGTCGCTTCCTTTTTGTCAGCGGTTGTGGGCTTGAGCGCCGCCGGTGGTCTGATGGCCGGTGACATTCCACCTTTGGTCCTGCCGGAGGGGGTGGGGGTCAACATTCATTTCCAGCAGGGCCATGAGAAGGACCTGGACCTGATCGCACAGGCGGGCTTCAAGTTCGTTCGCATGGATCTTGGCTGGGGCGGGGTGGAGCGTAGCAAAGGGGTCTATGACTGGTCCGCATCGGATGAACTCCTGCGCAACCTGGCGGCGCGGGGAATGCGCGCCATTCTGATTCTGGATTACTCCAACTCTCTGTACGAAGAGACCGTTCCCACAAAAGACCCGATCACGGGCAAGGAGCACAAGGATGTCGCTTCGCCACAGAAACCGGAGAGCGTGGCGGCGTTTGCGCGCTGGGCGGCGGAGGCGGCTCGCCATCATCGGGGTAAGGGGGTGATTTGGGAGATCTGGAACGAGCCCAATATCTTCTTCTGGAAACCCAAGCCGGACGTAACCCAATACAACGCCCTCGCCTTGGCCACCTGCAAAGCGGTCCGCGAGGCTGATCCGCAAGCTACTATCATCGGGCCCGCCACATCGGAAATCCCGTTGCCGTTCCTCGAAAAGGTCTTTGAATCGGGCTTGCTACAGCATTTCGATGCGGTGAGCGTGCATCCGTACCGCAATTACCGCAAAGCCCCGGAGACCGCGGTAGAGGAATACCGGAAGCTGAGGGCTTTGATGGATCGCTACTCGACCAAGCCCGCCGACAAACGGATTCCGATCATCAGTGGTGAGTGGGGATATGCGACTCAGTTGGACGGTGGGCTGGCGGAGATCACGCAGGGAGCCTTTGCAGCGCGCCAACAACTCGTCAATCTCATGGAAGGGGTCCCCATTTCCATTTGGTACGATTGGAAGAACGATGGGCCTGACCGCCGCGAGCGCGAACACAACTTCGGAACGGTGAACGAGGATCTGTCGCCGAAAACGGCCTACACCTGCATTCAGATCCTCACTCGGCAAATGGGGGGCTATCGCCTCAAGCAACGCATTGCCAGTACGAACTCCCAAGACTATCTCTTGCACTTCACCAAGAAGGGTTCCGTCGACAAGCTGGCAGCCTGGACCACGGGTGATCCTCATCGTATTACCCTGAAAGCGCGTTTGCAGCGGAAGGGTAATGTTGTCCTGACCATGGGTACCGGCCAGCCGGTGGGAGTGGAATGGGCCGGCCGCGTTCCTGCGCTGGAGGCGTCCACGGGTTCCACCTACGGATCTCAGGGACTCAAGGTGGAGAAGGGGAGCCTGTCCATGGACCTCCACGCAGTCCCCTGCTACGTGAACCTGGAGGGGTGTACCCTCCTGACCAAGTGAGATGAGCTTGGGCCTTTTCGTAATAGTGTCGATGAATCTACCCTCAATAACATGAAACTACTTCGCTTACTCTTGGTCGGTGGTTGTGCGCTTTCTACTGTGCTGGCCGCTGAACTCCGGTTGGGAATCATTGGCTGCGACACCTCGCATGTGGTCGCGTTTTCGGAAGTGCTGAACAACCCCAACGCCAAAGGTCATGTGCCTGGCACCAAGGTGGTGGCGGCGTTTCGGGGTGGCAGTCCGGACATCCCGTCCAGCGCCAACCGGGTGGAAGAGTACTCGAAGACGCTTCGGGAGAAATATGGCGTCCAGTTCTACGATTCGATCGAGGAGATGTGCCGCAACGTCGACGCGGTCCTGCTCGAGAGCGTGGATGGTCGTCCCCATCTGGCCCAGGCCAGACCCGTGATTGCTGCGCGCAAAACCCTCTTTATCGACAAGCCCATGGCTGGCTCGCTTCGTGACGTTCAGGAGATCTTCCGGCTGGCGCGCAAAGCCAAGGTTCCGGTGTTCAGCTCTTCTGCCCTCCGGTTTGGCAAGAACACGCAAGCCGTCCGTAACGGGTCGATCGGAAAAGTGACCTACGCGGAAACCTATGGGCCCTGTGAATTGGAGCCCCACCACCCCGACCTGTTCTGGTATGGAGTCCACGGCACCGAAGCCCTGTTTGCCGTGATGGGAACAGGGTGTCAGACCGTCCAGCGAAGCACCACCGCCGACGGGAAGATCGAGGTGACCGGTCTCTGGAAAGGGGGTCGCAAAGGAGTGTACCGCGCCGATCCCGGATTCCGTGGGACTGCCAAGGGCACCCAGGGGGAGGCGGCGATCGGTTCCTTCGATGGATACGAGCCGTTGGTAGCGGCGATCGTGAAATTCCTCCAGACAGGAGTCCCCCCGGTCACTCCCGAGGAGACCCTGGAGATCTTCGCCTTCATGGAAGGCGCCGACGTGAGCAAGCAGAACGGGGGCGCGCCGGTCAAGATCCGTTCCCTGCTCAAGCGCTGAGCCAGTGCTTCAAAGCCCTTGAGCTATCGCCCTGGTATGGTAGGGTAATTGTTAAATGTCTCTCTGTCTCCGTCACGAGACGAAGGTGAGTCCACTCCTCGTAGTAGGGAGGCTCGTTCTCTGGCTCTGGGTCGCGACGTGCTCGATCCAGGCTGCTGACACCTCGCGGCTAATTACGAGCATCCGGGAATTCAGAGCGGCTACGCTCAAACCTGGGGAATCTGAGCGAACGGTTCAGATATACGGCACGGTGACCTATGCCGATCCTACTTGGAAAAGCCTTTTCGTGCAGGATGACACCGGGGCAGTATCCCTGGATTTCCCGAGACATCGCCTGGCGATCGTTCCTGGCGATCGCCTCCTGATTGAAGGGGCGGCCACTCCGCGTTCCGCGACAAATCTGACTTTGGAGTTGCGCGAAGTGGTCCTGCGGGTTTTGGGCAGGGGCAAATGGCCCAAACCGATGCCTACCGATGCCGTTGGGTTGTTTCTGCCGCAGAACAATTGCCGCCTGGTGGAGGTGAGCGGTGTCGTGCGTTCCGCTCTCGAGTTGGGGCGGTTACAGCTCCAACTTGAGACGGGAGGAAAGCAGTTTCCAGTTTGGGTCCGGCACTACCAGACCTCCGACCTGGACCGATTACTGGACGCAAAGGTCACATTACAGGGAGTGTGCAACCACGAGAGGGATGCCGCTGGACGGGTTGCCGGGGTCAGCCTCTTCGTGGTGGATTTCAAATCCATCAAGGTGGACCGTCTCGGGCCGGAAGACCCTTATCAAGAGGCCTGCACTCCGATCGCCAGTTTGCGGGCGAGGAGCCAGGTCGGCAGCGGCCAGAAGAGGGTTAGGGTTCAGGGTGCGGTGGTGGACCAATCCTTGGGTGAATCCTTGCGAATACGGGATGATACTGGAGAAATGCTGCTCATCACCCCGCAGCACACCCCTCTGATTCGAGGCGATCGAGTCGACGTCGTCGGCTTCCCGGATGGGAAAGGGGAGTCGATGACCCTCGAGGATTGCCAATATCGGGTAGTGCAGCGGTCTTCGTCTGGGGCCGTAACGGCAGCCCAGGCGGATCTTTCGCTCCCAACCCTGCACAGCCTGCGGGAGGTCCTGGCCCTAAGCCGGGACGAAGCCCGTAAGCGGTACCCGGTGCGCGCGGAAGGCGTTGTCACGCATTTCGATCCTCGCTGGAAGCAGTTGTTCATTCAGGACGGTGATCAGGCGATCTGCGTGGAGGTCGGTGATCTGCCATTGCAGTTGGAGAGCGGACAGCGTGTGGAGATCTCGGGCGCGACCAAACCGGGAGGGGTGTTGAGCATGCTCACTCCTGCCCTGGTGCAAGTGTTAGGAACCGACAAACTGCCCGAACCGATAAGGATGACCTATCAACAGGGCATCAACGGCGACTACGACTGCCGTCGGGTGAAAGTGAAGGCTACGGTGCAGTCGGTGGATGTGGGTGAAGATCACATCAACCTGGAGCTCTCCGCGTGGGACGGTCGGTATTTCTGCAGCATCCTTCAGACCCCGGGTTCTTTGTTCTACCAGAGTCTCGCCAATGCCGTGGTTGAAGTGGAAGGGATTTGTGTGCTCAACGTCAATGAATCCGGTAATCCTGCCGGGATTACGATTGCCGTGGATCGTGAAAGGGACGTGACCGTGGTCGAGAGAGCCCCGGCCGATCCTTTTGCGCTCGTGACCCAGGAGATCGAGGATATTGTTCGGTTCCTGCCTGGGGATGTGGCCAGCCGGCGTTTGAAGGTGAAAGGGATTGTGACTCTGTGGCGCCCGGGAGGGGAGCTTTACCTTCAGGGCCCTCGTGCTGCGATCTTTGCCCGTACCCAGCAGGCGGGTCCACTGGAGCCGGGCGACGAAATCGAATTGGTGGGCTACCGGGTGCAGGGAGGGTGTGTGCCCCACCTGGAAAACGCCGAGTTCCGGATCTTGAACCGCGGAGAGCGCCCGGAACCGAAGCAGCTTCGGCCCATGGAAGCCCTGGCGGCCACGAACCACGGCCTGCTCGTGCGCATGGAGGCTTACTTGGTGGAGGATGTTCCCTTTTCTGCGTCCCCGCAGTTCACCCTGGAAAGTGGGCAGAGCCTCTTCAAGGCTGCCATCGAGCACTCCGAATCGAGCCAACGTCCCCCTTCCTGGCGCGCGGGCAGCCTCTTGAGCCTGACCGGCGTGCTTTACCTGCAGGCCGATGAATCCCGCAATCCCAAGACCATTCGACTGCTCGTTCCTTCTCTGGCAGATGTGGAGGTCTTGAGCACACCCTCCTGGTTTACCCGCCAGCGCGTCACTGGGCTGCTCGTCCTCCTTTTCTTGGGAGTGATGTTGTCGTTGGCCTGGATTGCCGCATTGCGCAGGAGGGTTTCTCACCAAACCGAACTGATCCGGCAACGGTTGGAGTCCGAAGCCGCCATGGAGAAGCGACTCGCGCTGGTCTGGGAGACTTCAGCGGATGGCATGCGCCTGACCGATGAAGCGGGGACTACCGTGCAGGTCAACGGTGCCTACTGTCGCATGGTGGGAAAGACGCGGCAGGAACTGGAAGGCCATCCCTTCTCTGTGATCTTTCGCGAAGAGGATGCGGGGCCTGCGCTGACCGACTACCGTGAGAGCTTTGCCCGGCGCACTCTTCCTTTCAGGCAGGAGTCTGCCGCTTTGCTTTGGGATGGGCGCAAAGTGTGGTTCGATTCCTCCAGCGCGCTCCTGGAACATGCTGATTCTCCGCCGCTCTTACTGAGCCAGTTTCGGGACGTCAGCGAACGGAAGCTGGCCGAGGACGAAAAGGAGAAGTTACAGGATCAGTTGCTGCAGGCTCGGAAGACCGAGTCTATTGGACGGCTCGCTGGTGGGGTAGCGCACGATTTCAACAACATGCTTCAGGTGATCCTGGGCAATACCTCCCTGGCACTGCAGGAGACTCCTCCGGAAAGCAGGGTGCACGAGGAACTTTGCGAGATTCAGAGGTCAGCAGAGCGCTCCGCTGAGTTGACACGGCAGTTGCTGGCCTTTGCCAGAAAACAAGCGGTGAGTCCGAAAGTCCTGAACCTCAACAACACCGTCTCAGGACTGATCAAGATGCTCCAGCGCCTCATCGGTGAGAATCTCCAATTGGCTTGGAGCCCGGGCGGGAACGTCTGGCCGGTGAAGATCGATCCCGCGCAGATCGACCAGGTGCTCGTGAACCTGTGCGTGAACGCCCGCGACGCAATGCCTGGCGTGGGTCGGATCTCCATCGAAACGGCCAACGTCCATTTGGACGAGACCTATGTCCGCACGCATCCAGAGTGTGTTCCAGGCGACTACGTAATGCTGGTCGTGAGCGACACTGGGCCAGGACTGGATCCTCAGGCCCGGGAACACTTGTTCGAACCGTTCTTCACGACGAAAGAGTTGGGGAAGGGGACCGGACTGGGCTTGGCCACCGTCTTCGGCATCGTGAAGCAGAATTTGGGCTTGATCAATGTTTACAGCGAGTCCGGCAAGGGGACCACTTTCAAGATCTATCTGCCACGCACTGAGGGGACGGCGGTGTCGGCGCACGAGGCGTCGGTAACCCCTTCGCTGCCAAACGGGAGTGAGACTGTTCTGCTAGTGGAGGATGAAGAGCAGATCTTGAATCTGGGGAAACGGATTCTACAGCAGCGTGGTTATCAAGTATTGGCGGCTCAGTCCCCCAAGGAGGCTCTGGAGCTGGCCCGGAAGTACGCCGGCCGTATCGATCTCCTCATTACCGACGTCGTGATGCCAGGAATGAACGGCAAGGAACTTCGGCGACAGATTGATGTGATCCAGCCAGGAATCCGCTGCATCTACGTCTCTGGCTACACGGCCGAGGTCATTGCTCACGACGGACTTTTGGAAGGGGACGTTCACTTTCTGCAAAAGCCTTTCACGCTTCGAACCTTGACGGAGAAGATACGGGAAACGCTTGGCTAAACCTTTTTTGGACGGAGACCCAAATCCATCGCGCACGATGGAGACTCTGTAATTGCATGATGAACAAGATCACCATTGTCGCTCACTGGCTTCGCAGAAACTCGCTGCTCTCGATCGCGTTAGGCCTAGTCTTTCTAGTGCCAGGACAGGCGACTGAAGTCGGGCAGTTGAAGTGGGCTTTTCAGACCGGCGGCATGATAGGTTCCTCCCCCGCGATTGGCGCAGACGGTACGGTGTATGTTGGGTCCTACGACAACAACCTCTATGCGCTAGACGGGGTCACTGGGACCACGAAATGGACTTTTGCCACCGGGTTTTGGGTGGAGTCATCGCCTGCAATTGGCGCGGACGGCACGGTCTATATTGGGTCGGGAAACGGCAACATTTACGCTCTTGACGGAGAGACTGGGGCCAAGAAATGGAGTTTTGTTGTCACACTGGGAATGCCTTCGCTGGCGATTGGTGCGGACGGCACGGTGTGTATTGGGGCTGGAGACGGCAGCGTGGACGCGCTTGACGGGGCGACCGGAGCCTGGAAATGGAGATTTGGTTCTGGGATGGGAGGGCCTTCATCTCTTGCGATTGGCGCGGACAACACAGTGTATGTCGGAGGGGGGGGAGACAGAATCGTATGCGCGCTCGACGGAGCGACCGGAGCCTGGAAATGGGGGTTTGGTGGCAGGATAGGAACGCCCTGGTCTCCGGCGATTGGCGCGGATGGCACAGTGTATATTGGGGGAGAAGGCGTTTTGTGTGCTGTCGACGGAGCGACGGGAGCCGCAAAATGGGGTTACAACTTCGGATTTATGTACTCGTCGCCTGCGATTGGGGCGGACGGCACGGTGTATATTGGGTCGGCAGTTGGCAACGTCCACGCCCTAGACGGAGCGACTGGAACTAGCAAATGGCTTTTTTTCACCGGATCTGCGGTGTACTCGTCGCCTGCGATTAGTGCCGACGGCACGGTGTATATTGGGTCTGGGGACGGCAGGTTTTACGCCCTAGATGGAGCGACCGGAACCAAGAAATGGAGTTTTTCCACCGCGAAGCGGCTGCGCTCGTCTCCAGCGATTGGCGCGGATGGTACCGTCTATATCGGGTCAGACGATGGCAAGTTGTACGCTCTGCAAGGATCGTCGGGACTGGCGAACGCTCCCTGGCCCAAGTTTCGACAGAACGTCCAGAATAGCGGCCGTTTGCGCTTACCATCCGTTCCCAAAGTGCTCCGCCAACCTTTGCGAGCAGTTTTCAATCAGGGCTCGACAGGGAAGATCGCGGTGAAGGTCACCGGCGATCCAACGCCCACCCTCTCCTGGTTCTGCAACGGACTGCCAATTACCGGCGCAACCCAGGCATCCTTGACGATCCCGTCTGCCACCGGTGCCGCCGAGGGACTCTATGAGCTAACCGCAAGGAACAGCGTGGGACAGGTGACGAGCAAACCCATCGTTGTCCTCGTCAGCAACGTCAAGCCGCAACGGTGGATGGGATTGAAATGGGAGGGCGGAACCGATAGGCCAGTGACCCTGGAACGTACCACGGAGCTCGGTGCGTTCACCTCGTGGCATTCGGTGAGCACCTACCCATCGAAGGGCATCTCCCAAACTTTCGTCGAGATGGATCCTACCAACGCCACCTGTTTCTACCGGCTGAACAGCACGGAGTCGCCGCTGTTGAGTGGCGCGGGTTTGGTGAATGGCTGGTTGATCGCCGAGCCAGTAGGCAGCCGGATTCGCGTGGAGGTGGCTTCGGAGGTCAGTGGCTGGACCAACTGGCAGGTTTTGACGAATCTGACCCTGCCGGCCAGTCCTTATCTGTTTCTGGATCTGGAGAGCTTGGCCGCGCCCGAACGGGTCTACCGCACCACTCCGGTGCCCTGAACCTGGTTGCGAATTCAGCTTCGATGCGGCCTAGCGAAAAGGTGGGGCGCAGAGGTAGACGGTTACGACGTAGTCGAATGTAGCAACGCGCGGGGAGAGATGGTTGTCGGAGCCTTGGCTTCGAGCTCATAACATCTCTCAAACCCATCTGATTTCGCCGGCACTACTGCCGGTGTCGTGGTGTTCACCATTCGCAGAGAGAGG
The DNA here is from genome assembly GCA_964411985.1 of uncultured Verrucomicrobiota bacterium. GTDB lineage: Bacteria > Verrucomicrobiota > Verrucomicrobiia > Limisphaerales > J093 > CAYPNF01. The sequence goes on from CAYPNF010000054.1 coordinate 51,800, forward strand.
CTCCCTTCCTGTTCCTCCCATCTGCGAAAATCTGCCGTACTCTGTGGATCTCACCTCTTCCCCCGGCTTCACGGTTCGCCGATTCCAAACCGAACCCTGAAGAGCGGTGACGGTTAGGGGTTGTCATTAACTGTGGGACCCTGCTCCCCCGCGTGCCAAATGGATTTGGTACTTGAGTAATGTAAAGTGGTACTTTAGAAATCTCATGTGCGAACTACATCCCACGAGCCTTGGAAAAGCAGGTGGTGAGGGCCGCACGCCATTTTACGAGAACCTCGGCAAACGCCTGTTCAAGTCACCCAAAGTGTATCTGGCCGATTCCGGCCTCGCGTGTCATTTGCTGGGCATCGAGACGGCATCGGAACTCGAGCGGTCGCCGTTCCTCGACGCTCTCTTCGAGGGATTCATCGCCGCGGAGATCGCCAAAGGGCAGGTCAACGCTGGTCGCCGCCGCGATGTCTCTGGTCCACCGGGAGCCGAAAGCCGGGTCGCCGACGCAGGCCATTTCCCCCCGGCGTGCGCGCTCTGCCGTGGCAGCGCTTCCTCGATGAACTTCACCTTCCTTGACGGTAACGTACGAGAGAGACACCCAATTCACATGCGCAGGAAAGACAAAGAAGTCACGGATCCAAGCATCATCCAGGAGTTGCTCTCGACTGCGGAGGTTTGCCGTGTCGCGATGGTGGATGAGGGTGGAGAGCCCTACATCGTCCCCCTGAACTATGGCTATCGCGACAACGCCTTGTACGTGCATTCCGCCGCGGTGGGCCGGAAGATCGACCTCTTGAAGCGGAATAACCGGGTCTGCTTTGAGGTCGAAAGTGCCAGCTCTATCATCCGCCACGAAGAGCCCTGTCATTGGAGCACCCGCTCGCGATCGATCGTGGGCTATGGGCATGTCGAGATCCTCACCGACCACGAGGAGAAGAAGCGAGGTTTGGACATCATCCTCACGCACTACGGCAAGGTCGGCCCAAATGTGTATGACGAAAAGCATTTGCGGGCGGTGGTGATCCTCCGGATTTCGATCGAGTCCGTTTCCTGCAAGCAGCTCGGAGATTGGAGTGAACGAGAGCCGTGAAGGTTTTCGACCGCGGCGAGCAAGGGGCTCGGCTCCGTAGCGACAAACGAAGAAAATGGGCGACCTTCGGCATCGGATTGTCCGTACGGCTGCTCGGGCTCGCTCTGGTTTGGCTCGGAGATGGAAGCCCCAGCCTATACCGCAAGGCCGTGGTTGTACTGGGTGTCGTTCTTTCCGTCGGAGGCATCGCGGTCCTGCGCTTCCTGCTCATCTCAGGATTTGGAAAGACGAAATGAATACGCCCAGCCAGCCGGATCCATTGAAGATCGGCAAGACCCGTTCACAACCCGTTGAAACAAGGAAGCCGATGACTGCATTCGATACCGCTTGTGAACTCCCAGCCACTGTGGAGCAAGTCTTTACTCCGATCAGCGGCCCTGATCACTTGTCGCGGTGGTGGTGGCCAGCCGGCTTCACCAGGGCTTTCACGGTCTGCCTTCTGGTCTCGATGACGGTCGGCGTTACTCGTGCGGCTGAGACATACGCGGTGTTTAAGTCCAGCGACCTAGGCCGATCTTGGTGCCGCTCGGACGCCGGGCTTCCCAAGGATTCCCGCATCAATGCTTTCGGTCGTTTGCCTCATGCCGTGTTCGCCGGCACTGACTCCGGCATCTTCATTTCGAAGGATGCAGCCGAGAGCTGGCAACCCGTCAAAGGGGTTGCGATCTCCTCGGGTCGCATCCTCTGTTTCGCCACCCTGGGGCAGAAGGTGTTTGCCGGCACGGATGGCCAGGGGATGTTGATGTCATCGGACAAGGGAGAGGAATGGGTTCGCATCGGCACTTTCCCGTCCAAGAAAGTGCGGTGTCTGCTCGCTCACGGAGGGCGGCTTTACGCAGGGGCGGACCAAGGGGGTGTGTTCGCCTCCGGGGACGGTGAAAAGGTCTGGGCCCCTCTTCAGCAGGGTTTCCCTGCTCATGCGCAGGTGTTCGCCCTCGCTGTTGTTGAGGGGACCTTTGTTTTGGCCAGCACCGATATTGCTGGAGGGGACCGTTCTGGGGTTGTTCCTCAAGCTAAGCCGTAACAATTCAATGAAGAACAGGAGTCAGCGGAGACAGCAGAGATCG
>CAYPNF010000055.1:0-37069 GCA_964411985.1 uncultured Verrucomicrobiota bacterium
CTGGCCTCCGAATGCCCGTTTGCCCTGCCCGGTTACTATTTCAATGAGCTCAGCGCCAGGAACTTCGCGCTTATGGGCGGAAGCTACGCCATCCCATTGGACTCTGCTCGCCACTGGGAGATCGCGGTCGGAGGGGTGACTGGAAATGTCTCCTACACCACCGGCATGGAGCAGGCAGGTAACTGGAATAGCGGCGTGGGAGGCGCATTGACTTTCAACTCAAGCTCCCAGGCGTGGGAAGTCATGCTCACCTACGGATACGGGATTGACGCGGTCCGCACGCATGGTCGCGGTGCCAACAGTGTAGCCATCATGGTCCAACTCAACCTCGAAAGAGGGGGTTTGCCCAAGTGGAAGTTCTTCGACAGGGGGTATTTTCTGCAGCGGCTGAAGAACGTGTTCTAGTATTCGGCGCTGGGATTCCGTGCAACGACTCTGGGGGAATCTACTTGAGACTTTGGCGTGAATCCTGCTTATTGTACCCATCGGTTTTGCTCACATGAGTCAACATCTCACGTGGAGCAGGGTTTGGGTTCCCGATGGAAGGGTCTTTCTGCGGGAGGAACCATGACTTCTCATCTTTAGTTAGTGTATAATGAATAGTTTACATCTTGGTTGGCTTACAGGTTTGGCAATCTCTTTAGGGGCATTCTTAAGAGCAGACCCAGTGCTGATTAGCGAAATCATGTATCATCCAGGCTGGGGCAAGCCGGGAGAGGTTGGCTACATCGCAGAGGATACGCGTAGGGAGTACATCGAACTTCACAACTCCGGGACCAATGCGGTCAATGTGAGAGGATGGCAGTTCACCAAGGGCGTGGCATTCTCCTTCCCAGACGCCGTCATTCCTTCCGGAGGCTATCTCATCGTAACAGCGGACTCCGACACGGCCTGGTTTAAGGAGAGCTACCGGACCGAATACCCGCCAGTGATGGCTGCCACGGTTCTTGGCGGCTGGACAGGCGTTTTGGGCAACAATGGGGAGACCATCGAGTTAGTGGATGGCACAGGCCAGCCAGTGGACTCGATCGCGTACGCCACCGAGGGAGACTGGGCGCGCAGACGGGAAGGAGAGCCCTACCCAGGTCAGCCTTCCTGGTGGCGGGGATGGCAATGGGCATCCGGCGCCAGCGCGGGGAAGAAATCGCTGGAGCTCATCAATGTCAGCATGCCAAACAAGCATGGGCAGAACTGGGCTGCCAGCGCGAATGATGGAGGCACGCCGGGCGGTGCCAACTCTGTGACCGCGGCAGTGAGCGCGCCCTTTGTACTCGAAGTGAAGCACGTGCCTGCGATCCCTCACTCTACCAACTTGGTTACGGTACAGGCTAAGGTTCTCAGCCAGACCGGTTCGAACATCATCGCCTCGCTTCACCATCGTGTGGACGGTGCGGCAGCTTTCGGCGCAACGCCGATGTTCGATGACGGGCAGCATGGCGACGGGGACGCAGGGGATGGGATCTATGCAGCCGAGCTGCCAGCTCAGCCAGATCAAACGGTGGTGGAATTCTATGTGCAGGCTTCCGACGCGGGAGGGAAGAGCCGGACTTGGCCCGGTCCCACGGATGACTTGGGCACCCAAGGTGCGAACGCCCTGTACCAGGTCGACAATTCGGTCTACAGCGGATCACAACCTATCTATCGTCTGGTAATCCCCAAAGCTGAGTGGGCCGCCTGGCTCAACCTGATGGACAGCGTTTCTGGCGGGCAATATAGCGATCCGGCCATGAACGCCACCTTGGTTACGGTGGATGGAATCGGAACGGAGACCCGCTATCTTACCAGCGTCCGCAACCGCGGTGCGGGAACGCGTGCCGCCCACCCGCACAATCTGCACGTCAGCATCGTCGGCGACCGTCCCTGGCGGGGTTGGACCTCCATTCCCTTGAACACCCGTACCGTTCACGCACAGGTGGCGGGGAATGCCTTGAACGTGGCTGCTGGCTTGCCCAACCATTTTGGCGCGCCGGTCCAGGTTCGCATCAATGGCGCCAATCTGGCCCATGCAACTCCTTCGGGCAGCACGGATAGCTACCAGTTTGGATCCTACTACGCGTTCCAGGCCTACAACAACGAGTGGCTGCGCCTGCACTTCCCAGTGGATGATGGCGGAAATCTTTACAAGGGTGTCTGGAACTTTGACGGCCATTCGTTGAAACACTCGGCTAACCTGGACTACCTGGGCGAGGACCCGGTGGCTTACCGGCAAGTCTACTCCCCAACCGGACCAAGTTCCGATAGTGGGCCGTACAGCAAGCAGAATAATGTCGCAGCCGACGACTGGTCCGACTTGATCCAGCTCTGCAAAGTGTTGAGCCAATCGCCAGACTCCAATTTCGTGGAGCAGGCCAGCCAAGTGGTCAATATCGACGAATGGCTGCTTTACTTTGCCGTGACGACGTTGATGGGGAACCGGGAAACCACTTTCGGCACCGGGACGGGCGATGACTATTCTCTGTATCGAGGGGCGCTCGACCCTCGGTTTCAGATTCTGCCCCATGATATGGACACAGTCCTGGGCCAGGGCGATGCTTCTCCCAATTACAGCCGCAGTGTCTTTGAAGCCTGTTCGATCCCAGCCGTGAACCGGCTGTTGAAGGATCCTGCCATTGCTCCCCGCTATTACGCAGTGCTCAAGCAACAGGCGGACAGTACGTTCTCAGCCTCCCACCTAAACCCATTGATGGACCGGGTCTTGGGAGGATGGGTGCCTGATGCCTACATCAACAACATCAAAGAGTTTGCCGTGCAACGAAGGGTGGGCGTGCTTGCACAGATTCCAACTGGAGTAAGTATCGTCAGCACACTACCGGTCACCGGCGGATACCCAAGAACCACTTCCAGCACAACTTCCCTCACTGGCACTGCTGATGCGATCCGAACGCGCTCGGTACTCGTCAACGGAGTGCCTGCTGACTGGACGGCGTGGACGGGTTCGTGGAGTGCTCCGAGCATCAGCCTCTTTCCGGGGGTAACTCAGATCTTGGTTCAGGCCCTGGACGAGAATGAACAGGAAGTGGCTCGATCCTCCATCAACATTTGGCGGGACACGGGGACTGTCACGAGCGTGGCAGGGGGAACGCTCCAAGGTAACACCCAATGGACAGCGGCAGTTGGGCCCTACCAAATCAACGGTTCGCTGACCATCGCGAGCGGTGCCACCCTGACGATCGAAGCGGGGACTTCAGTTTACCTGGCCGGTGGCGTCAATCTGGAGGTGGCGGATGGGGCACGGATTTTGGCCGAGGGCACGGAGATCCAACCGATTCGTTTCATCAGGACACCCGGATCGAGTGCTGCTTGGGGCGGCTTGGTGCTCAACGGCTCTCCCAGATCGATCGAAACACGGCTTGCTCACGTCTATTTTGAAGGCAATAGCACCACCTGCCTTGAGGTGGCCGGAGGCACCCTATACCTCGACCACGCGAGTTTCGGCACCACCACTCATCAGTATGTGGCTTTGGACGGGGCCTCGTTCCTGTTAACGGATTGCCACTTCCCCTCCGCCAGTGCGGCTTTTGAGCTACTCCATGGCACCCAAGGAATCAAGACCGGCGGGCGCGGCATCATCCGGAGATGCTTCTTCGGTTCGGCCACGGGGTACAACGACATCATAGACTTTACGGGAGGGAATCGGCCCGGACAACCGATCATCCAGTTCTACAACAACGTGTTTGTGGGAGCGAGCGACGACATTCTGGATCTGGATGGTACCGACGCTTGGATTGAGGGAAACATCTTCCTGCATACTCACAAGAACGGCTCACCTGATTCTTCCAGCGCAGTGAGCGGCGGGAGCGACAGTGGAAACACCTCGGAAATCACGGTGATCGGCAATATCGTGTACGACTGTGACCAGGCTGCCACTGCGAAGCAGGGGAACTTCTACACTCTCCTCCACAACACCATTGTGCGGCAAACCCACCAAGGCGGTTTGGATTCCGAGGGAGCGGTGGTGAATCTGGCTGATGATGGCACGACTGAGGGGACGGGCCTGTATCTGGAGAATAACATCATCTACGATGCTGAGAAGCTCGTGCGCAATCAGACCTCGGCGCAGGTCACGTTTACCAACAACATGATGAGCCTTCCTTGGACCGGCCCTGGAGGTGGCAACTCTGCTGAGGATCCCCAGTTCGTCCATCTACCGACCATGGAGGAGACGGTATTCACGAATTGGGCACAGGCACAGATCCTGCGCGAGTGGCTGAGCTTGCGACCTAGCTCCCCTGCCCTAGCCACTGGGCCAGCTGGAATCAACAAGGGAGCGGTCAATCCTATGGGGGCGAGTGTTGCCGGAGTCCCCGACGGAACCGTAACCAATCGCAACGCCACACTGGTTGTTGGACCTTGGGTTGGTGGTTTTGGAGTACCCACAGCCGGTTTCCCCAACGGCTCGGGTTTTACCCACTATCGGTGGAGGCTCGATTCAGGGGATTGGAGCCCCGAGACACCCACTTCGGCCCCCATCGAGTTAACGAATCTGGCGGACGGTCCGCATGCGGTCACCGTCGTTGGCAAGAATGACGCGCTCACCTACCAGGATGAAGCGAATCTGGGCCTCGATGCTCATGTCACGCAGTCTCGAACCTGGACGGTGGTTTCCAGCATACCAGCGCATGTGCGCCTGAATGAAGTTCTGGCTTACAACAGCTCGTTGACCCTGTCCGACGGTTCCTCGCCTGACCTGGTTGAGTTGGCCAACGTAGGCGGGTCTCCGGCGGACCTCTCAGGCATGGCTCTGGCAACTGCTCCTACGAACACGATCCAGTTTGTGTTTCCTCCTGGAACGACGCTGGAGCCAGGCGGGTATCTGGTGCTTGTAGCAGACAAGCTGACCAACAGCCCTGGGCTTCACTTGGGCTTTGCATTAGACCGCACCGGCGATTCCCTGCACCTGCTCAACCAGGACGGGTCCGTGGCTGATTCTGTGGTGTTTGGTCTGCAGCTTCCTGATCTATCGGTCGGTCGGCTGAGCAACGGAGAATGGGGCCTGAACCAACCCACACTTGGGACGGTCAACGTGACACAGCCTGTAGCTGAGGAGAGCGGATTAAGGATCAACGAGTGGTTGGCGAGCGCTTTGGCGGGCTTCCCTGCGGATTTTGTGGAACTCTACAACCCAGCTTCCCTGCCTGTGGCGCTGGGGGGGATGATTCTGGCCCCGTCGGCCGTGAGCCAGCCTGGATGGCCGGCCCTAACTCCTCTCAGCTTCATGCCCGCAAAAGGGTTCGCCCTCTTTTATGCCGATAACCAACCAGAGAAAGGCGCTGACCATCTCGGATTCACCCTGCCGGCCGAGGCGGGCGCGCTGGGTCTCTTTACCACCACGCTCGATCCGGTGGATGTGGTTGTATACGGCTCCCAGAGCACCGATCTCTCCGAGGGCCGCACGCCGGACGGAGCGGATACGGTGAGCTTCTTTGACAGGCCTACTCCGGGCTATCACAACCCGGGTTCCTTAGTCCACACCAACGTGGACACCTCGATCTTTCCCTTGGTTTCCGAAACAAACCTGTGGAAGTACAATCAAACGAGTATTCCCGGGGCTGACTGGACGGGTCCCGAGTACACAGGGGACGCAAGTTGGCCGTCCGGACGCGCCCTTCTGTACGTTGAAAACAGCTCCAAGCCCTGGCCAAAGAACACTCCCCTGACTCTCGGCCGGATGACCTACTATTTCCGCTCCCACTTTACGGTATCGACGAACCTGTCGAATGCTGTCCTGCTCTTGCGCACGATTGTCGACGACGGGGCGGTCATCTATCTGAATGGCCAGGAGCTTACCCGCCTCCACATGCCTTCCGGCCCAATAGACTATAACACCGAAGCGGACGACCATGAGTCAGCACTCGAAGGACCTTTTGCCCTTTCTGCGGACAACCTGCGCGAGGGAGACAATGTATTGGCGGTGGAAGTCCATCAATCCAACGGCGGCAGCAGCGACATCGTGTTCGGGCTCTCGCTGGAGGCGTCCATCAGTGTGACCAACTCCGTTACCAACATTCTGCAATCGGTCGTGCTCAACGAGATTCTGGCACACAACCTGACGCTCACGAATCAAGCAGGGGTTGTTAGCGATTGGATCGAACTCTCGAACCCTGGGGATGCGGCGATCGATCTGGCAGGCATGAGCCTTACCGACGACCCAGTCGCACCACGTAAATGGGTGTTTCCGCCCAATTCGCCACTTCCGGCACATGGCCTGACGGTAGTGCAATGCTCTGTGGCGACGAATGTCACGGTCCTCAACACCGGGTTTGCCCTGAAGGCGGAAGGTGGCGGGGTTTATCTTTTCGACACCGTGCAACGAGACGGCAAACTGATCGATTCCATCCTGTATGGGCTCCAACCCGTTGACTTCTCGATTGGTCGCGTGGCTGGAGAGTGGCGCATGAACCAACCCACGCCCGCAGCGAACAACCAGCTGGCGCTGATGGGGGATGCCGCTCGGCTCCGGATCAACGAATGGATGGCGAAGTCCACCAACAGTGCCGATTGGTTTGAACTGTACAATCCCGACTCCGCCCCGGTGGAGATCAGTGGCTGGCGTCTGACCGACGATCTGACCAAGCTCAGCGTGCCCCGAGTGCCTGCACTCTCTTTTGTCGGCACAGGCGCTCACGCATTCGAGAAGTTCGTTGCCGACGGCTCCCCGGATCAAGGGGCGAACCATGTCAGTTTCAAGCTCGACACGGGTGGTGATTCGATCTTCCTGCTCAACCCTGCCCAGCAAATCATCGACCAAGTCGCTTTTGGGGTCCAGCAAGGTGAGGTTTCACAGGGCCGGTATCCCGACGGCACCGCGGACTTCGTCATGTTTCCAGGATCGGCTTCTCCGGGCGCTTCCAACCACCTATCATCGCCACTGGCCGATTCGGATGGAGACGGCATGCCCGATGATTGGGAGAAGGCTCAAGGGTTGAACTCGAACGACCCGGCAGACGCCCAGCTGGACGCGGATGGCGACGGGATGACGAACCTCGCGGAATACCAGGCAGGCACCGATCCAGCCAATCCAGCGGATGCACTCAAGTTCATTGGCATCGATTACGGGGGCGGAACCTCGCTCACCTTCGTGACGGTCGCGGGCCGAACCTACACCGTTCAATACCGCGATGCCCTCGATGGCTCGCCATGGCGAAACCTGACTGATGTTCCCACCCAGGCAGCCACGGGTCCATTCACGGTAGTTGACAGTACGGCCGATGGATCCTCCACGCGGTACTATCGGCTGGTGGTGCCTGCAGTGCCCTAAGAACGGGTTTTTCGCAGAGCGACGTAGCCTCGTCGATGGGTCAAGGCGCGCAGGATGGAATCAAGAATCCCATCCAGGTGTTTGCCGACGTCCTCCGCCAGAAACCGTAGCACGAAGTAGCCATGCTCCTGCAGCAGGGCGTCCTTGCGTCGATCGGAGCGGTAGGCCTCCAGGTCGGATAGATGCTGGGGCCCGTCCAATTCGATCGCTAGCTGGAGTTCGGCGCATAGGAGATCGATCTCCATTTGCCCGGCAGAATTGAATGGGATGGGCAGGCTCGAGTTGAGGCGGAAAAGGCCGGCTGTGGCGGGCAGCGATTCGAGGCGGCGATAGAGGAAGGCTTCGGTGGCGCTGCGAGCTCGTTCAATCCCTTCTGCCTCGGGCGTTGGCGCGTGCGCTGCATGCAGGAACAGGTCTGCCAAGGGAACGTCGACACCATCTCGAACCAGCCGAGCCACGCTGGCGGCATAATCCCTGTTCCAGGTTGGATCCACCGGTAAAGGAACCGCCGAGGGCCACCCAGGCACCGCGCTCCCGGGCAAGAGGATGGAGTAGCCCACTGCCTTGTAGCCTCGGCATCGTCGGTCAAACATCCTGGCGAGCATGGGCACGTTCAAATCCGCATAATCGTAGACCCGCACCTCCCTTTTGCCTTCGTGGAGGCGGTGTAGGCGGCCCACATACTGGGCAATGGTCCCGTGCCAGGAAACCGGCAACGCCAGAAAGAGAGTATCCAAACGAGGGTGGTCAAATCCCTCCCCAATATAGCGCCCCGTGGCCAACAGGACTTGCTCCTCCCCCTCAGGTAGTGCGGCCATTTGTTCCATCGCAAGCCGTAGTTCCTTCTTCGCCATGCCCCCTTGCAGGACGGTGACGTGTTTGATCTCGGATGAGAGTATTGCCGCCAACTGCTGCAAATGCTCCGTTCGTTCGGTCAGGAGCAGCGGGCACCGGCCTTCGCGCACGGCGGTCGCCACGTCTCTACAGATGAGTTGATTGCGCACCGAATCGGTTACCAGCGCGGCATAGAGGCGGCTAAACTCCACCCGTCGATCCATCGACTCAGGCTCTTGGTATCGGAAATCGGTGGGACAGACATGCACATGGTGAGCGAAGGGGCGCTGGGCAGCCTGTTTTCGCGCGTCGACGCGATAGCGCACCGGGCCGCATTGCATGAAGATGATTGGATGATGTCCGTCCTTGCGGGTTACCGTGGCCGAAAGGCCCAGTACATACTTCGCCTTGGCGCGCCGGGCGACGAGCTCAAAACTGCGCGCGGACAGGTGATGGCACTCATCCACGATGATGTGGCCATAGTTCCCAACCAAGTCCTTCACTTCGCCCTTGCGGACCAGACTTTGGATGATGGCCACATCCAACGATCCGGTGAGCTTCTTTCGCCCTCCTCCGATTCGCCCGATGGTCTTGGCTGCAATTCCCAGGAACGAAGACAGCCGTTCGACCCATTGGTCCAGCAGTTGCCGACGATGCACCAGAACGAGTGTGTTGACCCCGCGCTGCGCGATGATCCAGGCGCCAAGAACGGTTTTGCCAAACGCTGTCGTTGCCGAAAGAATTCCGGTATCATGGGCCAGCACCGCTTGGGCGGCAGCCAGTTGTTCAGGACGCAACTCCCCGCGGAAGGAGACGTCGAGTCGATTCCCGGTGAATCGCTCATCGCGCAATTCCAGTTTGACGTCCAGACCCTCCAGCAATGCCTTCACCTCCTCCAGACAGCCGCGCGGCAAAGCCAAATGGCGAGGGTGATCCTCGGCACAATCGATAATCCGCGGCTTGTCGAACGTGGGCAAACGCATGGACTGGTAACGGTAAAAGTCAGGATTTTGAAAAGCCGCCAGCCGGGCTAGCCGATTGTGCAGTCCGGGAGGGAGCCCTTCCTTGGAGAAGTAGAGTTGGTCCGCCATGACCACCTCCAGCGTCTTGGGCAGGGGGCCCTGGATCGGTGGTTCCTTCCGACGGCGCGACGGCGGAGCCGTCCAAGGCTCATCGTCATCCCCTTCCAAAGTCAGGACCGGGCGCACTCCGAGAATCCGGTCGCGCTTTTCCGCCTCGCGCACAACACTCTCCGCCTGTGCACGACTGATCTTTTGCAGCGAAGCCAGAAATGCCCACTGGTCGCTGTAGGGAGTGAAGTGTTCATCAACAAAAACGCTGGCCCCTCGTCCCCTGGGCAGCTTCTGCAAAGGGAGTGCGATCAGGTTCCCGAACCCGCCCTTGGGGAGCGTATCCTGGTTCGGGAACAGGCGATCATAGGAACCGAGACCGATATCCGGGCGTGACTCCATGGTTTCCGTCAGAAGGTGAGAACCAAGATCTCGAGCGAGGCGCGCCGGAATAGGCTCCTGAAAGAATAGCCAGATATGGCCTCCGTTACCCGAACGAGACCTCTCCAGGGCAGCGGGGAGATTCAGGCGTTCGCAAGTCCGCAGAAGAGCTGAGGCATCGCCCTGCCAACTTTCCTTGTCCAAATCGATGGCGAGGAAGAAGCAGGTTTCATCCGGAAGCATCGGGTACACGCCGATGACAAACTCCCGCCCCAGGTGGTCCTGTCCGCGCAGATGCTGGCGAACCACTTCATCGGTTACGGCCAGGAGACGACGGTTAGGACAGTCTCCGCACTTGACCTTTGGTTTGTCGCACAGGCCTCGGGCCCATTCGTTTGCGCAGACGGGCTGGTAACCAGCGCGGCCAGTCTTTCGACTCTGGAAGCGACGCGGATAGGCGTCCTCACGGCCACGAAAAAGTGAGCGAAAAAGGGCAATCTTGGCTTCGGGCGAGGACTTCTGCGTGGTCGCTGCAATTGCAGGGGCTGAGCCACCGCTCTCTGCGTTCCCCGGGACTGTCTCCTCTGGCTTGTCCACTAGCACAAGTGGGATACTACCAGACGGATGGAGATCTGTCGATTAGATCTGCTTAGTCTCCACATCGCGCTTGAGCTGAAGGGGTGGTATGCCTATTTTGGTGCTTTCTCGAACCAACTCAGAAGGAATTGATATGGGCGGCTATTTTGGTCTGGTTTCAAAAGACGATTGCGTAACGGACCTTTTCTATGGGACGGACTACCATTCTCACCTCGGGACACGCCGCGGTGGGTTGGCGGTGCACGATGGAACTGGATTCAAGAGATTCATCCATGACATCACCAACGCCCAGTTTCGATCCAAATTTGAGCACGATGTGTTGAAGCTGGAAGGACGCATGGGGATCGGCGTCATCAGCGACACTGAGGATCAGCCCCTGATCATCGGTTCGCACCTCGGTAACTATGCCATCGTCACTGTGGGCCGGATCTCGAACTCGGCGGAGTTGGTAAAGAAGATCTACGGCCTGCGGTCGACCCATTTCTCCGAGATGAACGGGGGTGAGGTAAATCCGACCGAACTAGTTGCGCTGTTCATCAATCAGGGCTCCACGTTTGCTGAAGGAATCGAGATCGCTCAAAACGCCATTGAGGGCTCTTGTTCCATGCTTTTGCTCACGGATAAGGGCGTGTACGCCGCCCGGGACAAACTGGGGCGGACCCCGATCGTTCTGGGTAGAAGAGAGGGTGCCTATGCGGCGACAATGGAGAGTTGCGCGTTTCCCAACTTGGGTTACGAAGTCATTCGGGATCTTGGTCCGGGTGAAGTAGTACGGCTCACCCCGGAAGGCGTCGAGATGGTGACCCTGCCCCGGTCCCGATGCCAGATTTGTGCCTTCCTTTGGGTTTACTACGGTTATCCGGCCTCGACTTACGAGGGCATCAACACCGAAGATTGCCGTTACCGAAGCGGCGCGGCGCTGGCCCGCAAAGACGTGACGCCCGTCGACGTGGTCGCTGGCATCCCCGACTCAGGAACAGGCCACGCCATGGGTTACGCCATGGAAAAGGGACTGCCCTTTCGGCGGCCGTTTGTCAAATACACGCCGACCTGGTCACGCAGCTTCATGCCCCAGGACCAGTCCACCCGCGACTTGGTGGCGCGCATGAAGATTATTCCGATCAAGGAACTGATCCAGGGACAGCGCCTGCTCTTCTGCGAGGATTCGATTGTTCGAGGCACTCAGCTCAGAGACACAGTGTGCCGACTGTTTGACTACGGGGCGAAGGAGGTGCACATGCGGCCGGCCTGTCCGCCGTTGATCTTTGGCTGCAAGTTTCTCAATTTCTCCCGTTCCAAATCAGAACTGGATCTGGCCGGGCGTCGGGCCATCAAGGAAATGGAAGGGAGCGATGCTCCCCCTCGCCCCGCCTATGCCGATCCCCGCACGGCGGAGTACCGAGCTATGGTGGAGCGCATTCGACATCGGCTTGGCCTGACCACCCTGACTTACCAGCAACTCGAGGACTTGGTTGCCGCGATCGGTTTGCCCAAGGAGCAACTATGCACGTACTGCTGGGATGGCCAAGAATAGCACTGGGTTGCACAAGATCAGATGTATGAGGAGCCAAGGCCTATGAGACCATTCTTTGTGAATAAGCTGTTCGCCATTTTGGCCACGGGGCTGTTTTGTTCTGGAGCCCTTGGTGCGGAAAAGCCGACGGCTAATCAAGGCAAGGCATCCGCTGGGGTTACCCTGCGCCAAAAAGAAAGACAACAGGCGGTCTTCGTGGCGGCAAGGCCCATTTGGCCAGAAGGCCTCGAAAAGGAGAAGAACCTGAGTGTGGGGTTTCGTGCCACCTTCGAGCCGCCCGCGGGAAAGAAGGTGGTCCTGCGCGCCACTGGTTCCACGCTTTACCGAATCTTTCTCAATGGGGCCTTCATTGGCCACGGGCCCGCCCGAGGTCCGCACGGATACTACCGGACGGATGAAATCGACCTGACGCCAAAACTCAAACGCGGCCTCAACGTGGTCGCGTTTGAAGTCGCGGGCTATAACGCGAACAGCTACTACCTCCTCGATCAACCCTCATTCCTTCAGGCGGAGGTTGTTGCGGGCCGCAAGGTCCTTGCGGCCACCGGAAGCCAAGGCAAACCCTTCGAGGCGGGATTGCTCCGTGAACGCGTCCGAAAGGTTCAACGCTACAGTTTTCAGCGTCCCTTCTCGGAAGCGTATCGACTTGCCCCCGGCTATGACCGATGGCGCCTCGAGCCCTCGGCTCCTCTGAACCTCGTGAAGTGTGCGGTGCAACCCGCGAAAGCGCTGCTACCGCGCCGGGTACCCTATTCCGAGTTTACCGTGCGTAAACCAAGCCAGCTTGTCGCTACCGGCCAACTCCAGACCGGCGTCAAAGTCGAGCAGCCTTGGAAGGATCGGTCGCTTACCGCCATCGGCCCTCAACTCGGTGGTTTCCCAGAGAAGGAATTGGAGATCATCCCTTCGATCGAGCTCCAGACCATTACCAGCACCGGTCTGACGGAATTGCATCAGGCCTATCCAGAGGACCAGGGGATTTTTGTCCGGGGAGGTACATTCCAGATCGTTGATTTTGGTGTTAACCTGACCGGATTTCCTGGCGCCAGGATCCGTGTAAGTAGCAAAGCGCGGGTCTTCCTGACCTTCGACGAAATCCTTACCAAAGGGGACGTGGACTTCAAGCGGCTCGGGTGTGTGAATGCGGTGTTATATGAGCTGCAACCAGGCGAGTACGAGGTGGAGAGTTTTGAGCCCTACACGCTCCGCTATCTTAAACTACTGGCGCTGGACGGCGAGTGTCAGGTCACCGGCCTACACCTCCGGGAGTACGTTAGCCCCATCCCGGCAACGGCGCGTTTTTCCAGCAGTGACCCCCGTCTGAATCAACTTTTTACCGCCGGAATCGAGACCTTCCGACAGAACGCCGTCGATGTCTTCATGGACTGCCCGTCCCGCGAGCGAGCCGGTTGGTTGTGTGACAGCTTTTTCACCGCGCGAGTTGCAAAAGACCTCACGGGGGTCAACTTGATCGAACAGAACTTATTCGAGAACTTCCATCTACCCGAGCGGTTCGCTCACTTGCCCGAAGGAATGTTGCCGATGTGCTATCCGGCGGATCACAACGATGGCGTGTTCATTCCGAACTGGGCCATGTGGTTCGTAGTGGAGTTGGAGGAGTACCTCTCTCGCAGCGGAGATCTCAAGATGGTGAAAGCATTGGAACCACGGATGATGAAGCTGCTTGAGTACTTCAGACGGTTTCAGAATCAAGACGGGCTCCTTGAGAAACTAGAAAGCTGGGTCTTTGTAGAGTGGTCCAAGGCCAACGACTTCGTTCAGGATGTGAATTACCCTTCTAACATGCTCTTTGCCGAGATGCTTGCTGCCATGGGCCGCATGTATGGCCGCGCCGATTTACTGGCTCAGGCTGAACATATCCGGGAAACCATCCGGAATCAGGCTTTCGACGGCAACTTCTTTGTGGATAACGCCCTACGCAAGAATGGAAAGCTGGAGGTTACAAGGAACCGGAGCGAAGTCTGCCAGTACTTCGCCTTTTTCTTTCACGTGGCGACGCCGGAATCCCATCACCAACTATGGCAGACACTAGTCAAAGAATTCGGCCCGCAGCGGACGCAAACCAAGGCCTTTCCCGAGGTTCATCCCGCTAATGCATTCGTGGGGAATGTCTTACGGCTTGAACTTCTCTCTCGTGCTGGCCTTTGCCAGCAACTCTTGGACGAATCCATCGCCTACCAACTCTACATGGCAGAGAAGACTGGCACCCTCTGGGAGAATGTTGGGGACTACGCTAGCTGCAACCATGGTTTCGCGTCGCATGGTGGAGTGCGCGTACTCTATCGCGATGTGCTTGGGCTCGCCGATGTCGACACCGTATCCAAGTTGGTGCAGGTCAGGTTTACGCAACTGAAGCTGGAGCGCTGCGAAGGGGCGATCCCCACCCCGGAAGGTAAGGTTGAATTGAGATGGCGACATGATGGTGGGAAACTCCATTACAGCCTAGGCGTTCCGGCCGGTTACAGGGTGAAGATAGACAATCGCAGCGGGTCCGAGCTAGTCGTGGATCCGTAAGTCAATGCACTGCAATAAGCAACGGGTTAGGGTTCACGCGGGATAAGTCTTTATCACTTTTCTCTCAAGTTTCCTGGAGGAATGCCGATATATGCGATACGGCTCACTGGGTCTGCCTCCCCTATGGGTCCGTCCCGGGATACTGGTGGGCGCCTGATCCAAGGCCCACTCATCGGCACGGAATGCCGAGAAACAGAAAAAGCCCTCAGCAGGGCGACTCATGGATGACGTCGTATGGTGATCAATAAGAATTTGGATTCTGCAAGCGCAGCTCGGATGCTCTCCGAGGCCTCGGCTCGAATCGAAAAGTCCCTCGCAAGGTTGGCATTAGGTTCGAAGAACTCCTCCACCGAAGAGGAATTGCCTAATCCGATCTCAGGGCGATTCGAGGCCCAGATCAAACGCATTGAGGCAGCTCGAAATGACCTTTCGAATGCAATCTCCTTTACCCAGGCTCAGGATGGATTCCTGGGCAAAGTCTCCATTGCGCTCGGTCGGATGAAAGAACTCTCCACGCTCGCCTCCGATTCATCGACCACCACCGCTGAAAAGGCACTTTATCAATCCGAGTTTGCGGAACTGCAGGCAAGAGTCTCAGACATTGCCAGTAAGGAATTCAATGGAGTCAGCCTCTTCAGTTCCACAGGTGCAACCCATCCTGCGACGATCGACAGCAAAGGCATCAAGTTTGGCTTGGCCAAGGCCGGCTCCGCAAATCGTGATGAAGAAACTACCTTTGGCAACCTGCTCTCCACTTCGGTCAGGTTAGACACCGGGTCCGCCACGCAGGCTCTTTGGTATGTATCGAAGGCCTTGGAACAAGTGTCCAAGGACCAGCACACTCTCGGCGTGAATCTTCAGAGACTCCAATATGCGGGCGAGCAGATGGCTGCCCAGAAGGAGAACCTTACCGCTTCGGACAGTCGCCTGCGGGATGTTGAGATGGCCAATGACGCGACCGACTCCGCTAGGTATGGAATTCTGGTCCAGCCCAACACCGCGATGTTGTCGCAAGCAAACGCGCTCCCGGAGAATGTGTTGGATCTGCTAAGGTGATGTTACAGTAGCTAGAGATTCATGCTAAGGGCTGACAACCGCCACGGTCGGCTGTCGATCCACGATGGTCAAGGGAGGCAACTTGCGGCGGTACACAAACTTCGCCGCGAAGACCTCCTTCACCCCGACTTTCGAATTGGCCTGCTCGTCATTGTAATGGAGGAACTGGGCGCGTTTTAGGTATCGCTCGGTCACCCATCCCTCTGTCGGCGTAGCACGGATGCTCGTAAACGCGGCTGGACTGGTGAGGACCTTGGGCATGGAGAAGGACTGACCGGCGAGGATTGTAATCTCCTTCGCAAAGGTGCCAGGCAATAAGTCACCCCCGGTTGCCCTGTTGATGTCCAACTTCAGCTTGAGGACCACGGTGCCCGAGATAACATGGATCTCGCCCGTCTTGGCGGACATATAGAACTCCGTCCCCTTCACAGTCGCTTTACTGGTGGGGGTTTGCACCTCGTAAACAGATCCCGCGGTCTGTTTCTGGACCAGTCCGACCATGGTGCCCTCGTGCAATTCCAAGCTAGTCTGAGCTACGACGCCTATCAGACTTTCAGAATAATTCAGCCTCGCAAACTTCAGCGTCGATCCCCCATTGAGAGCGATGCGCGACCCGTTCTTGCCTAGATCTAAATCAATTTCGCCTCCGGGAGCAGTCTGAATCACCGCCCCTTCCGTGAGGGTTTGACCTGCCCGCGCCGGTCCCCAGGACCCAGTCTCATTTTGGCAAATGGCGGTCCCCCTGACAGCGAGAATCTTGGCGATGCCCTCGATAGCATTACATCGGTTCGCCAAGCCTGGGACGACCAGCAGTACGGTTGCGACCAGTCTGACCAAGCGTTTCCATCTTTCCATAGAACTTCCCTTCTCTCCTGCGCCTGTTCAACTCACGTTTGAGGCTGCCGGGTGGGGCAGGACGATCACCCCCAGCCAACTTGGTGGACGGCGTTTGACGATCCACACGGCGTCGCCAAAGGAATGCAGCCGCCAAGCCACACAATCCCAACAGGCACCATTCCACCTTTTGAGTCTCACTGCCACGAAAGCCAATTGAGAGCAGCTCCTTGAGATGAGTCAGCGTCCCATCGACAACATGCAACGACACAATTGACAACAACACAGTGGTCAAGCTGATACCTACGGCAGTGCTTGCGAAGCCACAAACCCTAGGGTGTACTCCTTTTGCTTGAGTGCTCGCACGTTCATGAAGTCGGTGGTTTAAGCCACCTTCCTCGACCCCCGTCCCGTGTCGTAGTCATGGTAGCAGTAGTAGCGATAGCCACGATCGCTGACACTCACACGGTTAAACACAATGCCCAGCACTCGCACCTGCCGCTGGTACAGTTGGTTCAATGCTTCCTTCGCGGTTTTTGCGCCCGTGTAAGCCCCGCGAATCACGAAGACCACCCCATCTACCTTCGGTGCAAGGCTCGTCGTGTCATCGGCGGCAAAAACCGGCGCGCTGTCGATTACGACGTAATCGAATTTGCCTGAGACCAACCTCAGGAATTCATCGGCGGCTGGGGAGAGGATGAGTTCGGCAGCGTTGGTGGCGTAAGACCCGGTCGCGATGGAAAATAAGTTCGGCAAGGCCGTGCTCTGGATGACCTTTTCCAGGCGTTTGCCAAATTCTCCGTTCGGTTCCGGTTGGCCGATCGCAACGGTCCCGTCGTGAAACGGATCCATCGGCGTTTTTCCTTCATCGCGCAAAGAGGCGCCGGAGAGCAAATGGGTCAGCCCTGGCTCCCGATTTGTACCCAAAACCTCATGCACCGTTCCCCGCCTCAAGTCACCATCGACGAAAAGCACTCTCGATCCTGCCATGGCCATGGCGCGCGCAAGATTGAGAGACACGGTGGATTTCCCCTCACTCGGAATCGCGGAGGTCACTAGCAGGAGCTTAGGCTTGGGGTCCGCATGGGCCATGAATAGCAAAGAAGACCGCAGGTTGCGCCAAGCCTCGGCAAACATAAAACGTTGATCGTCGGGATCGAGCATCTGAACTCGCTTACTGGCGCCTTCCTGCTCTACCTCCGGGATTTGACCCAGGATCTCTTCGGTAAACTGATCCGTCAGTTCCGTGAGCGAGTCCATCCGGTCATCCAGCCGCTCCAGTACCAAGAGAAGCCCGATGCCGAAGAAGAACCCAAAAAGGCCGGCCCCGGTCAGCAGCATCGGGGATTTCTCCTTGCTGTTCTTGGGCGGGCCGGCTGGTTCGAGCACCGACACCACATCGCTGTTGATGTCCCGGTTCATGTCCATGTTCTGGAGCGTCGGTGCGAAGCGGTCGAACGCACTCTGGAGACGCTCCACATTCCCCTTGCGCATATCGTACTCCGTTAGCAGACGACTGGCGTTCCCAAGTTTGCCTTCCCACTCCCTGACACTTGCTTCCAGGCTTTGCATCCGCAGTCTGATGTTTTGCTTTGAGGAGGCGATCTGTTCCAGAGTCTGCCTGCGGTTGAACTCCAGAATCCGCTCGGCGCGGGTGAGGTCATCGTCCAATTTTACAATCTTCGGGTGTTTGGGACGCAGGTTCTGTATGAGCTCGGCCCGTTGGATGCGCAACACCTCGATTTGCTGCTTGGCGACCAGGTACTCCGGCGAAGGACTGACCGCAGGATTGGAAGGATCGATCAACCGGCGTGGATCCGGTGCCGAACTTCCATCACCAAGGTTACGGTTGAGTTCGGCTTCCATGGAGTTGATCACATCGAACTGCAGCCGCAAATCGGAGACCTGGCCGTTCAACTTCACCAAGTAGGAATTGGCGCTGGCGGCCTGCTCCTGCAGAATGGAAATGTCGTTCTCCTGCTGAAACTTCTTGATGGCTTCTCTTTCTGCGTTGAGTTCCTTCTCCCGTTGGCGCACGTTTTCAGACACTGTCGTGAACGTGCTGTCCGCTGTGCTGGCGCGCACCTCCCTTTTGTAGGCCAGAAACTCCTCCATCAGACTGTTGACAAAGACCGACGCGAAAGCCGCTTCAGAACAACTGGCTTCCACCTGCAACACCGAGGTTTTTGGGGGCTGGGTCACTTTCACTTTGATCGTCACATTTGTCAGGTCGGGATGAGTGGCTTTAAGCCGCTCCATCGCGCGCGCTTCGAGCTTTTGGCTTTCCAGCAATTCAATCTGCGTTCCGAAAAAGTTTTGGGCTTCTTCCGTCAGCGATCCCGCCACCACCTGCATTTTGCCGGTGAACCATAGTTTCCCCGTCGATACATACTTGGCCGGTTGGTAAGCCAGGAGCGCGGCACCCGCTGCCAGTCCCAAGGCCATCGTCAAAGACGGGAGCCACCACTTCTCTTTCAGGAATGTCAGAAAGCGCATCGCGCAGCGGACCGGGTGATCGGTCGGATAACCGGCAGGCCCCGGGTAACCGGGCTGGGAACCAGGATAGCCCGGGTAAGCATTGAAGTCAGGATGCCCCGAGTCCTGCGGCGGACCGGGCGGAGGTGTCTTTCGATTCATAGAAGATGGGAGCGCCAGGATATCTGTCAACCCTCAGGCTCGTTAGAAGTTGATCGCTCGGCTGGGCACCAGGATAAGATCGCCAGGTTCCAACTTCATGTCCTTGTCAGTCTTACCCTTCTCGAAGATCTGCTCCACATCCACCACAAACACCAGGCTATTGGTCTGGCCCACGGGTGGCTGACGGGTCACTTTCACCCGCTTCTTGTCTGCGAAATCTCCAAAGCCGCCTGCCTTCAAGATGGCCTTGGTCAAGGTAAAAACCTCGTCGCTGGGAATGTCCTGCGAACCCATGTTGTGCACCTGGCCTGCCAGGTACACGCTGCCTCGTTTTTTGTTCAGCAGGTCCACCGCCAGAATTACTGTGGCTTTGATGTAGAGTTCTTTCTCGAGGCTGGCTTTGACTTCCATTGCCACCGCCTTGCACGTCTTCTCCGCCGCCTTCACCCGTCCGTAGTAGGGGATCTCCAGTTCACCGGAATCGGTCACCACCAGTGGCTTGGGGTCCTCCTTATCCTCGATCACCCGGTAGGACACTCGGTCTCCAATCCCCAGCTTGCGGTTGTTATCCAGCATGTCCATCGAACTGTAGTTGGCGGCACTGGCGGCCACAGGACCGGCATCGCTCACCGGTTCGGCATCGGAACCCAGGCCTGGCAGGCTGGAACCAAGGAGGGTCAGGGAAATCAGAAGTAGGCGCAGCATAGGTACGTCAGAATTGGTAATTGATGTCCAGGAGCACGGAGTTCTGCCCATAGTCACGGTTGATCTGGTCGGAATTCTTGAGGATGTATCGGTAACCCAAGCTCGCTCTCAGGTGCTCGGAAAGCCTGTACTCCACTCCAATTCGCCCGCCGATCCGGTCAAACACCTCGCCAGCGTACCGATACTTGAAGAGCGAGCCCTCCTTATTAAGGTAGGTCGGTTCTTCGCCGTGCTCGTAGAAAAGCTGCGTAGCCAACGTCACCCTGGGGTTGATCGTCCATGACACTCCGTACCGTGCGAAGTACAGGTCATAGTACGGGGTGTAGTAACCAGGCACGATCTCGCGCCCACCGCTCAGCGTGTGCCGCACGTACTGGTTGATGCGGTGCTGGATGTCCAGTCGCGCATACCACGTGCTCACGTCATCGGTGGTCGCATCGGGCCGTTGCTCAAAATCATACGCCACGTAACCCGCCCGGGGTTTGATCGTGACATTGGGCGATGCGCGCCACTCCAGGTAGGGACCCGCGCTATAGCTGAAACTGTCCAGCATTGTAGGCTGGTTATAGTCCGTCCCCGCCGCCGTGGCCTCCGCTCCAAACGTCACGTAGCGGGTAGGCAAGAGCGCGGCGCGAAAGAGGAACAAATTGGCGGATCGATCCAGGTACTCGTAATTCTTGTCGTCGGTGAGGAAGATGTGATACCCGTACTCCGCCGTCAGAATCGTTTTGTTCAGATCCCAGGTCGTGTTCAGCCCCGCTGCGTTCTGCAGGTTGTTCAAGTCTGCGACCCCGCTGATGCTGCCAGCATCGATCCCGCTCTGCGTGTAGGAAAAGCGGTCAAAGATCCGAAACCGAAAATCCTTCACATACATGTCAAAGGCCAGTTGCGACCCCGGCGTGATGAGCATGTGGCTGTAGTCGGGCTGCTGCACGTAGGCCGCGTAGCCCAGACCCATCGAGAAATCCAACGCGTTGACCTCGCTCAAGGGATACTGGATGCGCGCGGCCACCTCGGGCCGAAAGATCATATCTTCTTCCTTGATCCTATCGGTGAGGCGCACGTTGTCGTTGAACTCCGTCTCCAGCGAAGTTCCCAACAAGGCCTTGGCGTCCCCGATCTTCAGGTTGAAAGGTTGCTGTTCCAAAGCTAACCGGCGCGCCTCGGCGGAATCCACTCCCGCCAGGGATTGGTGCAGTGCTTCCTGCCCAAAACCATACGAAGCGACCACGCAAAAGGCGGTGGAGCCGAGCCAGGTAGAACACGATACTCGACCTTTCATTTGGACGAAGCCCCAGTCACTCGGTTGTGGCGCGAATTCTCGATCATCGGCGACATCGAAACGGCGGGCGGGCAAGAAGGGCGATGGCTACCCCTGCCCCAACTTTGATCGCAGTTTGCGCAGGGTCCTTTCTTGATACATGATGATAAGGATCTAACGATGAGCATTCCAGTTAGCATCCTCAAAAACGGGCTCCACCTTTACCGCAACGCCAAGAACCGCGACCAAGCTTTCCAGGCCAACTCCCAGTTGTTGCGCTTCATCTCCACCTCGGCCGCCAGGAAGTGGAAGTACTTGGGGCATCCCTGCCAACTCAACGCTCGTGTCAGCGTCAGATGGGCATCGTCAAACTGCTCCTCTTGGAATTCGGCTTGGTACAACGCAAAGGCCAGCGCAAAGTCATTTGTGGAGGTCAAAAACAGCCGCCTCAATTCCGGTAGTGGCTGTTCACGATTCACTATCGGCAAGGTGGGCACAGGTGCATGAGCGTGCAACCCTTCGCATGCAGCCCTCAAATCATGGCGCTCGGCTGCCAACTCAGCTTCTGCCAGCCAAGCTGATTCCTTCAACTCGGGCGTATTCCGCAGATACTCGCCCAGGAGCCGATGATCTCCCACTTCAGACCACAGCTTCAGCACGGTAGAACGTTGCTCCCCCGTCAAGGACCTCAGTTTTGGGTCTTCCACCCACAGTTTGTGGATCTCCTGCATGCACGCCTCCGGCTCCGAGAAAGCCAGGAACACCATCAACAACTCCCGATCCCGGAAAACCAGCGAGAAGAGTTCCTCTTCCACCTCCGGTATCCCGCAGCCGGTTCCCATGATCCTCCGTAGGTAATCCGCCTTCCGCCCCCGAGCTCGGCGCAAGGTTTCCGCCCAGCCCGAAAAGGCCAACATCGGTTGGCGCACCAGCCACAACTGCGCCTCCTGGAAAGGCACCTCCGGACTCAACGGCTCCAGAAACCGTGTCCGCCGAAAGTCATCCAACGCCGGCGCCACATTCGGATCCGACCTCAATGCCGCCGCGGCCCGGAGGTAATAGGCCTCCCAGTCCAGGGGAGCAAACCGGACGATCTCGTTCGCATGAAAAGCGGCCCGATCGTAACTCCCACCCGCTTGCGCCAAGTACGCCCGGTGTTTGGCTTCCCCTGCCCGTGCTGACGTCGGTATCCCCATGTCTAGCGTCAAGTCCGCCACCCAGACCACGGCCATGGTTGCCGAAGCGAAACCGACTCCCCGAAACACCCACGCTGGACCCGCAGGGTACCCAGGCCTGGCGGTCGAGTCGCAGCGCGTTGCATGCAACAACGCCAGCAGTAGCAGCGCGGGCCACAGAGAACCCAACCGATGCCCCGACACATCCACGAAACCGTGCGCCAGGAACATCACCACGCACACGGTCAAAGCCGACCGCAGCAGGAACCCTGGCTGGCTCCGTTTGGGCCAAGCGCGCGCCAACAGCGTACCTACGCCCACCAGCACCGCCAGCGGTGCCGGCCAACCCAACTCCACTGCACCCCAAAGCCAGTCGCTCTCCGGATGGACACAGCGTCCCTGCCCCGTCCCATCCGTCCGATAGTGCGCAAATACCGGTCCGAAGTTTCCCAACCCCAAACCGTGCCATGACGCCTCCCTGAGCAGCACAAGTGTATCCCGCTGAATCTCCACTCGACTCAACCCCGTCCCCGCATGCCGCTCCGGATCCTCGGTAAACCGTTCCAACGTGGGCCCACCGAAGAGAAGGAAGGCAGACAGGAGCAGCAACACACTCGTCAACGCCAAAGCCCAGTACCGCTGCTTGGAAGTGTCACGAAAAGCCCAGAGCACCCACACCAACGACCCTAGGAAGTACAGCATCACCCCCGCCCGGGAACCATTGATCACCAATGCCACGCCTATCGCTATGAAGCCCGCCAACCAGCGTAACCCGCCCCAACGCCCACCGCGAAACGCCCGAAATGAGAGTGCCAGTGACAGCACCCCACCCAAAGCCAGCAAATTGGCCGTCTGGTTCCGATTCGGGAAAAACCCAAAATCCGATTTCACAGGCTGCCAAAACGGCGGCCGCCAATCCATCCAATAGCAAGCCAATCCTGCCGCCGACAGCACCAGGATGCCCGCCGTGTAAAACTCCACCAAACAGGGCAGTCGAGTTGACCAATTTTGCGTCAGCAAATACCCCGCCCAAGCCAGGCTGCTCACTAGGATTATCGTGGACTCCAAGGTCAGCCATGGTTGCATCGTCAGCGAGTTGGCGAGTGCGATCTGGTTCTCCTGGATTGCCTCCGCGCGAAAGGGTAGTGCTGTAAACCAACTTGCGGGCAAGAACCCCCAAGCGCAGCTAGTCAGCAATACCCCACTCACCCACAACCAAGCCAGTGCCGGCCAGGCCCTCGGCGGCGCAACTAGCAGCGTCACGCCCGCTCCCAAAAGCAGCAGCGCTTGGGCCCACAACTGTGTCCCCCCTCCAAAAAGAGGTGCGCACAACGTCAGGAAGAGAATCCACTTATCCTCAACACGAAGCCCTGCCACCGACCTCTCGTTAGATACTTCCTTCTTCACGGACCCCCTGCTCCTCGATATGAGAACGCGCGCTTCCTCCAGAGCCTACTCAAAGCGCGCCAGGTTTTGGAGTGCAGCGCCACCGGATGACGCCTTCCCCCTCCCTTGATGCAGTGTAGCGCGCTCGATTCGCACAAATGGCGAAACGGTACACCGCTGCGCTCCTCACCGCCTCTGCGACCTTTCACCTCTGACTTCCCCCCCTGCCCCTACCCTTTCACCTGCTCCCGGACTTGCCACAAATCAGGTTCACTCCCCAGCGGCTCCAAACTCGCCAACCGCTCATTCGCCGCCTCCAGGATCTCCCCAAACAACACCCGATTCTCCATACACATCTCCTTCGTAGCCCCCGGCGCTGACTCGTCGCACACCACCCGCAGATGCTCCTGATTATCCACAAACGTATACTCATCCACCGGCATCCGTGTTCCGGCCGGACACACCGGGGCTGGCTCCTGGAATCCCATCCGACGTAAATGCAGCCCTTGCACCGCTTCCAGCACCAGCGCATGCACCACCGCCGGGTTCTCCGCCAAGCCCAACTTCGATTTCATCATCAGCCCATAATAAAACGATGCCTGGAACCGTTTCCGATCCCGCCGCAGCGTGGGCGACGTGAGGTGGTTCAGATACCCCAGGTACTTCAACCCACCCAGGAAGAGCAACGTCATCAACAACATCGATACCGCCACCAACCGTTCCTCCCCGATCACCAGGATTAGCGCCAGCAGACTCAGCAGCCCGCACACCACGTAAATCGAAATAGCCGTCCACCTCTGGCTCAGCCCCTTCGCCACCAGCTGATGATGAATATGCCCTGCGTCCGGCGAGAAGATCGGCTTCCCTTTTAGCGTCCGCCGGGCAATGGCCAACAGCGTGTCAATCACGGGGTAACCCACCAGCACCGTCGGCACGAACACACTCGACACCATCGCCCCTTTGGAATGGCAAAGAATCGAACTCACCGCCAGAGTCGCCCCCAGGAACAGGCTGCCCGTATCCCCCAGGAACACCGCCGCGGGATGAAAGTTAAACCGCAAGAAACCCAGGCACGCTCCTGCCAGCGACCACATCAACAGTGCCATTAGCGGGTTTCCGTTGATGGTGGCCAGAATCGCGTTGGTCGCCGACACAAACATTGCCACCCCTGCTGCCAGTCCATCCAGGCCGTCCACCAAATTCATCGCATTGGTGACCCCCAGAAAAAAACACACCGTCAACGGCTCCGCCAGCGACCCCAGTTCCACCGCGCCAATCACCGGCAAGTCAAACTGATCAATCCGCACCCCGGCGTAGACCAAGACCAACGCGATGGGGATTTGGCATAGCAGTTTCTGACGAGCGCGCAGCCCGAAGCGATCGTCCACCATCCCGGCAAAAACCATGACTAACCCCGCGATCAAGGTCAGCGTCAGCGGCATCAGCTTCCGCTGCACCTCCAGCGTGACGTTGTTGTTGTAGAAAAGCAGCCCCGTCAAAGGCACCCACATCGCCAGAAACACCCCCAAACCACCCATCAGCGGCGTGGGGAACTTGTGCATCTTCCTATTCTTCGGCCGATCCACCGCGCCAAAAGCGGTCGCCATGCGCATCACCCAGGGCGTGAGCAAAACGGATAGGATCAGACTCGACAGAAAGCAAAAGGCGTACGTTCGGTAGTTCAACGCCCCGGCAAACGGCAATGCCCATTGACTAGCTCCCAACATGAAAAGACTATGACCAACTCTTCACTTTCCCGGTTCCCATCCCAGTCTCAGTTCCTGTCCGGTAGGCGTGCTCGGAAGCCCGCGCGAGCTTTACCCACTCCACCTCAAGTACTCACGGTGCGAAGGCCGCGACAAACCCAAACGGGGCGAACTGCACCATGAAGCTAACAGAAGCACACCGAAGGCAAAAGCGATCAGCTCAAGCATCGCATCATTGCGATCAGCTCGGCCTTCCTGTCTTGACACACTTCGTGCCGGTCAGGTCGCACACTACAAAAGAACGGTGTCCTACCTCCTCAACTTGTCCCTTGCTTGGAGCCTCGCCCAAGAAATCACAGGTCGAAAACTCGCTAAACATCGACTGGGACTTCAGAACGCTCCTTTGAATTGGGCGTACTTTTACGGGAATGGGCACGCCATGGTCAATCAGAAAAAGTGTAATCATGTCGACCTGTCGGTCTCTGCTCCTTTTTCACATGACAGGATGGAGCACTGCTCAGGCAAGTCTCCTCCATGGCTGACGGCGAACGGCCTACCAGATTATTCTGCCAACCGAATCTCCTGAACCTGCACCGTCACGTCACGCTGATTGCACGGGTCAAGCCGGAGGCGGGTCACAATCCCCCGCCACCGACGGCTATCCGAAACCGGGACGGAGTACTCATGCCATTGACCATCCAACTGCACGCCAAAGTGCATGCTATTGGCTTCGCTCTCAGGCAGACGGCTGGTACGCCAGAAGAGTTGCGCTTTTTCCACAACAGAGCTCGCCAGTGGCTTCTGCAGTCTCATTCGCAGGATCACCCTCTTGAATTCGGCTGCCTTGGCCTGCATCGGAGGACCAAAGAGAGCGGGATCCGTGCCCGTGGTCACACAAGACAGGACTCCAGCATCCACGTGAACTCGGTCCAAATCCATGGTGTTGATCCACTCAACCAACCCAGCGCCAGCCCCCCACGCAGTTCGAGCCGGCTCGGCAGGCGGCACGTCGTAGGGTCCCAGCCCGAGATCGGGTGGGGCATAATCCGTATGCTTCCCTGTGCCGGACACGAAAACATTCCGAATCGCATCCAAATACCCAAAGCCAAACTCCGCCTGCGGCTCGATGTAGGCTCCCTCCCCCCACTCATTCCAAGCCTCGATCAACAAAAACTTGCGCAAGGGCGCATCGGCCGGGAGGGAATCGAGAAACGTCTTGGCGTCCGACAGGTGGCGCTGAAAGAGAGCCGGAGTTCTTCCATACCTCACCAGGTTATTGTCACCGTGCCAGGGGCGGCTATCCCAACCGCCACAGACCGGAAGCCCAAGAGGAATTGGGCTGGCCTCCGCGATGTTTCTCCAATGGTTCCGGTACCCTTCCAGCAGGCTCTCGAAGGGGGCCACGAGACTATCATCACGGATTCCCAATCCGGGCCAGGTGTAGGCCGTCACTGCATCATAGCCCTCACTGGCAGCCTGCCGTGCCTGTCCGCCGTCCGCCACGCAGGCCATCAGGTAGAGCCCAGGCAGCCCGGCCTGGCGGCATTCTTCGCGCATAACCTCCAGGGATTTCTTCACCTCGACGCTTCCCAAGTCTGCACTCAGACGGTCGGTGCTGAAGATGATCACCACCGGTTTCCCCTCAATCTGAAGGTATTCTGGCCTGCGAAAGTAGTTCTGGATCCAATGTCGAGCCACAGCCTGGCAATCGTCCCGGGAGGATGTCCCGGGAGCGTTGTGATTCGCCCAGAGCAGGCAAAACTTCACCAGGTGACGGTAACGAGCTTTGAAAAGACCATCGTGTAACGCGTGCTCGAGCTGCCGGCTTCCGCGCGACCAGTACCAGTCGTAGGCGAAGTAAGTGATCCCATGTTCCACCGCCCACTTGATATGCCAATCGGCGATCTCAGGGCTCCCTTCCGCATACCAGCCAAGGACCGGTTTCCGTTCCGGAAAACGCGTTATCGGATGCCATTGGCTTGCCGACTTCCAGCCTGGAAAATAGTAGGCTCCAATCTCGTAAGGGCCCCGCACTGGTTTCGGTTCCGGCACATAGTCCAGCCTCGCCCCTTTCGGTGGAGCTGAGAAAGAGAGGGCAGCCGTGGTTTGGATCAGATCAGACCCATCACTCTGCACGCGCAACTCGGCCTGCCCCGACGTAGGTCTTCGGGCTACAATCACCCAAGTCATGGTAGCTTCCTCATCGAATTCCAACTTGGGTATAACAGCGCCGAGCGGAGAGACGCTTGACACGGTCATCCCTGGTGAGAGTTTCAGCTTTGCATGCAGGTTGGTGACAGCACTACCCCCTCGGTTGGTCAGCACCGCTTTCAATGTGGTTTTGCGCCCGGCTCGAGGCAGAGGATCGTCCAGGGCAAAGGACACCACCTCCAGCTGAGCTGCTCCCAGCGGATCCTCTCCCACAACAATGGAGCTAACTTGCGCCAGCGGGCGCCTGGTTGTGGAGGGGTCTGACCTATCGCTGGATGCGTTGCCTGGGCGAAGACCCAGTGCTACCACTCTTCCCTTCCACTGCGCCGCAGAGAGCATATCGATGTTGTATACGTGTCGCTTACCGTCCGAGCGAACGGGGAATGTGAGGGGTTGCATCCCCCGAGTGGTGTCCGTGGCAAAACAGAGTGTGGCCCGGTTGCCCACACTTGTCGCCATGGTTACGGCGACCCAAGTATTGCTCTCAGCATTCACGCTCACGCGAGGAGAGAAGAGGCAATCCGCGGAACTCGACCACGGCACGACCAGGCCCCCGCTATCAGCCCCAAGTGCCTCGCCAGACAACATGGACCATCCCTGACCGCCGTTCCGGAAATCGAAGGCCAGAGTTTCCGTGACTGGATCTGGCTGGATCTGGCTTATCCTGAGGAAGTCGATTTCGAACTTGGCGCCATCATAGAGGTCGAGGCGCAACCGCACGATGTGCCGATCCAGGTGCCAGAAGGGCAGAATACGGTAAACTTGCCAAGACTGGTCGCCCCGGACCTGGAAACGAGTGCTCTTCTCTTGTGAAAACCCTCCGTACTTCCCCTGATGGGTGTCACTCCAGAAGATCTCCGCCATGCCGTCCCGATCCGCCTTCAGGCGTAACTCGATCACTTGGCCTGAATCCGCGAGGAGGTTGAGCATGGGCTGCAATTCGAGGATCGGGTCAGAGCCGCTGCCGCGGCACCGGAGGACCCCCTCCTCCACTTCTGCACCAGCGACATGGGCGTTGGGCCGCCACCCCTGCAAGTCTCCCGGTTGCTCGAAGCTCCACTCCGCCACGACTCTGCCAACTGCGCTCGGAGGATCGTTCAGCTCAGCGTGCAGCATCAGGATTGTCCCAAGCAGCCAAACCGCGAACGCGCAGGTCGTAGTCCTGATCACAAGATATACCTCCTTCACACGTAATTACGTTTCGGCGAATGTCAACGCCTCCTCATGAGTGCGGACCACGCTAGTGGACGCCAGTCCAGGGACTTGTCCGCCGATTCAAACCAGGATTCCCGGAGCTCGACCATGGCGAAGAGGTTTTCGATTTCCGAGAACAACTCTGAGGCCCGGACCCGGGGCGGACCCTTTTCCCGAGGCTCCGGATCATTCGCGTTCCCTAAAACGCTCAGCCAGAGCCCACCGGTCTGCGTCATCCGGGCAACGAACTCCGGTATAGCACCTGGACTTCCTTTTCTGACGCAGTGATAGAAACCGCTGTCGAAGACGAGCCCATAGCCGCGGTCAGGTGTGGGCAGGTGGCCGAAGTCAGAAACGAGGAATTGGACTTGAACTCCAGCTTGTTGGGCTCTCTGCACCGCCACCTCTATTGCTCGCGGTGCCACGTCAAACGCTGTTACGGTAAAACCATGCCGGGCCAGGTAGATGGCATCACTGCCAGTGCCACACCCCATTTCCAGCACACTGCACGGAGCCACCCGCCATTCGCGAAGCACTCTCTCGAGGTTGTGAGAGTGCACGCCCTGATCCCAGGGGGTGTCCCCGGCAAGGTACCGATCATTCCAGTTGCCGGGGCCAGCAGCCACAGGAGCGGAGCCGACGGCCTGAGGGTGGGGAGCAGAGCCGGTATTCATGATGCTCCAAGGCTGCTGTCTGAAAGCAAGCACGTCAAGTTCGAGAGCTGGATACCCACCCGCATCCTCATCCTTCAAATGGTGATGGACTGGAAGTCCAGATCGCGTAAAACTCCGTCCCCATGACGAACATGAAGTATGGACGAACCCTCAGTTCTGCACTGTTGCTGCCACTTTCCGCCTGCGTTCTTTCGTTTCTGGCTTTGGCGGCAAATCCCGCTGATACGATCCGTCTCCACCCGAAGAATCCCCACTATTTTCTTTGGCGTGGGGAGCCGACCGTTCTCATTACCTCCGGGGAGCACTACGGAGCGGTACTGAACCTGGATTTCGACTATCGCCGGTATCTGCGCACCCTCAACGCAGCCGGGTTGAACATGACCCGAATGTTCGTCGGTGGCACCTACGTCGAGCCCAAGGGCGCCTTTAATATTGAGAGAAACACTCTCGCGCCCGCGCCCAACCGCTACCTGGCCCCATGGCAACGAAGTTCCCAACCTGGATACGCAGGAGGAGGCAACAAGTTCGACCTGAATACCTGGGACGAATCCTATTTCGAGCGGCTGAAAGACTTCGTTCATCACGCTTCCCTCAATGGAGTCGTCGTGGAGGTGAATCTGTTCTGCCCCATGTACGAGGAGAGCCAATGGAATCTGAGCCCCCTCAACATCGGCAATAACGTCAACGGCCTCGGGAACATCTCCAGGACGAACGTTTATACGCTGGACCTGAATGTGGGACTGCTCCCCGTTCAGGAACGAATGGTACGCAAAATCGTGGATGAGCTTCGCTCATTCGATAATGTCGTCTACGAGATCTGCAATGAGCCCTATTTCGGTGGAGTGACCATGGCATGGCAACACCACATCGCTGACGTGATCCGCGAGGCCCAGGGTTCCCATCGGAACCCAAAACTCATCTCGCAAAACATCGCGAATGGAAGCCAGCTCATCGACAAGCCGCATCCCTGCGTTTCCATTTTCAATTTTCACTATGCCAGCCCGCCGGATGCGGTAAGACAGAATTACCTCCTGAACAAGGTCATCGGAGACAATGAAACCGGGTTCAAGGGAACGTCAGACGCTCCCTACCGGATGGAAGCATGGGATTTCATGCTGGCTGGAGGTGGCCTGTTTAACCACCTGGACTATTCCTTCACCGCCGGGTTCGAGGATGGGACCTTTGTGTACCCCAAAACCCAACCAGGCGGAGGCAACCCTGAATTCCGCCGACAGCTCGGTGTGTTGCGAGACTTCATGAAAAGCCTGGATTTCGTGAACATGACGCCTTCCCGCGGCTTCCTGGCAGGCGGCATCCCGGCGGGCTATACCGGCCGGACTTTGGAGAAGGAAGGCAGCCAGTATGCTGTCTATTTGCGGGCCGACCCCAAGCTCAAAGAGGAGGAATGTCAAAAACTGTGCCTCACGAAGGTAAAGGCCGATCTCCTGGTCCGTCTACCCAGAGGTGAATACCTGGTGGAATGGATCGCCCCCCTGACCGGAGCCATCCTCAAGGCCGAGCTGGTCAAGCCTGAGGGACTGACCGCTGGTCTGGCATCGCCTGAATTTTCGGGAGAGGTTGCCATCCGGATCAACAAACGATCGATGTGGCAGCCCTGAGGCGGGGGAACAAGGATCAATTCGCCCGCCAAATGGTGGCCGCGATGTACCGTTCGCGAGTCGGATCTGTATTCCAGTAATAGGCAGTGACGACTGCGCCATCGGCTCTCTGGGCCGTTCGGGGGAAGCCTATGTCCCAATTGCCGGCTCCAGATCGGAGAACGATTTCGCTGCCCCAACTAGTGCCGTCATCGCTGCTGATCCGCGCGCAAATGTTTCCCTTATCCAACTGGCCATAGGTCACGACCAGCCTGCCATCCTCCAACCGAGTCAAGGACGGAGGGTTACTGCGCGTTCCCGTGTCGATTGAATACTCCAGGGTCTTCCAGGTTAGCCCATCGTCCTCTGATCGATGGAACTGAATGCTGGTGCGCGGATTAGGGCTATCCTCCTGAAAACGAGTCGCCGTCAGCAACCTCCGGGCCTTGACCCGAACGGTGGAGGGCTGCAGCGAAAACCCATACACCGGATCGGGGCCGACCCAACCAGCCCGTTCCCAGTTCTTACCCCCATCCCGGCTACGTATCGAGACCACCCTGCCTGCTTTGGGTTTATGCTTGCTGTGGACATTCAGCAACATCAGCACTTCGCCCGGGCCCCCGAGCAGGTAGTCCGTCTTGCCAGCGATCCCACCCATACCCAGACTGGGAAGCAGCTGAGGGGGGCCCCAGCTGTGACCGCGGTCTTTCGATACCTGGAACCACGTTTTCCCCATTTCCTCATGTTCATACCCGCACATCAGGATCGGTGCCTCCAACTCGGGACGAATATCACCCAGCAAGCGACCGTAATTCAGGCCCAATGAATTGGGCGTCGGGCGCAAGGTGCCTGGTTTCTCGACTTTCCAGCTCTTTCCCCCGTCGCGGCTTCGCGCCAGCCACACGTTCTGGCTTCCACTCGGGCTCATCGCATACTTTTCCGGGCCTTGATACTCAAGGTTTCCCGCAGTGAAAGCTACCAGGAGCTCATCGCGCCAGCTCCAAAGCAGGCCATGGTCCGCCGGCCAGGCATAGTACTTGCCTATCCCGCGAGCCACGATCACGTGGCTAGAACCAACCGCTTCGGACTCCTGCGCGCGTAACGCAAGCAGACTCGTCAGACCAAGTAACACCAGCCAACATGCACTCAAAGTAGATCTTCTCATCGTAATTAAGGTGAAGAATGGTAGTGCCGCCGGGTTTTGGGGCACCAATCCCACCTCCCTTTGAGCAGCTTGAGCCACTTCAGGCAAGCAAGATCTCGCGGATTTGCGGCTAGACAAGCGAAAAACGGGTCCTCAAGGTGTTCCTGAAAACCATTTTTACACCAACATGCGTGAAAGCGGCAACGCCATGATGAGTCCGATTCAACGAATCCTGGCTCTGGCCTTTCTGGCTCCCTCCCTCCTCGGGGCGACTCCACCCGACCCTTACGTAAAACGCTCAACCTGGCAGGAGACAATCCTGGCTTCAGTTGAAGCCGTCGAGGCGGCGAATCTTCCGGATGGTTTCCCTTCCTTCGAAAGTGAGACCTTAAGAGGCGGGGAGCCAGGCAAGCAGATCCGAGTCGCACTCCACGATGCGAAGGAGATGTACCTCTTCGCGACCGGCTGTCCGGATCAGAAGTGGGGAATCGCCGATTGGGCCAATGCCACCCTCACCACCAAGGATGGGGTTACCACATCACTCACCGCCCTGAAGCGTTTCCGAGTCCTCAAGGGCCGTCACGAAATCGATCTCACTCTTCGTTCCGGGCTGTACCAGAAGATGAGTCTGGGAGGCCACAAGTACGAACACGGTCTGAATGTCCAGGCAGACAGCGTCATCGTCGTCCCTCTGGATGGCCAATATGAAAGTTTTGAGGCCGTTATTGGTATCGACGACTGGGCCAAAACGAATGGAACGGTCCGCTTCAGTGTGGTCGGGCCTAAAGCAGCAGCGATCAAGCGCCTATGGGAACGGTTGGAGGAGGATTTTCCCGGCCCGTTGAACCGCCGCCAAATGGTCTGGGAAAGAGAAGACCGTGTTTTCGAGATGGACAAGTGGACAGGGAATTGGCCTCAACTCGCACAACGCTACGCCGATGCTTGCTCGCGGGTCCCGTCCCTCCAGGCCGCGGCCAGACTCCTCGTCCCCAGTACCGACAGCGGCCAGAAACTCGAGCAGGTGCGGGAGCTCTACTATCTTTCCCGCCAATTGAATGAGAGTCTCGCCGCGGCACAAGCATTTGACTTCGAGGGCCTGGAGCAGGCGCTGACTGATCTTCAAACCAGTTTCCCGAAACGTTATCCCACTCACTTTCTGAGCCGCTTCCACGAACTCCAGAAGGCGCTAAAGAAAGTTCAGCCTGAGGCTCAGAGTGGCAACGTCGATTCGCTGAAAAAACTAGCGGGCCTGATCGATGCGCTCACTGAATTCAAGCAAACCGCCTTGCTCGCCAACCCCCTGCTCGACTTCAAGAACCTGGTCATCATGAAGCGCCAGCCTATCGGAAACGCCCGCCGCAGCGACTGGGAAGGCTATGGATATGGTGAGTATCTGGGGGTACCGCGCCAGAGTTCCTGGAACTACGGCACGATGCCCGTGGTAGACAAATGGACAAACGAGATTGCCCTTGTCTCCCCCGTCGCCCCAACGGGAAAGGTCAGCACGATTTACAAGCCCGCATCCCCTTTCCTGGTCGCGGACATCGATCTCCATTGGGACGCCGAGCGAATGCTCTTTTCCATGCCGGATACCAACCGTAACTGGCAGATTCATGAAATCCGGGCTGACGGCAGCCAACCGCGCCAACTGACTCCCAGCGTTCATCTGGACGTGCACAATTACGACCCCACTTACCTCCCCAGCGGTGAAATCATCTTTCTCTCCACAGCCCCCCTGCAGGGAGTCCCCTGCAATGCTGGCGTCATCGTGGGAATGATGTACAAGATGGGAGAAAACGGAGAGCGAATTCGCCAGCTGACCTTCGAGCAGGATCACGATTACACACCGAGCGTTCTCAACAATGGCCGGGTGCTCTATCTGCGCTGGGACTACACCGATACGCCTCATGTTTGGAATCGGCTGCTCATGTCGATGAATCCGGACGGGACGGGCCAAATGGAGTACTACGGCGCCAACTCTTACTGGCCCAATGCCATCTTCTTCGCGCGAGCCATTCCCAACGAGCCGTCGAAGATCGTGGGAATTGTCACCGGGCATCACGAGGGACGCGTGGGCGAGCTGTTCATCCTGGATCCGGCAAAAGGACGGCATGAAATCCAAGGCGTGGTTCAACGCATCCCCAAGAAAGGCCCACCGGTGGAGGCTAGAATCGAGGATAAACTGACAGAGCACAGTTGGCCCAAGTTCCTGCACCCATGGCCGCTGAGTGACAAGTATTTCCTGGTGGCCTGCAAACCTGAGCCTTCCTCCCTCTGGGGTATCTACCTGGTGGACGTGTTCGACAACATGGTACTCATCAAGGAAGAGGAAGGCTTCGCCTTGCTGGAACCAATCCCTCTTCGCAAACGTGAGGCACCCCCTGTCCTCCAGGATCGCGTTCAGCCTGCCAGCAAGGACGCCCTGGTTTACATGGAGGATGTCTACAGCGGTCCGGGCTTGCGGGGCATCCCGCGCGGCACGGTCAAGAAGCTACGGTTGTTCACCTACCATTTCGGCTATCAAAAACTAGCTGGCATTGACCACCGCGTCGGGGCTGATGGGCCGTGGGAAGCCAAACGGGTATTGGGCACGGTGCCCGTGGAGGCTGATGGCTCTGCCCTGTTCTCCGTTCCCGCGAAGATGCCACTGTCGTTCCAACCCCTCGACGCCGAAGGTAAGGCGGTCGCCCTCATGCGCAGCTGGATGACTGCCATGCCAGGAGAAAGCGTGGCGTGTGTTGGCTGTCACGATCGTCAGAGTTCTGCCCCCCCACCCGCCAACCGGAGAATGGCCTTGGCGCGAAGTCCGTCCACCATCACGCCCTGGCCGGGCCCACCTCGGGGATTCAGTTTCGCGCATGATGTGCAACCAGTCTTGGACAAGTACTGCGTCGGCTGCCACGATGGAAAACCGGTCCAGGGCGGCAAGACCATCCCGGACCTGCGGCGCGATCAAGGAGCTTACATCGTCTACCGCGGTGGTGAACTGGACGGGAAACGCATCGAGGGCCAGTCGAAGCAAGAGCTGTTGGGCAAGTATGGCGCCGTGTTCGATCCGAGTTATGTGGTCCTCCGCCAATTCATCCGCGTCGGGGGCTTGGAGAGCGACCTCCATCTGCTGCCCCCCAAGGAATTTCACGCCGACACCTCAGAACTCGTGCAGATGCTGCAGAAGGGGCACCACCAGGTGAAACTGGACCAGGACGCCTGGGATCGACTGGTCACCTGGATCGACCTCAACGCGCCTTGCCATGGTCGCTGGGCCGATGTCACCAAGATTCCGGGGAACCAGTGCGAGCGCCGCCTTGCGCTCCGCAAGCTCTACGATGGAATCACGGAAAACTGGGAGGAGATGCCGGACTTGGAGACCGATTACGACCTTCCCACACCCATTGTGCCTGAGCCAGGAGGCGAGCCGCCTGTGGAGCAGATCCAGCTCCCCGGCTGGCCTCTGAACACCGAGCAGGCCAGGAAGAGACAGGCAGAAGACGCTCCCATTCGGCGTACAATCGCTCTCGGGGGCGGCCTCAGCCTAAACCTGGTCCGCATTCCCGCAGGGCGGTTTGTCATGGGCGACGCCTCGGGAGAGTTGGATGAGCGTCCGCCGGGAGTCGTCACCATTGCTTCGGCTTTCTGGATGGCCGAGCAGGAGGTCTCCAATGAACAGTTCGCTCAGTTTGATCCCACCCATGAAAGCCGGTTTGAACACCGCAGTTCCTGGATCTTTGACGAGGAGTACCTGGGCTGGCGCCTTGACAAGGCACGTCAACCTGTCGTCCGCGTCTCCTGGCAGGAGGTGATGGCTTTCTGCGACTGGCTCGGGGCAAAACTTGGGGAGAAGGTGACCTTGCCGACCGAAGCACAATGGGAATACGCCTGCCGAGCCGGAACCGATACCCCCTTGAACTACGGCGATCTCGATACCGATTTTTCGCCATTTGCCAACCTCGGAGATAGCAGTCTCCGCCGCCTTGCTGATGAAGGCTGGCGGCCCAAGTCTCCGGATCTCATTCCGAAGGAATCGCGCTTCAACGACGGTGCGCTCGTAACGGAGGAGGTTGGCCGGTACCAGCCCAACGCGTGGGGCCTGCGCGACATGCATGGCAACGCCGCCGAGTGGACCCGGTCCAATTACCGCGCCTACCCCTTCCAGGCCGAGGATGGCCGCGACAAGGCAGGCAGTTCCGAAAAGAAAGTGGTCCGAGGTGGTTCATGGCGGGACCGACCGAAATACTGCCGATCCGCGTATCGGCAGGCCTATCCTTCGTACCAGAAGGTGTACAACGTGGGTTTCCGCATTGTGATTGAACCGGCCGTCGGCAGCTCCACCGGGCGGCTTTCCATGAGTCCAACCTCCCCTGCTCCCCCTTGATCTGTTTTCAGGGGACCGGGTCTGCCTTTTCCTCACAGCGAAAGCACGTATTCACAGAGATCCTGGATCTCCTGCGGCGATAAGTGCGACGTGTTCCCGTGCTCATCTTGTGCGTTGTGTACGGTAAAAACCTGCTGG
This sequence comes from uncultured Verrucomicrobiota bacterium, assembly GCA_964411985.1. Taxonomy (GTDB): domain Bacteria; phylum Verrucomicrobiota; class Verrucomicrobiia; order Limisphaerales; family J093; genus CAYPNF01. Next base: position 36,301 of record CAYPNF010000055.1, read on the forward strand.
AGAGTCGCTGCAGAGCCATCGTGCAAATAGGGACCGGTCCGCCACGTTTCGATAAGGGTCGGCGTATCAAAGCGGTCCACGGTTCTGTCCAGCGCCCCTCGCGTCCCTACATCGTAGCTCTGCAGATCGGTGAAGAGACCCACCGGATGGCAGGAGGCACATCCGGCGGTGTGGAAGATCCGCTCTCCCCTCTGTGCCGCGGCCGAAAGCTGGCCATCGACCAACCGAGGGCTGGGAACTCCCTGCAGGCTCCTCAGATACTCAAAGATCGCCGAGGAGGTTTCCTCGGGTTGAACGGTGAATAGCACATGCCTGATCCCGGCCCGGACCGCTGATTTCGCGTTCTCTCGCACTCCAAGACTCATCGAGGGCGGGGTGCGGTGAGAGAGAAAAAGACTCTTCGTATTCTTGGGATTGCCGATGCCGTCATTGGTCAAATCCCAGTTGAGCGCGTCCACTCTCCCTTCCCCTGGATGACAACTTGAACAGCTTTGCCACCCCTGAAAGCAAATGCTCGCATCGTGGAACAGGAAATTGCCCTTGCGCAGCACATCCCATTCGGAGGAAGGACCTAGGGGAACGGACACCACCTCCGCAGCCTGCGAGGAGGGGTCGACGATGCTGAGGGTGTCGGAAAAGTAGTTTGCCGTGATGACATGCGCACCCTGAACCACCAGAACCCGAGGTCCCCGATCCCCTGCGGGCAGTCGGATTCGCTGACGAATCCCGTTCAGAATGGCCAGGTCGTTAACCGGATCCAGCGCCACAG
>CAYPNF010000055.1:37079-51175 GCA_964411985.1 uncultured Verrucomicrobiota bacterium
CCGGAATTCCTTTCCCGGGCAAACTTGCCTTCCTCAATCCTACGCAGGAGAGCGGGAAATTCGATCACGCTCAACTCATGTGTGCCAGCGTGAGCTACGATCAACTTCTTACCATCCTCCGACCACCCGACTCCCCAAGGGTTTGCCGCACCACTTTCCACACCGTCCAGCAACACCGTGCTCACGACTTCCAGCCGGTCCAGATCGAGAAGACTCTTGGCATTGGTGTTCATCCAGCCGCGCTCGAGTTGAGTAGCGGGCAGGTTGAAACGAGCGACGATATGAGTCACGGCGCCATATCTACCGTCAGGAGAAACAGCGATACCATTCACTTCCGTGCTACCGGTGGGCAACGCGAGTTCCTTCAAGACTCTCCGCTTCTCCAAATCAATCACGCTCACCGATGCAGCCACCCTGTCGGCATCAGCCCTTCCGTTGGGCAAAAGGTTTGCCACCAGGAGAAACCGCCCATCACGAGTCAAGGCTGATGCCACAGGTTCACGCTGTACCTGAATGCGCCCGGTTTCCTTTCTCCTCTCCAGATCAAGAATTCGAACGGAATTATCAAATCGGCAGCAAACATAGAGTTGCTTTCCGTCCTGGCTCAGAGCCGGTGCGGTCGCAGTGTGCCCCGTAGGGATGCTGAACAGTTCGCGGCCTGAGCTCGTATCCACAGCCATAACCCTGCTTTGTGGTGCCGCGCACGTCACATAGAGACGTGAACCATCCGCTGACAGGGCCAACCCGGAAGGAGCGTCGGCCACCAAGAGAGAAGCGCGAACTTCTCGGCGCTCGAGGTCGACCACTTGGACACCCTTACCTCGTTCCGCAGCGACATAGAGGGACTTCCCGTCCGGTGAGATTGCCAAGGCCGCCGGGGCAAGCCAGGAGGTGTCGAGAGGATTTCCCCACTCCGCCGGATGTCCAATAGGGCTGCCGCACTGTGTAGCGAATAGTAAGGCGAGGAGCACTCGTTTCATGACGTGGCAAGAATCATCCCCGAAAACGGCTCGGCGTGCAACGGCTTCATTTGTCCTAGCCCGCTTCAACGGACACTCATTAGGCATATCGGCTCGGTCCCGCCTCACTCGCTCCTCAGGGCCATCAACGGCTGGACGCGCAGCGCGCGGCGCGCCGGCAGGTACGAGGCGAGCAGCGACACCGCTGCCAGAGCGGTCAAGACGATGGTGAACACTGGGAGGTTCATCGGGTGAAGGCCGTACAGCAACCGAGAAAGGGTCAAAGCGAGCACCAAGGCGAGCACCAACCCGACTCCAAGTCCGATGACCGTCAGGCGCCAGCCATCCTTTACCACCAGGCGCATCACATCCGCTGACTGCGCACCCAGTGCCATGCGAATACCGATCTCGCGGGTACGCTGGGTCACTCCGTACGCGACAATGCCATAGAGCCCCATCATGGCTAGGCCTAGCCCCAGGAGACCTTGGACTCCGGCCAGGGTCGCCGCCATGCGCAGTGGCATCAGAGCCAGCGCGCTTTGGCGGAGGTGCTCATCCATAGTCCGTACATTGTAGATGGGGAGATTGGGATCGAGTTCCGACAAGATCTGGCGAACCGAAGGAACGAAGCTCAATGGGTCGCCTTCCGCGCGAAGGTGGAGTGTGGCCGCAGCGGAATAGTGCTGGGAGATCGGCATATAGACGAAGGGCCGTTGATCCTCGCCCAGCATGAGATACTTCCCATCACGGACCACGCCGATGACCTCATGCAGATCGTCCCCACGACCCAATCGCATGCGTTTCCCGATAGGATCTTCCTGGTCCCAAAGGCGCCTAGCCAGGGTCTGGTTGATGATGACCACCCGCCCATCCTGGGTGCTGAAGTCTCGCCCTTTCACGAGCGTGACCCCCATCGTTCGCAGATAGTTCGTGCTCACCTGGCACGCGCCGGCCGAGTGGTAGCCCTCCTTCGAGCCCGGGACCGGGCTCGCCTTGCCTTCGGCTGCGACGTCGCTGAGCTGCATCCCGTAGTCAAAAGGCACATGACTCGCCATCGCAACACTCTTCACCCCAGGTAACGCGCCGAGGCGGTCCAGTAACTGCTGGTAAAACCGTTGGCCCTTCTCCTCGTTGTAACGTTGCAGACCGAGGTCCATCGAAGCCATGAGCAAATGATCGGATCGGAAGCCGAGGTCCTGCCGCGCGAGTTGGCGGAGGCTTTCGAGGAAAAGCCCCCCGCAGACCAGCAGGGTGACACAGAACGCAGTCTGGCAGATCACCAGGGTACTTCGAAATGCATGCCGGGGAGAGCCTCCCCGCTCGCCCCCTCCCTCCTTGAGCACACTCTGCACACTCAATCGCGTGGCCCGCAGTGCAGGGACCAAGCCTGTCACGACCCCAGCAACGACCGAGAGGACAAGGGTCGCCACAAAGACGCGCCAACTCCATGAAGACTCCGTCCGCACTGGCATGTCACCCACCGGTGCGAAACCGCTAAGCAGCGGGCCTAACACGGTGGCTAAAAGGCTGCCAACCAGACCCGCCAGCAAGGCCAACACCACACTCTCCACCAGGAGTTGCCGGATCAATTGCCCACGCGACGCGCCGATGGCGGTGCGGATTCCCATTTCTTTTTGGCGAGCGAGTGCCTGTGAGAACATGAGGTTGGCCACATTGGCACACGCAATCAGCAGGATCAGCATCACCAGGCTCAGAAAGACCACCGCCGCCAGCGGCATGAACTGGGAAAAACTTGGCTCCGGTCGACTGCGCATCTCAGGGACCACCACCACTTGGGAGGGACCATGTTCACGAGGATATTCCGTTGCGAGTTGGCGGACAGCCACTTCCGCCTGAGCCTGAGCTTCGGCTAACTTCACCCCAGGTCGCAACCGGGCCATCACTTTGAAGGCGGGTGCACTGCGGTTCTCAAGCAGCTGCTTTCCTCCTTCCGACACCCACGGCATCATCGTAGCCGGAACCCACGCGCTCGAGGCGATGGACCACTGCGCGCCGCTGAACGTCGCCGGCATCACTCCGACGACCGTCACGGATTGTCCATTCAGGGTAATCGTCCGCCCAACGATGGAGGGATCGCTTCCAAACTTCCGCTGCCAGTACTGATGCGCCAACACGACCACGGGGTCCGTCCCTAGCTTCTCCCCCTCCCCTACCCCTGGCGCTCGGCCTAAAGCCGCCGACACCCCGAGCATGGTGAAGTAGTTGCCGCTAACATACTCAATCCAAGTCCGTTCGGGCGTCTGCCCCGCCAAGGCAAGGTTCGCAGGAGACACCATCAAGGCAAGGGCATCCTCGAAGGATGGCACACGCGTACGCAAATCCTGAAAATCCAGCCACCCGAAGCCATGCGGAAACTCGATCACATCGGTCTTCTGCATGACAATTGCCAACCGCCTTGCGTCCTTAACGGGTAGCGGTTCGAAGAAGAAGACGTTGATCATCCCCAGGATCGTGGAATTGGCGCTAAGGCCCAGAGCAAGTGTCAGCACCGCCACGAGGGCGAAACCCGGGTGGTTACGCAATTGGCGCAACGCGAAGCGAAAGTCAGCAATCATACTTTTGGCTAGAAACCCAGGATCCGAACTCAATCCACATGAGGCACGAAGCCCGGGCACCCATCCACAACGCATCACGCGTGCCAAGATTTCACCATTCTTAAGTGCTTTGGCCCGAAGCTACTGGAACTGGTCTTTTGCCGCCCACCCGCATCCGTGATCCCGGGGACGAGAATTTGCCGTCCCGAAATCGGGAAGGTTCGAAGAGGATCTCCCATCAGAATGCGATTTCTGCAGAACGCGGCTACTAGAGCACTCCGTAGACCGCCTTTGGAAAAAGGCGCTGACTCATGCATCAATTAACGGTAGAGTCGGTGCGCTCTGCCGAGCACCACTACCAGGAGGGAACAACGGAGCAACTAGGACACCGCTGCCATGCCGAAAGAGTTACTTTGTGGAGCTGGTCGAGGCACGGATGTCGTAGCAATAAAGAGTGTCGTGATAGCGAAGGTAGAGCCGTCCATCGTGGACCACGGGATGCGTCCAGGCATCGTTCTTACGTTCTGGAACCAAGCGAAATCTCCCCTCAAACTCGAACGCGGAGTCGGAAGCGCGAAGCAGCGCTACCTCGCCTTCCTCGCTGAGCACATAGAGCCGGTTGTCGGCGTAGAGTGCCGCACCCTTTGCCATCGCACTGGTTTGAAAACGCACCTTCCCGGTGTTTGCGTCAAGGCAGGCCCAGCCTTTTCCGGCGGCATACCAGGAGCCGTAAAGCGCATTTCCCACACGGACGACGCCCCCTTGGCAGGTGTCCAACTTGGTCTGCCAGACTCTCTCAATGTCCACGCCCGTTGGCGAGGTTCGGAGACGATAGAGACCTGCTTCATCGGTGTTGGGTGCCGTAACAAACACCGCATCGCCTACCAGCACTGGCGTCATCGCCACCACCAAGTACCGTGTCGGCAACGGGCGTGTCCATAGCAGCTGCCCAGAATCCCCATCCACCCCGAAAACATGCCGCTGGGAACAGCCAACGATGTGCCGGCGCCCGTCGAGCTTGAAAAGGATGGGCGATGCGTAGCTGGGTGGGTCCACCGCACCCACTGGTTCGTCGACGCGCTGCATCGACGGTGACGGAGAAGGCCCCAGTTGGAGAGGGGGCGTGGTCCAGAGGGTATCGCCGGTCTTAAGATCGAGCGCCGCCATCAGGGCCTTTTTCCCACCCACCGTCACGATCACACGCGGGCCATCGACGAGGAGACACTCACTCGTGGCCCAAGTGATCTCCTGACTTCCAAAACGCTCCCGGAGATCGACGGCCCACCTTTCAAGACCCGAGGTGGCATCCAAGCACGCCACTCGTCCATGCGCGTTGAAGTGCAAGATTCTCCCGTCGGCAAAGGTGCAACTGGCCCGTGCCCCCGGGTAGGGCGTCTTCCAGGCTGCACCGTTGGTCGCGGTCCAGAGTGGCCGCCCTGCGAGGTCGAGAGCAAACACCAGCAGATTCGTACCCACATCCCCTGCCAGATAGATGCGCCCCCCTGTGACAATGGGAGCCGAATAGCCCTGGCCCAATCCAGAAGCCGTCCAGAGAAGCCGGGGGCCTTGCTCGGGCCATGACTGGAGCAAACCTGTCTCCGTGCAAACCCCATCGCGACGTGGACCCCGCCACTGCGGCCACCCAGGTTCCGGGGACGCCACCAACTCGGCCTTGCCGACCGGAGGCTCCACGGGGGCAGGGGTGGCACATAGAGACGCGAGGGAAGCTACTATAGCCAGGGCAAAAGCTCGGCTTGTAAGGACTGCGATTCTTTTAATCACCCTCATATACTTGCACTAACCCGCAGCGAGTCAACCCCGTGCGGTTTCCTCCAAAAATGGCCGTCGGGGAGAACGACGGCGGAGTGAGGACGCCCAGGCCCTACGGACTGGTGGCATACAACACCGAGCGCCGCACGAGCGAGATTGGCATCCGAATGGCCTTGGGCGCCTCTCGTGGCCGGATTCTGACACCTATTCTGAGGAAAGCCCTGCTTCTTGCGGGCTGTGGCCTGGCAGCGGGCTTACCTCTGACCCTCGCGCTCGGCTGGCTCGTGCGAAGCCAGCTCTTCGGGATTCCTCCCCATGATCTGCCAACCCTGGTCGGTTCGGCTGTGATCTTTCTGGGGGGAACCCTGGCCTCAGCCTGGATCCCGGCGCAGCGTGCTTCCGGTCTGAGCCCTACCGTAGCGCTACGCGCTGAGTAGCGCCGCCTGCTGACCACGCCCAGGGGTCGACCTCGGCAGGAAGGCACAGGCCGCTGCGCGCGATCGTCGCGGCCAAGTGAGCACCCCTAGGCCCAGATCAGTACCCTAAATCGTTCAGTACCCGAGAAAAGTCCTCCGGCAAAGGGGATGGAGGATTCTTGGCTTCCCGGAAGGCATAGTCCACCAAATTGAGCAAGAGGCGGTCCGCCGCCGGATGTTGATCCACCTGATCGAGCAGGTTGAAGGTATTCACAATAATCTTCCCGGCACCGACTGAGTACGTACCTAGCATCAACCCTGCCGCATAGCCATCAGGTCGGCTGGAGTGGCAGATCGCGAAGGCAGCGGCTGCAACATCCTCAGGGGTATCCTGGCCCTCAAAGAACCGGTTGCTGATCAGTGGTCCGTAGTAGTCCCAATCCATGATCCCTGCGGGCGCAAGGCCTTCAAAGAGGCTGTGCCGGCGGGCCACGCACTCCTTGTGGTACAGCCAATCCGAGAAGTGGGTCAGCTGCCCGCGCTTTTTCAGGGGAAGCCAGCCGAGCGCGTCATCGCCCTTCTGGAAGGCGCGCGGGTCCAGGAACACAGCCACGCTCCCCTGATAGATCTGCCGAAGCAGATTGGTTCGGACCTCAGGAGTCAGGGCTGCTGCCGCCCCTCCGACCAAAATCACATGGTTCTTGGTGTCGGCAGCTTTCGGGAGGGAGATCATGGCGACTTGACGGGATCTGAACCAACTCACCACCGGCACTTCCAAGCCAACGGCAGCCACAGAGACCGAATGAGTGGGCTTTGGGCTTTCCGAGAGGCAGAAGGTTAACCGACCTGCTGCTGGTGCACCGCCGCGAAGCAACGTAACAGCTACGGTGTACTCACCGGCGGCACCGGATAGGACGAACTCCTCTGTCAGGACAGGGACCGCGAAAGGACCGTCCTGGTTGGAACCAGGTTGGGGCACTTTCACTTCGAGTTTCTTCTCCCAGGCCACACCGTTCGGTCCAATGATTCGTATCCACGCAGGATAGTTGCCTGGAGCTAGAACTCCCTCGTTCGCGAGAACCACTTCCAGTTTCATAGGGCGCCCCACATACCCATGCATCTTGGAAACGAACAAACACCACCGCAGCGGCGCCCAGCCGTCCTGCAGAACGTCCATAATGCCCGGCTTGAACTCGCGCCAGAAGGTCCACAATCCCTCCCCCGTGTATCCGTGGTCCAGCAGACCGGTTAGGTTGTATCCGCAGATCTGAGGATTGGAGCGGATCAGGCTAAAGCCCAACTCGCGCTGGCGGCAATGGAGTCGCTGACTGGCCCGGAGCATTTCCTCCGGGAAAGCATACACCCCATCCATGCCCAATCGGATCCAATCGGCAGTCAGCTTTGCCTCTGTCTGCTGAAAGTATTGAAAATCGTCTGCTGTAGGATCAGCCCCCGCTTGCTCATAGTAGCGGAGCTCGCGAATGGCATTCATAAGGCTGCCGATTCCGTATTCCGACAAGAACACTGGCTTGCTGTCGCGGCCAAGATTGCGGATGCCTGCCTCGACCGCCGGGGTATGCGGAGTCGATGGGTAGACGTGTGCATCTCCCGCCCCTTCGAAGTATCCACCCCAGGGACCGTTCTTTGCGGTGCCCTTGTAATTGGGTCCCTCCACTCCCCAGGCGTATTCCCAGGTTTTCGATCCAGGGTTGGAAATCGACCCGACGTTGTACTGTCCATCCCAGCGTCCGCTCTGCTGAAGCACCAACCTCGAATCATCGAGGGATCTCAGCAGTCCCAGACTGGCCACCGCGTGTTGCGCCATCGGACCATTCCCCATCTCGTTCACGAGGCCAAAGATGACCAAACTGGGGTGGTTCCGGTCCCGCAACACCATTTCGCGAAGGTTCGCATCGAAGCGTTCCCCCATTTTGGGGGAGTCCGCCAGAAGCCAGGACGCCAGGTTTTCCTCATATACCATGAGGCCGAGCTCGTCACACAGGTCCAGCTGGTATGGGTGCGCGATGCCCGCGATGAAGCGAATGGTGTTGAAGCCAGAGGCCTTCATAAAGACTAGGTCCTTCCGGAGCAGATCATAGGCATTTGCGGGCGGCACCACCGCGCCAATTGGGCAATGATTGCCAGTGTGAGAGCTTTTCAGGAAGATCCGTTTGCCATTCAGACGAAAGAAGCCGTCGACGACCCGGAAATCGCGAAATCCGAAACGCGTAACCCGCTCGTGGGTATCCTTCCAGGTTCCCCCTCTGAGGCGAGTGCTCAGCCGATACAGGAAGGGATCTTCCAACTGCCACAGCCGACGTTGTGGAACCGCAAGCGTCCACTCTGCCTGACTATCGCCCGCGGGTATCTCGCGCTCCACCTTCAGGGTCGCCACCGGTTCACTGGCGGAAGCGGCAGCAACGACAAATTCCAGTTGGCATGGGACAGCCGCATTGCCCGCATTGTGGAAGCTGGCTTGTACCCGCACATCGCCACTCTTCCAATCCGGACGCACGTATGCGTCGCTGATATGAACCTCCGGCACCCAGAACACCTCCACAGGCTCCATAATCCCACCGCTATTGTAGGATCCCCCTACTCCAATCCCCTTTGCCACCTTATTACGGTGCGGGGTCTGGCTGAGTATGATCCCATCGATCGGCTCATCCTTGGGATTGAGGACACGCACCGCGAGCCGGTTGGTCGCCTCAAGAACCAGAGCTTTGCTCGCGTCCAAGGTAAAAGGAGTCTCCCCTCCCTCGTGAGCACCGATAGCTTCCCCATTCATCCACACCTCGGCCATATAGTCCACAGCATGGAAGCGAACCAAGCAGCGTCCCCCGCGATAGGGGGACTCTGGTGGTACAAAGTCTTTCCAGTACCAGGCGACTCCGTGGTAACCCGGCAGCGCCTCCTGCAGGATTCCAGGCACGCGCACGGATTTGGCTTCGGCAGTTGGCCCCTGCCACCACTTCTGATCACGCCCCACGTTGCCGGGGTCCGGGCCGACTTTCCAGTCGTTTCCCTCCAGGGACAGAACTGCAGAGGGTTTGGGAAGGTCAGCCCCAGCCAGGCCCACGAATCCCAGCGCAAATGCCAGGCAAAGGATGCGTTGCATTCTATGAATCCTTCCTTACTCGGGTTGAATCGTGATGGTATGACGAATCGGGACCAGAGTCGCACGCACAGCCCGGACCAACGGCTCGCGTTCAGCCTCCGTCTTGGCCACCACGGCTCCCATATTTTCACGAGCTTCCTTGCTGTGGAAAGCCTCCTTGACCTGCTTGGTCTCATACGCCTGCTTGGCAGCAACCGCTTCGTCCACTTTCTTAAACTGCGCGCAAAGCGGGTGTTCGACGAAGTCGTCGGCCAGGTTCACACCTTGGCTCAACTCCCCTGCGGAGTACACCTTGGCTTGTTCACCCCAGCTAACCCGATAGTACGCAGCACGCAGCCCCTTGACCCGCAGAATGTAACGATTCAGGATTTGATTGAAGGGCACCAACCGCATCCCTGCCCGGATCGAGTTGTCATCCTCAGTCGATCCCTGCGCGCAGAAGGGATATCGACGGCTCGTCAAAGTCAACGTACCGTTCTGGAAATTCTCGATGGCGTGCCCTTCGCTCGCAGTTGCAGTTCCCTTCCGAAGGTTGACTTCCAGCGTGCCGACGTCCCCGGCCATGCCCATAGCTCGGAGGTAGTTGTATGCCATGACCAATTGCCCAGCCCAGCCGGGATGGACACCGTCTTTCCCGGCGATTTCGAAATCAGGTCCGCAGAGAGTCCTTGCCGCCTGCCCCACCGTAAACATCGGCCAGAAATTGTCGGCAAACCGCACCCCTTGATCCTGGGCCATCTCGATTCCCAGGTTGCGCAGCGCGCAAAGATGGAGATTGTGCTCCTCCAGCGTCCCGGAGGCTGACTTAACCCAACTCGCCACCTTGCCCACGCAGCCGGGAGATCCCAGGATCACCCGTGCGCCCTGGGACGTAAACCCACGGACAACTTCAGTGTAGTTGCTCCGGTACCAGCGGGCATTCGCCTCGTCATAGGGCCGATAGCGGTAATCGTTCATGCCGTAACAGGTAGTTGCGATGGTGGGATGAAAACGAAGGCAGTCGTTCGTCATCCTATGCCGAAAACCCTCCGCCGTCTCACCGCTCCAACCGTACTGTCGGACCTCGATGTTCCAGTCCGGATAGCATGTGGTGAGGTAAGTCTCCATGATGCGCGAGTACATCTTCTGCTCGGTGATGGAGTCTCCGCAAATCGCCAGGCGATCGCCCGGACGCAAGAGACAACCAGCCACGCGGGGGGCTTTGATGGGCGTGAACTTCTCGAACGCAGGCGAGGCCGGCTTTGCCTCGTACTCTGGGGCCAACCCACGCGCAGATCCGGCATGGATTGGGAGAAGAAGCGTGGCTGAGATGCTGGCAAAGGCGAATTGTCGCTGGAGAGCTGAAGTGATGGTACTCATTCGGTATACCCAATCCTGCCAACAAAGCAGGAGCGTTGTCGAGACGACAACGCAAGCGACCCACGGCCGAACCCACTAGGAAAGAGGAATGGCGCCGGCGACGCGCCATGCACCTTGCCTGCGTTTTCCAAGCAGCACCGGGCTTTTCCGGCTCCAAAAGCGGTACTTCGCTTCGCTCCCGACCGCACTCCAAAAGCCGGCGCCAAAACGAAAGGCCCTCGAAAGTCCGCCAGGTCTTGGAGTGCGCGCGCCCTCAGGTGCCGCTTTTCCCCTGCCTCCCAAAGCAGCGAAAAAGTGACGCTTCAACCCAAGTTTTGGAAGCTCATCTAGAGCGTAAGCTTGCAGCCGCTACCGGCTACGAACCCGGTAGAAGTAGGTGCCAGCGGCAGTACCCACGGTTTCTTCTATGGTGGCCGTACCACTGGCCGGGATGGTAACATTGGCACGATCGGCCCAGTTTGGAACGCCGAGCGACGTCGAGCGCTGGATGGCATACTCGCCCGCCGCACCGGTCAGGGTAATTCGGAGCAAGCCTCCCCCTGCCAAGACGGCGCTTATGCGACTGGGCGCATGCGTAGTATCGCGAACGTTGATGACCACCTGCGCTGAATCTTCAGCCCCACCCAAGTTGTCAAAGGCTCGGGCAGAGAGACGGTGTTCCCCTACCCCTGCTCCGGTCCAGGTATACTTGTACGGAGCGGTAGCCGCTTCGCCTAGCTTGGTGGCTCCGTCGTAGAACTCGACCACGCTGATGGTCCCGTCTACGTCGCTCGCGGTGGCCTGAAGAGTGATCGTCGCAGGAAGGTCGAAACTAGCACCGGGCGCCGGGCTGGTGAGGGTGACGGCGGGAAGCGCATTGGTGCCGGTGAAGGCTCCCCGACGATAGATGACGCCGAGAGGTGAATCGCTCAACCACAGGACCGGAGCCCCATCTGGTGTAAGGCGATCAGGTGTCAAAGTCTGCTTGGCCAGCGAAAACCCGGTGCCCGTGGTGCCCGTTGACGCAGAGTAGACCACAGCCTTCTCGTCCCCAGTGAAGCAAGGATAAGCAAGGCCCCCCTCCGTAAGTCCCACCGCGCCCGCTTCGCCAGAGAAGAGGTCGAGGACAATGGTGGTGGAGTTCCCCGTAGCTCCGCTGAAAGCCTCGAACACCAGGTATCGATTCCCGGCACGGCCTACCGACGGATTGCCCGTATCCAGCGACTCCAAAGGCGGAACGATAACGAAAGTGCTGTCGGTCGTCAGGTTCAGTCCATAAATGCTGGAACGTTCCACTTTTTGCCCCCCAGCAAACTGGAGACGGGAGACAGCATCGTAGATGAGGAGGGTACCATCGGTGCTAAACGCGAGGGCATCGGCGTAGAGGACGGCGTCCACGGGAGTGCCATCGACAATCGGCGCCACCAAACCGAATGTGCGAACCTCCCCCGATGCCAGCGTGACGACGTTGATCTTATCCTCGGGGAGGCCGGAGACGGGATCTCGCAGGATATAGGCGCCGAGCCTGCTATCTGGAGAGAGGGCAACGGCATGAACGTAGCCCGGTACCCCCAGACATTCCTGATCGTTCGGGTTGTCAGTGCTGGCTCCACACAAATCGAACTCGCTGCTGACGAAGAGGGCGTAAGTGCCATCGCCAGATATGGCTGGGCGGCTCAGCCGCACCCCATCGGCGAAAACCACGCCATCGTTACCATCCCCCAGGGCAGTCTCGCGTCGTCCCAAGCCATAGGTGCCGAAAAACGGATCCACATAGGCGAAGAGAACCGAGTCAGCGCCTTGGACCACAGGGACCGGCGTAGGCTCTGGAGTGGAGGGAGTGGCATAAATCTCCACTGCATCAAAGGCTTCTGCCACCTTCTTGGCTTGAGTGGAACCTGCCCCGTAAAGGGCTTCGGCGGTAGCAATGCACCCGAGTCGCGCGTCGATGAATTGGGACTGAGGCTGCAGATGTTGTGTCAGGCATTGATAGAAGATCTTCTCGGCATCGGCGGCGCCAATGGCCCCCGGCAAGCCCTCGGCGACCAGATAAAATGCGTGGTTGATGATACTGCTATTGATGTGCACACCCCCATGATCCCCATCAGCGTTGTTTGGCAGCTGCAGAAATTCGCTCATTTTGGACGGATAGGGTTTGTTCGATCCGCCGATCATGAGCGAGCCAGGGTTCTTGAAATCGCGAAAAACCTTGCCCAGTTTCTCTCCCAGCAGCCAATCGAGCTTACCGGCGGTCCTGCCCTCGACCATCTCCCCGAGGATATCCGAGAAGGATTCATTCAATGCGCCAGACTGATTCTCATAGACCAGACCGGCCGAATTCTCGGTTACGCCGTGGGTGAGTTCGTGCCCCACCACATCCAAGGCTTTGGGATAGGGCTTCACCGAGCCAAACACCATGAGCTTGAGGTTCCCATTCCAAGAGGCGTTATCATACTCTCCGATCCGGACAATCGCGGTAATGGTTCCCGCCTTCCCATCCAAAGAGTTGCGGTTGTGCCGTTCCAGAAAATAGTCATAGGTTTCAGAAAAGTTGTAGGCGGCGCTGACCGCGTCCGGAACACTCCATTGGGTGGGCCCGGGGGCCGTCACTTGGTAGACAGGATTCGTCTGTAGTTGGGCCAAGGTGGAGTTGCGAGCATCCAGAATCACGATGGCACCGTGGGCATCCTTGACCGGGTCAAAGGCCGGGTCAAAGCTCTTCTTGCTGGAATCAATCATGAAGTATGTGCCGTTTTGCTCCCAGACATTCAGCTTGCGATTGAGTCCCTCCATATCCTGCCCTGAACCAACAACACCTCCAGTGCAGACGCGGCTCGACTGATGAAGGATCGTCCCATCCTGTGCATCCACGAGAACCACCCAAGCATGGGCTAAATCCTCAGTAACCTCCACCTTCCAAGACTGTTTCGCCTTCCCTCCAAGGGGGGCATAGACCACCAACCCCATCACGTCGACTTTGGCTCCCGGGGACGCCTTGGCGACTGCCAGCGCCCGGGCGCTTGCCTCGGTTGAAGTGACTGAAGGAATGGTACCCACACCGCGCGGCGTCGGCGCATAGGCTCCGTCCATCAGATCCACGTTCCCTCGCGCGTCCAAGTGGACCGCCAACCCTGACGGCCAAACCATGACCCCTTGGTAAACCTGCCCAAATCGGAGATGGACACGCCCCTGCGAATCGGTGGTTCTGGAACTAAGCACCAGCTCCGTGTCGGGGTCTGCCAGCCTCAATAACGCACGGTTTCGGCGCAGAAAACTGCGAGCGGTCCTTTCGTCCAGATCCGAGGCCCCAGCCAGAGCGACTCCCGTGGCGCGTGCCTCGAGGGTTCCTCCACGCAACTGGACTACCGTCTGATTCTCGGGACGCAGATGAAGCCGGAGGCTGCTGCCGACCTGTTGCTGCAGCAGACGAATGGCATTTCTCTGTTGCGTGTCCGGGTCCACCGCCTTCCCGGCCAAGGTCGTCGCCTTGGGCCCCAACCCTGGAAGCCGACTCAACCCCTGCCCCACCTGAATTACCCGCGCGCTAGGCAGGGAGGGCACAACCGGAGAACCAAGGTGGGCCGAAACCGAGTTCCTGTGGGCATCCAAGGCCGATTGAATTACGGCCACAACATTGGTTTCGGCAGCAAAACTCGATGAAAAAGCCCCAAGCAGGAGCATCCCAGCGAGAAGGACCGAACGGCGAGGGAGTAGGAGGCTTGAGTTCATGGTGGTCAGAAGAGAGGTTCAAAACGACACATTGCAAGTATATTAGCATATACTCTGACCGCGATCAAATCAACTATTCGTGTGCGTCCATCCGCCTTGCGGGCCTGGGGCGAGGTCGGCGCAAGTGAGAACGGAAAAGGCCCCACCTAAGCCGTAACAGTTCAATGAAGAACAGGAGTCAGCGGAGACAGCAGAGATCGGGCTTGAGCGG
>CAYPNF010000056.1:0-48896 GCA_964411985.1 uncultured Verrucomicrobiota bacterium
TCGTGGCTGCAATCGCTCTGTGGCTGGAGCGATGACGGCCAGGCGTTGCTGGCCTATGCGGTACGCTTTCCCAAAGCTGCAGGCCGACGTTGGGCTGTTTTGATGCGAACCGATGGGCTGCGTGGTGACCAGCGTCCGCGCTCCACTGAATGGGAGGGGGGCTATCTTCGCGAGGACGCACGACGGCTTCGCTCCACTCTCCGTCGTCAATTTCGTCGGCAAAGCCTCAAGTAAGCTTGGCTGGTAATCGATGGAGCGGCGTTTGAAGGGGAGGGGTATTGGCGCTGGCCACCACTTCGGAAGGCCTTCGGTTTTCGACCAGATGCTGTAAATGGTCAAATCATGATTTTTTCTATCTCATCAAGAGTAAGCTCATCGCTGGTTCGGTCGTAGAGCTTGGTGGTCCTAGGAGACTCGTGGGCGGCAATGGCCTGTGCGTTCTCGATAGTGCCACCGTTTTCCAAGTAGGCCGTTATTCCAGTCGCCCTAAACGTGTGGCAACAAACTCTTTCGGAAAGGCCAGCAGCCTTGGCCCGACGCTTGATCATCCGGAGGACATCCGAACGACTTACGCCGCTCGTAGCGAGCATGTTAGTCCGGCCAAGGGCCGCCCGAAAGAGGGGGGTCTTCTTGTTCTGGGCGATGCCAGAGGCTGAAATATACTCGTCGAGGTATTCCTCTGCACTGTGGTGGGCGGGAACTTCGTGGAATTTCCCTCCCTTCTCGTGAAGCCGAAACCAGCAGCGCTTCCCGTTTTGGTAGTAATCGTCGACTTTCATTCCCACCACGGCGCCCACCCGGGCGAAGGAAAACACCATAACCCCGATGAGAGCCCGGTCCCGAAGGCCGGTAAGGTCGGGAACCTCCCGCTCTTGGCCACCGGGCTGGACAAGGCGGACCAGAGGAATGCTGTCCAAGAGTTTGCGGGCGTCGTCAGACGAGAGCACCGGGGTCTTGCCCCGTTTCACGACATGCTTGGGGCCGCGCACGGAGGTGGCGGGGTTAAAGGGCACGATCTGGCCAATGACCAGCCAGTCAAATAGCATCCGAATGGCGGCCAAGTGCTGTTTTACGGCCGGAGGGGAGAGTGACTCCGTGCGATAGGTCACCGTAAAGGCTCGGCCCTGGGGTGATCGTTTCTGAACCCTTCTTTCCTGGGCAGGACGCACCGACAACTCCTCCACATACGCCGCGATGAGGAACGGGGAGAGTTGCTTCAGTGCCAGCCCGCGAGCTTGGCACCATTCCAGAAACTGGCCCGCCGCCTGGGCGTAAGCAGCGCGGGTGTTGGGGTTGCGGATGTTGGCAGTGAAGAATTCAATGAACCGTCGGCTGGCATCGGGACCGGCCTCCTGGATGATGGAGGGAAAGGGGCGTCCGGCGAAGGCAACGGGCGTTTTTTCCTGGGCTAGGATAAGATCGGTGGTCATGGGGAAGATTCTGGGTCAAGAATTTCGCGTTTTAGGGCGGTAAACCGGGAAAGAAGGTCCACGAGTTCGGTGTGGGCATGGCTAGGGGGGGTGCTGGCCACCAGGTCCAGGATCCCGCACTGGACTTGGTCAAGCTTTTGGAGGAATCCCCGGTCAGCGCGCCGGGTTTGCTCCCAACGTTCCATCTCTCCAGCAGCCAACAGTGCTCGTTTGAGGTCTGCCTCCTTCACCAGGCCGCTCAAAGCTCCGCTTAGAACCTTTGAGACCCAGGCGGCCCGCTTGGCGTCGAGCACCGTGGTCAGTTGCCAGAGGCTCACCAGATGGTGCTGATTGTAGAGTGACCAAAGAAACCCGCGAAGTTGTAGAGAGGTGTCGGTGCCCGGGTTTGCTTGAATGGTGGTGGCCAGCCCCAGGAGCGCGCGCTGGACGCTCCGACTTTGGGCGCTCCGCTGGGCAACCTCCTCCTCCGTGAGAAAGGGCTCACTCGTAAGGAGTTGCTGGAGAATTTGACGCAGGGTTGCGGGCGGTGCTTTTGCCAGCTCCCAACTCCAGGGCTTCTCGCCAGTGCCAGGGTCGGCCACAACAGTGGACCCATCGAGCTGGATGGAAGCCTTGCCATTGGAGAAGCTGGTTGGCGAGGAACGGAAGAATCCTAGGTCTGCTAGAAAAGAGACAAACCAAGCCTGTTCAGCAAGGGGGCCTTTGGGCCTTTCGGGTTGTAAAGACGTCATCGCTCAAGGCCTCGCTGCCGGGCTTTTTCGCGTTGCGGATAGATCTGCCTGGAAAAGCCAGAGTTCATGGTGCACTCCTAATTCAAGGATGGCAGCTTCTCGAAGAGCCTAACACGGAGTCTAGGGGCCTGGCAAGTCGTGACTCATAAAGGACGTTATGAGTCACTAAATCGGTGGGTTTAGGGAGCGGCTGCTTTTAGGCTTTGACCGATCTTTTCGATCAGGCTCGCCAAATGAAGGACGTCTGGCTCTCGAATTATAATGCGCTGCCCGAGCCTGTAATCGGTGTCGCCGGACTTTTTCAGATAGGCGGCATCTACGATTCCGGTAGAATGTGTGAGAAGGTGGCGTCGTTGCACCAGGCTGACAAGATCCTTCATCTCGTGTGCGTCGAGAATGTCTTCGTAGCCTTTTGCCACAGCTAGACGCCAAAGATTTGAGGCATCATCAAGACGTTGGAAGCAACCGCGCGTCACTTTGTTGTGGGGAGCGGTTGGGATCGAAGCAAAAAGCTCTTCGGTGTAGTGCTCGAACGCACCGACAAGCCTGCCCAAACCTTGCTCAAGGAGCAGGCGGACGGTGTTTTCAGCACCATCTGGATCCTGGGCCATGGCTTGCCGGATGGCAGGAATCGCGCCGACCGTAGTGCGGACCGTCGCAATGGTTTCGGTGAACGTGCTCAGAATCGAGTTGTGGCCACAGGCAGGACAGAAATAGGCAGCTCCGACCGAAGAATAACGGCAACCGCAGGCATCACACGTGAAGCGCTGCCGCATGATATCGCCCACCGCAATGGGCAAGAAAATTGGTGTGGTATCCGGTTTAACCGAAAGCGAAAACGTGAGAAAGCCCGGGCGTTGGCGCTGGTTAAAGCGTCGCGCTCCGGTCTCCAGGGCTCCGTGAACACGCCGGCGAAGATGGTTATAGGCGACCGCTTTTGCGTATTCAACTTGTGCCTGCGTAGCCCAATCATCGGGAGGAGCCTCATGACGACACAATGGGCAAAACGCCCTGGCATCCGACACCTTCGACCTCCAATCGTCGGAGAGGACCTTGAACTCCGCCCCGCACTTCTCGTCTGGGCACTCTCGGTCTAAGAACCCATCCTCATCTTTTGGAAGAGGAACGGAGACCGTTTCTCCACACTCAAGACGGCCGATCTCGCGAATGAGGTCCTCAAACATAAATAAGGTCAGGTCAGCTCAACCACTGCGGCTAGCGCCTGGGTGATTTCTTCAAGCTCTTGCTGGGTAATTCGCCCGCGGCAATCCAGAAATCGATCCACGGAAACACTTCGCACCTGTAGCGCATCGGCCGCGGACGGCTTGCTGAGCCCGTTTTGTGACGTTGGGCTCAAGCGGACGTGCCAAATGTTGTTTTCAAAAGCGGGATTCCAAGCCGTGATAGGAACTACGAGCTTCAGCGGAAGCTTTCCGATGGAATCGGAGCTAATTACCACAGCTGGTCGCTGCTTTTGGATTTCAGCCCCCTTTGTCGGATCGAAATCCACGGTCCAGACTTCGCCTCGCTTCGGTTGTGGATCATTCATAATCGAGAACATCACCGGCCTGAACGTCGCGCCAGGATTGGTCCTGCTCGTAGTGCTTTTGGATTTGGTCAGCCTGCTCCTGCATGATGCGCCGGCGCTCCTCGATGGGTAGTTTTAGGAAACTGCGCCGACGAAGGGAAGCCGGGGCTCCCTTCTCATCGAGCTTTTGATTAATCAGTTTTTCCGCCTCCCTTTGGGAAATGAAACCTTCCGCGAAACATCGGAGGGCTGCTTGGCGAAGCCATTCAGGTTTTTCGGGCGGCAGTGGCAGTGGTTCTTGCTTGCGCCAGTGCAACTTGCTGAGGTGGATCCATGCCCACTTGGAGCTTGTGGGCGAGATTATCTGGAGGTCTGAGAGACGCATCAAAAGCGCCTGGACGCTCATACCAAAACGCTGCTTATAAATCAGAAGCTCCTCTACGCGAACAGAGGTCCGCTTGACACCAACTTCGCGCTCGATGGTGGCCCGCGGGGCTAGAAAGGCCCCGGCGAAGCGGAAAGCGGCTTTTTCTTCATCTACGGTCTTTGAGGGTTTCATGACGAGATGCCCCAACTCGTGGGCCAGATTCAATCGCTGCCGATCCCCCGGGCATCCCAATCGGGACACCACGGCGGCTGCTTTTGGATTTCCATTCCCATCTTCGGCGACTGCGGAAATTCCGTCGAATTTCTCCGGAGCCTCAACTTGGATGACGTGGACCAAGTGATCCTCAAGAATGGCCGTAAGGTTGGCGATTGGGTCCAAGCCCAAGCTCCAATCTGCGCGGATCTTTTCAGCAGCGTGCTCCGCGTCCTGCTCGTTGGCCACGGGGATCTGCTCAATAGGCAGGTCAAATTTAGTCGGCGAGCAGCAATATTCCTGAAGCCTCGTTCTTTCCTCCAGTTTTTGTGTCACAACGGCTTGCAGGGTATTTTGCTCCTTCACTGGAAAAGTCGTTCGCTTCCGGTATGCGACAAAGCGAACGGTCACGGAGGGCTCTGACAAGAGCTGCAATGCCTTCACGCCAAGAGCTTTGGCCAACTGATTTAAAACAGGAGCACTAGGGGTAGAAAGCCCTCTTTCATATTTGGAAACTGCCTGCTTGGTCACGATCCCTCCCATTTCCTGGGTGAGATCGTCCAGGGAGAATCCTTTTGCGAGTCGGAATTGTTTGATTCGGTTCATGTGGCACCCAGTTGACAAATATTTCATTTAAGGTACCATTTGTCAACTGGTGGTGTAAAGCCCCTTTTTGGGGTCTTGCTGGAAAACCACCACAAAAGCGAAAGTGATGGTGAGAATATGGCTAAATATAATCGGAATTCTGGAAACTCCTGGAGCCCCTCCGAAGTGTCGAACCTTCGAAATTTGGCCCGGCACAATACCCCAACGCGCGTGATTGGGCTCAAGCTGGGAAGGACTGAAGATGCCGTTCGTTCGAAAGCCTCCCACGAAGGGGTTTCTTTAATGCCCGTGAACCAATCTCCTTACAATCGGAAGAAATAACCCTGCACGCTGGCAGAATCGACTGGATTCCAACGCGCGCTTTTCATAAGGGTTCTTTGCGCGTTGGGACGGCTTTTGCAGCACATACTTGTTATGGCAAAACCAGAAAAAGGAAAAATTAAGATTCGATTCTTCGAGGTCGAGCTCGAAGGAAGCGACGAAACTCTCCTGGAAAGCGTTCGGAGCGCTGCAGCTCTCGCGAATCGCGGGCAGCCAGCAAGACCCGCTAAACTTATTACCGCCGGAATCACACCAAACGGACCGGCAGCGGTGGTTGAGGAAGCGGTCGTTACCGAAGATGGCGCCGGGAACGGCGCAGAAGGTCAGACGATAGAGGAGCCGGCGCAAGCGCGGTCCAAATCTACCCGCGCCTACTACCGCAACCCAAAAGTCCTGAATATCGACCTTATCTCTGGGCCGATTTCATTCGCTGACTTTGTTGCCTCCAAGAAGCCGTCCACCACGATGGATCACTACCTCGTGATCGCCGCGTGGCTTAAGGAGCACAGAAAAACTCCTCAGATTGGCGCAGATCACATCTTCACCTGCTACCGGGCTCTTGGTAAGTCCGTGCAAAAAGACATTTCTCAGCCGTTTCGCATTGGGAAGAGCTCTACTTATGGCTATTTCGATAACCCGGCAAGGGGAAAATTCGAAATCAACCACATCGGTATTGGGGTAGTGGGTCAAATGGGAAAAACGAAGCCAGTTAAGCCATGACGCTTCAGGATGCGGTGGGTTTGGCCGCAGATTTTGACACTTGGAATCACCCCAAAAAAATTCTCTTTTTAGGGTGGTTTCTTCACGTACACGAAGGTAAAGAGCGCTTTAATCCGGTCGATGTTCGGCTGTGCTACGAGCTGGTTAATCTTCAAAAACCCTCTTCCATCGGGCCTTTTCTAAAAAGCCTCACCCAGTCTAATCCGAAACGCCTGTTGCGGGATTCAAATGGATTTTACCTTCCGAAGCATCTGAGGGAAGAGTTCCAGTCCCAATATGGGGATCGTGCGATTACGGTTCAGGTTCACGACCTGCTTCTCCAGTTGCCACTTAAAATTCCGAGCATGTCCGAGCGTGTTTTCCTCGAAGAGGCGCTTACTTGTTTCAGGCACAAGGCCTTCAGGGCGGCCATCGTAATGACATGGAATCTAGCCTTTGCCCATGTGCGGGACGTCGTGTTGACCCGGCATCTGCCAGCATTCAACCTTCAGTTTCCCAAGGCCCATCCGAAAAAGCGGCTGTCTGCCGGCGTCGTTACTGTCGATGATTTCAACGAGTTCAAGGAATCTGAATTCCTTGAGGTTTGCAGAGGTGCAAACATCATCGATGGGAACGCATACAAGATCCTCGATGAGAAACTTGGCCGTCGAAACACAGCCGCGCATCCATCTACCGTGGTCGTCTCCCAACTCCAGGCGGAAGAGTTCATTTCAGATCTCATCACAAATGTGGTGCTACGTTTCGTCTAATGGTTGGTATCAATAGTCCTCGGGCAAGAGGATCGTCGTCACCTCCCGCCCCGCCTCAGTGATGATGTAGAACCGAGTGCCAGCTCGGGCTGTGTAAACGGAAAGCAAGCGCCCACCGCTTTTGAGCGCCCGGTCGTTTTCCGCTCGGTCGTGGGGGCCGAGGTCGCCCCAGTCGCCTTGACCGTGCCGGCGAAGTGCCGCGCGGACCTCTTCCGGTGGGATTTTGCCCAGGGCGTTGGCGGTAATGACGACCGGGCCAAGAGGAAATCGTGGGCCGATGGCGATGGCAATCATGGAAGTACCCCGCAAGAAACAAAGCCCAGCCTATCCTTCTAGCACGGAGGCGGCTGTGTGGAAACACTCCCTGGGGAAGGGAGAAGCGACTGCGCGGGGGCCCATCACGGCGGCGTCGCTTGGCTGGTCTGGTTTCAGGTCTTTCTCTCCTGTTCCTTGTGCAAAGCTGCACGCGACTGGCGCAGTTCTATCTCCGTCTTGCAGTGCGGGCAGATGATCGTTGGTTCAGTCATAGGCGCCCTTGTGTAGATGAGATTCTGTTTTTAAAGCTCCAACGAAGCAATAAAGAAAGCCGCAGAAAACGGGTCCAGGGGCACCGCTCCTGGCGGGAGGGGTTTGGGGAGGAAGGCGCCTCCCAAACACTAGGTGGCTTCCCTACGCACGACCATGGCTTCGGGAGGGAATGAGCCGGGACCGGAAACCGGCCCCGGCCTGCTTCTCAATTACCCTCACTGCGGCACAATCAAGAGTGCCTTTTCCTCGCCAATGGTCACTTCATCCACCGAAAAGCACGGCGAATCCAGAAAGTGGTCAGTGTCGAAGATAAGGCCATCGCAGGTGCTCTTCTCCCACACGCGGTATTCCTCCGGGTAATAGAGCTCGAAGAGCTCGTAGGCTGCTTCCCGGCGCAAATCAATGAAACTCGACCCTAGGTAAATGTTGAGGTTCAAGTCTTCAATACCTTCACGGGATAGGTCGCTTAGGCTCTCTCCGAGGGTGCTGAGTGCGTAGTAGATCCTAAGGAAGTTCTCTGTCGAATCCTCCCCAAGCTCCCCGAGCAACCGGTCCAACTCCAGGAGTTCCGTGCCCGTGACGCTGGTCTTGCCCTTAAACACGAGGGCCACCTCTGGTCGATCCCCGGCCGGCCAAAACTCCGCTTCCCCCTGGGCGTCGTGGTCCCAAGTCACCACCTCCAAGGCCGTCAAGTTCTGGGGAATGGCGGATTGAGAACGAAAGTTGAATCCCTCGAACGTTCCGAGGTCGAAACGAATCTCTGTGTCAACGCTTGCGGAAGGTTCAGCTATAGTTTCCATAAAAGCTCCTTGGTTAATGTGCCCGCCCCTCACAAAAAAGCGCTTCCTGGGAGGCGGGGTGTTTTCACCTGGCTTGAAACACCCCGTCCTCCCGGGGAAACGGAACCAACAACCGCCCGGCCAATCTGGCCGGACCGGTCGGAGCACGGGCGAGCTCAGCGCGGAAAGAAGGCGGACGAGAATGAAAGAGCAAGGCATGACAGGTTCCTCCTGGCGTGACTTGCGAATTCTCGGCAGCCACCGCGCTGCAGAGCCCAAAGATAGGGCGCGTCCACTCGTGGACCTTGGACTCTTCGAGCGGGGTCCGAAATATGGCCTGATCCCTTTTCGCCAGCAACAGCCGGTTCACCAGTCCGAGAACAAAAACTTGTCGGATTTCCACGCTCGATGGCCATATAAGGATAGATGCGTTCACAGAATGACCATGAACTCCTGCGGAGTTTTGCCAAGAACGGCTCGCAGGACGCCTTTACGCAACTGGTTGAGCGGCATGTAAATCTGGTCTATTCCGCTGCACACCGATTGGTCCCTGATCAACATTTGGCGGAGGATGTTACGCAGCAGGTATTCGCGCTGTTGGCTCGCAAGGCGGGCGGATTGGGGATCGGCACCATCCTTCCGGGGTGGCTTTACCGAACCGCGCGCAATGTGGCGTCCGAGGCCTTGCGTCGCGAACGCCGCCGCGAACGCCGCGAACAACTGGCCGTCGAAGCGATGAACCTTTCCACTCCCGACTCGACATGGAAGCAGATCGAGCCACTGCTCGACGATGCAATGGCTAGCCTCCGTTCCTCTGACCACGATGCCATCGTGCTCCGGTATCTTGACAACAGGAGCTTAAAAGAAGTCGGCGAGGCGTTCGGTTGGAGCGAGGATGCGGCACAAAAGCGACTTGCGCGGGCGTTAAGCCGCCTCCGAACAAGTCTCACCCGGCGCGGTGTCACGGTGTCAGTGACTGCACTAGGAGCCGCCGTCACCAGTGGGGCAGTGCAGTCCGCCCCTGTCGGGCTGGCGGCCTCAGCCGTCTCGGCATCGATTCTTGCAGCAGGAGGTACCAGCTGGGCTCCGCATTTCATTTCTCATATGACTACGACCAAACTCAAACTTGTCGCGATTGCGGCAATTGTCGGGGTTCTCTCTCTCAGCCTGGTGCTGGTTTGCCGACAGAATACCTCTTTGCGTCGCCAGGTTGAGGCTTTGCGTGCATCCACCGTCGAACCTGCCCGTTTCTCAGGCGTCGGTAGCAGGTCCAGTGAACCCGGCATCAGCAGCAATGAACTGCGGCGACTTCGTTTCGAGCATTTGGAAGTCCTCAGCCTACGCGGCCGAGTCACACAGCTGACCACCGAGCTGCGGCAACGGAAAGCCGGACAAGAGCAAGCCACTGCAGCGGCTGACTTGCCATCGGAGGCAGGCGATTCCATTCTGTTCACTGCGGCAGTAACCAACCGTGTGGGTAGCGGGCACACTCTGGTGGTCGGCGGATGGGCCAAAGACGGAATGCGCGGCTATCTGTTAGCCACGCCGGTCATCAAACGCGATGACACGGTACCCCATGGAAGGCCACTCGTCGTCCAAAGCCAGGTCGTTGGAGCGCCAGAAACCTTTTGGGAGCAAATCGGCTGGGGCAACTCCAAAAGCGACAACCGTCGGAGCACTGTGGCTGGCGTGCTCAACCCCGAGGAACTCGACGCGCTCCTTGCGCTGTTAAAGGAGACCGCGGGGGCTGAGATAGCGAACACCTCGTCGGTGACCAATCGTGATGGCGAACGCCTAGGGTTCACATTCAGCACGGACGACGATCGAGGAGCCGGGATAGTGATGGGGTTAGAGTTCTGCCCACGGATCACCACCGAAGGTGACGCCGTGGATCTCGAACTGCGTCCGTCCGCCGTATCTCCGGAGGATGTCCATAGCTCTCTCAAGCAAGGCTCGGAAGCAACATCTTCGCGCCCACGGTGAGAAGCGATTTCGCGGGGGTCGATCCAGGGGCGCGGAATCGCCTTGGGGCCGCGCGGCCCCTTCAGAGCGCATAAAGAAACTGAACTCGAATGCGCGCCAACCGAGGCGCACACCTTTTGCGAGCGCCCCGGATGCTTTGACACCTGTCTTTTCCCACTGCTGCGCGCGTTCCACTCAAAAGCAGGAACACTTTCAGCCGGTTCACTTTAGAGCTCGTGGGGAAGCAAAAGGCCAAACCGGTGGGACAATCGCCCTGGGAACCGTGAGATCTGTTTCTGCCTTCCTGTTGGGTTTGCCACTCTTTGAGCTGCTGCTTGGCTTCGGTCAGGTCGGCATCCGTGCACCGAAGCAGAGCGGTCCTGAGGGGCTCGCCAGTGTGCTCGCTGCGGCGCCGCTGGTCGTTGAGATAGGCGATGCGTTTTTCCAGGGCCTGGATGCGCTCGGCAAGATTTCCGGAAAAAGGGCGGCCAAGAGCCTTTTCGACCGCAATTTCGAGTTCCTCAGGAGGGGAAGTATTTTCAGCAAGCGCGGCGGTCATGATCAGAAAGATACCCAAAGAGTCGGCAATGTCCAAATCGCGGGATGGCAGCCCTGAGGACACGCGCGGAGATCCGGGCGGAGAAAGTGTTCCCAGGTGAAAGAACGGACAAAAATAGAGTTTCTGGACATAAGAGAGGAAAATCGACGCTCTAGATGCCCCAGGACGGGCGTTTTGGGTGGGGGCAATGGTAAGATAGCGGAGGTTTTTGGGATCGAAACTAGCACCTCTCGATGCTGATGCTGCACGCACCTTGGCGATTTAAACGATGGGAAGTTCGCCTTTGTCTCTGAAGGAGTAGAAATCATCCGTGCCAACGATGATGTGGTCAAGTACTGGAACCCCAAGGAGAGTGCCTGCGTCTGAAAGGCGCTTGGTGACAGCTCGATCTTCACCACTGGGATTCACGCTTCCGGATGGGTGGTTATGGGCAACTACCAGTGATAGCGCTCCGGCAAGGATTGCGCCTTGAAATACCTCTCGGGTCGCCACGGGACAGCTTGCGGCCGTGCCAGTTGCTACGACGTAGAAACCCGCAACCTGATTTTGACCGTCAAGAAAGAGAGCTACGAAGTGCTCGCGCACATTATCTGGAAGGACGCGGCGAACAAATCGAGCAGCTTCGAATGGGGAGACGATGGGGTTTAAGGTTTCACGGCGTTTCGGGCCGCGGTATCGAAGTGACATTTCGCGAACAAACGTGGTGGTCATGGTAGTTCCTCCAAAAAAAGCCGGAGGGCTTTCCCCCCGGCTGGGTTGTTAGACCGCCTCAGGCGCGGCTTCTTCCTTGGTTTGGCTTTGTGCGATGATCCAGCTGTGTGCCTGGTCAGCCACCTTGGCGACAACCAGGAGGTCGTCTCGTCCGAAAGACTCGGTTCGCTTCCAAGTCTCGCCGTCTTTGTAGAGGCGGCTTATCGTCACGTTGAAGCGCGTGCCGTTTGTGGTTTCGTTTTCCCAGATGGCCGCCTTGATGGCCCCCAGTCTGATTTCGTGCGTTGGTTTTTGTCTGGTCGTCATGGTGTGTTTCTCCGTTTTGTGGGAGGGTTCATTCCCTCTCCTCACCAAATGGCGGGAGAGAGATGAAGCCACCCGCGGAGAAACGTTGAGCCTCGAAGGGGAAAAAGGGGCCGAAGGCTTTGCTCCCCCAGCAGTGCAGTGACAGGCCTTGGCCTGGCGCGAGACTGCGCAAAGCCGAAGGCACCCCTGAGAGGTGAAAGGCCTATGACGACGAAATTCAAGACCGGCGAAAGGAGCTGGGGGTAAAAGGACTGGCCTTGAAAACAAAACTGGGCATCGCTCGGACGAAAAGGCGTTCATGGGGGGTGAGGAACCCCAAGGTCTAGCGGAATTAACTCCTCCCAAGGTGCAAAGGTACCAGCGCACGCGGTCGAACAAAGTTCGTAGAGGCGCCGGGGTACGGAACGGCAGCCGGGGCGGGGGAAAAGTCCCCGGCTTGGGGGAAGCTTACGTCCACCGTGGTCGTCGCGGGACTCCCCCCTGGCTGTCCGCAGCGGCCTCCTGACCGCTAATGGATCGCGAACTGCTCTTCATTTTTGTCATTCAACACGACTATCCGGCCCCCATACATTTTGCCGTGCGCCCAGTTGAGTTGCACGTTTGCAATCGCCGTCGCGACGCGCTTGGCCAAGTCACCATCAAGCTGGGTTGCTTTGGATACGTCAGTAGAGAAATCAAATCCTTCGGGGCTAATCCCGGCGTAAAACAGTCGGGCGTTTCGGATGTCGCATCGAACAAGACAGCCTTGATGTGCTGCGCTGATAGGAGCTTTTTCCTCGGTTGTGCACAGGGTGATGGGCACATCGTCCATGTAGGGCCAGCCATGTGGACATTTTGACCACAAGCAATCGATGGCGGGCGTACCACACTCGAGAAAAGGTGGTGGCGTAACCGCCTTTTCGGATGTGGCCTTCCAGAAAACGCCGCTTTCGCGGCATCCTTCGATGTAGTATGCGGTGCCACCATGCTCAAGTACGGCGGTAGTTTGGCAAGGCGCTCTCCAGGCCACCACGCTGCAGGGCAATGCGTTATCGACTACGGCCGCATCAATCCCGGTCCGTGTTCGAATAATATTCAGAAAGCAACTAAGACAGACTAGGGAAAAAGGCTTTTCGTGGGGTTTACATGTCGCGCTCGCCAGTTTGTGGGATGAAAAGATTCGCACTGGGTCGTCGATGTAGAGGCAAGCGTTTTGCGAGATTGTCTCTGGGAGGCGGACCCCGGACTCCGCTTTCTTGGAAGAAACAATGCAGTAATAATCATGCGGTTGCCCATGGAGCAGTCTCTCTATTGCGCCATTCATTTGAATTGGATGGTGTACACTTTCTAAGGAAACGCGAGGCGTTTCCGCGGCAGGTTCCCGGTTTGTGATCGATTTAGGCCGGGTCTGGTGCGGGCACTGGTGCAACCTGCGGTGTCCAGGCTCTGGGGAGCGCGCGTTGAAGCGTCGCGAGTTGTCCGAGCGTTCCGCCCCAGACAACGAGCGCGGACGGAAATGGAGCGGACTGGCCGGAGTCACCAAAGGAGAGTCTCCCACGAAGAAAAAGAACGACAGCGACACTGGCAATATCTCGGTGCCACCAGTTCGTGTCCGTCCTTGCGGGAAGGACGGCGACAACGATGGCAGCATTTCCGCTTTGCACTTCGCTTTTGGCTTTGGCAGTCCAATCCGGGATCGTCCGGCCGTAGGGGGGATTTAAGAAGACGTTCCCGTACCAGGGAAGCGACAGGCCGTCATCGTCCATGGTGTAATGAACTCGCGCGCGCACGTTAGATCGTCTCGGGTTCGAGCTTGGCGAGCAAGGGTCGAGGTCGAAGCGGTCAAAGACCTGGTAGAGGATTTCGAGAAGGTCTTTTGGTGTAGACCAGTTGTGGTGCGCGGAGCTCGTATTGGTGTGGGTGTAGAACTTCACGGACTCGCCGTGCCGAACAAGTTTCGGGCCGGCTCCAAGTGCGGTAAGCGCCCGGTCCAAAGTGGCGAGACTCCCTTCGCTTTGGCGCTCGAGTTTAACCAGCGTGGGCTGACTTATTCCGATTATATCCGAAAGGGGGCGCTGGCCAAGACCTCGGCGTCGCCGGAGCGCCGCTACCTGTTTTCCCAGCGCTGTGCCCGGCGGCAAGTTTTTTCCACAAAGCGTCAGTTGGAGAGTGGTCAGGGCTAGGTTCCACACTCGAAGCGTTCCTCTACCCCTTTCAAGAAGCCGAATGGTGGGAATCGAGACTCCTGCCTTTTTAGCCACGTTAGCCTGGGTAAAACGCTGCGCTTTTCGCTCGGCTCGAAGGGCAAGCCCGAGGTGATTTTGGAAAGCTTTCTTAAGCATTTAGAGAGTAAGGAACGCGGAAATAGAAAGGTTATTTAATCATTATTGGCAAGCTGAAAAAGGGGTGATTTTACGGATTCTGGTGCTTCAGGGCACAGGGTGAGGACCGTTTTCTTGGAAGGCACGATCCTCAAAGCCTCAAACCTTACTCAGAACCTCTGACGCTCATCTTCCTAGTTGGCCGTTGAGGGCTTGGTGCCCCTTTCGGTCTCCTGTCCTTGGTGGCAAATCCAGGTGTGTGCCTGGTCTGCGACCTTCGCAACGAGCAGGAGGTCATCCCGTCCGAACGTGTCGGTGGACTTCCACTGGTCACCGTCTCGGTAGAGGCGGCTCACGGTCACGTTGTAGCGCGTGCCGCTTGCGGT
This sequence comes from uncultured Verrucomicrobiota bacterium, assembly GCA_964411985.1. Classification (GTDB taxonomy): domain Bacteria; phylum Verrucomicrobiota; class Verrucomicrobiia; order Limisphaerales; family J093; genus CAYPNF01. The sequence continues at coordinate 14,197 of CAYPNF010000056.1, forward strand.
TTCGTTCTTCCAGATCGCAGCCTTGATGGCTCCGAGCCGGATTTCCTGGGTTGGTTTTTGCGTCGAATTCATGGCGCATTCCATTTGGTTTGTGGTTTCCATCCCCCCTCCTTAAAGACGAACCTGCACTCACAGGTCCTCGGAAAACGGAGCGTATCACGGTTGCGGGCGCTAAGGAACCAGGGCCGCAAGAAGGGCACGAGATGCCTTTGCTGGCTACTAAGGCAGGTCAGTGGCGAATGCTTCGGACTGTAAATGGCTGTGGTCCTGACTCTTATGCAGCGCAATCCAACTGTTCACGCAGCTCCAGAAAGCGTTCGACTTGGGCACCCACGAAGGGTCCCATTTGAGGCCAGGTGAGGCGATGGAGCTCAATTGCGTTTATGCCAGGTGGAAGCGGAAACTTTCTGGACCGGGCAACGAAACGGCCGCCATCGATAACCTCGGTCACCTCGTGCATGTTGAGTACCACTTCGGTTTTTCCGTCTTTGAGCATGGCGGCAATCGGGTCAGGCCCTGGGTAGCTCGGCCACGTAACGTCGGAGTGGTGAAAGTTGTAAAACCCAAGCCTCGGGACAGAGATGATTTCTCGTGGGATTTTTTGACCGAACGTTGCCATGAAAGCGAGATCTGGTGCCCAGCGCTGGGTGAACATCTCGAGGAACTCATTGCTTTTCACCCGACCCGTCCAAACAGGGAGCTCCCGCCCTCGCACAAACCGGCGCACCAACAGTTCATCGTCCAGGCTGTGTGGGTATTTCCAAAGCCGGACGTTCGCATGGGTGAAAACCTGTGTTGGGTCGTCGGTCGCAACGCCAACGACTTCGATGCGTGCCGAGAGCGGCCCCTCCAGAAGCTCCCGCAAGACGCACAATCCGCCTTGGAAACTGCCGAACACCGCCACTCGGAGGGGGGCGCTTTCCGTATCGTGGAAGAGGAGGAATTGGGGCGGAGGCTCCGGATAGCACCGCACCGCACTTTGGTACTGCACTGCGTTCATGTGTGGTTCACTCGGTTTGTTGCGAAGGAACGACCACGGTGGAAAAAAGGCGCGGACCTAACGCACCTTGGTCAGAGGCACCGCGAAGCGCCCGCAGAAAGATACGCCAGGCCGCGCCAATGGGGCGCGGGCCTCAAGCGGACGGTCCATCTGCAGGAAATTTCGCGGTTTTCTGACCGGACCGGAGCCGAAGCTCGCAAATTTTAGTTGTAAGCTAGATGTCGGCCTGGATCCGCCTAGATGCAAGGACTTTTCGCAAAGATTCGCTACGGTAACCAGCGTGCCCGGCCTAACGCCTTGAGGATCCCGCTTTGGCGGAGCATCCGTTCAACGAAAGCGACAAGATGCTCGCCGCTCCCCTGCCCTTCCACGCGGCAAAACTCCTGCCACCGTTCGGTTATGGCAAGCGTGTGGTCTTCGTCGATTGGGCGGTGGTGCGTAGCGTCGCCTAATCCCGCAGCTGTTTGAGCAACAAGCGAACGCAGGATGTTCTGGAGGAATGAAGCGTTATCGCCAGCTGAGAGGAGGCCGAAGATGCCGGTTTCGAATGCGTGAGGACCTCCGAACAGGACGAACCGGCCGACTCCGTATGTGCCGGCCACAGCGATCGGAAGGGATTGAAACGAAATCTGCCGGAATGTTCGGTTAAACGTAATGCAGCGGCCTCCTGGTGAAAGAACGAGGGGCTGGACTTTTGCCCCAGGAAGAATGGTAAACGTTGCCATCGAACGCCATGCAACTGTTTGCACCTGGCGCGAGGCCCATGGGGCCGCAACGGCCTCTCTGGGCGTTACAAACTGGGACTGCAGAGCGTGTTCTTTACGGATCCGGTCGATGTCGATGACCGCATCGTCGTTTAGAATGCAGCCGAGCGGACCAACGAGGTTGCAAAGGTTGGTCTGCGTGAACGAATCGCCGAAGCGGTAGGCAAAAAGGAGAAGCCGGCCGCCAGTCTGGAGGAATCGAAGGATTGCCGCGATCTCGTCGGGCCGAAAAAGGCCAGAGGGGTGGCGTCGCCATCGTTCGTGCTTTGTATCATAGCTACCTGTAGGAGGGGGAATCACAAGGAGCGTCGTGCCAGGCAGCAGTTCAGCAAGGGGTCTGTGTTCGGTGGGTTTGATCGTTACACCCAAAGCGGTAAGCACCTGAGCGATCCCGGAACACTTCGTGGCCGCCAGACGCGAGCTAAAACCGGTCTCCTGCCAGCGATCCTGGCCATGGGAGTTGTCGAACAAAGCCGTGGTCTGCTCCATGGTACTCGAAGGTGGATCGGTGGATCAGAGGAGACAGCCGTGAGCCTAGCGTATCGAGAGCCGTTTGGGGAAGAGGCTCAATGGCGGGTCACGGAGAATGTGAGCGGCAGGGATTTCGTAAACGTAACCGCCGCTCACCCGGCAATGGTTTATTTGGGATGGAATCTCTTGGCTATCCAATCGTGGAGAGCCTCCTTGATTTTGGCCGTAACCGCGCTTGAGGTTTCCTTGAGCGGTCTCAGCTCACTTTCCGGTAAATCGACGCCGATTTCGTCCCAACTGTAATGGCGGAGCTGGTAACCGCTTCTGTGGGTCCGCATCAGGCCAATTGCATGGTCTTCCCCCTCGTCTCCGATATCAGCTGGCATTATATGGCGCATGTAGGTGCTCCAAAAGGGCCACCCCGCCACAATCGAGCTTATGAATTCGGTCAAAAAGAAAAAGCGGGGAGAGCGAATTTTGAAAAACCTAGTGCTAATGATGGGTTGGTATCCATCATAGTTGTGTTGTTTGGTCTTTGCGTATATCCGCTCTGCGTAGTAAGCGTCTTCACGAATCTTCCTCGGGCGGGAGCTTCCTACTAACCCCTCTTTCCAGGGTTTAATCACTCTGTAACCGCGTGCTGCTTGAAAGTGGATATGAGATAACTTAGCGACGGTATCGACTCCGATTCTAAAGGAGAGATGCCCTTTCCATGTTCCTTCATAGGGGACATAAACCTTCATGAAAACGAGGTCGCGCTCTTTGGCTTTAACCCTAAACACAACGAACTCTTTGAGGCCATGTTCATAGCATTGCTTAGCCATGAGCCATGCTCCACTGGCTAAAATCGCTTCTAAAGACATCATGGCTGGCGCGTGGAAAACCTCGCCTGTCCAATCCTCCAGAGGGTCGTAAAAGGTGAATTGCGGGTCGAATGGAATTTGATCCCAGAGTTGCCTCGCCTCTTCTTCGCCCGGTGGCGTTTTTGGCCAAGCAATGGCTTTGCTGAGCCTCGAAATTTCACCCCACCGTTTTTGCCATAGCCCTTCTACTCGGAGAGTTTTTGAAATACTCCACTTCCCTAATAGAAAGAGTGTTACATCTAGCACTATGATAGCAAGCATGGCAGCGACCCCGATCGCTTCGAGGCCTAGTTTCCAGAGTTCTTGAAAAGGCACAAAACGAGCTATTGCAACTGCAATTGCGCTCAGTATGGCCAGTTTAAGCGTCAATCGAATGATGGAGGAGCGCATTTTCCGTTTCAGAATTGCGACGCGGAGAGAAGTCATGTGGCGGTGGATGGCTATTCCAAGAGGGGATTACGTTCTGGTTTTTCGGTGAGATTGTTCTGATTGTGGGTGGCGCGGCTTGAAGGAGACTGATCGCTCAAGTCAATTTTGAGCGCCTTTATAAGTTCAGCATCGCCTTCGCCCCAATCGCTCATGTGAAATGATCGTGGGTCGGTTTGAGTTTCGAAATCGCTCTCTATCGAGCCGGCTTTTTTGAGCGGCCCTTCTTTTTCAAGGAAGGACCACTCATAATATCCGCGTCCGTGTTTTTGGGTGTTCGTGTAACCGAAATAGTGGAACTGCTCTCCCTCGGCGGGAAGCGGCAATTGAGTAAAAACGATAGGCAAGAGGTTCGGGACCAGCTGCATCTGCGAGGATACGCTCAGCTCACTGCCATGACTTCTGGTTCTACTTCTTTCTTCTGCCCGTCTCGTTCCAAACACCTTTGAAGCCCATTCGGCGGTCTCGGGTGCGGATGGGTTAATGTGAAGCAGCACGAGGTTTTGGGCAGCGCCTACAATCTCTGCCCCCTCGTGCTCGTTGTAGACCGCATAAATTCCCTGAACATCCTGGAAACCCATTGCGACAGCCACCCCCTTACTCCTCCCCCTTAAGAGCAGTTGCCGTAAGCCGTCCAGTCGGCCGGCTTCTCGAAGCTCATCCAAAAAAATCCACGTCTCATCTCCCTCCATCACGCCGTCGCGAGAAATAAGAATTTTCGAGAGTTGCCTAAAAAACAGCCTGTTGAGCGTATCCGTGGCTTCGCGTGCGTTCTCGTTGTTGCCAAAAACCAAAACACTTTCCTCTTTTTCCACAATCCACCGTCTCAAGCTAAAAGGGGTTCTGTCGATTTGCTCGTCTCCACCGCCTTGGTCCAGTGGCGGACGGGAGGCCGAACTGTAGTGCAACAAGGCTGCAATCGGACGAAAAGCAGCGAGAACCGTATCGATTGTAGATTTTACCCCCGCAAAATTTTTGCCGTTGTCCGGTTGGAAGTGGTCGAGCAGGTGCTTTGTGTCCTCGTGGGCGAGCATGCTCTCCAAGCGTTTCTTCGAATTAAACGCGAGCAATACATCCCGTAGAGTCCACTTCCCAGGAATCGCCGTGGCAAAGCGGCTTATTACGGCCGCCACCATGGCCCTCGCGGAGTCAGTAAAGTAGGGGCTGCTTTCGCGCTCGTTTCGAGGAATTAATATTGAAGCAAACTCCAAGGCATCGGTTTCCGTGAGGACGTCTGCACTGATGTCCCAGGGCGCAAACCGAGCATCCAACGGGTTAAGAATGCGAAGCTTTATGCCCCTCGGAAGCATGCCGCAAATTAGGCTCACCAAATCGGACTTTGGATCGTAAATGATGGCGCGACGTTTTCGGCCATTGGGCTTCCCTGAGCCGATTTTGCTTAGCACGCTTTGCATGAGCATGTTCAGCGTTATTGATTTTCCTGAGCCTGTGGCTCCGACAACCACAAAGTGCTTGCAGGCGTGGTTAAACGAGAGGCTTTCGCCGCCCCAGAAATAACCACTCTCCGCCGCTGGCGTTGAAAGGACTTTCCTCTCATGAAGCTCCTCGCCAACGGAATCGGATGTCGGTTCTACCCAGTTGCCCATAAGTCTATTAATATGAGTGTTCGTGCCCGTGACTTTGCGGACGCCGCCGTTGCTCTTCCTGCCTGCGTTGCTCCTCTTTCTGCCGCGTAACTCGTTCTTCCTCTTTGGTTTGCTCCAGAATGTCAGTCGCTAGCCGCTTCTCTCGATCTTTGCTCATCGCCCCCGCAATCGCCTCCAGTTTTTTGCCCGCTGTGTTCTTGTCCATGTAAAACGCGGTCATCTCCCGAGCGCGGGAGGCCTGAACGTAGGACAAGTGGAGGTCCTGCATCTTCGAATCGAGGAGGATAAAGGCATTGTTTGTGGTCATACCCTGCGCTTTGTGGGTTGTAACGGCATACCCAAGCTGAAAGTGTTGGTAATCGTGGTGAGGAATTTTAACTAGATCGCCGGTGTCCAAGCGCGCCGTGAGGAATTTGCGATCAATTGTTTTCGCCGTGGCAAGGGTCCCGTTTTGAACTCCAAGCCGCGTTGAGTTTTTGGTGAAAAGGATTCGGTCGCCCTCATAAATTCGTTCGGACGCATTTTTCAAACTCCCTCTGCCGAGCACTCGTGCTTTGATTCTTTGCTCCTGCGCTAACTTATTTAGGCCTTCGGCGTCAGCGCGCTTGCCGGAAAGAATGAGGTTCTTTTCCGGGGCGGTGGTGCCTTCCTTTTTCCAGTCGGAAATGAGCTTTGCCTTTGCCTCGTCTGTGGATTTGGTGACGTTTATCAGGCCTCGCTCTGCTGCTTTTCCAAGCGCCTGCCCCGCTTCACCGTTTGCGAAGTGCCGCACGAATTCTCTGCCCCATGCATCTCTTTGGCGTTTAATCTCCGTGAGTTTCTCTGCGCCAAGGCGCCTGGCAATCGAGGAAAAAGCTCCCCCTTGCCCTATTGCTTGAAGCTGTTTCTCGTCTCCCACCAAGACAATCTTTGCTTTTGCCCTGGCGGCGCTCTCTATGAGCTGCTTCATCTGCGGCGTTGGCACCATACCGGCCTCGTCGACCACAAGAACGCTTTTGCTAGTTAGGTGGAGCTCGTTTCTTGCTCGCCGAAGGCAGGGCACGCTCACCCCATGGAGAGGACTCCAAGACGGTGCGTTGGGGGCGATGAGCTTCTTTCCGCGATAAAAAGGGAATTTCGAATCAAGGAGGAGCTGTGTTTTGGAAATTGTTCTGCTCTCAATCCCCGCTCCGGTTTGGAGTTCGCGAGCTGCTTTTCCCGTAAATGCCGCTCCATAGACAGTGTAACCTTCCTTTTCCCAAAGCTCCCGGGCCACTTTGAGCAGGGATGATTTGCCAGTGCCAGCCAAACCCGAAACAACGGATATGCTCCCCTGCCCCGCCGTAATATGACGCACCGCTGCTTTCTGCTCTTCACTGAGCCGCTTTTCTCCCATGAGCTTTTTCTCCACCGCCCGCGCCGGAAGTGCGTGGGCTTTATGGTCGCGGCTTTTCTCCACCGTCGATAGCAGGTCCTTTTCCATCTGGAGGCACTCTTTTGTCGTGTAGAACCCTTTGCCAAGGTGTTCCACCCGGTCTGATTTTAAGGCCTGGAGACTAATGGCCACCGCATCCTTGGCGCTAACGCCTCGGGTCTGCGCCTCCTCGGCGACGGCACGAATGAGAGCGTTCCGCGTGAAATGGGTGTTGTCTTTCATAAGGCGGTCAAGCGACTGGTGCAGCGTGTCCGCCTGGTCCTGGGCTTGGTCTCTTCCTTGGGTCTGCTTGGCAATTGATTTTATTACCTGTTGTTCGCCCCACCCCTTCTCCAAACCAATAGCTCGCCAGCTTTCCATAAGCTTCGAGCGCGGCTGGTGATCCTTTGTCTCTCTAGTTCCAAGCGTCACCTTTTGAGCGGCCACGGCCCCAGAAAGCCCAAGCCGATTCATCTCGTGTCGGATTTCGTGGCTTCGTTTTGAAAAAAAACTGCATAGGTCAGAGTCTCGGCCCTTCAGTTCAAAGGTCTGCTGCGGGCCTCTCTCGCACGTAAAGCCAATGCGCTCCAGGAACATGGCAAACTCCGCTCGGTAAAGAGCGCCAAGCACCATTTTTCCCTCAAACACCGGCCGGACAAAAATAGAGCCAGTGCTTAGGTCATCGCGTATGGCCACGTTGAAAAGCAGCGCGTGCGTGTGGAGTTGGGGGTCTTGCGCTCGGCTTGTTCCGTGCTCAAAAAGTGCGCTGACGAGGTGAGCTCGTTCCAGGGTTTGGCCTTCTTTACCTCGACGTGTCCAGCCGTAGAGCTCCTCAGCCTGGGTCAAAGCCGCTCTTACAGCTTGCTCATGCGCCTGTTGTATTTCGTGTCGAATGGGTTCGGGGGCTTGTGACCAAGCGACGCTCACGCTTTTCGGCGCGCTAAACGTTAGGTCCCATAGCGCTTGGCGGTCCTCTCCCGCATTTTGGACCAGGGCAACTCCGGTAATCGGTGCAAATCCCTGGATGAGAGAATGAAACTGAGAGCCAAGAACCTTCCCCTCAAGGCCAAGGTATCTCGCCCCCTCCCCGAACCATTTACCGACAGGCTCCCCTCCCTCGAGGTAGTAATCCTCTCGGGCGAGCTCCATGTAATATTTCGCTCGACCGATCCCTTTCGCCGGGGGTGAAATTGAGAGCATTTCAGTCCTTGGTGAATTTCCTTGCGACCCACTCTTTGACTTGTTCTGTGGTGAGCGTTTCGCGGTTCACGATGCTGAGAAGGATTGCCTCGGCCGAAGCGCGAAGCTCCTGCCGCATCGATTGGAGTTCCCCCTCCATTTGAACAACCTTCTGCCGGAGGTATCCAAGTTCCTCGTCGCCATTGTGACGGAGTTTTTGGACAAGTAGTTTCTCGGCTACTGCGCCCAAGGCTTTCGTGCCTGGCGGAGCCTCTTGCCGAAGCAATTCTTCGTCCTCATGGAAGAGGCGAATCGATATTGGTGCACCCTTCTTTATTGTTTTCACGGAATCTCGGACATTAGTTACCTGTTATAAACGTTTTATAGCGGACTGTGTTCCAGAATTGTTTACAGCCCGTAAACGGGAAATCAATCAATTTTGTGGGCAATTTATCGGAGGCTGTTTACCGAAGGTGCATCAGGTGTAGCGAGCCAAAGGCGAGCCTCTTAAGTCACACTGTCCTTCTGGGGATTTTGGTGATTGGTCCTACGCCTTGGAAAACAAGTTGCTATTCACGAGTATTCTACGCGAAAAACAAAGGAATCCGCCAAACAACAAAAGCCAGTGCAAAGGAGAGCCCTGCTACCCCTGGGAGAGAACAGAGAGCGCGTACTTGTCGAGGATACCCTGCCGGGCAGCTTTGGCCATGGCGCCACCTCGTTCGACAATCTCAACCTCGAAGCGCTCCGCTTTGGCGAACGCCTCCTGCTCGGCTCGCTTTCTTGCCTCCTCACTAAGCGCTCCCCAGAACTCAGCAATCGCATCTTGCTTGGCTTTCTCTTTGGCAGCGTCTCGCTCAGCACGGCGCTGCTCTCGGGCTTTAAGCGCTTCGGCACGCTTGGCCTTCGCATCCTCCTTCTCCCTGCGTTTCTCTGGCGTCTCGAAATTGCGTGGCGTCTCGAACCGACCTTCGATCGAGCGGATGAGAAACCCGCTTGGGTTTTGGGACACCTTTGAATCCTTCTTGGCGACAAGCCAATTGAGGACCTCGATTTTCTCCTCGATGAACTCTGGGGGGTGGCTGGCGGCGAGCTGCCTTACCTTCTCGGCGCTAACTCCGCAAGCAGCAAGCTTCTCCTCCAGCGGTGAGAGAACCGCTTGAATGTCGGCCTCTATCGGCAAGCTCCCCTGCCCTGCCGGGACTAGTTTGTCGTCAGGTTCACCCACCACCGCGCTAGCCTTCTCAAAGGTCACTCGCCACACACCCGCTTTCACTTTCGTGAAAAGCCGATCCTCCGGGAGCGGTTTTAGGAATCTGTGCTCTTCAAGCTCCCGGACAGCCATGCGGATTTTTCGCTTCAAATCTCCGGTAGCTGTGTTCCTCGAAATACCGATTTTCTCGAAGGCAAGTGTCCTGAGGTCTTGCTCAATGACATTTCCATGGAAGAAACGTTTATCCAGGAAACGGTAGAGCTTTTTGGTGATAGCGCTTCGAAGCTTCATCACGAACGCAAAGTCGAGCGCTTTAAGGTTTCCCTGCTGAAAGCTTCGATACACGACGCTGTTCCAGGTGAAAGAGGACGCCGCAAACTCGAATGCTGTTTGTTCAGGACTGGGCTTCGGGCGGGAACGCTCCGTTTCGGAAAGGTCGATTTTGACATTATCAAGAATGTGAAAACCTTCGTCCCCCCAGGTGTTGGTCGCCTTATCGCGCCAGGCGTTAACGTAGTAGAGCGACACTCCAAGCCAACGCTTTAGTGCCTGTTCGATACGGGCATAGCTCTGCCCGTTTATCGGCCAGCCGAGGAGTCGCGCCAGTTGGTAGCGCGAAAAGTAGGTGACCTTGGACTCAAAGCGCTGCAACTTTGAAAGCTGTACTAAACCAAGCAACACCTCCTCATCGATTGCGGTGGGCAAACCGTAGGCGTCGGCCCCCGTGACGGTGAGTTTCCGAGAGATATATTCGTTCTTGCTCGCATCCCAAATCTTGTCTTCGTAGACAAGGGTCTTCTTCTCCTTGTCGGTTCGGTCATCAACAGTTCCAAGGGGAAACTCGGCAAAGTTGAGCTCATCTTTACCATCGTGAAGCACATCCGGAATGGCCGGCACCAGCCTTGGGGCTTCCCTCTCTTCTTCAATGTCCTGGCGAAACTCTTCAGTACTCATGATCCCCCTTAATGGTTTTCGACATGGCGAAGCGAAAAACAACAGCAACTCCCTTGTTGTTGTTTAAGGTTATATAACAACAAGTTAGAAGTTATGTTCCGGAATCGCATTTGTTATCAACGGCTTACAAAAGAAAATGTGGCTAGAACATCAATAAAACGTGGCTAGAACATCAATAGCCACCCTAAAAAAAGTGGCTAGAACATCAATAAAATATGTCTCGAACATCAATACTCATTCCAAAAACGTGGCTAGAACATCAATAGGGACCACTCCGAAACCGTGGTTCAAACATCAAGGTTTCATGTCTCATTTATCAGTATGAGGCATGGGTGGTCAACCCGGAATGAGGAAAATGTGGTTCAAACATCTGTAGTGGGGGTGAATTGTGGACTTACGGGATGCCGACGGTGGATGTAGTGCGGAATTCTGTGGCTGGATAATCAACTAGGAGGTCTTTTAAAAACGTGGCTGGATAATCAACTGCTTAGCCGTCATAACCCGCTGCCTGGTAAAGTCCATGGAAATTCGGAGGACGGTCCTTCCTGCAGCGTTTTCCTCCACCTGGCCAGCGGAGCATTCTAATTGTCGTTAGTCTAGCCGTGGACTCCCTGCTCTGCTGGAGCACGCAAAGCCCCCCGCTGGGTCCTCGTCCCACAAAATACCGCAGCCCTAAAAGGCTCTAGGTTGCGCCGCAGGGTGTAAACCCACCCTCCACTAGCTTTCGCACCCTCAAAATCGATCCTGGGGCATCCTGGAGGCTTTACGGAGGGTCTCAAGACCTGTCTCCGCCTCATTTTCCGCTTTCCGTGGTCGAAAACGACTAAAAGGAAGCAAACAAACAAGCTTGCAAGCATGTCTAAAAACATACTTGCAAGAAAGTAAGCTTTATTGAAAGATGACGTCCATGATCGTGGCGCTTACAAACCCCAAAGGTGGAGTTGGAAAATCAACTTTGGCGGTGCACCTCGCCGTCTGGCTGTCCGAACAGGGGGCAAAGGTTGCCCTGGTGGATTCAGACGTCCAGGGATCTTCGTCGGCCTGGCTGCATGAGGCATCCCCGGATGCCCGAGTGATGCGACTTCAGACAGCAGATGACATCTTGGACCAGGTCCCAAAGCTTCAAAGCGAGGTTCAACACATCATTATAGACGGGCCGGCCGGTCTCTCCGAGGTGACGCGCACGATCCTTTTTCTAACTGATGTCGCTTTTCTAGCCTGTGGTCCGTCGGCGCTAGACTTGAGGGCGGTGAGCGAAGCCATTCGCGTGGTCAAGCAGGTCCAGACAATTCGAAAAGGGCCACCGCAGGCAGTCCTGGTCCCCAACAAACTCCAGGTCCAATATCGGCTAAGCCAGGAGCTACTCGAAACAGCAAAGTCTCTTGGAATTCCCACAACGAGTGGTCTTCGGCTTCGGCAAGCCTTTGCGGATGCGGCAGGGCAGGGGACCGTCGTCTGGCGGATGCAAAGTCAGAGCGCCCGCGATGCGGCGGCCGAGATTCAAATCCTTTTTGCGGAACTTTTAGCGTATGAACCAACCAGCACGACGAACACTGAGCGAAACGCTGCAAACGCCTAGTCTGCCTCCTGAGGCGATTGCGCTAATCAAAGAAGGCTCCCCAAAGCCGAGGGTGCAAACGCCTGTGATTGCACCGGCGCCCAAGGCAGAGCCCGAAAAAGCAGCCGAGTTAGCCTTGGTGAAAGAACACAAATCGGAAGAGCCGCCTGCTCCTGCAAAAGAGACCGAGGCGACGGTCGAGGGCGCAAAAGGGGGAAAGGCAAAACTGCAGCGCGAAAAGGAATCAGAGCCGGTGGCTGTCGGCGTTGTCTCAATGACCTTTCGCCTTCCAGCGGATATTCCTTCTGGACTGCTTCGCGCATCTACTGATCGCAAAATCAAAAAGCTTCGCCCATGCACGCAACAAGAAATTGTTGCCGAAGCGCTTTTCCAGTGGCTTGCTCGCTCAGGTTATCTTGATGCGGGAGCTCGCCGAGGAAGCTGAGCATGATGGACTTTGAAGACAAACAGGATTTAGAATGGACGGCGTCATGTCATCAAACTCCGAACGCGAAGAGTACGGAACTTTCTCCGTTGAGGATCTACTTGGTCCCTTAAACGACGTGGAGAAGAAATTTGCTCCGCCTCGGCTCTACGCAGCGGGAGATCCGGCGTTTCTAAAAACCGGAGCCAGGGTTTCAATTGTGGGCTCTCGCAATGCCAGCAAAGATGGTCTTGCGCGCGCCAGAAAACTTGCGCGCGCGCTCGTAGAGCACAAAGCAGTAGTGGTGAGCGGATTGGCCCTTGGCATTGACACTTCGGCACACCGTGCCGCAATTGAAGCCCAGGGGCGAACTGTCGCGGTCATCGGCACGCCACTAGACCGGTTTTACCCGAAAGAGAATGAGGTGTTGCAGAGAGAGATCATGCGCAATCACCTCTGCGTGTCGCAATTCCAGGTCGGGTATCCAACGCAGCCGAAAAACTTTCCAATTCGAAACCGCACCATGGCGCTCATGTCGGATGCGACCGTGATCATCGAGGCTGGTGAAACGAGCGGCTCCCTTCATCAAGGCTGGGAAGCGCTAAGACTTGGAAGGGCACTCTACATTTCGAAATGCCTGACTGAGCACCCTGGGCTAAAGTGGCCGGCCAAGATGCTTGCGTACGGGGCCAGAGTCCTCTCGGATGAAACGTTGGAAGATTTCCTGATGGAGTTGCCCGAAAGGGAGCCAGCCCTGGCGTTTGATGAATGCTCTTTTTGAGGAGAAATTCGCTGCGCTGATGCAGTATTCGCCCCGCGGGCTCGGTACCCCGGCGCTAAACTCCCGGACATTTTGCTACGCCATCAAGAACGATGGCCTGATTTATGTCACGAACGCCGCGGGCATGCGGACTGCCGTTCGAGCAATCGACAGGGTGCCAATACTCCTGAAAGCCCGCCTTGAAGAAGCACCGTTTCTGAAGGACTACTTTGGGCAGGACGTTCTCTTGGTTCCGATGCCTCGCAGTGCACCACTCAGCAAACCGGATGCCCTGTGGCCCGCCAGGAAGATCTGCGAAGCTTTTGTCGCAGCGGGGCTGGGCGGTGATGTGGTCCCAATGGTGGAGCGGGTAAAGATGGTTCAAAAGTCCGCCACCGCCGCGCCGGGAGGAAGGCCCGGGGCACAGGACCACTACAACAGCACCAAGATAACGGCCAGATTACCCTTAAGTGTGGCGGGTGCAAAGCGGATCACGCTGGTGGATGACGTGGTGACGCGAGGGGCGACGTTTGTGGGGATTTTGCCGCACATCAGGGCCGCGTTCCCAAAGTGGGAGCTAAGGTGTTTTGCAGTGGTCCGAACGCGCAGCTCGGGGGAGTTCGATAAGGTCATTGCGCCTGTTGAGGGCACCATAAGCTACGACTCTCATTTGGGCTCGCTTCGTCGAGAGCCCTAGAGGAAAAAATGTCTAGGGATGGGTTTTAAGCCGTGGTATGCAACTCCTCAGCAAGGGTTTTTACCCTGATGTCGTCATGTGAACGCAAACGCTTTCCATGTACGGTGCTAGTCGAGCGTGGGCACCCGGTAAAGCTGGTAACCAACCAGCCTAAGGGGACGGATTAATCACCCGTCACGTCTCACGACTCGTAGAGCCGGATGCATCGAGAGGTGCTCGTCCGGTTCGAGGGAGGCTGTTGGAAGTAATCCTTCGTCAAAAACGAAGACTAATCTCCGACTTCTATCCCATGTTTGGATTCTCCGGTTTGGGACCGGGGCGACCGAGAAACACTTTCTTTGAGTTGGTGCGATGTGGTGCCGCGAAGAAAGCCGTGTTGGGTGAAGGGGTAAGCAGGTCATCGATGGAGTTGAAAACAAGATGACGCAAAACCCCCAATCGGGATTCGGACCAAAGCCTTTAGGGCTATCGGGGTGAAAGTCCTCTGTCAGGGTTCGTTTAACGCTTGCCGATGCCGGGAGCCCTGGGTCAGCGATGCCCCAGGCCGGACCGTGACAGGTCCGGGCTATCGTCTAAAAAACGAAGCGCGAAGAGCTTAACGGCTAAAAGCCCGTAAAGGGCGAATCGGTTAGACAATCGAGAGACGGGGCCGAACTGGTCAAGTCATCTGAGGAAGGGTAGGGGAGAAGCTTCTGTGTTCTGTCCCCCGAAATGATGGGCGCCTTTGGTGTGGCCCATCGAAACTATGGGAAGCCGGGAGGCTTCGACATACCTCAATGACCGCTCCCTTTGGGGAGCAACCGACGTGACTCGACAAGTCGACACGCAGCACTAATCGGGGAAGGAGAGTAGCAGCCGGGGTGATTCCCGGTGTCTGGTAGTCCGCCAGGTGTTTCAAACGCTGCTCTCTGGGAGAGTGCCTCAAGTAGGAGCGGGACACGCGCATTTTTCGGCGTGTTTCCACAAGTCCATTGCAAGGCAGTGGTGGGCTTGTCTGCTGGCTAACGGGTGGTGCCGGGCCAAGAGTAAACCGAAAGGGGTGACGAGTTGTAACTCGACTAGATGCCGTGAGGGCCTGAGAGGAGGGGACTCCTCCAGGCCCTCGGGTTGGGAAACCGCGAAGCGGACAAACTGAACTTCTCCGGGAGGAGGAGCTGATTTGGTCAGCGACGTGACGGCCAACCCGATGGGTCGGGCCGTGAGGTTGTGTTGCGCAAAAACCGCAACCACTATTATTGCGAAGCAGCTAAAGTGGAATGCAGCGGCGGGCGGTGGCTTTCGAGCAAGAGTAAGCCAGCCGACCGCCTGAGGCGCAACTAAGTGTTTTTGATACGGTGAAGCTGGTTTTGGCTGGCTATTGCGTGTCTGCCAGAAGCGGTTTTTGCCAAGACGCCCTGCGGCGGCATTGGCAAATGGATTTATCCGGGCTTTCGGAGGTTGCGCCCTTGAAACGGCAACCTCCAACCTCGTTTCCTTGGAAGTAAACTGTGGAGGTGCTCTGAACGTGTATCGATGTGAAGCAAGGTCCGTGGCCGGATTCGTCCAACAACTTGCCGTCTCGTACATCGGACGTGGGTACTATTTTTACGTCGCGGGAGAAATTCCAGCGCACAAGGAGCCGAGAAAAACCGATGAAAAACTCCTCGCGCAGTACGGGATCAACATGTCCAAGTGGGCTAAAGCCAGGCGCAAGAAGGCCGGCCAGGCAAATGTGCAGTATTTACGCTTTGGCCGCTTCTATGTACTGATCGCGACCCACGGGAGCCACCCGTTCTTTGAGGAGGAAGCGAAACGCTTAAAAGACATCCGAGAGACCCCCATCCGGTTTGCCGGCTACTCGATTGGCCTTCGCCGGGCGTGGGGAGGCGGAGCGTGGCATCCCTCAGTCCGGATCGAGTTGGAGCGATACCGGGAGGTGAAGGCACACTTCGAATCGATTGCGGTGCATCGTTCGGTTGAAAACCTCTGCCAGGAGTTTTCTGCGCTGACGTTTGAGGCGTACGCCCCGGTCCGAAACCAACTTTACATGGTCCTGCGGGCTGTAAACCGAAGGCGCGAAGCGGCCGGCTTCGAGGCCGTGCCGGCCGCCGTCGTTTGGCGGCCGCGCCCCCCCGTACGGGTGTTTGCGGAAGGGAAAGGATGAGCTCAGTGGCAGTTGTTTTTAGCTGTGGTGGTGGGGCGGGCGCTGCGAGGCAGGGAGTGGGGCCCTCCACATTGCCGACCGGCTATGTGCTTTTCCCTCCAGGTTCACTTGGTGCGGTCATGTTCATCTCTGAGAGGCGAGTTCTCCATGCCGCTTCGTGGTCGGAAATGCGGGGTGCAATGGCCTTTACGGCCTCAGAAAGAATTGAATATAGGTCGCGACCTCCCGCCTGCAGGGAAAACATGGGCCCCGACGGGTCGACAAGGGGGAAAGCCGGGCAGGTCATAGTTTCCAAGGCGGAAATCAATAGGTGCAGCTCTCTGCTCTGCCTGGCAGTCCCATGACACGGCTGTTTGAGTTTGTGCTCTACCATGGAAAGCAGCACACGCGGGTTCGCAAATGGGAACTTCTCCATAAGGACGCTGACCCTGAAATGTGCCCTCTCGGCTTGGGCCAAATTCCCACCAAAGCTGTTAGCCAGACCACTTTGGTAATCAGACCATATTGTGTCGAATATCTCCAAAAGTTGGGTGGCGTCGCAGCGGGCAATGTATTGTTCCAGATGCCGGTGTTCGCCACCGTCGAATATAACGTCACGCAGGTGGGCGTGCAGGTCGATAGCCCCACACCGCTGGCAGATGAAGACGCGATTCCATTTGTGAACTTCGCTTCCGCAAGAGGTACATACGCAATCCTTCGGCTCGTGTTGCTCATCCCTTACTTTAGCGCACCGACTGCACTTGCACCCCCGCCACTCGTGCCCTTGGTCTCTGAGCTGTCCACAGCGATTGCACTTGCAGCCTTGCCACTCGTGTCCTTCGGGGTGAGGAGTACCACACTTGGCGCAGCGGGCACAGTCAGTAGACCAATCGTGTCCTTCGTCTCTGAATCTTCCGCAGTGCGCGCACTTGCAACCGCTCCACTCGTGCCCCTGATCTCTGAGTTGTCGACAGTGTTTGCACTTACAGGCCGCCCATTCATGTCCCCCAGGGCGCGGAACGCCACATATAGCGCATAGGCTGCAATCGGCAGACCAGTCGTGGCCTTCGTCTCTGAGCTTTCGGCAGAGTATGCACCTACAACCTTTCCACGTGTGCCCCCCAGGGCGGGCACGGTCGCATTTGGCGCACCGGCTGCAGTCATCAGACCAATCATGCCCCTTCCCGAATTTGTCTATGTCGTGGTAGATTCTGTGGCCGTCGCGATAATCAAAAGGTCGCCCTTCCGCATCCACAAAGGCCGGATCGTCTCCAACTGTACCACAGCGATTGCACTTGCAACCATTCCAATCATGTCCCCCGGGGTGAGGAGTACCACACTTGGCGCAGCGGGTACAGTCAGTAGACCAATCATGCCCTTCGTGTCTGAACTTCCCGCAGTGCTTGCACTTACAGCCGTTCCATTCGTGTAACCCACGAAGGCATTCAATGAAGCGACGAATACCCATGCCCCGAATAGAATATGGAGGGGCAGGGGAGGAGGCAAGCGAGGACTTGTTCGGGCATCGGTTTCGCATGGTGGACTGGGATTGTTGGGGAAGGCGATTGATCTATACACCCCACGGCGAGACCCTCGGTCTGATCGACTCCACACCTGGTCGGTGCAGCAACTAGGACCAGCTGGATCACCGGTCGTCAAGCCGGGTCGCCGGTGGGAAACCGAGGTTACACCCACCATCAGGCCGAGGACTTAGCACAGGAGTTTTTGCTCTCGAATCCCAGCTGTTTTCCAAGGCCGACAAGGAGCGTGTGCGGTTCCGTTTCAGCACTTCACTTGGAGGTCGCATCACGGGATGCAAGAGTCACCTATGGCCAAAAATATCCAAGCTCCCGGAGTGATGCGTAATCACGAATGCGAGTTTCAGTTCGTCTTCCAAGTATCACGTGGTCAAGGATTTCAATCTTTAGAATTTGACCAGCGCGCATGAGGTCCCGGGTCACCTTGACATCGGCTTCGGACGGAGTTGGGTCCCCGGACGGATGATTGTGAACCAGAATTATGGCAGAGGCCTTCCTGGCAATCGCTTGCGAGAACACCTCTCGGGGGTGCACGAGCAGGGTATCAAGTGTCCCGTGGCAGAGGTCACAGACGGCAATGAGTCGGCGGCGCGTGTTTAGAAGGATGATCTGGAGGTGTTCTACCGTGTAGAGGCGGTTTTCCTCGCGAAGGAGATCAGCGACGCGTTCAGGGTTGTCGAGCAGAGGCGCCTCGGGGGACGTTTCTCTGCTCAGTCGCTGGGCAAGCAGAAAGGCGGCTCTAATGGCTTTGGCCTTGGATTTCCCGATCCCTCTTACTTGCTGCAGTTCATGGAAGGAGGCCTGGGCCAAATTCGTCAGAGCACCGTACTGCTTAACCAGGACCTCCGCTGCGGATTTTCCCGTCAACGTGGAAAGGAGTTCTATGTTGGTTGATTGCTCCAGGGGGTCCATGGGCTTTACGCGGGTACAACAGGCGCCAAGGATTCTACCACCGGAACGATCGTTAAGAAACGGCGGAGGGGGGCGGCAGGAGAAGCGGACAGGTGGGAAGAGAAAATAGAGCGCGCACAATCGTCAGCCGACAAATCGCGTGTTATGCGTTGCTGGTGTGGCGGTGTTCGCATAAAGTCGGTTTTCAGACCGCACTGATGGCCGCGGGGCGCCGTGGATTGTTTTTTGGCGTCATGCAAGTCAAAGGCGGCTCTGTGTGTGTATGGCGAACAGTGAACGCAACTTTGTCGTTGTTCGGGCCGTGATTTTTCGCGGTCAATCGCACGTGGTCCTAGACTTGTTTCAGAGGCCGGGAATGATTGTCGCCACCAGCAACTGCTCAACACCCGCTGACCGATCAACGCATGAAAACCGTCCGTGACGCCTGTGAGCTTCAGCCCAACGCTCTCTCCATCAAACTCAGTGATCAGATTGAGCAACTCGATGCATTGATTCATGCGGAGGGTGACGGCAGCGCGTTCTTCGAAAAGACGTTCATTACCCAGGGCATGCGGGACCTCGTCACCGAGGGCATCGCCCGCTTAGCCGGGGTCTCGACGCAGGCTATTTTCCATCTCAAACAAGCGATGGGAGGCGGCAAGACCCATCTGCTCGTCGGGTTCGGGTTGCTGGCCAAGCATACTACCCTCCGAAACAAGTACTGCGGTGGCGACGTGAATGCGAAGCTGTTCAGTAGCGCTCGCGTGACTGCGTTCAATGGCCGCAACAGTCCGCCGCACTACTTCTGGGGCGAAATCGCGGAGCAACTCGGCAAAGCCGAGGTCTTTCAGGAGTTTTGGGCCTCCGGCCCGAAAGCGCCGGACGAAAAGGCCTGGCTCAAGCTCTTCGAGGGTTCGGACCCCATCCTCATCCTGCTGGATGAAATGCCGCCGTATTTCGAGGATCTCGCCACGCGGCCTGTCGGCACCGGCACGGTGGCCGACATCGCCACTCGCGCTTTTGCCAACCTCCTCACGGCCGCAGGCAAGAAGGCTAACGTCTGCGTCGTCATCTCCGACCTCTTTGCTGCTTATCAGACCGGCGGCGCGCTCATCAACCGCGCGCTTGACAACGCGCGCAAGGAGCTGGGCCGCGCGGAGCGCAACATCACCCCCGTTGACCTGGCCGCCAACGAAATCTACGACATCCTGCGCAAGCGCCTTTTCAAATCACTTCCCGACACCGCTGAAATTGACGATATCGCGGACGCCTACGGCAAGAAGTTGGAGGAAGCCTCGAAGGCAAAAGTGGTCAATCGCGGCGCTGAGGCTATTGCCGACGAGGTTAGCGCCACCTACCCGTTTCACCCTCGACTCAAGAACGTCATCGCCCTTTTCAAGGAGAACGAGCAGTTCAAGCAGACGCGCGGCCTGATCGAGCTGGTGTCACGACTGCTCCGATCAGTCTGGGATCGCAAGGCCAACGACGTCTTCCTCATCGGTCCGCAGCACTTCGACCTCTCGATTGCGGAGGTCCGCGACAAACTGACCGAGATCTCGGGCATGAGGGACGTGATCGCCAAGGATCTCTGGGACATTGGCCAGTCCGCCCACGCGCAAATCATTGATCTGACTACCGGCAAGGAAGCCGCCAGCCAAGTGGGATCACTCCTGCTCACCGCGAGCCTCTCGACGGCCGTCAACGCCGTGAAGGGCCTAACGACGGGAGAGATGGTTGAATGCCTGGTTTCACCTTTGCGCGAGCCCTCCGAGTTTCTCGAGTCTTTCCAGCAACTTGAGGAATCAGCCTGGTATATCCACCACACCCCAGAGGGTCGCTATTATTTCGACCGGCAGGAAAACCTCACCAAGCTCTTGCAAAGCTTTGCGCATGATGCCCCCGAAAATCAGGTGGATGATCTCATCCGCCATCGACTACGCGACATGTTCAAGGCCTCGCGCAAATCCGCCTACGATGAAGTGCTGCCCCTGCCGAAGCTGGAAGACGTGGCCGACAAGGTGCGCAAGGGTCGTGTGCTGCTCATCGTCAGCCCCGACTCAAAGATCCCGCCCGAAGAAGTGCAGAAGTTTTTCGAAGGCCTCAGCCAGAAGAACAACCTGTGCGTGCTCACGGGCGAGAAGACCGCGATGGGCAGCGTCGAAAAGGCCGCCAGGCAGCTTTATGCGGCGCAGAAAGCTGATGGCCGGATTCCGAAGGGCCACCCACAACGCGATGATCTGGAGAAGAAGCAGCAGAGCTACGAACAGGACTTTAATGCCACCATCCTGAGTCTGTTTGACAAAGTCCTTTTCCCGATTCAACGAGCCGGCAAGCCGTGTCAGCTCGCCTCCAAGCCATTGGACATGACCCGCGATGCAACCAAGCCTCTCAACGGCGAGGAGCAGGTCGAGAAAACGCTCACGGCGCATCCGCTCAAGCTCTACCTCGATGTCGATAAGGATTTCGATCCGATCCGCGATAAGGCGCAGGACCTCCTCTGGCCGGAGAGCCAGAACGAAGTCCGCTGGTCGGACGCCCAGGACCGCTACGCTGAGCAGGCCGGTATGCCGTGGCTGCCTCCGAAAGGCCTCGATGTCCTCAAGTCCATCGCCTGCAACCGGGGCCTGTGGGAGGATCTGGGCACTGGTTACGTCACCAAGAAACCCAAGAAGAAGACGACCGCTGTTCAAGTCATCGCCGAATCCGAGCCAGACGACGAGGGCGAGGTTCGCCTTCGGGTGAATCCGCAGAATGCTGGGCCGGCCCCGCGCATCCATTACTCTGAAGACGCCCCGGTCACCGAGAAGAGTCCACAGCTCAAGGATCAGTTCCTCACTACCAAAGCGCTACGGGTGAACTTCCTTGTCGTGGACCCATCTGGGCAATTTCCCACGGGCGATGTCGTCATATGGTCGAACAAGCTCGTCCTACGCAACAAGCTTCAGGATACCGGTTCCAAGCGAAGCGTCGAACTCCTGATTGCACCCCAAGGCACGATGCGTTACACGCTCGAAGGCTCCGAGCCCCGCGATGGCATCCTGTACGACAAACCTTTCGAGATCGGCAATGGGGAAGTCCTGGTCCGCGTCTTCGGTGAGGCCAGCGGCTTGGAAGCGAAGTCGGAGTTCCGCTATCCGGCGAAAGACAAGAAAGGCGTACAGGTGGACGCCGTAAAGTCCGGTCGTCTCGTCTCGCGCATCGGCCGAAAACTCGACTCCCGCGCAAGCACGTTTGAAGGACTCAAACACGCGGCTGACAAATCTGTAGATTTTGAAAACGTCGCCCTCACCGTCGGCCAGGGATCTCAGGCCGTGCAGGTCATGGTCGGTGAAATTAAGGTGAACGCCGCTTTCATCGAAGCCATCCTCAAAACGGTGCTTGAAAAGTTTGCGCCCGATTGCCCGGTCACCATGACCTTCCGCAAGGCCCATTTCACGTCGGGTCATGATCTGAAGGATTTTGCGGACAAGCTTGGCTTAGATCTCCAGCTGGGCGACGTCGAACAACCATGAGCGAAACGGTCAAATTTGTGGACTTTGGTGCCCCGGAGAAATTCGGCGCCCACCTCTTCCGCGTGGAGATCCCGGCCGCCAGGCAGGAGTCCGTTCGCGTCATAGAGGACTACGGCTATCGCGGACTCGAAGGAGGCATCCCTCGCGATGAGGAGCGCTCCATCCTTAGCCGCGCGGTCTGGTCCGGCATCGCGGACATTGCCCGGCGCGAGTTCAACGACCGGCTCAAGGCGGCTAAAGTCTCCACGGCTCGCTGGCACACCGGCACCAATCTCGTGGATCGTCTGCTCGGCAAGGAGCTTTGTGTCCTCGTCTGGGCTGCGGAGACGGCCAACGACGACCAACTCCCGGTGATTTGCAGCAAGTGGGCCGCGCTGCGCCCTGAGGAGCGCTGGTGGCTCTTCTCCATGACGGTCGCCGAGGCCGGCCTGCCGGAGGACACCCAGCGCGGGTGGCGCCGTGCCCTGTTCCTCGCGCTTTCCGATGGTGAGAAGCCAGCGGCGGGCCGTCGCCGTCGCCGCCCGGTCGAGAGCGACCTGTTCAGTCTGCCATTGTTTGGTGGGGCACAGGGAGCGGCTAAACCATGAAATGCAAACTGCCCAGTGCTCTAACACCCGGCTACGGTCGGCTGCTCTCTGAGATCAAGGTCAGGGTGCGTGCCGCCCAAGTCCGCGCGCATCTGGCCGCGAATGGGGAGCTGCTGGCGTTGTATTGGGACATTGGCCGGCTGATCCTCGACCGCCAGAAAGCGGAAGGCTGGGGCACCAAAGTCATTGAACGTCTCTCGGAGGATCTGCAAAATGAATTCCCCGGCCAGCAGGGCTTCTCACCGCGCAATCTAAAATACATGCGGGCTTTCGCTGAAGCCTGGCCGGAAACAGTCAGGGTACAGCCGCCTGGTGCGCCAACGTCCGCAGCCAAGTCCGCAATAGTGCAAGCACCGCTTGCACAATTATCCTGGTATCATCACCTCGCCCTTATCGACAAACTCGGTACATCGGCGGAGCGCCTCTGGTATGCCGCCAAGGCCGTGGAAAACGGCTGGTCGCGCAACGTCCTGGCCCTGCAGATTGAATCCGACCTGCACCTCCGACAGGGCAGGGGAGTGAGCAATTTCCAGGCGACACTTCCGCCGTTGCAATCCGATCTCGCCCAGCAGATTACCAAGGATCCCTACGTCTTCGACTTTCTGAATTTGCGTGACGATGCGAATGAACGGGCGGTCGAAGAAGCTCTGCTGGCCGATGTCGAAAAATTCCTGCTCGAACTGGGGACCGGTTTTGCCCTGGTGGGACGGCAGGTTCACATGGAAGTGGGCGATCAGGATTTCTATCTCGATTTGCTCTTCTACCATTTCCGTTTGCACTGCTTCGTGGTGGTGGATCTGAAGGCCCGTGATTTCACGCCGGAGGCGGCCGGCAAGATGAACTTCTATCTGTCGGCCGTGGATGATCGCTTCCGCCAACCGGGGGATCAGCCTTCCATCGGCCTGATCCTCTGCCGCTCGAAGAATCGGATCATCGCGGAATACGCGTTGCGCGATCTCCAAAAGCCCATCGGGATTTCGGGTTACGTTACCCGGTTGGTCGAGTCTTTGCCGAAGGAACTGCAGGCCTCGGTTCCCAGCGTGAAGGAAATCGAGAGCGGCCTGGCCCCCGCCGCTGAATCTGTCCGGCCGCGGAAGCCCAAGAAATCATGAGTCATTCCGTCAACGCTTTTGCCCTCAAGGACGCACCCGCGCTCATCGAGCGGCTCCTGCCCGTCCAGAAACTGTCTGCCGAAAGCTACAAGGAGCAGATGGCGGGCAGCGGCAAAACACTCACCGCACTCGGTTCCTACTGGAAAGGCCGGAAGCCGCTCATCCTGAACAAAGCCTGCATCCTCGGCTGTCTGCTGCCGGCCACGGACAATCCGAAGCGGGATCTGGAGATTTTCGAGAGGCTGATGGCGATGGACGATGAATCCTTCGTCGCCCGTTGGCCACGCCGTGCCAAGCCGCGCGAGATCCTGGCCTCGCTCAGCATTGCTCGCGTGGCGGACTATTTCGTTTCTGACCCGCCCATGCTGCTGCCTCAGTCGGCGCCCGTGGACTGGTCCAAGCCAGAATTGGAGGATGTGAAGGTCCAGTGGCGTGAAGACATTTCCGAGTTGGAGCGCCGCCAGCTCGAAGCGCAGATGCTCCCTAAAGCGCCTTACCGTGAGCGCGTGGAGAAGGCGAATCGACCCGAGGAGGCCATGGACACAGTCCACGCCCACATTTGGGAGGCAGTGAATGCACACCTTGGCACGAGCGCGCATTCGTTTCCCGAGTTGGTCGAGCAACTTGGCGTCATGCGCTTTGGCCAGCGGCCACGCGTCGCTGATACGTTTTCTGGCTCTGGCCAAATTCCTTTCGAGGCAGCTCGGCTCGGTTGTGACGTTTATGCCTCTGACCTCAACCCCGTCGCCTGCATGCTTACCTGGGGAGCTCTTCACATTGTCGGCGGTTCACCGGACAGCCGCGTTGAGTTGGAGTGGAAGCAAAAGCAATTGGTAGAAAAGGTTGAATCTGAAATTGACAAACTGGACGTCGAAACCGACGGACAAGGCTGGAGGATAAAAGCTCTTCTTTACTGCATCGAAGCCCGCTGCCCACAAACGGGATGGATGGTGCCGCTGATTCCAAGCCTCATAATCAGCAAACCTAGAACTGGGCAGAAGATAAACGTGATCGCTGAACTCGTGCCCGATCACGACGCGAAGCGCTACAACATAGCCATTCACTCGGGAGTGGGTGAGAAAGAGCTAGCGAATGCGGAACTAGGCACAGTCGGTCGAGAAGGAAAGTTCGGTGAAGCTTACCTGTCGCATCGGATTGGCGGAGTGGACTTCAAGACCAAGATTTCCACCCTCAGGGGAGACTACACACAGCCCGACGGTTCAATCGCCAACAAGTTGCGCCAATGGGAAAAGGTGGATTTCATGCCCCGGCAAGACGATCTCCTGCAGGAGCGCCTTTACTGCATCCAGTGGACGCGCCCGAAGCCAAAAGGGAAAGGCGAGGAATACGAGTTTCGGTCGGTTACTGAGGCGGACCTCCTCCGGGAGAAAATCGTCCAACAACACCTCTCTACGCACATCGCCGATTGGCAGGCCAAAGGATGGCTGCCAGACATGCAGATCGAGATAGGCGGGCCACCGCGCTACCAAGGTCTGGATTTGGTCCGCGCCCGCGGATGGAAATTTTGGCACCACCTGTTCACCCCTCGGCAGTTGCTAGTTGCTGGTTTGATTAATCGTTTCAGTGATTCACGTTTAAAATTTGGCTTGGGGAAGATCCTCAATTCGAATTCGCGACTGAGCAGGTGGGATAACGTTAGCGGTGGTGGAGGGTGTGTGCAGACTGTTTTTGACAATCAGGCGCTGAATACACTTTTCAACTACGGCTGCAGAGGATTCGCTGGCTGCAGCGGCGGCATCCAATTCTCAGCTCCCCAATTCCCGACGAGGTCAGAGCAATTGTCTCGCGTGAGCTCGATCCCTTGCGACCGACTAAGCACCAAAAACGACATTTACATAACTGATCCGCCTTACGGCGATGCGGTGAAATACGAGGAAATCCTGGATTTCTTTGTCGCGTGGATTCGGAAAAATCCACCACCAGAATTCGCTGGTTGGGTGTGGGACAGCCGCCGCTCTCTGGCCATCAAAGGCGAGGATGAGGATTTCCGCCGCGGCATGGTGGCTGCCTACCAGCGCATGAACGAAAACATGCCCGACAACGGCATCCAGGTCATCATGTTCACCCACCAGTCGGGCAGCATCTGGGCAGACATGGCGAACATTGTCTGGGCCTCCGGCCTGCAAGTCACCGCAGCGTGGTATGTCGTCACTGAGACGGACAGTGCCTTACGCGAAGGGAGCAACGTCAAAGGCACCGTGCTGCTGGTTCTGCGCAAGAGATCAGGCTCACACAGGACCACTCGTGATGATCTTGCGTGGGAGCTTCAGGAGGAAGTTGAAAAGCAGATTCGCGATCTCACTGGGCTCAATCAGGAGGCCAAGGGACTTTACCGCGATGAAAACGTCTTCGAAGACGCGGACATCCAGATGGCCGGCTACGCTGCCGCCCTCCGCGTGCTTACTAGTTACGCCATCATTGACGGCCGAGACATGGCCGCCGAGGCCATCCGCCCGCGTGTGAAGGGCGAAACCACCTTCGTGGACGGCCTCATCGCCTTCGCCGTGGATACCGCCAACCAGTGCCTCGTCCCGCAAGGCATCCCGGAACGGCACTGGAAGGAATTCACCGGCCCTGAGCGCTTCTACCTGAAGCTGCTCGACCTTGAGGCCAAGGGCCTCAAGACGCTGGACAACTACCAAAACTTCGCCAAGGCATTCAAAGTTCGAGATTTTCGAGCGCTCATGGGGAACCAGAAAGCCAACGAGGCGCGGTTGCGCAGTGCCGTCGAGTTCGGCAAAGACGAAATGAGCGAAGGTTCGGAACTGCACCAGTCCGTCCTCCGTGCGGTCCTCTACGCGCTGATGGAACTGACGAAGAACGTGGACGGCAACGATGTGATGGCCCACCTTAAACTGAACGTGCCCGACTACTACCAGTCAGAAAGCACCCAGCGCGATCGCGTCGTCGAGATCGCCGACTACCTCGCCCGAAAACTCGAAACCCTCCGCCCCGACGAAGCCAGCGCCGCCCGGGTCTTGCGCGAGATGGTGAAGAATCAGCGGCTGGGGTGAGAAGCAAACAGAAACCGACATACTCCATATTATGGCCTCAAGTCCTCTAGCAGAGACCTATCCGACGGCAGCGCAATGGAAAGAACTGGTGAAGGTGTTCTCGCCAGAAGCGATCGCGCACAAGCTTCTTTTGTCGCATGTGCCCTACGTTTTCCGAACGGAACCACTGAAGTATGCCCTGTTCCGGAGGACGATCGCTGATGCGTTCAACGTCGAGCCAACAAATGTTTTCATTGTCGGTAGTGCGATGGCTGGTAGGAGTCTAAAGGGCAAAGAGATTAACAAGGAATACTCCTCCGAAAGCGACATTGACGCTCTCATCGTGTCTGAGCCGCTGTTCACTTACTACGTCATGCGGTCCCTGGAATGGGTTCAGGCAATCACGAAGCCTGCTTTCGAGACTGGCAAGCCCGTTTCACCAGTGATTGATCAAGAAAACAGCAAATTCATTGGTTGGCTTGCGGTTCACGCGTGCAAGGGGATCTGGCGTCCAGACAGTCTCCCAGGCGAATCCGTAGCACGGCAGGAGTTCTTTGAGAGATTTGGTCACGTCTCGCTGAAAACGCTCGGGCTGCAATTGTCCGAAGACACCGTGGCGCATGTGACGGGCAGGATTGCGAGGTCATTTGACGACGCTGTAACTGACCTTGCGTCAAGCCTCCGCCGACTTGAAAAAGAGTTTGAAGACTTGGCGAAGGCGCCAGCGACCACCGGGAAAAAGGCACCCGCAGCGGCACCCAATCAGTGAACCTGCCCGTCATCAACCGATTCTCGTCCCGCCGCCAGCGGCTGGATCACGCCTTCCTCTCAAAAAAACTTGCAGGCGCAAAATCGTACAAACGCATTGCCGGTTACTTCCGAAGCTCCATTTTCGAGCTGGTCGGCGAGGAGATCGCCGGGATCGCGCACGTCCGCATCGTCTGCAACAGTGAACTTGATGCCGCCGATGTGGCCGTGTCAAAGCACGTCCGCGAAACCGCGTTGAAGGAGCGCTGGAACAAAGCGCCTGCCGAGGTCGAGGCGTTGCTGCATAAGGATCGCTACCGGAAACTCCACGATTTGCTCACGAGCGGCCGGGTCGAGATTCGTGTGGTGCCCAAGGATCGTGTCTTCCTGCATGGAAAGGCTGGGGTCATCGAGGCGGCCGATGGTTCCAAGACCTGTTTCCTTGGTTCGATCAACGAAACCAAAAGCGGCTTCGCGCAGAATTACGAAATTCTGTGGGAGGACACCTCGGCGGAAGGCGTCGCCTGGGTCGAGGATGAATTCGAAGCGTTGTGGAAGGATTCGTTTCCGCTGCCGGACGCCATCGTCGAGGAAATCAAGCGCGTCGCGGATCGCGTCGAGGTGCGCTTTCCCGACGTCGCCCCGGACGACCTGGCGGCGGCGGTGCTGGCGGAAAGCCCCATCTACCGGGGCGGCGAGCAACTCCAGCCGTGGCAGCGGGCCTTCGTCACGATGTTCCTCAAGCATCGCGAAACCTACGGCAAGGCCCGTCTGCTGCTGGCGGATGAAGTGGGCGTCGGCAAGACGCTGTCGCTCGCGGCGAGTGCCATGATGTCGGCCTTGCTCGATGACGGCCCGGTGCTGATCCTCTGTCCGTCCACGCTGACGTTGCAGTGGCAGGTGGAACTCAGCGACAAGCTCGGCATCCCCAGCGCGGTGTGGCTCTCGGCCAAGAAGGAATGGTTGGATCACAACGGCCACCCCATCAAAACGCGCGGGCCGGAAGACATCACGCGCTGTCCGTGTCGCATCGCCATCGTCTCGACAGGTCTGATTGTCCACGACTCCGACGAGCGCCGTTTTCTCCTGGAGCGGCGTTTCGGGACCGTGGTGCTGGACGAAGCGCACAAGGCCCGGCGCCGCGGCGGTCTGGGTGAGCAAGAGAATGATCCGAACAACCTGCTCGATTTCATGCTGCGCATTGGGCCGCGCACGCAAAACCTGCTGCTCGGCACAGCCACGCCCATTCAAACGGCGGTGTCGGAGCTCTGGGAGTTGATGCGGATTCTGAATGCCGGGGCAGACTTCGTGCTCGGCCGCGAGGCGCTCAGTCAATGGGTGGACTGGCAAAAGGCGTTACCGGTGGTGAAGGGCGACCAGACGCCCGTGGATGAACGCGATGCCTGGGAGTGGCTGCGCAATCCGCTGCCCCCGGGCGATGAGGAGTCGATGTTCACCGCCTTGCGGTTGGCGCTCGGTATTCCGGAGAATGCTTTTTTCACCGACAAGGGTTTCGGCGCCCTGGGCTTTTTTGAGCAACAGGCCGTCATGCAGACTTTGGCGGCCGGGTTCTACAAGCAACACAACCCCATCGTCCGCCACACGGTTCTTCGGCGCCGCCAGACGCTCGAACAGGCGGGCCTCTTGGAAAGAGTGGCCGTGGAGATCCATCCGGATCCGCACGGCAAGAACGGTGCCGATCTTGGGATAGCCTTCGCCGGATTGGGCCTGCTGACGAACCATCCGTTCGACCTGGCCTACCAGGCAGCGGAGGATTTTACCGTCGCCCTGCAACGGCGAACCAAGGCGGCGGGTTTCATGAAGACACTGCTCCTGCAAAGGATCTGTTCAAGCTTCGCCTCCGGCAAATCGACTGCGGAAAAATTGCTGAACAAGGGAGTTTTGGAGGATGACGAGGGAACCCCGCTACTCGCCGAGCCGCTCAGCGCCCTGACGCCGAGCGAGGCCAGCCATCTGCGCACCATCATCGAGGAGCTGTCCCGGCCCGAAGCGCGCGACCCGAAACTGGCGGCCGTTCAATACTTCCTCACCGAGTATCGCACGGAGAAAAAGACCTGGCTGGAACACGGCTGCATCGTCTTCAGCCAGTATTACGATACGGCTTACTGGATTGCATCCGAGTTGGCGAAGGCCCTGGTGGGCGAACCCGTGGCCGTTTATGCCGGCAGCGGCAAGAGCGGTCTCTTCCGCGGCGAGGCGTTTGCGTCCGTCGATCGCAATGACATCAAGTCCGCCGTGAAGAAACGAAGCATCCGTCTGGTGGTTGCCACCGACGCGGCGTGCGAGGGGCTGAACCTGCAAACCCTGGGCACCCTCATCAACGTGGACCTGCCGTGGAATCCATCACGCCTGGAGCAGCGCCTCGGTCGCATCAAGCGCTTCGGGCAGGGGCGCCGAACCGTGGACATGCTCAATCTCGTTTACCACGACACGCAGGACGAAAAGGTTTATGGGGTCATCTCGCGGCGTCTGAAGGACAAGTTCGATATTTTCGGCGGTCTGCCCGACACCATTGAGGACGATTGGATTGAGTCGGAAGAGCGGTTGGATTCGATGATGGATGAATACGTGCATCTCCGTCAGAAGGCCCGAGACGTCTTTGAACTGCGCTACAAGGAAACCATCGATCCAGACAAGAACCGCTGGGAGCTGTGCTCGCGCGTGCTGGCGAGGAAGGATGTCGTCGAGAAACTGTCGGAGTCCTGGTAGGGCAGGGCGGCGATGCCGCGGTCGTGGCACGCGCGAGTTTCCGCACAAAATGGATGGGCGTTAGCAGCTGAACCGTAAGAATACATTGTTATGGCTGATGGAATCATCGAGAACGGTCCATTGACGGTAGCCCCGAGCGTACCGCTGTGGCGATACGTTGGGCTGCCTGCGCTCTTGCTCTACCTGGATGGAAAGCTGCGACTGCCTTCGGTGTCAGGCTTGCGCCGAATGGATGTGATGGAGGGAGTTCCTGCGTGGGATGAAGTTACCCAGTCAGATGCGTTCAAGGACTCGGAATACGCTGAGCTCTACGAGTACGTGAAATCGACGTTGTCCGATGTCGGCCAAAAGTCGCTCGTCTCGAACGTCTCGCATCCCCCAGCCAACCAGCAAGTGATTTACGAGCACTGGCGGGACCTGGTCGCCTCAACCCGTTATGCTCTGTGCCTCTTTCAAGCCAAGCACGAGTCGATGGCGATGTGGCGGCTATACGCGCCGCGTGGTTTCGCGATTCGGACTTCCGTGGCGGCACTGCAGAAGGCCCTGAGCAGTTCGAGTCAGAGTTGGTGTATCAGCCGGATGAAGTACTGGAGCAGGGAGGAGGAAATCACTCCGGACCGCACGCATTCGGATCAGGAGCTGATGGCCCTTCTGCGGCGACCATTCCTAATCAAGGGCAAGGAGTACGAGTCCGAGAATGAAGCCAGACTCGTCACGGTTGCACCCAGTGGACGCCCAACGTTGGTCGTGGATGGAATCGTCCCGCAAAACTGGATTGAGGAGATCCGGATCTCGCCGGAGATGTGGAGCGAAGACGGGCAGTTCCTCCGCGAATTGGTCGAGAAGCGGTGTCCTCAACTTGCTGGAATAATCACGGTTTCGCCCGTCACAAATGCCCAAGATTCGACGGAACTCTGGCTGGATGAAGAAGAAGCCCAGTACAATGAGAAGCACGCCAAGTCTGCCTGGCCGAAATGGTTGTGGGAGCCATAGCACGAGATGGCGGTAAAGTTCTGCATGACAGTGTGATGCGTCTTAGCGCTCCGTAATGCTCCGATTGACCGGGATCACCTTTCTGGGGCATCATTGAACTCGGTGGTTTCCTCCCAAGAAGGTCTTCTTCCCCAAGCTTTTGGCTCTGATGGGCCATTTCCTGAAGGGAAGTATCTCCAGCCGGTTTGAAAAAGGTGCCGCTCGGCGCCTGGCTGGAGAGTAGCTCAAACCAAGCGCAAACGG
This sequence comes from uncultured Verrucomicrobiota bacterium, assembly GCA_964411985.1. Taxonomy (GTDB): domain Bacteria; phylum Verrucomicrobiota; class Verrucomicrobiia; order Limisphaerales; family J093; genus CAYPNF01. The sequence goes on from CAYPNF010000056.1 coordinate 44,995, forward strand.
GCTTCTACCCCGTGAGCGGCACAGGAAGGAGAGTAGCGCGTGAATACGCGAAACACCACCAACTTCAAGGCGTGTGCCTTGAATGACGAGACGCTTCGCACCCAGGCCCCGAGCATTTATGCTCCCGGCCCCATGGTGGGTGTGAGCCGCCGGTACACGTTCGTCCCGACGGCCCGGATTGTTACGGGCCTGAGGGAACTCGAATGGGTTCCGGTGGTCGTGGAAGAACAGCGAATTCGAAGCGAAGCCCGACGCGGTTTCCAGAAGCACCTGATTCGCTTCCGGAGGGCGGAGCAGATGGAAACGCTCGACGAATGGAACGTGGAACTGGTGCTGGTGAACTCGCACGATGCGGGGTGCGCCTACCAGCTCCACGCGGGAATCTTCCGGCGGCTCTGCAGTAACGGCCTCGTGCTTTCGGAAGGAAGTTTTGAGGCCCTCCGGTTCCGCCACGCGGGGTTGCAGGCAGAGGAAGTGGTGCAGGGGAGCATGCACCTGCTCGAATCCATGCCGAAGGTAGGTGGACTCGTGCAGAGCTTCCACACCCGGGTGTTAGATGTTCGGGAGTCGATGGCGTTTGCAGAGCAGGCCCTCCTGCTTCGTTACCCCAGCGTCGTGGAAGCCCCGGTAGCTCCCGAGAAACTACTCCTGGCCCGGCAGTCGGAAGATGAAGGAGTAGACCTCTGGCACACGATGAATCGGGTTCAGCTGAACCTGGTGCAAGGCGGCGTTTCCGATAACCGCCGCGACCGGAGAGGGAAACTCCGGTCGGTGCGGGCGCTGCGTGGCATCGACTCCAAGGTCAGCGTGAACAAGGCCCTCTGGGGTCTTGCGGAACGGTTGGCTAGGGGTGAACCGCTGACATCCGAAGGAAACACGGCGCTCACGGCATAGCCTCCGCAAGAGGCACATGGTTTTGGTCGTGAGTGAAGCGAGGTTGGTGTGAAGGTTGCATGGCTTTCGGGGATTGTGCCAACAAACAACCCCCATCCTGTTCACGTTCTCCCAAACCATCACCTTACGAACTCCACCTGGGGAATCCGCAAAGAAACGGACTCAATGGCGCCAAGGGGGTGGTGGTGATCCTCGCGTGGGCCGGTGGGGAAGCCGACAGGCCCGCAGAGGGCTTGCCGGCTACGGCCCACGCCAAAAAGAAAACCCGGGCAAGCTCCTAAAACGCTCCAGGAAGGGTTCTGTGGACTGGACGGAAACGGTCAAAAGCGGGTTTCGAGCCCGGGAAGCCATTTTCCGGGGCGTGTGAGGAAAAACTTGGCCCCTAAATGGCCGCAGGAGCGGCGATCTGGGGCTGGGAAGGGTGGGGAAATCGTCGCACCAAGCGAATGGCCCTCAAACATTCCTAGGAAAGAATGCGTTTTCGCTCCCACCAGAACTACTTATGGGTATATGATACATACTTATCTCAATAGATTTTGGTGTCGAGTCGTCATCACCCTACTGGTTTTCAACCTGGTTGTGGAAGATCCGAGAAAAGGACTTCCCCATATCCCCGAGGAGGTTCCCCAAACGATTTCGTTAGTGGTGACTTCCCCTTGGAGGTGGATCCCGACGGGGTCTTTGGGGACAACGGGGAGTCTGGGTTAATCCGAAAACTGGAAGTGGGTGAAGGGAAGGGGACCTAAATCGCAATCGGCTCGATCTCGTCGCTGGTGTGGTCGTAGAGCTTGGTGGTCCTGGGGGACTCGTGGGTGGCGATCACTGGTCGCTTATCAATACTCCACCTTAAACGTCGGTGAATCCTCCGGGCGGCTTGCAATAAGGCCCGCGTTTCGGTTCTATTGGGAGCATGGCGAAGATGAACAGGTCGCGTGGCACGCAGCGCGTCCACGTTCTGAAGCGGGTTGCCGAGCACCTCCTTGTAAAAGAAGGAGATCGCGTTAAAGGCCTGGTTTTAGGTGCTGGCGGCGACGTCCCGTTTCAGGGCCAAATCAGTCAAGAACCGCTCCAGTTTTTGTTCGCTGGTCAGGGTGGCCGGCATGTGCGTCAGAGCGCCCATGTAGCGCCGCAGCCAGTACACGTAGCTTTCCTCGATGGCCAGCGCTTTGTGTTGCCGCCGAATGACTTCCCGCGTCCGACGGATCGCTTCGGCCATTTTCATGACCCTCCAATATACGAACCACCAGTCGCATGATCAACGTTCGGCGCCATTTGGAAGCTGTGCATACACTACGTCAGCCCACAGACAAGCAACTTGAGTACGGCGCTGCCCTCGGTATTGACGTGAACGGCAAGTCCTTTCGAGTGCTTTCAGCCGAGATTGCCGACACTCTCGAAATCAAATCATACGAGGCAATTCGAAAGCTAAAGTTGAAGCGCGGGACGAGACTTCGTTACGCTGGTCCCCGCGATGACATGCCGAAAGATTTAGTCGTCAGCGCGATAGCCCAGAACGGCTACGTTTATTTCAGGGGCACTCCCAAATACTGCCGCCCTTGGCATTTGACACGCGAAGACGGACGACCTCGACTATGACACCGAACAAAATCATTGCGGCGGATGCGGGCGGGCCACTTCACTCGGCAATTCGAACACCGTGCCCCGCCCGCATCGCTGAGTTCTGTCTAGGCATCACTACGCGCATGGCAACCAATAGCCCAAGCCAGAACACCGAGGTTCGCTGACAGCCCACCGATCAGCGCCCCGACCCATCTATGAGCGAGTCCGTTATTACTGCCATTGTCTCCGCTGCTTCCGGGCTTATCGGCGCGGCCATCGGTCTTTGGGGCGCTCTCGCCGTTGCCAAGCGCGCCGCCCACGCGGAGGAGCGCAGGCATTCCCGGTCGCTTGGCATCGAGATTGGCAAGGCCAAGTTTGAGCAGAGCGTGGCCCTTGCACAGAAGGCCGCAGAGGCCACCGGGCGCATGATTCCCGTCCCATCGTATGAGTCGCACTTGATTCATGGGTTGCGGCTCATGGAAATCATTTCTGACACGAGTTTGAGCGCCGACGAGGTAGGCAGGCGCATCGCCGAGTCCGTTGACTTCACCAAAGACATGACCACCGCCGTCAAGAATGCACAGAACCGTGATGCCTAACAAAATCGGTCGAGCGAACCGCCGCCCCGCTTCTTCGCTCAACGCTGGGCGGCAATTCGAGAGTGCCTCGTCCGCTCCACCGTCCCTGTCGGCGGCGGTCGCTCACCTCTGTCGACCTCGATTACATCTGTGCGGCATCGGAAGCAGAAGCCAAACCGCCCGCACCCAAACATACCGGAAGCCGGAATGAATGAAGGACAGTGAAGCAAAGGAACAGGCGTGGATCATGCTCCTTGGCCTAGCGGCAGTCCCGCTGATGTGGACCGGCGCTTCGCCTACTTCAAGTTCTCTTCCGTGTAGAGCGACAATTCGATAAGCCGCTCCAAGAGGTCCCCAGGGGGAAGCCCGGCGAAGTTCTTCGCGACCCGTTCTTTGGCGAAAAGGAGGTAGGTGTAATGGAGCTTCAAGACCTTTTTACAGGACGCGCCGGATGACATAGTGTAGAAGATGTCGCTTGGGAGAGGATTGCACACTGGGATGGTCCACCAGTCTTTCGTCGAACTGCTATAGTTTCCGGCAGAGTTCCAAGAAAGGGCTTGCTTTGCACTGAGCATGCTCAGAGCTTTTCAAGCATGGCCTCTGTCAAAGCTAAAAATTCAGATTCGAACTCGATGCCACCAGGAGAGTCTTTATCCCCGATTCCGCGTCTCGACCTGAATACCGTGGCGGATCGCTCGTATGGCGATTACCCTTGGGACCATTGGCGCCGATGGGCTATCGCTCAAGGGCTCGACCCGGAGCTAGCTGGCTTGGGGCATATGCTCATCCGCGAGGCGTATCAGCATGGCTGGGACTCGTGGCTGCAATCGCTCTGTGGCTGGAGCGATGACGGCCAGGCGTTGCTGGCCT
>CAYPNF010000057.1:0-48889 GCA_964411985.1 uncultured Verrucomicrobiota bacterium
CGAAAGACTGGTTGACGACTGCGGTCGCCGCCGGCAATGCCGCGAACGTGCCGGTGTTGGTATCGTAGTTCCCAAACTGCAGAGTCGGGAGGCCGGCATGAGGGCCGCGATAGACCCAGTAGTTCTCGTTTCGGTCGCGGTAGGTGAATTTGCGATAATGCGCGTAGGGTCCGGACAAGTCGCGTTCGTCATCCCACTGGCCCGGTAAATCCACGCCATCACCGCTCGGCTCCTGGTTGTAGTTGACGGCGCTATCGCCGGTGCCAACCACGGGCTTTCCAAGGAACATGAGTGGGGGCGGCGGCTGAAGGACCTGGCCTGCAGGAACGATGTAGTCGAACACGTAACCGAGCGATGGCTTTTCGCGGACAACGTGGAAGGGTTGGATGGCTGGCCTGCCATCCTGGGCCAGGTATTCCACCAGCACGAATGGGGCGGAGGAATAATGGGCGTCGTTGGTGAGGTTCAGGTCATCCCGGGTGGCAAAGGCGGTGCCGCCGGACATGATCGCATGTTCCTCATTCGGGTTGTAGCCGGGCAACGCGGGGTCATTCTGATGGTAGATTGTTCCCAGCGCTTGGAGCGAGTCAAGCGTCCCACTGCCCAGCTGGCTCGCAAGCACCATTTCCGGGGCATCCGATGGCCATTGGAGCGTATAGCTGGCCAGCACCGACGGCCAATAGACGGTGGTGAAACCCAACAGGTTATCGCCCGCATTCGGTCCGGCACTGACCGTGTTGGAACGGAACCACCAAACCTCAAGCGTGTTTGCGCCGGGAATGGCATTGACTGGAATGACAGCGCCCAGGCTAGCGGCATCAAAGCCCACGACGAAGGGATCCAAGTAGGCGTTGACATCATAAGAGTCACCCACGCTCTGGTTGATGTGGCCGGCCAAGTAGAACTCAGGAGGGTTGGGTTCGCCACTGGGCGGACTGAGACGCTGGCCCACATGGGCGGTCAGGTTCAAGACGCGGGGTGCAGCCAACGGGTTGGGCCAGTGGAAGACCGAGTTGGTGGGATCCCACGCGCTGAGGGACGCGGCGACACTACTGGCGAAATCAGCCGTCTTGAGATTGGGACTGAGGAATGAGAAGACGCGCTCGAATGCAATGTTGGCCCCGGAACTGAACCGCAGTAGCGTGCGGTGTGCCGGGAAATTGGTAGTGAGCCAGGTGTAGAATTTGAAATCCTGAGTCAGTTTCGCCCGCGCCTGGTCCAGAGGATCCTGATACTCAATGATGGGCACATTGGCGGTGTCCAGTCGGACGGCTGTAGCCTTGGCTTCGTCCTCGCTGTTGACCAACGGGCGCAGGTAGAGGCTGTATCTGGAGATATCGGCAGGCCAGCCGAGATGATAGCGAGCGAGGTAGCGCGGCCAGCGGAGACCTTGGTCGCCCTCCTCCATCCAGTGCACGAGGTAATCGTTCAGGTTCTGCGTTTCACGAGTACTGTACAGCTCGATGGTCCCCGTGCCGGCTTTGCTGTGTTGATAGGCGAACGACTGACCCGAATACTGCAAGACGGGCTCGGGGTTCAAATTGTCCACTGTGCCGGGGGGCGGCGGCAGAAGGCGTTCCCCCAAATCGGCGTCAACATCGATGGGATAAGGCGCCTTGAATACATCCACAATCTCGAAACCCAAGTGCTCGCGTGTCTCCCCATCCGAATGCAGATCTCCCAGCAACTCCATGAAGACGCGGCCTTCGGCATTATAGGCGTAGATATAGCCCTGTTGCTGGTCGTACCATAGCGTGCGCAACTCTTGCAGGAGCGTGTTCGTGCTGCCATCGGTGGGAGCCGTGTAACCCGGGCCATGGTACTCCTGAGTAACCGTCTTCGGGAAGTCGTTATTATAGACCACGGTCACCCCGCCCACGCGGGCGGCGGGCACCGCGATGGGTTTGCCGAGGTCACGGAATTCACGTTCGGTCCAGAACATCATGCGCGGAGGTTTGACCGCGCTTCCAGAGACCACGTAGCGGGTGGTGTACAGGAGATAGATGCTCAGCCCGTTGGTTTGAAAACTGGGGCCGCCGGGATTCTGATAAGAGGTCGGGACAGTCGATGCCGTGTAAGCCTCCGCCTTGCGCCAGGTGATGCTGATCGGGCCTGCCTGAACAGCGAAGACCTGCCTGCCGTTGGGGCTCCAATAATAACCGACGTTCTGGTGATTGTTGGTGGTATAAGGTTCGGCCAGCCAATAGGTGTCTGGGTCGGTGTCTTCGGGCAAAGCGATACCGTTGTAATCAGTGACCGGCACGGATACCAGGCTGCCGAATGCAAAACTCGGCGCACGCGTGAAGTACGGTGCCCCCACCTGGGCGCGCCGGAGCACCATCAGCACGGTTGAACCTGACTTCGCCACTGGCAATCGCATCAATTCAGCGACACTGCCAGAAAAAGCAGTGGACCCATTGTGCAGCGGCACCGAATTGCTGACCGCCTGCCAGTCGGCCAAGGGCAGCCCCGGAACTGCGCCAAAAGAAATGAAGCCCCGGAACAGATGCTGGGTGCTGAGAGGCTCAGCGGTGGACCCAGCACTCTCGTTGCCCTCGTCCCCGGTCGGCATTTCTCCGTTGGAACCCGGCGGAACGCCGTCGATGGTGGAAATCGGCACCCCCGATTGCGAGAGGAAATTGTAGGGCGTAAGTTCCTGTCGCAGTTCCAAGGACGTGTAGCCCCTGGCTTGGTAACAGGTGAGGGCTAAGCCTAAGAGCAAGGGAACTCTCCAGACAGTTCGCATAAAAGGTCCTTTCTGGGTCAGGTCGGGTCTGTGCCTCGAATCCGCGTCGCCCTGGCCGCCGAGGTGTAGTTCAGAGTTGCATTCTGCGGTAGCAGGCGTCGCAAAGAGTTGAAGTCCAAGAGCCATGTTCATTTCGCGCCACAAACGCTTTTGTGGTTCAGAGTGGTCTCAGAATTGTCGCGGCTCACTTGATCTTCCAGAACTCGGCGACGGCAAAGATCAACTGATTGGCATCGCCCCAGCTAAAGCTGGGTAACAGGCCAAGGCCCTCGGAATGGGTCTTCGAACAATAGTGCTGCACGCGCAGGGTGGTGGACGCGATGAGGTCGAATTGGCCTTCAAGTTCCGACCGGGTCTGGTCCCCGCCATCGCTTTCGTCGCAATAGCCCACCGTCCCGAAAAGGAGGTTGCTGCCCGTGCTGGTGCGCAGCCGGATCTGGTGGTTCATAATGCGAAACGCCGGCGCACTGATGCGGCAATAATAAGTGCCGGCGGGCAGGGTGATGTCTCCGGCGCCGTTGGTGGAACCGAGGCTATGTGTATCCTTCAGTTCCGTATTGAATTTACGCCAGTTGTTGGTACCGAGAACGGATGCGAGATTCGTCTGATGGCTGGCGATTTCCGCATACTTGAGGTAGGGAGCCGAGCCGTAAAGCGCGCCGGAGACTATGACGTCGCCGTTGCCTTGGATCCGCATCGTCTCGGTCAGGTTACTGCTTTGGCCGTAGCCGAAGACGACCTTTGAGGTACTTGTGTCACCGTGTATCTGCAGCGTGCCGCTCTGGACGCCCAAGCCGTAGTGGTTGCCGGAATTGCCATAAAGGCTGATCTTATCGCCCAAGGTGTTGGGGAAGTTCAGCGGAAACCCCGGCGATGTCGTGCCGATCCCGACATACCCGGAGGCATTCACCACCAGGCGCGTGCTCGGGGCCGCGTCGTTACCGTCGGTGGCCAGCTCGATTTTGCCATATCCCAGGGTCAGGCGTGACGTCGCGCCACCGGATCTGGTGAGATGGCCTACGCCATCCGCATCATAGTAATAGTTGTAACCAAGGTGAATGCCGTCCCCGAGTTCGCGATAACTGCCGTAGAGATATCCCCAGGAGTTGCCGCCTCCGAGTTGCAAGCGCTGATAATCGGCGGAGCTGGTGCCGATCTGCAGGTCTCCGCCTACGGTGACATTGCCCGCGAACGTATTGCTACCGGTGAAGGTCTGGGAGGCGTTGAGTTTCGGCACGTTGCTCGAGAGCCGCGCGTCGGCCACGGTACCGCTGGTCAGGCTGTTCGCGTTGAGGGAAGTTAGATTGATCCCGCCTCCGATCAGGTTCTGCGCGTTGACGGCCGTCTCCGTTAGGAAGGCGTACGGCGAGGTCAGGAGTTGCAGTCGTGGATTGATCGTCACATCGATGCCACCCGCGCCAATCCCCTTGACCATCACCTCGATAAACCGATCCGAAGCGCCCGTGCCGATGAACAGGGTTGAGAGCGCCGGGTGCGGCTCACCGGAGTAGGTGGCACCTTCTCCCAGCAGCACGCTGAAGTAGCCCTTGTCGATAGTGATCGTCTGCTGCTCTGCCCAGAGTCGATCGCCCGTGGCGGTGGAGAGTTGATCCCTCCAGATCCGGAACACCACATCATAGTTCTTGGGTGCGGTATTCCCAAGCGGCGTGCCGTTGTTATCCACCAGATAGCCCTGGTAGGTCATACGGTCTGGCGGAGAGCTGGTGGCGCCCTGAAGGGGGATGGAAACAAGGGCCAAGGCCAGCGCGACGCCGGCCCTGCAAAGCCAAAACAAAGGTTTGATGTATTTCATAGCGCGGTCAGCGATTGGGGTTTTTGGTGATAATGCGTCAGACACAACATGGTTTTCATAGGCACAGTGGTTACATCGCAATGGCTCGAGGATTCGCAACGGTGGGAGAGAGCACGATTCATGGCACAGTGGTCAGGGTTGGTATTTCGGCAATCCGGTTCAGGCTAAAGGTCCCGCGCGTCTCGAACACCCGAGTGTCGTTTGTGTCCCCCGCGCGAGGCAGGCCCAAAACCGTAATGGTCTCAGAGTAATTGCCAGAAAGGGCCTGGCCCGTCTCCGTCCGGCTGGAGAAATCCTCCCTGGGCATCACGACCTCCAATCGAATCACTCGCTGGACGGAGTAAGATTCTGCGCCCGGACCCAAATGCGTAGCGAACTTGGAGTCGAGGTTGTCGTGGTCTGGATGATAAGTATGCACAAAGGGATTGGAGGCCTGATCGTTGTAGTCCAGTGGAACGGTAGCCGTGATGGTGCTGCTCAGGGCCAACGGACCATCAAACGACCATGGGGCGTTAACACGGGACCACGGCAGGTGCGAAGCGCTGATCCGGCGAGCCTGGGCCAGGTAAGACCGATTGAGCGCCGATTCACTCGTAGCGACCGCCACGTTGGTGTTGGCGTCCAGCCCATAATAGACCCGCTGGAGCAGCACTGCGTTTCCACCGGTTTCGGGATTATGCAGAATCAGGCGCAGCGGGAAGGGGCGGCCCACCGCGCCGAGGTTGGTGGTCACCCCCGTGACAATATACTGTCCGTTGGTGTCGACGGCCAGACCCGCCCCCTCTTGCGCATAGGTTTTGAGGTACTCGCCCACCTGACTCACCGTAACGCCGCCGACCCACAGACCGGCACTCGAACCGACCGTGGCCGTCACCGGTGCATCCACCTGCGCGACGCCCATGGAGTCGGTGAACCGGAGTACTCCGGCCAGCAGTTCCCCGGGAGCATTGGTGATCGTGGAGCGATCCAATCCGAGTACAACCTCGATTTCGCTGCCGTTCTGGCCTTTTGCGGGCAGCGTCCAACTATGGGAGTTGGTGGTCGCAAGATTGGTGAAGGCATAGGTCAGGTTAAGCGTACTCAAACTGCCGCGGACCAGCAGCGGAGGCGGCCCGACGGTGTTGGTTTGGTCGGGAGGGGGTGCTTCGGAAGCCAGCAGTTGGGCCGTTACCGTCAGATTGCTGGTGGTGAGATTCCTCAGTCGGAAGCTCGTCACGCCGAGCTTCTGGCCGAAAGCGATTCCGTTTTCCCCCGACCAGACGATCTCGAACGGGCTAAAATACCGATTGAACAAGTTGCCCGACCGGATCCAAAAGGCCTTGCCACGCGTCACCGGAGTAGTGCGCAACGCAAAGACGCGCGCTGGATTGTTCGGCCCCAATTCGCCGCCAGGGTACTGATAGATTTCAGCATTCTGCTGCAGTTCGGGGCAGAGGCTCAGGAACGAGTCGAAACTGGGTGGTGACACGGGCACCGTGGGGAATCCGAGGAAATTCAGCCCCGTGGTGGTCCATTGGTAGCGAGGTGCTACGGGTTTTCCTTTGACGCTCCAAGTGTAGGAGTTCGTCGTGTAAATCAGGTAAGCCGCGTTACCAATCAGCCGCTGCAGTAGGGACGGGCGGTCGGCGGCAGACCGCTTCCAACTGGCCCATTGGCTGCCGGTGTCCACCGGCTCCTGCGGACTCTGAACGAACTGCATGGTGGTGGGTGTGGGCATCCAGAGCCAGATCTCCTGTATGGGATTGCTGCTGTCGAAAACAACCTGCTCGTCCAGCGTGTCATACGACGCGTCAACGTGCAGATACACTGCATTCCAGCCCGCGTTCAGGTTGATCGACTGGGTGATCCACTGGGCCTGGATGGTACAGGTCAGCAACAGCGAGCCGAGGATCAGGCCACCGACACGCCGCGCTCGGACTGCGGGGCAGCGATGATGGACTCCAGACTTTGGGCTGTGGAGAATGGTTTTCATAGCTTGCGATAGAAGTACCAAACAGGTTGTGGGACCAACCGCTGCAAGGGTGCAACAGCCAAGCCCCGGGCTCGACCGCCAAAGACCAATACCTCTGTGCCCGCCCAGATTGCGGTTGCCTCCGTCCGCGCAAGCGGATTGCCCGAAGTGCTCAGCGGCCGCCAAACGCCAGTCAGCGGATCGTAAGCGGAGCTGGTCGCGAATTCGCCCGAGCCGCTGCTACCACCGAGGATGATCATCTCCTGACCGGTCCACGCGGCGGCATGATTGAATCTGGCGGCCGGTGCGTCCGTGGCGGAAAGGGTCTCCCAGGAATCTGTGGTAGGGTCGTAGGCGGCGCCGTCACCGAGAGGAACGCCGTCTCTCTGGCCACCCCAGACGATCATCCTAGCGCCCGTCCAGATCGCCGAGTGCCCGCGCCTAGGCGACGGAGCGTTGTCCGAGGTCATGGCAAACCAGTAGGGAGTGCTTTTGTCGAAGCGCAGTTGTGAGCCGCTGTTCAAGACTCCGTTTTCGCCCTCTCCCCCCCAGATCAGCAACCGGTTATCGGCCCACATCGCGGTCGCTCCGACGCGGGCCGCTGGGGCGGCTGCAGTAACGACGCCCGACCATCGATCGGCATCCGGGGCATAGAAGCCACCATCATTCAGGAGACCGGAGGCGTTCTGTCCGCCCCAGATGAACATCTGCGTACCCGTCCAGACCGCGATGTGGTCGGTCCTCGCACTTGGGGCATCGCTCACGGAAATGGGCCGCCAGAGCTGACGGTCGGGCTGGAATCGTCCCCCCGACTTCTGCCGTCCGCTCGCGGCGTTACCACCCCAGATGAGCATCTCAGTCCCTGTCCAGACGGCCGTATGTCCCCAACGGGCGACGGGGGCGTCAATGGTGGACACGGACTCCCATTGGTCCGCTTCTGCAACATAGGAGGCCCCGGTATTGAGATAAACAGATCCCAGTACGGGCCGCCCACCCCAAATAATCAGTCGTTTCCCGTCCCAGACGGCAGAATGTCCGAAACGGGCAGAAGCAGGGCCAACTGCCGCGCTGGTGACCCACGGTGGCGCCGGGACCGTCATCATCAATGCACAGCCACTGGCGAGCAGGGTTGCGTCGTTCGGTAACAGCGAAGCGAGCGTGATGCCGGAGGGTAGCAAGAGCGTGCCGCCCCCTCCTCCAGCGCCCACGATGCTCGAAGCAGGAATGTTGGTAAGCCCCGAGCCATCACCCGAAAAAGTGCCCGTCATGTTTCCTGCAAAGCTGCCTGTGTTGTCGCGTTTGACGATGGTATTCGGCACGTTGGCAGGCGTTGCCCCATTCGCCGCGTTGGCACCGGAGGCCACATCAACTGCTGTCACACCTCCCACCATTGCCACCACCGTGCTGCCTTGGGGTCCGTTTACGTCGCCGACCAGCGTGCCCGTAAAAGCGGCGGCTTGGGGAGCGGTGCCGATCAGGTGGGCAGCGGTGAGGTTCGACAGGCTGGCTCCATCTCCACGGTGAACACCGATCAGCAGATTGTCGACATTCGTGATCCACGACGGACCTGTAAATAGGGTGGGCCCAGCGAACGTGTTTGACCCCCTAAAGACCTGGTTTGTATTCAGGAAGGCGACGCTGGCGGAGAGCCGCGCATCGGGAAGCGTCCCGGTGGAGAGGTTTGCGGCATTCTGGTAAAAGGCACGTGGTTGGCCATCGAGGCTCTCGGCGTTCACGCCCTTCAGGCCGGCGCCGTTGCCGCTGAAGGCGCCGCTCAACGTCAGGTCGGCCTCATTGTTGGTAACCACCTCGCCTGGCAGGCGGGATAGCGGGACGGTTCCGGTGAGGTTCGCTGCCGGTACGCTGGTTGCGGTGCCCGCGTGAATGGCATAGGGGGTGGCAGTGAGTGGGCGTCGCGGGGTGAGGGGAGTGTAAGCGCCCACGTCGCTTCCCGGGCGCAGGGATGTTTCCAACCAGCGCTGTTCGCCAGTGAAGGCGTTCACACCGAAGTCCAACGTGACGCAGAACAGTCCGTTCGTAACCGCCACGTCGTCGACCTTGACAGCTGGACCGATCTGATCGCCGTATGTAGCGGCGTCGTAGAGGGCGAACTGCAAATCGAATACGCCCACAGCCGGGACGGTGTTGTCGCGCAGTCGGCCTTGGTAACTGAAAGCAGTTCCTTGGGCACGGACCGAAACCACCCCACTGACAAGCAGAGCGGTCATCACAAGACGAGCTGGGTTCAATAGCTTCATGGCTCAGTGAAATGGAAGGTCAGGAAACTGGCCTGGGTCGCGACCGGGGGTGCGCACGCGGTAGAACTGATAGAATGTTCCGGAAGTGGCTTCATCGAAGTACTCCACGGCATCGGTGAAACTCATCACCGTTGTGAAGTGAGTCCAAGTCACAAGGTCGGTGGAGCGTTCGATGGCGTAATCCGTTGTGGGGGTAACGGGGAAACGGAGCATGAAAGGACACGGGGCATCCACAGTCATCGGGTCCATCATCTGTTCAATCGTCAGCAAGAGTGCCTTGTTCGCAGTGGGATCGATGGCTGGCAACGCAGTTAGGCTTGGCTTGCGGCTCGAGTGAACGATGAGGTTGCCGGCGGCCAACGTTTGCTGCGTCGTTTTGGTTCCACTCCAGTTGCTCACAAACCACAACCCGCCGTTCTTGTTCCAAACGGTGATGGCGATCGTGTCCGTTGTTCCAAGGTCACCCGCGTCGGTCATGACCACCTGCAGCGTCGCATTGCCGTCGATGGAGATGGGACTCAGCGGATCCGTGATGTCCAGGATGCTGGCCTTGCCATTGAACGCGGCTTGATTGCCTGCAATGGAGAGGGAACTCATCACGTTGCCCTTGGCCTGATAGACCCGGCCGGCGGAACGCACGATGACATTGAGGTGACCCTGGAGGTTCTTCCCTGACTTGTTATACTTCACGTTGAACCCCAAATTGGCCTTTGTCCCGGGATCTCCCGCGCAAAGACCAGCTGAGCGCCAGAGCAGGAGATAGCCGCCACCGGTGATGAAATCGCTGGCGAGAGGTCTGGATACCGTGACGACAGTGTCGTCCACGGAGACATCACGGGCGTACCACCCGTTCACCACAACGCCAACGGTGAATGACTGCGAGTCAGCGATTCCGATATTGACTCTCCAGTTGTAAGTCGCTGTGCCGGTCGTTGGGTCGGAGAGGTTGACCAGACCGACCGGGACGCGCTCTGCGATGATGGCGTTATTATCGCGGTTGATGAAACTCACCGTCGCGTTACGAATGTCACCGGAACTGGAGTCGTAAGCTGGATCGCCCGACACTGCCGTGATGTCCTGAATCGTCGCGCTCAAGGTGACGATGGCGTCGCCGCTCGAAGCGGAGGCTGTTGAGGCGAAGAGCGCGCCGGTATAGTTAGCCCGCGCGTCCTCCGGTGTCACCTTGACCTTGACTTCCGTGTTGACAGCACCCGCTTGATCGTCCGTCACCGTGATGAGGATCAGATACTCTCCGGGTGCTACTCGCGCCACGCCGAACAGGCTCCAACTCCCGCCGTCGTCGGTCGTGCCGGTCAAAGTCAGGCCAGCGGGCAGCCCCGCCACGAAACTGCCGCCGTCCTTTTTCCAGGCGGTCGTTGCAACGAGCGAGGATTTCGGTGAATCCACATCGTCGGCCGTGATCAACACCTCGAGGATCGGGTCGCTATACTGGACCGTCTGCTCGACCGGTGTTACAGCAACGGTCGGGGGGTCGTTGACGGACTTGACCGTGAGCGAGGCGGTGGCGGATGGGCTGTCGAATTCGCCGTCGTTGACCTTGAACGTGAAACTGTCGGCGCCGTTGTAGTCCCCCGCGGGGCGGTAGCTGAAGTTGCCATCGGCCAACAGAATGACTGTGCCGTGGGCGGGTCCAGTGTCCAACGTGAAGGTCAGCCGAGCCCCGTCCAGGGCCAAGCCGGTGAGAGTGCCTAACAGCTCCGTATCTTCGTCAGTGACCCAAGCTGAGGTGATGGGTGCCGGCTGAAGGTTGAGCCCGGGGAGGAAGCCAGCCTCCCAACGCAACGCCTCGCTTGTGGCGACGCCAGCGTCCGGCTGGCCGAGTGTGTCCACCAGCATGTAGCGGCCGACTGTGCTCACGCCGCCGCCTCCAGCGACGGCGTCCCATTCCAGCGAATAACCCGACGCGGCGCGAATGGGCAATGGGAGGTACAGCGTCAGGACGCCTAAGATGGCCGGCCATGGAAACCTGCTGTGCATCCGGCACCGCACCCTTGCATCGCGGGTGCGGCTCGCGGATCGCCTCTTCATAGTCGGGCTGCCTTTCACGCTTCTTCCCGGGTGTTGTTTAAAGTGGGTGGCTTGTTCTTGATTCAGACAGACTCGCTCTCGCGGCCAGGGTTTCCGCTGGCATCCCTGTCAGAATCCCTGGCAGTTCGTGGAGATTCTCCTTGAGGACGTAGCCACATGCGCCGACTCGCGCCGCCGCCTCGCGCAGCTCTGTGTCATCATACTGGGAGACGATCAGCACCCATGCTTCTGGAGAATGGGCTTTGATCCGAGCGGTGGCGATCAAGCCATCTACTGGTTTCATCCGCAAATCCATGAGTACCCAATCCGGCCGCTCGATGAGATAGATCTCTACCGCCTCAGCGCCGTTGGAGGCCTCGCAAATCGTCATATCGAGACCAGCCACGATTTCTCTGATCACCCGGCGCATCCGGGCGTCGTCGTCGGCGATGAGTATCTTTTGCATTGCCTTGCTGCATTTATCTCAGGATCCCCGCCGCCTGGGAATACGAGTGCATACGTAGAACCGGCTACGTAGGAACACGTAGGCGTGGGGATGGATGGAGGACGAACGAAGAAAGTCGAATCGTGAATGCTGCGGGAGTTCATTCGCGCGGGTGGACGCTGCGAGCGAGTTGGAGGGAGGCATTGTACTTGGGGTTATCCCTGCGCTTTTTGGTCGAAAGAGAAGTGGAGCAGGTTGTGGCGCCCGCCCAACTCCGGTTTGCGGGAGGTATTCCGGCGATGGGTTACCAAGCCGGTTTTGCCTGCAGCGGCATACCTGCGCGGAGGCTCATGATGGCTGAGCTGATGAGGCGGCAGCGGGCCGTATGTTCTAGCTGAATAGCTAGGCAATGGCTTCGTCTCACAGAGCCAAAGAACAAGCCAACCGGTTGAAAGAACCTCCGGCCGGGCACTGGCCCATGCCGAGGTATTGCGCGGCCGACACAGGCGACGGCCTATACGCCACCTGCACGCTGACCATTCCGCCTGGAGCGCGAAGAAGTCAACTTTTATCATCGACTTGTACGAGTGCACTCAGACGGTTCCTTCCAAGGTGAAAACAACATGGCACGGCTCTCGCATGGGGTCCACTTTAGTGGCCAGAGACGACTCCCGCGCGGAATCCAGATAAGCCAACGGCCTTTGTCAGCGTTATGTCCCGCACCCGTTGCAGGAGGCCTTTGGCCTTTCGCGCATCCTTGGCAGCGACAGTTCCCTGGGGGCAAAGCTCCTGCGTGGCGACTACCGCCTGACGGTGAAACACATCCGCACGCTGGCCTGCCGATTCAACGCTGATCCAGGAGTGCTGATATGAAGGCTTTGAGCTGCCGCCAAACTGCGGCATCAAATGATGATCATTAGGAAATCCTGACCGCGAAAATGCACCAAAGGCGGTGCTGCCCCAAATGACCATCGAAGCCGACGGTATTTGCCTGCGCCCGGCGCCTCCGGCATCTCCCCTTGCCGAGGAAGGCGGGATTCGCGTCTGCTCCAGTGAGGTGGCTCCGTCCGCTTGGGATATGGAAGGGGTCTTGGACGCACAAAGGACCCGGCGCGGCACAGAAATCCGCGGCCTTTGATCTGGGAAAGAAGTGTCAGTCCACGCGGATTAGTTCCAGCTTGTCGATCTTCAGTGACTTGATGGCAGACGCAGCACCGCTTGTCTTATCAAAGCGTCCCGGGCCGATCCAGAAATAGTGGTCGCGCTCGGGCACCCATTCGGCCACGTCGTACCACGCGTAGCCAACCCCCACAGCGGACGTCTTGCGCTCGATCCCGCCGCAGGCCCTGCGGTTTTTGCCATCGTAGACGCCCGCCCAAAAAGCTTCGCCCTCTTTGCCGGGTTCTTTTTCGACGGACACTCGCATGCGGATGCGGTACTTCTTGCCGGGGTCGAAAGCGACGCTGGAGAAGGGCAGCGTCGTGCACCACTCGTAGTGGGTGTTGTAGAGTTTCATGGCCGATCCATCTTCGGCCTGCGGGTCGGACACGGTGTCGCCGTAGGTTCCGCGGTTGATGAGCGAGAGCAGTTTGTCCTCCACGAACGCGCGCGCTTGGGCCGCCGGCACAGCCGGTGGGTTGACCACGGTCTTCCACTTCGCGAGTAACTCCTCATGGCGATCAGCTCCCTCCGAGAGGCGGATATCCTTCGCCTCGTTGAAGCGGCTGAGGACTTCTGCCGCAAGAGCGCGTTGCTCCGCCGAAACGGCATACTGTTTGGGGTTTTCTGTGACCCAGACTTTGATCGCTTCGAGATTTGGCATGCGCTGCATCCGCACGCACATCACTGGGAATGCACCCATCCGCACGTTGTAGAGGTGGGCAGGGCTATCCTTGACGGCGGCTTCGGCTTGTTGCCAAAGGCTACTGGCACGAGTGTAGAAGTCATCGGTGAGAAGCGTGTTGCAGGGGTCGTCGAAGATGCGGAGAGGACGGGTTGCGGGGTCACGGTAGTAACTGTGCAACGCGTCAAAATAAGTGCGAACGTAAGGTGCCGCTGCGCCATAGTAACCCTGGAAGAAGTCCTGCAGGAGGGGTTCTGCGGGGAGGTCAGGATTCCAAAGCCATTTTGCCAGCAGCCAGGCCTTGAGTTCCGCGAAGTCGCCGTGTCGACCCTGGTACGCGCCCTGTTCGAAGAGGTACTCTACCCGATTGGTCTGGAAGAACTTCACGTTGCCTTGCAGCGCGAGCACGTTCGGAAACGGACTGGTGTAGTCTCGGAAGTTGGTGGTGTAGTCCCAGATGTAGAGGCGCTTACAGATCGCTCCCCAGCCACGGATGTCATCCAGGAAGGCTCGGTTTTCCTGGAATCCGCTGCTCGTGATGGGGAAGGAGAAGTCGCACTCGATCGTGCAGAGGCACGGCATGACGTTCGCTCGCGGGCGGATGGTCTTGGGCGGTTTGCGAGTGTATTGGTAAGCCAGCGTCTCAATAATGACCTCCGGAAACTCCTTTTCCACAGCCTCGGCGATCTTGTTCACGAATGCGATCATCATGCCTGCATGCGATTCCTCGGCGTCATCCACGGCCTTGCAGTCGGCGCAGGTGCAGAAATTGTACCAGTCGTTTTGGCTGACCCCGTAGAACGACGCGCCCGGGTCCTTGCGGATGCGCTCCAGGACATTCGAGGTGACGATGCGCAGCACGTCCGGGTTGGAGAGGCAGAGTTGGGTGTACTCTTTGATGCGCTTCCCGTTGACCATGCTGAAGTACTCAGGATGCGTGCCGAAGTAGGTGTCGGGGGAGCAAAGGGCTTCGAAGGTGTGACAACTGCCCAGCCCTCCGCCGAAGCGATAAGAGTGTCCGCCATGCTTGGCATCCAGGCGCATGGTGTTGCCATTGACTTTGTTGCGGGCCGCGAGATCGCCGTCGAACATGTCGAACCAGAATGGCTCGCGAAGGGCGAAGGCGGGTTTCTGGGTTTCGTCTAGCGCGGGCACGGCGAGGGTGTCACGACGTGGGATGACACTGTGCCATGAGCTGTACCAACGGCAGCCACCGAAGCGCTCCAGCAGTTCATAGACGCCATACAGGGTGCCGCGCACCGGCCCGCCCAGTACCAGAACTCGATCGCCGCTGCGGGCGAGTTGGAAACCATCCTCACCCAAGGCCTTCACGTCGGCTGAACCGCCCAGGATCTCCGAGGTGAATCGGGTGTCGCCTAGCAGGATGGCGCACGCTGGGAGTGGCGTTTCGTCGGTGACGATTGGCAGTTGGACCCCGGTCATCTGTTCCGTGAAGCGCCGCAACTCCTCGGCGGCGTACACTTGAGAGGGCGACGCGTTTGCTGGGCGCACGATGGTGTAGGCGGCGGCGTGGCCACGCGCGGCCAGAGTCAGTTCTTGCGACGTAGCCCCCCTGGCGGCCATCAGAACCAGCGCGACGAACAAGAGATGATTCATAACACAGCTTGAATGGTGAGGCTTTTAACGTTCCTCCCTTACGTCGTCCAATCAAAACGATTTTCCGTTCGACGGCAGCACGGCCTGATCCCGCCGTGCGCTGCCACGTTTGGCTCAAGACCCACTGGTTCAAAGGAACTCTTCCTTATGGGCCGGGACATGCGTGAAGCCAGTCGCATAAGACTCTTTCAGTCAAGCTCCATCCAGCACGTTAGTCGGACCGACCCCGTTCCACAATTGAAACGTGGGAAAACGGTTGAGGAACTCACTGAAGCTCCTGCAGCTATTTGCCGCCGACGCTGGCGAGGTACTCTCCCGCGACCGGTTGCTCACTGAAGTCTGGGGCTACAACTACTACGGCACCACGCGCACCCTGGACCAAGTGATCGTCCAGTTACGAAAGAAGCTCGGGGACAGCGGGGACGACCCGAAGTAACTCCTAACGGTTCACGGCGTTGGGTACAAGCTGATCGGTTAACAGGTTAGGCTGGTTTTCCGGGGCAATCGGGATCTAAGGGCTGAATTCTAGCCTCAAACCCGGCGGTCAGCACCCGTTTGCTGGGACCAACTCGCGCACGCGCGGTTTGGCACGCTCAAAGGCGTCGCGTAGCTCGCCCAGATCCGGTATCACGGCTTCGCTGAAGGCGCTTTCGATCTGATCGGGCGTGACTTGGTCATGGCGGATCAGGAAGGCGATGTCGGCCATGTCTTGCGGGTCGTCGCCCCGCATCATCTTGGTGAGAATCAGGTCCAGCGTGGCGGGGCGGAACAGTCGGAGCCGGCGCGTCGCCGGTCGTATGATTGGAACGAGGGATTGTTCCCAACCGCGCCGGAGAAAGAGTTGGTCGGCCGCGAACAGGTGCGTGATGTATAATCCGTCGCGCTCGAGGTCGCGATTAGTTGCCTCCTGCGCGTCCCAGAAATTGTTATCTTCCCGAAAGCGTGGGACTTGCGAAACCGGGATGATGACGTCGACGTCCAGCGTCCGGCTAACGGCCTCGGGCGCGTTGACGAAACCGAGCGCAATCGCAGCGCGGCCATAGATCACGAGAGAAACCTCATGATCCAGGTGATCGTCCAAGGCCAGGAGGATGCGCTCGGCGTTGATCATAGCATCGCTAGGCGCTTTTCCGCGCGGGTCGCTGCCATTCCACAAGCAAACCCGGGCCACGCCGGGTAAACCCACTCATGGCGACAAACCGCGTCGGGTGCGGCAGCACTCCCGACTTGGCCGGCGGCGTGGGCGGAAGCGCCGCGAGCAACTCTTTCCAGAACGGATTCTCGGGCTCGAAGCGACGGCCCGCCTCCGCCACATGACGGACGGGTACGACGCATCGCTCAAGGACCGCCAGGCGGGCAAGCTGGCGCGGATGGTTGCCCTCCGCGCCGAGCATCGCCGCGCCGCAACGGATGCTGTGTGGATCGTAAGGGAGCGCGGTGGAGAGCAAAGCGATGGCCAGCTCTTCGTCGGAAAACTCAGACTCCGCGGCCAGTGGAGGTTCCGGCTCCGAGCCACTCGAGTAATGGCGACACCCCCGCTGGACGGCCAGGATCTCCAATTCTTTTGGCCCCAGTCCCAGCCGCCGTGCCTTGCGCAACAACGGAGAAAGGTGGGTGGTCGTTCCGAGTTTCGCGGCCAAGGTCGACGTTTCCATCACGGTTTCAAGATGACCCAAACGACGACAGAAGTAAACGTGTTTCAGGGCTGGAATTGGGACCCGCGAATGGGCTGGGGGCGGATCCTGACAGCTTCTGTTGAACTCCTTGCCTGCACCGATCGAGAACGCTAGTCTGCCAGACATTGATGCAAGCCAACATGCGACGGAAACGGTGGTTGAACACCCTGATCCTGATTGCGGTGCTCGCGGTCGCGGCTCTGGCGCTTCGCTTGACCGTCTTCAAACCCGTGCTGGTGCCCGTGACCGTGCACAAGGTCGAAACGGGTCGCGTGGAGGATTCAGTCGTCAACTCGCGTGCCGGCACAGTCCAATCCCGGAGCCGCGCCGGCATGAGCCCTGGGATTCCCGGGTTGGTTGCCCAGAAGGCGGTTCAGAAGGGGTCGAGGGTCAAGCGCGGCGATGTGTTGCTCCGCTTGGATGACCGGGAGCACCAGGCTCAGGTCCAACTTGCTGCGCGCTCCCTGGAAGCAGCCAAAGCCGTCGCCGAACAGGCGCGCTTGGAGGCGGAGTTGGCCCAGCAACTCTGGAAACGAAGTCAGGATCTCGCTCGTAACGACGTGGTATCCGCCACCGCCCTCGACCAGGACCGCACGCGAGCCTTGATGGCGGAAGCAGGCGCTCTGGCTGCCCAGGCCCGCATCCTGCAAGCCGAGGCTACCCTCGACACGGCCCGTGCCACGCTCGCCAAGACGGTGATGACCGCCCCTTTCGACGGAGTTGTACTCGACATCACCACTGAGGTGGGCGAGTGGATCAGCCCTTCGCCTCCCGGTGTGTTCATCCCTGCCGTCGTGGACTTGATCGATCCCGAGGCCCTCTACATCAGCGCGCCCATCGATGAGGCCGACGTAGCCAGGCTGCGCGTGGGCCTGCCGGTTCGAATTACCCTGGACGCCTTCCGGGGCCAGTCCTTCGTAGGGAGCTTGAGCTATGTTTCCTCCTTCGTTGAAACCCGCCAGGAACAAAACCGAACTCTGCGCGTCGAAGCGGTTTTCGACGAGAAAGAGCTGCCCGCGAATCTGCTGCCCGGGCTCTCCGCTGATGTGGAGGTGATCCTGGACGCCCGCGATAAGGTTCTGCGCATCCCCACTTACGCCTTGCTGGAGGGAGGCCGGGTGCTGGTCGTGCAAGCAGACCGTCTGGTGGAGAAGAAAGTGAGCTCCGGCCTGCACAACTGGAGTTACACTGAGATCACCTCCGGGCTCGCAGCGGACGAGCTCGTCGTGCTGTCCTTGGACCGCCCCGAGGTCAAGTCGGGAGCGCGGGTCCGCATCGCCGGGGAGGTGGAGAAGTGATCCGTTTGGACTCGATACACCGCACCTATATCGTCGGGGGAAGCCCGGTCCGCGCGCTCAGGGGAGTCAGCCTCCACATCGAGCCCGGCGAATACGTCTCCATCATGGGTCCGTCCGGTTCGGGCAAATCCACTATGCTCCATCTGCTCGGTTGCCTGGACCGGCCCACTTCGGGTTCCTACCGCTTTGCCGGTGAGGAAACCGCCACCATGACCGAGGATCAGCTGTCGCGCCTCCGACGCCACCAGATCGGTTTTGTCTTTCAGTTCTTTCACTTGGTGCCGCGCCTTACTGCAGCGGGGAACGTCGAGCTGCCCATGGTGTTCGCGGGAGTTCCTCCGGAGGAGCGCCGACAGCGCGTACACAATTCGCTGGAAGTGGTGGGGCTGAGTCCTCGGGCCACTCACCGCCCGGACCAACTTTCCGGTGGGGAGCAGCAGCGCGTCGCGATCGCCCGGGCGGTCGTCATGAGTCCTGCACTCCTGCTGGCCGATGAACCTACCGGCAACCTCGACAGTCGCTCCGGACGGGAAATTGTGAACCTGATCGAAGGGATGAATCGAGCGGGCCAGACTCTCATTGTGGTCACCCACGACCCTCGCATCGGCGAACGGGCCAAGCGTCAGATCCGCCTCGCCGACGGCGAGATTGTTTCTGATCAAAGGATTGAGATTCCCCCCGCCAACCTGCCCGAGACGGTGGTGCCATGAGACTGAGCGACCTCCTGAGGTTTGCGGTGGGCGGCCTCCGCGGTCATCGGCTGCGCACGTTTCTGTCTCTCCTCGGTGTCGCGATCGGAGTGGCTTCGGTGATTTTGCTGACCAGCCTGGGGGAGGGGGCCCGGCTCTATGTCACCGGCGAATTCGCCTCCCTCGGCTCGAATCTGCTCATCATCATTCCGGGAAAGACGGAAACCAAAGGACTCGCGCCGCTGGTCAGCACGGCGCCTCACGACCTCACCCGCCAGGATGCGGAGGCGTTGCTCCAGAGGGTCCGTTCGATCCGTCGCGTCGCGCCCATCGTTGTGGGAACCGCCACAGCTACGGCTGGGGAGCGTCGGCGCGAGGTCACCGTCGTGGGCGCCACGCGCGACATCCTGGAGATACGTCACCTAAAGATGGCCACCGGGCGATTCCTACCCCGGGATCTCCATGACGGTACGGTGTGTGTCCTGGGCGCTGGGGTCCAGCGCGAGCTGTTTCCGGATCAGAATCCCCTGGGCCAGTTGGTGCGGATCGGGGAGTGGCGGTTTCGCGTCATCGGCGTAATAGCCCCTCGCGGCACCTCGATTGGCATGGATTTGGATCAAGTCGTGGAGATCCCGGTGGAAACTGGACTTCGGCTGTTCAACCGCAGCGGCCTGTTCCGCATCCTGGCGGAGGTGGGCTCCAATGACGATCTGGAGCAGGCGCAGAAGGCGGCCCTGGCCGTCCTGCGCGAACGCCACGCCGGCCAGGAGGATGTGACGATCCTGACCCAGGACTCCGTGCTCGAGACGTTCAATCAGATCTTGCGCGCCTTGACGGCAGCCTTGGCCGGGATCGCGGCGGTCTCGCTCGGCGTGGCGGGCCTCGGCATCATGAACGTTATGCTCGTCTCCGTGTCGGAACGCACCCGGGAGGTCGGTCTTCTCAAAGCCCTGGGGGTCACTTACTCGCAGGTGGTCTCGGTGTTCCTGGTGGAAGCCGCCATTTTGTCGAGTGCGGGCGGTGGAATTGGCTTGGTGATCGGCCTTGGCGTGGGACGCTTCCTGCAGCACCTTTATCCGGACTTTCCCATCCGGCCGCCCGGTTGGGCGATTGCGGCGGCCCTGGTGGTCTCCTGCTCGGTGGGGCTGGTCTTCGGGATTCTTCCGGCCCGAAAGGCCGCTCGCCTAGACCCGGTACAATCCCTGATGAGGAGGAAGGCATGAACTTCCGTGACCTCTTCGGGATGGCCTGGCAGTCGATCTGGTTTCATCGCCAGCGGTCCCTCTTGACTATGCTCGGCATCCTGATCGGGATCGCCTCGGTGATTCTGCTCACCTCCATCGGCGAAGGGACGCGGGTTTATGTTTTGTCTGAGTTCACCCAGTTCGGCACCACCCTGGCTGCGGTAAACCCGGGTCGGATCCAGACCTCGGGCGCTCCAGGGGCCCTTGGCGTCACTGTGCACCCACTTACGCTGGAGGACGCTGCGGTTCTTGAGCGGATTCCCGGGGTGGACCGCGCCATGCCGGTGGTCGTGGGGGCGGCACCAGTGGAGCATGATGGTAAGACACGCAACGTGTTCGTCTATGGCGTTACGGCCGCTGCTCCGCACGTGTGGCGCATGCAGGTGCGGGGTGGGCGATTCCTTCCTGAGATGGATTGGCGCCGTGGCGCCCCACTGGCGGTCCTGGGGCCTAAGCTCAAACGGGAACTTTTTGGCGACCAGACGTCACTCGGCCGTCACGTGCGCATCTCCGGGGAACGGTTTCTGGTGATCGGCGTTATGGAGCCCAAAGGCCAGTTTCTGGGGTTCGACATCGACGATAGCGCTTATATCCCGGTGACCGAAGCCCGGCGCCTCTACAATCGCCAGGACCTTCACGAAGTGGATGTGCTTATCGCCAACGCCTCGCTCATTGAACCCGTCGTGGCCCGAATCAAGAAGGCGCTGATCGAACGGCACAACCGGGAAGAGGATTTCACGGTCACGACGCAAACCGGCATGCTGGAGAGTCTGGACCGCATTATCCGCATCGTTAGCATGGCCGTGGGTGGAATTGGGGCCATCTCGCTCTTGGTGGGGGCCATCGGGATTTTGACCATGATGTGGATCTCGGTGAACGAACGCACCTCCGAGATCGGCTTGGCTCGGGCGATCGGGGCCACTTCGACCCAAATTCTTTTCCTCTTCCTGAGCGAGGCGGTTTTGCTTTCCACCTTGGGTGGCGTGCTTGGCTTGGGGATCGGGATCGGTATTGCCCAATTGCTGCACTTCTATGTCCCCGCCCTCCCCGTCAAGACACCGGTGGAATACGTCTTTCTAGCCCTGGGTGTCAGCTTCCTGGTCGGGATCGCCAGCGGTCTCATGCCGGCTCGACGTGCCGCTGCGTTGGATCCCGTCGTTGCGCTGGCTTCGGAGTAGGTTCAGCTTGAATTGCTTGCTACCTTCCTACATGCTTTGTGTTGTAGAACGTGCAAATGAGCCACTCTCGATGATCCTGCGGCTGCTATCTTCTCTGGTCTTGTTCCTTGCCTTTGGCAGGGCTCAGGATGTCCCCCCGTTCTCGGCCTATGCCACGGATTCAGGCACGGTCGCGGTCGCTCGCGGGGCCGAGGACTACTTTCGATTGAGCTTTGTCGCCTGGGGTCCTAACTGGGCGTGGACTGGCATCGACGGCAAACTTGCGAGCCAGCAGGGTGAAGCGGTCGGGACCTTCAAGGCGAAACTGGGCGGTACCGGTGTTCCTATCCGGTTGGGCTTCCGCGGCAGCAGCCCCGATCCGACGCACCTGCGTTTCCAGTACGAGTTAGTCGCCGATGCCGACACCAAACTCACGCTCGTCATTCTCGAGTTTGCCCCGGGCAAGGTGTTTGAGGGTAGTGACGTTCTGGTGGAGGCTGAGGGCAAGGCAACCCGCGTGTCGTACCCGTTCGCCAAGCGAGGATTGGGAAAGCAGGTGTCGAGTATTCGATTGGTTGATCCCGCGGGTCGTGTCACCACGATCCGAATAGATCCTGCCAGCGACATTTCCTCAGATGGGGGGGGACGCATTATCCTCGCCCAGGACCAGCTAGCGGCGCACCAAGACCGGCGCCTTAGCCTGGATGTGGAATTGCCCGAGAATGTGAGGTGGTATGCCAGTGCTGCTGACGTGCCCGATCCTGCTGGGTTTGACAAGTGGTACCCGTGGCAGGGTACTGGGGATACGCGTGGGAGTGTGCTCAGCTTGGCCGATTGGCTCGAGGCCCCGGCAGGCAAGCACGGCCGGATCACGCGTCAACTTGACAAACTCATGTACCAGGGCAAGCCCATCAAGCTTTGGGGACTCAATCTCTGCTACGGCGCTTGTGCTCCCGAAAGGGCGTTGGCGGAGAAGCGGAGCAACTTCTACCGCAACTTTGGAGTGAATGCGGTTAGACTACACAAATGGGCTGATGGAAGCGATTGGAGCGGGATTCAGAGCAAGGATAGCTGTGTGGAGTTCGATCCGGCGGGCCTCGACCGAATGGATTACCAGGTAGCCAAATTCAAAGAGGCAGGCATTTACGTGAAACTCTCAGCCCATTTCGGCTCGTTGAAGCTGGGGCCTAGCGACAAGCAGTACGTTCCCTTTTTGGAGGAGTTTGGGACCTTCAAGAACAACCGTGTGGAGACTCCTCACAGCGCCATTCACTATTCGCCGGAGTTGCAGGAGGTCCAGGCCCTGCAGGTGGTGAGACTGTTGAAGCACAGAAACCCGTACACTGGACTCACCTACGCTGAGGATCCCGCTGTGGCCTTTGTCGAGATCATCAACGAGCAGAGCATTCTCTTCTACACCTCGATGGCACCGCTGAAAGCAAGTGCCACATTGCGTCGGCAGACAGGTCAGCGATTCTGCGCTTGGCTGAAACAGAAGTACGGTAGTCATGAGAAACTCCTGTCCGCGTGGGGCGCGTCGGCCATGGACTGCTTTGGCGGCGATGGATTCAAAGCCGAGGGTGGCGAGCATTTGGACCGGAATAACATTCTGCCTTTGGGAAACCCCTGGTACTGGGACCCAGCGCAACTGGGAGGCTCGCAGGCTCCGAAGAAGCGTCGCCTGCTCGACACCTTGCACTTCCTCTACACCCTGGAGTGCCAATTCTACGACAAGTACGTGCAAGACATGCGCGCGGCCGGGTATGAAGGCGATATTGTAGGTTCGAACTGGCAGGCCGGACGGGCATTCAGCCATTTTGCCAATTTGCACGCCGATGCCAGGGTGGGCACAGTCGACCGGCACAACTACTTCGGCGAGAACCGGGCGAATGCCAGCATGCTCACGCGGGCAGGTTCAGGCCTGCTCTCCAGCGGCATGCAGCAGGTGAGTGACCGGCCGTTCATGCTTTCCGAGTGGATCCACGTTTATCCCAACGAGTGGGGGGTGGAAGGCCCGGCGATTCTGGGAGCCTATGGAATGGGGTTGCAGGGCTGGGATGTTTCTTTCCTGTTCCAAAACAGCGACAACGGCGTTTTTAGCACCCGTCTTGGCACGGCCCAGTGGGATGTGGTCGTGCCTCAGTTGATGGGTTTGTTTCCCGTATTGGCGCGGCAGATTCACCGGGGAGACGTGCGTGAAGCGGAAGTGGTTGCGGTGCGGAATGTGCATGTGCCATCGTTGTTTGAAGGAAAGCTGGGCTTCGATGATTTGGTGGAGCAGGGGTACGATGCTAAGGAGTTGGATAGCTCCAAAGTACCCGCCCGGGCGCTCGCGGTTGCGCGCAGCGTCGTGGCTTTCACCGAGAAGGATGCCAACACACCCGTGTTCGACCTCAAACGCTATGAAAACGAAGGCCAACTCGTCGCTTCGACGGGACAACTGCGGTGGCAGGAGGCGGCTTCGGGCGCGGAGGGTGGGTATTTCACGATGGACACAGAAGCAACAAAAGCTGTCGTCGGATATGCGGCAGGAAAGAAGCACACTTTGGGAGGCGTGACGATCGAATGTGAGAGCCCGTTTGCGGCGATCTACGTGACCGCGGTCGAGCCGGACCAGAACCTGAATACCTCCGCTCAGCTCTTGGTTGTGGCCATCGCCCGCGCCCGCAATTCGGGCATGAAGTTTTCCCCCGCCGGCGACAAGCTGCTGAGCCCGGGGACCGCCCCAATCCTCATGGAACCGGTCAAAGCAAAGATCACGCTTCGCCGGACCAGCACTCCAAAGGTGCTCGTGCTGGATCATGACGGGAGGGTTATGGATCGGACCGTACCTGTGGAGCAGGGCGCGATAGAATTGGATGGGGCTCGCGACCGGACCCCTTACTACCTGATCCGAATGTGAGTTGTTCCATGATGCCATCAGATGCCTCTTTGTGCGAGGAACTGGAGTCGTCTGTGAATCACGCACACCAGAGGAAGTATGCCAGTCAAGGTTCCTCCTTCTCCAGAAATTTGTCTGGTTCGAGCGAGCGGCCGCGCGTAGGCTTCGGGTAGATAACAGGTAATCCATCATGAAAATCCAGTGCTGGTTGCTAATCGTGTTCTTGAGCCTCGCGGCCTCCGTGGCGGCGCAGACCCCGCCTCCTGCCACGCCGGCGCCGCCGCCCGCCGCCCCGGCCAAGCGCAGCGAGGCGGAGTTGGAAAAGCTTGTTGCTCCCATTGCCCTGTATGCCGACCCCCTTATTGCCACCATCTTGCCGGCATCGGTCTACCCGCTGGAGATTGTGCAGGCGGCACGTTTCGTGGCGGACACCAACAACCTCGCCAAACTAGACACGCAGCCGTGGGACGACAACGTGAAGGCCGTGGCGCGCGTGCCCGCGGTGATTGAGAAGATGAATCGAGAGATTTCCTGGACAATCGAACTGGGGGAGGCGTTCCTCGCCCAGGACAAGGCGGTGATGGACGCCATTCAGTCCATGCGGGCCAAGGCCCAAAAGGCAGGAACACTCCAGACAACCCCGCAGCAGATCGTCACGGTTACCAACATGGTCGTCGAGAAGACGGTCGAGCAGCAGGTGGTGGTGGTGACCAACACGGTCGTTGAGATTCAGCCGTCGAGTTCCTCCGTGGTGTACGTGCCGACCTACAACCCCTACACCGTCTATTACCCCCCTTACGGTTATGTGTACAACCCGGTTGCACCGTTGGTGACCTTCACTGCGGGGGTGGCCATGGGGGCCATCATTGCCAACAACTGCAACTGGCACTATGGCGGGTGCTATCACAGCAATGTGGATATTGACATTGACCGGAACGTCAACCGAAACTCCAACGTCAACCGGAATGCCAATGCCAATACCGCGCGGGCTTCATCAACCAGCGGCCAGCAGAAGTGGCAGCCGGACCAGAGTCGGCTGAACAAGAGCGGATCATCGAGCGCTTCGGCCCGCAGCGCAGAGGCGAGGGGTTATGGTGCTGGAGGTGCCAGACCTTCGACAGGCAGTGTCGCGGCGCGTCCTTCCACTGGAACGCCTGGTGCTCGGCCCTCCACCCCAACCGCCGCTACGCGGCCCTCCACGGGTGGCGCCGGAGTGGGCAGTGCCTCCAATCTGGGGGGGGGTGCGAACCGGCCCACTCCGTCGCCCAGCGTTTCACAAGCCAGGCCCGCTGCCGGGACCAGCCGTCCCTCTCCGTCCGGCAGCGCGTTCAGCGGTGCGAACAACGGTGCCAGTGCGCGTGATTTCAGCAATCGTGGCTCCGCGAGTCGCAGCAGCAGTGGTGCTGCTAGTCGTGGCGGCGGTGGTGGCAGCCGCGGCGGCGGCGGTCGCGGCGGCGGTGGAGGTGGGGGGCGCCGATGAGCTTCCAGGCAACAAACGCAGTCCTTTGAATCATTAAGATGAAAAGTCTCACTCGACATTCTCCCATGGCTTCGCTGAACCGGATTTTCCACGCTATCGTCCATCCTAGCCTGGTGTTGGCCTTGGCCCTCGGCGCACCCATCCTCGGAAGCGCAGCGGGCATCGGCAGGACGTTCGCGACTCCCGAGGAGGCGGTGGCGGCGCTTCTGACAGCGACCATTGCGAAAGACACCGATGCCATCCGGGCGATTTTCGGCCCCGTGGGCGAGCAAATCGAGAATCCCGATCGCGTTCAGGCTGCCAACGAATTGGAGGTGTTCAATGCTGCGGTCAGCCAACAGCAGCGGCTCGTGCATAGGTCAGCGACCCAATGCGTGCTCGAAATCGGCACCAGTTCCTGGCCGTTCCCGGTCCCCATCGTCCAGCGAAATGGCCAGTGGTTCTTCGATACCGAGGCTGGCAAGGACGAGATCCTGAACCGCCATATCGGCCAGAACGAACTAGCCACACTTCAGGCGGTCCGGGCCTACGTCGATGCCCAGCGCGAATACGCCGCGAAGGATCGAGACGGCGATGAAGTGCTGGAGTACGCGCAGAAGTTCAGTAGCGCTGCTGGCACGCAAGATGGGCTTTACTGGCCGCCCGGTCCCGATGGTGAGATTAGCCCACTCGGCCCGTTCGCCGCTCAGGCGTACGACCAGGGTTATCGTTTGAAAGCCCGGGAGGAGGCCCCTGAGCCGCAGCCGTTTCAAGGTTATTTCTTCAAGATCCTCACCGGCCAAGGCAAGTCCGCTCCCGGTGGCAAATACGACTACCGCATCAACGGCAACATGATCGGTGGCTTCGCCCTGGTGGCCTGGCCCGCAAAATACCGCCAAACCGGCGTCATGACTTTCATCGTGAATCAGCAAGGGCGCGTCCTTCAAAAAGACCTAGGACCGGCGACCTCCAGTGCCGCTCGTAAAATGAGCCTTTATGACCCGGATCCTTCCTGGCACGTCTCGAGAGAATAGCCGACTGGGGCCGAGGAATCGCGGCCGGAGCCGCCAGGAATTCGAGTGCGAATTGATCAATACTGAGTTGGGGATCGGTTCGAGGCAGCAAGCTGGGTGGTTCGGAGATGTTGCCCGTCTTGAGCACCTGCTTGGGACCACGACACCCGTGAGGCATCCTTGCGTCAGGCGGTTATCAGCTATCCAGCGACTGCTCGCCAATGGCTGCACTTTCAAATTCGTCATGGGCTTGTTCTTGCTGGGTTCGTCCATGGCCACAGGGCAAACCTCTCTTTCATCCTCAGAGCTGTCGCCCCCGACGGGATCGGGGCTTTCCCGGAACCCCGCCCTGGCGACTGACTGGGCAAATCGACTGCTCGCCCACGACCAGAAGGTCCGGGCATCCACCGAAGCCGCCCTGGTCCAAGGGGCCGGGCGTTCGCTGCCGCTGCTGAGACGGTTCCTCAACAGCGGCAATGAAGACCTCGAGCTAGGCGCTCTTGAGATCATCCGCCGGATTGGTCCACCGGCCATTCCGATGTTAGTGGACCTGCTTCGCAAGGAAAAGGCCATCGTCCGGCGCAGTGCGGTAGATGCCTTGATTGATCTGGCACCCGATACGGAAGGGATTCAGCCAGCGTTGCGGCAGGCATTGAGAGACAAGGATTCTTGGGTTGCGCGTGATGCCGCGCGTGCGCTGGGCGCCTTGGGCCAGCGGGCCGGTCCTTCAGTATCTGCTTTGATCAAGGCTCTCCTGCACGAAGAACCCCACGTCCGCATTTACGCGGCGGAGGCTCTAGCCTCTATCGGACCGGAGGCCGCCAAGGCGACCAAGGACTTGGCCAGAGCCGTAGGCGACCCGATTCCTGGCGTCCGTTGGGCGGCGTGTGAAGCCCTGGCGAGCATCGGCCCGGCCGCGCATCTGGCGGTTCCGCAGTTAGTCAAAGCTCTAAGGGACGATTTTCTCTATGTGCGCATCTGCGCGGCCGGTGCCTTGGGAAGTATCGGGCCAAAGACACGGATGGCCCAGGAGGCACTGAGAGACGCTGCAGCCGATCCAACCCTGCGTAACGAAGCGGAGTGGGCATTGAATCGAATTGCTGGCATCGAGCCTGCCTCGCAGAGCGTCTTACCCCTTGGACCCGCGGTTTCCGCCTCGCTCCAGTTCCATGCGGTGGCGACGCAAACGGGAGATCCTCCTCTTGACTGGGATCCAATCACGGGGCGGAACATCGTCTGGAGCGTCGAGTTGGGGAACGAGACTTATGGCCGCCCGGTGGTTGCCGACGGTGCGGTCTACGTGGGTACGGACAACGCCCGGCATTTGAATCCCGGCTGTCTTGAAGAATGCGGCGTGCTTATGGCCTTGCGGGCAGCGGACGGCTCGTTCCTCTGGCAGGACGTGGCACCGCGGGTGCAACGCGGACTGAGGGAGTTCCTGCTGCCCTCGACGACTAGTGCGCCGTTTGTGGCCGGGAACCGGTTGTACTATGTGACCAGCGAGTGCCAACTCCGCTGCCTTGATACCGAGGGGTTCCGCGACGGCGAGAACGATGGCCCGTATCGGGAAGAGGTCTTCCAAAACAACCCGGCGGCCGATCTCGTCTGGGAACTGGACCTGTGTGCGCGCCTGGGTGTCTTTCCGCACGAAGCCTCCAACAGCGAAGTGCTACCCGTGGGTGATCTACTGCTGGTGGCCACCTCCAACGGACAGAACGAGGGCCATACACGCGTCCCCTCGCCGCGTGCCCCAAGTTTGATCGCGGTGGACAAGCACTCGGGTGAAGTGGTCTGGCGGGCCATCGGCCCTGGCGGGCAGGTGCTGCACGGCCAGTGGTCCAGCCCGGTGGCGGCCAGCGTGAGTGGGCGTATGCAGGTGCTCTTCGGAGGAGGCGATGGCTGGCTGCGCGCCTACGACGCGGAGTCGGGTCGCGAGCTCTGGCGCTTTGACGGCAACCCGAAAGATGCCCGCTGGCTTCCACGCCCTGGCGTCCTTTCGCGCAGTGGTATCATCGCTTCACCGGTTCTTGCCGACGGTCGCGTCTTCCTGGCCATGGGGCAGGATCCTTGGCACGGCAACGGGCCTTCTCTGGTTCATGCGATCAGTCCCAACGGCCACGGAGACGTCACCGGGAGCCGACTCCTTTGGACTTCTCGCGAGGTCGGCCGCGTGGTGGGAACGCCCATCGTGAAGGAAGGTCTGCTGTATGTGGCGGATCTGGGCGGCACGGTTCATTGTCTGGACGCCGCCACCGGCGATCACGTCTGGAAGCACGAGACGCACGGGGCCATCTGGGGATGCCTCTTGCTGGCCAACGACCGGCTGTACGTTGGCAACGTGGAGGGCGGCATGACCGTGCTTCGTGCCGGGCGGCGAAAAGAACTTCTGGCCCAGATCGAGATGGATGCGCCGCTCTATTCCCGTCCGGCGCTGGTCGGCGATGCGCTGTATCTGGCCACAGCCCAGCGGTTGTACCTCATCGCCGCAAAGGGTTTCAATCCGGCGGCGCAGGGCAGGTAAGCCATGACCCGTTCTGCACTCCCGCGGGTCCTAACTGGAAGTGGTTCCGTGGCAATGCCCACGGTGTTGAAATGAAAGCTGCCTAACCATGTTCGAAGTTGATCCGAGATTCCAAACGAGGCCCATACGGGAGCTGATCCGGGACGAAGATCCTGTCGTCCTGCTATAGAACTCCCGAGGATTTGTAATGGACCCGCGCTGGGCTCGTGTTAGAAGGAAAGGGAACAGAAGCACTCACACGAAAGACAATCGATGGAAAATCTGCAAGGCCCCGAAACCCTGGCGACTCCTACCGGAAACGAGAAGATCTGGAGTATGCTGAGCCACCTCTCGGCCCTATTCGGGCTCGGTATCGTCCTGCCCCTAGTGGTCTATCTGGCGATGAGGAAAGAGTCGGAATATGTAACCGCCAACGCCCGGGAGGCGTTGAACTTTCACATTTCCGTATACATCTACTGTTTTTGCTGTGTGCCTCTCACATTCGTTCTCATCGGGGTTCCTCTGCTGATCTTGATTGGCATTGGGGCCGTGGTCCTGGCGATCGTGGCAGCGGTTAAGGCTTCGGATGGACTCTGCTATCGCTATCCCTTGACACTGCGACTCGTCAAGTAGTCCGAAAAAGGGTGAAGAAGAAGGGCGCCGATGCTGAACGGCATTGGCGCCCTGAGTTGTATCCTCAGTCGCTAGCTTTTGCTGGCTGTTTTTTCTCCACCCGCTTTCCAGCCGGAAATTCCAGCGGAGAGGTGCTTGACGTTCTTGTAACCGAGATCCTTTGCCGCTTTCGCCGCCTTGGCATAGGCCCCGCAGGAAGGCCCACCGCAATAGGCTACGATCAGCGCATCTTTGTCTTTAGGCAGCGCGGCTGCCAACTTTTCTTTGCTTGCTTCGTAGTCAATGGCACCAGGGATGTGACCCGCTTTGTAGGACTCGGTACCGTTGACGTCCAGTAGGGTGACCGACTTCGCCTGCATGGCGGCCTTGAGTTGGTCGATGGTAATTTCAGGAAACTGGCCAGCCCACACTGCCGCGGTCAGCAGGAGTGTTGTGGCCAAGAGGATGATCTTTTTCATAGTTGTAGTTTGTTCTCGTTCCGCCAACCCCAATCAATTGTCAGAGTCGGCTTCTTCGTGCCGACTGCTGGGAGAGCATCTATCCTCACCCCACAGTACGACCCTACCAATAAGTACAGCGTATGAGAAGAAGTAGACAATGTCAAATATCAACCGACGGTTTCTCCTTGGCGCAGCGGTCGGTTGGCACGCTGGTAAGCTGGGAGGTGGTCTTTGGGCCAGCAGGCTCGACTGCCTTGACGGGGTTGCTGAAAATGGCTGACGGACTGCCATTTAGGTGGTTCAATGGACTCAAGTATTTTCTATGACTACCCGTCTTGGTCTTTGGCCCGTCTGGCTGGCGTTAGGCAGCACCCTCAGCGTCGTGGCTGCTGAGCCTATCTCAGGCGAAAATCCCGCGGACCGTTTGCCAGGTCACATCACCCGCGTTTCCTGGTTTGGAGAGCGAGCTGACTGGTCCTCCGACGGAAAGCGAATCCTCTTCCTCTCGAAGACTTTCGGGGATGCCATGGAGGTGGATCTGGAGACGCGAATCATCCGCAATCTTACCGCACACTATCAGCACCACGGCTACACCCGGGCGCTGTACCTCGTCAACGGCGACATCCTCCTCTCGGGTCCCAATGAGATCGATCTCAAGAAGCCTGGAGAGGCCCGCGTTCAGTGTTGGCTATCGGTTCTGAACCGGATTGGTGGTAAACCCCCTGTCCCGCTTGGAACGAAATGCAGCGAAGGGCCAGCCGTTTCCCGGAAACGCCTGCACCTCGCATGGACGCACGTCGCCGCGCAGTATCCAGAGGTTATGCCTGCCGGCAGTTCCCGCATGCACGAGGCCGATATTGTGTATGAGTCGGGGAAGCCAAAACTGGCGAGCCAGCACCTTGTCCTGGACAGTCGTGATCTACCGTTCACCTGCACCTTGGAGACTCAAAACTACCGACCTCCAGAGGAGGAAGAACTCACATTCAGTGCGTATGGATACCAAGGTACGGAGGTCTGCGGCATCAACCTGATCACGAGGAAAGTGACCAATTACTCCAATGCGCCTGGCCAATACGACGAACCAGAGGGTATCTATCCTGATGGTCAATACACGCTGGTGGAATGCGACCGGCAGAACTTGAAAGGCGCCGGTCACGTGGACCTCTGGAAGCTCAAGCTCGACGGGAGTGGGACTAGCCAGCGCCTGACCTTCTTCAGCGACGTCCCAGGATACAAGGCCTCCAACCCCGTGGTTAGCGACGATGGCCGGTTTATCGCCTTTCAGCTTGCCAAGTCGTCGGATGCCGCCGGTGTCGGCTATGGCATTTTCCTCTACGACGTCGACTCTCTAAAAAGGTTGTCCTCGCCCTGAGTCCGTGAATAGCATTGTCGGGATATGAGAGTCTCGATCATTCTGGCGCATCCTGCGGAGACCAGTTTCAATCATGCGATTGCCCGGCGAGTTCAGAGCCTAGCCTTGGACGGCGGTCATCTGGTGGCCTTTCATGATCTCTACCGGGAAGGTTTCGATCCGGTCATGCCGGCGGCTGAGATTGACAAGAATGCACCCCTACCTCCCTTCGTGGCACGGCATTGCGAAGAGATCTGTGAGGCCGAAGGGATTGTGGTTGTGCACCCAAACTGGTGGAGCCAACCTCCGGCGATCCTACGGGGTTGGGTGGACCGGGTGCTGCGCCCGGGAAGGGCATACAACTTCGTGCCTGATGGCAAGGGGGGAGGAAAGCCAGTGGGCCTCCTCAAAGCGAAATTTGCGCTGGTGCTCAACACGGCGAACACCCCTCAGGATAAAGAAGAAGCGCTCTTTGGCGATCCGCTGGAAGTCCTTTGGAGGAAGGTGGTGTTTGGGCTTTGCGGGGTGACCCAAGTGACACGCCGGAATTTCAGTCCGGTCATCGTGAGCAGCGAAGAACAGCGCAAGGCGTGGCTGGACCAAGTTGAGGGCTTGGCGAGGGGCTGTTTTTCGCTTGTTGCAGCGGACAAGGGGCTTCGGTAGATTCTCAAGACGATATGACGCTAACCGAGAAAATTCTGGCGCGAGCGGCAGGCAAAGCGCGGGTGCAGGCCGGTGAGAATGTATGGGTGAAGGCTGACGTACTGATGACCCATGACGTTTGTGGCCCCGGCACGATTGGGGTGTTCAAGCGGGAGTTTGGAGCCACGGCGAAGGTCTGGGATTCTGAAAGGATCGTGATCATACCCGATCACTATATTTTCACCGCAGATTCCAAGTCCAACCGCAACGTGGATATCCTCCGGGAGTTTGTCAAAGAGCAGGGGATTCGGTACTTCTACGATGTGATCGATGATCCCAGTGGCAAGTGGGTCTTTGATCCTGCCAAAGGAATGCTCCAGCGCCAGTACGGGTCCCGGTATGCCGGAGTCTGCCATACTGCATTGTCTCAGAAGGGACATACGCGGCCTGGCGAAGTGCTTTTTGGCACCGACTCTCACACCTGTATGGCTGGAGCTTTCAACCAATTTGCGACGGGAATTGGCAACACGGACGCAGGGTTTGTGATGGGGACGGGCAAGCTGTTGCTCAAGGTCCCTGAGACCATGCATTTCCGGTTGGAGGGGCGCCTGCAGCCTGGAGTGATGGCCAAGGACGTGATTCTCCATGCGATTGGCGAAATCGGGTTTGATGGTGCGACCTATCGGGCGATGCAATTCGATGGCCCTGGGGCACTTACGCTCTCTATGGATGATCGCATGACCATTGCCAACATGGCGATCGAAGCTGGGGGGAAGAACGGGATCTTCGAATATGACGCCAAGACCGAGGAGTTCGTACAATACCGGACTCGCCTGAACGGGACCAAGCTGAACTACGAACCCGTCGAGCGCGATTCCTCTGAGACCTTTGTCAGTGAGTTGGTGATCGACTTGGACAAGTTGGAACCGACTGTGGCTTGCCACCCCGATCCGGGCCAGCGCAAGAAGGCCAAAGACATGGCGAACGTCAAACTCGACCGCGCCTACATCGGCTCATGCACAGGCGGGAAGACGAGCGATTTCCTTGAATTTGCCCGAGTGGTTCGCGGGAAGAGGGTCGCGATCGACACATTTGGTGTTCCGGCGACGCCGGAGATTGTCCATGACCTGCAGACAGCGCGTTGGGGAGATCAGACGATTTGGGAGATCCTCTTGGCAGCTGGGGTTCAGATGACGGAGAACGCCGGTTGCGCCGCGTGTTTGGGGGGACCTGTGGATACTTTTGGCCGTGCCAATACGCCCCTGAAATGCATCAGTGCAACCAACCGGAACTTCCCTGGACGCATGGGCCACAAGGAGGCGCAGGTGTTCCTGGCATCTCCTGCCACCGTGGCCGCTAGCGCGCTCACGGGTCATGTGACTGATCCCCGTGAGTACGTGAGCTAGCTGGGGTCAACATGGACAGGGAAAAGCTGGATGTTTGGCTGGAACGTGGGATTACTGGGTTAGTACTGGCTATCCTGGCGTTTGCGCCCCTGGCCACGGGAGCGGTTCGCCCTATTGATTTTGGGGTCGTCCAGGGCCTGACCGGCCTGGCGCTGTTGATGTGGTTGGTCCGCTTTTGGGTCAACCCCAGCCATCGCGTCCAGTGGCCCCCCATCTGTTGGGCCATCATCGCCTTCCTCATCCTCGCCGTGGTCCGGTATACCCAAGCGGATGTGGAGTACGTGGCGCGTCTGGAACTGACCAGGATTGCTGTCTATGCCTGTCTGTTCGCCCTCGTGTTGAATAACCTGCATCGACAGGAGACATGCCAGTGGGTGGTGGTCCTGCTGTTGGGGGTAGGGATGATACTCTCCGTGTTGGCGATCTACCAGTTCGCCACCGGGTCGAGTCGTATCTGGGGATGGGTGAAGCCCATCCAGTATGGTCAGCGCGGTTCGGGCACTTTTATTTGTCCCAATCACCTCGCTGGATACTTGGAACTTCTCCTGCCGATTGCCTTGAGTTACGTCTTCCTAAGCAAAGTGAAACCCGTTTTTCGGGTCTTTTACGGCTACACTGCAGTTGTGCTGTTAGGCGGGATTGCCACCTCCGTCTCCCGGGCCGGGTGGCTCAGTACTGGGATCATGCTCCTCTTCCTCGTCGGTTTCTTGTTCCGGTATCAGAAGTTTAGGGTGGTGTCCCTGGTGACTCTGGTCGTGATTTTCCTCGCTGGGGCGTATTTTTACAGCAAGGCGGATTACGTGCAGAAACGCTTCCTCAAGATGAACACCCCCGGCCAGGCGGAGGCGATCAGCGTAAGGCCCATGATATGGAATTCTGCCAAGAGGATGTGGGGAGATCACCTTTGGTTCGGGGTAGGGCCAGGCCACTTTGACGTCTATTGGCAGCCTTACCGGCATCCGGCAGTCCAAGCGAGGCCCTTCTGGGTTCACAACGACTACCTCAACGTCCTGGCGGACTGGGGGATCGTGGGCGGTTCCTTGCTTGGGGGAGTCCTGGTCTGCCTCGGGATTGGGGTTTTCAAGACCTGGAAATACGTGCAGAGGTCCCAGGATGGGATCGGTTCCAAAGGCAGCGATCGGGCAGCCTTGGTTTTCGGCATTTCATTGGGCTTGGGAACCGTCCTTATCCATACGGCGGTTGATTTTCAATTTCAGGTGCCTGCGATCGCGGTGACAGCGGTGGTTTTAGCCGCGATTCTGACCAGCCACCTTCGATTCTCTACAGCTCGGTATTGGGTGAGCCCCAAAACGCTGGGACGAATTCTGGCTACTTTGGTGTGTGGAGTCGCGCTGGTGTTCCTTTTTCGGCAAAGCGTACAGCGTTTCCAGGAACATCGGTACCTTAAGAAAGCCACCCAGGAGACCTCTCTCCAGGGGAGAATTCAGGCCTTGAAGCAGGCATGGGAGGTTGACCCGTCCAATCCTGACACTGCGCACTCCATCGGCGAGGCCTATCGCACCATGGCCTGGGAAGGGGATGACTTTTACCGGGAGTACGCATTGGAGGGAATGCACTGGTTTCTCGAAGCCATGAAGCTGCATCCTCTCGATGCGTACCACCCTATGCGCTACGCCATGTGCGCCGACTGGCTGGGGCAGCATGGGATGGCGGAAGCTTTCCTCCGGCAAGCTCTGAAGGTGGATCCGAGTAGCTATTACCTCGCGGCGATGGTGGGATGGCATCAACTCCAGCAGGGGAGTCCCGTTGAAGCGCGCCAATGGTTTGAGCACTCGAAGCAATTGAAGTCCTGGGCGAATTACCTGGCCGACCAGTATCTCCTGCTTCTGAATAAGGAGTACGGCTTTGTGCCAGCCAAACCATTCGGGACCCCTCCTACATTGAATCCCCGGCCCTGAGTCTGTTCAACTTTGGACGGATATTCCGCAGGCTGAGTCACGAGTGAACGTGTGCCTGGGGCAACAAACCCGTACGTATTCGTACTAATTTCATTTGCCAAAGTCAGCCTTCAGGTGAATATGTGCATTGTTAATGATAGACTCAGTTCGCCAAAAGTTGGTGAGTCTGAGACTTTTTACAGAACGATGAACACCTCGAACACTGGTTTGCTCCCAGGGATCACAGCGTGGTCCCCATGGAGACTTGGGCTGATGCGCCCTTTCCTCAGCCTCCTTCTTTGCCCCTTCTTTGCGGTTCTGGGGCCTGCGGCTGAGGGGCTCCCCTCAGCAGGTGATTGGCCTATGTTTCGCGGTGGCCCAGCGCTCTTGGGTGTTGCGCACGGAGCTTTGCCCGCCGACTTGGTGAAATTATGGTCTTTCAAGACCGACGGAGCCGTTCGTTCTTCCCCGGCGGTGTTTCACGACCAGGTCTTCTTTGGCTCCAACGATAGCCACGTTTATGCTCTCAACGCTGGCACCGGTGCAAAGATCTGGGCGAGGAAGACGGGTGGACCACTCGAATCCTCCCCTTTGGTTTTGGAAAGTAACGTTTTCATCGGCTCCAGTGACGGCTTTCTCTACTGCCTGAACATGTCAAACGGAGAGGTTCGGTGGAAGTACGAGACCGGTGATCGGATTCTGGGCGCTCCGAATTGGGTAGATTCCCCCAATGGAAAAGAAAAGTGGATCGTGGTGGGGAGCTACGACTTCAAGCTCCACTGTGTGGAAGCTTCGACGGGGCGCAGCAACTGGGTTTACGAGACTGGGAATTACATCAACGGCGCACCAGCGATCGCCGCAGGTCAGACGGTGTTTGGCGGGTGCGATGCGATTCTGCATGTGATTTCGCTGAAGGACGGTACGAAAATCAAAGAGGTGGAAGCGGGCGCCTACATCGCGGGTTCGGTAGCTTTGGACGGACAGAAAGCTTATTTCGGACATTATGAGAACGAGTTTCAGTGTGTGGATTTAGCACTGAGCCGGAAGACTTGGGTCTACAAAAATCGCAACTTCCCCTATTTTTCCTCACCGGCGGTGGCGGGTGGAAAGATCGTGTTTGGCGGCAGGGATAAGAATCTCCACTGCGTGACCGCCGATGCGGGACAGAAGTTATGGACGTTCCCGACCCAAGGGAAGGTGGACAGTTCTCCCGTGGTGGTGGGTGACAAAGTTGTGGTGGGATCCGATGACGGTCGACTTTACGTGGTGAGCCTGGCGGAAGGAAAACAACTGTGGAGCTATGAGATCGGCCAACCCGTGGGCAGTTCTCCTGCGGTAGCGGGAGGCAGGATCTTCCTGGGCGCCGACGACGGGTTTCTCTACGCTTTTGGGGCCAAGACCCCATGAGCATCCAACGGAGCTATCAATCATGAGTGCCGACGCGACCGTCAACATGTCCAAGCCCATCATCAACAAGGACACGGGGCCTGGGAATTACTTCGTTTCGAACTACCCCCCATTCTCCTTTTGGAAGGCGGAGGGCGTGCATGACTACGAGCAGGCACTGCAGTTGGAGGCGCGACCCGGCACTCCACTGGGGATTTACGTTCACATACCTTTCTGTCGGAAACGGTGTCATTTCTGCTACTTCAAGGTCTATACGGATAAGGATTCCGCCGCGATACGGGGGTATATTGACGCTCTACTCGCGGAGATGTCTTACTATGCCCGGCAGCCCTTTGTGAGTAGGCGAAAACCGGCTTTTGTCTACTTTGGCGGCGGCACTCCCTCCTACCTGTCTGTCGACCAGTTACATCAGCTGACCGACGGCATGAAGTCGCTGCTGCCTTGGGACGAGGTGCAGGAAGTGACTTTCGAGTGTGAGCCTGGGACCCTTACCGATCACAAGCTCAAAGCGTTGCGGGAGATTGGCATCACCCGGCTCAGCTTGGGCATTGAGAACTTTGACGACCACATTTTGGAGATCAACGGCCGAGCTCATCACAGCCGGGAGATAGCCCGTGCCTATGGGTACGCCCGCGAGGTTGGCTTTCCTCAAATCAACATCGATCTGATTGCCGGGATGATGGAGGAGACCGAGGAGAATTGGCGGGATTGTATACGCAAGACCATCGAAATGGCACCGGACAGTGTGACCATTTACCAGATGGAGATCCCCTACAACACCACGATCTACCGGGAAATGAAAGCCTCCGGCAAACTGGTGGCGCCGGTGGCGGATTGGGACACCAAGCGCCGCTGGGTGGACTACGCTTTCTCCGAATTCCAGAGGGTTGGGTACACCGTTGCGAGTGCCTACACGGTCGTTCGCGATCCAGCTCGTACTCGTTTTGTTTATCGGGACTTCCTCTGGGCGGGAGCGGACCTGCTTTCCACCGGAGTGGCGTCCTTCGGCCATGTTGGTGGAACCCACTACCAGAACCACCACGACTTCGATCCCTACGTCCAAGCGGTGAATGCGGGACGGAGCCCGGTCTACCGAGCGCTGACACCCAACATGGAGGAAAGGCTCATTCGGGAGTTCATTCTTCAACTGAAGCTGGGGAAACTGCGTTGCAGCTACTTCGTATCGAAGTTCGGTGTCGATCCGAGGCAACGGTTTGCTGAGCCGTTGCAGCGGTTAGCGGACTGGGGGTACGCGCGCGTGGACGGCGACATGGTCGAATTGAACCGCGCGGGATTGTTGCAGGTGGACCGCCTTCTGCACGAGTTCTTTCTCCCGGAACACAGAGGTGCCAGGTATGCGTGATGGATCTGACATGGTCACCAACCCTGACTCAGCCGTGAGCCCTTCGGCTGGAACCAGCCTGCCATTCACGGCTGCCAGAGCCGAAGATGTCTATCCGCTCAGTGAGTTCTACAAGCGGGCCCAACGGCCGCTCCCCAGGCTCGATGTGATTGAGGGTCACCATATGCCGGAGCCTTTTCGCTCACTGCTGGTCCACCAGGGCGACATGACTCCCACTTTGGAGCAGTATTACGGATCGGACATCCACCTCCAGGTGTTCCATCGGGCGCGAAAGGGATCCATCTACGTTCGGGAGGTCGTGCTTCACCTGGACCGGGATGGTAGGGCAGTGGAGTATGGCGCGAATCGCATCGATTTGGATCTGTTCACTCCCGAACTGAGGGAGCTCATTCTGGCTGACCGCATCCCATTGGGACATCTCTTGCACGAGTATCGAGTACCTCATACCAGCCATCCTACAGCTTATCTTCGACTCCAGACCGACTCCTTTATGGCACAAGCCTTGGGGATTGCGGAAGGCGAAGTGGTCTATGGCCGCAAGAACACCCTGTGGAGCCCAAGCCATCAGGCGATTTCCGAGATTGTGGAGCTTCTCCCCCCGCCGGATTCGGGGTTGGTGCGGCAGAAGCGAGAGAACACGGTGTAAGCCTAAAACCTTTCTGAGATGAGCGACAACTACGATGTGGTGATTATTGGCGGAGGTCCCGCAGGTAGCGCGGCCGGGGCTCTATTGGCGAAGCACGGGCATTCGGTCTTGATCCTCGAGCGCGAGCA
Source organism: uncultured Verrucomicrobiota bacterium (assembly GCA_964411985.1). Classification (GTDB taxonomy): domain Bacteria; phylum Verrucomicrobiota; class Verrucomicrobiia; order Limisphaerales; family J093; genus CAYPNF01. The sequence goes on from CAYPNF010000057.1 coordinate 38,533, forward strand.
CTTCCCACGCTATCATATTGGCGAGTCCCTCTTGCCTTTCACTTACTATCCTCTGCAGCGTTTGGGTCTGATTGATCGAATGCGGCAATCGGCTTTCGTGAAGAAGTACAGTGTGCAGTTCGTCAGCCCCTCGGGCAAGGCCAGCCAGCCATTCTACTTCCACACCCGCTACGATGGCGACGTGGCGCAGACTTGGCAGGTGGTCCGTTCGGAGTTTGACCTGATGATGTTGGATCACGCCAGGGAGGCTGGGGCTCAAGTCCGCGAGGGAGTCACGGTCACCGCGCTCTGTGAGGAAGAGGGAAGGGTGGTTGGGGTGCGGGTTTGTGGGGAGGACGGTGTGACGCAGGAGATACGAGCCACCATGACTCTGGACTGCTCCGGCCGGGAGTCCTTCAGTGCGGTGCAGCAAGGGTGGCGGCGAAAGGACCCGCTCCTCAATAAAGTGGCGGTCTGGACTTATTATCGAGACGCCAAGCGGGACGAAGGAATCGACGCAGGAGCGACTACCGTGGCCTTCGTTCCCGAAAAGGGGTGGTTTTGGTACATCCCCCAGCACAACAACATCACAAGCGTCGGGGTGGTGGCGGAAGGGAAGTACCTCTCTCGCGGCGGGGTGAAGGCACCGGAACTGATCTTTCAACGCGAGGTGGGGCAGAACGTTTGGATTCAAGAGCACCTAGCGTGCGGGGAGCAGGTGGGGCCTTACCGTATTACCAGCGAGTATTCCTTCCATTCGCAATACTGTGGGCGCGAAGGTTTGTTGTTGCTGGGGGACTCCTTTTGTTTTCTCGACCCGGTCTTTTCTTCGGGTCTCATGTTGGCGCTGAAGAGTGGGGTCATGGCCGCTGACGCGGTTCATGAATCCTTGAAAGACGGGGACCTTTCCGCCGGGAGGTTTGCCCCCTATGCCGCCACGCTGCGTAAAGGGATCGAAAACATGCGTTGCCTGGTCTATGCCTTCTACAATCCCAATTTCAACTTTCGGACTCTCACTGACAAATACCCCGAACTGGCGGGCGACATTACGGATTGTCTCTCTGGCGACGTGAACAAGGATTTCACCCGGCTCTTTGCCGCTGTGCGGGAATTTGCTTCTGTACCAGAGCCTTTGCCCTTAGGGGAGCCTCTGGTTCGTGAATTGGGTGAGAGAGCGGCCCTTTCGAAGGGAGGGTTGGCACCTGAACGAGTCATGCTGACATGAACGTGGTGCAGCTTACCCCGGGCGCCGGAGGCATGTACTGCGGCAACTGTTTTCGCGACAACGCTCTGGTCAAGAGCCTCCTGCGCAAAGGTCACAGCGCGCAATTGCTGCCGATGTATCTGCCGCTGACCTTGGAGGACCAGCCGTCGACGAGCGACGTTCCGATCTTCTATGGCGGCTTGAATGTCTATCTGGAGCAGCGCTTTCCCGCCTATCGTTCGGCGCCGACGTGGCTGCATTCCTGGCTTTCAAGTCCTTCCCTCCTTCGGTGGATTGGGCGTTTTGCGGCCAAGACTCGCGCTGAAGAAGTTGGCGAGCTTACCTTGTCCATGATCGCGGGGGAACTGGGGAACCAGCGCCGCGAACTGGACGAATTGATCCGGTGGCTGAAGGAAAAGGTTCGGCCTGACGTCATTTGCCTTTCCAATTGCCTGCTCTCCGGGGTCATTCGACAGCTTCGCGCGGAGTTGGGCGTAGCCGTGGTTTGCATGCTGCAAGGCGAGGATTCTTTCCTGGATGCTCTTCCTCCGGATGTGCGTCAGGAGGCATGGAAACGGCTTGCGGAGCGTGTAGTCGAGGCAGACGCTTTGGTTGCACCTAGCCAGTATTTCGCTGACCTGATGCGCTCTCGACTGGGACTCCAGCACCAGGAGATTCGAATCGTCCACAATGGCATTTCCCTCGATGGCTACGGGGTTTCTGGGTCTCCCAGTGCAGCCAGGTTTCACCGCGAGCCGGGCCTGGTATTGGGTTACTTCGCCCGCATGTGTCCGGAGAAAGGCCTCGACACTTTGGTGGAAGCCTTCGTGATCTTGAAACGCTCCCAGCGTTTTCCATTGCTGCGCCTCCGAATTGGTGGCGGTTGTTCGCCTGCGGACGAGTCTTTTGTGGCCGGGCTCCGTGCCCGTCTGCAAGCGGAGGGCCTGCTCGGCGAAGTTGAATTCCATCCCAACCTTTCCCGAGAAGACAAGATCGCTTTCCTGGAGTCGCTCGATGTCTTTTCGGTTCCGGCCTTGTACGGTGAGGCCTTCGGTTTGTATCTGGTGGAGGCAATGGCAGCCGGTGTGCCTGTAGTGCAGCCACGTCACGCGGCTTTTCCGGAGGTGCTGACCGAGACAGGAGGCGGGGTCCTTTATGACCCACCCAGACCCCAAGCCCTGGCCTCTGCGATCGAACCGCTGTTGCTGGATGAAAACCTTCGAAAGTCCCTTGGGCAGGCGGGCAGCCAGAGCGTACAGGAGCGGTTCTCTGCGGACGCCATGGGGGATCGTATGCTGGAGGTGTTGCGTTCTGCCGTGGATCGGTTCCGTGCAGGACACGCTCCAAGAAGTTGAGTCGCCGCCTTACGTTGGATCAAGTTATCATGCCTTACGAATTCAAATTGCGACGCACCGTCGAGTTTCATGAAACGGACATGGCTGGGATCATGCATTTTTCCAACTACTTCCGGTTCATGGAAGCGGCGGAAAGTGCTTTCTATCGTTCGCTCGGTTGCTCCGTGGTGATGGAAAAACACGATCCGCCGGTAAGTTTTCCAAGGGTGCATGCCGAGTGCGACTACCTCGCACCGGTGAGGTTTGAAGACACCGTGGAAATCCACCTCCTGGTGGAGGCAAAACGCCCCCGCGTCCTGACCTATCGTTTCCGGTTCCATAATCTGAGGCTTGATCCCCCGCAGCCTGTGGCCTCTGGACGGGTGGTTGCAGTATGCGTGGCTCGTCATGACGATGGCAGGATGGAGGCCGTGCCGATGCCGACGGATCTCTATCAGCTGCTTTCGACCGCCCCTCCCGAGTTGTTGCAGATTGAAACCAAGCGCAAAACATGAAACCGATATCCGCATGAATCTATGAGCGAAGCAACCTCTAGCCAGCCGGGCCTTACTTGGCTCGCCTTTTCCCTTTTGACCGTGGCCTCCTGGGGGGTTTACGGAGTTTTTCTGCACACGGGGCAAATGGCCATGGGAGATCCGGTGAACGGACGCTACAAGGCCTTCCTCTTTGTGGGGCTCGCTTACTTCCTGACGGCGGTACTGGCACCACTTCTCCTCTTGATGGTGAAGGGAGCCGCCTGGTCCGGTTACACCCCACGCGGAATGGCGTGGTCGCTTGTGGCTGGCATTGTGGGGGCGATTGGCGCTTTTGGCGTGCTGCTGGCCTTCGGAGCCAAGGGAACACCCGCTGTCGTCATGTCCATCGTCTTTGCCGGAGCCCCGGTGATTAACGCGCTGTATTCCCTTTGGCAGCATCCTCCGGCGGGGGGCTGGGGCTCGGTGAAGCCACAGTTTTTTCTGGGCATCCTGCTGGCGGCTTTGGGGGGCTGTTTGGTGACCTATTACAAACCTGCGGTTGGCGCGGCCAAACCCGTGGGTGCCATCTCAGTGCCTGTCGGCCAGACGACCAAGCCGCCATCCCCCTAGCACAGATTGTGACACGAATCCCTCTCAAGTACCCTTCTCGGCGGGCTCTCCTGACAGAGCAAGCCAAACGGTTGGACTTGCTGTTGGGTTCGGTACTTCCTGCTAATCCGTTTTGGCAGGCGCGTGCGTTGTGGCAACGAGGTGGAGCGGCGCTGCGCCAGGACGAGCTTGCCCGTTGTTTTTCACTGACTCGGAAGTCCGAGTTGGTGGCAGATCAGGCGGCACATCCTCCCTACGGTTCCAACCTCACTTACCCCCTGGCAAAGTACACACGGTGTCACCAGACCAGCGGCACCACCGGACCTCCGCTTCGTTGGCTCGACACTCCGGAAAGCTGGCAGGCGATGGTCGATTCCTGGCAGGAAGTCCTGCAGGCCGCTGGAGTAGGGCAGGGGGATCGCGTCCTTTTTGCCTTTTCCTTCGGACCGTTCATCGGCTTTTGGCTGGCTTTTGAGGCGGCGGAGAAGCTGGGTGCCCTGTGCATCCCCGGGGGAGGACTTTCCAGCGTGGTGCGGCTTCAGCTCTTGTTGGACCATCAAGTTACGGTGCTCTGTTGCACCCCCACTTACGCCCTCCGCCTTGCCGAGACCGCCCAACAGGAGGAGATTTCGCTCAAATCGTGCCGCCTGCGCCGAATCGTGGTGGCCGGCGAGCCCGGCGGCAGCCTGCCAGCGACTCGTCGGCGCATCGAGGCTCTCTGGCCCGGGGCCACGGTGTTTGATCATCACGGTATGACGGAGGTAGGCCCAGTGACGTATGAATGTCCTGCACAACCGGGCGTGCTGCACGTCATGGAGGATGCATTCCTGGCCGAGGTCGTGAACCCAGAAACCGACCAAGGTATCGACGACGGACAGACTGGGGAGTTGGTTTTGACTACGCTGATTCGCACGGGCTCCCCGATCTTCCGTTATCGAACCGGCGATCTGGTTCGGCCCCGCTTCCTGCCCTTGGAAGCGGAGGCGCCTCCCTGTGCGTGCGGTCGATATGAGCTCCCATTGGAGGGAGGGATTCTGGGAAGGGTGGATGACATGGTGATTGTGAGGGGAGTGAATCTCTTCCCGAGCGCGGTGGAGGGAATCATCCGGACGATGAAGGACATAGAAGAGTATCAGGTTCTCTTGAGCGAGGAACAGGGTCTTACCGAGGTGGAATTGCGGGTGGAGCCCTCTGCCCACTGTCCTGATGTGGCGGGGCTGCTGCGCCTTCTGGAACTGGAGTTCCAGCGAGCCTTCACGTTACGTATCCCTGTCTTTGCGGCACCTCCGGGCACGCTGCCGAGGTTTGAGATGAAGGCAAAGCGTTGGGTTCGTAGAAGCGACTCACGGGCGTGAATGACCCCTGGGTGGTTTCTTGCTTCTTTGCGGCCGAATGATCAAACGGGTCCGAAGAGCGCCCCCGATTCGATCTCTGAATTTGGAAATCCTCCAATGGCACGCCACATTTTGGTCGCAGTCTCACTGGCCGCGGTATAGCCTTTGCTGGTCATGTTGACAGCAAAGTCGTGGACCCCGGAATCCGTGTTGCGCCTGCTGGCGGGAGTGTTTGCCAGCATAGGCTTGGCCGGGATTCTTGGCCACTTGGGGGGAATGTTTCTGACAGGCTTAGAGAACGCCACGAGAGAATTGCTTCTATCCTTCCTGGGCATGTTTGTCCTGCAGATCGTGAGTTTCATCCTGATCCATTTCTTCGTGAAGCAGAACAATTCATCCTGGGGAGAGACCTTCGGCTTTCGGGAGGGGCGTTGGGGGCGCACCCTGGGCCTGGGAGCCCTGGCAACGGTCCTTGCGTTCCCAATCAGCCTGGGGTTGATGTGGATTTCCCAGCAGGTGCTGGACCTATTCTCGATTGAACCGGTGTCGCAGAGAGCGGTGGAGATTTTGCGGACAACACCCCACCTTTGGCAAAAAGTCCTCCTGGGTTTCATGGCCTTGGCCATGGCTCCGGTTTGGGAGGAATTGCTGTTTCGGGGCATCCTCTATCCCAGCCTTCTGCAGGCGGGTTTTCCCCGCCTGGCGCTTTGGGGCACTTCTGTGGTTTTTGGAGTTTCCCACTTCAATCTGCCGACGTTTCTTCCGCTCAGCGCTTTCGGGTTTCTCCTTTGCCTGCTGTATCGAAACACGGGCAACCTCGCAGCGCCGATGGTGACCCATTGCCTTTTCAATACCGCCAACTTCGTCTGGGGCTTGGTCGAACCCTCGTCCCCCTGAAGTCTGAACCATGAACGAATTCGACCTTATCCGGAGACTTACGGCAGGTCTTGCCAAGAATGATGGAGTCGTGGTGGGTCCAGGCGACGACTGCGCGGTGTTGGATGTGGGCATTCCGGGTTGGTGGCTTCTTATGAAGACTGACGCGGTGGTGGAGGGTATTCATTTTGAGCGGGATGCGGATCCGCAGAAGGTGGGCCACAAGGCCTTGGCCAGGTGTCTGAGCGATGTTGCGGCGATGTCAGGAGTCCCGCTGAGCGCGGTGGTGACCTTGGGTCTCCCGGCCAACCCGGACACCCAGCGCTTGGAGCGCATTTACCAGGGAATGGAGCAGACGGCGCGTGCTTTTGATGTGACCATCGTGGGAGGGGAGACAACGCGAAGTCCCGGTCAGTTCTTCATTTCTGTTTCCCTGGTTGGCCGGGTGGAACCAGGGCGTTGCGTGCTCCGTTCTACGGCACAGGTCGGGGACGCGGTCTTTGTCACGGGGGAGCTGGGAGGTTCCATCTTGGGTCGACACTTGGAATTCCAACCAAGGCTGGTCGAGGCCCGTTGGCTGACCGAACAATTCCAGATCCACTCCATGATCGATCTGAGCGATGGCTTGGGTGGCGATCTCAGGCACATTCTACATGCGAGTGGGGTAGGGGCGGAGCTGCTTGCGGAAGCGATCCCGGTAAGCAAACCATCGAAGCAGTTGGCGCGAACTCGGAGCTCCATCTCAGCCCCAGGTCCCAACGAGGCTGCGGCCGACGGAGTGACGGTTTCTGCGCGGACCGCCTTGTCGGGGGCACTTGGGGATGGCGAAGATTACGAGCTTCTCTTCACCCTGGGCAGCAAGGATGCAGTGGCTTTGTTGGATCGTTGGAAAAGCCGCTTTCCTGATACCCCCCTCAGCTGTGTTGGGAAGGTGGTGGTGCAAGAAGGGGTGCGGATTCGAGGAAAGAAGGGAGTGCAGTCTCTGAAATTGCATGGCTACGATCATTTCCAAAAGTCCTGAGGAAACCCATGCTCTGGGAGTTGCTTGGGGCATTACGCTTGAGCCTGGGACAGTCTTAGGGCTGTGCGGTGATCTGGGGGCGGGCAAGACCCGGTTGGTTCAGGGGATAGCCGAGGGGATTGGCTACGCTGGACGGGTGTGTTCTCCGACTTTTGCCCTGGTCCGTGAGTACTTGGGTGGTCGATGCCCACTTTATCACCTTGACCTCTACCGACTCGAGACGGCAGAAACCCTTGTTTCTGCAGGACTGGAGGGGTATCTGAGCCTCAGGGATGGTGTGGTGGTCGTGGAATGGTTTGACAGATGGAGTCTCTTGGCGGCCCAACAGGCCGATGCCCGATCCTGGGTTCGGGGTCGGTTGCGGCTGGTTCGCATCACGACCCTGGGCGGCCAGGAGCGACAGATTGACTATGAAGATACTTGCCCTCGAATTTAGCTCCTCCCGTCGCAGTGTCGCGATTGCCACGGTGGCTGAAGGCGTTTCGGCAGAAGGGTTGGTCGTCATTCACGCGTCCGTGTCCCGAATGGGAGGTCGCGAGACGCAGGCTTTTGCCTTAATCCAAGAAGCGCTGGAGAAGTCTGGACTGGGCAACGAGGAGGTCGAAGGACTGGTGGTCGGGATCGGTCCTGGCAGCTATACCGGCATTCGGGCCGCGATTTCCGTCGCCCAAGGTTGGGCGTTGGCGCGTCCCACCGTTCTCGCGGGCATCCGCTCCAGCGATGCCCTTTGCGCCCATGTGTCTCAGATGGGGATCACGGGTCGGGTTGGCGTGGTGGCGGATGCCCAGCGGGGGGATGTATACTATCAAGAGAACCTTGTCTCGGGCGATGGCTGGCAGGTGACTCAACCGCTTTCTATCCGCCCCGCGGAAGAGGTGCAGAAGCTTTCGCAGGAAGGGGTACTTTTGTTCGGATGCGATCTTCCAGATTTCTGCGTGGGAGTTCGCGAGATGTTTCCCGAAGCGGGGTTCCTCTGCCGTTTGGTGGGGCGGGGGCTTTCGCCCATCGCTCCAGAGTCGCTGGAGCCGGTCTATTTGCGGGAAGTCAGTTTTGTCAAAGCGCCCTCTCCGCGCTATTCCTGAAGCGCTTCTGAATTGACTTCCTCTTCCCAGCTGGCATAAGGAGGCCAATTCACAACGCGAAAAGTACACGGTTATGCAAGAAAACTTAAAGCCTCTCTTTGAAGCCATTCTGAACGGCGATGCCAAAGTTGCCCGCGACCTCACAGAGAAAGCCCTAGCGAGTGGGACTGACCCGGTTCAGTTGGTCAATGATTTCATGGTTCCCGCGATGGATGAGGTGGGAAGACGTTTTGAGTGCAACGAGTACTTCGTTCCCGAGCTCCTCATCAGCGCACGTGCGATGAAGTCCGCCCTCGAGTTGATCCGGCCGCTGCTAGCAGCCCGAGGGGCGCAGCCTGTGGGGCGGGTGGCGATTGGCACGGTGAAAGGCGACTTACATGATATCGGCAAGAACCTGGTGGCGGCGATGCTCGAGGGAGGCGGATTCGAGGTGCTGGACTTGGGCGTGAATGTGTCGCCTGAGCAGTTTGTGGCAGCCGTGAAGGACCGGAATGTCAACGTGGTGGCGATGTCAGCGCTCCTGACCACTACGATGCCATCCATGAAGACCACCATCGAGGCGCTGAAGTCAGCGGGTGTCCGCGACCAAGTGAAGGTTCTCGTGGGCGGGGCCCCCATCACCCAGAAGTATGCTGATGAGATCGGGGCGGATGGCTACAGCGAAAGTGCTCCTGGTGCAGTGGGGTTGGCGAAACGGCATTTGGGCTGCGCTTAGCGGGTTATGGCCTCTCTTCTGTCCGACTTACTGGCGGGTGGGCCTGTGATTACCGATGGCGCTTGGGGAACCGAGCTTCAGGCTAAGGGCCTTGCTGCCGGGGATTTACCTGATTTGTGGAATCTGGCATTCCCAGAGCGAGTTGCCGAGGTGGCGCGCTCGTACGTCGAGGCTGGCAGCCGTGTGATCCTGACCAATACTTTCAGTTCCAACCGGCTCCGTTTGCAGGGGCATGAGCAGGCGGAAAAGGTACGTGAGTTGAACCGGGAAGGGGTGCGGATCTCCAAGCAGGCGGCCCAGGGTAAAGTCGCCGTCTTTGCCTCACTTGGACCCAGTGGACGAATGCTTTTCTCTGGGGAGACGAGCGAGGAAGAGCTGCGATCGTGCTTTGCGGAGCAAGCGGAGGCCTTAGCCGAGGCGGGGGCAGACGGCATTGTGGTGGAGACCATGGCGGAGTTGGAGGAGGCGCGCCTGGCGGTTGCAGCCGCCCATGCGACCGGTCTCCCGGTTGTGGCCTGTATGGTCTTTGACTCGGGCAAAAACCATGACCGGACGATGATGGGGACCACTCCCGAGCAGGCGGTGCAGGCTCTGGAGCAGGCTGGCGCGGATGTGATCGGATCCAATTGCGGGGTGGGGATTGAGTATTACATACCCGTCTGCCAGAGGCTGCGGGCTGCATCTGATAAGCCAGTGTGGGTGAAAGGCAATGCGGGCCTGCCGTCGGTGGTGGATGGTCGCACCATGTACCACACCACGCCAGAGGAGTTTGCCGCGCACATACCGAAGCTGATAGCGGCGGGAGCCAGTTTTGTGGGAGGATGTTGCGGTACGAGCCCCCGGTTCATCCAAGCGGTGCGGGCTATCCTCTCCAGGTAAGACCTGCTTTTACCGGCGCCGGGCGCAGAGCCCCGTTTTTGGTCAGGGCAAGGCCAATTGCGGATTTCTTGAGTTATTGATGCAAGTCAAGGCGTCGGACCCTGGCAGCAGGTAGAAAGGGGTGAAGCTGGAGGTGCATATCTTCAGTGCGAATTCGTCAAAACCAAATCAAAGAGCCAGAGAAACTGATTATGATGTTCTGCTATCAATGTGAACAGACTTCCAAGGGAACGGGTTGTATTGACTTTTCCGTGTGTGGTAAGGATGAACAGACTGCCGTCCTTCAAGATCTCCTCGTGCACGCCTGCAAGGGGATTTCCCAATACGCCCATAGGGCCCGTGGCCTCGGAGTGGTGCAGGAGTCGATCGATGTTTTCGTGATGGAGGCGCTGTTTACGACGGTGACGAACGTGAATTTTGATGCCCACCGAATTGCAGCGATACTGCAGGACGCGGCGAGGGTTCGAAACGAGGCAAAAGGGCTTTACGAGAAAGCCTGTAAGCAGGCGGGCCAGTCTGCTGAATTGCTAAGAGGGCCCGCCAGCTGGCAGCCGGCTGGGGACTTGGGGGGCTTGGTGAAACAGGGTGAGCTAGTGGGGGTTCTGAGCGGAAAAGACCGATTTGGTGCCGATATTGCCGGCCTGCAGGAGTTGGTCATCTACGGAGTGAAGGGCACCGCTGCCTATCTTCATCACGCTTGGGTCCTGGGCCGGTCAAGTGACAAGGCGCTGGCTTTCTTTCATGAGGCGCTCAATGCCCTCACGGCTCCGCAGCAAAGCGCCGACCTGCTGCCGGGGCTTGCGCTGAAATGCGGCGAGGTCCACCTCGGGGTGATGGCGCGGCTGGAT
>CAYPNF010000058.1:0-48060 GCA_964411985.1 uncultured Verrucomicrobiota bacterium
AGGGAGGGGCAAGGTCACATCCCTTGTCCCTACCCCTATCCAAGACCTGGCGGAATTCCATGGGGCGTTCCTTTCTGGCGAAGCTTTTGGAGTCAGGTGAGGAGCGAAGCGAAGTACCGCTTTTTCCCCTTTGGGTGGGACGAGGACGAGCACGAGGACGAGGACGAGGAGGAGGGAAGGGGAAAAGCGGCGGTGTGGGGTCCAACGCCCTCGGTCATCGTGATGTTCGTGCTCGTCCTCGTGCTCGTCCTCGAAACCGTGGCTTCCACTCCATTGCCGAGGAGGAGGGACGAGCACGAGAACGAGAACGAAGGAAGAAGGAGGGTTGGTCATCGTCGCGCGCAATCCACGACCTGGCGGAATTCGCGTGGGCCTTCCGCTTTGCGACGGCTTTTCGGTTCGATTGAGTGGAGGGGCCCTTGCGGTTTTGAATAGCCATCCGACCATCCCCGTGTTTAGCCTAGAACCCAGCCTCGCGGTTCCATGAAAAAGAAGAAGACCTCTGGCAAACCAGATGCCCCGTCCCATGACCTAGCTGGCGGCAAGCCAAGCGGCGTTGGCCGTTCCGATACCCACCTACCCCCAGCCGAAGAGTTGTCACCGGCCCTGCCTAATGGCGGGATGTGGGTGAATGTGGCTCGTGTACTTGGCTGTGTTTCGCTCTCTATCTCGCTATACCTGCTTTGGATCTCCTTCACCGGGCGTGGCGCGCTAGGATGTGGTCCAGCGTCGGGTTGCGACGCCGTTTTGCACAGTCGCTGGGCGTACTGGTTTGGTTTGCCGGTCAGCTTGGGAGCGGTGGGTGCTTACGTTCTTGCGCTCGCGGCCACTTTCCGTCTGGGGCCGCAGAGCTCACTCTCTCATCGACGCTTTGCGTGGGGCCTTCTGTCGCTGATTTCCCTCTGGATACTCGGTGCGGCAGCCTGGTTTGTGGTGCTCCAGGTCTTTGTGATCAAAGCCTTCTGCCCCTATTGCATGACCGCCCACACCTGTGGGTGCATCATGGCGGCTTTGATCCTTTTTCATGCACCCTCCGCCTCGCAGCTTTTCGGTTCCGGGTCACGGTGGCTGAAGTGGTCCCTGGCTGGCCTTGGCGTAGGAGTGTTGATGGGCGGACAACTCCTCTACGTCCCCAAAACCTTTGCCGTCGAGGCGGGCCCGCTTGCCGCCGCGGTTCTCAGACCCGGCAATCCCACTTCCGCCGGGACGAACGCCGTCGCCACGAACGCCGTCTCTGGGGAAAAGGTCCAGGTGCCTCCCTCCGCTCGCCTTTTGAGTTTACACGGTGGAATCTTCGAACTGAATCTCCGCGAGGTGCCAGTCCTCGGTTCCCCCGATGCAAAGAACGTCATGGTGAGCTTGTTTGATTATACCTGTACGCACTGTCGCCAGGTTCACAAGTACCTGGTGCAGGCTCAGCAACGGTTTAGCAACGAACTCGCCATCGTCAGTTTGCCGACCCCTTTGGATGTGCAATGCAACCAACTGATCAAGAAACAGCTGCCTGACCACACCAATGCTTGTGTGTATGCCCGGCTCGGTTTGGCGGTTTGGCTGGCGGACCGGAGTCAGATGGCCATATTCGACGACTGGCTCTTTGCGCCTCAGCGCCCCGTGTCCACCAACCAGGCAGCCGAACAAGCGGGGAGATTGGTCGGGACAAATGCTCTCGCCAAAGCCCTGCAGGACCCCTGGGTTCAGAGCCAGTTGGAGGTGGACAGCCGGCTTTACGCTTCCAATTATTATCGCTTTCGCCATGGCTCACTGCCTCAGCTCATGATCGGTACCAACATCATCTCGGGGACTTTTCGTCCCGCAGATCTGGATCGGTTCCTTTCGAACCAGTTCGGCTTGATGGTGAAGACCAACGCGCCGCGGTGATCGTCCCTCATCCCTCGCGGTCGTCGTGATGTTCGTGGTCGTCCTCGTGGTCCTCCTCGTCCTCGAAACCGCGGCTTCTACTCAATTACCGAGGAGGAGGGACGAGCACGAGTACGAAGGAAGAGGGAGTGTGAGGATGGGCTGAAGGAGGGGAAAGCTGCGGTGTAGGGTCCAATGCCCTCGGTCATCGTCCCTCATCCCTCGCGGTCGTCGTGATGTTCGTGGTCGTCCTCGTCCTCGTCCTCGAAACCGTGACTTCCACTCCATTGCCGAGGAGGAGGGAGGAGCACGAGCACGAGGACGAAGGAAGACCCGCCAAGACCTCGCGGATTTCCGCGGGCCTTCCCGTTCAGGATCGAGGTTTGGCTGCCTTCCACGGGTGTGGATAGGGTCCCATTTCCTCGACCGGGATGGGGCTGAACCACAGCTTGCGGAGCTCGGCCTCTTTGCTGAGGAGGGCGGTGGAGGCGAGCGATTCCGGAGTGATCCCCTGTTCGGTGACCCAGTTCAGAACACATTGCTGCGTTTTCCCATCCCGCAGGAAGACCTGACCGCAACGGGCAAACACATTGCGGGAAATCTGGTTGATGTCCGCCCGTGCTTTGAGTTCGAGCAGCAGAGGATAGCGCTCGGAGTAGGGAGGCTTACTTGCCGTTGCCAGGAAAGGTTGAACGGCTTCGTTCCACCGTTTCTCCCCCCAGCGTGTGAAACTGATCCCCGCAAAGCAGTCCACAAAGAGGTTGTTATCGACGAGATTCTCTTTTCCCCCGTGAATCTGAAGCCCACCGAAAATCACCGAGCCGCAGCGTTCAAACACGTTGCCGTGAAGGGTTACTCCCGAGATCATGTCGTCCAGCCTGACCCCCGCCGCTCCGTTGTGAGTTCCGCCGCGGATGTCGCTCCAGCGGTTCCACCGAATGACTACCCCGCGATAGGTCGGATTCCCGAACATGTCGATGCCTCCCTGGTCGTCAGACTCTTGCACGACTTGGCGGACGAGGTTCAGTTCGATGAGGTGGTCGTTTCCCTCGATGCGCATGGCAGAAGAGGGGATCTGTTCGAAGAGATTATGGGCAATGCGGTTGCCTACGCCGTCGAGCAGAACGGCGGGAGTGTAAGTGCGCTTGACCAGCGAGATGTCGTGAACGTGACAGTTCTCAACGAAGTGGCCGCCAGCCGCCAGGGTGTTGCGGTCGCCGCCTGCCACTCGCGTGCCCCCGCAACCCAAGGTATATAGATCGCATCCGAAGATCCCATGATGCGTGCCGCCCTGGACGATGATCGCGTCCCCACCGCACCGGCGGACGGTGCATCCTGCGATGAGGCAATCTGAGCCGCCGTTGAAAGTAATCCCATCGCCACGTCCTTCCTGGAAGGTCAAACCGAGCAGGACTACGTTGGTTGCTTCTTTCATGGAAACGAACGGTCGGCTCTGAACGCTGAGGACGGTTTCCGCCTTGGCGAGGTCCAGTTTTTCTGGAGGCAGCCAATAAAGGACGCCGTTCTTGCGATCCAGATACCATTCGCCGGGTCGGTCGAGTTCACAGAGGAGGTTCAAGGCATAGTACCTTTGATTCTTCCGGTAGCCGTAGCTGGAGTAGGGCTTTGCGAGAGTGAACTGACTATTGGCTGCGTCGATGGAGTCTACCTTTTGGAACTCCTCAAACCAATCCCAGAACCAGTAACCGTACAGCCGCACATCGGCTTCTCCCGCCCATCGACTGGGCCGATCTCCCTCGTACTTGAACAGGCCCTCCTTGCACCCGGTGGTATTGTCGTAGACTTTGAACGTGTCCTTGCCCAGAACGTCTCCCGTTTTCACGAACCCCTCGTTGGGCCACCGTGCCAGAGTCTGGGGCTGGCCGTCGAGGTAGAGCACCGGTTGCGCTCGCAGTTGGGTTGGGTCGCCGTAGTCCAGGATGCCCAGAGCTTTGAGGTCGGCCTGTCGCACTTGGTCGGCTGTAGCCGGGTCCAGCTTCGCTTTGACGTTTGCATCGCGGACCGGTTCCCAATGGGAGATGGGCATCCCGCCGCTGAGGACTGGGCTTTCGCCGGGGGCGGCCCGGTAGACGATGGGAGCTTCTTTGGATCCCGAATCTTCAGCGGTCAGTTCCAGGGGGGCTTGGTTTCGGAAGGTGCCCCCATGGACCAGGACAGTGACGCCGCCCTTGGGAAGTGACTTCTCCTTCTTCCAGGTGCGAATGGCCTCTCTGGCCTGGATCAGACTTCCATACGGTTTGGCTTTCGACCCGTCCCCCTTTTCGCTGCCCGAGGGAGAGACGTGCAAGGTTCTTCCTGGTTTGGGGAGGGTGGGGAGTGATGCTCGGTACGCCAGGGGATCCCGAACCTTCTCGCTACGCCCAAGCCGCTCCAGTTCCTGGATCCGCCGTTTCGCTTCGTCGCGTTGGAAAGCCGGCAGCTGCGCATCGGAGGCCATGCTTTGGTACGTGGCCAGGGCTTGTGGCCGGTTCTTTGATGATGCTTGTGCCTCAGCCTGGATGAGGTAAGCCAAACCCCGAAGGAACCCCGGATGGCCCTTCTCCTGAAGGATGGCGCCGAGCGCTTGGCCTGCGGCTGCGTTCTGCCCGGCAGCCAGCTGGGCGGCAGCCGTCTCCATCGACGGGGACAGGGTCTCGCAAGGGCCTTGGGGAGCCGTGTTGGCACCGAGGAGTGCCAGGCAACCCAAGCCCAGGGCAAGGCAGGAAGAGACGGAGACGGGGGCTTGGAAGGCCGAGCCAAGGCTAGGGCGAAGCCATGATCCCAGGATGGAGGTCTTGCGCATCATGGCCCGAGTGTAGAACACGCTCAAAGGGCTGGCCAGCCTTTTGGCTTTCCGCAGGGCTTCGCGTTGACGACCTTCCGCTGCCTCAGGCGCCCAGCAGTTGCTCGAGCTCTTTCAATAGCTGTTCAAACAGGGCCATGGCTTCCTCAATCGGTTTCGGGGTGGTCATGTCCACCCCTGCCACCTTCAGCATATCGATGGCGTACATGCTGTTGCCGGTCTTGAGAAACTTCATCCATTGCTCTCGGGCGGCCGGGTCCTCTTGGCTGATCCGACGCGCGATGGCGGCCGCGGCGCAGTAGCTGTTGGCGTACCGGTAGACGTAGTAATTGCGATAGTAGTGGGGGATCCGGAGCACCTCCACCTCCAGACCGGGGTCGACCACGAAATTCGGACCATAGTAGCGGGTGTAGATGTCGTGACCGATCTTCATGAGGGACTCGGCGGTCATGGGCTCTCCCTTTTCCGCCAGGGTGTGGGCGGCCAGGTCAAACTCCGCGAATTGCGTCTGGCGGAAGATCGTGCCGCGCATGTCCTCGAGCATTTGGTTGATCAGAAACGCCTTTTCCTTCGGATCCTGAGTGCGGCGAAGGATGGATTGCTTGAAGACGATCTCGCTGGCGGTGGAGGCCACTTCCGCGGTGAACATGGGGTAGCCCGAGTAGATGGGCGGCTGGTTTTCCTTCGCAAACCAACTCTGCATGGCGTGCCCAAGTTCGTGGGCCACCGTGGAGACGTCATTGAACGTGCCCTTGAAATTCAGGAGGACGTAGGGCGCGGAGAGGTAGGTTCCCATGTTGTAGGCTCCACTCCTCTTGCCCTTGTTCTCATAGACATCCATCCAGCGCGAATCGAACGCCTTCTGCATGATCGCCAGGTATTCAGGTCCGAAGGGTTTCACTCCATCCAGAATCAGCTCGCGGCCCTGGTCGAAGGTGTACGTGCGCTCGGGGACATCGACGAGGTTGACATAGAGGTCGTACAGGTGCACGCCATCTTCCAGCTTCAGAATCTTCTTTTTCAGGGCCACGTAGCGATGGAGCAGGGGGGCGTTGTCGTTTACGGTCTTGATGAGATTGTGATAGACGCCCAGGGGGAGGTTCTCGGCATCGAGCGCGCGGTGGAGGCTCGTTTCGTAATGGCGGGCCTTCGAGTAATACCAGTCCCGCTGCATGGCCCCAGCGAGGGTCGCAGCCAGCGTGCTCTTCACGTCCAGGTAGCTGTCGTGCAGTGCGGTGAACACGTCGCGGCGGAACCGGCGGTCCTTGGAGTACATGGCCTGGTAAAAGCTGGAGGAGGTCACTTCCATGTCCTGACCTTCCGGGTTCTTGACCGTTCGCCAGCGCAGTTCCGTGTTGCTCAACAGACCGAAGGCATCACCAGAAGCTTCCGTGGCTTTGCCCGCCATGGCGAGCAGCTCTTCCTCCCGCGCGGGTAAGATGTGAGCCTTCGCTCGGAGGATGTCATCAATGTAGTGGGCGTAGATCTTGAGCTCGGGCGTCTTCAACCATTCGCCCAGGGTCGCCTCAGGGATCTGCAGCAACTCCGGCTGAAACCAGGACGCCGCCTCTTCATATTTGACGGCGAGGGTCTGAGCCCGCTGATAGAGCGCTTGCGGTCCGGGCACCCGCATATCCTCGTCCTGGCGCATCGACGCGTAGGCATAAAGCTTCTCGATCTGCACGTTCAGCTGCTCGCGGAGTCGCAGCGTGGCAGCGAGGCTTTGGGCGGACTTTCCGAGGGAGCCCTTCTTGGCGGCGAAATCCGTCACCATGGATTCCAGCTGTTTCAGGTGGGTGTCCCAGGCCTCCTGGTTGGCGTACATGGGAGAGAGATCCCACTTGTCGCGCTCGGCGATGGTGGAACGTTCCGGGGTGGTGGCAGCATTCAGAAGAGGTGTCATGGCCAGGATAGAAAGGAGGAGAAAACGGCGCACCGAGGCGGCCGGGTTCACGAAAGTGTTCATACGATCATCGCTGTACGTTTCGCACCGTTCGACTTTCCACCAGGCACTCGCCTGCGGTAGCCAGCGGCTCACGGACTTACATCGCGGCGATGCTACGCTCTCCCTCCGCCCAACTCAAGGTTTACCGCAAACCCAGGAGGATCGCCATCCCCGCAATCGTCGTAACCAGCGTCACCGGGATGCCGAATTTGGCGTAATCCCAGAAACCCACCTCGACGTGTTTGCGCGCTGACTCCACGACGATGATGTTGGCGACCGACCCCAGGATGGTGAGGTTTCCGGCGAAGGTCGTCGCCAGGGCCATGACCTTCCACATGAGTTCAGGGTCGGCGAAGGACGGGATCCACTTCCCGGCCACCAGCACAAAGGGGACGTTCGAGAAGACATTCGAGCCGACGGCTGCAAACAGGGCGAAGTCCCACGACTGTTTGACGACGCTCCCGGCGAAGAACTCCGTCATCGCGTCATGGATTCGGTCCGGCAGGCCGGTGTCGTTTAGGCCTGAGACCACGACGAAGAGGGCGGCGAAGAAGACGAGCAAGTGCCAATCGACCAGCTTCAGGACTTCGTGGGTGTCTTTGCGGGCCAGCACCATCACCAAGGCCCCTCCCGCCAGGGCCGTCCAGGCCAGGCTTTTGCCGGCGATAAAGCCGACGAACACGATGGCGAGCACAACCAGCGACACCCCCACCAGATACCGGTCCATGGCTTTGGGGGGGGCTTCCGGCAGGTGAATGGTGCGACCGGCCAACACTTTCCGAAATCCCAGGCTCAGGATCCCATACTCTGCGAGGAGTCCCACGGCGGCCACCGGCAGCATCGATCCGGAAAACTTCAGGAAGCTCAGGCCTGACATGTGTCCGATGATCATGTTCTGAGGATTGCCTACGAGGGTGGCGACGCTTCCGACATTGGCGCTCATGGCGAGGGCCAACAGGTACGGAGGCAGCGGGAGCCGACCGCGAACGATCACGGCGATCACCAGGGGAGTGAGCATCAGGCAAACCGTGTCATTCACGAGCAGAGCGGAGAGAACGCCCGAACCGGCGACCAGGTATAGGAGGAGGCGTTGGGGTGTTCCTGCATGCCGAAGGATCCAATCCGCAGCCCACTCGAAGAACCCGCCCATGAAGAGGTACGCGGAGATCAGCATCATCCCCAGCAGCAGCACCAGCGTGTCGTAGTCCACCGCCCGGTAGGCTTGCTCAGGCGACATGACCTGGCAGACCACCATGAGCACCGCGCCGAGCAGGGCTGCGGCGGGTCGGTTCAGGGGCAACACTTTGAGCCGACGCCCGCTGATCAGAAGGTAAGTCAGGGCAAAGACGCCGATCGCGAGCCACTCACGGTTGGGCATGGCCTTAGGGCTTCTGGTCGGCCCGTAGCTGACGGATCCGGTCCCGCAAAGCGGCTGCCTTCTCAAATTCCTCGGCAGCAATGGACTCGCGCAGTTCCTGCTCCAACCTCTCCACTTCGCAAACTGGCTTCATTCCTTCGATCTGTTCGGCCAGTTCGCGCAGGGCGGTCACGGAGCGTTTCCGCTCGAAAAGAAAGGTCTCAGAATCGATTTCAGCGAGGTTCTCGATGGCTTCAATGCCCGCGCGGACGATATGGATGGCGCTGGTGGTTCGCCCTCCGTCGAGCTCCTGCATGGCCCGCGCGATCGTGTTCATTCTGAAGACGTAAGGGCGCCACTGTTCCAAGTAGGACTGGTCCCGCTCCCGGCTTGCGTGCTGCCGAACAAAGTCAAAGAGCTGAAGATTCCGCTCCGTGTCACGGATGGTCCGTCGCCAGTCTTTGAGTTGAAACAGGTGTAAGTACCTGTAGTAGAATAGCATGGCTTCGCTAAACAATTCGGCACAGTCCGCGCTGTGGAGGCTGAACTCCTTTTCCTTGTGGTCGATTTTCGCTGCGGCCAACCGTTCAATGTGATGCAGCAACAGCGATTCATGGCCATGGGGACGCTTCCCATCCGGGCGCCCTTCCAGTTCGTATTGTTCGATCCCCAAAGGGAGCCGAACCTGCAGAATTTCCCGTCCGTCATCACCTTTGACGAACTTGGCATTCTTCTCAGGATCGTAAGTCCATTCTTCCAGATAGCGCTTCAAATCGAGATGGTCACTCATCGCAGTACACCGCGCGACGGAAGCCCTACCCTAGGGGCATGGTTTCCCGTTCGCGAGGGTTCAACATGCCAGAAGCAGGGAGGACTGGCAACATCCAGGAAAACGATCTGCCCTTGACGTTTCCGATTGCGTCGAGTAATGATAGGTATAATCTTCAGGAATTAAGTGTGCCATTTCAATCGCCGTTGCTGTGGGCCTGTTGTAAACCCTGACGGGCGATGAGATGATCCACTGTCTGAATCATCCCTATTTGTCATGGATACTGTAGGAAAGGTCGAAGACATTCTCAAAACGAAGGGTGCCCAAGTGTGGTCCATCCCGCCTGAGGCGACCGTTTTTGAGGCGATCAACCTGATGGCCGAGAAGAACGTGGGCGCTCTGCTGGTCATGGAGCAAGGGCGGCTCGTGGGCGTGGTTTCCGAGCGTGATTACACCCGAAAAGTGATCCTTCAAGGAAGGGCTTCGAAGCAGACGTCCGTTCGAGAGATCATTTCCGCCCAGGTCATCTACGTTGACCCGCAGGCCAGCGTTCAGGAGTGCATGCGGTTGATGGTGTCTCACCGCATCCGTCATTTGCCCGTGATCCAGCAGGGAAAGGTAGTGGGCGTGGTTTCCATAGGGGACCTGGTGAACTGGATTATTTCCTCGCAGCAATCCACGATTCACCAACTGCACAATTACATTGCGGGCCAGTATCCAGGTTGACGTGCTGAGCGGGGTAGGGCAGGGCTGCGGCGTCCCACCGTCCTCTTTTCAAGTGGCTGAACGGACTTGCATTTCAAAGCTGATCGCTCGAGTCTAACCCCATGAGTCAGAACTCAGGTGTTCTCAGTGTCAGCCGCGAGCAGATCCAGGAGCTGAACCGCGAGCTTTCACGGATGCGACACCAGATTAACAACCACCTTTCTCTGATGCTGGCCGCTGCGGAAATGATTCACCGTAAACCAGAATCGACGCCGCAATGGGTAGCTCGGCTGACAGAGCAACCTCCGAAGATTTCCGACGAAGTGGAGGCTTTTTCACAGCAATTCGAACGAACCTTTGGACTGAAGAACGAGGAGGAGCCTCCCTTTGCGTGACCGTTGCGGCTCAGCTGTTGCCTCCCTCCTCTGGCTTCGAGCCCCAATAGGGTCCAAGTGGGTGTTTCCATCCAGCCGGGGACGCTTGTTTTCTCCTTCCGCCCTTGATGGGTTCCTGCAACTATCCGCCCGTGGAACCTGACGATGCAGTGCTGATCGCCGAAGTTCGGGCGGGCAACATCGCCAGCTTCGAGTCACTGGTACGGAAGTATCAGCCTCGAGTGTTCGCCACCGCCCGCCGATACGCCAGGTTGGAAAGCGAAGTAGAGGACATCGTTCAGGAAATCTTCATCAAAGCATTCCAAAAACTTGCCTCCTACCGCGGCGAAGCCCCCTTCGAGCACTGGCTCATGCGCATGGCGGTTCGGACCTGCTATGACTTCCTGCGCGGTCACCAACGCTCGCGGGAAACGAACTTTAGCCAATTGGAGGACGGGGAGCGGGACTGGCTGGAGCGATTTGCTCGGGGTGAGGGGGAAGATTCTGAAGGGGATTCTGGTGCGAAAGAGTTGGTAGACAGAGTGTTAGCCCAGATGTCGCCCGCTGGACGCCTAGTCATCACTCTGCTCGAAATCGAAGAACGGTCCGTGAAAGAGATAGCCACCCTGACCGGTTGGTCTGTGCCTTTGGTGAAGGTCCGTGCTTTTCGGGCGCGAGCCGAGATGAAGAAACTCGTGGAGCGCACGTTGCGCCAAGAAGGAATGTAACCCGTGCTGCCTGAAAACCGTCTAATCCCTGTGAAAATGTTGAAGGCCGACCCTTTGATCGAAAAACTGCTCTGCGCCGCGCGAGCCAACCCACCCAGCGACCGGGTGCCGTATGCTTTTGAGCAACGCATCCTCGCCCGGTTGCAGTCCGGGGCGATCCCAGACGCTTGGGGCCTTTGGGAACAGGTTTTCTGGAGGTCGCTTCCCGCTTTTCTGGGGATCACTCTCATGCTGGGGGCTGTGACGTTCACTACCCAGGCCCAATGGGACTCCAACTCCCTGCAGGACGACTTGGAGTCGGCCTTGTACGCGGAAGTCGAGAATACCGGAGATCGCTGGTGAACCGCTGGAAGATCATCCTGGCTGCTGCGCTCATTTTTTTGGCCGGCGCCGCTTCTGGCGCGTGCGGCCTGTACCTCTTCCATGCCATGGGTCCCCCGCAGGCGAACTCCCGCCTCACGACGTCCCGTCTAGGCCCGGGTTCCGGCCCGAAAGCGGAATTCTTGCGGCGAGCCACCATGCGACTCGATCTCTCCCCCGTCCAGCGCGAGAAGATCGACGAATTGGTGAGTGCCAGTCAGCAGCGGATGCGCAAGCTGTGGGAACCGGTGGCTCCGCAGGCTCATGCTGAAATGGAGGGTCTGCAGAAGAGCATCGAGGAAGTCCTGACTTCCGAACAGAAATCTCGCTTTGCCAAACTCCTTTCGGAGCGTGCGACGAGCCAGGGAAATCCCGGGCAGAATCCACGGCGTCGGGAGCGCGGGGAATGGCCCGAATCCGGCCCCGGTGCCACCAACCGGGAAGCCAACCCAAGTAGGGATCCTTCGCCAGGCCACTAGCATTTGGGACAACCTCCCCAAGAGGGCTGGAGCAGCCAGAAAAACGGCAGCCACGGGGGTGCTTTTGACGTTTGAGTCGCGCCGGCTCTTCTTTATGCTGCCAACCGAAATCGAAAACCTTGAAGAGGACCTTCTTCCGCGGACAGATGTGATCCCATCGACGCAACTATAACGACTTATGTCTGACACGTATTCACGCATCGCTATCGTGACTGGCGCCACATCGGGTATCGGCGAGGCCACGGTGAGAAGATTTGTCACCGCCGGCTTCGGCGTGGTGGGCAACGGCCGCAATGCCGCAAAACTGGCCGAGCTCGAGAAGGAACTGGGCCCCTCGTTCTGCGGTATCGCAGGAGACGCGGCGGACGACGCCGTTCTGGAGCGGCTTTTTGCCTCGGCACTCGAGCGGTTTGGGAAGTCGGCGGACATCGTGGTGGCCAACGCGGGGAGAGGCCTGGTGGGTTCCGTCAAAGATGCGGATCTGTCCCAGTTGGAGGACCTGTTGCGGACGAATGTTACGGGGGTGGTCGTATTGCTGCAAAAGGCCGCGCGAAAAATGCTGGACGGGCGACAGAGCGGCGAACCGAAGTCGGCGTCCGACATCGTGATTATCGGGTCCGTCGTGGGGCGGCATGTATCCCCTTTCAGCGCGATCTATGGGGCCACGAAGTTCGCGGTGCACGGGCTGGCGGAAGGGTTGCGACGCGAGCTGGGGCCACAAGGGATTCGTGTCACCCTGGTGGAGCCAGGAATTGTGGTCAGCGGATTCCAGGTGGCGGCGAACTACAGCGAGGAGATGGTGCGGAGTTTTGGAGAGAAGTTTGGCACCCTCTTGACCGGAGCGGATGTGGCCAATTCCATTCACTTCGTTGTCACTCAGCCACCCCATGTGCATATCAGCGACATCATTGTTCGGCCCACCGGTCAGGATTACCCATGAGGTGGGCAGGGAGGAACGAACCTCAGTTCGCCTACGCCTCTGCCGGGGAAACGCCTGCAGCGGGCAACTCCCGTGAACGCCGTGGATACCGACGGCCGTTGAGAAGCTCACCTACCCACGTAGGACGGACCAGGAAATCGTAGCTGATCACGAGGATCGCCACCGAGAGGGCCAGGACCAGGGGGATTTTGGCCAGAGCGGGCAGGGGCACCGGTCGGAAGGCGACCTGGAGACCAACCACCACCGGCATATGGATGATGAACATCCAATAGGAGGCATCCGACATGTAGCGCCAACGGGGGCTGGGATTGTCGAAGTACCTCAGGAACAAACCGAGACAGGCAAAGGTCAATAGCCAGCATAGAATCGCATTTCCCGCCGATTTGATCCAGGGGTGCTCCCCTCCCGGCACCAAACCGTACACCGCGAAGGCGGGCAGACTCAGCGCGAGGTAGAGCCAAATGTGCTGGCGGAAGCGCGGCAGAAGATCTCGGTGGTAATAGAGGAGCCATCCGCCGACGAACGGAACCAGGTAAGCCGCGAGAATGAGAAACTCCGGCTTGAATCCGTCGCAGTCCTTGAGAGTGCCGCGCATGGCCGTCAAGGGCAGCCAGGAGAAGAGGGCGAAGAGGATCGGGGCGTACCAGCGCTGGAGACCCCATCGGTAGGCCGCCATCAGTGCGCGTTGAACCGATTCAGGCAGCCGCTTGGCGAGGTGGACTCCAAAGCCGACAATCACGTAAAGGAACACCAGGTACTCCAGGAACCAAAGGTGCAAGGGATGCAGTCGGCGGAGGACTTCCCCGCTGGCGAAAACGGGCAGGATCTTGTCCGGTCCTTGTTCGAGGCTGATGACGATCGCAGCGATCACCGGGAACATTAGCGTCCAGAAGAGAGCGAATGGGAGGAGCACCCTTTTGGCACGGTTGGCGGCAAATCCCGCTTGGCCGCGGCGATCCCACAGGAGCGCACCGAAAAAGCCGGCCATCAGGTAGAACGCCGGCATCCGGAAGGAGTGGATCAGTCCGAGCGTGAAATCCAGCGCATGCGTCGGGTGCGCGTCAATGTAGGGCCAGTGCCCGTTTCCCGAATAGCCGACCACGACATGGAGGTAGATTCCCAGGAGCATCATCGTGGCTCGCATGCTGTCGAGGGCGTGGTAGCGAGGATTCACTTGCGCGTTCATATCGGTTGGTCAGGAATTCAACACGGACATGGATCCACCTCATCGCACGAGGTGTGCCAACTCCACGGACTCTTCTAACTCCCTCCAACTCAGAGGACAGGCCAGGGTCGGGTGCTTTGCCCGCCTAGATAGTATCCCGGTAAAGGCATTCAGTGATCCCAAAACTGGGAAATCGATGGTGAGAGGAGAGGGGAAAGCGGCGGTGTAGGGTCCAACGCCCTCGGTCATCGTGATGTTCGTGGCACTCCTCGTGGTCGTCCTCGTCCTCGAAACCGTGGCTCAATTGCCGAGGAGGAGGGACGAGCACGAGCACGAGCACGAAGAAGGAGGGTTGGTCATCGTCGCACGCACTCCAAGACCTGGCGGATTGTGCGTGGGCCTTCGGCTATGCGCCAGCTTTTGGAGTGCGGTGAGGAGCGGAGCGAAGTACCGCTTTTCGCATTGGCACTGTGGCACCCTTGCCAAAGGGATTAGCTGGGTCTATCGTAAGTGCCTTACGGGAACACTGTCCGATTCCGGATAACTCCGGTCGGAACCGACCGTTCAAAAGCTATGGAAAAAGTCGTTATCATTGGCAGCGGCTGCGCTGGTCTCACCGCCGCTCTCTACACCGCTCGTGCGAACCTGAACCCGCTCGTGCTCACCGGGCTGATGCCTGGCGGCCTTCTGACCACGACAAGTGTGGTGGAGAATTTCCCGGGGTTTCCCGAGGGGGTGGATGGGTACGAGCTGATGACTCGGATTCAAAAACAAGCGGAACGATTTGGAGCGCGCGTGCAGTTCGCGACCGTCGAAGCCGTGGATTTGTCCCGCCGCCCGTTCCAGCTTACCGTGGATGGAGAGTTGGTGGAGGCGCAGACCTTGATCATCGCCGCGGGTGCCGGGCATCGGCATCTGGGAATCGAGAGTGAGGTCAAATTGGACAAGAAAGGGGTCACCTATTGCGCGACCTGCGACGGCGCGTTGCCCCCGTTCCGCAACAAGCCCCTGGTGGTGGTGGGGGGCGGAGATTCCGCCTGCGAAGAAGCCCAGTACCTCACCCGTTTCGGCTCGATCGTGTACCTGATTCACCGCCGCGACACGCTCCGCGCTTCCAAGATCATGGCGGAACGGACCCTGGCGAATCCGAAGATCAAACCCGTTTGGGATTCCGTGGTAACAGAAGTGTTGGACGTGAAGCAGGACAAGGTAACAGGGGTTCGTTTGCGCAATGTGAAGACGAACCAGGAGTCCACCCTGGAATGTTCCGGGGTCTTTGTGGCGATTGGCCACGAGCCGAACACGCGCGTCTTCCAGGGCAAGGTGGAAATGGACGAGGCCGGTTACGTCCTTCGCAAACAGGGATCGCAGACCAGCGTCCCAGGAGTGTTCGTGGCCGGGGACTGCTCGGATCATGTCTATCGTCAGGCGATCACCGCTGCGGGGATGGGATGCGCAGCCGCGATTGACGCGGAACGATTCCTCGGGGCGCAAAACCAATAGCGCGAGAGGGTGTATTGGGGAGGATCCAGGAGATCTGTTCCTTTGAGGGACGCTGGATCATGAAGAGAACTGGCTTTCCTAATTCTGCCAGGTTACTGCCAGTAATCACCCAACCCTGTACCGCAGATTGCCCAATCTGCCGTTTCGCAGGTCGCCTGACCTGCTGGCCTCCCGGGAGTGCCAAAAGCGAACTGGAATTCAGACGACGACCCGAAGGGAGGCGTTTGGACAGTACGTACCGGATTTGCAGGATAGGAAAGGGTCGGTCTTTTTTGGGATCATCCTCAGTCTGGTCCGAGATACGAACTATAGCCGCCGGGTGGAAGCCTCCTGCGCCTGCGCCGGAGGACCTTTTCTTCGCGCTTGAGCTTGCGATCGAATATCTTATGATCGGCTCAACGTAAGAGGCTTATGAAGAAGCAGAGGAAAGGCTATTATACGAACCACTGGTTCGTTGAAGCAAATGGTTCGCCATGAGCCCCGGACTTAGCAGCGTTCTGAAGAAGATCCAGGCAGCCAATCTGCCGATGTTTGATCGAGTCACGCTTACTGGGCCGAATGTTCGATCTAACGGCTTTGGTGAGACGCCGCTTCATGTGGTCGCATTCTGGGGAGACGTCGACGCCACGAGAGTCTTGATCCAAGAGGGAGGCCTTATCGATGTTCCAGGCGAGGATGGTTGTACTCCTCTGCATGAGGCCACGATGCAGGGCCACCTTGAGGTAGTCAGGCTTCTGCTGGCCAGCGGAGCGGACCGGAATCTGAAAAGTGAGTTTGGAGACTTCTCCGAAGTAGCAGCCATGAGTGAGAATCCGGAGATCCAAGAGTTGGGAAGCCAATCAAAACGAAGGCGAACCACCCGAAGGCAGCGATCCCCGCAATGAACACTAGATTTCAAACCAGAGACCAACGATGCGGAGTCGCTGGCCGGAACGTTAAGTGGCGTATGCGCATCATCCATCATTTTAGCGTTGCGATGCTCGTGGTTCTCACGAGTTGTTCGCGTTCTTCGCCTCCTCCAGCCGACGCAAATGCCCGCTACTCGGTAGTCTTGCTTGCCTTTGATGTTCAATGGAAGATTCGAGGTATTAAAGCGATTCGCGAGGAAACTGGCTTGGGTCTCGCTGACGCCAAGCAGCTGATCGAGTCATCACCAGGGCTCGTGAAGTCTCATCTTTCTTACTCGGAAGCCGAGGCGGTGGCGGTACGCCTGCGCGCTGAAAAAATCACGGTGGAAGTGAGGAAGGAATAATGAATCCACCGCCCCTGACGGCGGCGGTCGCTCACCTCTGGCGTTGACGGCTACCATCACTCATCTTATGAACAAAACGCTAGGGAGCTTAATCGGCAAAGACGTGACGGTCACATTACGTTCGACCATTCTGGCGCCGGTCAACGGTAAGCTGATCGAGTGCGACGATACGTTCCTCGTGCTGGAGCAGAATAAGGGCCAGCTCGTGATTCCTCTCACTTCGATCTTGCACCTCGTTGCCACGCCCGTCGGAGCCGGGAAACGATGACTCGCAGCGTTCCTCGGTTTTGGATTGGCACACCGCCCCTCAACCAGCCGGCCGCCCCGACCGCCGGGATCGCGCTGCGGTCGACAATCGGACGTCCTTGGCCCGGCGTCGGTGATCCGGGTCGTTCGGTGACAACATGAAGCCGCTGCTGCATATCATCCCGCTCGTCGGGCTGCTGGCCGGTTGCGGGAAGGATCCATACTTGGGTTGACCCTTCCAACCACCACTTTCAACCGAAAACGTCACCTTGGGCCAGAGCCCTAAAGAACTGGCGGATGGGCAGAACCCGCAAGGGCCCGTCCTTCAGTTCCACCTCGCCGGTGTAAACACCAATGCCGGCCCCTAGGACGCGAGCCTCAAGTAGTCCCTTGAGCGCGCCGCCGAACTCCGGCCGCCATCGCGCTGACGCCTTGACCTCGATACCTACCGCCCGGGCGCCGCGGGTCCATACAAAGTCCACCTCGCTGCCGCTAGGGGTGCGCCAGTATTGAAGCTCCCCACCCGTTCCGTGAAAAGCCATGGCCGCCCGCATTTCGTGGAGCACCCAGGTCTCCAGCAGAAAGCCCCGCTCCAGACCCTCCAGTGGCTCACGCAGCCGCCCGGAAAGGGCGCGTACGACCCCCGGGTCGAAGAGGTAAAACTTGGGACTGGCCACCTCCTTGACTTTCGCCTGGCGTTGCCATGCCGGCAGCCAGAAACCGATCAGCGTGTCGACCAGTACGCCGAAATAGCCCTGTACGGTTGGACGCGCCACCGCCGAGTCCCGGGCGATACCCGCCACATTGACAACCTGGCCGTTCATCAGGGTGGCGACTTCCAGGAAGCGCGCAAAGGACTCCAGGCTGCGCACCAGCGCCTCCTGCTGGATCTCCTCCCGGATGTAGTTAGACACATAGGCATCCAGGATATCCAGCGCGTGCTCAGGTTCCTCGTGAATCTGTGGCAACAAACCGAAGCGCAGGATACGGTCGAGGTCAAAGTCGTAGTCCAGCTCCGCCCCAGTGAGCGGGAAGAACTGGCGGTTGATTGCCCGCCCGGCGAGCAGGTTGACATCCAGCCGCTTCAGCTTGCGTGCGCTCGAACCGCTCAACGCAAACCGATACTTGCGACCGGTCTCCGCAATCAGAGCGTGGACCTCATTCAAAAGGCCGGGCAGGCGCTGCACCTCGTCCACGACCACCCAGCTCCCTCGTGGTCGTGCCTCCACCGCCTGGCGAAACGATTCGGGCTGCCGCGTCAGAGCCAGCAACAGGTGGGTTCGCAGCAGGTCAAACCAAAGCGCTTCTGGCAAGACCTCCCGCAGCCAGGTCGTCTTGCCCGTACCACGCGGGCCGAACAGGAAGAAGGAATGGTCCGGCAGGCTGTAACGACGTGTATACATCGCCAGCAATTTTACCGTCAAAACGCTGACGAACAAGACAAAACGTTCGGGCGATGGAGGCTCTCCCTTCTCCTGGAGGACAGCGGCGGAAATCCTACTTTGGACTGATCCCGTTTGTACGCAAGCAGCGCTGGCTAGATTGAAGATGTCCTTTTAATTGACCTTAGCCAGGGTTATGCCAGAGTAGTATGGCTGCCCGGCGGAGTGTTCTGACGGGAGTTGACCTATTTGCTGTGGCCCTGATTCAGCCTAGATTCCAGGTTCTGTGGTGCCCGAGTTGCTCGTCGTCCCCGACGAAGCGGGCCGGGGTGTCGTCCGCTCGCCCAACCGCAGCACGGCTTCCCTGCGGTCACGCTCCCGGGTCAGGAGGACTTTGGCGTTGGTTGGCTGGGATCGTGGGACTCACGGTTCTCGGACTGGGGGTGGGTGCGGAAGCGCCGGCCGCCAGCAGCTTCCGCAAGGTGGCTGAACCGATCCTCACGAAGTACTGCTACGATTGCCACAGTGATGGTATGAGCAAAGGGGGGCTGGCCTTTGACGAGTTGAAGAGCCGTGGCAACCTGTTGGGCAATCATGACTTGTGGTGGAAAGTTCTGAAATACACCCGGGCGGGCATCATGCCGCCCGAGAAGAAGGACCGGCCTTCGGTGGAGGAGAGCCGACGGCTGGAGGGCTGGATCAAGAAGGACGTGTTTGGCGCGAATCCTAAGAGCCCCGATCCCGGCCGCGTCACGCTGCGGCGTCTCAACCGCTTTGAGTACGGCCGGACCATCCACGATCTCATGGGGGTGGAGTTCAAGGCCGACGAGGCCTTTCCTCCCGACGACACCGGTTACGGGTTTGACAATATCGCGGATGTCCTGACCTTGTCCCCGCTGCTCCTGGAGAAGTACATGCAGGCTGCTGAGAGCATTGTGGCGGCAGCCATGGCAGGCGCCTCGAGCCGCGGCCGCTTCTTTTCGAAAGAGCAACCTCCTTCCGGGAGAGCGGAGAGGCGGCAGTACGCGAGCGAGGTCCTGGGAGGTTTCGCCTCGAAGGCCTTTCGCCGACCGGTCGAGGAGGGGGTAATGCAGCGTTTGGTGTCGCTGGCGGAAAGCGTGTACACGCGCGAGGGCAAGACCTTCGAGGAAGGGGTGGCGCAAGCGATGGTGGCGGTCCTTTGCTCGCCGCGCTTCCTTTTCCGACTGGAATCGGTGAATGGGAGCCGTTCGGGATCCGCCACGGCCTACATCGACGAGTACGCGCTGGCATCGCGGCTTTCCTATTTCCTGTGGTCGACAATGCCGGATGAGGAGCTGTTTCGGCTGGCGAGTCGACGCGAGTTGCGCAAGAACCTGCGACCCCAGGTCCAGCGCATGCTGGCGGATTCGCGGTCGGAGGCCCTGGTCCGGAGCTTCGTTGGGCAGTGGCTCCAGGTCAAAGACGTGGAGGGAATCGCCCTCGACGAGGACAGGGTCCTCGCCCGAGACAGGGGACCGGCGAGCGCAACTGGCACCGAATCAGCAAAGCCGGAGCCGGTGCAGTTCGATGAGGGCCTAAGGCGGTCCATGCGCCGCGAGACGGAGCTTTTCTTTGCCGGCCTCCTGCGGGAGGACCGTCCGGTCGTCGATCTGCTGGATAGCGACTACACTTATCTCAACGCAGGACTGGCCAAGCACTACGGGGTCCCAGGCGTCACCGGCGAGGAAATGCGCCGGGTTCCGCTGCCAGCGGGTGCGCATCGAGGCGGTCTGTTGACGCAAGGCGCGATTCTGGTGGTCACGTCCAACCCGACCCGGACGTCGCCGGTGAAGCGAGGTCAATTCGTCCTCGACAACCTCCTGGGCACGCCTGCGCCCCCGCCCCCGCCCGGGGTGCCTCCGCTGGAAAACGCGGAGAAGCAGCTGCGGGGGCATGAGCCAACGCTGCGGGAAACGTTGGAGCTCCATCGGGAGAGCCCGCTCTGTGCCTCCTGCCACAACCGGATGGACCCACTCGGGTTGGCTTTGGAGAACTTCAACGCCTTGGGAATGTGGCGCGATACCGAGCGTGGCCGGACGATTGATGCCGCCGGCCGGCTGGTTTCCGGCGAGTCGTTCTCCGGGATTGGCGAATTGAAGCGAATTCTCGCCGAAGGGCACCGGCAGGAGTTTTATCGATGCCTTACGGAGAAGCTCCTCACCTATGCCCTAGGGCGCGGCCTGCAGTACTACGATGTGGAAACCGTCGATCAGATCGTCGAGCGGCTCGAGCACGGCGAGGGTCGCGCCTCCATTCTTTTGCTGGGGATCATCGAGTCGACACCTTTCCAGCAGGCCCGCACCGTTACGGCGCGCGACTCCGGGCGCACGCAAAACCGGTTATGAAGCAAAACACCCCATTTCATGGTCCTCACCCCGCATCGAGAACCACTGCTGCGCTCAGCCGACGCCGGTTTTTACGAGGCGTGGGTACGTGCCTGGCCTTGCCGGCGTTCGAATCGCTCCTCCCGGAGGGAGTGGGTGCCGAGGCAGCCAAACAGGCCGCGAGCCTGGGAATCACGGGGTCAGGCGCTCCCTTGCGCATGGCTTTCGTTTACTTTCCCAACGGCGCCATTCCTTCCGCTTGGTGGCCGGAAGGGGAAGGCATGGATTTCGTGCTCAGCCGCACGCTGCGCCCGCTCGAGAAGGTGCAGCACCAGATCCAGGTCCTTGCCGGGCTGGAGCATCGGAATGCCACCGCGGGACCTGATGGCGCAGGGGACCATGCGCGGGCCAATGGCACATTTCTGACGGGGGTGCGCGTGAAAAAGACCGCAGGGGCGGACATCCACGCCGGCATCTCCATCGACCAGGTGGCTGCGGCCCGACTCGGGCACCTAACCCGCTTCGCTTCCCTGGAGCTCACTTGTGACGCGGTGCGCAAGTCGGGCAACTGCGACTCGGGCTATTCCTGCGCTTACCAGCACAACTTGTCCTGGCGTTCGCCGACCACGCCCATGGCACCGGAACCCAATCCGCGGCTGGTGTTCGAGCGCTTATTCGGTTCGGGCTCGCCGGGGGATCGCCGACAGAACTACTTGCGGCGCCAGGAGCAACAGCGATCGATCCTCGACTTCGTGCTGACGGATGCCCGTGACCTCGAGCGGGAATTGGCAGGCCGCGACCAGCAGAAACTGGAGGAGTACCTGACGAGCGTGCGGGAGATCGAGACGCGCCTCGAACGGGCGGAGCGCGATCCGAGCACGAGGGATCCGGGGCTCGAAGCGCCAGCGGGCATCCCGGCGAATTACCAGGAGCATGTCCAACTGATGTTTAGCATGCTGCATCTGGCATTCCAGACCGATTCGACCCGCGTCGCCACCCTGCTGCTGGCCGGGGATGGCAGCAACCGGGCCTTCCGTGACATCGGGGTACCGGAAGGGCACCATGAACTCTCGCACCACCAGTCCAACCAGGAGAAGATCGATAAGGTGGCGGAGATTGATCTTTGGTATGTGCGGCAGTTCGCGGGGTTCCTGGAGAAGTTGGAGGCCACGAAGGATGTGGACGGCCGTTCCCTGTTGCACAACTCCATGATCGTATATGGGTGCGGCAACGCGGACGGCAACCGGCACACGCATCACAACCTGCCGATCCTTCTCGCCGGCGCGGCCGGAGGGGGCTTGTCGGCGGGGCGGTCGGTGAAACTTACGGCAACTCCCATGAGCAATCTTTTCCTCTCGATGCTGGATCGTGTTGGGATCTCTGACCTGGAACGATTCGGCGATTCGACGGGCCGGCTGCAGTCGATCTAGCTCCACCCGACCGAGAATTCAGACCGAAAGGACCCATGCTGAGAGCCATGATTCTTCGCAACGCGAGACGCTTGAATCCTCTGATGATCCGGAGCGCGGGACGCAGTCGCTCCCGTTTCCAGCGAACAGGGGAGTCGCTTTGTGCCCTCGCATTGGCAGTCTCCCACCTGGTTTTGTGGGGGGCGACCGCTGCCGAACCCGCCAGCACCGCCAGGGTGGACTTCCACCGCGACGTTCAGCCTATCTTCATCAAGCGTTGCCTGGAGTGCCACGGACCCGATCAGCAGAAGAGCGCTTTCCGGCTGGACCACCGGGAAGATGCCTTCCGTGGCGGTAAGTCCGGCAAGCCGGCGATCATTCCTGGGAAAGTGGACGCGAGCCATCTCCTGGAGCGAGTGACCACCTCGGATGCTGATGAGGTGATGCCGCCCAAGGGAGGGCGATTATCCCCGGAGCAGATCGGGGCGCTGCGCGGCTGGATCGAACAGGGTGCCGAATGGACGGAGACCGATCCCCGGAAGCATTGGGCGTTCGTGGGGCCCGCACGGTCGGCGGTTCCCAAGGTTCGCAACTCGAAATGGGTGCGGAACGAGATCGACAGCTTTGTCCTGGCCCGGCTGGAAAAAGAGGGCCTGGGCCCATCAGCGGAGGCGGATCGCAGCACGTTGATCCGGCGGCTGAGCCTGGACCTGACGGGGCTGCCGCCGAGCCTGGGAGAGGTGGACGCGTTCCTCAAGGACCGTCGGCCCGGCGCTTACGAGCGCCTGGTGGAGCGTCTGCTGAGCTCGCCGCACTGCGGGGAGCAGCTGGCAAGGTGGTGGCTCGATCTGGCGCGGTACGCGGACTCCAACGGCTACCAGGTGGACCTGGCACGTTCCATATGGCCGTACCGGGACTGGGTGATTCGGGCGTTCAACGCCGACATGCCATTTGACCAGTTCACCGTGGAGCAGCTGGCCGGGGATCTCCTGCCGAACGCCACCTTGGAACAGCGCGTCGCCACCGGATTCCACCGGAACACCAAGGTGAACGACGAGGGCGGGGGAGACGGCGAGGAGTACCGGACCAAAGCGGTCAAGGATCGCGTGGCTACGACCGCCACGACCTGGATGGGATTGACGATGATGTGCGCAGAATGCCACACGCACAAATACGATCCCATTACCCAGGAGGATTACTACCGGTTTTACGGCTTCTTCAACAGCACCTCCGACGCCGGGAATTACAGCCTGGAGCCCAGCCTGGCGGTGCCCCCGGCGAGCACGGAGACGCGGTTGACCTACCTGCGGGGCCGCATCGCCCGGGTGCGGAGCGAGTGGGCGGAAGTCGAGCGCCGTCTGCCTGAGGAACAGGCGGACTGGGAGCGGCTCATGGCAGGCAAGACCGACGTGTGGGTACCCCTGGAGCTTACGAATGCGGTCTCGACGGGCGGCGCCGTGTTCACGAATCTGCCTGACCATTCGGTCCTCTCCACCGGCGTCAACCCGATCTACGACACGATCCTGATGGAATCGCAGACGGAACTGCGCGGCATCACGGCGGTCCTGCTGGAGGTTCTGCCCGATCCAAGTTTGCCACACCAAGGGCCTGGCCGTTGGGATCAGACCGGGAATTTCATCCTCGACGAGTTCTCAGGCTGGGCCACGCCTCTCGCCGCATCGGCGGGCGCTCCGAGTCCGGCAGGATCCACCAACCTGACGTTCGTCCGAGCCACTGCGGACTGGCAACAGGAGTATTACCGGGCCGAGCATGCGATTGACCGGAACCCCAAGACCGGCTGGGCGATTGGACCGCGGTTTGGCGAGCGACATTTTCTGATCGCGGAGCTGAAAGAGCCGGTTGGGGGCGCAGGGGGGACGAAGCTGGGCTTCCGGTTCGACCATTACCACGGGAACAGCCACACCGTGGGCCGGGTGCGACTTTCGGTGACGACGGAGACGGACGCCCGCAGGCTCTGGCCGCTGAAGCCGGAGGTGGCCGCGCTTTTGGCCGTGCCGCCGACTCAACGCACGCCGGAACAGCGGGAGTCTCTGGCGGCGCACTACCGGGCGGTTTCGCCGAGCCTGCGGCGGCTGGAGCGGGAACTGCTGCGTCTCAACAAGCGGGAAGCGGAATTGGCCAATACCCGGTACACCACGCTGGTGATGCAGGAATTGCCCCAATCGCGCGAGACGTATGTGCATGTGCGAGGGAACTTTCTGGAAAAAGGGCCGGTGGTGACGCCCAACGTCCCAAGCTTCCTGCCGGGGCTGAACGTGGATGGACCCACGAACCGGATGGCGCTGGCCCGCTGGCTGGTTTCGCCCGCGAACCCGTTGACCCCGCGCGTGACGGTGAATCGGCTCTGGGAGCGGCTTTTCGGGGTTGGGTTGGTCAAGACGAGCGATGATTTCGGGAAACAGGGCGAGGCGCCCAGCCACCCGGAATTGCTCGACTGGCTGGCCTGCGAGTTCAGGGCGCCGGAGTCCAGGAACGGATGGAAGGGCGGGACCGGCTCGCCGCGTCCCTGGGACGTGAAGCACTTGCTCCGGCTTATGGTGACATCCGCCACCTATCGGCAGAGCGCTGCGGCATCGGACCCCCTGTTGGAGAAGGATCCTGAGAACCGACTGGTGACGCGAGGACCGCGTTTCCGCCTGGATCCTGAGGTGATCCGCGACCAGGCGTTAATGGTCAGCGGCCTGCTGAACGCGGAGATTGGAGGACCCAGTGTCTATCCTGTGCAGGTGCCGAATCTATGGAAGGAAATCGGTTTCCTGCGTCCGGAGATCGGGATGGACGAATGGCCCACGAGCGAGGGGCCTGACCTCTACCGCCGGGGGCTCTACACCTTCTGGCGACGGGTCTGCACGTATCCGATGTATGCGACCTTCGACGCGCCGAGCCGGGAGGTATGTACCGCACGGCGACCGAGGACCAACACGCCATTGCAGGCGTTGGCTGCCTTGAACGAACCCACCCTGGTGGAAGCAGCGCGGGTACTGGCGCAGCGGGTGATGACCGAGATTCCCGGCGACCCAGCCAAGCGGTTGGAGTATGCGTTTCGCTTGTGCACGGCGCGGCAGCCCACGAAAGCCGAGCGGGAGCGGCTCCTGCGCTTCCTTGAACAGCAGGTGCGCGGCTTTGAAGCCGACCCGGCGTCGGCGATGGTTTTGGTTGGGGCGGGTACGGCCGAACGACCTGCGAACCTCGACGTAAAGAAACTGGCGGCATGGATGATGGTGGCGAACGTGCTGCTCAACCTGGATGAGACGCTGAGCAAAGGCTAGAACCCTCTTTGAACCCATGGACTCATTAGCACTCGAGCAGGTGAAGCGGCTCACCCGCCGCAAGTTCTTTCAGCAATGCGGCACTGGCATGGGCGCGCTGGCTCTGGCCTCTTTGCTCGATGAGCGCCTGCTGGCGGGCACCACCCCGCCCCGCACGAACCCTGGAGGTTCTCCGGCCGGCACGCATTTTGCGCCGAAAGCAAAGAACATCATTTACCTTTTCATGTCGGGCGGTCCGTCCCACCTGGACCTGTTTGATTACAAGCCCGAACTCAAGCGGCTGAACGGCCAGCAGGCACCGGAGGAGTTGTTGAAGAACATCCGGCTGGCTCAGATCGGAAAGAACGCGGCCTTGCTGGGGTCGCGTTACGAGTTCAAGCAGTATGGAAAGTCAGGCGTCTGGCTCTCGGAACTCCTACCTCACCTGCAGACGGCGGTCGACGACGTGTGTTTTGTGCAGGGCCTGTACTCGGAGGCCTTCAACCACGATCCGGCGACCCTTTTCATGAATACGGGGGCGCAGTTGGCCGGCCGTCCGAGCATGGGGGCGTGGTTCAGCTACGGCCTGGGGAGCGAGAACAAAGACTTGCCGGCTTTTGTGGTGCTGATGACGGGCACCGGCCAGCCGCTGACCAACAGTGCGTGGGGAAGCGGTTTCTTGCCCACGGTGCACCAGGGCGTGCAGCTGCGATCGCAGGGGGATCCGGTCCTCTTCGTGAACAACCCGGCGGGGATGAGCGCCGAACGGCGGCGGGAGTCGCTGGACGCGATTCGTGATCTGAACCAGGCGCGCTACGAGGTGTTGCGCGATCCCGAGACCCAGACCCGCATCGCGGCGTACGAGTTGGCCTACCGCATGCAGACGAGCGTACCGGAGGTACTGGACATCTCCAAAGAGCCAGCCAGTGTGCAAGAGATGTATGGGGCTACGCCGGGGCGGGCTTCGTTTGCCAACAATTGTCTGCTCGCCCGGCGCCTGGTGGAAAAGGGAGTCCGGTTCGTCCAACTTTACCATCGCGGCTGGGACCATCACGGCGGGCCCGACGGCAACCTGGTCTATGACCTAAAGAAGCGGTGCCTGGAAACCGATCAGGCGTGCGTCGCATTGCTCAAGGATCTGAAACAGCGCGGGCTGCTGGACGACACGCTCGTCGTGTGGGGCGGGGAATTCGGGAGGACGCCGATGATGCAGGGGGCGCTCAAGCCGGACCAGATCGGCCGGGACCATCATCCGCACGGGTACACCGTCTGGCTGGCCGGTGGCGGGATCCAGGGCGGGATCGCGTACGGCAAGACGGATGATCTCGGTTTCCACGCGGTGGAACAGCGCGTTCATGTGCACGACCTGCATGCCACGATCCTGCACCTATTCGGATTGGACCACACCAAACTGACGTACCGATTCCAGGGTCGGGACTTCCGGCTCACGGACGTCCATGGAGAAGTGGTCAAACCTTTGCTCGCTTAGGATTCTGATGAACATGAGTTATCCTCACCGCTGGTTTCTGTTGTGCCTCCTTCCGGCATTCGTCTATTGTGGAGCCGTCAGTTTCGCCGCCAACGACTACACGCTTGGTCCGGAGTCCACGGCGCGTCTGCCGGGGGTGCCGGCCGGTCGCGTCGAACCATTCACCTTCAACGAGTCGCAGGTGTTTCCGGGCACGCGGCGGGATGGTTGGGTGTACATCCCGGCCCAGTACGAGGCTAGCAAGCCGGCCGCGTTGATGGTCTTCCAGGATGGCCATGCCTATGTCTCCACCAACGGTGAGATGCGCGTTCCGATCGTGTTTGATAACCTGATCGCGCGGGGTGAGATGCCGGTCACGGTGGGGATCTTCCTCAACCCGGGGCACCGCGGCACGAACGCCCCGCCGGCGCAGGGCTGGGGCAACCGGGACAATCGCAGCTTCGAGTATGACTCTTTGGGGGACGCGTACGCGCGGTTTCTCCTGGACGAAGTGATCCCCTTCGTCGCCAAGACGCACAGCCTCCAGCTGAGCGCGGACCCGGATCAGCGGGCCATCTGCGGCATGAGCTCCGGTGGCATCTGCGCCTGGACGGTGGCGTGGGAGCGGCCGGACCAGTTTCGCAGGGTCTTGTCGCAAATCGGCAGTTTCACCAACATCCGGGGCGGGCACGTGTATCCGGCCTTGATTCGGAAAACGGAACGAAAACCGATCAGGGTGTTTCTCCAGGACGGGTCGAACGATCTGAACAACCTGCACGGCAACTGGCCGCTGGCGAACCAGGAAATGGCGAGTGCACTGGCGTTCGCCGGCTATGATTTCCGGTTTGAGTTTGGCGACGGCGCACACAACGGCAAACACGGGGGCGCGATCTTGCCCGATTCCCTGCGATGGCTGTGGCGGCCGGAGTCTTCGCTTCCGCAGCCCTTGACCAAGGACAACTGGGCCGGGGATGAGGCGTTGTCGAAGGTGCTGCCGGAGGGCGGAAAGCCCGGGGACTGGGAACTGGTGGGAGAGGGATTCGGGTTTACCGACGCGGCGTGCGCGGATGCAGAGGGGAACTTCTACTTCAGCGACCTGGGCAAGGGCGTGCTCCACCGCGTGGGCTCTGGCGAGAGCAGGGCCGCGGCCTGGTTCGAGAACGGCCCCAAGATCAGCGGGATGAAATTCGGGCCGGACGGCAAGCTGTACGCGGCGACGCAGGGGGCCGCGAAGGAGAAGAGGATCGTCGCCATTGACCCAATCACCAAGGAGGTGACCGTGCTCGCCACGGAGGTGGAGCCGAATGACCTGGTGGTGACGAAGGCGGGGTGGATCTACTTCACCGACACCGGGGCTGGGCAGGTGATCCGGGTTCCCATAGGTGCACGCGGCATGTCGCGTCCGCCGTCGGTGATCGGGGGCATCCAAGGGCCGAACGGAATCGGGCTGAGCCCGGACCAGCGGACCCTGATGGTGAGCGAGTACAACGGGACCAACGCCTGGACGTACTTGGTGGCTGAGGATGGCTCCTTGAGGGCAGGGGAGCGGAACATCACGCTGCGCACACCGGTGGGGAGAGGGGATAGCGGCGGGGACGGGATGATTGTCGATTCCCTGGGAAGGCCGTGGATCACTTCCCATGTCGGCATCCAGATGTTCGACCCTTCCGGGCGGTTGGGCGGGGTGGTTTCCAAGCCGCAGGACAAAGGGACGGTGAGCTGCGCGTTCGCCGGGCCGGATCGAAGTTATCTCTATGTCTGCAGCTCCGACAAGGTCTACAGGCGCAAGACGCTAGCGAGCGCGGCGCGTTGAGGTCGGTGATTATCAGGGAGCACAACCGTTATCTTCACGTCTATGAACACAACTCAGTTCTGGTTTCTGAACACATTCGTAACGGTTCGGGTAGCCCAGTCGGAGGGCCAAGATGGCGTCTCGATTCTGGAGCACCGCGTACCCTATGGCGATTCACCCCCGTTGCATATCCACCGCACGGAGGATGAGATCTTCCACATTGTGGAGGGCGAATTCCGCGTGCAGGTCCAAGGCCAAGAGCAGCGGGTCGGCCCCGGCACCATCCTGCTTGCGCGGAAGGGCATCCCCCACACTTACCGCGCTGAGTCGCGAGAGGGCGGGCGGTTCCTTACGGTGACCGTGCGCGGCGATTTTGAACGGTTCGTGCGTGCCATGGGCCGCCCGGCGCAATGCCCGGTGTTACCAGAACCTGCCGGCCCCCCAACCCCCGAGGCGATTCAAGCCTTCACGGCAGCCGCAGCCCAATACGGAATCGAGATTGTCGGACCACCGCTTCAGTGAAGGAACTAGGCCGAAAAACCGAACGCGGCGAGCTCCAGGATGACAACAGAACCTAGAAGTAGAGACCAAAAAACCCGGAGTTGCTGGTACGGATTGTTGATATGGCAACGAAACATAGAATTCTTACGACGAGCTTCGCGAGCGTCTACCCTTGCTATGTCGCAAAGGCAGAGAAAAAGGGGCGCAAGAAGTCAGAAGTGGATGCCATCCTTTGCTGGCTGACCGGCTACAGTCAGCAGGAATTGGAAGGACAATTGAAAAAGCAGACTGACTTTGAAACGTTCTTCAAGGAGGCGCCCAAGCTGAATCCTTCGCGAACTCTGATCAAGGGTGTAGTCTGCGGCGTCCGAGTGGAAAACGTTCAAGAGCCGACGATGCGGGAAATCCGTTATCTCGACAAATTGGTGGATGAATTGGCAAAGGGGAAGGCGATGGATAGAATTCTCAGGGCCTAACGAGATGCCTCCGGCGACCGGCGGCTGTTACGACGGCAATGGCAGAAAGCTGAGGATGGAGGGTGTGGGGAGGATACGACAAAGTGTGCGATGAAGTGTGCGACGAGGGCTGGGAGGGGCAGAGGAAGACGGAGGTTTGGGGCTTCGTCCCGCACTTTGTCTCAGACTTCCTCGATTGGGCAGCCCCGGGGAGCGGAGGGAGACAGACGGATTCTGACAAGATGACAGGATTCTGCAGGATGGGATCCTGTTGTGGTTGGAGACGGCCGCTGGAATTCGGTCTCCACACCACCTGCTGAACCTCGCCGATGAATTCCATGACGCGTCGGAGCCGAACGATCCGACCCGCGGCATAGCGGAGTGATCAAGACGGTTGTGTTCATCTGCCGAGGACGCGCGAACACGTGCCAAGGCTTCGGGACTTCTAGCGGGGAGTGCTTCAGGTTGCTGGTCGCGATCATCAAGAACTGTTTTGTTTCGTCCGTTTCCCCCGCCGGTCGGCTGGGCCAAAATGGCTCCGATCGCACCGCAGCCCGGCTTGCGCCTCCGCCGTTCCATGCTATTCTACGGTAGATTAGTCATACTTAACGCCATGAATACCAGTTCTAAACGGTTCCGTGGCCGACTGCTCTCGGTGGCGGGCAGCCTGCTCACGATTGCCTCCAGCCTGGCGCAACCCCGTCTCGAGATTCATCGGTCTTCGGGAACGGCCCATGAATTCCGCTGGCCGGGCGCCGCCACTGGATTCTCGCTCGAAGTGGCCCACACCCTAGCGACGCCGACCGGCTGGCAGGCCGTGACCCAGGCACCGGTGCTGTTGAACGGAATGTATTCGGTGACGATCCCGATGGAAGCGGGCACCCGATTCTTCCGACTCCGTTCCACCGTCATACCTCTCACGACCATCGCCTCCAGCTTGCCGGCGAACCGGGAGACCGGGGTGGCCGTTACCCGCGCTACCAGCATCCGCTTCAGCGGCCTGCTGTACGACGAGAACCCACTGAGTGAAGAAAAGATTTACGCGGAGTACAATGGAGTCCGCCTCCCCGCCATAGCGGAGTTGGTCGACGATGGCCTCCCGGTGACCACGGTAAGACTGTCCTACTTGACGGACCTGCCCGCGGCCGCCCGCATTCGGGTTACGGTGAATGGCTCCCTGCTGCACGACGACCGTGACCGGTTGGTGGACGCCGACGGGAACGGAAGTCCGGGCGGCGTGCGGGTATTGGAATTTGAGACCGCCGACAACCGGCCGCCGGACAGCGATGGCGACGGGATCGATGACCCCACCGAAACCACGCTTGGGACGGATCCCGCCCGGTGGGACACGGACGGTGATGGCTTTAGCGATGGCCGCGAGCGGGAGGCTGGAACAGACGCGCTGGCGGTAGACTCGCGCCCAGGCATTCGTCTGGCCGAGGCGCCCGGCACCGTTGGCGAGTTGATGGCGACGTTCCCGTCGTACGGGCCGTTCGCCGTCGGCCCCGACTCGATCGCTGCAAACGGCCAAGTCACCACCCGGATTGAGGCCATGCTGAATCCGCAGTCCACACCCGCGATCGTCAACCAGGCGCTCGATGCCGCCGGACTCCGCATCGTCACGCTGCGTCCGGGCCTGCTGTTCGTGACGCTCGCACTGGCGCCACGCCCCGGTGCGGCCTACACGGCCACCAAAGTGGCGGTGGTCGCGCAGCAGTTGATCGCCGAGAATTCGGACATGAAGCCGTTCCTCCTGGCCGACCCGGCGTTTGCGCCGCGTCCGAAGTTGTACCCGGGGGCGCCGGATTCCGAGGCGGCGGGGGCGCTCCGGCCGCAGGATCAGGTCCGCCTGCCAGCCGCGTGGAACCTGCTGGCGAAGCCGCCGCCGGCGCCCGCCCGGCCCGTCCGGGTGCTAGTGCCGGACTTCTACTCCTGGACCACCCGGCATCCACAGATATGGATCCAACGCTTCGTCCCCTCGCTCGGGTGGACCACGCCAGGCGCCACCGGCAATCATGGCTTCGCGGTGGCCAGCGCGGTCGCGGCCAACTTTGACGACCTGCTGCCAACGGGTGGATACCCGACGGCGAGTGAGCGGCCGACGGACTACCTCGAAGTCCTCTCGCTGCCAATTGACGGCCTGAGCGCGCGGGATATGGACTTAGTCATCGTGGACGCAATCAAACTCCATCAGCCCGACATCGTCTCGACCAGCGTGGGCTATGTGGCTGACGTTCCGACAATCTCCACGCGGATCCAGCGGATTATGGGCGCGTATTATTGGCGGCAGCTCGTCCTGAACTGCGGCCAACCGTTCCTTCACATCTCTGCGGCGGGAAATGATTTTGACGATCCCAGAACACTGCCCGGATATGAGAAGCTGGCGGAGTTTGACGCGGAGTGGAATCTCGCCGGGCGACGGGGGAACTTGGAGGACATGCTCCAGGGCGCGACGGAACTCACACCAGCCGAGATCGCGCGGCTAGAACGCGCGGTGTGGGCTCTGCCGGCCAGCTTGCCGGGCCTATTCGAGCCCCTCAACAATGTGGTGATCGTCGGCAGCATGGAGACCAACGGCTCGCGGAGTGTTTTCTCGGAATTCGGCGAGGATGTGCTCGCGCAAGGCTCTGACCTGACGCTGGCCTGCGCGCCGGCTCACGCGGGCGACAATTGCGTTCGCAGCGGTCTTAGCGGGACTTCCTACGCCGCGCCGCAGGTGGCCGGGGTCGCTGCGTACTTACTCACGCAGAAGCCCGGCCTTTCGCCCACGCAACTGCGCGATGCCCTGCTGAATACCCGCGCTGGCGACTTGCTCGATGCCTACCGGGCGGTGCTCGAACTCGACGCGGGCGATGATCAGCGGCCGCTGCGCCGCCGCCTGCTCGACGTGGCGGGCGGCGAGGAGACGGACGCTTCGGGCGCGCAGCCGGACGGAAAGTTTGACGAAAAGGACATTGCCGCCTTTCTCAGTGCCTTCAAGGATGCGGAAGCCCTGTGGGAACCGGGCGATCCCCGAGACCACTCCCGCTTCGACCTGAACGGCGACGGCTACACGGGCGGCCCGGGCAGGGTTTCGTTCGACCTCGATGCGGAGGACGGCCTGG
This sequence comes from uncultured Verrucomicrobiota bacterium, assembly GCA_964411985.1. Taxonomy (GTDB): domain Bacteria; phylum Verrucomicrobiota; class Verrucomicrobiia; order Limisphaerales; family J093; genus CAYPNF01. The sequence goes on from CAYPNF010000058.1 coordinate 32,212, forward strand.
GCGCGGTGGTAGCCTACATCGGCGGAGGTGCTTTGGATCTGGAAGAGGCCGCGGTTACGGACCGCGAGATTCTTTGCTACTTCGCCAACTCTTCCCTGTACGAGGGGTCCAAGGCGGAACGCGCCCTGCTGCTCGGCTCGGAATGCCCCTTGCCGCCCATGCTCGCCTTTAGGTTTCAAGGTCCGACGGACAATGGAATTCAGATAGTCACCGCAAAAAGCGGAACGGTTGCATACGGTGTCCGCGACCCAAATAACGTTATCAGCTTCGGCGTTCCGGTCTGGAGCCCCAGCGGAAGCGAGCTCGCGTTCTCGGAGCGCGAGGCCATCCGCATCATCCGCGTCGGCGGGGTTTTGGCCGAGGAGTCCCCGTTCGCGGTGCTGATCCCGAGTCCCGCCGGAAGCGCCAGCTATGCGGCTCCGGTCTATTTCGAGAGAGCAGCACCGGGCGGCGATCTGATGTACCTCCAGCGCCTCTTTGCCGGCGCGTCACAGACCTGGGTTTCCAAGGTGCCGCCGGTCGGATTGTCCCGGCAGCTCACCACCTTCGGCGTGGGCGAGGGGGTGCGTTTCCCGTACGGCCTCGGGAGCCAGCAGGGCACCGTCTCCCCCGGTAACGAGTGGGCGTTTACCTACGATCCTGGCAATGGCGGGAAGAAGTCGCTGCGTACCATCACGCCCGACGGGCTGCAGCAGGATCTCACACCAAGTATGGACGTTGGCACAGTGACCGCATACTGGGCACCGGGCGGCAACAGCCTGGCCTTTGCTTCCGGTGACAAGGTTCAGTTGCTATCGAAAACCACCCTGGAAGTGCGCACGCTTGCTACGGGCGCGTGGGGCTATCGCGTGAGCTGGTCGCCGGACGGGCGTTATCTCGCCTATATCTACCGCCCGCAGGGCGCCGCCGAGATGGAACTCCGGGCCGTGGATCTGGAGGGCGGACCGACCTTGCAGCTCGGCACGGGCACAACCTTGACCGACCCGGCCTGGTCACCTGATGGAAAGGAAATCTCGTTCGTTCGGAACTTCGACGTGTGGGTCCGCACAATGGCGACGGGGGCGGAGCGCCGGCTGACCTTCACGCCTGAAAGCGACGAGCAGGGCCTCGTCTGGCGACCTGGGTCGACAACGGCGCCCTGAGCCTCCCCATGACGCGCTGAGCCGTGCAAGCGTTCCCTAACCCGCACCCTCGGTGACCTGAAGCGGCCGTTTTCCGACGCGGCACGTGGAGAGGAGCGGGACAGGAAAGCACGGGCTCTGAAAGAGAGACTGAACACGCGGAGCTGAAGGATATCACGTCAAATGGACAATGCGCACGATTCCCGTACCGGCCCTCTTGATCCACACTTCGCAATAAACGGATTGCGTGTTGGATTTGTCTGGTTCAATGCCCGAACCATAGCCACCGGGTGGAAGCCTTTTGCTCAGGGCGTCCTTTTCTTCTGACTTGAACTTGCGATCAAGTATCGTATAATCGATTCACCCTAAGAGGGTTACGATGAAGAATAGCAAAGGTTATTCAACGAACCGCTGGTTCGTTGAATCAAACGGTTCGGCGATGCTGGTATGCAAATGACAAGCTCGGGCCCAGTTGTGCATTCAACGCTCACTCGGCAGAAGCGGGTATTGCGCTGGGTGGCGCTCGGTCTCAGCCTCTATGTCCTGAGCGCTGGGCCGGTGACCCGCTTGGCCCCAGAGTTTGCAGACTGGTTCTACGCCCCGCTGGGTGTGGTTTCCGAGATACCGTTGGCCGGATCGCTTCTTCGTGGTTGGTTGTCGGTATGGGGCGTCGACGTCACTTGAGGTTATGACGCCGAACCAGTTGCTGCATCGGGTCCGCCGTAATGGTCTTGTGCCGCTCCATAGCTACCTCGGGCGGCCCGATGACCTTGGTCGTTCGGTCGACGCTTGAGCACGCCAAGATCGTGTGGGCGGTGGCGGGCTTTGCATGGCTCCGCAGCCTGCGCGAGCATCGCCGCGAGGCCACCTCACAATGAAGGATTGGCTCGCGACCGTTCTCCTCGGTCTGAATGCAGGGCACTGGCTCCGGGGCTTTGCGGACCCGTTTGGTGATCGGCAGCTCATGAAACAGCCGAGGCGCGTTGGGGCTGAGGGAGGAGGAGTTGGGGCGGAGCTCAAAAGCGCAGCAGGGGAAAAAGGTCCTGGCATGGTGGGTGACTGGCCACACGACGGTCAGCCGGAGATGGGTGGTGGGAAGGTTGGGAGAAGGTCAAGAGCTCCGAATTCGATCGGGCTTTCTTGACGCTTCCGCCAGGGCGCAGGAGATCAGCTTTCCCGTGTGCGATGCCGCGCACCTTGCGATTTCCTCCGGGGGTCCCACCGCCACGATCCGTCCTCCGTCCGCCCCGCCCTCGGGCCCCAGGTCGATCACGTGGTCGGCGTGCAGGATGACGTCCAGGTTGTGCTCGATGACGAGGACGGTGTTCCCGGCGTCCACGAGCCGGTCGAGAACGGTCAGCAATTTCCGGAGGTCATCGAAATGCAGCCCGGTGGTCGGCTCGTCGAGGATGTAGAGGGTGCGGCCGGTGTCGGTCCGGCCGAGCTCGCGGCTCAGCTTGATCCTCTGCGCCTCGCCGCCCGAGAGGGTGGACGCGGGCTGGCCCAGCTTGACGTAGTCCATCCCGACGTCCCGGAGCATTTCGAAGAGGCGTTTGAGCTCCGGGTGCGCGTGGAATACCTCGAGCGCCTGGGCGACCGTCAGGTCGAGCACGTCCGCGATGTTCAGCTGCCGGTATCTCACCCGCAGGGTCGCTGCGTTGTAGCGCTTTCCCCCGCAGACCTCGCAGGGGAGCCAGACGTCGGGCAGGAAGTGCATCGGCACGCGCTTGACTCCATCGCCACCACAGGCCTCGCATCTGCCTCCAGCGACGTTGAAGGAGAAGCGCCCCGGCCCGAATCCATACATCCGGGACTCCGGTAAGGAGGAGAAGAGCTCCCTGATCCGGTCGAAAGCCCCCGTGTAGGTCGCCGGGTTGGAACGGGGCGTCCTGCCGATGGGGCTCTGGTCCATGTGGATGACCTTGTCGAGCAGTTCGGCGCCCTCGAGGCGGTCGAAGCGCCCGGGTTTCTGCTTCGAGTGGTGAAGGAGTGCCGACAGGGCCGGCTTCAGGATCTCGATGACCAGGGAACTCTTTCCCGCACCCGAAACTCCGGTCACGGCGGTGAAGACGCCCAACGGGATCAAGGCGTCGATCCGCGCGAGGTTGTTCTCGGTGGCCCCGAGGACCTTAAGGACGCCCGAAGGTCGCCTTCGCTTGGCCCGGGCGGGGATCTTCTCCCGGGAGGAAAGGTAGCGGCCGGTGAGAGTGTCGGAGTGGAGAAGATCCTGGGGCGGCCCCGAGAAGACCACTCGACCACCGGCTTCCCCGGCCCCCGGACCGAGATCGACCACCCAGTCGGCGGCACGGATAGTGCCCGCGTCGTGTTCAACCACCAGTACGCTATTCCCACGGTCCCGCAGTCTCCTGAGCGTATCGATCAGGCGGGCGTGGTCTCGGCCGTGAAGGCCCACCGAAGGCTCGTCGAGCACGTAGAGGATCCCGGACAGCTCACCGCCGAGTTGGCTTGCCAGTCGAATCCGCTGCGCCTCGCCGCCGGAGAGCGAAGGGCCCTGCCGGTCCAGGGAGAGATAGGAGAGGCCGACGGATTCCAGGAACTGGAGCCGCGCACCGATCTCCTTTAACACTTCAGCCGCCACGACTCCTCTTGAACCCGGCAGCTTGAGGCCCGCGAAAAACGCCGAGGCTTCCGCTACGGAAAGGGCTGCCACCTCCACGATGCTCTTCCCGCCAACGAAGACCGATACGGCTTCGGGCCTGAGCCGGGCGCCGCTGCATGCGCTGCAATCGGCCTCGGAGAAATACTTCATGTAATATTCGCGCATCATCGGAGATTTCGTCTCGGTGAACCTTCTCATCATTGAGTTCAGAGCGCCCTCCCAGGGCATGGTGAAGGTTCCGGACCCGCGCCGGCCCTCGTAGCTCACCTTGACCTCACGGTCCCCGATGCCACGCAGCATGATCTCCCGGTGTTTGACAGGGAGTCTTTTCCAGGGCCTGTCGAGGTCTATCCCGAAGGCGGCGGCCACGGCGTCCACGATCCTGCTGCTCCAACTACCCGCCTTGCCCATGACCTTCGCCCAAGGCTCGATGGCCCCCTGGCGGATGGAGAGTGAAGGGTCTGGCACTACGAGGTCAGGGTCCATCTCGACCCTCCGGCCCAGGCCCCCGCAGGCTGGGCACATGCCGAGGGGGCTGTTGAAGGAAAAGGACTGGGGAGTGAGCTCGGCGAAACCGGCGCCGCACCGCTTGCAGCTCCTCCGGCCGCTGAACCGCTCGTCCGGCTCATTCCCCTCCACCCTCCGCGCCACGAGGAATCCATTCCCTTCTCGGAGGGCGGTCTCGACCGTGTCAGCAAGCCTGCGTTGGTCGGTTTCCGCGGGGTTGATCCGGTCCACCACGATCTCGATGGTGTTCTTTCGCTTGGGCGAGAGAGCCAGATCGTCGATCCGCGCCATCTCGCCGTTCACCATCATCCTTACGAAACCGCGTTTCTTCAGGTCCGCGATCTCGTCCGCGAAGGCGCCCTTCCGGCCTTCAACGAGGGGAGCGAGGACGAAAACCGGGGCATTGATGCGGGCCAGTGCTTCGACGACCTCCTGAGGCGAGAGTGGCTCGATTTCCACGTCGCATCGGGGACACTTGGCCTCCCCCACGCCTGCCCAGAGCACGCGCATGTGGTCCCAGATCTCGGTCATGGTGCCCACCGTGGACCGAGGGTTCGCGGCAGTCTTCTTCTGCTCGATGGCCACGGTAGGGACCAGGCCTTCGATCCTGTCGAACAGCGGCTTTTCCCACTGGCCGAGAAACTGGCGCGCGTAGGAGGAGAGGGTTTCGATGTACCGCCGCTGCCCCTCGGCATAGATGGTATCGAAGGCGAGAGAGGATTTTCCGGAACCGCTCACGCCGGTGAAGACGACGAGTCTGTTCTTGGGGAACGACAGATCGTGGACCTTCAAGTTGTGCTGCCGCGCGCCGCGGATCCTTATCTCCGAAACCTCGTGCATGTCTCGCCGATACGAATTTGCTTTCCCGGCGTGGCTGAACTGTGTCTGGCCCGAAAAGAGCCTTCAAGGGGAAAAAGATCAGAACCCTGTCGAGTGGTGCTTCCAGTACTTGACGTTCCACACTCATGACGCGATGCACCGGTTGTCCGTAAACGGGATGGGTAGTTGGCACGAGTGTGCGACGAAGGCTAAGAGGGGAGGCGAGCACGGAGGTTTGGGGCTCACTTCGTCCCGCACTTTGTCTCACACTTCATCGATTGGGCAGCCCCGGGGAGCGGAAGGAGACAGACGGATTCTGACAGGATCACAGGATGCCGCAGGATGGGATTCATGACCCTGGGGGACGGAGGGACAGACAGTTTCTGGTTGGATGGTTTGCGGGCGGCCACTGAATTCCACCTCCGCTTTGAACAGAGGGTGGGGTGCTGGCTCAGTCCGCTCATCGGCCTAGGAGGAGTAGGTCAATGAGAGGTATTCTGTGGGCTTTGGGGGTGATGTGGCGGCCGCATTGCTTGGGGTGGCATGGGGCGGGCAGTTTGAAGATTCTGCATTCGCGCCAATTGAGAAGTGACGAAGCGGGAGGACGAAGTGTGTGACGATGGCGGGTTGGCGGGGGAGAACCTGTCGCAAACAACAATCCGATCCTGTGCATCCTGTCATCCTGTCTCTCCACCCCCCTTGGATCCTGCCGGTGACTTCCATGATGCGTCAGACCCGAACGATCCAACAGCCGGCACAGCTGAGTGATCGAGACGGCTGCGTTCATCAGGACAAGGAAATGGAAGGTTCCACCCGGCAACCTCTGCGGAACTCTGCGTTCGTCTGCGGATGACTCTTCTCTGGAAATGCAGGAATCTTCCTTTCTGGTGGGGGGTGGGCTGGGATTGGGGGACGACAAAGTGTGCGATTAGGTGTGCGACGAAGGCTGAGAAGGGGGAGAGGATTATGGAGGCTTGGGGCTTTGTCCCACACTTTGTCTCCCACTTTGTCGATTCATGGCTTGAGCGTTGGTACGGAGTAGGCTGGACAGGTCGCTTTGGTGTGGCCAAGATAAACCCATGGGTTCCGAGAAGTCCGGTTTTCAGTACTTGGTATCGCTTCCGCTGGCCATGGCCGAACGGTTCGAGGCTTTGGAGGGGAGGAGTCGTCCCCAATGGTTTGCGTGCGGAGACCCGCCGGGACGCCAGTTAGGCTCAGGCGGAGGGACATCCCACCTCCTGACACAGGCGTGGGAAGCGACCCAGGGCGGAGCGGGGTTCAACGAATGGCTGCGCCAGAGTCGGAAGCTCATCATCCATGGATCAGGCGAGAGCCGTCGGCTTCCGGCCTATGCGTGCGTGGGGAAGCCTCTGATGCCGATCCCGGCGTTCCGCTGGTCGCTGGGACAGCGCCTGGATCAGACCTTACTGGACCTGCAGTTGCCGGGCTATGAACGCATCCTCGCGCACGCTCCAAGTCGGATCGTCACGTTGATTGCCAGCGGCGACGTTCTGCTCCGGTTTGGGCGGAACCTTCCTCCGTTTCCGGAAGTGGATGTGCTTGGCTTGGGCATGTGGACCACTCCCGAGAAGGCCAAGGATTTCGGGGTCTTCTTTACCCCGCGAAATGCCTCGACCGAGCTTAGTTTCTTTCTGCAGAAACCGTCCCCGGCCAGGATTCGCGAGCTTTCGTCGGACCACCTGTGTCTGATTGACACAGGGATGTGGCTGCTGAGCGAGAAGGCGGTCGCAGTCCTGCTGGAGAAATCGGGATGGGACCCGGCCAAACAGAGCTTCCAAGGTGGGCAGGCGTTGCCTTACGAGTTCTACAGCCAATTTGCGCTTGCCTTGGGACGCTCTCCCACGAACAAAGACCCAGTCATCGCTGGGTTGACGAGTGCGGTGGTGCCGCTGCCCGAGCCTGAATTTTACCATTTCGGAACCAGCCGTCAGATGTTGGAGTCGATCTCCGCCCTGCAAAACCTGGAACTCGACGAGCGGAAGCTAGGGCTGATGGGGTCTCGGCGGCATCCCGACCAGTACCTGCAGAATGCCCGGTTCGGCTACCCGTTGCGCCAGGATCAGAATCACACCCTGTGGGCGGAGAACTGTACGATTCCCGTCACCTGGAAATTGGCGTGCGATCACGTCTTTACGGGGGTTCCGGACAATAGTTGGGACCTGGCGATGGAACCGGGCGTCTGTCTCGATTTCGTTCCTGTGGGGGATCATGAGCATTGCATCCGCTTCTACGGAATGAACGATGCGTTCCGTGGAGCGGTGGAGGAGGCCAATACGCGATGGTTGGAACGGCCGGCCGCCAACTGGTTCTTTGCCCGGGGCATCAGTCGGGAGCAGGCAGGCATTCGTCCCGGAATGGATCTTTTTGACGCGCCCCTGTTCCCCATCCTGGACGCTGGGCAACTGGATCCACGCTGGCTGGAGTGGCTGTTTTCGGGGCGTCCCGCTCCGAGCGAACCTTTTGCCAAGCGCTGGCTGGAGTGCCGTAGGGTTTCTGCCAGAGCGTTGTCCGGCTTGGCGCGTTTCGACCGGCTTTACGAACAGCGCGCCCGGAACCGTTTTGGGTGCTTGCGTCCGATGCTGGTCAACTCGCGTTGGAGTGTTTTCCTGAAACTGGACCTGGAGTCGACTGCGCGCCTGTACGCGAATTCGGACCAGGAGTTGCCTGCGGCGGTGGAGAGCGGTCGGGATGGCTTTGAGCCGATGCGCACGGTGCATGAGCACATGTTTCGCGCAGCGGTATTGCGGCACCGGAAGCAGAGCGGTTGGGAACAGCTGGAATCCCGTTCCTTTGCCGAGTTGCAGGAGATGATCGTCCACGACGCCCAGCTGGCGAAAGTGACCCCGCGGTGCACGGTGCAGGAAGACCAGATCGTGTGGGGACGTTCTCCCGTGCGACTCGATTTGGCGGGCGGATGGACGGATACCCCTCCCTACTGCCTTGAGAACGGCGGGCGGGTCGTCAACCTGGCAGTCGATTTGAACGGTCAGCCGCCCATTCAGGTGTTCGCCAAACGGTCTTTGGTGCCGGAGTTGGTGATGAGGTCCATTGACTTGGGCATTGAGCAACGCGTGCGGACTTACGAGGAACTGGAGACCTTCGCGCAACCGGGCAGTGGATTTGCGATTGCCAAAGCAGCTTTTGCCCTCGCGGGTTTTCTCCCGAAATTCCAGGACGGACCGCACTTCTCTTCCCTGGAAGAACAGTTGAAGGCTTTTGGCGGGGGCATTGAAGTCTCTCTGCTTTGTGCGGTGCCCAAAGGGTCGGGTTTGGGGACCAGCAGCATCCTGGCCGCAACCCTGCTGGCCACCATTGGCGATTTGTGTGGGCTGGGGTGGGATCGTAGTGTGCTTTTTACCAGGACGCTGGCTCTGGAACAATTGCTGACCACGGGTGGTGGATGGCAGGATCAGGCGGGGGGCATTTACCGCGGGGTGAAGCTGGTGGAGACGCAACCGGGGCTGGTTCAGAAACCGACCTTGCGCTGGTTGCCCGATCATTTGTTCGACGACCATTGGGCCAACGAGAACGTCCTGCTCTATTACACGGGGATCACGCGGCTGGCGATGGGCATTCTGCATGAGATCGTGCGCGGCATCTTCCTCAATTCCCCCTCGCACCTGAGTATTATCGGTGAGATTGGGGAGAATGCCGAGGCGGCCTTCAATGCGATTCAAAAGGCGGACTATCAAGAGGTCGCTGACTGCATCCATCGCAGTTGGCTTCTGAACCAACGACTCGATTCGGGGACCAACCCGGCCTCCACCCAGGCAATTCTTCGCCAAATTCAGGACCACGTGCTCGCCACCAAACTCCTGGGCGCGGGCGGAGGCGGATACCTCCTGATCCTGGCCAAGGACCCGGCAGCGGGCCGGCGAATCCGGGAAAGCCTGGAACGGAATCCTCCCAACGGACGCGCGCGTTTTGTTGATTTCCGACTGTCTGGCACCGGGCTGCAACTGACCCGTAGTTGAAAATCTCCATCGTCATTCCGGCCTTTAATGAGGAGAAACTCATCGGGCGTTGCCTCGACGCAGTGAGGACAGCGGGAGCGGCGATCCGCGACCGAGGATGGGGGCTTGAGGTGATCGTGTGCGACAACAACTCCTCGGACCGTACGGGGGAGATTGCGGCTTCCCTGGGGGCGACGGTGGTTCGTGAGCCGGTAAACCAGATTGCACGGGCAAGGAATTCTGGAGCCGCCGTGGCCAGCGGAGATTGGTTACTCTTTCTCGACGCGGACTCTTTCCCTTCCCGTGAACTGCTCCACGACATGGCCGAGGCGATCGATTCAGGAGAACACATTGGTGGCGGGAGTTATGTGGAGCTGGATGACTATGTGGGACGGGTCAAGTTCTGGGTCGACGCATGGAATTGGTTTAGCAGGAACACGGGGATAGCCGCCGGCTCTTTCCTGTTCTGTGAGCGGAGCGCCTTTGTCGAACTGGGCGGGTTCGACCAAGAGCTTTATGTCTCGGAAGAACTCGATCTGAGCCGTCGGCTCAAGCGCTTTGGTCGTATCCAAGGCAAGTCGATGGCAATCCTGAGTCGCCATCCGTTACGCACTTCCGCCAGGAAGTTGCACCTTTATACCAGGGTTGAGTACCTGCGCTTTCTCGCCCGGTGCGTCTGCTCCCCCTTTGGTGCTCGGAGGAGACGGGAAGCCTGCCCGATTTGGTACGACGGTCGGCGCTAGGTGCCTAGGATTGTCTCGAGGGCTGCTCGGCTCGGAATTCCTCCAGGCGGGCGCGGACGTACCGGACATGCATTCGGAGGGAATAGTACTCTCCGGCGTACATGATGGGGATGGAGAGCTTGGCTAGTTCGTCTTCGTACTTGGCCAGCTCGGCAATATCCGCTTCCAGAGTTTGACGGATCGTGCCGTCTGCGATCCGGTCATCGATGGTCATGAGCAGGCGGTAATGGGTCGCAATCTTGCGTCGTATGCGCCAGCGGTAGGTGGGTAACGCGAGTTTGACCGATGGAATGACCAAGGTAACCAGTGGGATCGCCATGATCCAGAGGCGGTTCACCATGTTCGCCACCCAGAACGGAAAGACCTTGTAGAGGAAGGAGGGGCCTTTCTCCAGAAACTGCTTGGCTTCGGGGAGCAAGGGAAAGGTGACTCCCATCTTGGCGGGGAACTCTCCACTCTTTTCCAGCCAGCCTCCCTGCGATTGCATCTCCCGGCACGTTTGCAGAATGAGTACCGCGATGTCCCCGTTCAGGTCGTGGCGACAGATCAGGGTCGCCATCGGCGAAACCAAAGTAAGAGTCGTCGGAGGATAGTTTTTTTCCAGATCGATGAGTCCTTCTCCGATGGTGACCACAGAAAGGTGGGGAAGGCGGCTGACATGAGCTTGGGCTCTCTTTGCCGGGAAGAGCGCTAGATCGGGATTGGCCATCAGTTGATAGACATCTGGGTGTGGCTTCGAGCGGTCCATGGGGTCGTTGACCGGGGCCACGAGGAAAAGGGCCTGCACTTCTCCCGCTTGGAGTGCCTTAATAGCCTCAGCCGATCCCAGTGCCACCCAGTTCGTCTCCGGGATTCCATTTTCCCGCAAGAGGACCTTGGAGAGCATTTGAGTACCCGAACCGGCCTTGCCGATGGCGACCTTCACGCGCTTGAGGTCGGAGAAGGAGTTCAATTGGCATTCCTTCCGGTAGAAAAACCACAATGGCTCGTAGAAGAGGCTGCCCAACCCGTAGATCTCCTCCGTGTCTCCCTCGTAGAAACGCTCTGCACCCCCCTGGCCGAACGCCACGCTGACGTTGCTCTGGGGATCATTCAACAACTTGAGGTTGTCGATGGTTCCTCCCGAAGGGCGCAGATTGACTTTCAGCCCCTTCTTCTCCAGGGCGGCCTTGAGCTGCATTCCAAAACGGTGATACCCGCCCGTCTCGGACCCGGTGGCGATGGTGATCTCGCGGGGTGGAGCGGGGGCTACGAACTTGGATGCCACAATCAGCCCGACCAAGAGCAGCAAGCCGACCCACCAGTAGATCTTGACCAAGACGACGAACGCCGTCAGCAGAGGATTCTTTTTCATCTCAATACAGCAACTGCGCAGGTTCATAGCATGACACCGCGCTGGTGGAAACGAAGAAGTCAGCGCATTGGCTAGTGGGCTGGGATTTGGGCCGCCAGATCCTCAGCGGGATAGGTCCAGATCTCAGCCAGGGTGGGGTGGTAGTGAGGTGTGGCCGCCAACTCTTGAACCGTCATGTTTTTGGCCATGGCTACCACGATCTCATGAATCAGTTCCCCGCCAACAGGCCCGACCACGCTGCCGCCGAGGATCTTTCCGGTGGTGGGGTCGGCGAGCAGCTTCACGAATCCATCCAACGCCTCCATGATGAGCGATTTTCCGTGATCATTGAAAGGATAGCTCGAGGCCAGGAATGGAATCCCGGAGGCTTTCGCCTCCTTTTCATTCAACCCAACTTGGGCGACTTGCGGGTCGGTGAACACCACGTGAACCAGCAACCGGTAATCCATCTGCCGAGGTTGGTCGGGATGCAGGATGTTGTGGGCTGCAATCTCCCCTTGCTGGATGGCCACGTGCACGATCTCGTGAGGCCCCGTGCAGTCACCTGCAGCATAAATGTGAGGAACGGAAGTGCGTTGCGAAAGATCGGTGCGGATCTGATGATGGCCGATGGTTGCGACTCCTGCTCGCTCCAGTCCTAGTGCGTCCGTTGCCGCGGTTCTTCCCAGCGCATGCAGAATCTGCTCGGCGACCACCTCGACTTTTTCGCCTTGATGCTCGAAAACGACCGTTTTGAGCGCCCCCGAACGCCGCACCTCCAAGAGACGGGTGCCGGTGTAGACCTTAATCCCTTCGCGACGGAACGCTCCTTCCAGCGACTTGGCGCAATCCGTGTCCAGGTCGCGCAAGACCTGTGGGCTCCTTTGAATCACGGTTACTTTGACGCCGAACCGGGCAAAGTACTGGGCAAACTCTAACGCCACCGCACCGCCTCCGAGCACCACCATCGATTCGGGTAGTTGCTCGCAAGTGAGCGCGTCATCGCTCGTCATGTAGCCCACGCGGGAGAGGTCTGCCAGGGGTGGCTCCGACACCTTGGATCCAGTGCAGACGATGAAATGACTGGCCCGGAGGGTTGTGCCGTTGTCCAGGAGCAGGGTATGCGCGTCCTGGAAGGAGGCCTGCGCCCTCAGGAAGGTGAATTTGCCTTTTTCCAGTTGTTGTCGCCGGTAGTCGGCGAACTCGCGGATTTGGCGGTCCTTGCGCGCGATGACTTCATGGAGGTTGAAGGAGACCTCTCGTGGGTGGATGCCCCAGACCGGACCCATCTTGCAGAGGTGCCGGACTTCGGCGGCGTAGAGGAGTGCCTTTGTGGGCATGCACCCTCGCAGAATGCAGAGGCCACCCAGTTCTTTCCCTCCTTCCACCAGTGCCACTTTCCGCCCCGCTTGGGCCGCCGTCCTCGCGGCCGCATATCCGGCACTTCCCGCGCCGAGCACGGCGATGTCGAAGTCATTCTCCTTCATGCTTGGTTTCCTCGCTTACTCACTGGCTTGGGTCACTGCCTGTTTGTCCACCCAACGGGCCATAAGCCATAGGGCGTCCGCGAGCCGATTCAGGTAGACCACCACTTCTCGATTGTTGTGGATCCCGTTTTCCTGGAGGGCTACGACCTTGCGTTCAGAACGGCGGCAGACGGTCCGCGCCACTTCGAGCGCCGCTCCCGCCAGACTGTCGCCGGGAAGACACCACCCGCGGAACGGTCCCACCTTCGGTTCATGCACCTGAATCCACTGGTCTAGTCTTTCCGTCATGGCCGCGTTCACCGGGGTGAATCCGTCGCTCAAATACCGGTCTCGATCCTGGCAATCCGTCGCGAGCTCGCCCATGACTGTGATCAGATCCTTCTGAATCCCCAGGAGGGTGGCCTGAATCTCCCGGTCCGCCGTTTGGGCGCGTGCCATGCCCAGACATGCGGTCAGTTCGTCGAGACATCCGTAAGCCTCGACCCGCGGATGCGTCTTTGAGACACGGCGATTGTACATCAAACCAGTGGTCCCGGTGTCGCCCGTCTTGGTCACAATACTCATGGCTTTAGTTTGCTCCTCGATTGGATTTCCGCAAGCACGCGCACGCGAGAGGATTGATGAAGGGAATATGATCTTCATCACCGCCATTGACGTCCCCCGCGGCGACTCCTATGTTCCCAACCGCGGAACTCGCTATGAATGCCAAATTGCTTTTTCGGACGCTCCTCCTGATCATTGTGCTCTTGCTCCTGGTGATGATCGGCTTATACAACAAAGACTTGGTTTCCCTGTCGCTGCCCCCGGTCCTGCCCAAACCGTTTAAGCAGCCGGCGGCCATCATGTACTTCGGCTTCTTTGCGGTGGGCTTCCTCGTGGGTACCCTCATGACGGCCGGCGGCGGCAAGGGCGCATCGGGTGGGGACAGCGGGAAGGCTTCCAAGGGAGGAAAGTAGGGCGAGAGTGGGGGATTGGGTGCGGAAAGCCTCGGCTGAGCGGCTTTCAGTCCTTTGGTGCCGGCAACTCAGTTTTCTACCGTGCGTCGATAGGCGAGGATGCCCATCGTGATGGCTCTGGCTAGTTTCTGCCGGTTTGCCTGGGTGAAGATGGCTTTGGCCTCCTTGGGGGCGGTCATGAAACCGCCTTCCACGAGGACGGCGGGCATCTCGGCGTTTCTGAGCACCGCGAACCGGGCCCGGCGCACTCCCCGATCCTCGCTCCCCAGAGTTCGCACCAACTGCCGCTGGAGTTGATAGGCGAGATACATATTGTACCGGTCGTTCAGGTTTCCCAAGACCGCTTGGGTGGAGGCAGCTTCACCCCGGGCGTTGGTGGATTGGGCCTTGGAGGGAGTGAGGCAATAGACTTCCACACCGCTGACGTCGCCATTGCCATTTCCAGAGGCGTTGTAGTGTAGGCTGAGGAACAGGTCAGCTCCATACCTTTTGGCGATGGGGTTTCGCTCGTAGGGGTCAAGGTAATCATCGCCAGAACGGGTGAGAATCACCCGGAACCCAGCTTGTCGCAGCTGGGCGCGCAACTCGCGTGCGAGGAGGAGGGTATGGGTCTTTTCCTGCTGGGAACCTGCTTGGTGTCCTGGATCCCTCCCCCCGTGTCCGGGGTCCAAGGCGATGACCTTGATTTTCCTTCCGGCACGATACTGGGGCGGACGGAGCACTGGTTCGATGGTGGTGCGCAAGTCCAAGGAGGAGATGAAGACGTCCTGGTTTTTAGGGATGATCGGAACCGAAAGCCAGACTTTGACTCCGTTAATCTCCGCCTTGCGCGAATCGAGTGTGAAAAGGAGGCGCACGGAACGGTTGGTGACCGAGATTTGTCCGGAGGAACGGTCCCATCCGACGCGGTAGCCCTGTTTCATCGCCCAGGATTGGAGGCTGACCACTTCCTGTCCGTAGAGGACCATGCGGCTGGGGGAGCTTGCGGCCGTCGCTGGGTAGGACGGCAACGCCAGCAGGGCCATGGCCCACCACCAGGTCCAGAACATTTTGCCGCAGGATCTTCGCATGCTGCGGAGAAGCTGCCTAGATACCCAACCGCCTTCAAGGAAAACATGGGTGGTATCGGTGATCTCTCTGTAGGGGGTTACTTTGGGTGTGGGGTGGTTGGGTCTGGGGGGCGTCTTGGGGAGGTCGTGCTGATGCGTCCTGGGGGGTGTTGGGAGGGATCCGGCGGGGATCCCCTTTCAGGATTGCAATAAACGTTTGGCTATAGGATTAATGGAGACATCATGATTGCCATGGAACGAGTTACACACGGGAGAATTCGCCTTTTTCCGCCAGTCAATCAACGTTTTGCAATCGTTTAAGCACGTTAGCCATGAACACCCGAGCCCCGAGCTTTGTAGTCGCTAGGTTCGTATATGCGGTTGTCGCTTGGTTTTGTTTTGCGGCATCGGTGGGAATCATTGTTAGCGTTGCAGTCGAGCCTGGTCGAAAGAGCACATTGGATTGGGGCGGTGCGTTGCTGATCGCGGCCGCGCCCTTGGCAGTCGGCGTGCTGGCAGTCCGCCGGTGCCGCCATTGGACCCGGCGCGGTCAGGCAAACACAATCAAGAATGCAAATGGCTAACCACCCAAACGCAGCGAACTCCGCAATGAACCCTGAAACTCAAACCAAGGACCAACAGCGCGGAGTCGCTGATCCGGAGCGTTCGACAAAGGTGCATCTATGAAACGTTCGGCCTTTCTTGCAGCTTTTCTGCTGTTTTGGGCTACAGTGGCGCATTAAGCATCTGACAGATCGATTCTCGACATCGCGCCGACGCTTGCGGAACTTGGGAGTGGATGGACGACGAACAAGACCTTCCTCCTAATTGATCCTCGCTGCGAGCCGCCCGAACAGGTTTGTGCGGAGCACCCTGACCGGGAGGGGTTCTTGGAATACCATCGCCAGATGATGAAGTCGTCTGGACGGACCGCTTACCTCAGGATGGAGTTCGGCCCGGCATCGGACTACTCCAAAGCCACACGATTGGCACAAGTCATTGATGCGAAGATTAGAGGGAAGCTCATTCCCAAAGCGCCGGCCCCGGAAAGGCACAAGAGCGCCGAACCACCCGAACGCTCGCGCCGAGATAAGCCCGGGATGCGAGAATAGAGGAGACACCTCTTGAAACATGTCAACCTTACCCAGTCGGTGAGATAGCGAAAGCGATCAAGTCCCACCCGATGCAAGGCTAGCCACCGGGTCGGCAGCCGAACCGAAGTGCGAGTGCTGAGAAGCAC
>CAYPNF010000059.1:0-45880 GCA_964411985.1 uncultured Verrucomicrobiota bacterium
CGCACCCAGGGCTCTCGCATTTTGTCAAAAACCTGTCCCAGTATCGAAAGTTGGGCTAATCCGCTTTTGTCTTACGATTTCGTGGAAGTTCTCAGCGTGCATGTTGAGTAAGTGCCATTCACCAGGAGGCAGCCCAGAGGAAGTGCCCGCCTTCGAAGCGAGGGTGAGTCTATTGCAATGGAGCCAGGGCGGAGGCGTTGGGTGCGGAAATAGAATCCCGGTTTGCCCCACGGAGAGCTTCTTCACATCTACAGTCACGTAGCGCAGTCCCTCCAGTCGACGCTCCTGCTTCAATGGGGGGGGCTGAGTCGAGGATCTCTACCAATACCGCTACACCAGGGACAACCGTGCAAATCGCCAGGAAGCCAAGCAGGAGTCTCTTCTTCCTATCAATAATCGACACCCTGGCGAAAGCAGCGGACGAAATCAACTTCTCGAGTCTCAGCGTGCCTCCAGCACGTCCTCACCCCCTTTCCTAACAAGAGAGCGGGAGCGAAGGGAATGGTTCGCCTCTGGTTTCCTGAGGCAAGTAGGCAACAATCGACTTCCACAGGCGATCCTGAGCGAAGCGGTATGGTTTGGATCAGGCCGCCGCAATTACCGGTCAGGAAGCCGGCACGGGTCATTGTCCGAGGGCTTGGCTGGTTTATCATGAAGGCTCTTTCGTTTGGGCTGAGAACGAGACTTTGGCGGCCATGGCCGAAGAGTGGGCTCGGCGCAAATGCCACCAAGGTCAGGGACTTGGGCTTCTCCTTGGCGCGTTCCACCCGCAAACCAGGATTGAAGGACATACTCCCCTGCTCCACCCCGATCTCCAGGCACTGGCGCAAGACACTCAGGACGTTGGTGTTCAAGCGGCTCCAAACAAGCTTGCCGTCGATTCGGCATCTGGCATAGTACTTCGGTGATGAATTGCGGGACAGACGGTTCAGGCGCTGCGTTTTCTGCTGGTCGGATCAGTTCCGATCGCCAGTTCTTGGGCGTTGGCTCTGTTTCAGCCGGGCAGTATAGAAAACCGGTATAGACCGGGTCGCTCCCAGCAATTCTCAGCAGTTCCATAGGGTTGAACTGCAACTATAAGCGCCCGTAGCTCAGTCGGATAGAGCATCTGCCTTCTAATTGCTTAACGAGGTTTTCCCACGTTTTCCCGAGCTTGGACAGCCTTGGACAAGCCCTGACTTCTCTGTGATTCTTAACCAAAGGACATGGACAGGAAGGGACAGGCTTGGGCAGAATTCCGAGCAAGAAGTATCAAAAAGCAGTATCAAATCAACTCCACCCTACTTTCTCGAAGTCTGCTCCTTGCGCCTTGCATCTTCAGCGTCCTTCATCAAGCGCCAGAGGGGGACTCCCAGCCCCTGTGCTATGCTGTCGGCCACGTTAAGGGAAGGGTTCCTCTCAAATCGCTCAATTAAGGATATCATCTTGGGAGCCAAGTCCGCCCGCTCCGCTAGCTCTTCCTGCGTGAGGTCCTGTCCCTTACGACGCTGCCTCACAACCTTGCCAAATAGGCTCGCGAAATCTTTGGACAACATCCCGCCATAGTGCCAATCGATAAACCCGCGTTTACAGGAACAGTTGTTCCATTCTTAATCTGCTTTTGGCGTTGCACGCATCAGGGCGCTTCTGTTACCGTCATGTAAGTGGGAAGAAAGAATCGGGAACAACCATGCTTCATCATCTTATGATAATAATCACGCGCTTCTATGGTCTTACTCTGGCTGTCTTGGCGGGGGCTCTGATGGCCAATGGGCAGGCACGCTTCACCAACGGGTTGGTTGCCTACTACCCCCTCGACGGGGATAGCACCGATGGCGTGGGTACAAACCATGGGACAGTGATTGCAGCGACACCAACCGCTGATAGGTTTGACACGCCTAACAAAGCCTTACTTTTTGACGGAGTTCACTCTTACATCCAGTGTTCCGACTCAGGGCTGCCTGCTGGAAACACCCCACGAACAGTTGCGCTTTGGACCAAGGTGATGTCCTATCCTGGGGACACATATCTGATGTCGTATGGCGTTGATGGCCCAACCAACGCGTTTTATGCGATTGTGACTGCCAATGCTGGCTACGTTGCCGTTGGTAGGTCAGGTGGTGGTAGTTCACCGACGTGGAAGCTACCATCAACAAACACGTGGCACCATATAGCGATTACCTACGACGGTACAACCAACGTCAGTTTGTATTCTGACGGTACCTATCAAGGCAAAGCATCCAGAAGGTATGGAACGTGGCTGACTGGTAGCTTCTTCATAGGTCGATACGTGGCTGGGTTTCCTCCAACCTTTAAGGGAGCGATTGACGACGTTCGCATCTACGACCGAGCGCTCTCATCAGCAGAGGTCGCATCCCTTTACAATTACAAACCTCAGCCAACCCTGGCGTTGATGAAAGCAGTCAAGCCTTACCTCCAGAATCTATCGCTTGGGACAAACTACCAGTTACAGATTTCGAACTCGTCCTGGCAGTGGACCGACCACGGCTCCCCGTTCGTCGCCACTAACGAGGTCATGACCTATCCCGAGTACTTTGAGGTCGCTACTTGGAACGAGCTGTTCTTTAGGGTTCAGGTCGCCCCTTGAAGACAGTTCTCCATCGAACTCCATAGAAAACCTGGGCGAGTTAAGAAACAAAATAGAGTCCGCTCAAACACAAACCACTGCCTGTCCCACCTCCTCTTTTAAGTCTCAGAAGTAAGGCCTCGGGGCGCGACCTAGCGCGACGGTTCGTTTTGTGTGTAATGATTGTTTAGAAATCTGGGGAGACCCCGACTACCATAGGGTTGGGAGGACCATTCCCAGCCCGTCTGCGGGGCTTTAGCCTCTTATTGGCAAGCAGGGCGTAGATACCCGCGTTAAGGGTTCGGGAT
This sequence comes from uncultured Verrucomicrobiota bacterium, assembly GCA_964411985.1. GTDB lineage: Bacteria > Verrucomicrobiota > Verrucomicrobiia > Limisphaerales > J093 > CAYPNF01. Next base: position 2,875 of record CAYPNF010000059.1, read on the forward strand.
TGTCCGTTGAGCGTGTGCCTCTTTTTGGCGAACGGAAGCGAGTGGAGCGCGAACCTCCTCACAGTTCTTGGTTACAGTGGTAATGAAGTGAACCTGTCCCGCGTGATGGGGGAGCAAGCTCGGAACCATTTTGAAACCTAAAGCCCGTGAAAAGAACTCTGGCGAGTTGGTAAACAACAGGTTACTGCGGGAGCGAGCGACCTCGAGCCAGATGCTGCAGAATATCAAAGCGTGAGCAAATAATGCAGTCTGAATACCACGCCTAACCTTGAAGGGGGCAGGAAAGCAGAGACAAAAAGATTGGCTACCACTAAAGACGAGAACTGGAAATATCGGCATGTGCGCGGAGAGAAATCCTCTTCGCTGTCCAGCGCAGGGAGCCTAAGAACTACCCGAGGCGAGCCAAGGACGGGCATGAACCGAGAAACCAATCAGGGCTGAAACATACCCTAATAGGAATTCTGTACCCATCCTTCCTTTCGGGGGCATTACTCCAAGCAGGAAAGCAGAATCTAAGACCTTTTGGTATTCTCAGAATGAGAATGAGCGAAGCTCAATTAGTACCCGCCCACATTTCCTTTCCATCACTGGGATTTCCCATGCCTTGCCTTTAACTGTAATCCCCTTGGTGAACCATGGGTTAATCCGACAATCCGCGAAGCAGGCGCAGCAACTGGCGCAACTCATCGCAGTCGCCCACAAGGGAAACCAGAACGCCCGGCCTCAACTCCATTCGATTGATTTCCAGAGCGCCCCTTGCAAGGCCCATGAGGACCCGAGGGTTCAGAGCATCATCGAAGCTGTAAGAGACAACTTGCCCGACTATGGTCTGCACGCGGGCAAGGCCTGGTTTACTATCCACGTTGGTTTCGACCTGTCCCGTGAAGAATTGACCTCCGCAGAAGCCTTTCGCCTCTTTAATAAGGAGCTTGGTCTCGAGATGCAGTTCCAACTCTGCCAGAACTCTCTAAACGTAATCTGGCTCAAACGTCATGAGAGCCAGCAGGGCAAACCCGACATCAGGCGCGAGATTGGTAGATTCAAGATGGCGTTGCTGGACTGCGCGGGCTTCCCCTTCATGGAGGGGGAAGCGATTTGGAGCGCAAACTCCGCAATCCGCAACCCTACCAGCAAGGAGAAGGACTGGCGATTCGCCTTTCGATACGTAGGCCTTGACGAGAATCTTAACCCGATTTTTCTCCGTGGGCTTCCTCTTTTCTATCTTCGGTTGGGATTTATACCTGGAGACCATGACGATGCTGCGAAGTGCGGAAAAAATGTGGCCCTTCTCTCAGACGACGCTGCGCGACAGGTGAAATCGGGCGTGGGCGAGCGCATCTGGCAGAAAATGACCCAGTTCAGCGTGGAGAACTACCCGCGCTGGAAGCAACTTCAACGGGAAAGAGAGGCGCAGATGTCCCCCTCGGAGCTCAGGGAGCTTAAGAATAACACTTTAACCTCGCTAAATCGTTCAATGAGTTCGTCTTAATAAACAAAAAAAAAGACTGCTCACTTGGATAATCCCCGACCCCTTGGATTTCCCATCCTTCGTTGCTTGTTAAAGTGTAAATCTCCATATGAGCAATGAAAATACCATCAGACGGAAAGAGGCTTTAGCCATCGTTGAACACTTGGCCCGACATTTAAAAGCCATCACCGCAGACATTTTATATGAGGCCCTGAAGCGCAATGAGTTCGATGAGGACGAACGTGTCAGATTCACCGGCGCGCTGATGAGGACAGCTGCCTCGAGAGGTTGGCTGGTCAGGACCTCTTTTTCTGTAAGGTCCCAAAAGAATCACTCCAACCTTCTAAATGTTTGGGCCTCTTCGATTTACCGCAAGACAAAGGATGGAAGATTCATTTCTGAAGAAGACGTTGCCTCGGAAATGGAGGCCTGGCGGGAGTTCGGAATCCAACCTGCCTGCGAAATGGTGGCGACGTGGGAGCTCCTGGCTAAGCCCAACGTATCGGTCCGACCGTATCGGTCCACGGGGTCTGGGGAGAAAGGTCCCAGAAAAATAAATCAGACCCACCCTATCCATTTCCACCCCAACACTTAAAAAGAATTTTGTAAATGCCACCCCCGGGCGGTCCTAGTCAAAAACTAACCAACAATAACCCATGAACAATTACTTTAACTGCTTTGATGATAATCCCTTATGTGATGCTGAGAACATTCTATGCGACCTGCTGGAAAGCCAACCCAAGTTCACAAAACAGGATTTCTTGGAACGGGCGAGGGCCTTGGGCTTACGCCCTTCGGTTCTCTTGAGACTGTGCGAGGAGGTGTTCGAGGTGTTTTCGCAGGCGGGGTATATGGAACCTTGTGGACTCACGGGCTGCTGGCGGAAGAAGAACTAGCCTCAATCCCTGACTCCCCTTGGCCAGTAGGGTAGTTCATAGGCAACCTGAGGGGCGTTGGAGGTTAAGTGTCAGACTTAAAATTTAATATATCTGACTTACACAGAAAGCATATCTAATTGACAAAGAGCCAAATACTTTCCATAATCGACCCATGGAAACGACCAATCTGAACCAAAAGGAAAAGCATGTTTACGTGAATCAGCCCACGAATTCTCCCTACACCATACGCGAGGCTGCTATCCTGCTGAGAATGAGTGAGAAATCTGTCCGAAGGCAGATTGACAGAGGGAATTTGAGGAAATGCAGCGTGTTTGGGCGAGTGCTTATCCCTCGCAAAGATGTGGACAGCTTCATCGATAAGTTCTCTAGCTTTGCAGTCTGACATGCCTGCTGAGGAGAGGCGTCCCTTGGGGCAGAATCCGAATCAGGTAAAGTCAGAGTCTGCAGTTTCCGCCTATGGCAGGGGCAGTACGTTCTTTGGTTCTGGGTTCGAGAAACTGACACGCTTTGCCATACTCACCGAATGCTCTTGGCGCAGGTGGCCATAAACCCTCATCGCCAGTGCCCCACCGTCCTTGTGCCCCAACCACCGGGACATTGTGGGAATGTCGACCCCGTTCTCGATGCAACGTGTAGCAAAGAGATGCCTCAGGTCGTGGTGGGTAATCCGCTTCATGCCAACCTCTTTGGCTGCTCTGTTCATTGCCTTCTGACACTCCTTTACCCGCATAACTGCTGAATCGGGAGTTGCCCCTCCATTCTCCATTCGCAACCTCTTAAGCAGTACTTGCATGTCGGGTATCATAGGCACTAGTCGAACTTCCCCGTTCTTTGTCCCAGTCTGCTCATCCCCACGAACCATGACTTGTTCCCTCTGGAAATCTACGTCTGCCCAAGTGATGTTAGCACCTTCTGATTTTCTGAACCCACCATAGGCGAGGAATCTCACCAAGTCTGCGCACTGCCTAGAAGAACCTCCCCCGCCATTCTCAATAGCTGTCACGAACAGGCTGAACTGCTCCGAGGAGGGCAAATGTAGGCTCTTCGGGCGTTCAGAAAGGCGTTTCAAGGAAGAGGTGGGGTTATCGTAACGAGCACCCATCTCGACTCCGATTTGCAGCACCTGCCTCAGAATGCTGATTGTATGGTTGTAGGCAGTGGAGCTGATTTGAGGGGCGAACTTGGCAGACCAGTTCTTACAGTCCGTTTCAGAAACCTTGCGAATGTCCATACGCTCAAGGTCCACCCACGATTTCAGAAGCGTGCGAATCCTCTCTTCGTAGTAACTCTTGGTTCGGGGTTTTAGGCTAGTATCGCCCCTAATACGCTCACGATAAATGCCGAGAGCATCCCCAAAGGTCATCTTGCCCTTGGCAATCTCCTGTCGGGTTACAGCCGTCTTGCGCTCACGTGTCTGCAAGTCATCAAGACGCAGTTTGGCGACTGAAATCTTATCGGTTTCAAGCGACTGGCGAATGAGCTTGCCCGCAACCTTCATTCGTGAGAAGTACGTCCCTGATGGAACGTAGCGAACTAGGTTTGCGTACTTGGTCTTCTGCCACACTGGTTGTTTGGGTGCGGATTCTGGCGAATTCACGTCCCAAGTATCATATGGCAGTATCAAATTGTCAATACCTAACTCACTCTTCGTTCATAAGTGCTTTATAATAAATTGTTGCGCCCGTAGCTCAGTCGGATAGAGCATCTGCCTTCTAAGCAGAGGGTCCCGCGTTCGAGTCGCGGCGGGCGCGCCATTTCAGGCAGGAGTGTTTGCTACCCAGGCTCTCATCGTCATTCTCGTCTCCTCGCGGTTAGACTGTAACCTTCGCAACCTTCCGCAGCGTCTTCCCTTACAGTAGCAAAACGAATCATAGCAAGAATATCATCAAACCTATAACGAAAATGAAGAATATCCTTTCTCTTTTGGTCATGGCAGCGGTGGCGGTGGCACTCCACGTCAACGCTCAAAACGCGCCTCAAAGTGGTGATCGTCCTCCGGGACAAAGAGGGGGAGGCCAAGCTCAGCGCATGGAGCAACTCACCAAGGATCTGGACCTCAAGCCCGAGCAGCAGACCAAGCTCAAGGAGCTGTTCAAGCAGCAGGGAGACAAGGTGCAGGAACTGCGAAAGGATACCAGCCTTACGCAGGAACAACGCCGCGAAAAGAGTCAGGCCCTGCGCAAGGAGATGGAGCCGAAAATCAAGGCGATCCTCACTGCGGAGCAGTATGAGAAGTACACCAAGCTGCAGCAGGAGCGCCGCAACGCACAGGGCGGTTCTCGCGGGGCTGGCGCCAAACCCGAAGGGCAGAAACCTCAGGGTGAAGGTAAATCCAAGTAAGCCTGCAGAGTCGGGTAAGATTTGAGAAACCGCTGCAAGCCTGGGTTTGCAGCGGTCTTTCTTTTGGTGAAGGACCAACTCTTACCGAATCACTGCGAATCCAGAACGTCGGACACCCCGAGGCCACCATCGATCAGACCGCGACCCCGTTTCTCCGGTGCGGCCGTCTCCGGCACAGCCGCGAGTTTGCCCTCCAAGTATTGAACGATCGACGTTTGGCGTTTCTCGCGGGCGACGTCAATGGGGGTCTTGCCGCCCGGTCCGGTTACTTTGGCGTCGGCTCCCGCGCCCGCAAGCAGCTGCACCATGAGGAGGTCCCCTTTCACCACAGCGAGGTGCAGGGCGGTCCATCCGGACTTGTCCTTGGCATTCAGGTTCGAGTGGGCCTCGATATGGTTACGGACGGCCGGGTAGTTGCTTTCTTGCACCGCCGCGTGCAGCGGTTTGCTGGGCGCGCTACGTCCGCACCCCGAAAGGAAAAGGCACCCGATCCCGATCAGGAGCAAACCACGAATCTCCAGTCTCATAGCGGCAATGTAGTCCCGGGCCAAGAAGAGCGCGAGGAGAAAACAGCGACGGCACAACTGGCCGTTGGGAGTCCCTTTTTCGGGAGTCAGACCCTTTTTGCAGCGAGGTCGGACTAGCGATCGTGCGCCCCCAAGGCGATCTCGCCTGTGGACACGCTTAGCGGAGTCACGTCCACGGATACGGACAAGGTATGGCCACCGCTGCCAAGCAGAACGCCGCGGACGGGGCTGACATCACCATAGTCACGACCCCAGGCAACCGTGATGTGGCGCATCGACGGCAGACAGTTGTTGGTCGGGTCGAAATCGATCCAGCCGATCCCGGGGCAGAACAAGGAAATCCAGGCGTGCGAGGCGTCCGCCCCGGTCAGGCGGGGCAATCCTGCTGGTGGGATCGTCTCGAGATAACCGCTCACGTAGCGTGCAGGCAGGCCCAACGCCCGCAAGCAGGCCAATTCGAAGTGGGCAAAATCCTGGCACACACCACGCCGGTTTTCGAGGACTTCCCGCAAGGGGGTGGAAACCGTCGTTGCGGTCGCGTCGAAGGTGAAATCGGCATGGATGCGGGCTGTCAAATCAAGAGCCGCTTCGACAAGGGATCGCCGCGGTGAAAAAGAGGCCAAGGCATATCCTCCGAACACGGGGTCCAACGGAACGAGGGGTGAGGCAAAAGTGAATTCGATCGCCTCGAGGACGGAGGAAGAACGGTCACTTCGGCAGAGGCCCCGAACGTTTTCCCAGGGTGGTGTCTCGGCGGCATCCGGGATCGAGGCGGGCCCGACGGCTACCCGGCTGTGCGAGGTGATTCGAAGGCGCCGGTGCGGGCCCTCGACGGTGGCGAACATGACATCGTTGCCGAAATAGTCCGTTCGCTGGCTGCTGGTTGCGAGGGTGGGTTCCGTCTCAATGTGGTGCTCCAAGCGGACCTGCCTGGGCAGGCGCCGTGGACTGAGGTGCAGCAGGTGATGAGAAACGGTGACCGGAGAGTGATAATCGTAGGTCGTCGTGTGCGTCACGTCGTAGAGTTGCGTTTTCATGTCAATTCACCTGCGGCATGACGTGACTAAAGTACATTTGTGTCAGGAGTTCGGAGACCTCCTCCAGACCGACAGTCAGCTGAGCCAGGAGATCCGCTTGCCTGGCAACCGGCGCCGGTGCGGTAGGATCCTCGGTGCCGGAGTCCGATTCGAGCCGTTGAAGGAGGGCCGAAAGGTGCTTGGCGCGGGACTGCACCACCGAGACGCCCTGCGGGTTGGCCCCCAAGGGGAGGGCTTCGGCGTGCTGGCAAAGGGACGACAGCTGAAAGGCGAGCGAACGAGGATTTGCCCGTTCGTGGACGAGCACTTCCATAGTACTGGCGGGTTGTGGCTCGGCGAAGAAACGGCGCCGGTGTGTCATCACGCTGTCCCCGATCTCGAGGGCGGTCTCCAAGAGCACTTCCAAGTCCTGTTCGCTGCGCAGCACGGCTTCCATCAGCCGTGCCACAAAGATCGCACGCTCCAGGCGCCTCCCCATGTCGAGGAAAGCCCACCCGTGTCCGCGGGTCATGTTCTCCATCTCCATCCCGCTGAAGGCCGCAAGGTCGATCACGAGGGTGTGGAGAGTGGACGATGCCTGGACGAGTGGCAGACGACCGGGGCGCTGGCGTGCGTCTGGTTCCAAGCGGTTCAGGATGCGCCAGGTATCCGCCGATAGGCGATCCCGCACGGAGAACCCAGCCAGGTGAATTCGCTTGAGGAGGTCGCGAACTCCCAGAACTCGGTCCTCCTGGAAGAGCAGGAGCAGAATCTCCTTCTGCAGCGTTTCGCGTGTGTTGCCATGGGCCGCCGTCCCGGACACCAAGCCTAACCTCGCCAGCATCCTCTCCAGCGGAGCAAGGCGCTCGCGGCGAGCGAGGCTCGAATCCTCCGTCAAACGTGCGAGAACGTTGAGTGAGACCCGGACGACCTGCTCCAAGCGTTCGGCGTAGCGGCCCAGCCAAAAGAAGTTCTCCGCAGCCCGGCTGGGGAGGTCCGAGGGAGCGCGTTCGAGATTGGCCGCTGGCATGCCCAGACTGTGGATAGGCGGATGCCCTACCTCGCTATCAGGCAACACCCACACGTCTTTGCTCATACCACTGAGGGTCATGCTGGAGGAACCGAGGGATCCGTCCCTAAGCACACGGGCGAGTCCGCCCGCCATGACCTGGAAATCGGTGCCGTCGTGCAGCACAAACATCCGCAGAACCACGGGGCGTGCACTCCGCTGGGGTTCTCCCCAGACCGGCACCTGCGAAAGACAGATCTGTTCTTGCCCGACGAACTCGTGAGGCCTTTGCCGAACCTGTTCGAGCAGATCGTGGCGGGCAACCGAATCCAGCGCCGCAAGTCGGCGTATGTCCCCTCCGAGAAGGTAGGAAGAGCGAACGGTCAAGTCCTCCCAATGCTCGCGCACGTAGTTGTGTTCGGAGGCCTGACCACACCACCAGGTTGCCAAAGACGGCACGAGGAGTTCTTCGTCCAGAAGGTGACGGCAGAGACCTGGTAGAAATGGCATGAAGCCCGGACTTTCGAGCAGACCCGTTCCCAGCGCGTTGCCCAGCGACACGTGGCCTGCGCGGGCCGCCTCCACCAGTCCGGGAACGCCCAACAGCGAATCACCGCGAAGTTCGAGCGGATCGCAGAAGCCATCGCTGACACACCGGAGCACCACGTCCACGGAGCGCAATCCATCCAGGGTTTTGAGAAACAGTCGACGGTTGCGCACTGTCAGGTCTCCGCCTTCGACCAGCGATAAACCCAACAAACGGGCCAAATAGGTATGTTCGAAGTAGGACTCATTGCGCGGGCCAGGACTCAGCAGAGCAACGGCCGGATTCTCCGACTGGGGTGGCGCAAAGTGGCGGAGCGCATCGCGCCGAATGCGCAGAGTGTCCGAGATGGAACGTGGCCGCAACTCCCTCATCGCCTCAGGCAAGATACGGGAAACCACCGATCGGTTCTCCAGTGCGAAGCCAATCCCGGCGGGAGCCTGGGTGCGATCAGCCAGAATCCACCACTGTCCATTGGGGGAACGAGCCAAGTCCGCGGCATACACCTGGAGATAGGCACCCCTGGGCACTTCGATCGCCTGACAGGCTCGAAGATACCCAGGGTTGGCAAACACCAGAGGGGCGGGCACAAGTCCATCCCGTACGAGGTGCTGGGTGCCATAGAGATCCCCCAGGACCAGATTCAACAACCGTGCACGCTGTGCCAACCCAGCTTCCAACCTTCGCCACTCCGCGGCCTCGATGACCCAAGGAATCAGATCGCAGTGCCACGGTTGATCCACGCCACGGCCATTCGAGTTCGCGAAGCAGGTTACCCCATGCTCTGCCAGAATGCGTCGGCCGTTCTCCATGCGGCCCTCGAGCTCCTTGTCTCCAAGCAGCGCGAGCACGTTCATCAATTCCCGCCAGTGGGTGCGGACGGCACCCGCGCCATCAAAGCACTCGTCAAAGGCAGTCATGTCTCAGATCGAGCGTGAAGGGAAACTCCGCATTGGGCTGCGCGGCAGGAAGCTGGATGCCCCCTGGCGTATGGCCGTGGCGAAAGAAGCGGGCGAGGCGCCGGCTTTCGGCCTCATAGGCATTGACAGGCAGTGTGGTGTAGTTGCGCCCGCCAGGATGGGCGACGTGATAGCTGCAACCCCCTAGACTGCGCCCGTTCCAGGTATCGACAAGGTCGAAAGTCAGCGGTGCCTGCACGCCGATCGTTGGCTGCAAGCACTCTGAGGGCGCCCAGGCGCGGAAGCGCACGCCCGCTACGAATTCCCCGGAGGTTCCAGTCGGGTGAAGCGGGACACGTCGACCATTGACCGTGACGGCATGCCGTGTGTCCGTGAGTCCTCGCAGCTTCAATTGCAGGCGATCCAAGGAGGCGTCCACATAGCGCACGGCACCGCCCGCAAGGGCTTCCTCACCGAGCACGTGCCACGGTTCGAGGGCTTGGCGAAGTTCAAGGTTCACCCCGCGGTACGTGACGTCTCCCCAAATGGGGAAGCGGAATTCGCGGTGCGGGGAAAACCACTCCGCCTTCAAAGGAAAGCCAGAACGAGCCAAATCCGCGAGCACATCTTCCAGATCCTGTTCCACAAAGTGCGGGAGCATGAAGCGGTCGTGGAGTTCTGTGCCCCAGCGAACGAGCGGCTGCTGATAGGGATCTTTCCAGAATCGAGCGAGAAGGGACCGCAGCAGCAGGTTCTGGGCGAGGCTCATGCGCGCGTGGGGAGGCATTTCGAAGGCCCGCAACTCGAGCAGCCCTAGCCGGCCCGCACTCCCCGAGGGCGAGTACAGTTTGTCGATGCAGAACTCCGCACGATGGGTGTTGCCGGTCGCATCGATGAGAAGGTTGCGAAAGATGCGATCCACCAGCCAGGGAGGCACCCCTGCCTCGTCCACCCGTCCCAGGTCCCCCTGGCAGGGCAGCGAATCCATTTTCCGGGTCAGTTCTTGGAACGCGATCTCCAGTTCGTAGAGGGAGTCATTGCGGGCCTCGTCCACCCGCGGGTGCTGGCTGGTGGGACCAATGAACTGGCTGGAAAAGAGGAAGGACAGGGAAGGATGGTTCTGCCAATAGCCAAGCAGACTCCGCAAAAGATCGGGCCGACGGAGAATCGGGCTTTCGGCGGGAGTTCTTCCCCCAATGACGATGTGGTTGCCTCCGCCGGTGCCAACATGACGACCATCGATCAGGAACTTCTCCGTACCAAGCCGGGAAAGCCGGGCCTCCTCGTAGAGGGCTTCGGTGGTGTGCACTAATTCGTCCCACGTTTCCACAGGCGGAGTGTTCACTTCGATCACACCAGGATCAGGGGTGACCTTGAAAACCTCCAGACGCGGATCATGAGGTGGCCTCTCCCCTTCGATCACAACCGGAAGGCGGAGGGCACTTGCGGTTGCCTCGACAGCAGAGATCAGACTCAAATAGTCCTCGGTGGTGGCGCAGGGGGGCATGAAGACATGAAGCCGCCCCTGTCGCGGCTCGACACAAAGCGCGGTCCGAACGATCCAATCGGCGGACTGCAGGGGTCCGGGCATGGGTTCGGTCCTCAACGTCTGGGCGCGAGCTTCCGCTCCGGCAGCCGGCGAGGCAGAACTACCAGTGCGCATGAACAGTTGGCGCAACGCCTCTCCCTTTGGCAAAGGACCTGCCTTCGCCATCGGATCCGCCGGCAGGATATGAGGGCAATCCGTCGGGCCTACCCAGGGGATGGAGTCCAGCGGCAGGCGATACCCCATCGGCGAATCGCCGGGCGTCAGAAAACAGTGTTCGCGGCGCAAGAACCACCGGCCACTCACCCAGACCCTGCCCGAGCCGGCCTGGCGACATTCCAACGGAAGTGCGTACCCAACCACCTTGTTCAAACCCTGGTCAAACAGGCGGGCCAGCCGTTCCCGCTCTTCCTTGTGCTCGAGCTGCGAATGGAGAGCATCCACATTCGCTGGCAACCGGCGCTCGCGCCAAAGATAGTACCAGACGTCCTCGTAAGCGGGCAAAATATGTTCGGCATCGAGGTCAAGGATGCGAGTCAGACGTTCAACAAAGCGGTGAGCGTCCTTCTCGGTGTACCCCTGGCTGGCGGAGCCGTCGGCGAACAGAGAATCATCGTGCCAAATCGGCTCGCCGTCCTTCCTCCAATAACAGGAATAGGCCCAGCGCGGAAGGGATTCTCCAGGATACCACTTCCCCTGCCCAAAGTGAAGCAGGCCCCCCGGGGCGAAACGCTTCCTCAAACGGCGGATGAGCCCATCGGAAAGGCGCTGCTTCTCGGGCCCCACCGCCGTGAAGTTCCACTCTTCGCCATCCATGTTATCGATGGAGATGAAAGTCGGCTCCCCCCCCATGGTGAGACGCACATCGCCTGCGCGCAATTCGTCGTCGATACGGCGTCCGAGGGCTTGAATCTCCTGCCACTGTTCCTCGGTATAAGGCTTGGTGACGCGTGGAGACTCCAGGACTCGTGTGACGCTCATCTCGTGGAGGAACGTCACTTCGCAAGGATCTGTGGCCCCGGTCACCGGAGCGGCGCTGCTGGGTTCAGGCGTGCAAGCCAAGGGCAAATGACCTTCGCCAGCGAGCAGGCCCGAGGTCGGATCCAATCCGATCCAGCCTGCGCCAGGCAGATAGACTTCGCACCAGGCGTGCAGGTCACAAAAATCATGATCCGTCCCCTTCGGGCCGTCGAGCGGCTGAACGTCCGACTTGAGCTGAATGAGGTAGCCGGAAACAAAGCGGGCGGCGAGGCCGAGGTGTCGCAACGCTTGGACGAGCAGCCAGGCGGAATCGCGGCAGGATCCTCGTCCCAGCTGCAACGTCTCCTCGGGCGTCTGCACGCCCGGCTCATGGCGGATAAGGTACTTTGTCTGGCTCCAGAGCTGTTGGTTCAGTTGGACCAGAAAATCGATGGTACGCTTGTCGGTGCGGGGTATGGAGGCAAGAAAGTCCCGAAAAAGGGGCCCGCTCGGCAGTGGTTCCAGAAAGGCCCGCAGGTCCTTCTTGAGGGATGCCTCGTAGGTGAAGGGGAACGTCTCCACCCCAGGCTCGAGAAAGAAATCGAAGGGGTTGTAGACCGCCATCTCGACGGTAAGGTCCACATCGATCAGCAACTCGCTGGCCCGCTCGGGAAACACGAGGCGGGCGAGGTAGTTGCCGAAGGGATCCTGCTGCCAATTCAGGAACTGTTGTTTCGGCTCAATTCTGAGCGAGTAGCTCAGGATTCTGGTCCGGCAATGCGGCGCAGGCCGGAGCCTGATGGTGTGCGGTGCGTGGGTGACGGCCCGGTCATAGTGGTATTGGGTATGGTGGTGAAGAGCGACGTGGATGGACATGATTTGCCGATCACTGATTGCGCTGGAGCATGGATTTCTTGCCTGAGTCGGGTACCCGCCGCGCAAAGAAGGTATCGAAGATGCCTTGGCTGACACGGTTCATCTTTGTCTGCAGATCATCCAAGTACTCGTGCAGGCCGCCTCGGATCACATCTTCAATATGGGCGTAGGCCAGCTCGGAACAAAGCTGTCCCAGCGATCTCTCAGCAGGGTTCTTGAAGGTCTCCAGCGGCGTGCCGGAAATCGCGTGCAAGGATTCACGGGCGCTATTCAGGCAAAAACGGATGGCCCGGGGAAACTCGGGATCCAGGAGCAGGAACTGCACGATCCCTTCGGGCGATATCCTTCCATGGCGCTTCCGATACATCTCAAAGGCGCTGGCCGAGCGCAGCACGGCCGCCCAGTGAATATCGTCCAGAGGCGTGCCTACATCGGCCGCGGACCGAAGGAGAATGAAGTACTTCACATCGAGAATCCGCGAGGTCTTGTCCGCACGCTCGAGCATCCCGCCCAAGCGAAGAAAGTGCCAGGCTTCGTTCCGCGTCATGGTCCCCTCGGCAATACCCGTAAAAAGGTGACTGGCCTCTTTTACTTCGGTGAAGAACTTGTGCTGGCTCGTGGTACCCGGAGACTCCAGGGCCGCTTCCTTGACCATGAGGTAGAAGCGGTTGAGCTGTTCCCACATCTCGGAAGAGATGATTTCTCGAACGGACCGCGCATTCTCGCGGGCCGACCGGAGGCACGAGAGAATCGAGTTGGGGTACTCGGGATCGAACGCAAGGAATCGAGTGACATTTTCCTGGGTGGCTTGCCCGTAGCGCTTGACGAAGAGCTCGTGGTCGCCGGTCGTGTTGATCAGAGGCTGCCACTGTTGGTCTTGGCCGCTCGGCGAATCGAGCATCAGGTTGAGGTTCACATCGACGAACCGAGCTACATTCTCGGCTCGTTCGATGTACCGGCCCATCCAACAAATGGAATCCGCAACTCGACTTAGCATTGCACTCAGTAACCTTCAGTTTTGCACCCGGTTTGCTCACTCAGCTGGCATCATCCGCGCCCCACTCACCCTGCCGGATGGCGCTACGGATCTTCCTCCGTTCGTAGCGGTGCTTGCGTGCTTTGGTAGTCTGGTCCTCATAGCGCCTCAGACTCTTGGCGTTCACGATCACTTCGTTCAGGGATTCGACTGATTGGTTCATGGTTCATCCTTTCGCTAACGCCCCGCCTCTGGGGGCGAAATGGTTCATGCTCTCGCGCGCTTCGGCCGGCATGAAGGGATCCTCCGCCAGCACCCAGGTATCCTTACTCCCGCCCCCCTGCGAGGAGTTGACTACGAGCGAGCCCTTTCGCAACGCCACGCGCGTCAGGCCACCGGGCAAAACGAACACCTCTTTGCCGTAGAGTATATACGGGCGAAGGTCGACATGGCGCCCCTCGAGAGCCTCATCGCAGATGGTGGGAACGCGGGAGAGGGATAAGGTGGGCTGAGCAATGTAGTTGCGCGGATCGGCGCGGACCTTCGCCTTGAAGTCTTCCACCTTCGCCTTGGAGGAATGAGGCCCGACCAGCATGCCGTACCCCCCGGATTCATTGGCCGCTTTCACCACAAGCTCATGCATGTGCTCGAGCACGAAATTGAGATCCGACTTCTCCGCGCAGATGTAGGTCGGCACGTTCGGCAGGATGGCCTCCTCGCCCAGGTAATACTTGATGATGCGCGGCACGTAGGCGTAGACAACCTTGTCGTCGGCCACACCGGAGCCAGGCGCGTTCGCCAAGGCGACATTGCCAGCCTGATACACTTTCATCAGACCTGCCACCCCCAGCATCGAATCACTCCGGAAGGTCTCAGGGTCGAGAAAGTCATCGTCAATCCGGCGATAAATGACATCCACACGCTCGAAACCATGGGTCGTGCGCATCCACACGTAACCGTCGTGCACGAGCAAATCGCTGCCTTCGACGAGCTCGAGGCCCATTTGTTGAGCGAGAAAAGAGTGTTCGAAGTAGGCGGAGTTATGCACGCCGGGGGTGAGCAGTACCACCCGCGGCGCCGTGGCCGTGTCCGGTGCGAGGAACTCGAGCATGTCACGAAGCTTGTGAGGGTAGTTGGAAACCGGCCGAACCCTCGCCTTCGAGAACACCTCCGGAAAGAGCTGCTTCATCAACCTCCGGTTTTCCAGAACGTAGGAGACCCCAGAAGGGCAGCGCAGGTTGTCCTCCAAAACGTACACTTGACCATCGCTGTGACGTACCAAATCGGTGCCCGTAATATGACACCAGATGCCGCGGGGAGGATTCCAACCGACACACTGATGCCGGAAACCCTTGGACGACTTAATGATATCGGGCGGCACCACACCTTCTTTGATAATCTTCTGATCGTGGTAAAGGTCGTGGATAAACTGATTGAGCGCCGTAATACGCTGCCTCAGACCGGACTCAATGAGTTTCCAGTCGCTGCTGCCAACAATCCGCGGGATGAGGTCGAAGGGGAGGGTCTTTTCCGTTCCCAAGCTGTCGTTATAGACACTGAAAGTGATCCCCGACTGAATGAGCGCCCTCTCCGCGGCCTTCTGGCGAAGCTTCAGCTCTCCCGGAGGGAGAGTCTCGATATCCCTGACAAGCGCGCCGGCCGCCGAACGGGGCCTGCCATCCTCTCCGATCATCTCGTCGAAGTAACCCGTGCTTTCGTACCCACTGAAATTCATACGCACTTAGAGTCTCGACCATTCACGCTAGGACACCTGAAACAAACACAAATTCTCCTACTGCAGGAGCCGTGCCAGGGTGACATCGATTGAATAATTGGCCCGCCAAGGCGTATTCTTGGGTGGATTTGATTCAACTTGTTCCCACCCTCCTCCGTGTATCAGCCGAGACTGCATGCAAATCGACCAGTGTGGGCAATTCGCGACAGTCGGTGGCCCCCCCTTACCGAGGACACAGGTCCACTCCAGCTCGATTCCCATTTCGAACCCGCGAGCAGCGCATCCATCCCAGGCCCCTTCATCCCCCGAGAAGCACTGCGACTACCGGCCGCCCAATACCTGGAACACGGGGACTTTGTTGACCTTACCCTTGACCTCAAGCAACCCAATCTCCTGCGTCAAGAATGCCGAATCGGTAAGGTCATGGGTGGGCGCTCCCACCAGGATCCGGCAGCGCAAAGGCGTCTTATCGGGATCAGCAAGCGACTTGTCGTAGCTCTCCAGCCTGGCAGCGGTGTTCACCACATCGCCGACCACGGCGTACTCGAAACGATCGTCGCTGCCGATGCTCCCGGCGGCTACTTCGCCAGTATAGATACCAGCCCTCATGCTGACTGCAGGAAGCCCATTCTTCTGCCACTCGCCAACGAGGTCGACCAAGCGCCGTCCCATCGCCAAGGCACACGTCACGGCCGCCTGGGCGTCACTGGCCTGTTCCTGACGGGTGGCATGGGGCACAGGCACCCCAAAGAGGGCCAGAATACCGTCGCCGGTAAACTGTTTGAGGACCCCCCCATGGCTTTGGATGACTTGCGCCATGGCACCCAGATAACCGTTGAGCCACTCATAAAGTCGAGCCGCTTCCATCTTCTCTGAGATGCTGCTGAAGCCCTTCAAGTCGGTGAAGAGCACCGTCACCGTGAACTTTTGAGCCAGGGGCCGGTGTCCATCCAGAAACGACTCCCTGTTTGCCCATATTTCTTCAGCGATCTCCTTGGAGACGTGCCGCGAGTAGAGCTTCATCAACACCGCGCGCATCAAACGTTCCCGGGATGCAGCATAGGACACAGCGAGCGCGGAGGAACCGAAGAAGGCGACGGCGGGCGAAACCGCAGGGATCCACCATCCTGAAGCAAAAGCTGCCCAGGCGATCGCAGGAATACCCGCGATGCAGGCCGAGGTCGAAAGAGCGATGGCCCAAGGAGCCCGCACCCAATACCCAATGACGGTCCCAGACAGGCACCAGAAGAGGATCCAGGCATCCTCCATCCAATCACTCCAAGCCTGCACGGGCTTTTCCCCGTGCAGTGCTCTTCGCAACACTTCATGAACCGTCATGGCCTGCAGTTCGATGCCTCGATGACTCCGGTGAATGGGAGTCACACGCTCATCGGAGACACTGGGAGCATGAATCCCTAGGAGAACAATCTTGCCCTGAAGCGCACCGGCAGGAATACGACCCTGGAGGGCGTCGCTCACGGTGAAACGCGTGAACTTCTCGGGACACTTGAAGTCGAGCAACATCTGCCACCCCCGGGCGTCGGCCCGCACATAGGCGCCATCGCCAGCTTGAAAGGGTCGAAAGGTCCCCTTTCCTAGGCGAAAGCCGCGAGGATTCCCTGGATCCGCTTCCATGGCGATTCCGTGCCGCTCCAAATACAGGAGCGCGGAGAGGAACGGCAAGGAGTCATAGGTCTCACCCGAAGGCGCTTCGGCAAAAAGGAGGCTACGACGAACCTTGGGAACGGTGTGATCCACTTCGACGTCGACAGGAAAATTGTCATTGAAGGCAATGCGCTGGGGGTTGGACTTCAGCACAGCCGGCGGGGCTATGCCTCCCAGGGTAAAAGCCACCAGGATGTTCGAGTGCGCTTCCAGCACCTGGTTCAAACTCGCCAGACCCGTCCCAGCCTTGGGCACGGGGAGGTCGCGCCATATGTCCACTCCGATCACGGCGGGATTACCCGCTTCCAAGCGGGTCAGTAACTCCGCCATTCGCTCGTCGTAAAGGGGATAATCCAGCTCGGGACTCTGGATATCCGATTCCACCATTTCCACGAGGACAATCGGGTCAGTCGTCGCAGCTTTGGGCTGGTGGCGAATGAACAAATCGTACGCCTGAAACTCCAGAATCTGAAGTGAACCGGAGTAACGAAGCGCAAGAGCGCAGATGAAGGCAATCACCACGATCAGGGGCACGGTCGCTCGCGGAGACAGCTTCCACGCAGACAGGATGGAGCCAGGGGAGCCTGCCATAAGACGACTAAAGCCAATTCCCGATCACCAGGAAGGGTGCCCAGTAGCAGGGGTGTCGATAGCGGCGGTCCGTGAGCATGCGAACCTGGGCCGCCTGGAGGGCGCGTGCCTTGGAAATCCCGGGTTCCGAGCGCATCTGACGATAGACTTCGGTAATCAGAGCTGATGTGGATTGGTCATTCACAAACCAGAGGCTCGCCAGCGCGCTCCGCGCCCCCGCTTTGACAGCGACCCCCGCCAAACCAAGGGCGGCCCGATCGTCACCGGCGGCCGTCTGGCAGGCGCTCAACACCAGCAGTTCGACCGGACGGCCACGATACTGGCTGGGACGGATCAGCGACTCGAGAACGTTGAGGGTCAACTTGGTGTCGTAGGTCAGCACGAAAGTGTTGCGCACATCGCGATTGAACTGGCCATGGGAAGCGATATGAACGATGGAGTATTGCTCCTCCTCCAGCTTCCGACGTAACTCCCGCAAAGTGTACGCTTCATTGAGGAGGGTCTCTCCAGGATACAGGCTCTTCAGAGTGCGAAGTTCCTCCGGGACAAAATCCAGTGCCGGAAAACCCTGAACCGATTCCGAAAGCCCTCCCAAAAGAAGCCTGCCGTTACCGTGCTCCATGGGTTGGGATGCCACCAGGGACAGTCCCGGTACCGTGGCCACCGCCAAGTCCTGAATCAAGAACCGCTCGCCATCATGCAGAGCTCCGAAAGGAATGGTCCGCAGCGCACCGTCGGGCACCAAAACGAGCGTGTTGATCCCCTGCTCCCGGAGCAGAGGCCGAATGGGTCTGATGAGCCAGTCGTACAATTGTTGGGCTTGTGCGCGGTACCCGTAGGTAGTTCTTGTTTCCAGCGCGTGCCGAAATCGTGTCACCACGGACGTCAGTTCCTCAGCGCCGTGGTCCACCGTGAAGCGCTTCAGGCCAGAACTCAGACCCAACAGCACCTCGGTGCGGGTGGAAAGTGGAATCAAGTAGAGGACTGCGGTGTGCGGGTCGACAACCTCCACGTCGAGCACCCGGGATCGCTGCAGGTCTACACAGTCGTCACAGAAGTAGTCATTCAGTTCCACCGCCTTAAGGTGCTCCACCGTGTCCCTGGCTTCGCGCAGCAGGCTTTGTTCGGCCTCGGGAGTCGCGGCGGATCGGGAAGCCATCAGGAGCAGGTCTGCCAGTTCGAAGAAGAGTGGCCCCTGCGCCTCCCGGAACGCGACCAAAGTCCCGGCGTTCCCCTGCCCCAGCGCCACATCACTGCGGATAGGCTCCAACGTCTGAACCGCCCTTCGATAGGCCTCGATTGCCTCCTGCTCCATGCCCTGACCTCGCAGAAGCCTCCCTTGCAGCCATTCCCAGCGATAGAGTGCTTCGGGCATCTGGGCTTGCTGCGCCGAAAAGGCAGCCCGCTTGGCCAACTCCAAGGCGAACTTGGGCTGTTCATCTTCCACGTAAATCTGGGCGAGGTATCCTAATGCATAGGTCTCCAGGGATAGATCCCTCAATTCACCCGCAAGCTCGAGGGCTTGCTGAAAAGATCGATGCGCTCGCAACCGAAGGCGTTGGACCGCCTCGGGCTCACCCAGCTTGATCCGGCGATCGATCTGCCCAGCGGTCAGGAGTAGAAAAGCTTTGGCGTGGGTGACCCCAAGACTCTCCATCTCCTTCAGAGCCTCGGAGTTCAGGCGATCAGCCCCCGCATACTCCTTGATGCCTATGGAGGAGGAGGCCGCATTGCAGAGAGCTCCTGCCAGCAACTGGAAGTTGCCTGCCTGACGCGCCGCCGCCATGGTGGCTTCGTAGTGGGACAAGGCATCGGAAGCTCGTCCTTGGGCCGTCGCAAGATTACCCATTTCATTCAAAACCTCGGCCTTGAACCCCAGATTGTCGGCCCCTTCTGCCAAATCCAACGCCTGCTGCAGCAAAAGCCCCGCACGCTCGAGGTCGCGAATCATGATGAGCGCCCCCCCCAATCGCCCCTTCAGGGGACCCAGTTTCTCCGCGGGAGTAATGCCCGCCGCCTTCGTAAGAACTTCGTCCAAAACCTGCACCGCGCGCCGCTGCTGCCCCGTTGCTTGGTAAGCTCCCGCAAGCGAAAGCGCCGCCCTGACCTCGTCGTCCAAGTTCTTGCTGTCACGGGCCCGAGATAGCGCCTTTTCCCACTTCGCTGCCGCCTCTACGAACTCCCCTCGCTCCAAGTCCGAAGGCCTCTGTTCAGGCAGCTTGGGAGGCTCGGAGGCGTCTCCCCAAAGGCGACCGACCAAAAGAAAACACGCCAGCTGACATCCCAGCGTCACCAACCAGTCGGCCCGCACGGTTGACCTCACTCTCAACATACCGGTGTCCTTCTCAACTCGAATCGTCATTGGCATTTCGCATTACACTTGCAAATATCCATTATTACTCCATGTTTACCACATGAGAAAGAAAGAGATTGCAAGTCTTCCCGCCACAACCAGGGTAGCCTCCGCTGCGCGCCCGTTTCTCAAGCTGTGCGCCGTCGGGGTCCTCTCCTGCCTTTTCATTTTCGTGGAGGCCTCGGCAGACGCCGCAGAGGCAAAGACTTCCAACAGCGCCACGAACTCCCCTCTCTCCACCAACGTCACCGCCAAGATCAAATACCGTCCTGCATCGACGGGAGCGCCGTCGGTGCGCCTCACCGGAGGGTCGCGAGGAACCGGAGTCAACTCGGTTGCCTTGGACGTACTCGCCCCCGAGGATGTCGGTCTGACCACACAGGAACAACCCTCCTTGTTCTGGTATCAATCCAAACCAGCGAACGCGAAATTCGAGTTGACGCTCTTGCAGGAGGACAAGCTCGAACCCCTTCTTCAAGTATCGGAGGAACGCGCCCTTCAAGCGGGTATTCATCGGCTCCGTTTGTCTGAACACAAAGCGAAGCTCGCTGTCGGGGTAGAGTACCAATGGGTCGTGGCGCTGATCACGGATCCCGACAACCGGTCGAGCGACTTGGTAGCGAGTGGCATCATCAAGCGAATTGAACCCGCTGCCGAGTTGAAGAGCCAGCTGGCGTCGGCCTCGCCGCGCTCCCTTGCGGGCGTGTACGCAGAGGCAGGTATTTGGTACGACGCCCTCTCCAGCCTTACGGACCAGATCGACGCCGCGCCGGCCAACCAGGCACTTCAGGAAGCGCGTACCGACCTCCTCCGCCAGGCAGGACTCAAGGAATCGGTGGGAAACCCGCCCTTCGCCGCCAAGTAGTGAATCCCTCATAGGCTCTAGAACGCCACGGCATTCACCTTGAAACCGATGCCGTGGCCTTGGAGGCCAGCGTCGTCGGGCATGGTGACGTCCCGCAACCGATAGCCCCAATAGAATTCGGCTGAAAAGTGCTTTCCGGCTTTGAAGAGAAGTCCCACTCCGGTGCTGGAGATTGTGGTAGGGCTAGGCGAATCGTGCGTATTCCAGCCGCCGCCAAAGTCGAAAAAGGGAGCCAGGTGAAGCATTCCAGCACCGGTCTTGTTAAAGAGGACCGGCACCCGCACCTCGACGGAAGAAACTAGGCCCCGATCACGAACCAATTGGTTTTCGAGATAGCCACGCACCGAATTGTACCCCCCCACACTGATCTGCTCCAGTGCAAGGAGCGGCCCAGGGGCGCACTGGCCTGCCAGACGCAGCACCAGCTCATTCTGGGTGTTGAAGAGTCTCTGAATGTACTGTCCCTGCCCAAGCCAAGAAAAGAACTGAGCATCAGGCCCCCCAAAAGCATCCGCATCCGTGGCACCCCATGCGTCCAGGCCCAGGTTGAACGTCGAGCGTAACGCCAGCACATTTTTCGGTCCCCGTAGGGACCACTCCTGGGACAAACGCAACACGGAAACCGTCGTCTCCCCCTCGACAGCGCCGGGGGTAATGTTGAAGGATTCCCCCAGAAGCCAGGTGTGGTTGACTCGGCGCTCAAACCCAACCGAAAGCGACAGTTCCTGTTTGGTGTTCTGAAACAAGGGCTGGCGCAGCGAAATCCCATAGCTCTCAGTCAAGCTCGCAATGTCGAGCGGCAGAAGCGCCTCTTCAATGATGGTGGAATTGAGCCTGCTTCCGTGAAGGCGCAGAGAGGTTTCATATCGCGTGAACGGCAACTCGTAGCTTCCTTCCAG
Source organism: uncultured Verrucomicrobiota bacterium (assembly GCA_964411985.1). Classification (GTDB taxonomy): domain Bacteria; phylum Verrucomicrobiota; class Verrucomicrobiia; order Limisphaerales; family J093; genus CAYPNF01. The sequence goes on from CAYPNF010000059.1 coordinate 24,043, forward strand.
GTTATCCACCCCCGACCATTCCAGCCCTTCGGCACCAGCGTTGGCGATGCCATATCTGAGCTGGAGGGGATCACTGTTGCCCGTAAGGTTCAGGTCAGCCGCCAGAAGCGAAAACTGTTCTGCCCCGATGCTCGGCGGACGCTGGTTATCGATCTGAAGTCCCAATCGGAAGGGCTGTTGGTCTTCCACTTGCAGGTCAAGCTGCCCCTTGCCAGGCCCCGTGCCGGGCTTGAGCTCGGCGTTGACCTGCTGGACGTTCGGGTTCTGCCTCAGCAATTGCAGCCCCTCCTGCAATTCGTTTATGTTCAAAGGCGGCGAGGACCACCTCTCGAGCCGACTCCTGATGTAGCCGTCTCGAAGCCACTTGTTCCCGCGCAAATGGACATCCACCAACTCACCTTCGACGACGCGCAAAAGCACGATGCCGTCGACCGGCTCCTGATCGGGAATGATGGCTCCGGAGTTCACGTAGCCCCGCTGGATATAGTGAAGGGTTACTGCTCGGCGGGCTTGCTCGATGCCATCACTCCCCAAATCGCGTTGCGTAAAAGGACGAGTGACCTCGGACAGTTCCTGATCGGAAAACGCTCGGTTCCCTTCGAAACGAAAGTTCCTCACAAACAGGCTAGCGGCGATAGGCATCTGGGCGCCTGACTTGCCGACGCTGGGCGGAGGTGGGAGAACTTGGGCGTGCAGCGATCCGGAAATGACCAGCAGGGCCAGCAGGGATCGCCGGCATGGGCACGAAACGTGTTCGGGTCGGTTGAGACTACGGTTCTTCATCGCCAGAAAAGACCGAAACACTTGGAACAAAGCCACCTGGTTCGGGCGGCAGGCCACCGCGGCCCAGGATCACAAAACTGCTCGCACTCCCGGTCAGACGGACCGAGCAATCTGGCCGCAGCTGGGACTCGGCATCCAGAAGGTTGCCTGGCAGACCGATCACGCTGCCGCTCAGGTCCACATCCGGAGCAGTCACCTTGACCGTCCCCGGCAGGCCGAAGGGCGCCGAGGCGTCGATGATCGTGTCCGACTGCAAGAAGTAGTCTGACAGGATTGTGATGTTCCCGCCATTGGCGGAAAGCGACTTGGAAATCAGACTACTTCGGTTCACGACAAAGGAAAACGTCTCGACCTTAAGATTGCCGCCGTCACCCTGTGCCTGTGCGGTGAGCGTGCTATCCAAGAGATAAACGAGCGAAGGGGCAGAGAGGCTGATATTGCCTCCTCCGCCTGGCCCCGCCTGGGCCGTCACCTGGCTGTTAAGGAGCTCTATCTTTTCACCCGCCCTCACCGTGATGTCACCGCCCTGGCTTTGTGGCGCGGAGGTGCTCACCGAGCTTTGGCCGTTCAGGCGGATGCTCCCGCTTGACTCCAGGGAGAGCGTGCCCGCGCGTCCCGACTCCTGCGAAGCGGACTGTATGGAGGAACCGCCATCGAACTCGATAGAACCAGCCGAGATCTGGATGCTTCCACCGTCGCCCCGGGTCGAGGTCGTGGTGGAAATCACCATTCCGCTGCGCAGGATCAAGGAACGTGCCGATACGGTGATATCCCCTCCCTTCCCCCCGCCGCCTTCGCCAAAACCCGACGGGTTGCTGGAGGCGCTGATTCCGGGGGTGATTCCGGGGATGCTCCCGGGCTCAATAGTCGCGGTATCGAGCAGGAGGGAATCAGTGGTAATGTTGATGTTGCCGCCCTGCGCGTCTCCGAAGGTATTGGCGGAGATCGCGGAATCGTTAAGCAATTGCAGGCGCCCGGTCTTGAGGTTGACTACCCCTCCGACGCCTGCGGGGGCCTGATCGTTCAAGCCAGTCGTCACCGCGGTGATGGAAGCAAAGGGTCCGTCCAGTTTCAGGTCATCGCACTGCACCAGGATCTCACCGCCTTTGCCAGCGCCCGCCGTGAAAGTGGTCACCGCCCCGTTCCGCAAGCTGAGCGACCCGGAGTAGATCTCTATCGTCCCTGCATCGGCGTCGCCGAAGGTGGCGGCAAGAATCCCAGCGCCATTCCCGATCTCCACCGAGTCGGCATGAATCCGGATTCGCCCACCGTCACCCCCCAGGGCCCCAATGGTGGGAGAAGCGTTGGCACTGACCTGCGTTGGGAATTGAGGCGCATCCGACCCTTCCACCAGCAAGGAAGAGGTCGTGATCTCCACATAGCCCGCATCGCCTGCTCCAAAGGAGGAGACCGAAACCTCCGCTCCCCGGCGTAATTCCAAAGACCCTGACTTCATCACGATGTTTCCACCCACCGCCGCTGGCTCGCTGCTGAACGTTTCGGCAGCGATACGAGTCGGCAGCGAGCCGTCCATGCCGTCCACCAAGATGGAAGGGGAATCAAGGATGATGTCGCCGCCTTTGGATGTGCCTGAACTGCTGGTAATGAACTGGCCGCCGTTCACCACTTGCACGCCATCCGTCGTACTGATCAGGATGTCGCCGCCATCCCCGGTGGAGACCATCGCATTATCCACCACTAACTGCCCGCCGCGGATCACCACACTCCCGCCATGATTCACCCCAGGCAGAGGGCCATCCGAAGCCCCATCGCCCGCGTAAGAGGTCGAACCTACGGCGACTTCGCCCGATGTGACCCCGCCAACAAGGTTGATTAGGCCATTCACAGCGTTGAGAGAGGCTCCATCCATCACGGAAACCGCGCTGCCAACCAGAGACAAGCTGCTTCCTGGCCCGGATTTCAGGTTGCCCCGGACTTCAACGGCGCCGCTCGCCCCCTCCAGAAAACCAAACGCGGCCACCGGCTCGGTGCTCAGCAGCGAATCGTCCGCATCCAAGGCCGCCACAAACCGTGCCCCGTCGGCTAACTTTAGGTAGCTGGCCGAACTCGCAGCAAAGGAACCGCTGACGTCTACGACGGCATTGGGACCAAACATGACTCCCGCCGGGTTGATGAGGAAGACGTTCGCACCGGCGATTTCGGAACGAATCGTCCCGTCGATGGAGGAAGCGCTCCCACCCGTAACACGGCTCAGAATGTTCTGAATGCTGGCGGGACCAGAGAAACTGGCGGTATCGCCCGCCTTGAGGTCCAACTGGGAGAAACTGTGAAAGAGATTCTTTCCACGAGTCAAGCCCATGTCAGCCGTGATGCTGTAGTTGGGGCCCGTCAAGGAGCCGCTGGTTCCGAACTTGCCATCGAGGGCCACTTGGGCCAACCCACTGAAAAGGCCCACGGACACCAGGATCTCCGCCAAGTGAGCGAAGATCCTGAGCCGGTTCACAAGTAAGGGGCGGTTGCGCGAAGGATACATAGAGTCGAGGTCCGGACAGCCAGGTTGCGCATCCCCAAGCCTCGTGATGACGCTTACTTGATCCTGACGAACACCAGCCTGTGGGTCCCGTCCTGAAGGGTGGCATCAAGTTGATAGACCCCTTTCGGCAGCCCACTGGTGTCCCAGTTAAAATGCCATTCGTTCGCTACCAGTTGGAAGTTGCCGCTGGTGATGATGGCTCCGGAAGCGCAGCTCTTGATCCCCAAAGTCGGTGTTCCTGCCAGATATGCAGAATTGTTGCATGCAGTGTCAAACTTCACCGGGATCACGCTGCCACGATTCGCGGTGAAAAAGGGAGAACTGCAACTTCCTCCAAAGCCGTTGATCGGCGATTGAAAACCATGGAACGTGAGAGCACTCCGGGTTGCCGTGAAGCTGCAGTAGCTTGTATTTCCCGACTGGTCGCTCGCCGTGGCCGTCACGGTGGTGACACCCACGGGAAGCTCATTGGCAGGTGGATCATAGGCCACGTTGACGGTGCCGCATCCGCCCGTGACGGTCACAGGAGGATAGACCACGGAATCGCCGCACCCAAAGGTCACATCGCCCGGGCACGAAACAACAAAAGGAGAACTCAGTGCAACCGTGTCCGCCACGACGAAGAGGTTCTCGTGTCCGCTTTCCGTAGTGAAAGGAACCGTGACTGCGGTGCAATCATTGGCATTGAGGTTAAACGGACCGGCTAATTTCAAATCGAAACGAAGGACACTGTTGGTTTTGAGATTTTCAAGATTCTCCGGCGTTCCACCGGGAAGAAACTCGTAACCTCGCAGTGCGATCGCCGCACCCGCTGTGGCAAACGTTTCAACCTTGATCAGGCCCGACTTGCCATCGGGGAAGAAAGTGGCGCTTGTGTCCAGTTTCACCTCCGCACAATTCTGGGGAGTCAGGTTGAAAAGACCTTCCAACTCGGGATTGTCGGCAGTCGCCCCCCCAGTCACATAGGACTGAATGCTCCAAACGTAGTTGGGTCCCCCCTTACTCTGACAAAACACTGTGGAAGGAGTCCCCACGGGAAGCCCAGTTTTGTAGGCACAGAGGTTACCTGTTTGAGCATTCACCGCCGCACAGGGGTTATACATAGCGATGCTGGTCGCTTTGTTCGTCACTCCCGCAAAGACGACACTGTCCGCCGCCTTCCCGTAGCCCGCGCTATTCATATAAGAACCCTGAGTGCCAGCCAGTAGTGGCTGAAGCCCAAAAACGGTTGTTATGCAGCCCACGATGGCGCTTTGAAAAAGGGATTTGCCTTGAGTCTGATTCATGATTCTTTTCGTTCAATTAACAATGACGCTACGGTGTTCTCGGACCTGCCAGAAATCTGAATAAGCACCGGAAGAGTTGCCTTCCGGTAATCTTAGTTACGCCAACATTCAACCAATCCAAGGAAAGAAGAGTCGGTCGCGGAAACAGTACAGCCTCAGGTAACGGCTGCCTCGACTCTGGAGACAATGTAAGATCTTCTTCTTGTCTTTATATCTTACTCTACTCTTTAATCAACCACAGCTTCTGACTCTTGTCAAACGGAGCTTTGAAGATTCGTTCCTGCGCGGTTAGTAGTCGAACACGCTCACCTCCCGGGTTGCTTTTCGCAACAAGCGGGCCATCGCCAAGGCCATGTTCTTGATCAGGGTGATTTTGATGTGCGGATGGGTTTGCTCCAATGCTTCGAAATCATCCCGTTTGAGCAAATGGCATTCCAGGTCTGTCTCCGCCCTGACGACTGCGGACCGCGGGGCTCGATCCAGCATGGCCAACTCGCCAAAAGACATCCCGGGACTAAAAACACCCAACCGCCTCTGTGCACCGTTCGCAAGTGGAATGGTAATCTCCGCCGAACCCTTCCGAATGAGAAACAGCTCCCCAGCTTCCTCGCCTATCTCCACTAACACTTCATTCTGCCGATAGGACCGACACTCGAGCAATTTGGCAACAATCTGAAGCTCTTCAGGGGTAAGACCCCGGAACAGGTCGTAAGACTCGATCGAATCGATCCTGGTGTCGGCACTACTGGGAAGGAGCGCTCCCAGCCATTTGTTCTCACACCATTCCAATGCCAAATCGTTATCGTCGAAGGCCCGATAGCACGCGTCGAATCGATCGCCCAGCTTGGCTTTCATATAGCGTCGGAGCCCTGGCAAGTGACGCGCCCTCGAGAACACAATTTCGCGACCTTGTTGAGCCAGCTGCTCCCTGAGCTGGTGCAGAAGTCGGCAGGCGCTTTCGTCGATCCGCAACACGTGTTTCAGGTCCAGGATCACATACTGTAGATCGCCCAGGGAGTCCAAAACGCTCCTCACGAGGATTTCACAAGTCGAGAAAACCAGGTTGCCCTGAAGCTGAAAGAGCTGAATCACGCCGCCAGACTCGCGCAAAAGCCGGACCTCCTCGGAGCGGCGCAGGCGATTGGAATTCACCTCTGCGCCGGTAAATCTCAGCCGAATGGCTGATTTCGTGCTGCTCGAGAGATTATACAGGTGCAGGTCCAGGGATCGCGAAAGCGCGCTGCAGACCTGGATGCCGCGAACGCTATTGCCACGACTGTCCAACAGCGGCGAGAAGACTCCCACTCCCAACTGGCCGGGCAAGACCGCAATGACCCCGCCAGCCACCCCGCTCTTGGCCGGCATTCCAATGTGGTAGAGCCACTCCCCCGCGGAGTCATACATGCCGCAGGAAGCCATCACGCTGATGACGCTCTCCACATATTCGCCTCGAATCGCCTGCTTCCCGGTAATGGGGTTGACCCCTCGGTTCGCCAACGTGGCCGCCATGATCCCAAGGTCACGGCACGTGACCGACACCGAGCATTGCTTGAAATAGAGGTCGACCACCGGCTCGGGCGGCTCGGTCAGAATATTGAAATTGCGCAGCATGTGCCCAATCGCGCGATTGCGGTGGCCGGTATCCGATTCCGACTGATACACCGACTCGTCAATACTCAACTCTCTGCCTGCACAAAGCGAAAAGGACTGCAAAATGCGTCCCAGCCGAATCTCTGGGGTCCTGCCGGCAACCATACCGGCGGTGGCGATCGCACCCGCATTGATCATCGGATTGCGCGGACGACCTGTCACGGGCTCGAGACTGATTGCGTTGAAGGCATCTCCTGTCGGTTCCACCCCAACCTTGGCCAGTACATCCGCACGCGAGTTGTCCTCCAGGGCCATGCCATACACGAAAGGTTTCGAGATCGACTGAATGGTAAAGGCCTGTCTCGAGTCCCCAGCCTCATACACGTGCCCATCAGCCGTTACGATGCAAATGCCAAACCAATTAGGATCGGCTCTCGCCAACTCGGGTATATAGGTCGCCACCGCACCCTCCCGGTTGGTGGAGATCTCGCGGTGCAGGTCCTGCAAATAGGAGAGAACCGGCGATGCTGACTGCGTCGAATCGCTCATGAGATGGGGATCGAGAGGGTTCCAGGGTGAGTTCAGGCAGACCGTCTGGCGATCCGCGCTGGATGGCTCGGTGGTGACTGTGGGTTGCCTAGGGTTGGAGTCAGGCCCACAGGCGCTTCGAACAACGAGAGCCAGGCACAACCAACAGGTCCCAATTCACATCGCAAATGCATACTATTAGCAAGAAGCAGCTTCCATGCCACTAGGTTGCGAGCATTGCATTCCCCCTTCTTATCGAGGAAAGAAGGGTTCTTTCATTCGCTGACTCGCGTTCTTGCTGTCCTTACCCTGACCAAGAACGAACACCGTGATCAATCTTCGACAGGCCGCAGCCGTGGAATTGGCCCTGAGCACCGTCCAAAAGCGTAGGATTGTGGGGATCAGACTTGCAGAGGACGCCATCACGGCCCTGCTGCTACTCTTCCTCCGGGGTGCGAGGGCTCTTCCCAGCCTGCTCAGCGCTCTCGTCAAAAATGGTCAACCGCACCTCACTCTCGATAATGCCCGCCCCGATGGCGTACCGGGTGAGTCCGGCTGTATCGTGAATGTGGAGTTTTTCCATAAGACGTTGGCGGTGTTTCTCCACCGTCTTCACGCTAATGCCCAGTTCCGCCGCGACCTGCTTGTTGGCGCTGCCTTCAGCGATGAGCTGGAGCACCTCAATCTCCCGAGAAGTGAGCCCCTCTCCCCTCTTCTTCAAGGGACCCACATGGTCGGGTGATGCCCCAAGCTGATTCGACATTTGCTTACTGATGGAGGGACTATAGAAGGTCTTCCCTGCGCTTACGGCACGTATTGCTTGGGAGAGAAACTGCGCCGAAGTCTGCTTGATCAAATAGCCCGCCGCCCCGAACGAGGTAACCTGTTCCACGTACGCTTGGTCACTGTGAGCCGAAAGAATGAGAACCCTGGTATTGGGTAAAACGCGGCAGATTTGACGAGTCGCCTCCAGACCGTTCAACAGCGGCATCGCTATGTCCATCACCACCACGTCGGGAAGCAGCCTTCGGGCGATCTCCACCGCCTGACGACCCGTGGCCGCTTCGCCAATCACTTGGATGTCGGTTTCGGCTTCCAGCAGTTTCCGCAGGCCCTGACGAACAATCGCGTGGTCTTCGGCGAGCAAAACAGTGATGGATTTCATGTTCACTGAGAGTGAGCAAGGAGCGGAGGGTTCACCGCCGAGTCTTGCCCTGAACCGGTTTGCGGCGATTGGGTAGAGGAACCAACGCCTGGAGGGTGGTGCCGTGAGCCGGATCAGATTTCATGGAGAATTCTCCCCCAATCATTTCCACACGCTCCCGCATGCCGAGCAACCCCAGGCGGGCGTTCCCTTTCCCATACAAGGCCGTGGCGACATCGAACGATTTGCCGTTGTCATGGACCGTCAGGCAAAGGCCGCCTCCGAGCCGGCGGAGGCTTACTTCCACTCGGGTGGCCTCCGCGTGCCGCGCCACGTTGTGCAGCGCTTCCTGGGCAACGCGATAGAACGTGGTGCGACTTGCTTCGTTCAGCCTTTCAACCCCCGCGCAGACTGCGAGGCTCACGCGGACCCCTGTCTCTCTGGTAAAGCCTTTGAGAAAGGCATGCAGCGCCGGCACCAACCCCAGGTCATCGAGCACCGGGGGACGCAACTCCCGGGAGAACCTGTGCACGATGTCCACGGATTGTTCGACCAACCGCTGCGCATCCAGAATCTGCGTGGAGATGTCTTGAGGGCTGACCACCTGACCCGTCTTCAAAGTCGCCAACCGGACGTTGATGCTCGTCAGGGTCTGGGCGATAACATCGTGAAGTTCGCGGCTGATCCGTTTGCGCTCCTCATCCTGCGCCGACAGAATCCTACGCGACAGATCCCGCAACCGTGACTGAAGTTGGTGGGCCTCCGCCAGAAGCTGGCTGGTGTGTTTCTCACTTTTCCGAAGGGCTTCCTCCACCGCCTGCCTGCGGACGATTTCCTGGCGCAATTCCTGGTTGGTGGATGCCAGCGCCTCCACACTGCGTTGCGCCTCCTCCGCCCGTCTGGAGGCGGAGATGTCGGAGACTGCCAATTGGCAACTTTTCTTCGCACTGTCTGTCGCCGTGGAGGTGCCCTGCAGGTCAGCCGGAACCACCAAGCCGTCGCGGTTGAGAAGCGACAGTTCACAGGACTGCTTTCCGGCTGCAGCCAAGACTCGCGCCAGGAAGCTCAAGAAGACCGACCGGCTCGCGGGAACCACAAAATCCTGAAACCGTCGGCCAACCAGGCTGGAGCGGCTGATCCCCAGCAAGGCAGCACCGGTCAAATTCACCTCCTGGATCCGGGCTTGTGGATCCAGGGTGAAGTAACCGACGGGCGCGAAATCGTAGAGTTTGGTGTATCGATCCACGAGCACCGTCATCTTGTCCCTGGCGGCCTGGAGCTCGTCGTTTTGCATTTCCAGCTCGACCTGGTGCACCTGCAGTTCGTGAAGCAAACGCCGGGCGTTGCCTTCGGATACCCGCCCCCCTGCAGGTTCCAATCGCTGGTCCTTCTGCCTCGTTCTCAGCCGGGACTCCGCCTGGCGACGTGTCTTGGCAGCGTCGGTCGAACTTGGGGGTTTCGTTGCCATGACGGGACTGTTTAGGTGCGTCCTTGTCTCCGCGTGGTCCGGGGGGGCTCCACGTTCAGTGGGTGGCTTGCGGCTTTGGGACGACTCCCTCCCCTGGCTTTCCGAAGTTCGGACGACTGTTTCACTACTTGCCTTTCCAGGCTGGCATGCTTGTCAGACAAGTTGGCCTCCCTCGCGGTGGCCGTGCTGATGTCCGCGAAGGTGATCACGACGCCGTCAATCAAGTTATCGACCGTGCGATAGGGCATGATCCGTACCGTAAACCAGCGGCCGTCTTTGGCGCCAATGGATTTCTCCGCGGGAACCAGTGTCTGCAGCACCTCGCGAGCATCTTCCGCCAAACGCGGGTAGTGAAGCTCGGTGGCTAGATCGGTGATGGGCCGGCCAACGTCGCTCTGAATGAGACTGATGATTCTTGCCGCCTGCGTGGTGAACCGGCGCACCCTGAGTTCTCCGTCCAGGAAGACGGTGGCAATGTCCGTGCTGTTGAGCAGGTTCTTCATGTCGTTGTGGGAGCGCGACAACTCGTCCAGCTTTGCCTGCAACTCGGCGTTCAGCGTTTGGAGTTCCTCGTTCAGGGACTGCATCTCCTCCTTGGAGGTGGTCAGCTCCTCGTTGGTGGACTGGAGTTCCTCATTCGTGGATTGCATTTCCTCGTTCGCGGACCGGAGTTCCTCCTGCGAAGTCTGCATCGCCTCACGCGTTGCGGATGTCTCTTTGCGGGCCTCCTGGAGTTGCCGATGCAGTTCTGTGAGCCTGGGTACCTCGGCGGAGGATCTTCCGGACGCGCTAGCCATCTTGATTGGCACAAGCCTCGGCAAGTCGGTGAACACGATCATCACCAGTCCTTGCAGCAGCCCGGCCTCTTCAAGGCGCTGAACGGTTACATCCAGCAGCTGTTCCTTGCCATTGCTTTGGACCTTGAGTTGCCTGAGTGTCGCGATTCCCCCCTGTCGGATGACTTTCTGGAAGGCTTCGCTCAGTTCGTAGCGCAGACCTTCCCGGGCCATGGCAAAGATATTCCAGTTGGCCTTCCCAGCCGCCGGTTCCAGGTAATTTCCCGTACGGCCGCTGACATAGAGGATATCGCCTTTGTCGTTGGTGAGCACAGCGGGCGGAGCGTAACGTTGCAGGATCAAACGGTCTGCCAGCGCTTGGAGATTGGAGGCCGGCTTCGACGCGGATCGCGGTTGCGCTCCCGGGGAGGACGGAGCGCTAAAGGAGGAAGGAAACTCGACCGGTTCGGGTGCCTGCGTCGATTCCCGGCGTCGAAAGATTCTCGACCGGCCGCCCAGAGGGGCGAACATTGCGCCGAACTCCCCAATCGTTTCCGCACTCCCGAGCAGGAGAATCCCGTCGGGATTCAGGCTGTAATGGAAAAGGGGAATCAGCTTCCGTTGCAGCTCAGGTGCCAAGTAGATCAGGAGGTTACGGCAGCTCAGAATATCTTGCTTGGTAAACGGCGGATCCATCACGAGGTTCTGCGTTGCAAAGATCACCATCTCTCGAATCTCCTTGCGCACCCGGTAGCCTCGTGGGTCCTTTTCGAAGAAACGGGCCAACCTTTCAGGCGAAACGTCGGCGGCGATGTTGGCGGGAAAGATAGCTTGTCGGGCCTTGTCAATGGCGTCGCGATCCAAATCGGTCGCAAAGACTTGCACTCCAATGTTCTGTTTTGACTTCGCCTCCCCGACTGCCTCCTTCAGAATCATGGCCAAGGAATAAGCCTCCTCTCCACTGGAACAAGCTGGCACCCAGGCCCGAAGGGTCTGACCGGCAGGCCGGCGGGCCAGTAGATCAGGGACGACCTCCTTGCTCAGCTGGTCCCAGACGGCGGGATCACGGAAGAAACTCGTCACGCCGATCAGGAACTCCTTGAAAAGCAAATCCAACTCCTGTGTGTTCTCCTGCAGATACCGGATATAGGAGGCGATCTTACCAATCTGATGGATGCCCATCCGACGCTCGATCCGGCGGTAGAGGGTGTTTCGCTTGTAGAGGGAAAAATCGTGACCCGTGCGGCTACGCAGCAAGAGGACCGCCTTTTCCAAAGCACTTTGCGTCTTCTCGGGCAAAGCCGATTCGGTTCGGGTGGCCTGGGGCCTGCACTGCAGAAAGGAGAGGATCTTCGCCGGCAGCTCGCCCGCCGGAGCCACAATGTCTGCCAACCCTGCATCGATGGCGCTGCGTGGCATCCCGTCAAATCTCGCGCTCACAGGATCTTGCACCAAAGCCAGCCCCGCCTTTTCCTTAATGGCCCGCAAACCCAGGGTGCCGTCGGAACCCATGCCTGAAAGAACCACGCCAATGCTGCGTTCGTGCTGGTCCTGCGCTAGGGAGCGCAGGAAGAAGTCGATGGGAAGCCGCAATCCTCTCGCCGCGACTGGCTCAAGCAGGTGCAGCACCCCGTGCAGGATGGACATGTTTTTGTTCGGTGGAATGACGTACACGCAGTCTGGCCGGACTCTGGTACGGTCCTTGACTTGGCTCACTTTCATGCCGGTGACGCGTTGGAGCAGTCCGGACATGATGCCTTCGCGCGTCGGATCCAAGTGCTGGATGATAACAAAACCAATTCCACAGCCAGCCGGCACCTGCGCCAGGAACTGCTCCAATGCCTCGAGCCCCCCAGCGGACGCACCGATTCCGACAACCGGGAACCCCGCCCCTGGTGAACTCGAAAAGGCCGCCTCATGGTCAGGGTGGGACGGCCTCATCAGCAGACGCTTTGGTGTAGATTTCGCTTTCATGCCCAATTGACTAAATGACCCAACCCCGGTCCTTGAGGTGAGGACCCGGCTTCCCATCGGCGGATCGCCTGACCCACCGGTCCCACTTTCGAGCGTGCTCACATCGCCCTGCAACCGCCCCCCGCCTCGCTGTCTCAACGCATCCCCCCCGACCGCGGGTCACTGCCCTCTACAACAAGGTGAGGTCGAAAACGTGGCCGACCCTCGGAACAGCTAGGCCCATGGTGACAGGGGAACCCATAAACATAATCCTACAGTGCCTGGAGCCCGCTGTCTATGAGAGAAAGACCAGATAGAGGCGCCAGAGCCGGGTATCACGGGGTTCCGAGATCCTCACGCGTACCGAGGCAGCTGTCGACTCCCCAGCCGCGGGCCGCGCCCGAACCGAAACCAGACGGAAGTAGGGTTTCACCCCATTGCGACCGATGTGCTTCCAGGCTCAATTAGTAATCAATGAATGCAAACCAACTCATGCTGCTGCGGAGGTTCCTCCTCCTCTTTCTTGTGACCATCCTCCTGGCCAGTGCCGGCATCGGCTGCAATACCGCCAATGGTTTCGGCAAGGACATGGAAAAGGCGGGCGAGAAGATCCAGGATGGAACCAAGTAGCTTTTCGGCTGGGACGGCAAACCGAACCTATAACCACGGGTACGGCAATGGTATTGACAGGTCGCTCCTCACCTGGGTGACTTCGCCAACTGCTTTCCTAGAGGCCTGACACCGCGCGTGGCTGGGAGCAGGCCGATGAGACTCGACTGGAGCATCGTGTGGACAAATCTCACCAGCAAGCTGTGAAACGTGGCAAGAAGCTATCTCTGGCACTTCGCCTGGGTGGGATGGTTCTGGGTGGAGTGCTGATCCTATTTCTATTTGGTGCGACAATCCTCAACCGGTTCGGCAAACCCAAGGTGGAGCGCGCGTTTTCAGAGGCTTTCCCGCGATATGCGTTGCGGATGGACAGACTGGATTACTCAATCCGATCCAACCGGTGGGTCGCTCGAGCCGTCAACATCAGTGGGAACCATCTAACGTTGAAGGCGGAAAGCGTTGCCTTGACAGGCATCCGCTGGAGACAATGGTTAACCGGATCGGGGACTTTGGCTGAGAACCTCGCAAAGGCCAGTCTCGATGCCTCGAGACTGGTTGCTGAATTCCCGCAGGTAAGGTACGCGATCCACTGCGGCCGAGTGCGCGCGGAGGTGGCTGCTTCTGAACTCTTGGCAGAAGAAACTGAACTTCGTCCCCTGGTGGGGGACGAGGAGTTTTTCGGATCGCGTTCGAATCGAACGACGCGGTTTCATGTAGTGGTGCCAGAGTGCAGGATCTCGGGTTTAGAGTATGCAGAGTTGTTGGATAGAACGCGGTTCAAGGCCTCGTCGATCACCTTGGCCCGTCCCTCCCTGGATGCTCTGGTGAATTGTGACAAACCGTCGGCCCCGTTTGTGAAGAGTCCGATGATGGTGCATGAGGCACTCGCCGCCATTCCTCAGCCGCTCGAGGTGGATAGGCTCAGCATCACGGACGCCCAACTCACCTACCGCGAAAGAGTCCTCCCCGGAGCGTTGACCTTCGGGGCGGTAAATCTGTCAGTCCTGGGCATTGCAAACCAGGGGAGCACCAACGCCTTCATCCAACTCCAAGGCCAGGGAAACCTCATGAATGCCGGAACCATGAAGGTGTCCATGGCCATTCCAGTCGCTTTGCCCGAGCTCTCGCTGCGGTATTCTGGAAGTCTCAGTGGAATGAACTTGGACTGTCTTAACGCTTTCCTGGACCTTGCCCAACACACGCGGATCACGTCAGGCACCGTGCAAGAGGCGGCATTCGAAATCGAGGTGACCGCCGGCCAGGCTCGTGGTCGTGTGCAGGCGACCTACCGCGACTTGAAGATCGCGGTTCTGGATAAGAGGACGGGTGCGCAGACAGGATTCGAGAATCGCCTCTCCTCCCTTCTGGCGAATGTGTTCAAAGTCCGCAATTCCAATGGTCCGATTGCATCAGGCCATAGGAAGGAGGGGAAGGTAGATTACGCCAGAGTCCCAGAGGACGAATTCCTCCAGTTTGCGTGGTGCGCGCTCCGAAGCGGTGTCTTGGACGTGATCAGCCACTGAACCGGGATGCTCACCAACAGTTATTAGCGGGGATTCATCAGATGGTCCGTTTAGGCGTGTTCGCACCTGGCTGCAGAGGGATGGTCACTCCCACTTCCGTGCCGGATCCGGGCGAGGATCGGATGGTAAGGGTACCCCGCACATAATTGGCTCTCTCGCGCATGCCGAGCAGCCCGAGGCCTCGTCCGCCGGTTCGCCCCGTACCCTGATAAACCGGGTGGAAGCCAATTCCGTCATCTCGAATCCTCAGCTCAATCACGTCGCGGCGCTGCCGAATGGCCAGCACAACCTTTTGGGCTCGCGCATGTTCTTCCACGTTCTTCAGGGACTCCTGAAGAATGCGGTAGAGGGCGAGTTCCGTATCAGCGGGCAACCGTTTGGTTAAATGGGAACAGGACAGTGCCACCCCTATTTTCGTACGGTGTGCAAACTCTTTGGCGACCTGACGCAGGACCACTTCCAAGCCAAGCTCCTCCAACACCCCGGGCCGGAGATTGCGAGAGATGCGTTCGACTTCGTCCGCAGCCTGGCCCACCATCCGGCCCAGTGCGATCACGGCCGACTTTGCGGGTCTGCGGTGGCGCGAAAGCTGATTTACCAGCGTCTGACTGCGGACGAAGATGGCACACAGGAGTTGGGTGATGTGATCGTGCAACTCACGCGCGATTCGTCCCCGTTCCACCTCCTGGGCCTGTAACAATCGATGGGACAACTCCCGCATGAGCCCCTCAGCACGCTGTGCCTCCGTCATGTCGCTCACCACCATGCCAATGACCTCCATGCGGGCTCCCCGCCCGGGCACTCGACGAATGGAGACTTGGACGGGTGTGGTGGAACTGCCAGCACCCTGCAGAACCGTTTGCATGGTTGAACCGCATTTACCCTCCTTCTTGAACATCGAATTCAACGCGGCCTGCTGGGCTAGGGGGAGAAAACGCTGAAAAGAAGAGCCTATCACCCGCTTCAGGGGGCATTCCACCATCGCGGCGAAGCGTTGGTTGCTATAGAGTATCATCCCCTGGGGAGTCAACGTCAGCGCTCCCTCGTTCATGGATTCGATGAGGACGCGGTAGGCGTGATCAGCCCCTTCGAGCGTGAAGGTCTGCGGACCCTCACGGCCAGTCATCACCAGCGCGTCGACTTGCCCGGTCCGTATCGCGTTGAGGGTCTCCTCTGCCTCGGCAAGGCGTAGGCGAAGCTCGGCGATGCCGCGAGGGGGGGGATGAAGTCGGGGGCGTTGTCCAATGGAAGAGGTCACCGCCTAGCCTTCCCTTTCGTACCCACATCCAACCCGACAAACAGACCCTTGGTGCTGGCCAAGCTTCCGATGAGCCGGCGCACCGGGCGAGGAAGTTCCCTCACCAGCGTCGGAGTGGCGACGATCTGTCCGTCGCGCGCTAGTATGGGCTGCTGATAGACGTCGATGACCTCGAGGTCGAAGTTGCTGCCGAGCTTGCTCTTGCACAGTTGCCGGGCACGCACAATCGCCTGTCGGGATCGATCGGACGCCCCCGCCACATAAAGTCGCAATACGTACCTGTTCGCGGCCTGTGCGGACAGGGCTTCTTCGAACGCCTGGGTAGTCGAATGAATTGTGGGCGATTTCACATGTATTCGTCCGGTTAGGTGGCCGTGCGCAAATCCAACCCAACCAGCACGCTCTCGGTGTCGGACAGGTCGCCGATGATCTTCCGCATGGGGTGAGGCAGTTTGCGCACCAGAGTAGGAATGGCCAGAATCTGGTCACCCTTGGAAAGCTGGGGATGTTCCAACAGGTCAACGACCTCGATCCGATAGCGACCTTCCAGATGGGTTTCACATATGGCTTTCAGGTTCGAGAACGCGGTCAGCGATCTGGGGGTCTGCCCAGCCACATAGAGACGCAGTCGCCAGAGTGTGGTCGGTGGTGAAACCGAGTTGGAGGTAAGTTTCTTCTTGGTGGTCTTCATGCTTTGTTCCTCGGCGCAGGACGCACCCGATGTTGGACCGGCGATGGAGCCTCTGCCTGTCGCAAGCAACCCAAGGCCGTCTCGGAGGTTTTCAGTATGCGACCTCGCGCTCCTACCTGTGCATCCATGAGGCGAAGTTCTTCGATACTGGCCTGCTGTTCGGATTGCAGCCCCTCGATCTCCCTTCCGAGGGCTGCCCGCTTGCGCACCAGTTCCCGCCGGTTGCGGGCGGACTCCTGCCGGATGGCCTGCGTTTCCGCCTTTTCCCGGGTGGCCTGCGCCACACGGGAAGCCCCGGTTAACACGCCGCTGGGACCGATGTAGGCGTCCACGAGGTCGATACCATGGTCGGAAATGAGGAATTCACGAACTTGGTTGGAGTGCGCCATTCCGCGCGCTTTCAAAACATACAACATCCGGTTGCGCTCACCGTTCCCTTCAAGATCTTGTAATAACAGCCAGGAATCCATCAGCGAAGACATGGCTATTTCACTTTGTTGCAGGGGGTGACCGCCATGGGTCAGACTGGTAAACAGCGAAGTGACCTGTCCACCCTTCAAGAAGTCGATCAATCGGGTCACCATCCCTTTGGTTTCGTTGTCGGTGCCCGCCGTCAACAGGCTAGTGATGGGATCCACCACCACGACACTAGGGCGGAAAGTGGCGATCTCCTTGAACATGGTAGCCAAATGCATCTCCAGGCCGCACAGCGTGGGTCTCGCGGCGTGAAACCGCAGCACATCACGGTGGACCCACGGCTCAAGCCGCAGACCGATGGAGCGCATATTCCGGGTGATTTGATTGGGGGATTCCTCGAACGAGAAAAACAGCACCCGATCCCCGCGACTCGCAGCGGCCTGGGCAAAACAAGCGGCAACACTGGTCTTGCCGGTGCCCGGCGTGCCCGTGAGCAGAATACTGCTGCCGCGAAAGAAGCCGCGCCCTCCCAGCATCACATCGAGTCGGGGAATCCCCGTCGAGATCCGTTCACGCGAAACCTGGTGGTTCAGCCCGAGCGAAGTGATGGGCATCACGCTCAGACCCTTGTCGCCGATGAGGAAGGGAAACTCGTTGGTGCCATGCAGAGCCCCACGGTATTTGACCACGCGCAGGTGCCGCGTGGCTATTTGATCCTTAACCCGGTGGTCGAGGAGGATCACACAGTCGGATACGTACTCCTCCAAGCCGTGGCGAGTGAGCTGTTCACGCCCGCGTTCGGCAGTGATGAGCGAGGTGACTCCTTTATCCTTGAGCCAGCGGAAAAGTCGGCGCAACTCAGCGCGCAGGATCGCCTCGTTGGGCAATCCGGCAAAGAGCGCTTCGAGGGTGTCCAGCACCACGCGACGGGCACCGATGGAATCAATCGCATGGTTGAGCCGCACGAATAGCCCTTCCAGGTCATACTCGCCTGTCTCCTGGATTTCACTCCTCTCGATGTGCACGTATTCGAGCGCGAGTTTCTTCCGCCGCACCAGACCAGCCAGATCAAATCCGAGCGACGCGACGTTCGCCTTCAACTCGGCCTCCGTCTCCTCGAATGACATGAAGACCCCCGGGTCCCCCGACTGCGCCGCGCCGCGCACCAGGAATTCCAAAGCAAACAGGGTCTTCCCGCAACCCGCCCCTCCGCACACGAGGGTGGGCCGACCACGCGGCAGCCCCCCCCCTGTGATTTCATCAAGGCCTTGAATGCCCGTTGGACACTTAGGTAGAGGTGCTCCGTTTTTCATCAGTTGTGTGTTCATGGGTTTCCGCTACAGTGGCCATACTAGCCTGGGTGATTATGGGCCATGGGACCTGCAACCTGGACCACGCGATCGATCGATGTTCTCAAGACCTTTCTCACTCCTTTCTCACTGTCCCTCACCAGTTCTCTGCCGGGCTGCGAGCGGGGGCTTCCGGTCGATGGCTCGCCTTGGGTCACGATCTCCCGCATCGCAGGCAGGTAGAGACGAAACGTAGTCCCAACGCCCACCTCTGATTCTGCGACGATGGTTCCTCCGTGCTTCTGAATGATCGCCATGGAGACCGAAAGTCCCAATCCCATCCCCTTTTGATCCCCCCTCTGCTTGGTCGAGAAATAGGGATCGTAGATCCTCTGAAGGACTTCTTTCGTAATGCCACCCCCTTGGTCGGCAATACTCACTTGGACATAGTCGCCCGAAGGCAAGGGTGGGTCTGCATGGGGCCCTAGAACCAGATTCTCTGCGCGCAAAGTGATGGACCCCCCTCGTGGCATTGCTTCCCGAGCATTGAGGAGGATGTTTCGGATGGCTTGTCCGATCTGCCCGCCATCCACCTCGGCGGGCCAGAGGTCATGCGCTAGCTGCACATCGCACCGGACTGGGGAGCCGCTGAGTACCGCTTTGACCGAAGCTTGAATCAATCCTGACAAGCGAGTCACCTCTCGAACCGGGGCCCCTCCCTTGGCGAAGGTGATCAGTTGCAAAGCTAATTCTCGGGAGTTTAGCGCCGCCCGCTTGGCCTCTTCTAAATGGCGAGGCCAGTCCTTGCCTGCGGGGCCCAGCATCCGGACCAGTTCGAGGTTCAAAAGAATGATTGTCAGCAGATTGTTGAAATCATGGGCAATGCCTCCCGCCAGAATGCCGGTAGACTCCAGCTTGCTGAAGATAAGGCGATCCTCCTCCACCCGCCTTCGCTCGGCAATGCTCGATATCGTCGTGCGGCACTCGCGTCCTGAGGCAGCCGCTCTCCCCTCCATTTGCACCTCCAGCGGGGAGGTTCCCTCCCTGAGGATTGTGATCTCGCAGGACTCCTTGTTCCTGCTCTTGAACACCCTATCGAGAAATGAACCGAGAGCGGGCCGGTCCGGTGGGGAAACATGAAGGTCCAGGTGCGTTCGGAGCAATCGGGATCGCTCAATGCCAAACAGGTCGGCACCAGTCAGGTTCGCCTCCAGGATCGTCCCTGGGCGATCCAGCGTCAGGTACCCCACCGGCGCGAAATCGTAGAGATCACTGTACTTCTCCAACGCCGCCGCGATCTCGTCTCTGGCGGACTGAGTTTCCTCGTTCTGCATCTCGAGCTCAATCTGGTGGACCTGCAACTCGTGGACAAGGCTCAATGGGTCGACCTCCGACGCTTGCCCTGGGTCGGTAGCACCCTTCTTTCGTTGTTGTTCACCCAGCCGGGCTTCGGCACAACGCCGTAGTTCGACGGCCTCAGGGGTAGGATGCGGTTGCTGGTGCATAGCAGCAGTATGACTTCGGGCCAATTCTGAACAATGGGGTCTTTACCCCATGGCGGCTTGGCGGGGGGACGGTTATAAGGGAAGGTATGAAATCCAATAATCAAAGGAAGCCAAGGACGTTGGGGGAACTTATCACGGCCACGTACGACTCGTTGGGGGAGCGTCGTGCCAGAGGATTGGTTTGGCTCGCCGTCAACACCCGTCTGGTGAAATTCCATGGTCCGCGGCAGTTCGTGTTCTCGGCACATGCCATCTGATAGCCTTTCGATGCAAACCCCGGCCAAGGTGCTCTTGTCCCTCTGTCTCTCCTTGCTCTCCCAAGGACAGGAGCCTGCTGATCAGCCCAGCCGCGCTGCGACACCAGAGGCCGTCATTCTCCCCAGATCGACCCCTGACCCCATCGAGCCCCTCAACCGCGCCATGTGGGAGTTCAACAAGGCCCTGATGGGCGGGGTGATCAAACCGACGAGTGCGGTATACCGTTTCGTTGTGGTAAAGCCGGTGCGAACTGGCATCGGCAACATCGGCAGGAACCTCACCTACCCCGGACGCTTGATCAATCATCTGCTGCAGGGGCGGTGGCATGGAGCGCGCGATGAATCCTACCGGTTCGCCTGCAACACCACCATCGGGGTGGCCGGGTTCTTCGATGTGGCGGGGAAATGGGGGATTCCGAGATCTGAGGCGGACTTCGGGCAGACCTTTGGCCACTGGGGATGGAAGCCTGGATGCTTCGTGATGATGCCCCTTCTGGGACCCAGCAACGAACGGGATATTCTGGGTCTGGCCGCCGACACCTTGGCTAATCCCTTGCTTTACATCTCTCCCTACGATCTGGTGGGGAGCGATCCGCTTACCTATCTCGGGCCCTATACCTACTTTACCTACGTGGTGTACTATAACGATCTCTCGGACAGCGTGAGAGAGTACGTGCGCTTCAGTCAGGCAGAGATGGACCCCTATGCCCAGGTGCAGTACGCCTGGACCTTCGCACGCGCCACCCGGGTGGCGGACCTGCGCTTGAAAGGGGACCAGGATCCCGCCTCGCTCGAAACCCTGAATGCGGTGCTCGTTGGTGCGAAAAGTCCCGCGTTTCTGGGTCGCGGCAAGACCCGGTCGGCCTTCATACCCTCCACGGGTCGGAGGCTGAAGTACACTTCATGGATGCAACCAGGACAGGCTCCCGTGGTCTATGTCCTTCCCGGGTTAGGTTCTCATCGCCTCGCCCACAGCTCTTTGGCCTTGGCGGAATTGGCGTATGGCAATGGATTCTCGGTTGTGTGCATCAGCAGCGCTTTCCACTCTGAGTTCATGGAACACGCTTCCACCGCCGACATCCCAGCGTATCTGCCCACGGATGGAAAGGATGTGCACGTCGCGCTGACGGAAGTAGATCGCTCCTTGGAATCGAGTTATCCTGGAAGGTTGGGTGCCAAAGCCCTGATGGGTTATTCCATGGGGGGATTTCACTCTCTCTTCCTCGCTGCAACTGCCGCGACGAACGGAGGTAACCTGCTAAGGTTCGACCGTTATGTCGCCATCAACAGCCCCGTTCGCCTCCTCTACGGTGTGGCCAAGTTGGACGAATTCTATGGGGCGCCTTTGGACTGGCCGACCGCCGAAAGAGCCAGTCTGCTCGAGAACACGTTTCTGAAGGTCAACGCTTTAAGCAAAGACAAATCGACCCTCCCCGCGTCGCTACCCTTCAGTGCCATCGAATCCAAGTTCCTCATCGGACTGACGTTTCGACTCATTCTGCGGGACATCATCTACAGCAGCCAGTACCGGAACGATCAGGCAGTCCTCCAACACTCGATGGATAGCTCCAGGCGTAAGTCGTTGTATCAGGAGATACTCCAGTATTCCTATCAGGACTATTTTCAGAAGTTTGCCGTTCCCTTTTATCGCTCCCGAGGGGTCGCTCCCCAGACGGCGGAGGCGCTGGACCAAGCCGGTGATTTGCGAACCTATACGGCTGGTTTGCGTGGCAACAGCAAGGTACGCTTCCTTGCCAATCAAAACGACTTTCTCCTGGCTAGCACTGATTTCGATTGGATCCACGCTACGTTCCCGCCGGAAGCAGTAGTCCTTTTCGACCAAGGAGGACACTTAGGCAACCTCTCTGAGCCACTCGTACAGAAAGCCATCTTGAATGCCTTGGCGGGCCTGAAGCCAGCCCAAGCCACCTCCAAGTGAGGCGCCAGACCGAGGGCGATAGACCACGGGTGGGGTGAACACCCCATATCGAGGATAGGGCTCCGAAGATACGCTGTACTGGCTGGGGAAGGTCAAACCCGCAATCAAATCAGAATTAGTTCAACCATTTATGGCAAAAGTACTTGGCATCGACCTGGGAACAACGAACTCCTGCATGGCCGTGATCGAGGGAGGCGAACCCATGGTCCTGGAGAATTCGGAGGGGAAACGCACCACGCCGTCGGTGGTGGCATTCGGCAAGTCCGGTGATCGCTTGGATAGGGGTAGGGACAAGGGATGTGACCTTGCCCCTCCCTCCGAACCGGAC
>CAYPNF010000060.1:0-45778 GCA_964411985.1 uncultured Verrucomicrobiota bacterium
ACCGCCCCTCCTGGGGCCATTCCAAAGGCCCCCTCCCCAGTGTCTGAGTTGCAGGAAGGGACAAAAAGTGGGTAAAAGCTGTCATGAATTGTCATGAAAAACTGGCGCGGACTACCAGCTCGCACGGTCTCATGCTCTTTGGTATGTTCGTGACCGGATGAATGCTCGCGTGAAGACTGAACCAAGCCCCAAAAGCCTCGACCCATTCATGGTTGAGGAGGACTGCTTGGACACGAAAGAGCTTCTGCTGAGCTGGGGCCTGCCGCACTCCATCCCGATCCCGCCGACGCCCAAATCCGTTCGCACCGCCCTCAAGCACGCCGGTTACGCCGTCCGCTATTTCATCCGGGAGAAGAAGAACGGGAAGCAGGTGAATGAGCTGGGCCTTCGACGGGTCTCAGCGCCCTACATTGAAGGCGAGCAGCGCCTGACTGATCACTTCATCGGAGTCCTCAGAAACGCCCACGTCGAGCTGACACTGGAAGACGTGGTGGTCTCGCTGGACTCCTGGCGAGATGACCGCCTGTGGTTGGGCTTTCAAGCCGTGCTTCATTGAAACCGCTCACGGTAAGGCTCCGATCCTGCACCGACCTGGTTTGTTTCAACATCCGTTGAAAGCGGCGTTTCCGATGAAACTGGTTGTGCGGCACCAGGGCCGTGGCGCTACAACTCCAACCTGCGATAAAACTCCCTGGGCGTGACGGTCTCCACGCCGAAGGGCTTTTCCAGCGCCAACAAGTCTTTGTCCTTCGTCACGATGAACTCGGCCCGGCTGGCCAAAGCACAGGCGAGAAACGGATTGTCTTTGACATCCCGACTGCGCCGCTTGCCCAAGGGGGATGGTTCCACCAGTAGGGCCACGCGCTCGATCCAGTCCAGGAAGGGGGTAGGGTCTTTGTCAGGACACTCCCGGCGTCCGATCCGAGTCACCAGGGTTCGATATTCGTCCAGGATGGCCTCGGTAACTGTCAGACGGCATTTCCGCCGCGCCAGGAGCACGAAGCATCGCCGGTCTTCACTCCGGGGCCAGAACGCTGCCGACACGATGTGGTATAATTGAAGCAGTGCAGAAGAAATGACGCCAATGAAACGACACCGAAAGCGCCGCAGACCTGAGTTCAAGGCCGAAGTGGCTCTGGAGGCGGTTCGCGGCAACCGCACGCTCGACGAACTGGCCACGCAGTATGAAGTGCATCCGTTTCAAGTCTCCCACTGGAAGCGGCGATTGAAAGAACACGCGTGCGAAGCGTTCAATGGACTGGCGGCACGAAATGCGATACGCAACCTATGCTACCGGGAGATCAGGCTGTTCCAGCAAACCACGCGGGACGAGGAGTCATGGATGATGGATGTTTTGCAGGGACGAACATCCGTGGCACGAATAGCCAATGAGCTTGCGCCCGTATTACCACGCGATGAAACGGAGCGATTGTATTGGTGTGTATCAAACAAACCGGCCAATTACCGAACTCGGGCATTGGCGATACTTGCCCACAAAAAGGGCATCAGGAAATCAACCATCTGGCATTTCTTGAGAGTTGGTTCGCATTACGTTGACAGCGCCGCTCGGCATTACCAGGACGAAGGCATCAAGTGGTTCGGCAAGCACAGACGGAGCGGGCTGCAAAAACATGAGCTTGAGCGCTATCAGAAAGAGGTCTTTGCTATTCTCCATTCTCCGCCCTCAGCCCACGGGATCAATCGAACAACGTGGAGAAGGCAGGACATCAGAAAGGTGATGGCTCAGCAGAACTGCGCGATGGGCAAGAACGGTATCGACAAGATCATCCGTAACGCCGGATACAAATTCTGCAAAGCGAAGGTATTCTTGACGAGCAACGATCCTGGCTACGAACAGAAAGTCCAAGAGATCACCAATGTCTTGGCTCACTTGAAATCCGACGAGAAATTCTTTTCCATTGATGAGTTCGGGCCATTCGCGGTGAAGATGCAAGGCGGGAGGAGTTTCATGAAACTCGGGGAGGAGAGAATCGTGCCGCAATTCCGGAAAAGCAAGGGCGTTTTGATTGTGACCGCAGCGCTGGAGTTATCAGAGAACCAGGTCACGCACTTCTATTCCGCACACAAGAACACAGATGAGATGTTAAAGTTGTTGGAAATCCTGCTCGTGAAGTATGCCAATCAGTCACGCATCTTTTTTTCCTGGGATGCTGCCTCCTGGCACGCATCAAGAAGGCTCTACACACGGGTTGATGAAATCAACTCGCCCGAATATCAGGCGACCCACAAATGCCCATTGGTCAAGTTGGCTCCTTTGCCGTCCCGTGCTCAATTCTTGAACGTCATCGAGTCCGTGTTCAGTGGAATGGCCAAGGCCGTGATTCATAACAGCGATTATCAATCGGTGGACGAGGCAAAGGCAGCAATTGATAGGCACTTCGCCGAGCGAAACAGCCATTTTCGTGATCACCCTCAGCGAGCGGGCGGAAAGATTTGGGGTAACGAACTCGTAGTGCCCAAGTTCAGCGAAAGCAACAACTGCAAAGACCCGCGATACATGCAACGGCGCTAAGAGGATGTGAATTTCTCGGTTCGGGTAAGAAGGATATAGCTGCCATCGACGCTGAACACGGCCAGCGGCGGAAACTGGTCGTCTTTCTTCATTCGCTCCGCATACTCGGCCACGACAGCCTTTTTGATGATGGCTCGACTTTGCACACCCCGCTCCACTTCTATAAGGTAGTCCGACTGATCGAGCAGTCCATTGCCGCCAATCCTGAATTGCCAAATCCACACCACAGCCCGGCGTTGACAAACCAGCGCATGGGCCAGTTCCAACAAGCGGAAGCCGCGTTGGACGTTCTGTTCAGCAAGACGAAGGCGCAGGACGCTCGCTCGGTGCCTGTGTGTGCCAATGGCTGGGCCTCGTATGCCGAGGTCACGCTGTTCATGAACAGCATCCCGGCGCGGCGGGTCATGGCACACTCGGTTTTACATCGGGCGGGCGTTGGTGCTGCCAGGATGACCCAGGGTGAGCGGACGCAGGCCGAAGCCGTGGAAGACATGGCCGCGTCCAAGCTCCTGCTGGTTGAGGATGGCTTACCACCAGCACCGGATCGTGCGCGAGCGGTTGGCAACGCGAACATCGCGGTGCTCCGCCAGTCATCGGCATAGCTGCCTAAACCTGGCTTGGAGCCATTCCGACACAACGTCGGTAGGGAGGCACTGCGATCACTTCATCGCCACATACCGGTAAAGCGTCGGCCTGGAAATCCGCAGCGTCTTGCAGATGTCCCCGACGGCATCGACTTGTTCGCGTCCATCTTCTTTCCCTTTAGAAAGGGCTTGTAGCGGTCAAAATAACTGGTTAGTCTTTTTGACAGTGAACGCATGAATAATACGTCACAAAGCATTGAGAACAAGGTTTTAAGGTCTATGCGTGCCAGGCCGAATGCTGAGGCTGTATCAGCTAAGCAGTTTGCGCGGTATGGGAACGCCTTGGCCGTGGGCCAAGCTCTGAGCCGACTGGCAAAAGCCGGGAAAATCCGGCGCATCCGCCAGGGGCTTTATGACCTGCCGCGCCCACATCCCGTGACCGGCCAGACTGCTCCCGACCCGATGGCGGCGGTGAGGGCATTGATGGAGGGCAGTAGCGCCCAATGGCAGGTGTCCGGCGCTTACGCGGCGAACCTGCTTGGGCTTTCCGAGCAGGTGCCAGGCAGGATCGTGGTTCTAACCAACGGGTCGCCGCGCCAGGTGAGGTTGGATAAATTGACCTTGGTCTTCCGTCGTGCAGCTCCCCGTTACTTACTGGGCGCAGGTCGGCCTGCCGGACTGGTGATCCAAGCAATCCGACATTTGCGCGAGCGCGGCTTGGAGCCAGCGCGGCTTGAATCATTTCGAGCGAAGTTGGACGCTGACACGAAGTCGGAACTGGCAGCCCTCACGCCCAAGCTCCCAGCGTGGATGCAGCCCATTGTGCAACTTCTGACCGGAGCGGCAAAAGCATGAAGAACGTCTTGGACCTTACCCCGGCTCAGCGGCGTGAGTTGTTTGTCGCAGCGTCCCAGAAGCTCGGTTACACCGCACCGGTGGTGGAGAAGGATTTTTGGGTGTGTTGGACACTCCGGGAGTTGTTCGCGCTGCCCGGAGCGCGAGAACATTTGATTTTTAAGGGCGGCACGGCGCTGTCGAAGATTTGGCAAGCCATCCGACGATTTTCGGAAGACGTGGACGTGTCGCTCAGCCGCGAATGGCTGGGTCTTACCGGCCCGCTCGATCCCGAACAAGCCAAGAGCCTGAGCCAGCGGAAGAAGCGGCTGGACGCGCTCGTGGCGGCATGTGAAGCCAAGGTGTGCGATGAATTGCGACCGGCGCTGGCAGCTCGCATGTCCGCCGCTCTGAGTGATAAGGGCTGGGCGGTGGAGTCCGACCCCGCCGACCCGCAGAGCCTGATCTTTCGTTACCCATCGGCGTTCGCGGACGCCGATGAAGCGCCCTACATCCAGCGCAGCGTGAAGATCGAAGGTGGTGCTCGCGCCGATGCCTGGCCCACCGAGGAGCGGTCCCTTCGGCCTTACGTTGCGGAGGCGTTTCCCAGCGGTGTGCCGGACGCCGACGTGTCCGTGCGCGTGCTTTCGATTGAACGGACGTTCTGGGAGAAGGCCACGATCCTCCACGCCGAGGCGCATCGCCGGAAGGAGAAGCCGACTCCGACTCGCTATTCGCGGCATTACGCCGATCTGGCGGCGCTGGCGGACCACGAAGCAGGGTTGAAGGCGCTGCGACGCGACGACCTGCGGGCGCGGGTGGTCACCCACAAGCAGGTGTTTTTCGCCGACAAGTTCGCCCACTACGAGACGGCAGTGCCTGGCACGTTCAGGCTCCTCCCTGACAATTACCGGTTGCCCGATTTGGAGCTGGATTACCGGGACATGCGCGACATGTTCTTTGAGGAGCCGCCCTCCTGGCCGCAGGTTATTGAACGGCTGCGTCGGCTCGAAGACGAAATCAACGGCAATGCGTCGCGCAGCGGAGCGTCCACGAACTCGGCCACGGGCAGCAAATGACTGGCAGGAGGTGCGGCTCATAGCCCACATCAAACTGTGGGTGGTTACGAACAGGGCTAAAGCACTCGAATGGACCAAAACGCCGCCGAGACCACGAAGTTCGTGTCCACCACGATGGCCACGCCTCCGCTGTTCAGTCCGGCATTTCTTGATCTCCTCCGCAACTTGAGCCTTGTCCTCGGCGGTGATGCGCCGGGTGCGTCGTCCTTCGTCGAGCACCTTGAATGCCGCCGCCAGCTCAGCTCCGGCACTGCCGTCACGTAGACGCCCTCGCCACCCTTGGCAATCCTAAGAGACGTTCTTGGCCGAATGCGCCTGCGCCCACACATCGCCTTGGGCAAACTCAAGGTTTGGCGGGTTGAGTGTGCGAATGCCTAATGGGTGCGGTTTTGGTAGCGCGGGTCTTTGCAGTTGTTCGATTTAAGCGCCTGTTGGATCACGCCCGAGTACCGACCTGCCAGAACCGCGAAGTTCGGCGGACGAATGGAGCGCTTCTTCGAGACCGCGAACACGGAGATGTTTCATCAGATGCTCGGGAACACGAAAGCCATGAAGAACCCGCGCCAAGTCACCAAGGCGGTCAACCCCGAGACCACTGCGGTGTGGACACTCGAATCCCTCTTTGATGCGGTCTCTAGCTTTTGCTATGAGTATTACAACAACCACGAACACGATACCTTTGGCTGCGCACCCAATAAGCGGTTCCGCGATGGGATCCAGCGGCACGGGGAGCGGTTAGGCCGGGCGCGCGAGTACGATGATAGTTTCATCAAACTGACTTTTCCCACGACTCGTTTCGGTGAACTGACGGTTGGGAGGACGGGGATTCGGATGTTCGGCGGATTTTCGTTTTGGGCCAAGGGCATGGAAAAGGTCCGGGGAGAAAAGGTTCCGGTCTGCTATGACCCGGACGATGTCTCCAAAGTGTATGTTTTCCTGAATAAGGAGTGGGTATGGGCGCGAGCAGGATCTCACCACGTCCTGGAGAAGTTGTCTCGGCGGGCGCTCAGTATCGCCGCTAAAGAGCTTTTCGCTGAACAAAGCCGCAAGGGGGAGGCACAGCAGATTTCGGAGGCAACCATGGGGAAATTCCTTCAGAGTAATCTAGGTCAGGAATCGCTGGCTCGGCAAAAGCAGATCGACGAGCAATTCCGAAAGATCCAGGGTCAAGCGGGAGGGGGAGAAACAAGCGAGCCCGCGACGGAAGCTGGCAGCGAAGGTAAACCGAACACGTCATCGGATCTCAAGCCCCCCGTACAATTGCGCACAATGGCCATCCCCCGGTCTGCAGCCAAGTGAATTTATCGTTCCAGCTCGAAGGGTGTATCTTTCATTTTCTCGAATACTTCGAAAAGAATCCCGAGGACAGTCGATGGAGGCATTACCCTAGAAGCGCCAATTTTAGCGCTCTCGATAATCGAGAGCCAAACGTTAAGGCAAATCCCCATGAACAAATACGAATCCCTATGAGTAACGCATCCAGTGCAACATCACCCAGCAGTCCCATTCCGAGCGAGGCGGACCTTGAGCGTATCAAGGCAAGCCTGATTGAACACAGCCAGCATGTGCTTTGCGAAACCGCGTTCCAGAACATTGACTACCAACCAGGCCTTATGTCTGCCCTGGTCGGGCCCGCAGGAGTGGGTAAAACCACACTCTTGTCCTCCCTTGCCGAGAAGCTAAGGAAAAAGTTCACACCGACGAATCCAGGGGAAGTTCCGGTAATCCTCACCTACATGGAGGCTAGCGAGGAGGGGATATTCAACTGGAAGAACTTCTACAGAAGTGGCTTGTTGCCGCACCTCAACGCGCCGTTGGATCAGGAGCTTGAGTCTCATTCTGGAAATCCAGCACTGCCGAGCGCTCGGCGCACGAAAGATGACCTGCGAAACCTGGTGGCCCAGAACATCAGATCGCGCAACACGCGGGTGATCATCATCGACGAAGCGCACCACGTCGCGCTCGGGCGGCCAGCTCCGATCATGATCCAGCAACTCGAAGTGCTAAAGTCGTTCGCCACGATCTGTAATGCCCATCTTATTCTGTGCGGGCCCTACCAATTGATGAGCTCCATTTCCCTCAACCCCCAGCTAACCCGTCGAATGACGGTGGTGCACTTCCCTTGTTACAAGCCCCAAGGCGCGGATCGTCAGAGGTTCTATGACGCGCTGTACAGCTTGGCCAATCTTATGGCCCCATGGTCCATTGAGTTAAAACTCGATGCCGACCTGGATTTCTTTTATCAACGCTCCCTTGGTTGCATCGGGCTTCTTAAGCCTTGGCTGGATCGCGCTGCGAAGCGGGCCATGGAGGAGGGTTCGGCCATCATCACCGCCGAGATACTCGAGGGTACCGCCAAGCTCGCCAAGGAGTTGAAGATCATGGCCGAAGACATACGGGAAGGCCAAGCCAAACTCAAAGACACCCACAAGGACTGGGAGGAGCTGAGGGACCTTCTGGGGTATGAGACTGCGGTGACCCCGCCTCCGCGAAAAGGGGGCAAGCATAGTGCGCGTCCTGGAGACAGAATGCCGCAGAGGGATCTTGCCGGATCCAAAGGTGCTGCCCCTGCTCCATGAGGAAATGCCAATACGCCTGCGGCCTTGCTGAAGGCGAGGCCGCAGGAACCCGTGGGGGTCCTGCGTTGCTCATCGAAGCGCCCCATCAGGAGAATGCCCGGCACCGGGCGAAGGGGCCGGAAACCTTGAAAATGCTACTCAACCTCAGCTGGACAATGTGCCGCGAGCCTCTGACCACGGGGTTACCTCACAAGCGCACGGACGTTCCCGAGTGCTCTTGGCTTGCATCGGACAGCTGGCACAAGCCAGAAACTCGCTGCTGGGATGGATAGTGAACACCGGGCGAGGCGTGTGCCCTGTACCATTCAATCGACGTGAGCAGCCACCCGGTCCATTCTCATCGTTTCAACCCTGATGCAACCAGGTTCATCTCGTTGCCCCCCTGCGGTCTCTCGAATGGCTTGCAGGAGAGTCTCACCGGGTACCTAGCCCGGTTGGCCGCCGTCCACGGCCTGGCGACCTGGGGGTTGGTGACTCGAGAAATTGCACCTGCCTTTGACCCGCCCCTGGTCGATCCGTTAGGACACTCCGATCTTTTTGGGCCGTTTGGAGGCGCACTTAATGGCCTCGGGGGCACTGCCTCTCAGGCCATTGGGATACTGAACCGATTAACTGGGCGGAGTGATCTTGGTTCCTTAACGCTCCTTCCTTTTCGAAGTATCCTCTCACCCAGATCCAGCATCCGATCCACTGCGGCGTGGTGCCCCCTTTGCTTCTCGGATTGGCTGAGTACCGGACAGCCTCTCTATTTGCCTCTGGTATGGCAACTGGATGTTGTTTCGGTCTGTCCAGCCCACAATGATCAATTCCTGGTGCACAGCTGCCCCCGATGCGGCAAAGGGCACTTCCAATTGAGCCGGCGATTGAACCCGGGGTATTGCCCGACATGCGGAGGCTGGTTAGGTATGGAAACGGCCAAGATGGCCAAGCAACAATTACCGGTGAGGGATTTTGACCGAGAAGTCGCTGCTCAGATGAATAGCCTGATCCAAACCTTGCGTCCGGAGGCGCAGGCGTATTCTGGGGACTTGCTGCGAAGGAATCTGAGGCAGATCTTGGCCCAATCCTTTGGCGGGGGCATCACAGCTTTCTCTCGAGCGGCGCGGATGCATCATAATTCCCTGCACGATTTAATCTTCGGGACGGCTCGCCCGGGGCTCGATTCCCTGCTGCGCCTCGCCTTTGCCGGGGGAGTTGATGTCCTCACGCTTGTCCAGGGGGAGCTTTCGGCAGCCGGTGTTTGGGGTCAGTCGCCAAATCCTGCCATATCTGGCTTTAACCCAAGGACCTGCCGCAAGTACGATTGGCCCGCTATCTCAAGCATGCTTCGGAGTGAGGTTGAGAATATGGATCAGTTTCCACGCTCGCTGGCCTCGTTGTGCGGCGCTGGTGAATGGGACAGCGGCTATGTGGCCTCACACTGCCGAAAAGCGGCCTCAGAACTTGTTCGACTGTATCGACAGGCGGCGGCGCAGCGAAGGCGGCAGAGGGAACTGGCCGAAATAGAGGATATCAAAGCAGCGGTTCGTGTATGCCTGGAAAACTGGACTTGGCCAAGTAACCGCAGGCTACGCTCCTTCATCAAGACCCCGGGGTGCGTTCGAAATCCGAAGCTGGAACAAGAGCGTCGCAGGGCTGTCGCGGATGAGCTAGGGCAGTTGCACTTCAGCAGCCTGGCAGGCTTTGAATGAATGCGTGCGTAAACTATTGATAATAAATGGATAACAGACGTCTCAGGTTTTAGGCTCGGCAACGCTATGATATTGCATAGCAAACGCTTACGTATATCGGAGAAACCCGATTTGAGAGGCCATCAGGGAAAGAGTGTTCCTGAAAGCGTGGCGGGTTTTTTCAAGAAAAACAGCTCTTTTCGAGGCTCAAGAACGGGAACGAAAGATTGGCGGGTGCGTTTTTACCCGAAAGGATGGCGGGTCACCGCCAATCTTTCGGGAAATGCACAGTTGATAATGAGGCTGGAGAGATGGAGCGAGCGAAGGGATTCGAACCCTCGACATCAACCTTGGCAAGGTTGCGCTCTACCAGACTGAGCTACGCTCGCTTCCAGAAGTAAGAGCGCGGTGATTTTTAGGATTCCCTGCCACAAATGCAAGCAGGGAGTTGAAAGAAATTGGGGTCGGCCCCGATTCGCAACGCTGCCAATGGGAATCGGGTGTGCAACTAGCTACGCCTCAAAATCATAGACAAGGACACGGCGACACACTTTCTTGAAGACCTTTTCCACGAACTCCAGGTGCTGAGGGTGAATCTGGTAGGCGTCGTGGTCGGCCTTGTTCTTGAAGACGGTGTTCAACGCCACCTGATAGGTCTGGTCCACGACCGGACGATGGCTGGGGACCATGCGGCCCGTGTGGAAGTACTCCAACCCTGGGATGCCCTTCAGGTACTGGTTGATGCCGGTGATGAGTTCGTCCGCCGCGTTGGGCTGGGCTGGATCGGTCCAAAAGATAACTACGTGACTGAACATGATGTTACTTGGTTTTCGGTTTCTCTTGTTTCAGAAGAGGAGGGTATCGCCAAAGCTGGGGAGCAGGGGCTCTATGCCAAGGTCGTTCTTCAGTTTGGCAGCCAGGCCTTGGCGCCCTTTGGACTCGCCATGGGTAAGGATCACCTTGGGTTGGCTGTTGGCCAATGGCCTGAACCACTTGACCAGGTCTG
Organism: uncultured Verrucomicrobiota bacterium; assembly: GCA_964411985.1. Lineage (GTDB taxonomy): Bacteria > Verrucomicrobiota > Verrucomicrobiia > Limisphaerales > J093 > CAYPNF01. The sequence continues at coordinate 10,286 of CAYPNF010000060.1, forward strand.
TCTGCCCCGCATGAGCGCTGAATCCGTTGAGGGTGTGGATGCTGGCCTTCACGGCCACTTTTTCTCCGAAGATACTGACTTTGTCGGCGCGATCGACTAACTGGCGTCCGAGAGACTCCTGGCTCTGGAAACCCACGATGACGACGGTGGTTTCCGGCTTCCAGAGGTTGTTACGCAAGTGATGCAGGATACGCCCGGCAGTGCACATGCCAGCGCCTGCCATGACGAGACAAGTGCCGGGCATGTCATTGATCAAGCGGGATTCATCCGCGGTGGCGGTGGTTTTCAGGATGGAGAGATGCTCCGCCAGGGGCTTCTCTACCAACCAGCGGTTCATTTCCTCGTCGAACAGTTCGGGATGGTGTCCGTAAGCTTTCCAGGCCTCGATGGCCATGGGGCTGTCCAGGAAGACCGGGAATGGGGGAAGGACCTTCTTCTCGAAGGCCCAGCTGAGGAGGACGCTCAGAGTTTGAGCTCGGCCGACGGCAAAAGTGGGGACCAGGACCTTGCCTTTCCGCTCGACCGCCTGCTTGAGGATCTGGAAGAACTCCTCCACCGTTTCCTTGAACGGGCGATGGTCGCGGTCGCCGTAGGTCGATTCAAGGAAGACGGCGTCGGCACGGGTAAACGGTTCAAAGTCGCGCAAAATGGGAGCACCGATCGGGCCTAGATCGCCTGAGAATCCGATTCGCTTAGTGGCTCCGTTCTGTTGGAGATGGAGCAGGATGCTCGAGGAGCCCAACATGTGGCCAGCTTCTGCAAAACAGGCGGTGGCTCCTGGGGCTACTGGTACTTCCTCGCCGTAAGGCACCGGACGGAGGAGTAGCAGCGTCTGCTCTACGTCTGCCAGGGAGTACATGGGCTCGATGGGGCCCTGCCCTGCGCGCAGGCGTTTTCGGTTTTGGCGTGCCGCGTCCTGAGCCTGTACTTTGGCGGAATCACGCAGAATCAGGCCGGTGAGCTCGATGGTGGCGGGAGTGGCATAGATGGGTTTGGCGAAACCAGCCTTCACCAGTAGAGGCAGCCGCCCGGTGTGGTCCAGGTGGGCGTGGGTGAGAAGAACCGCATCCAGTTCGCGCGGAGCCAGTTCCCTAGGGACCCGATTTAGGGATTCGGCGCGTTTCCCTCCCTGGAACATGCCGAAATCAACCAGGAGTTGCGCTTGGCCAGTGCGGACACAATAAGCGGAACCGGTGACATCGCCCGCGGCGCCGAAAAGAGTGACACCGACTTGAGATTCTGAATTCATGGCTGAACCTCACTCAACCGACTTGTGCCGGATTGGTCAAGGATGGATAGAAGGGGACTTCGCCTTACGCGGATCTCAATAGGTGTTGAATGGTTTGGCTGAGGTCCTATAGTGACCCCTTTGCGCTCCCTGACGGGCGGCAGCTGTTATGCAAGTTCATTTGCTTAAATCCAAGATTCATCGCGCACAAGTCACGGGCGGGAACGTGAATTACGAGGGTAGCCTCACGGTGGCCCGCGATCTGATGCAGGCGGTTGGCCTCCACCCTTACGAGAGAATTCTGTGTGGTAACATGGCCAACGGAGAGCGATTCGAGACCTACGTCATCCCGGGCGAGCCTGGAAGCGGTTCCATCATTCTGAACGGTGCGACCGCCCACCTCGGTAAGCCAGGGGATAGACTGACTATTATGAGCTACGCACTTGTGGACGAGTCCCTCGCCTCCACTTGGAAACCCAAAGTCATTGTCCTGGGCGAGAAGAACGTGGTACTGGCCGAGCGAGGCATCTGAGGTGTCCCATTATGTCTTATACCGTTGCTCATTTAGCAGAAACACTTCAAGGCCAGGTGATAGGGGATGGTTCGCTGGAAGTACGCGGGTTCGCACCTGCGGATCGGGCAAAATCCGGCGATCTCACTTTCGCCGAGAACGAAGTCTATTTTGCCCGGGCTGAGCAGAGCTCGGCCTCCGCCATTCTTGTGGATGGTCCGTTCGTCTCATCAAAGAAGACTTTGATAAAAGTCAGCAACTCCCGAATCGCTTTCGCGAGAGTATTGCCCCTCTTTTTTCCTGATCCCGTTTTTCTCCCTGGGGTGCACCCGTCCGCCGTGGTCGATCCCACCGCGCAGATCGCGGACTCTGCTCATGTGGGACCAGGCTGCATTATTGGGGCGGGTACCAAGATTGGCGCTCGGACGGTGCTTTGGGGGAATGTCTTTGTAGCGCCTGTTTGCGAGGTTGGCGAAGACTGCCACCTCTATCCGAACGTCACGCTTTACAGCCGTACTCAGGTGGGAAACCGGGTGCGGATCCACGCGGGTTCGGTGATTGGCTCAGACGGTTTTGGCTACGTGTTGGACCAGGGCGCTCATCGAAAGGTTCCGCAGGTGGGGAGTGTCATCCTTCAGGATGATGTGGAACTTGGGGCGTGCGTGACTATCGATCGAGGTGCTTTGGGGCCGACGGTGGTTGGTCGCGGGACGAAGATCGACAACTTGGTGCAATTGGGGCACAACGTGACGACGGGAGAGCACTGTATCCTGGTCTCCCAGACGGGGGTTGCTGGCAGCACCCGGTTGGGCAACTATGTGACTCTGGGGGGGCAGGTCGGTTTGGCCGGGCATCTGAAGCTCGGCAACCGCGTGATGGTGGCGGCGCAGTCGGGGGTGATGAATGATATACCCGACGGCGAAAAGTGGATGGGTGCCCCTGCAAGGCCGAACCAGAAAATGAAGCGCCAATTCATCGCACTGGAGAGATTGCCCGACTTGGTCAAGCGTGTCGCTGAGTTGGAGAAGCGACTGGCGGAAATGCAATCCCAGAGCGGGACCCCTCCTACAAGCTCGCCTCCAGCCAGCTGAGGTACTTTCGGTTTCCTTGGGACAGCGGCACCGAGAGGATCTCCGGCGTGTCGTAAGGGTGGTGGGTGACCAGCAGTTTCTCCAACTGGCGGAGTTGTCCAGAACCCGTTTTGAGAATCAGCAGGACTTCCTTGCTCTGTTCAATTTTCCCTTTCCACCAGTAGAGAGACTCTATTTTGGGGATCAGGTTGACGCAGGCGGCGAGTTTTGACTCCAGCGCGAGTTTGGCCAGGCGTTTTCCCGTCCGAGAGTCGGGGGCGGTCACGAGTACGAGCCGGTAGCGGTGGGCGTTTTGCATGGAGAGAACGGGTGGAACTTGTTTCAGGAACGCTTCGGTTTGGTAATCCAGCCTCCTCCGAGAACCCGGTCTTCCTGATAAACCACACAAGCCTGTCCCGGCGTCACGGCTCGCTGAGGGGAGGTGAGTACGACTCTTGCTTTCCTGTGTTCGCCTGGATAGACGGTCGCGTGGGTTCCCGGATGATTGTATCGAATCTTTACGGTTGCCTCCAGTTCGCTGGGAGGATCCTCGAAGGTAATCCAGTTGCAGCGCTCCATTTCAAACTCGGCGCAAGCAAGATGAAGCTCGCTCCCCACCACAACGCGGTTGGAGACGGGGTCCAGGTCTACCACGTAGAGAGGGTTAGCGGCAGAGACACGCAGCCCTCGACGCTGACCAATGGTGTAGAATTCAATCCCCTCGTGGTAACCTAGTACCTTTCCCTGCAGATCAACGATTTCCCCCCGATGCTCCTGCACCAACTTGCTTTGAACCAGGAATCGGCCATAGTCGTTGTCGGGCACAAAGCAGATCTCCATGCTCTCCTCTTTCTCAGCAGTTTTGAGATGCTCAACGGCAGCGACCTCCCGGGTGTCCTGTTTCGACATCTCTCCCAGGGGGAAAAGAATCCGGCTTAGTTGATCCTGGCGAAGAGTGAACAGGAAGTAGCTTTGGTCCTTGCGAAGGTCGCATCCACGCTTGAGTTGGAAGCGTCCTCCTGCTGAAACCTCCACGCGTGCATAGTGGCCCGTTGCCATATGACTGGCACCCAGTCGCCGCGCCTGCTCCAGCAGCGTTCCGAACTTGAGCCGCTCGTTGCAGAGCACACAGGGGTTGGGAGTGCGCCCAGACTTGTATTCCGCCGCAAAGTACTCGATCACCTGCCCGCGAAACTCCTCGGCCTCATCCACCAGGTAGTAGGGGATTCCGAGTCGGTCACACACTGCCCGTGCGTCGGTCACCGCTTGGGGGCCACAACACTTGTCCTCAGCCCGCGACAGGCAGTCCTGAGGCCACAACTTCAAAGTGACGCCAATCACTTCCCATCCTTGCTTGAGCAATAATGCGGCGGCGGAAGAGGAATCGACTCCACCGCTCATTCCTACGACGACCCGTTTACGCTTTGAATCCGGCACGTACCCACTCATAAGCGATTGGCATACCCCTGTAAAGCGTCCTTAAATCTTCCGGTGCGCACATTTCCGGATTGGGGGCCGCGGGAAGGCAGAGGGTGAGGTATTCCTGGAAGCTACCGCTGTTCTGGCGTTGGCGCGTCCCCGGTCCTCACAAACTCCATCATGCGCCGACGGGGCTGCTTCAGCTGATGAACGAGCGATTCCGCCTCCCGCACTCGCTTCTCGAGTGCCGCCAAGCGCTGGTCGTCTACGGCTTGGCCGGAAGACTTCTTCCAAATGGCTTCGGATAACTGCGAGCCAATTTGGTTCTTGGCAACGATGGCGGCGCGCAGTTGTTCGGCCTGATCCCATTGCGGACCGTCGGTCACCAGTCGGTAGCGGGCCCAATCGATATGGCTTCCCGAAACGACCGGTTTCCCATCGATTTGCAGCGTGTAGAGCCCCGAAGCCAAGGCCGTCACCTGAATGTAGCACTGTGGCCGGGAACTCTCATTCTTATCGACAAACCCGGGTGCGTTTGGAATCGGCAGCATCTTCTCGGTCGCCTCAACGTGCAGGCCTTGGTCTGTGCGATTCACGCGATGGAAAAGGAGCCCAAAACCTCCTTCCCGAAAGCGGTTGCCCTCCAGCAAACCGAAACGCCAATTGGCGCTGTTCCAGCGTAAGGCGCGCTCGAAGGGAATGCAGACACGGGTGTAACCGTAGGGAGTGAGATGGGTGAGGTTAGTGAGGCTGTGGGGCAGGGTGGGTTCGGAGCTGCGTCGGGTAGCTGCCTGGGACAGGTCATTGGTCAACGCCCCATGCATTGGGAGATAAATCATGCCATCGACCAGGACCGTCTCGATTGCCTTTGAGTAAAGCGCCAACTGTTCGTTCCTCTTCTGCACTTCCCCGGCAGGGGCCCCAGGCGCGTCGGCAGCAACCGGCCCCAGGAAGACGATTCGGTTGGCGTTTGTGCTCAGGATCTCGCGCAAAGTGGCCAGGAGCTTCTTCGTCGCTGCGGTGAACCCTCCCAAACCCGGTTCACCAGCTAGGGAAGCGTCCGTTCCGTAGGAGAGCACCACGGCGGTGGGCTGCCAATGCCTGAGCGCGGCTGCCAGTGTGCCGTGCCACTGGTCGGGCGCTTTCGCGAGATCGAATTGGGCTTTCGAGGCCGCGAGTTCCTGCGCGGCGACCTTGCTGAGGTTCAGGAAGGTGTAGCGCTTTTCGGGAAACTGCGTACTCAGCCTGGTTTCGAAGTAGCCATACTCCGCTTCGTCCTCGAGCAGACTATCGCCGAGGAACAGAATCCGGTCATTCTCCCGCAAATCGAAGGGAGCCCTGGACAGCCCTGGGGGACGGCGGGTACCTGGAGCCCCAGAGGAAAGGGTGAGGTCCCTGACTTGGTCGTCGAGCAAAGGCACCAGGAGATCATCAACTCCGGCTCCCCACACTTGGGTACAGACGAGTGCCAACAACCAACCAACTTTGAGGTGTGTGTTTAATCGCATTGTATCTCGAGACGCAATCTTAACACAGCGTCTTCACCTGATGCAAGTCCTTGAAAAAAAGAGGGATGCGGTATGGACAGGTCGGCGCTCGAGCTGCCGTGCCATCTGCCTTTCCGGGAAATCCTACGGATCATGCCTGAGGCCGGCCTAGGTCCGCGAGGCAGGCTCCAAAGTAGAACCAAGGTCAGAATCGCGGTTGAATAACTGGCTCGGATGTGGTTCTGTTACGGTACTGGCCCATGATACATGATGTGCTCGCCAAGGTGCAGACTGAACCCCTTTCGGAGGGGCAGCGAAAGGCCTTGATAACGCTTTTGGTGGATGAGGACCCTGCGGTCTACCGCAAGATCCGAGGGATTCTGCTTGCCGGAGGTGTGTCCACCATCGGGTGGATTCGTCCGTGCACGCTGAGCAGCGATCCGGTACTCCGAAGGCGTGCCCAGGAGATCATTCATCATCTCCTCTGCGAAGAGGCGGATGCGGCGTTCCTGCATTTTTGTCAGACCTACGGTGAGGACTTGAACTTGGAGCAGGGGGTATGGCTGCTCGCCGCGACTCACTACCCCGAGATCAACCGAGATGCCTACACGGCCCTTCTGGATAGTTTTGCCGGTGAATTGAAAGAGCGGTTGGAGAATGAAACCAGTCCGGCTTTGATCCTGGAGGCGATCAACCGCTATTTGTTTGGCGAGTTGAGCTTCTCGGGAAATCAGGAACAGTACTACGATCCGGACAACAGCTACCTCAACCGTGTCATTGACCGCCGTTCCGGTAACCCGATCAGCTTGTGCGTCGTCTACTGGCTCTTGGCCAAACGCCTTCAACTCCCCGTGGTGGGAATCGGCATGCCGGGTCATTTCGTCTGCCGCTATCAATCTCCGACCGATTCGATCTACATTGATCCCTTTAACCGGGGCCGGCTACTGACGAGGGCGGACTGCATCAAGTACCTCCAACAAAGTTCTCACGGTTTTCACGAGAGCTTCCTCAGTCCAGTTTCCTCAGCTCGGGCCTTGATGCGGATCTGCTCCAATTTGCACCAGGTCTATTCCCATCTCAACATGCGTGAGGAGAGTGCCCGGTTGCAGCGATACCTGGTGGCTTTGGTCAAATAGAAAACCGGGGAGCAGGCAAACTCCCCGGTCGTTGAAATACGGTCTGCCGATGTCTACCTCGACACCGGATCTTCCGAGGCCCTTTTTTGCGAGAAGGTGAGCTTATCCGCTTCCACACTGACCAGGATCGGGTCGTTCTCGTGGAGATTTCCCCGGATGATTTCCTCAGCCAGCGGGTCTTCGAGATACCGTTCGACGGAGCGACGCATGGGACGTGCGCCGTAGGCGGGATCGAATCCTTTCTCGGTCAGGAAGTCCTTGGCCTTGGCATCCAGTTCCAGCTTGATGTTCTTGTGCTTGAGCCGTTCCATGACCTTGGCGACTTCGAGGTCGAGGATCTGGATCAGCTCGGGCTTGTTCAGCGACCGGAATACAATCACATCGTCGAGCCGGTTGAGGAATTCAGGCCGGAAGACCTTTTTCGCCTCCTCCAGGATGCGGTCTTTCATCTTTTCGTAATTGGCCTCGTCCGAGGATGCGGTGAAGCCAATGGTGCCTTGCTTGCGCAGGACCTCGGAGCCCACGTTGGAAGTGAGCAGGATGATCGTGTTCCGGAAATCAATCGCCCTTCCCACACTATCCGTCAGTTTGCCCTCCTCCAAGATCTGAAGGAGCATGTTCATCACGTCCGGGTGGGCTTTTTCCACCTCGTCGAATAGAACCACACAGTAGGGCTTGCGCCGCACTTGCTCGGAGAGTTGGCCGCCTTCCTCGTAGCCCACGTATCCGGGAGGAGAGCCGACCAAACGGGACACATTGAACTTCTCCATGTACTCACTCATGTCGAGTTGAATGAGGGATTTTGAGTCACCAAACATCTGCTCAGCCAGTGTCTTGGCCAGGAGGGTCTTTCCAACGCCGGTGGGTCCCAGCAAGGCGAAAGTGCCGATGGGGCGCTTCGGGTCTTTCAGATCGGCGCGGGAACGTCGCAGGGCCTTACACATGGCAGTGACGGCTTCGCTTTGGCCGACAACCACCTTGGTCAGTTCTTCCTCCATCGCCATCAATTTGGCCGCCTCGCCCTGTTCCATGCGCTTCAGGGGGATGCCAGTCCACTTGGCGACCACGTGCAGGATGTCTTCCTCGTCCACTTTCACGCGCTTTTCATCGCGGTTGGTCTTCCAAGTGGTCAGCACCGACTCAAGCTTTTCTTTGGCCTGCTTTTCCTTGTCGCGCATCGAGGCGGCGCCCTCGAAATCCTGCTCCTTGATGGCGCGCTCTTTCTTCACCTTGATTTGCTCAATCTCCCCTTCGAGGTTCTTGACGTCCGGGGGGCGCGTCATGGCACCGATGCGAGCCCGGGCACCCGCTTCATCCATCACATCGATCGCTTTGTCGGGGAGGAACCGGCCGGTAATATAGCGGTCGGAAAGTTTGACTGCGGCCTCGACTGCCTGGTCCGTCAAATTGATCTTGTGGTGATCCTCGTACTTGGGGCGGAGTCCCTTGAGGATCTGGACCGCTTCCTCAATCGAAGGCGGCTCCACTTTGACACTTTGGAAGCGCCTTTCCAGCGCTGCGTCCTTCTCGATGTATTTGCGGTATTCGTTGAGCGTGGTCGCTCCGATACACTGCAGTTCACCGCGGCTCAGGGCCGGTTTGATGATGTTGGATGCGTCCATAGTCCCTTCGGCAGAACCCGCCCCCACAATCGTGTGCAACTCATCGATGAACAGGATCACGTTCTTGGCCCTGCGGATCTCGTCCATCACGGCTTTGATCCGTTCCTCGAACTGGCCGCGGTACTTGGTACCCGCCACCATGAGTGCTAGATCGAGGGTGATCACCCGCTTTTCGCGGAGCAATTCTGGCACATTGCCTCGTGAGATTTCCTGAGCCAAACCTTCCACGATCGCCGTTTTTCCCACCCCGGCTTCGCCAAGCAAGACAGGATTATTCTTGGTGCGCCGGCAAAGGATCTGGATCACCCGTTCGATCTCGTTTTGACGCCCGATGACCGGGTCCATTTCCCCCTTGCGGGCGATTTCGGTGAGGTCACGGCCAAAAGCCTTGAGCGCGGGGGTCTTGACTTCCCCTTTCTTCTCCGAAGGTTTCTCCGCGGCTTCCGTCGCCTGGGGTTCCTCTTGGGCGGCGAAGTTGGGATCCAGCTCCTTCAGTATCTCCTGCCGGGTTTGCTCGATGTCGACGTCCAGGTTCTTCAAAACGCGCGCTGCCACCCCATCTCCCTCCCGCAGCAGACCAAGGAGAATGTGTTCGGTTCCCACGTAGGTGTGATTCAGGGCCTTCGCCTCTTTGGCTGCCAGCGAGAGCACTTTTTTCACCCTGGGCGTGTAGGGAATGTTTCCGATCATTTTCTGGTCGGGGCCCGTTCCAACCTGCTTTTCGACTTCCATGCGGACGGTTTCCAAGTCCAGCCCCATCTTCTGCAGGACGTTCACGGCTACTCCCTGGCCCAGCTTAATCAGGCCAAGCAAGAGGTGTTCCGTACCCACGAAATTGTGGTTGAAACGATCAGCCTCCTTCCGGGCCAGGGCCAGCACTTGCTGCGCACGTGGCGTGAAGTTCTGCATCGATTCTTCGCTCATATCAGTATTGTCAGTTTACTTTTGCCTCTCAGCCTCAAGAAGCTGGCTTGTCCAGCGGGGGAGGGGGAGGCGTCTGCGGCCTCTTCACTCCACTGAGCCTGTCGCGCATCATGTCGGCACGCAGGACGTCTCTCTCTTCGGCGGAAAGTTTTTCGGAATATTTCAGCTGCAAATGGGCCGGCTGGGTGATCACAAAAAGCTCGTCCACCAAAGCCCGCTCCACTCCCGGAAACATCGCCATGTCCACCCCCAAGCGCATCAGGGAAAGAAGATTCATCGTCTCCTTGGAGGAGATGCTATGCGCGTTGGCCAGGATCCCATAGGCTCGGCCGATGTGGTTGAGGACGGTCTTTCTCTTCTTCTCCATCAGGGAGGCCCGGGCGTTCTCCTCATGCTCGATGATCTGTGCGACCACCTTGCTGAGCCGCTCCACAATCTCGGCCTCGCTCTCCCCCAGAGTCATCTGGTTGGAAACCTGAAAGACATTTCCCAGGGCTTCCGTGCCTTCCCCATAGAAGCCGCGTACCGCTAAGCCGAGCTTGTTGACGGCCTGAATGATCTGGTTGATTTGCTCTGCCAGAACCAGCGCTGGCAGGTGCAACATGGCACTGACCCGAATCCCGGTTCCCAGGTTGGTAGGACAAGCCGTCAAATACCCCAGTTCGGCGGTAAAAGCAAAATCGAGCTTCTGTTCGAGGAGAGTATCGATCTGGTCGATGGCCAGCCACGCCTCTCGCAGTTGAAGACCTGGCCGGAGGGACTGCATACGCAGATGATCCTCCTCGTTGACCATGACGCAAATGGATTCGCCCCGGTTCAGGATCAGGCTGCTGCCGGTGCCCTTGGCAGCGTGCTCGCGGCTGATCAGATGACGTTCCACCAGGATCTGCTTGTCCAAGGCAGCTAACCCTTCCATGGATTCTGAAAACGAGTCTGCCATCTGAGGAAGGTTCTCCACCGCTGGCTGAATGAGGTTGCAGGCTCGTACCCGGTCTGCCTTCTTGGCCCAACCAGGAAACGCCATGTCCTTCAGGTTTCGAGCAAGCCGCACCCGGCTCGACAAAACAATCCAATCGGAGGGCCCGGTTCGCTTCGCCGATTCCGAAGGCTGAACCAAAAACTCATGAAGATTCATCACTTAAACGGTCAGAGCACCGCTGACAACCTCGCGCAGTGCCTTGATCTCATCCCGCAGATGCGCCGCTTCCTCATAATTCTCCGAGGTGACCGCCAGCTCGAGCCGCTTCTGCAGAAGTTTTACTTTTTCGAGAACGTCCTTGCCTCGTTGCTGTCCTTTGGGAACCTTGCCCACGTGGTGGGTTCCCTTGTGCATGGTCTTGAGAAGGCCCTCCAGCCCCTCACTGAAAGTCTGGTAGCAAGATGGGCAACCCAACCGGCCCGACTTCTTGAAGTCGGCCTGCGTGAAACCACAGACGGAACAGGAGATTTCCCCTCCGACCGCATGGGGGACTTCCTGTGCCGAGCCTAACCCCATGAGCAGGTCAGCTAGTGAGAAGCCCGTAGGGTCATCCACCCCCTTGGCTTTGGAGCAATCCTCGCACAGATCCACCTTCTTGATCTTCCCATCGATCATCTGGGTAAGGTGGACCTTTGCTTCGTTCTGCTTGCAGATCATGCACAACATAGACCCTATACTGCTATATCGGCGCAATACCTCTTCGAGTCAAGGGACGCCAACCCGTTCATTTCCAGATGGGTTCGCCCGAGCTTTTCACAAGTGACTTGTACTGACTCACTAACATGCGGGTGTGGGGGCCAGGTTTGCCCTCGCCGATCTGGCGTCCGTCGATCTTGACCACCGGCACAATCTCCGCCCCTGTCCCGGTCAAAAAGCACTCATCAGCGACGTAGCAGTCATAACGTGTTAATGTTGATTCGCTTACGTCAAGGCCTGACTCTTGTGCGAGTTCCATGACCACTCCACGCGTGATTCCGTAAAGTGCCCCGCAGTGAAGAGGAGGTGTGAAAAGCTTCTTCCCTTTGATGATAAACAGGTTATCCCCAGTGCATTCGGCCACGTAACCCTGGGAGTTGAGCATGATGGCTTCCTCGACCCCGGCAAGGTTGGCTTCGATCTTGGCTAGGATGTTGTTGAGGTAGTTGAGCGATTTGATGGCCGGGTTGACCGCATTGTGGAGATTGCGCGTGGTGGGCACGGTCACGATGGCCATCCCTGCCTCATAAAGCTCAGCTGGGTACAATTGAATCTTATCCGCAATGATGACTACAGAAGGATTCTTGCAGCGGTTGGGATTCAGGCCAAGGGTACCTACCCCTCGCGTGACCAAGAGACGGATATACCCATCCCGAAGTTTGTTCGCACGGCAGGTCTTGACCACCGCCTCCATGACCTCGGCGTGGCTCATCGGGATTGTCAGCAAAATGGCCTTGGCGGAGTCAAAGAGCCGGTCAATGTGCTCTTTCAGCTTGAATACCCGGCCGTTGTAAGCACGGATGCCTTCAAAAATCCCGTCGCCGTAAAGGAGTCCGTGATCAAAAACGGAGACTTTTGCGTTCTTCTCGTTACAATATTTGCCGTCAATGAAGATCTTCATGCCTTCGAAGGAGAAGCCTAAGGGACGGTTCTACAACAAGCAATACTTTCCCCATCGCCATATCATCGTCGAAGCTGGGCTTGAAATCTCAAACGTATCCGCGTAGCTGTCTGGGCAACGAATGAGTAATCCATCGCCCACCGGGGTGTCCGAAAGACGTACATCGGTCTCGGAAGGAACATCACCCGCGCCGTTTGCTCCCTATATTCCCGCTGGGGCAAACGTCCGAGAGTTGACTTTCGGACCCTTGGTGGTTGGGACTTTGCTCGGCTTGGTCTTTGGGGCTTCTTCCCTCTACCTGGTGCTAAAAGTGGGGCTCACGGTGAGTGCTTCCATTCCCGTGGCGGTGATTTCCATCACTCTTTTCAAGCTCCTGAGTCGATTTGGCTTTCGAGAGACCACCATTCTCGAGAACAACATCGTGCAGACGGCGGGATCGGCGGGTGAGTCCATTGCATTTGGCGTGGGGGTAACCATGCCAGCGATCATGATCTTGGGATTTGATTTGGGTTTGCCCACCGTAACCCTAGTCTCAGTGCTGGGAGGAGTCCTGGGAGTTTTGATGATGATTCCCCTGCGCCGCGCTCTGATTGTGGCTCAGCACGGGAGGCTGAAGTTTCCGGAGGGGACGGCTTGTGCGGAGGTGCTAAAGGCGGGCGCTTGCGATGTGTCGCGAGCGGAGGCGGCGGGATTGGAGGGGCGGCCTAGCGAGGCCATTCCCAAGGAGGGGCAGCGGACGGATGCGTTAACGATTTTCGCCGGCTTTGGGATCGGCCTGTTCTACAAAGCGTTGATGATGCTCTTTCGGCTCTGGAAAGACATCCCAGAGAGGATCTTTGGAGCGCCGCTGCGGGGAGGATCGCTTTCTGCCGAGATCTCTCCGGAGTTGTTGGGGGTGGGGTACATCATTGGGCCAAAAGTCGCTTCGGTGATGTGCGCGGGCGGGGTGCTTTCCTACCTGGTCCTGATTCCGGCTATTATGTTTTTTGGGGAGAAGGTGGTGGGTGCGGTCTCTCCCGGCACAGTGCCGATCAGCGAGATGGGACCGCACGACATTCGGGGGGCTTATATCCTCTACATTGGCGCGGGTGCGGTGGCGGCAGGCGGGATCATCAGCGTGTTTCGTTCTCTACCCACGATCTGGCACGGGCTTCGGGAGGGGTTACGGGATCTTTGGGGAGGGGCCTCGCAGGCTCGGGAGACGGTGCGAACGGATCGCGATTTCACGATGAAAACCGTCGTGCTGGGATGCATCGCTTTGCTCGTTGCCATCGTGTCGTCGAAGCCGCTTCACATGAACGTACTAGGTGCCATCCTGATCCTGATTTTCGGGTTCATTTTTGTCACGGTCTCCTCCAGGTTAACCGGCGAGATTGGCTCCTCGTCCAATCCCATTTCGGGAATGACGGTGGCAACCCTGCTTCTGACCTGCCTCATCTTCCTCATCCTGAATTGGACGGACAGCCACTACTTCGTCACCGCTCTCTCGGTGGGAGGCATCGTCTGTATTGCCGCTTCCAATGGCGGGACCACCTCCCAGGACTTGAAGACCGGATTCCTGGTCGGGGCTACGCCCAAGTCCCAGCAGATCGCGATTCTGATAGGCACGGTGACTTCGGCCTTATTGTTGGGCCCGATCCTGCTTCAATTGAATGATGCGGCAACGGTGTACGTGCCGCTGAGTCAGCAAGCTTCCTTCCCTGCGTCTGTGGCGGTTCCTCGCGAGGCCTTGGAAATCAAAGAGAAGATTCGTGGTCCCCAGGCAAGTCTGGATCCCAAGGAATACTACGTTTGGCACAATACGAACGCGACGCTTTGCCCGCCCGGTCGGTATTTGGTGGATGATGCTGGCAAGCCAGCCTACCTGGTGGATCCAGGAATCAACGGACTCCACAACACCCGGCCGGATGGCACGAAGGTCGAGAAATTCGACGCGCCGAAAGCAACGCTGATTTCCTACATCATCAAGGGCATTCTAAGCCGCGAATTGCCTTGGGGATTGGTTCTCCTTGGCGTGATGATCGCGTTAGTCCTGGAGATGTCACTCATCCCTTCCCTTGCCTTTGCAGTTGGGGTTTACCTGCCGCTTTCCAGTTCCACCCCGATCTTTATCGGTGGGGTGGTGCGCTGGTTGGTAGATCAGTATCTTCGAAAGAAGCACCGGGGTTCCAACCTGACCGAGACTGAGTTGGCGGCGGAGAGTGACAAAAGCCCAGGGGTACTTATGGCGTCGGGGTACATCGCAGGGGGTGCGATTACCGGCATTCTCATCGCCTTCACCGCAGGCTTCGCGGACCCCAACGCGGCTGGGCTTCGAGCTGGAATGGCGAGCTTCAACGCATCCGTAGCTGCGTGGTCGGAAAAGAACCCCTTCTACACGGGGAGCTACAGCGATCTGCTGTCCTTGATTCCCTTCGCGGTCTTAATTGTTCTTCTCTATCTTACTGGACGGGAACTATTTGTTTCGAAAAGAACCGTGGAGTGAAGTTGGCGCGCTCTTCCGGCCGCGGCTGAACATGGGAAAGCTGGCAAAAAAAATGGCGCACGTACTCCTTGACTCTCAGGCCCAGGAATAGAATACTGTCCTTGGTCTTGGCGGTATCGTTTCTTCATCGGGTTCCCCACCCGACTCCTCCTTGGCGAACTGCCAAGACCACTCTTTTTCGCACTGCTTCCTCTCACGCTGGCCTTCTGAGGTGTTTTTCAAGCCAGCCTAATGTGCTTTGCCACATCTTGGGAGTGTAGGCATGGCCAACTCCCGGATAGAGAATACTCTGGAATGCCTCGCTACTTTGAAACAGTTCGTAGATAGGGCGGACTGCTTTCTCCACCGCGAGGACACCCTGAGCGGGCGACCCTGCGTCTTCTTCCCCAGATTGGAAAAGGATCGGTCTTGGGGCGATGAGGGCGACGACGGATTCGGTGTCGAATCGGGAAAGAATACCCGGCACATAGTAATAGATACCGTGGTGCTTCAGACCTTGGGAGCGGATCAGGTCTTCATAGCGGGTGAGGCATGCGACCGCTACCCCGCATCGAGGTCGCTCATCCAGCGCCATGAGCCACCACGTGCGGGTGGAGCCCATGCTGATTCCTGTGACTCCGATTCTCTCTGCATCCACTTCCGGCCGCGTGCAGAGGTAGTCCAAGGCCATCAGGTCATCGCGCACGATCATTCCCCACAGGGATCTTCCCAGCCAAAAGTTGAACTTGCTCGCGGTCATTTCCCCGGAAGCACCGGTGTCCACGGGGCCACCTGGCCCTTTCCCGTTCCGTTCTCCGAAGCAGCAGGCATCGATGGCCAGCACAGCGTAGCCCTGCTTGGCCAGAGCAGGGCCCGGCGGCAGTGGCAGGGCGTTGGTACCGAAGAGTTCCTCTTTTCCAATGGGATATTGGTCCCCATGCCAATGGTGATAGAGGATGGCCGGGACTTTGCCAGAACGCCGTTCAGGCAGAAGGAAGTACCCCGGAACGGTGGATCCGGCACCGTTGTCGAACTGGAACTTCTCCACGCTGTATCCGTCGAACTTAGTCCGGGAGAGGATTTTGACGCTGGGGTTCTTGGGGCGAGGCGGGAGGTTGCCCAACAGCTGCCAGAGTTCGCTTCGGATCCACTGTTTCCGACTGTGCCATGATGGCAGGTCGACAGGTGCCACGAAAGGCGCAGCCATTGGGCTTGCTGCCAGCCAGGCCTCGGTCGTATCCGACTTGATGTCCTCTGATGGTGGTGGAGAACTCATAGATGGGAGCGCAGACACCAAGCCAGAATACCGGAATCCGGAGCGTCTGAGAAGAACGGATGAAGAGCCAGCTGAAAAAGGGGCAGGGAATCCAGCGCTTTCTGCCGAAGGCGTCTACGGAGAGATTGGTAACCGCTGTCGGGAGACAGCGCACTTTCCCAAGTGCGTCTACGAAGAGAGATCTACCCGCCGCCCATCTTCGTTTCTGCCGTAGCCGTGATCGGCAGATCGCGCTGTTCTGGCATGGAGAGAGGGAGGGGCAAGGCCACTCGCCTTCTTCAGAAAGCGACTGCGCGGGAGTGTTCTGGGATTCCTCGGTGTCAGGATTGACACGAAAGCGAGATGAGGGATGCTCAAGCGATGTTGCGTCCAATGTTCGCGCGAAGGATCCTCGCCCCACCGAAGTCTCCCGGTACTTGTTCGCTGATCGCCTTGCTCCTGATGTTGCAGGGTTCTTCGATGTGCTTCGCGGCTCAGGGACTGCCAACCTTTGACTTCGCCGTCCAAGGCGGCACCGAGGGCTGGGTGGCACAGCATGATGCTTCCATGGTTCAGTCGGTTGGGGAGGGGCTGACCATCACCCTCACGGGTTCCGATCCCTATGTAGCTGGTCCTGCCCGCGATTATCCTGCTGGCAAGCCACTCTGGCTCCGCGTCCGCCTTCGATCTGATCAAGGGGGGATGATGCAGGTGTTCTACTTCGCGGCGAACCCCACCGAGGAGCACTCGGTCCGGTTTGCCGTTCCGGCCGCGTCCTGGTTTGAGGGGAGAGTACCGATGCCTCCCCTGGGAGTTGGCCACAGACTCCGTCTGGACCCGCCGGGCGCTGGAGGCACTTGCACGGTGGCGTCGATCCGGTTTGAGGAAAGGATCCAACATGCCAGCCCGAGCTGGCCGGTTCCCGGGATGCCTGCCTTGGATGGTGATGTATCCACTTTGGAGTCGGGCGACCTCAAGCTCTCGCACGGCAAGGGCTTCGGGGATTTTGTCATATCCGTGGACGGGATGAAGATGGCGATCGGGAATCGGGACTCGCAACTTGGCTACCTCTCCCAGGGCAAGTGCACTTGGGTCAAACTTGGGGGCGATTCGGGGTTGAAGGTGAAAGTTCAGGCTCAACCGCTGGAGCAATTCATCGACCGGCAGGTGGGGGGACGAGTTAGCGTCAAAGCTGAGATTACCGATGCCGATGGGGGGCATTGGGAGATCAATCAGATCTTTTCCTTGGGGGCTGCGGGGACCCTTGGCGTGGAAACGGTGATTCAAGTGGATCAAGACCGGGATATTCTCTACATGCCGGTTTTCACCCTGCTGGCTGGGGTAGGATCTTTCGGGACGAACAAGACCCAGGCGCTTCTGGCGGGCATCGAGTACCTCGAGAATGAGCCGAGCAGTTCCACAGCAGACCTGAATCCGCCCGCCTCGAACCGTCAGGTTCCGGATACTGCAAAACTCACCTTCCCGCTCATGGTGCTCTCTGCCGAAGACCGGTACGTGGCCCTGGCGTGGAACCGCGAAGCTAATGAGAATCTCTGTGCCGTATTCGATAGCCCAGACCGCTTCTTCCAGTCGGGCGGACATGTGATGGGACTGCTCTTCCCGGGTTCAGATGGCGTGTCGCGCGAGGAGCATTCGCTGCTTCCGTATGACGCTGTGAAGGTGAAGGCGAACCGGCAACTTCGGTTTAGCCACCTGCTTCTTGCAGGACGCGGTAGAACCATGGTGCCAGCGGTGCAACAGTACGTTCGACTGTTCGGCCTGCCTGCTCTTCCCAAGACCCTCAAGCGCGAGGCCTTCTACGAGCTTTCCGCGCGAGGCTGGTTGGATTCCAAGATTCGCGACGGCGATAAGTTCCGTCATGCCGCGCCGGGATTTGGGTCGTCTCCCGCATCGGATGCGGCGCTGTACCTGGAATGGCTGGCGGGCAAGGTGGACTCCGCGGGGATGGCTGGGCGGCTCCGCTCAGCCTCATCAAGCGCGCTGTCCATCGTGCCCAAGAACAGCCTCCTCGCTTCGCAAGTGGGGCATATTCGATCTCCCGCACCCGCGTTGGCGTTTGGCGGTGTGGCTGAGTGTTTGCAGCAGCAATTATCCCAGGCCAAATCCATGTTAAAGCGCTTTGAACCGGACGGCACGGTTGGTTATCGCCGTGGCGCGCCACAGCCCGACTATGGTCGCACGCACTGGGCCCCGCATGCCAACGGAACCACGAGTGCCGTGCTGGCGCAGGTGCTGCGCACGGCGGTGCTGACCCGCGATGAGGGTCTCGTGGCAGAAGGACTGCGCTTACTGCGAGCTTGCCGCGAACTCTACCGGGATTCCGTGCCGCGCGGGGCTCAGACCTGGGAGATCCCTTTGCACACGCCCGATATCCTCGCCTCTGCGTACCTGGTCGATTCGTTTGTCCTGGGGTACGAACTGACCGGGGACGAGAGCTTTCTGGAGGACGCAAAGTACTGGGCCTGGACGGGGGTGCCTTTTGTTTATCTCACGCCTCCGACGTCTCAACCGGTGGGCAACTACAGCACCATTGCCGTGCTGGGTGCCACGTCGTGGGTGGCTCCCAATTGGATCGGACTCCCCGTTCAGTGGTGTGGGCTCGTCTATGCCGACGCCTTGTACCAGCTCGAACGTCACGACTCGAAGGGCCCATGGAAAACGATTGCGGACGGGATTTGCTTGGCGGGGATCCAACATACGTACGGAGAAGAAGACCGCGACTATCTGGGCCTGCTGCCCGACAGCTTCAGTCTGCGAACGCAAACCCGCAACGGGCCCGCCATCAATCCGGCAACTCTGCTCGCGCCCTCACTCCGCATGTTTGGCGACGACCTCGCGTATGATTATCTGGCTCTCCGCGAAAGGGGGGTGAGCCTGCATGCTCCGGGTCGAATCAAGAACCTCAAGGAGAGCGAGAACTCCCTTTCCTTCGAAGTGGCCCCCTGGAAGAAGGACCCGAGTTGGCTGTTGGTCAGCGGTCTCAAGACCCGTCCGAAAGTGCTCCTCAACGGAGTCGAGATTCAGGTCACGCCTCCGCACGAATGGAACCATATTGAGGGCTGGCTCACCGTTCAGATCCAAGGCGCGACCACCGTGGAGCTTCGAAAGTAACTCTGCGTCTGGAGGGGGATGGAGTTGGCGGACCGACTCTTAGGAGCAACGATCAGGACGCATGCGGAGCCGTTTGCTCAGCTGCAGGACACCCTTCAGATCAGTGGGCGGATCGTCTCCACACCTGAAGTCCGGTCTAATGGACTTGGGATTTGCTGGAAGCACCAGGAGGGCAACTTCTCGCACTTGGCTCACCCAAGGAATAGGAAGGGGCATCCTGCAAGATCCAACATGGGGAGGGGCCCGATCGCCATGGAGGGTTTGGCGACAATATGGTGGGCAAATGAGCAAGAAAATAAGTGAGGCATGATAATCATGCAGATAAATCGAAAAAGATACACTTATTTATGACTTGAAACCGATCGTGGGATAGGCCTAGATCAACACGGTGGCTCAAGCTCGGCGTTTCGCAGGTCACTGACGCCTGTCTGCGAGACAGACGGATGACGGGACAGAGCGGCGTACGTGCGCGGGGCCAAGGGTAGAAAAGTGTGAGCCAGGCGATGCCTGGTGATGAGGTACTACAAATGAGAAAACTACTAAGAACGGTTCCGACCGCGATCGGAGCGAGTTTGCTGCTGGGTGTGGCAGGGCTCGCAGGTTCGTTTACGGGCAACTTCAATACGGCGAGTGAGACAGGGTTTACACTCGGAGGGGAAGCTGCCATCGACGCCAACCGTTTGCTGCTCACCGCAGCAGCGAACGATAAGGCCGGGAGTATTACGCTGGACGACCTTGATGGGGGAATGCCCATCGAGAGTTTTACTGCTAACTTCAAGCTGCAGATTGGGCCGGGATCCGGCAACGCCGCCGATGGCGTTTCCTTGAACTTTGGACCTGATGTCGCGGCAGGCAACACCTACGGTGAGGACGGCCCGAATGGGACCGCGTTTACCGTGGCTTTTGACATCTACGACAACGGCTTGGGCGAGGCGCCCGCGATTGACATACGCCTCTTCGGCAATCAGATCGCCCACCATCCCTTGGCCAAAGCGGACATGGTGACTTCGAAAAAGGAGGACGTTTCCATTCAACTCAAGCGTAACGGCACGCTGACCGTGACCTACAAGGGGACGGTGATTCACGACAACGTATTGCTCCCAGGCTGGGCTCCCGTAAACGGTTTGTTCAACTTCTCGGCTCGAACCGGGGGTGAGAACGCAGAGATCAGCCTTGACGATCTGAGCATCACCACTGTCCAGGCCGCAGCTGCCGTGAAGCCCACCTTCACCACCCAGCCGCAGAGCGTGGCGGCGGCGGAGGGAGGTTCCGCCAGCTTCTCGGTGGCCGTGGATGGAACGGCGCCCCTGTCATTCCAGTGGATGAAGAACAACGTCGACATCCCCGATGCCACGAACCAGACCCTGGTGCTGGGGGCAGTGTACTATGCCGACAACAATGCCAAGATCAAAGTGGCGGCGACCAATCCGGGCGGGACGTCGACCTCGAGTGAGGCGACCTTGACCGTGAGCAAGGACGCCGTGGCGCCTACCGTGGCCAAGGCAAATTCAGATCCAACCTCGACCCAAGTCACGATTCAGTTCTCTGAACCTGTGAGTGATACCGCGTTGACCGCGTCCAACTACAAGGTGGACCAGGGTATCACGGTTTCTTCGGTCGCGCGAGTTGATGAAAAGACGGTTCGCCTGACGACGAGCCTGATGACCCAGGGGCGCAGTTACACCCTGACCATCAATGGAGTTCAGGACGCGGCGACGACCCCCAACACGATCGCATCCAATACGCAGGTATTGTTCCGCACGTTTGTTTTTCAGGTGGGTTCCCTGCTGCGCAAGAAGTACAACAACTTTGACGACAACGCCGGTGGCACTCCTGACAACCTCTGGAATGACCCGCGCTATCCCAACTCGCCCGATCACGTCGACCTCCAGCCGGCGATGGAGTATCCCCCCAACGGCAACGGCCGTGACGCAGTGGCCGATCCGAACCGAAACTACTTCGACACCCTGGAAGGTTTCTTCATGCCGCCGACCACGGGGGAGTATGTCTTTCTCACTTCCGGAGCTGACCGTGTCTGGATGTACCTCAGCACCGACGATCAGCCCGCAAACCGAGTGTTGATCGCCAACATCAATGGATGGACCAACCCGCGCGGTTGGAACACCGGACAGGGAGGCACGGATATGACGCCTGCCCGATCGGACACCTTCGGCGTGACCGAATGGCCAGATGGCAACACCATCACGCTCACGGGTGGGAAGCGGTATTACATGTTACTCCTTCACCACGATCCGAGTTGGTCGGGCGGCGACCAGTTCGGTGCCACCTACAAACTCGCGTCCGAGGCGGACCCCGCCGCCGGTGACATCTCGAAGCTCACTGGAAGTGTGGTTGGAACCTATCTGGATCCAACGGGCGCGAGCATTACCTTCGTGCAGCAGCCTGCCAGCGTGACCATCGTTGATAGCCTGACCACGACTCTCACCGGCAAAGCCACTGCTGTTTCCGCTTATGGCACGACGGTCGTGTATCAGTGGCAGAGCGCTCCCAGCGGCAGTTCGACGTTCACGGACATTAGTGGCGCCACCAAGGAGTCCTACACGACTCCTGTGCTGAGAGTCGCTGACAGTGGCAAGCAATACCGGTTGGTGGCCACCGTGCCCGGCATGACGGAGTTTAGCCAGGTAGCGACGGTGACTGTCGTTGTCGACACGCTCGCACCGAAGCTCGTGAGCGCTGGTGCGATGCCGAGCCAGAGCGGGTCCACCTTCGATGTAGGGGTGACCTTTGACGAGGCGTTGAACGCAGGTTCCGCGACGACTCTAGCCAACTACACGCTCTCCGCGGGCAACATTACTGCCGCCACCTTCTACCCGGGCTCGAAAGGCGTGGTTCTCACCGCCTCCGGGTTGGCCGTCGGCAGCACTTACACGGTGACGGTCGCCAACGTGACCGATGTGCCAGGCAACAAAATGTCCAGCACCAGTCAAACCTTCACCGTTTCCAAGATGAAATGGGGTGTCGTAGGCGGCAACGAGCTGGGTTTGGGCAACGGGGTGGTCGCGGTCGGCGCGAATGGCTTCGATGTCCACAGCGGCGGCGCCACCGAGTGGGCCAGCTATGACGAAGCCACGTTTGTTTACGAGGAAATCACCGGCGACTTCGACAAGGAAGTGCGCGTGGAGTATCAGGACGCATCCAGCCAATGGGCCCGCGCCGGCCTTATTGCCCGCGATGTGACCAACTTTGGTGTTGATCGAGACGCGCAGCAAGGTGGGCAAGCGGGTCGTTATCAGAAGGTTCACGTGAATCCAGTGCTGACGGCGATGGGGACCGCGGGTAACAACCTGTGGGAAGGCAATCGGCGACTCCAGACCGGTGGCGCAACGACGGGTGCGGTGAGCGGCGTGAACTCGGCTCCGAAGTATCCGGATGCCTGGTGCCGCCTCAAGCGCGTAGGTCAGACGTTTACGATCTATCGCAGTGATGACGGAGCGAATTGGGTCGAACTTGGTTCTACGACGTGGCCTGATCCCGCCGACACCAGTGGTACCCTTATGCCTCAGACGCTCTATGTAGGCATGGACTACAGTCCCGAAAATGGAAACGTGACTCCTGCGAGTTTGCAGGCCATGTTTGTGGCGAAGTACCGGGATTATCGCGATCACTCGGATGTGGTGCTGCCGCCGACCTTGACCTACACGGCCACTGCAACGGGGCTGACCATCACCTATCAGGGCACACTGCAGTCGGCTGACGCCGTTTCGGGTCCGTGGACTGACGTCCAAGGCAGCAGTAGTCCCTACAACGCGACGGCCTCTGCGCCGAAGAAGTTCTACCGGGCCAAGAAGTAGCCGGGAATCGTCCATTTCACATCGAGGGGCCGGGCTATTGCCCGGCCCTCTTTTTTTGCCAATGAAATAGCCTATCCGTTTGACTTCATCCCCGCGCTCTCGGCAGACTGCCCCAACGGGTGGCGGAGGGCGGTCAACCTCAGGGTTGGGGTAGGGGATCAACGGTCTGGTTTGGATGTTGCCGTACAACTGGAGATTCTATGCAGAAGCTCACAAACTTAGGCGCTGGTGTCATTGGTACTTTTTGCCTGATGGCCTTTACGGCCTCGCCCGGGCTTGGCGCTGCGGAAACCGGGACCCCTTCCAAAGACGAGCCGGTTCAGGTTGGCGAACCCCTCAACTGGACCGCTCAGCAGGATCACAAAAACATGTTGGATCAGCTGGGCATTGTCCGGCTGCGTCCAGGGCCCAGCGGACAGCCCGGCGCCACGAACTCGGCCAATTACGACCCTGCCAAGGCGAACCCCTTCCCTGATCTACCTGAGCTCCTCACGCTCAGGAATGGTCAGAAGGTGACCACACCGGAGCTATGGTGGAAAGAGCGCCGGCCCGAGATCGTCGAGGATTTCGAGCGGGAGGTGGTCGGGCGGGTACCGAAGAATGTGCCCAAGGTGACCTGGTCGGTGGTGTCCAATATTACCGAAGGGCTTGTGGGCAAAGTTCCAGCCCATGGCAAACGGTTCATCGGACATGTAGACAATTCTGCGTGCCCGGCGATCAGTGTGGACATCCGCATGACGGTGGTGACGCCGGCCAAGGTTAGAGGCCCTGTGCCGGTGCTCATGATGTTTGGTGGATTTGGCGGGGACGGCATGCCAAGACCGGCGGATGCGCCTGTGCCCACCAACCGCTTCCCTGAGTTCGGCGGGCCTTTCAAGGACCCGCCATCGACCGAGCAACTGCTCGAGGCCGGTTGGGGATACGCCACGATCAACCCGGGAAGCATTCAGGCCGATAATGGAGCAGGTTTAACCAAAGGCATCATCGGACTGGTGAACAGGGGGCAGCCCCGAAAGCCTGACGATTGGGGAGCGCTGCGCGCATGGGCCTGGGGGGCTGCGCGCGGGTTGGATTGCTTGGAGACCGATTCCTCCGTGGATGCGAAGAAGGTTGGCATCGAGGGCGTGTCGCGCTTTGGCAAAGCGGCCCTGGTGGCGATGGCCTTTGAGCCACGCTTCGCGGTGGCGCTGGTGGGGTCCTCGGGTGAGGGTGGCGCCAAGTTGCACCGTCGCAATTTCGGGGAAGCGGTCGAAAACCTTACCGGCTCGGGCGAATACCATTGGATGGCCGGGAATTTTCTCAAGTATGGGGCTGCCGAATCCTCCTTTGGGAGCAAGAATGCGGGAGACCTACCTGTAGACGCTCACATGCTGATAGCGTTGTGCGCTCCCAGGTTCACCTTCATCAGTTACGGCATACCTGAACGCGGGGACGCAAACTGGCTGGACCAGCAGGGCAGCTACATGGCCACGGTGGCTGCCGGGCCGGTGTTCCGGTTGCTCGGTGCGCGTGACCTTGGCGAGAAGGAGAGTTATCACATTGCGAGGATGCCACCGGTGAACACGGGGCTGCTGGAGGGAGAATTGGCCTGGCGCCAGCACGACGGGGGACATGAAGACCGCTCCAATATGAAGCATTTCATCGCCTGGGCCAACAGGCTGCTCCAGCACTCGCCGCCCTCCGCGGGCAAGGGCAGCAAGGTCGGGCCGGAATCCGTGATCCTTGCTCCGACGGGTTCAGCCAGGCGACCCCAGCCCCGCAGCGATTCAAACTCGCTCCTGGCGCATGAACAACTGGTCCGAAAAGCAAAGCAGGGACGGATCGATCTCTACTTCGTTGGCGACTCGATTACGCGTCGGTGGGGTGCGGCTGATCCTCAATACAGGCCGCTGCTGGAAAACTGGAAGACGAACTTCTTTGGCTGGAACGCCGCCAACTTTGGATGGGGTGCTGACCGGATCGAGAATATCCTTTGGCGTCTTGAGAATGGTGAACTGGATGGTGTGAACCCCAAGGTGATCGTGGTGCTTGCTGGCGTTAACAACATTGGCACCGAACCCGGCGATTCAAGCAAGATGGACGACATTACCGAGGGGTTTAGGGCGCTGTTGGCGTCTTGCCGGGCCAAGGCGGCTGGGGCGACCATCATTCTGACGGGGATCTTTCCCCGCAACGATAGTATGGCCGTGATTCCCACCATCAACGCAATCAATCGCAACCTGGCGGCGATGGCGGATGGGACAACGGTACGCTACCTGGACATCAACCATAGGCTCGCGGACAAGGATGGAAGTTTGTTCCCCGGAATGATGAACGAAGATCAGCTTCATCCCTCGCTGAAGGCGTATCAGGAGTGGGCTGATGCCTTGAAGCCAGTTCTGACGGAACTACTTGGCCCTCCAGCTGAAACGGACCACTCACCGCCTCCGACGGGCGACCCCAGCGCAGCACGGTCCACCTGAGCGCCGGGATCTGCGATTGTCGACTTGGGGTGAATGCCGGGCGCACTACTCCATCGCGGCGAGGACCTGGTCGAGCGAGAGCGTGGCGAACGTGGTAGCGTAGTCCGACATCGCGTAGGGTATGACAAGCTGCCGGCCATGCACGAGGCTGCCGCAGGAGTAGACAACGTTGGGGACATAGCCTTCGCGCTCATTTTCGTCAGGCTTGATCAAGGGTTCCCGAAGACGGCCGATCACCCGGGTTGGATCTTCAAGGTCAAGCAGGAATGCCCCAATGCAGTACTTTCGCATGGGACCCACGCCGTGACTGATCACCAGCCAGCCTGCCTCGGTTTCGATCGGAGAACCGCAATTTCCCAACTGAATGAACTCCCAGGGATACTTGGGTTTCAAAAGGAGCTGAGCGCTGTGCCAAAAGTGGAGGTGGTTGGAGAACATGATGTAGATGTTCTCCTTGTCCTGGCGCCCGAGCATGGCGTACTGCCCGTTGATCTTTCGCGGGAAGAGCGCCATGCCCTTGTTCTCTACCGCTGCGCCGTTCAGGGTGATGAACTTGAAGTGCTCGAAATCGAGCGTTTCGATGAACTGCGGAAGCACCATCTTTCCATCATAAGCGGTGTAAGTCGCGTAGTAGGCCTGAGTGCCATTCTCATGGCGGAATAAGACAAAGCGGGCGTCCTCGATGCCGTTGCTTTGCGAGGGTGTGACCGGAAACAGCACGCGTTCCGACAAACGCGAATCCGCCGGGAATTGCACTTCGTAGTTGGACTGAGCGAGCACGAGAATCTTCCGGGCTACGGCGCCGCATTCCTGGTTGCGGGCACGAAGTTGCTCCACCGTGTTGCTGACCGCGGCGCGAAGTTCATTCAGAGTGAACGAGCCGCCCAAACTCTGGAGCGCTTCCCTGCTGAAATCGGTAACCAAGCCTAGCTCCTGGAGCTTCCGTTCGAAAACGTCCTTTTCATACGACGCATTGGGCACTTGCGCGGGCTCCAGGCAGTAGCGGGTGGGTGAGTTGATGGTGAGGTTGCATTGAGCGTCCAAGAACCCAGTGCGAAAGGTGAGCGAAGAAATGTGGCCCTCCCCCGTGGCTCGTAGGCTGAGGACGAATCTCAGGGATCCGTCGGGAAGGTCGGACTGGTCCGGATGTGGGACCATGGAGGGATTGAACAGGGCTGCCGCTTCCAGGGAATACTCATGGCTGAAATAGGCGCCGATAAGCAACTCACGTTCCGCGGAGAGCTTGGCCTCGGTGCTCAAACAGCGGCGCGCCAGGGCGAAACGGTCCTGCAGGAACTCGCGAGTCCTGGCATGCCGGGTGTCGAATTCCGCTTGTACGTCATGCCAGAGTGCGTGGACCTCGACTTCTGGGAGAGCCATGATCTGGGAACAGATTTTGCGGGCGCGTGAATCGTTTGGAAGTAGAAACGGCCGGAGGAGAACCCTGGTGCGGTCGGGATGCAGCACCACTTTGGTGCGTTTCAGGTGGGCGGGGTTGAGAATCATAGTGATGAGGTCCACGGAAGCCAACGCTGGATGATGCAACTACACTGTCGACTCCGTGCGTCGACGTGGTGCGGTTTTCTTCCATCGCCGGAACCCCGGCGGTGGATCGCCTGTTTGCCGGGTCATGGCTGCTTATTCGGTGCGGGCGGCGGATTAAAAACGCTGACGGAATTCAGGGTGAGCTGCATTTCTGCCAGAGAGAGCAGGAAGGCCAGGGTGGATTCAGCGCCCTGGTTCTGATTGACCCGGTCCACATGCAGGGCGTCGCGACAGCCGCCGGTGTTTGGGGCGTAAAGCTCGAGTCCGAGATCGTTCCAGCCTAGAAACCAGTCGAAGGCGCGTTGAGCTTGCTCCAGCCACAAGGAGTCCGAAGTTGCCTGGTAGGCTTCGAGGCAAGCCGACACCATGGAATGGGCCTCGACGGGCTGCTGGTCGAACTGGGCACGCACACCGCCGCGGCGGAAAAAGCCGTTGCTGCCGATAGGTCGGAGGTGGCCGTTTTCCGAGGCCTGCACTTCGGTTAACCAGCGAAGGGCAGCCAAACCGCGTTCGAAAACAGCCGGTTGCCTGGCAGCGCGTCCGCTCACAATGAGCGCGTGTGCGAGTCTGGCGTTGTCGTAAGCCAGTTCCACCTCAAACCACGGCCAGTCAGGTTGGGCGGTGCGGTCGAAGAGACCCATCAGGCGCAGATTGAGTGCTTCCCGGGCCTGGTGGACCTCACGATCCCCGCTCAGTCGGCGTAAGTACTCATGAATCCCCAGCAAGCTGAATGCCCAAGCGCGGGGCGATGTGAACTCGGTCACCACGGGCAGAGCCTGGGCAAAGAGTTGTCCAGCCATGATTTGGAAACTCCGATGCGGTGAGCGTCCGACCGCCACCCCCAGCGCCCAGAGGGCGCGTGCATGGGAATCTTCGGAGCCGCGTTCGTCGAGCCAGCGCCGATCGAAGCTGAGGTGATTGTGGAAACGTTTTGTCTTGGGGTTGAAGGCGTGATTGAGGAAAGCGGCGTAAGTAGTGCCCAGAGCCCGTACACGATCCGGTTCCACCTCCAGCGTGTCGAGCAACACGGTGAGGATGAAAGCGCGCGCGCAGTCGTCGGTGCAATAACCCTCGGCAAAATTGGGCACGGTAAGAACCGCGTGCTGGAAGATGCCGGTTGAGTCGGTCATTCGCGTCAGGTGATCCAGGCGCAGCTCGGGCAGTTCCCGCGGCGCTTGGTCGAGCGTCTTCGTGGCAAAGGTCTTCCTGGATAGCACGGCTCCCTCCAGCCTGGCTTGCTCAAAGGAGCGGAAGTAGATTCGTGCGGTGTTGCTCCAGACCATCTCGCGGCCGAGCTTATAGGCATTCTTACGCATGGCGTGTCGACGCGTGTCATCGCGCAACAGGGATATGACCTCGCGCGCAATGGCTTCAGAACTGCCGAAGGGAACGAGCGCGCCCCGCTCTTCCGCGAGCAACTCGGCAGCGTGCCAATAGGGGGTTGAAATGACCGCCTTTCCCGCACCGAAAGTGTACGCGAGTGTGCCGGAGGTGATCTGGGCTTCGTTCAGGTAGGGCGTAATGTAAAGGTCCGCCGCCCCGATGAACTCTTTCAGCTCGTCGAGTTCGACGAAACGGTTGTAGAAGATGACATTCTTGCTCACCTTGTTCTTCTTGGCGAGGCGTTCAAGACCCAGTCGGTAGACCTCGCCTTGCTCGCGCAATTCATGGGGGTGGGTGGCCCCCAGGACGATATAGACCACGTCGGGGAATTCGGCCAGGATGGCGGGAAGCGCATTCAGAACGTGCTCAATTCCCTTGCCGGGGGAAAGCAGCCCGAACGTGAGCAACACCACCCGCCCCTCCACGCCAAACTGGTCCTTATAGTAGTTTGGATCGACGAAAGGGATGTCTGGAATTCCGTGCGGGATGAGATCGATCTTGGCCGAAGGCGCCTGGTAGATGCCTTGTAGCATCTGGCGGCCGCGTTCGGTCATCACTACCATCCGTGTCGAACGGACAATCAGCTCCTGCATGACACGTTGCTGTTCAGGATTGGCATCCTGAAGAATGGTATGGAAGGTGGTGACCACCGGCATCTTTAATTCCCGCAACAGCGCCAGCAGATGGCTTCCGGCCTGGCCTCCGAAGATGCCGAACTCGTGCTGGAGACAAACAATGTCCGTATTGCCGATGTTGAGGAAGTCGGCTGCCCGCTGGTAAGAGGACAGATCCTGTTCCTCAATCTCGAAGCGGACCACGGCTGGATACTCGTATCCACCCTTGATGTCATTTACCGGCACGGCAAAACAGTGGGTGGTGGGATGCTCGGCTGCCACGGCCATGAGCAGGTCGGACGTGAAGGTGGCAATGCCACATTTGCGCGGCAAGTAATTGCCGAGAAATGCAATCTTTCGAATGTCGGATACCGGTTCCACAAGATCTCTGGATCTATTTACCCTGCTATCGTGGAATGGCGCTATGGGGTAAAACCCTACCTGAGATCTCGAATCTGCTTGAGGACCCTAGGATGCCTTCCTCGGATCAAAGGTGGATTGAGTCGATAGGTGTCTCCATAAGCGCTCCTCCTCCTTTCCAACGTGAGCTGGGACCTGGATGGCGACTACGACATAAAGATCACCCCGCTTGGAGGGGCCAATGTGCAAACCTTTGCCCCGGAGGCGCAGTTGGTGTCCTTGCTGAGTTCCGGCGGGGACTTTTAGGGAAACCTTCCCGTCGAGGGTGCGGAACGAGACCGTGCCACCTAACACCGCCTCCCAAGGGGCGAGATCGAGATGCCCCACGAGGTCCGTGCCACGCGCTTGCCAGTCAGGGTGTTGCGCATAACGAACCTGCAGATAGATGTCCCCGGCTCTTCCCCCGCCGTAACCCTCACCTCCTTTGCCTGGCACCCGGATGGATTGGCCGGCTTGCACGCCAGCTGGGATCCGAACGGAGCAGCTGTCCGTTTCTCCCTGGCCGGTGTGGGCGTTGATCCGCCGAACGGAGATGTTTCGCAAGGCGCCTTGAGCCACTTCATCAAGGGTGATGAGGATGTCCCCGTAAATATCCCGACCGCGCAACGCTTCTGTACCTTGCTCGGTCGAATCCTCAGGGCTCCGGCCAAACCCGTGGTGATCGGATCGTGAGCCTCCGCTCGACCGGTCGGCGTGCCCGCCAAAAAAGCGCTCGAAGAAATCGCTAAACCCCGTGCCGCCAAACTGGAACTCATAGGCATCGCTACCGTTCCCTTCTCCTGCTGCTTGGGATCCAGCCCGGAACGGTCCACGAGGGGGGGCTGCGCCCTCCTTCCAGTCCGCGCCCAGCTGGTCATACTTCCTGCGACTCTCCGGATCGCTCAAGACCTCATGGGCCTCGTTGAGTTCCTTGAACTTGTCCTCGGCGGTCTTTTTGTCCTTGGCGACATCGGGATGATACTTGCGAGCCAGGGTGCGGAAGGCTTTCTTGATCTCCTCGTTGCTCGCTTTCGCATCCACCCCGAGCACCCGGTAATAATCTCTAAACTCGACAGGCATGGGCGGCTCGCTTGAAAAGGAGGTTCCGGTTGCGGGCGCAATTATCGATCAAGATCCGGCTTGAGAATGCCGGGCATGGACGAGGTGTAGCCATGCATTTCCATTTCCATTCTGTTCCAGTTGGATGCGTAGTACCTGGCCGTCTCCAGAGTCACCGCTTCCTGTTGGAACAATTGCATCAGGTGTTGGTCAAAACTCCGCATTCCCTCAGTGACTGAGGCTTCAATGACTCCCGCCAGCATATGCATGTCATTTCGGGCGATGGCATCGCGCGTGGCGGAGTTGCGGCCCATGATCTCAAGACAAGGAATCCTCTGGCCCATGGTGCTTGGAATCAGCCGTTGACAGATCACCGCGTTCAGGCTGCGGGCGAGCAGGGTGCTGGCATTATCCTGTTCCGAGGCCGGATGGAGTTGGCGGATCCGCTCGAGCGTCTGCGGTACCGAGTCAGCGTGCATGGTGGCTACGACCAAATGGCCGGTCTCAGCAGCCTGCATTGCTGCCTGGACGGTCTCCCGATCCCGAATCTCACCGATGAAGACGACTTCAGGGTCCTGCCGCACCGCGTTTCGGATGGCGTCGGCGAAGCTGGCAGTATCGACGCCTACCTCCCTTTGCTCGAACTGACACTGGTCCTCTATGAACAGGTATTCGATGGGATCTTCGATGGTGATGATGCGCAAGGCGACGGTCTCGTTAAGACGTTGGAGCAGCGCACACGCCGTCGTACTCTTCCCCTGGCCGGAGGCTCCGGTCACCAGCAGCAACCCGCGGGGTTCTTTGATCAGATCTTCCAACGTGGACGGCAGACGGAGATCGTCCAGCTTGGGGATCAGTTGTGGCACCACGCGGAACGAGAACGACTGGACTCCTTGTTGTTTGCTGAAGTTGGCACGGTAGCGTAGCCCTCCACACAGGAAACTCAGGTCCATCTCGTGTTGCTTCTCGATGCGGTCGCAAATGGAACTGGAGAACGCCTCACGCAGCATCTCGACGATTCTCTCGTTGGTAGGCACCGCGAATTGATCGGGCGGGATCCTTTGGAGTTTCCCGTCGACTCGGAACGAGTAGCGACGGTCGGCTTCAGCATGGAGGTCCGTTGCCGTCTGTTTCGCACACCAGTCCAGGAGTTTGGCAAGTGAGCTTGTGGGAGTTAGGTTTTCCATAATTGTGCCAGTTGAACTTCAACGCGTTACCGTGAGCTCAAGGTCTGCTTGGCATCTTTCGGAGGAAAGTGCGCCGTGGGACGCTCATTTCATGCTGTCGTTGAACGGATTGCGGTGAGACTGGCCAACACCTCCGTACAGATCTCTAGTACTGCATAATCTACCCTGCTTCAGGTTACCGATGCCCAATCCCGAGGGATCGACCAAGCCCATGGCTGGACGCTGAAGTCCGAAGGATCGAAACTTTCGCCCATCACCTCCAAGTCCACGATCTGCTGCGGCATCAGACCCACGGCCTGGGCGCTAGGATGGTTCTGGTAGTCCCACAGCCAGTAGCGATGCAGGCCATCCTGGATCTCTCCTCCCGGACCGTAATCCATGGGGGCACAAACACGATCCAGCACGCCGCTGTCCGGCTTGGAGTAGAACTTCACCCTCACCTTTTTCTTTAGGGTAATGCATTCGACAAAGTCTTTGTGTTTAGGTATCATAATGGGAGGATGTTGACGATGTGGCCTCACCCTGCGGCTCCACGCTCAAGCTCCTTTCGCACTGCGTAGGGTGCCGACCAACCCCACCACGCTGATCACCACGCCTCCCAGGAGCATCCAGACAGCTTTATCGGTGGGTGAACCGGTGAAGAACCTGGATACGTCAGAACTGAAGGAGTTCGTAGCGTTGATCCCGAAAACCATGAGCCCAATGCCGACTACCAGCAGGGCAATAGAAACAGTCTTGTTCATAATAGCCTCTTCGTAAGTGTGAATCGCCGGCAGGGCTGAACCCTACTTTGGATTCGTGAAGTTCACAACGGACGGCGTCCTTGGATGAGCCTGACTAGCACCGAGACCACGGCAACGACGAGCAGGATATGGATGAGACCCCCCATCGTGTAACTGCTTACCATTCCCAACAACCACAACACCAGCATGACTACAGCAATCGTCCACAACATATTGATTCTTTCTCATTACTTTGTTCTACATTCATTCTTTGTAGGCAGCCTAGGCCACAGTCTGGCCCTCTGCTATGGGGTCAAACCCTACCCGAGTTGTTTTCCCCTCGCGTAGTAGACGACTGCGGGAGGGAAGTTGAAGGGCTCCAGAACGGTGCGGGTGTTCGGGAATCTGGCCCTGATCCTCTTCTGGTGCAGCAACGAATGCTGAAACTGGATGTACGTCCCCCCTTCTCGCAGAGTTTGCTGAATGGCGTCGAGGAGTTGGTCCGCCTTTTCGCCACCCAGGTTTCCAAGGGGAATGCCAGAAATGATAAACGCCGGTTTCTCCTTTTCTGGACGACTCATCTCCGAGAGCAATTCGGCTGCGGAAGTGGACACGATCTCCACCCTCCTCTTGAGGCCTGCCTTCCTCACGTGGTTCCGGGCATCGCACGCCAGAGTGGGATTGATCTCGCAGGCTATGATGGTTGCTCCAGGACATCGAGTGGCCAGCCGTAACGTGAGTACTCCACTCCCCGCTCCCAGCTCCACGACGCGTCCTTCATAGGATGGCGGAACCGGAGCGATCATTCTGGCGATCAGGAACCGTTGTGAGGGCACAATGCCTCCGGTCTGGCCGTGCTTCGAGAGGCCCGCCCAGAGGAAGTTGAGATAGGTGGTGATGGTGCTCGTCACGGAGATGGTTCGGTCGAGAGGTGGAGAGGCATTTGTGTGAGTTGGATTCCGCTGACGTCGGGCTCGGGACCAAAGAGGAGGCCATCGCCTGCTTCCCTGTTGGAGCTGATCCGGTCCTGAGGCTTCGCCGTCGACGGCCGACCGCAGGAACCCTCACAAGGAGGGTAAACCGGGGAGACTGAGCCCAGACTCATGGTCCAGTACAGGTGGGTGGGTCCCTCCCCGTTCAGCGCATGGGTCCAGGCCTTGGGTAGAAACAGAAGCAACGTGTCAGTAAAGGCAGCGACTGCTGCAAAGAGCCAAACCAGAATCCCAATGGACGCCGCTGCAGGCAACACCCAAGCCAAGCCCCCAAAAAAGTCCCGTTTCCAATGGGCCAGGAGAGTCTTCATGGCCTCGCTTTCTGCCTAAGAGGCAGCGACTTTGGCGTGGGACATGACCCTAGGATCTGAGGCCTTCTGGAATTATCCCCGTACATCATGTCAGGACCGACGACGCCAGTCGCAGCTTCTCCAAGAACTTCTGCACGCTGTTGCGATGGAGTTTGAGCATCTCCTTAAAGTCCAGGGAATCGGTATGGGCAATCTCGTGGTCGAGCTCGGTGAGCCGCTTGTTCACCTCCTCCTGGAGGTGCTTCGCTTCTTCGTTATTGAGATCGAGTTGAATCATAATTGGCTTTCTGTTTCGGTCGCGCAGAAGAAACCCACTGCTGAGAGCGGGGATCGTGCGTTATGCTGCTTTGGTTTCCTCTACTACTTCGGCGTCGATAATCGGAGCTTCACCGTTGGGGCTGCTTTCTGGCCTGGCGCCCGTTTCGGGTTGGCGGCCCGCGGAAGACTCAGGGCGAGGAGCTTTTTCGGAAGACTTTTGGTAAAGTTCGGTTGAAGCCGCCTGCCAGACCTTGTTGAGTTGCTCCACTTCCGATGTGATGGCGGTGACATCGTTCCCGCTGAGCACATCCTTCACCTTTCGCAGGGCGGCCTGGATCTTACCACGGTTCGCCTCCGAGAGGTTGGCTCCGTTGTCCTTTAGCATCTTCTCGGTGCGATAGACCAGGTTCTCCGCCTCGTTGCGTGCTTCCAGCGCCTCCTTGCTTTTTCGGTCTTCCTCAGCATGGAGTTCCCCGTCCTTGCGCATCCTCTCGATCTCCTCCTTGGAGAGCCCACTGCTGGCAGTGATGGCAATCTTTTGCTCCTTCCCGGTACCAAGGTCTTTGGCGCTGACATGCAGAATGCCGTTGGCGTCGATGTCAAAACCAACCTCGATTTGAGGCACCCCGCGAGGAGCGGGTGGGATGTCTTCGAGCTTGAACCTCCCGATACTCTTACTATCACGGGAGAACTGTCTTTCCCCCTGCAACACGTGGATTTCCACGCCAGGCTGATTGTCCGCAGCCGTGGAGAACGTTTGCGATTTCCGCACCGGTATCGTGGCGTTGCGTTCGATCAATTTGGTAAATACCCCGCCGAGCGTCTCAATACCGAGCGAGAGAGGGGTCACGTCGAGCAGTACCACGTCTTTGACCTCACCCTTAAGGACTCCGGCTTGGATCGCTGCACCCATCGCCACCACCTCGTCGGGATTGACACCCTGGTGCGGCGGCTTGTTTACGAGAGTTTTTGCGGTGTCGACCACGTGCGGCATTCGAGTCATCCCACCCACCAACACCAGTTGATCGATCTTCGAGGCCGTCACACCGGCATCCTGCAAGCACGCTTTGACCGGCCCGACGGTGCGTTCGAACAGATCGTCACAGAGTTGTATCATTTTGGCGCGGGTCAGTTTCAGACCAAGATGCTTGGGGCCGCTGGCATCCGCCGTGATAAAGGGCAAGCTGATCTCGTACTGCAGTTCGCTGGAGAGGGCGATCTTGGCCTTTTCCGCCTCTTCCTTGATGCGCTGCATCGCATCCGGCTGCTTGCGCAGATCCATTCCCTGCGCCTGTTTGAACTCGCCCAGCATCCAATCCATGAGGCGATTGTCCCAATCATCGCCGCCGAGATGCGTATCCCCGTTCGTAGCTTTGACCTGGAACACCCCATCCCCAAGTTCCAACACCGAGATGTCGAACGTGCCTCCGCCAAGGTCGTATACGGCGATCTTCTCATCGGTCTCCCTGTCCAACCCATAGGCCAGCGACGCCGCGGTCGGTTCGTTGATGATGCGAAGCACTTCGAGACCTGCGATTCGGCCGGCATCCTTGGTGGCCTGGCGTTGCGAGTCGTTGAAGTAGGCGGGGGTCGTGATGACTGCCTGGGTGATCTTTTCGCCCAGCCGCATCTCCGCGTCCGCCTTGAGTTTGCCGAGGATCATGGCCGAAATCTCCGGCGGGCTGAATTGCTTGGGTTTCCCGTCGACCTGCACTTCAATGGCGGCATCGCCGTTGGACGCCCGAACCACTTTATACGGAACACGCCGAATCTCCTCCTGCACTTCGTCGTACTTGCGGCCCATGAAACGCTTGATCGAGTAGATCGTCTGACCGGAGTTGGTAACGGCCTGACGCTTGGCGGCGTCCCCTAGTGCGCTTGGGAGTAAGCGTGCACAGAGGGTGAGAATCCCTTGCCGGCGG
>CAYPNF010000061.1:0-45662 GCA_964411985.1 uncultured Verrucomicrobiota bacterium
GTCGCGCGGAATTGGACGGTGGCCCCCAGGCTCACTGTTTGGTTGGTGGGTTGGACGGTAAAGGCCACGGGAACTAGGATCAGCCTGGCCACCTGGCTGGTAACCGAGTTGCCCGCGATGTTGACGACGATGGCTCGGTAATCCCCGGCCTGCTCGGCAACGACGTTGTACAACCTGAGCTGAGCAGTAGTGTAGTTATCCAGATTGGTAAATGCGCCAGGCGCGCTCAGGTCGTTGCGCTGCCATTGGTAGATCAGGCCTGTATTCGTGGAGGTAGCCGTCACCTTAAAGGTGGCGGTGCCCCCAAAGCTGACGGTTTGATCGGTTGGCTGGACCGTGATCACTGGATCCTCGGCTAGGGATAGATGGGTCAGAGCGAGCCAGAGGGTCAGAATGGCCCACTGCAGAACGGGCAGTTTAGTCTTCATTGGGGTTTGCATAAACGGATGGGTATGGAGTTTTAGAATAGTTCGTCATGACAATGGGTGCTTTCATAAAGAGGTATACGGGATCTGCTTCGGGTTGTTTCATGGCTTCTTCACATTGAATGGTTCCACCTCTGTACCACCCCGAAATCTGGCGAGTTGTTAACAAGGAAATTGAAGAGTCTTTCGCCGGAGACCGATCGACCGTCAACAAAGTGGATGTTGGCGGCCTGTTTTGGGGTGACTGGGTGCCTTGCGGTCATGGTGAGTGCTTTCATAAGGGATATACGGAATCCGTTTCGGGTTGTTACCCACCTGTTGCACATTTCTTTCTTGAGATGCTTTCGACGGCGCCAGGCGTGGAGCCCCTCCAGCGTGTATAGCCTGTGCTGATAGCAACTTACGTGATCTGTGAATTTCAGGGACGCTCGCCAACTAGCGATTGCACGGACAGCCGCGTGTTTGCCGATCTGGCTTTTTGTCATTATGGACGTGGTCCTTTCCGTTCAGGAGCCGGTCTCGTCACTCGTTCCACCTGCGTACCACCGCAAATCCGGCGCGACGTTAACAACGAAATTGAAGAATCTTTCCGTGGCGCCGAATCAGCTGGCAAATAATGACTACCAGCAGAACCTCCCTCCAAGACGCAGACCACCTCCGCTCCGGAGGGTGCCTGAACTCCAATCCCCAACCGCAATGAGATTCTGTACGTCCCTCCGGCCTTTCGGTTCGCTGTCAACACGGACGATGGGTCAGGACGGGTGTCGCTCAGGTGGCATAGATTAGCGATTGAGCTCGCACAGCTGCGCCGGTACGGCAAGTCGTGGTGCTTTATGGTTGTTGTCGTTGACTGAGAAATCGCCATTGGTCCACACCATCAAATCTGCGCGCAGGGCGTTGTCTATCACAGCAACCCCGCGTACAGTGCTCATGACCGATGGATGGACGCCGGGGTCATCACGCCACAACTCCAGACTTCCAGCAGGTTCACGGCACCACCACGCGGTAAAACCGTGTGGCTGCGGTAGTGACATTGGAATCGGTGAATTCCATCGTGTCTGTCAGGTTGGTGCTCACCCGGATCTTGATCCGCTGGGTCAGATCAGTTGAGACTTCCAGGACCTGCAGCAGATTCGATGCTGTGCTCTGTCCTGTGGCCTGGAAGGTACCGTCGGCTGATCGAGTGGACGCCGTGATCTCGGGGTGCTAAAGCGGTTCGAAATTCTGCGTCTCGACCTTGGCCAGATGTTGATCCACTACCACCTCCTTAAACTCCTGCACGATGCCGGAGGGCCACTCGATGCGCAACGTCGTGACATTCGTGGCGTCCCCGAGGCCGAAGTGGGCGAGCAGGCCATTGTCGAAGCCATGCCCTTGACGGGAGATTTCCCGCATTTGCCAGAAGGTCTTGGCCCCGGTGCCGGACCGGTTCGACCCCCGGCCATCCGGCCTTACCTTCAGGCAATGGTCGGCGTTGCCGTTGTGTCGGAAAAGGGAGTTCCGAACATTAACACCGTTAAAGCTCAGTGCGTCCTGAAAGCCATCGTTGTCGTAATCAAATCACACTCCGACAACGGATGTAGCACCGTCGACGACGGGATGACCGGTGGTGATTCTGGTGAAGGAGCACCTGTTGTGAAACAAGATGTCGTTCATGTTGTTGAGGTTTGGCACAAACAGATCCACCCGGCCGTCGTTGTCGTAATCCGCCCAAACATGGACAAAGGCCTGCATCCGTGTCTTGGCAATCGTATTGGTTGTCACCTTTCTGAAGGTGCCACTGCCCTCGTTGTGATAGAGTGCAGCGAGCTGTAGACTCCACCCGCCAAGAGCGACGCTCACGTCCAGACTGCCGTCGCCATCATATTCCACCCAACTCGCAAGATCGCCACCTGCTGTGTCCTCGACCGGCGGGTCCGGCCAGAATCTGGGTAACGGTGGCATGGTCCGTGAGGCTGGCCGCCTGGCTGGTGGCCGAGTCGCCGTCAGCGTTCGAAGCGATGGCCCGGTAGTCACCCGCATGGTCGAGGACCACGTTGGCCAGGGTGAGCAGACTCTTGGTGGCAACAGGGATGTTCGTGAAGCCGTGGGGAGG
This sequence comes from uncultured Verrucomicrobiota bacterium, assembly GCA_964411985.1. Taxonomy (GTDB): domain Bacteria; phylum Verrucomicrobiota; class Verrucomicrobiia; order Limisphaerales; family J093; genus CAYPNF01. The sequence continues at coordinate 2,521 of CAYPNF010000061.1, forward strand.
TTGAAGGCGGCTTGCTGCCATTGGTAGATCAGGCCAGTATTCGTAGAAGTGGCAGTCACCCTAAAGGTGGGGGTACCCCCGAAGCTGACGGTTTGATTGGTCGGCTGGACGGTAGTCTTAGGATCCTCGGCCAAGGCAAGGTGAGTCAGGGCAAACCAAACGGTCAGAATGGACCACTGAAGAACGGACAGCCTAGTTTTCTTTGGATTCTGCATAAACGGATGGGTATGGATGTGTGTTGCGATCGGTTCGAAGGCGGCTGGCCCAATCCTCACCGCAGGCCCTAACCTGATAGGTTCCCAGAAGCGTGGAGGCGGGTCTAGCCCACCCGGCCAGTCGCCCACCAGAGCAACGATACCTCCCACGCTGGAAAGTTCATGATTTTTGAAGCCTTGAAGACGAAAACCATCACTCGTTACCAGAGAACCGTCAGGGTCTTTGTGAAAGGAACCGAACCGAGTCGCCCACGGGATTCTGGTGCTGGAGTCACTCACTACAAAGGAACCTCGCCAAGAATCGCCAAATAGGCCGGGCCACGGGTCTACCTGAGATCACCCTGGCTGAGGAAGTTCTGATAGCGTCGCGCATCAAGCGTTTCCTCATCCAACTGCCTATCTTCCAAGCTCCGGCAACCAAGCCCCCCATCCCTCCTTTCCCTGGGGCCGTCCAAGGCGTCCGACGGCCAGCGCTTTCTTCAGCTCATAGGTGCCGAATGGAACACGAATTGGGCGCTGCGGCGTCGCGCAGTTCTTGCTCCTGGTCCTCGGCACCGGGACAAAGTTGCAGCCGCCCCCGTCTCCTCCCCCTTGAACCGACAATCGCAAGCTACCCGCCGCGACAATTCCAGGGGAGACAGCGAATGTCATACCCCCAGTGCTAGGATGGAGCCGATGAACAACTCATGCCAAGGTGCTGCTGAGTCCCTGACGGGCAGTCTCCTCCTGTTCGGTCTCAGGGAAATTGGCCACTTCGCCTTCCCAGCCTACCGCGCCTTTGCACATGCGGGCTTCCATGAACACTCGCTGACAGGTCGGTTTAACACCGACCAGATCGCTGAAGAGCTTGGCTCCTTGGTATTCCGCACTCAGAGCTCTGACCGGCCTAGCCCTCATGACCGCTCCAAGTGCTTCATCCAGAGGGTCCTCATCCGGTTCGAAGAACAGACCTGGGCGATCTGCGATGGGGATTCCATACACACCATCTCCACCGATCCTGAACGTGCCCGCCACCAGGCCAAGGAGTTGGCAAGGCGCTTTGCCATGCCAGCCGAGACAGAAGAATCCCTGTTTTACATTCTGAGCGTTAGGGATGGAGAACTGAATGCTGAGCCAGTGGCTGTTGAAAGATCGCCAGTGATCAACCGAGAGGAACTCGCGATGCATTACGGTCCCAGTTTTCCAGACTGGGAAACTTCACTCCTAATACAACTGGGGACGAACTTGAGCGGGATTGCCCTTTTTCGAGGCGAACCGGGCACGGGTAAGACCACCTACATCCGCCGCCTGATCCGGGTTATGCGAGACACCCACCGCATCTACTATCTCCCGGCATCGATGGCCCGGGTCCTTGGCAGTCCAGAAACCGCCGCATTCTGGCTCCGTGAAAACAACCGCCAAGACGGATGCCGCAATGCCGTGATCATCGAAGATGCGGAGTCACTGCTCGAGGAACGGACTGGCGACAACCGAGCCAGCTTGGAGAACCTCTTAAACGTGTCGGATGGCCTCATGGGAGATTTTCTCAAAGTGGTGGTGATTGCCACTATCAACTGCCCCGTAGGGAAACTGGATCCGGCCATCACCCGCCCTGGACGGCTCTTGGCATTCCGTAACTTCGAACGTCTGAACCCGGAACAAGCCCGCAAGTTGGCCCAGCACAAAGGGCTTAGCCTGCCGGAGCAGGAAAGCTACTCCTTGGCGGAGATCTACAGTAAAGCACGGGTCGAGGGAATCGAGACGACCGGCAAGCGGCTCGGATTTGCGGTTTAGGCCTTCAAGGACCCATCAGTCACTACCGGATCAAGAAGGCATAATCCAATCTTGCAGGAGGCATCTAGCCAGCCAACGAAGGAAAAACCAGTAAGTAGGCAATCCCTCTGACCAGCTTGGTCAGACTGCCATTGTAGAATAAACATTATGGGCCAAACCGGCACAACCCCGCTGGCACGAGCGGTACCCACCCCCAACCAAGTCCCGCCAGCTCAACAGCCCATGGGTCACTCATCGGGTTTTCCGGCGATCCTGAACCCGAGCCTGATTGCGGCGGTCCGGCAGCAGTATCGCCTGAACCTGGAGGGAATTCATGGCATTTCGCACTGGGCAAGGGTTCTGGCCAATGGGTTGCACCTGGCTGCCTTCACTGCCGTCAACAGAGATGTCATCGCCCTGTTCGCGCTCTTCCACGACGCCTGCCGCAACAATGACGCATCAGACCCAAAACACGGGGAGCGCGGTGCAGCGCTAGCCACAAAGCTGAGGGGGACCTACTACGAGCTCAGCGAGCTAGACATGGCGTCGCTGGCCTGCGCATGCGAACACCATACTCGTGGCCTGACCCAGACCGAGCTCGTTGTGCAAATCTGCTGGGACGCCGATCGGCTTGACCTAGGGCGGGTCATGGTTGGCCCCTCCTCGGTGCGTTTATGTACCGACACGGCGCGAAGCGAGGACACCAGCCACGAGTGTTGCGCGGCGGCGCGAGGGCAACTGTTTCCTTTCCAAGATCGTTGGCAACCATCTCCAGTCTCCCCTGCAAATGTTAGGAATCAAACCCTATGAAGAGGGCTCCCAGGGACTCAGGCCACTCTCCCATTTTGCCCGAGACGACAGGGCTGTGTTTGCTACGTTTCATGGTCACGGCATTTTCGTTTGATAGCATGATCTCAACTTTTACCCAGCCTAAAGTGATCGTGCCTTCGCGCACGGCTCCGCAGTCGCATGGAATCTTCGGCAATAAACCTCCCAGATGGCTCATAGCTCCGGCTTGGCGGTCATCGATACGTCCAGCCAGGAGATGCTCAGTTCCTGATAATGCATGGTCTTCACTGCCGGCGGACCTAAAGGACGGAAATGTGGAAGAACTTTAAGCCCCCGACTGCACTTGTCATACCCTATGCGTTATCCTGTCGTCCATGAACCATGCTGTCCCTGACTCCATCCAACAAATCCAGGACACACTCCTTGCCGACAAGCAACCTTTTCTAAAACGGCTAAGATCGTTTCTTCCCTATGCCGAAAGCCTCTACGCTAACGCAGAGGGGCGCCACAGTGCCGCATTGGACAAGAGATTCCAAGGTTCGGTGCCCTTGCCCGTTAGCGCCGGCATGAACCTCCAGGCCGCCCTTCGCATTCTTGAGCCGGCCCTAGGCGGGAAGACCGTGCGCTTTGCCGTGGGCGATCAGGAATCCGATTCCCAAGAGTGCGTCGCCAGGAACAACGGAGATTCGTGGGAGGTCTGCCTGCCGGTGAGCCTGTTGAGTTGCGCTTCGCCGGCCCAACTCATCTGCCATTGTGCCTTCTCACTGAACAAAGCCTCCAATCCCGAGGCAGGCGTGGTGAGCTTAATCCTGGAGCGCCGTCCTCCGCTCCCTCTACCCATTCGTCTGTCGGCCTGGCGGTTCCTGCGTTTTGTGGATTACGCAGGCAGCGTCCTGGCCAACTCCCTCCTGCGGGATCCAGATACAGTCTGCTGGGAACGTTTTTCCCTGGGGCAAGCGGGACTTAAGGGAGGATGGTATCTGCATCGACGGGCAAGAACCGAGCTGACACCCGAAGGGCAGCTCGGTGGCACGAGAACAGTCGACCTTCGCCAGGTCGCCGCTTTCCACCTGAAACGCCAGAGCTTGACCATGGGCGAGATGCTTGCCGACCCTCGGAGTCATTGGTCTTACCCAGTACTGACGCCCTTGGTTCTCGACTGCCAAGAGTTCTCTGAGCCAGCCAGTGTTTCGGCTCAACCGGCAGTGAGCTCGACCTTCGAAACCGTTTCGGCCGACGAGGTGAACCAGCTCCACGACCACCTGCACCCGGCTTGGCCTGCGGGGGCGGCAGTCCACGAGAGATTCGTAAGCACCTTCAGCTTGGTGGCCGCCCATTTCATCCTGGAAACCAGCGGAACTCTCACCGCTGAGCGATGGAGGCATCTGCAGACCTACTTGGAAATTGGGAATCGGGAAGTCGCCGAGATCATCGATGACCTGGAGTGGCGGTTTGCCCCCTATGGGAATACAGACCAGGTATTGGCCCAATTGAGCAATGCGTCCCGGGGCCACCTAGCCAACATTCACAGTCTGCGGATCATACATGACTGCTATGCCCTTGCCAGCAGGGATGCCGGAGGGTCTTCACCCATCGGCTCAGCCGACTCGGGTACAATCACGGAAAGCCAGCGTGAGGCCTTCCACCGGCTGGGCTGGTGGTGCCAACTGAGTCAGGTGGAAGTGGACATGCTGCTGGATCTCTTTGCCAAACATCCCAACATGGAATTCTCAGAGCGAGAAGGCTTTTAGGTTGGCCCGCCGCCCTAATTCAACCCTCGGATAAACCGGACGGTTAACCACCGGCGGAGCGCATGCAGCCAAAGTTAGGGGCCCATACACCCCTGCCCCTTAATGCGATTGAGAGGTCCAGCGGCGCGGCAGCTGGTTTCGGCATGACTCTCGCACCGATCTGTTATGGACCATTTCATTCCTCTCAAAAGGGGAAAACACATTCTTATGACGAAAGGAAATGAAAACGCACTCCACGAGAACTGTTCTCCTAGCTTCCACTCGAGAGAAAGCAGCAGAAGTTGTGAGCGACAAATCGGGTACCTTGGTGCTAGAAGGGATATCAAGTCGATCACTTGCCCGCTCTAAGAAGGGCAAATAACTTACTCTGAAGCAGTGAGAATCGGCTTGCTCGAATACTAAGGCACAGCAGGACTCCACAGGGTTCGTTGGACGTTCCAAGCGCGAGGGGGATTGTGGCTCCCAACCGTTCTGATTTCGGGGTGGCAGAACGCTCCGGCCTGGTGCACTGTTAGGCCGCCAACCGGCCAAGCCGGAATGGTGGCGGATTACCGTGCAAACGACCACGGCCGATGCATAAGCGCTCAGAGGCATACCAAGAGCCCCAAGGGGCAAACTCCATGTCCAGAATGAATACCAAGCCAGTTCGGAAACTCCCCACCCGATCACGATGCGGCACAAGGACGAATCGGCCTGCTGCTGAGGCTGGTCGAGGGAAGTTCGTCGTGCTCGTGGTTGATGACGTTAGCCAGATCCGTGTGATGCTCAAGGTAGTCCTGGAATGCAAGTTAGGGGTGCGAGTCATCAAAGCCGCCAGCAGCAGATACGCACTGAAGTTGGCTGGGCGGCGTAGGATTGACCTTGTCATTTCCGACCTGGCCCGCCCAGGGGACATGGGAGGACTCAAGTTTCTGGGAGCTCTCCGAAAGATGCGCTGCAAGGTACCGGTCCTCATCTTTTCTGGATCGATCACCCAAGAGCATCCGCACCTGATGCATCGCTTGGGTCCATGCTCATTCCTGCCCAAAGGAGGCTCAGGCCACTCTCTGCTGGAAACTGTCGCCAGCATGTTGCCACCCCAAACACCTAGCCTAACGGGAGCAGACGCCTCGCGAAACCATTCAAAGCGGCTTTGAGCCTCCCGGTGGCGTTACCGAACACATGACGAGCAAGGAGTTGCTCCTTAGGTTGTTAAGCATGGCAGGGGGCAGAGACGTGAACGACAAAAGATGCCGCATTGCCATCCATCCGCATCCACGGTAGCAGTTTAGGCGACCGTCTCCCCCACAGCGGCGGCTACGTGTGATACCGGATGCCGTCCAACATGCTGACCTGACGAACATAGCTCGGTACCACTTTCGGAAACGCTCGGCGGTATTCAGCAGAGAGATTCTCAGCCAGATCGTAGCTGTTGACATCAACCGCGATGGAGGTCTTGTGCTGCTTAAGGTGCTCCACGCCAACCATGGGAAGCCGCAGCCTTAAGGAGGCCGTCGGCATCCCGGCCTTACGAATTCAAAGCAGCCCGATTTCCTTATGACTTCAGCTTCCCAGGCTGTTCGGGCTCGCTTCTCAGTCGACTCGCATGGATGCACTGCCCATAGTCTCGCTTGGCATCGCTCTGCCAGATTATGGTCTGGTCACTCGACAACATCGCCATAACGGTTCTTGAGTTCGCTGGCAGTTCGGTAGATGCGAGTCGTGAGCGCCTTCGGGCGCACCACGGTTGCGTGACTCCCCCAACTTAGGGCAAAACGTTCCATCTCCTCAATTTATGTTGAGCAAGCAGTTATGTGGAGCCGGTGATCATTCGGGCTGTAATAAGGCTTCAGCGCCATCTCGTGCTCCACATAACTTCTGCCTCACAGCCGGCGCAGCCAGTGGGAAAACTCGCTGCCGTCCAGACGAATCCGCCCTCCTGTCGGAGCCACGAGCGTTTCTGGGAAAACCTGCGCAAGCGCTTGACGTTTGAGATCCATGTCCGCCCGAGCGTAACGCATCGTAGTGTTGACGTTGGCGTGCCCGAGCCATTGGCTGATGGTCGCGAAGTCCACTCCCGCCTTCAGCAGATAGACCGCGGTGGTGTGTCTCAAAGAATGCGGATGCAACCGTTTGCTGAGACCAGAAGGTCCGACGACGAGTCGTTTGGGCACCTGTTTGCGGAGCAGGTAGCGCACCCCAAAGCGTGTGAGTTGCTCCCCGCGACGGTTCTGAAACAAGGATGCGTCGGCAGGGTCCTCACACGACGAGGGGTTGCTCAAGGCGAGTGCCTGCAAGAGTTTCGCCATTCGAGGCCAGATAGGACAGATTCGCACCTTGTTGCCTTTGCCCACCAACCGCACCTGGTGGGGTGGATCGAAGCGTACGTCTCGGATTCTGAGATTGAGGATCTCCTGGACGCGGGCTCCGGTGTTGAGCATGAGGGCGAACAGCGCGTAGTCCCGCCGGCCGGACGAGGTGGTTCGATCAATGTTGCCGAGTAACGCCTCAACCTCGCTCAGATCCAGATAATCTGTCGGCACCTGGCGGGCGCCGCGTTTGAACGGGATGCCGAGCACCTTTTGGTAGATAACCATGCGCTCGGGATAAGCCGCGATCAGGTATCGTGCAAAAGTATGTAAGCCAGCGAGGCGGGCATTGCGCGTAGTGATGCCGTTGTGTCGTTCGATCTCCAGATGCCGAAGGAACCGGGTGACGCGCTCGGCCGTGAAGTCGTCCAACGTCAGGACCTCAATCCGCCGTCGGGTGTCTTGGGCGATATAGCGCAACAGCAGAAGCAGGGCATCCCGGTATCCGCGGATGGTATGAAGACTCATCCCACGTTGGTTGGGGAGATACTCCTGAAAGAAGCCGAAAAGGGCGCGGGCCAAGTCGGTGGGAAAGCGCTGTTTCATCGGGCACCTCCTTGGACGAGGTGTCCGAAACGCTGCTCAAAACGGTCGCTGGCGAGCTGCTGCAACGCGGGCACCCAGTGCAAGTAGTACGCCGACGACACGATGGAAACGTGCCCCATGTAGAGCGCCAGCTTCGGCAGCTGGGCTTGCACATCGGCCCCGGCCCGATACCAACGGAGGAGCGCCTGCACGGCGAAGCTGTGCCTTAGATCATGGACGCGAGGTCGTCGGCCTCCTTCGCCCTGTACGCCCGCGGCTTCAAAGAGATTAGTGACCGCCCCCGCAAGCCCGCGAAGGCCATAGGGATGAAAGCGGCCGCCCAGGCGATGGCCTAGCAGTGGAGTGTTAGGATGCACCGCGAACGTCTTCCGTCGCATTCTTAAATAGCGCTGAAGTTCATGGGCGGCGCTCACGGAAAGAGGTACAAGACGCGACTTGCGGAATTTCGACTCGCGGATACGCAGCACGGTACCGTGTTCCTCGACATCACCCATGGTCAAGCGGAGCAGTTCGCCCAGGCGCAGTCCGCAAGTGTAGAGCAGCACTATGGCTAGGCGCCGAACTGGCCCGCGTAGCGGCGAGACGTTTGTGTGCCGGAGTCGTGAGGTGATCTCGAGCATGCGGAGGATCTGCCCGGGTTCGACGATCACCGGGGTCACATAGGGTTGGCGCTTGGGAGCCCCATCGGCTGGGGGAAGGAAGCAGCCGGGTTCGCGGCGCCGGCGGTAGAGGCAGAACAGGCGCACAATCTCATACCACTTGCGACGCGTGTTTGGATGGTTATTGCGCAAACCAGCCGACCAACGGTCAAAACCCTGGGCGTTGAGATCCTGACAACCGATCTGCTCCACATGGCGAAGGAGGGTTGATAGCAGCCAAGCTTCATGCCGATAGCGGTGCCCCAGAGCGCGCTTATGAACGAGGAATCGGGTGATCGCGGCTGCGAGTCGCGATGCATGTTTCGCCTTGCTCATGCGGCACCTCCCACGTGTTCACGCCTGGTGGGTACGGGCAGCGCAACCTCGCGCAGCACATCGGACTGCAATCGCAGGTAGACCGCTGTGCTGGCCAGACTGCTGTGCCCCATGAGATCGCCGATGGCTTTGATCCCGACGCCGCGGGCGAACAGGCGCATCGCGAAGGAATGACGCAGGGCGTACGTCGAGGCGTGCGCGATCGGTAGCCCACTCTTGCGCGCACGCATCTTGAACATCTGACTCACCGCGGCCTTCTTCATGGGGCGGCGCGGTGCCACGCTGCTCAAGAAGAGTTCTCTGTGGTGACTCTGGCGGCGCCATTCGTGCAGGTAACAGCGGAGGAGAGTCAGGGTTTGGTCTATCAATGGCAGTGTCAGCCAGGTATGCGTCTTAGGCTGTTCGACGCGCAGGATACCAGCCTTCCAGTCAATTGAGTCAACCGTTAGTCGGGCGACCTCCCCTGGCCGGAGTCCGTAGTGCGCCATCAGATGTAACATCATGAAGTCGCGCCAGCCGCACTTGTCAGTCCGATCGATCGAACGTAAAAACCGCTGAATGAGTAACCAGTCCAACGCTCGCGGTGGCTGCTCAGCGCTACAGCTAACCGGCCGATCGAAGATATCCAGCCGTGTCGTGATCAGTCGGTGGTCAAAGCTGTAGCGGAGGAAGGCCCGCAGACAGCAAACGCGGGCGCTCAACGTATGCCTGGAAACGCTCCGTGCCTGATGTTCGATGTAATCCTCAATGTTCGCGGAGGTGAGTTGCTTCAGCCGTTGGCCACCGCTCAACGCGCTTCGTAGCAGGGCCCGAACCTCTGCGAGGTGCAGGCTGATCGTGTCTGGCCCCAGCCCGCGAACCTCAGACAGATACCGTTCGTAGGCCCTGATCACTGAGGCGTGCGGCCCCGTCTCTCTCAACGGCTTCATACGGCCAATAGATTTGAGAAAAGTGCCAAAGGTGTGGCATGCATATCGGTACAAAGCACGTTGCCGAACACGATAAAACGCTTGTTCGAGCTCTTCGGAAGTCCATATGTGACCAGGTGGAAACCGAGAAGCTACGAGCGAGCGCATGGTGCGGAACACCAGAGCTTTTGCGTGGCGTACATAATACTCGTGCTCCATCAGCCAGTGGGCGAAACCCGCAAGGTCTTCGGCGTGAGGTGAGCGTGAATACCGGGAGTGAACCCGGACGAACAATTTATGAAGTGAGTTCATCCGCCCAGAAAAGGCGGGTACCGGTCGCGTGACAACAAAAAGTTATGTGGAGCACGAGATGGCGCTGAAGCCTTATTACAGCCCGAATGATCACCGGCTCCACATAACTGCTTGCTCAACATAAATCGAGTTATGTGGAGATCCACATAACTCGATACTGTTCAGGCGGAGTCGAAGCCGGGAACAGCCGTTGGGCAGTTCGGTGAATTCCTGCTTCGGATGCCAGCGGCGGCCTCGGGCTAGATCCGTTGCCCACACGTCAAAGTCCAGGACCACTTCGTAGTCATCGGTGCCCTTGAAGACGGTGAAGCTACCTCTTAGGTACTCGTCCGGGTCGAAATCCTTGGGGGCGGAGAAGCGCTCTTGAGTGAGCTCGACGCTCTTCATGCGGCTGAGCACAAAGGTCCGGATCGCGTTCCTTTGGAGATCGAAACCGAAGAGGTACCAGTGACTGTCAATGCAGGCCAGATGATACGGCCGGACTTTCCGCAGCTGCCTCTTGGTTTCTCCCAGTTTCTTGTAGTCGAACGTGACCACTCGATGTTCACGCAGCGCGCGGGTCAGGATCTCGAACAATTCCAGATCCGTATCTTCCGGAGCGAACGGGCGGAAGGAGAGAGCCTCCTGCAGGTTGTCCATACTGAAACGCACCGTAGTGTCGAGGCGCCCGGTCAGTCTCCGGAAAGCGGTCTCCAAGGTGGCCTGGAAGGGAGTACCTCGATACTGGGAGATGGCCTTGTGCGCTACCAAGAGGGCGAATGCCTCAGCCTCGGTCACCGGCAAGGCCGGGAAGTTCTCAACGGGCTTGTTGTAATAATAGCCGTAGCTCTTCTCGTCATACTCAATGGGCAGGTTCAGACGGCACTTCATGAAATCGACATCCCGCTTGATCGTCCGGGTCGACACTTCGAACTCCTCTGCGATCTTCGTGCAATTGGGGAAAGATCCGTCTTGGAGTTCCTCATGGATCCGGAGCATTCGCTCCATGGGTGGACGGGTGGTGAACCGCTTGGCTACCTTGGGCATAGGTTTCTCGTCGGCTGTAATTTACATAATCCTGCACCCAGTGACCGTAGATGTCAAAGGGGGCTAAGTATTCTGAGCAACCTGAAGAGCTTCCTCGATAGAGGTGCCCTTCGGATTGGGGAACCCGAAGGGGGAGAGCGGCGCAGGCCGTTTTCCCCCTGTTCCTGGCGACGGTCGGGGTAAAAGAACAGACGGAAGTCATTCTGGGACAAAGAAACGAACTATGAAACCGAACCACACCCTTCACTTCTCCGCCCACACCCTCGGAGTACTGGTCGTTGCTCTCCTTCTGACATGCTTCCGAGCGTCTGCAGACACCAATCGCAGCTTGGTTGCCTATTGGCAATTCAATGGAGACGCCAAATCCGCGACAAACGGACTCGTGGCCGTCTTGAACAATGCAGCTTTCGGGTCAGGGATCGTGGATCTAGCACTGGCGACGGATGGTCGGACGAATTCTTATGCCGAGGTGGCCCCCAGTGAATTCCTAAATGTCACGCAGGCTGTCTCCGTCTCCCTCTGGATCAAGGTCCGAAAGTATTCTGCTGGCTTTGCCTGCCTGGTCTACAAGTCGGCCGCGAAACCCACCGATCAGGGCTTTGCTGACCGCGCCTTTTGTCTCTGGTTAACCACCGATGGGGCGATCGAGCTGGGGTCCACCCCAGAGGGAGCCAGTGCGCAAGTCTACTGCACCACCCGCCCTGGGTTGATTCCGGTGGACGACCAGTTTCACCACGTGGTCGGCTTGGTGGATGCGGTCCGAGGCAAAATAAGGGTCTATGTGGCGGGTGCACTGGAACAGGCGCGCGAATACCCGAGAGGAGCCATTCACTCAGGAGAGTACCCGATGCGGTTAGGGGCACCTTTCGTCACCCTGGAAGATCAGGCCGGATTCGACGGGCTCATGGACGAAGTGCGCATCTACAACCGGGCCCTGACACAAAGCGACGTGCAGGAACTTTTCACCGGCGAACCGATCGGACCTATGCCCAGCATCTCGGTATCGACCGTGCGGGTCACCTGGGAGTCCTCCTTGCACCATCGGTACCAAGTGCAGTCCCGCCCCTTGCTCACCGAAGGTCCGTGGTCAGATCTGGGCCCGCCATTGGAAGGAACCGACGGTCCGCTCTTCGTAGAGGATTCTGTCCTTTCCGACCCCCAGCGCATCTACCGGGTGCTTGAGTTAAGCGAATAACTCACGCGAGACCTTCCTTGATGAAAACGTGGAGTCGCGAGGTTGGTGAACCTGATCTAAGGGCTAAGCACATGGTGTTTGGTACCGGCGAGTAAGCCACCCGTGGTCGGATTGTCGGCATTACCTCGAGCACTGGCCTATGCGGTGTAGCCGCTTTGCCCGATCTGCTGAGGGCCACGGTTAGGTTCAGAATTGATCTTGGGTGGCGCAAGCGTTTTGCGCCTGCTGAAGAGAGATAGGCGACCAAACCAAAGAGCATGATGAAATCGTCATGCTCTTCTCCCCCACGATCCTCCCCTCCAATCGAGGAATGTCTTCCCGAGCTCTGTGAATGCCCCGAAACCCTCGGCCGCTTGAGATCCTTCGCGGCACGACGCCTACGTACGGCGAGTCGATTGCCTAACGCAGCAAGGTTGCTCGATCTGCTGGAACCAGACGATCTGATCGGGATCGCTTTGGAGAAGGTGCTTTCCAGAAGACGTTGCTTGCCAGAGGCTCACCAGCTTGGCCGGTTACATTCTAGCCGCCTGGACTGCTTCACCAACGCTCTGCGCTCAGTTATCAATAGCGAGATCTCCAACCTAACCACCCGGGCCGAGGCTCGAACTCAGCATTTGCGCATCGATGTCCCTGGTGGTCTGAGCACCCTGATGCCCAACCATCCGACGGATCTCTATGCCGAGCTCAACCTCCGGGATCTGCATCGCTTGCTCTTCCCACGGCTGCGATCGTGGGCTGCCCGCAAACCGGACCTCCTCCTAGTGATCCAGGCCTGGGAAGAGGTGTTTCTGGATGCCGACCGGATCCCTGACCCTTTGCGGAATCGGAAGCGGGTTCTCCTGGTTCGCCAGAGGGCTCGCCAAATCCTGGTCCAGCTGGTTGCGGAAACAAGGGGCTTCCAATGAACGCCCCTTAAAAACAGGGGTACAAATTCGTCCTCGCTCAGCACTTAAGGGTTTGAAGGGGCGTGCCTCAACCGGCACGCCAACAACGGCAGCCAAAGCGATGAACCATCAGCACCGGACAACCATGGTCGAGGTAACGAAACTACGGGCCTGCAATCACCCCTGCGCGCGGCCTGGGAACTCGAACTCCTACCCGATTGGCGGGATATCAAGCACCCACTCACTGCCGGTCGACTATCGGATGGTTGGCTATGAGTTGGGCGTTGCTCAGATCCGTAAGCCTTTCAGGTTGTTTCGCATTTCGCGCAACGGGGTCCATGTTCCGGGTGTGTTTGTGAGTTCGCCGGTGAGCGCTATAACCAAGGACGGGTTCGTGACCCTGAACTCGGTGTACCGTGTCCGACAGCTGCCCGCCCGGACGGCTCACAAGCTCGGAGTGCAGTCCGGGCGGATGCGCCGTCGGTGGCTCGAGCAGGCCGCAGTGGAGTGTTATCAATCCCGGGAGCTTTCGAGGGAAGATGTCTCAGGGATCCTCGGGATGAGCCTGGAGGAGACCGAGGAGTTCTTGGCGAAGCACCAGTGCTTCAGGCATGATGAGCTGGAGGGCCTTGAGCGAGATCGATAGAATCTAGAGCAGATGGTTGCCGATGAAGGGGAAGAGATCAAAGAAACCGGTGCGGGCGAAATGGGAAGCGAGCGTGATCCTCGTCATCCCTGACCTTCACCACAAGCACCAAACAGTCGAGGACTTGATCAAGAAGGTCACCCCCGATCTGACCCTCTTCCTTGGCGATTACTTTGATGACTTCGGCGACACGCCCCAGGATGTGGAGGCGACTGCGCGCTGGCTCCAGAAAAGTCTGCAAAAGGGGAGACGGGTCCACCTGTTCGGCAACCACGATCTGCAGTATGCGTATCCGTGTGCGCCGACCCTCTGCTCTGGGGGGAACCCTGGAAGTACGACCTCATTCACAGGGTCCTCAGCCCTGACGATTGGGACAAGCTGGTCCTCTACTACTACGACAACGAGTCCAACACCCTTTTTACGCACGCTGGGCTGTCGCGCGCCGTGACGGTCGGGTGGGATGATTGGAAGTCAGGGCTGATCGAGGCGAACAAGGAAGCGTTGGCGGCGCTGCGCGCCAATGAGTCGCACTGGCTATTCCGGGCAGGCACGGCGCGAGGCGGATTTCAACGGTGCGGGGGCATTACCTGGTGCGATTGGAACGAGTTTGAGCCCATCCTGGGCCTGAACCAAGTATTCGGCCACACCCCAGGAAGAGAGCCAAGAAACGACAACAGTGGAGGCTGCTTCAACGTCTGCCTGGATACGCATTTTCAGCACTACGCCCTGGTCCAGAGCGGGGAGGTCACCATCCATACACACACGGTAAAGCTATGAGAACGGTTCGGACTCTGCACTTGTGCAACCTTTTGCCCCTGCACTCAGAACGGACCGACGAACGTGGTTCTTCGCGTTGTTGCTCTAGCTTCCCTTGGGACGTCTGACCTTCGTCGATTCCGCTGGGGCCGTTTGAACTCCCTTGGTGTCCGCAAGGACTCCGGCGCGTGCCAACTGCAGTTCGAGGTCGTGTGCTTTGCGCACCGTGGCTTTGAGTTCGGTTTGCAGGGCGGCGACCGTTTCGGCATGGGTGGCCTGCGCGGCGGCGAGTTTCTGCAGGGCTCCCGCGGCCTGGGCGTTGGCCTCAGCCAGTGCCGTTTTGACTCGGCTTAGTTCACCCCCCATCTGGGTCCGCACGTCGCTGAGTTCCTTCTCGGCGAGGGTTTTGGAGGACTCCAATTCGGCAAGTTGGTTTCGCGCCGCCAACGCCGCCCCTTCCAGCCTTTCGTTCTCGGCGGCGAGAGCGTTCACGGTTTCGCCCAGTTCCGCGATGACAGTTTCCTGCTGTTTGCGGCCCTCTTCGAAAGCCAGGGACCACACTTCTCGAAAGGCTTTCAGGGCTTCTGGGGAGTCTTTCGCGGGTTGGGTATCGGCCAGGATTTCCGTTCGCAGCCTTACCACCGTGGACATCGAACCACGATTGCCAAGCGCGGCGTGAACGGCGACCAGGGTTGGTTTCTTACCTTGAGCAACCAGATCGGCAACAGCCTTGGCGACTTCTTCCTTGGTAATGAGCTTCTTCATAATTGCAGTACGGTAGTACAATACTATGATAGACGTGATTCGGCGAATTAGGATTCATCCGCTCCCTACGGTCCGAGGGATGGCCGTCAGGGCCGATCTAGGTTTCTGCTTCCCCTGCCTTAGGCGCGTCTCGATCCCAGTATGGCGGAATCCGCTCATGGGGGAACCTTACGCCTGACCCTTGGGTCATGATGGACGTAGAACTCCGGTCGAAGTCAGACTCGACACACATAATGCCCTGCTATAGCCTTTACTGCAATGTGTTACGCACTGGATAAAGCCTCAACCATACCCTGCTTCTTTGGTTTTGTAGAACCCGCGGTGGAGGGATTCACCGAACCGAATCGCTTTGAAGAGAGATTCTGTGAAAGAACCGACTCCTTTTGACGAATAGACAGGCAGAGTGAACGAACACACTTCATCCGAAGCCGCCGAAGTCGCCTTTCTGCCGACTCGGCGCAGCTTGCTGAGCCGGCTCAAGGACTGGGATGACCAGCGCAGTTGGCGGGTGTTCTTCGAGACGTACTGGAAGCTGATCTACCGGGTGGCGACCAAGGCGGGTTTGACGGAATCCGAAGCCCAGGATGTGGTCCAAGAGACGGTCATCGCCGTGGCCAAGCGGATGGGCGACTTCAAGTACGATCCCGCCCTTGGATCCTTCAAAGGCTGGCTGAGACACATCGCGCAGTGCCGGATCGCGGATCATTACCGCAAGCGTGAACGCGATCCCGTGCGACGGGGTAACGGTCCCCACGCTGAGGACATCCAGGATCTGCCTGACCCAAACTGCTTCAGCTTGGAGGAAAGTTGGGATGCCGAGTGGGACAAAAACCTGGTGGATGCGGCGATGCGGAGGGCCAAAGAGCAGGTTTCGGCGCGGCAATACCAGATCTTCGACTGTTACGTGATGAAGCGATGGCCTGCGTCCCAGGTAGCCAGGGACTTGCGGGTGAACATTAGCCAGGTCTACCTCGCCAAGTTTCGAGTACAGCGGGCGATCAAGAAGGAGTTGAGCAAACTCCAGAAGAACCTGGTATGAGAGTGCACTGCGAATACCGGACAAAGTGGAGAATGGGAAGGGCACCCGAAGTGGAAGTGTCAACACCGACCCAGATAACCAGCATCGGCCAATGGAGGAACCAATGATTACGCCGCCGTTCCTTCGCAAAAGCCTGAAGGTGTTGCGCCTCTATTCCCAGTTAGGGCTGCAGGAATATCGCATCGGCAGCGATGAGCACACGGCGGAGCTTCGCGGTGAGCTTTTCTGCAGAATCCACAAGCGACTGCGCCAGACTGGGCTGCGGGTGCAAACAAGCGATCGCGCTGACCAGAGCAGACTCGATGCAGATGAACACCCTGGATCGATTGTTTCCAAGAATACCCTATGAGCGAAGAAACAGGGCAAAGAGACGCGAGCCGACTGTTGATTCCGGATCACCAGTTGCTCAAGCTCATCGGGCAGGGCAGTTACGGGGAGGTCTGGCTCGCTCGCAACGTGATGGGCACCTATCGTGCGGTGAAGGTGGTGTACCGAGATCGTTTTGAAAGCGACCGCCCCTATGAGCGGGAATATTCCGGGA
The DNA here is from genome assembly GCA_964411985.1 of uncultured Verrucomicrobiota bacterium. Classification (GTDB taxonomy): domain Bacteria; phylum Verrucomicrobiota; class Verrucomicrobiia; order Limisphaerales; family J093; genus CAYPNF01. The sequence continues at coordinate 18,968 of CAYPNF010000061.1, forward strand.
TCCAGAAGTTCGAGCCGATCTCCCGCACTCACGAGGGTTTGGTGGATGTGCTTCACATCGGCCGGAATGAGGGTGACGGGTATTTCTACTATGTGATGGAGCTGGCGGATGATGCACTGGGCACGGAACTGGGGGATGGGAGCGCCTACGAAGCCAAAACCCTGTCCAGGGAGGTGAAGCTCCGGGGACGTCTACCCGTGCGAGAGTGTTTACAGCTGGGAATGACCTTAAGCGGAGCATTGGCGCATCTTCACGAGGGTGGATTGGTACACCGGGATATCAAGCCCTCCAACATCATCTTCGTGAACGGAACCCCGAAGCTAGCGGACATCGGCCTGGTGGCCAGTTTTAGTGCCGCGTTCTCCTTTGTGGGAACGGAAGGATTCATTCCGCCCGAGGGCCCTGGGACCATCCAAGCGGACATCTACAGTCTGGGAAAGGTTCTCTACGAGTGTGCCACAGGCAAGGATAGGCAGGAATTTCCCGAGTTGCCGACGGCCTTAGGGAAGGCGGAGGACCGTCAGGCGCTGTTGGAGTTGAACGAGGTGATTCTCAAAGCCTGCGCCAGGGAGACTGCGAAGAGGTATCGCCAAGCCGCTGAGCTTAGGGGTGAGCTGGAAATGTTGCAGGCAGGTCTCTCGGTAACCCGAGCAAGGGCCGTGGAACTCCGCTTGAAATGGTTCAGTCGTTTGGGGCTAGCTATAGCATCGGTCGCGGTGGTGGCCTTGATCGGCTATCTAATCCAGAGGAAACAAGTCCAAACTGCGCGAGAAGCCAGAGAAAAGGTGGAGGTAGCAGACGCGAAGGCCTCGGAGAACCTCAGCCAGCTCCAAGTGGAACAATCGGAAGCAATGTTCCACGCCGGACGACCTTCGCAAGCCATCGCCACACTCGCGACCGTGCTTCGGCGAGAGCCCACCAATAGCTTTGTTGCGAAACGCATTGTTGACGCACTAACCAGGGATTCCTTTGGCCTCCCCACACGGCTTGACGATCCCCGGCTGATATCGTCGGGATTGGGTGTGATCAATACCAACAGGTACTTTGAACCCGTCATTCTTAGCAACACCGTCGTGCTGGTGGATGCGCGAACCAGAAAGCCACTCGGGCCGATCCTCAAACACGCAGATAGGGTCCTTTGGGCAATGCGAAGTCCGGACGGATTTCGAGTCTTGACAGGTTGCTGGGACCAATCACTTAGCCTTTGGGAGGCAGCGACGGGCCGATTGATTCGCACTGTGGCCGAGGCTGGCACTGGGTGGATCAAAGCACGCTTCAGCGGTGATGCGGAAGCCATTCTTGCGATCAGGGCCAATCTAGTGGCGATGTGGAACAGCGAAACCGGGCTGGCATTATTCCCGGTGGTAGCGAACCAGCTTCCCGTCAAGAAAGCGCGGCTCTTTCGCAATAACCGCCTTACTCTCATTTCAGAGGATGGCAGTGTGCACAACTACTCCATGCCGACAGGTCAATTGCTGTACGAACTTCCTGCACCCCAGGAGAGCGGCCCTATTCCGGGAGCCCGTCCCTCTGTCCCAGGGGACCAGGAGTCGCCGGACTTGGAGCTTCAACAAAGAGCCCACTATTACCTCACGGAGACTGGAGACCTCGGGGAGGATGGCGCTCAACCTTCTGCTACGACAGAGGTGGGCCCTGCGGGGCAGGTCGTGTTTCGAACACCTCAGAGCCAAGCCCTGCCATGGGTCAGCGGTCAAGACCCTCCTAGCGCGTTGGCAGATGCCCTAAGGCAAGAGAGAGGCACCGTTACTTGTGCTTCTTTGGCTCCTAACGGGCAGGAGGTCCTATTAGGGCGAGATGATGGGACGATTCAAGTGCTTGAAGTGCCGAGTGGTCAGCCGAGAGTTGCTAACATGCGTATCGACAGCCACCTAAACTGGTGGTACGACGGCGTACGGTTCTCCTCAAACGGTCAATTTGCATTCGCACTGAAGGGGTTGCTTCCCATTGCCGCTTTTGAAGTGCTTTCTGGGAAATGCCACGCTCAGCGGCTGAGGAACGTCGATTGGATTGAGGATACTGTGCTAAGCCCAGACGCCACGCTGCTCGCCGTCGTCGGAAATTCAACGCTTACTGTTTGGAGCCTTAGTAAGGGGCAAAAGCTATGGGATACTTTGAGAAATCCAAGCGATCTGCAAGAATCCGGCCTTTTACCCTGGCGAGAAGCAAAAATCCTCTTTTCACCTGATGGGCGGAGGTTAGCAGCACTCTCTCAGGGGCGTGTCGTAGTCTGGAACAGCCTGACTGGCGATATGGAATTTGACAGCAGTCCCCTTAGCAGAGGTCGTGTGGATGTCGAGCGGCATCAGCCTATCTGTGATATTCGCTTCCAATTCGCAGGACTGCATGCGATCGCGATATCTGCCGCCGATCGAAGGGAAATGCTCGCTAGTTTAATAAGAGTCGAAATCCGCGACTTAAGCGGCCCTGGAAAGGCACTTGCGGCATGGAACGTCGATCGTACTGCCCTACGAGCAGCTCAGTTCAGTCCAGACGGGAGGATGGTCATGACTGTTGGCCAATACGGGGCGATAGGATTCTGGGATTCAAAGACCGGCACTAAAGTCGACATGAGCATTGAGGATCCGAACCCGCGTCAAACCCCAAATCCATCTCGCTTCTATGCCTTCAGCCCGGATGGTCGGCTGTTCGCTCTTCTCCGAGGTTCAGTGATAGATTTATGGGATCTTGTCGCCCACCGCCGGCACGGTCCCCCCTTGGAACTTCAACAGCAGGTCGCCCATATCTCGATCTCGGCGGACTCGCGCTACCTCCTTGCGGGGTCCTATCGTGGAGAGGTGCAGCTGTGGGACCTCTCGACCGGAAGACAGTCGAGAACGGCTATGGAATCCCGAGGTGAATTTGGAGCCGCGGGCTTTCTGCATGACGGAGATCATGTATGGGTAAGCTCCAGGTTTGATTTTCTAAAGGATACGCAGTCCTATCTGCAACCCAACTGTGGCACACGAATATGGAGTGTTCATTCTACCCGTCCTGTGGTCGAAGCATTACCGGTGTCCTGTGGTAAGAACAGGTTTCGAAACGGACCTTGGTTTCCCGCGTACTACGACCGATACACCGCGCAACTGCTGGAGGTTGTCCTGCCGAAGGAGGCTCCACCTCCCTGGCTTGCAGACCTTTCGGAAGCAGTCGTTGGACTCCAAGTCGGCGACTCGGGGGACCTAAAGGACGTGCCGTGGGAGTCTCGACTTGCGACCCTGGATCAATGCCGAAAGGTACAAGGACACGATGGCTACTCAAAATGGGTCAAATGGTTCTTGGCGGATCGTGCCACGCGCACCATCTCGCCTAGTGCGTTGCTCACGGCCCCTCAGTATGTGGAGGCATGCATTGCAGAAAATTGTGAGAAAAGTCTCAAGGAGGCTTTGTCTCTCAGTCCCACCAACGCCGCAGTGTTAGCGGCACTGAGGCGACTCGGAAAGGATCCTGTTCAATGGCAGGGCACGCTAAGTGGAGCTTTTCGAATGGAGCCCACATACGGAGTCACTAATTCGGCCCGCGATAGGGTCAAGGCGATGGCTCAACCTTCGATTCAGATCCCCCAACCTGCGGCGAGTCCTCGAGTAGGCCGCTCCGATTTCAGCAGGCCATCTGATCCTTCGCAACTGAAGCCTAGCGAGCTGCTGGCTTCATACAAACAAGACCGTTTCTTGACCGTCTCCGAGCTCAAGGAGGTGTTAGTCGAGCTGCAGAGCACGGATCCTGCGGCAGGCGAGACGCTCCAGGCTCGGCTGAACCGTATCGACAAGGCTATCGAGGAGGGTAAAGCGACGACGTTGGAATGTCCTCAAGGCGTCGATCCTACCAGATGGACGACTTGGTGTAACGAGATCTTGCCTATCTTCTTGGCATCCCACGTGGAAATCATGGAAAACCTGCGTGCGGCGGAGGCAAACTACGCGCCTTTTACAAGCGAGCTCCTTAATGTCCAGCGTGACGAAGCCAGGATGAGGGACCGTGCGAACAGGGAGCAATCCACAGAACGCATGAGGAAGTTCTTCACACCCGAGGAGTTCAAGGTGCTGGACCCTAAGCGGAGGCAGGAGAGCATGAGAGAGAATTTAGCAGGAAGGGGCCGGACTAACGTGTACCAAGGCTTGCGCGCATCGCCTGCTTCCGGTAGCTGGAGGCCCGAACGAGAGACCTCGACTAACAAAGATTCCTCAGTCACACAATGATAGCTCGACCCAGCAAGTACGCCGATGCGCTTTCAGCATTGCCGACTAACGCGGTCGTGTTTTCGAAGCCGACTGAAAGGTCCTTTAGGTGATTATGCGTTCCGACGGGGATCTACTGCCACGCACGCCTTGCGAGAGAAAAGAGAAGAACACACATTTTCTTTGAAAGAAATGTCCCCTGCTGGCGAATAGCAGAACGTGGAAGCCAATAATGGGAGAAAAACGGGTGGGGAATCCACCTTCGTGCCGGTGGATGGTGAGACAAGCGGCACGAATCCTGCCAAAGCGCAGCAGCGGGAGGGGGGGCCCGGGATGGAGCCGGGCCCTCCCCCCTTTGCGACAGCGGAAAACCCACCCACCGAACAGGAGGATATGGACACAGCAACCCAAGATCACTGGGCCCCGGTCCAACTCCGGGGAGGCGGAGCGGTGCTGTTAGTGGAGGATATCCACGCCCTCCGAAGAGTCATCAAAAGGATGTTATCGAAGCTGGGCCTTACGGTCTTTGAGGCCGAAGATGGCGTGGAGGCGCTGGAGGTATTCCTACTCCACCAAAACGAGATCGCCTTGGTGCTCTGCGACCTGACCATGCCGGGGATGGATGGTTGGCAGACTCTAGGCTTTCTGCGCAGACTCGCCCCAGACCTCCCGGTAATCCTTTCCAGTGGGTACAACGAAGGCCTTGTGATGGGTGAAATCCACGGCGAGCAGCCCGACGCTTTCTTGCCCAAGCCCTATTCCGCAGACCAACTCCGCGCCACGATCGTACAGGTACTGAGTTCCCCGTGATCGTCGTTCGAATGGCATTGTGAAAGATCCTATTATCGCCCTGCCATCGGTGAACCAGATCCCCCAGGTGTTCCCCTCGGGGCGAACCGGCGGATGAGCGGTGAGCGTCTGAACTGTGACCTCCCTCCCAACGGATCCCTGGCGACATCCCACCTCCAATCCGCGCCGTCGACCCGGAGTGCAGCACATACCGCGCCCAGAAGCCTCGCTCTGGAATACACCCAGCACCTTGCCTTAAGCAGAGCTCTCTAATTCCACGCCAAACAAAAAGTCGATGACTGCATCATCGACTTATCCAACCGGGCCTCAGTTCCGTCTTGAGGGGACTTACAACACCCTCAACGACGCGCTGGAGGCACTCACCCCGCGCCACTGGGAGCGACTCTCCCAACAAGCTGATCGGCAACTCGATCGTCTCCGCCGCCACAACCAGATCGCCCGTTACGTGGCCGGACTCACTGGGCGCGACGTCGTCAACTCGCTCGTCGCTGCCCTGCAACTGGGTCAGACCCACCCCCAGCTGGGCCGCAAGGTCAAACCCTACCATATCCAGAGCCTGGATACCTTCTACAACCTGCTTCAGAGCATGGTGACCAGCGCCATCGGCAACCACGCGCGCCGCCTGGAGGCGCGTCTACCCCACGAATTCATCGGTTCCGAAGAGGCTGGAGAGCTCGAGCTTGAAAACCCTTCCGAACAGATGAGCCTCGTCTTCCTGCGCGATCTGCTGGACGTGTTGCTTCCCCGTCTTTTCCAGGCGGTGAAGGGCAAGCCTCGGCAGAGAGCCATCGTCCGTTCCTGGGCGACGGCCCTTCGGCAAGGAGACCTTCCCGATCAGCAGAGGCACGAGCGGCACGATGTCCTCACCGTGCGTCGCCAAGCGCAGGGGATTTTGCGGGAACTGGCGCAGGAACTGGAACTGGTCACCCCCACAGGGCGGGAGATGATCCTCTAGCCCCCCGCGCCGGGTGGGTCTCCCAGCTCAGCGCGTAGCTCCGGTCGGCATGCCCGCAGAGCCAGGGCATGCCGACGCAGCAAGGGCCGCCAACGGTTGGGATAAAGGGCACGGTTGATCCTCTTCTGTGCCCGATCCCAACTCCCGAACCTCTGAGCCTCGAACCTCAGTTGAAGCACTCCATCCTCTACCCTTGCCGAAGCAATCCTGAAGATCAGCCTCAGGCTCTTCAGGATCTTCGGCAGCCCCTTAAGCCAACACCCTGGGAGTTCCTCCAATCCCTCCGGCACAGCCCCGCCAACCCCCAGGAAGTACGCCTGAGCTTCCTCCAATACCCTCGCTCGGTCCTCTGCCGGTTCACACACTTCCAGCGCCGCCAAGAGCACCTTAAGACTCAACACCGGCTCCTCTTCCGACACCTCAAAGACCTGGCTCGCCGGTTGACTCGGGCCCGGTTTATTGATCTCCTCCTTAAGCCCTTCCACATAACGCGGCGCGAACCAGACCGGGTGTTCCAGGGGCCCAGAGGACATCAGCACGTACGCTTGGTGGGTCTCCAACCGTCCCAAGGTGCCCAAAGGACAGACTGGCACCACCTTTTCCTCTTCTTTAAACATCTCCAGTAGATTGCCAAAAGCCTCCTCGGTGCGCCGCCGGGGAGCCTGCACCCTGGTCCCCAGGTTCCGGTGACAGAACATCTCCAATTCCTCTTCCCGCGACTGCATCGCCACCACCGTGCAAAGGTTGAGCAGGATCGCCCGGCGCGCCGACTCTCTCACCCCGAGCATCCCCAACCCCTGCGTTGCCGCCAGGAAGAACGCCCGCCGACTGCGAATCGTCGCCAACTGTTCCGCATCACTCGCCTGGATCGTCAAGGGATACTCATCGGCCACAAACCCCACCAATCGCCCCGGACTCTGCCCGCGCCGATGCACCCCACGGAAGAAGTCCTCTTTGCACAACCGGAAAAGAAACGACGCCAGGGCAGGTTCGGCCAGGGCGTTGCAGGAGACGGCGCACACCACCCCGTCCCGCAAGACCGATTCCGGCTCGAAACAGGGTCGCTGCGAGGCATCCAGGCACCGACTGGCCAGGCTGCTCAGGAAGGGTTGCAGCGCGTTCATGAGCACCGTGCGGGTGATACCCAGGGTCCTGCTATCGAGCGATTGCCAATTTCGGGCCGTATCCAAAGCCTGAGCGATCTTGCCCAATGCCGCCGGAGTGGCGGATCCCCGTTTCAGGATCCCCTCGGCGCGCTCGAGGAGTTGGCTCACGGTCCCACGCCAGGGATAAGGGGTGAAGTAGAACGTGCGCAAGAACTCCATCGCTTTCCCGAAGCGAACCGGTCCCTTCCCCACTGCCAGGAGCGTGAGGGCGGCGTCCAACATCGTCCGGCGCGCCTCCTCCCAGTAGGCGTTCTCTTGTCCCAGGTGCCCGGTACCCACTTCGAGCTTGCGCACCATGGCATCAACGTCATCCAACGAACGCAGGTCTTTGAAGAAGTCCAGCGCGTGGGTGCCCTCAGGCCCCAACACCACCATCTCGCGTCCCGCTTCCCAAGCCAACCGGCGCAACCGCTCCACCGCGCCGTCCACCTTGGCGTCGGTGACCAGCAGGCCGATCCGTTGCTCTGGCTCCTGAGCCCGGTGGCGGAGCAGACAACCCAGCATCCCCTCGATCAGGGTGGTTTTGCCGCAGCCGGTGCTTCCCGCCACCAGGATATGGCGGACCAGTTCCGGTTCCCTCAGCTGGAAGCGGTAACCGCTGGGCTCGTAACAGGCCAGGTCCACGATGGGTTGGTTTAGTCGTTCTGGCATGAGCTTGCGAAGTGTTGTTGGCAAAACAGGTTCAAGACTCGGCCTCCGGGCATCCGGGACACGGCCGTTGCCCGGTGCGCCAGCACCGTGGGCGCCACGGCATCGGCATGGATCTCCGTGGCGAGTTCATCCAATAGCTTGAGCACCGCAGGCAACTGCGGGTAGTTGGCCAGATCGACTTTCCTCTTTCCAAACTCCGGGTCCCCCTTGTCCGCATCCGGAAAAGGCAGGCTAAAGACCAACTGCCGGCCGGTGGGGGATTTGTAGAGGAAATCCGCGCCGTAATGTGTCTGGAACCCAAACCCCTGCTGAGAAGGACTGCGGGAGAGGACCACATGCTCGTAGCGGTATTCGTCACTAACCGGTAACAACCGTCCATGGGGCACCACCGCACCGATCTCCCGGAAGTGGTCCACCAAGTGCCCGGTCTTGGTGACCCCAATCAGGAGCAACGGCGACTGGAGCTTCTGGATCCGACGCAAGATCGGCGCATGCAGCCAGGCTGGAGGGCCGTACAATGCCAGGGAACCATCCAGGAAGAGGGCTGGCATCGGTTCGGAGCTCTCGGCGATCCGTAAGAGGGTATGGAAAGCCAGCAGATGTTCCACCACGTTCATGGTCCGGGTCAGGACGTTTTGATTGGAAGCATCCTCGAAGACCTCTTCGTGCAACCTCAAGGCGTCCGTACCGTACACCGGCGCGTGGCAGGAAGGACACGATTGAGGCCCGGTATCCCCGACTTCCAGGGGGCCTTCGGCACAGGTTGGGCACTTATGGAGCCGCAGGCGGCGCGGATTTCCTGTTCCCAGGGGACCGGGTCGTTCGGAGCCCAGGAGGAAGAGGGTGTCCCGCAGGCTTTTGCCTTGGATGGTGGTAGCAGCCAGGGATTGGTCCAGCACGGCGCGAAAGCTCTCCCGCACCGTCTGGTGCGGTCCCCAGAGGACGTTGGAGGAAGGTAAACAGAGCTGCAGGGATTGCTGGAGTTGGCAGAGGGCGGCCAAGCGGAAGGGATCCACCCAACCTTCGGGCGTTCGCACGTTCTGATAATCGGCCAGCGCAAACTCGACAGTGCCGATCTGGATCAGGCCAATCCGGGAGGCACAGCTGCTATCGTGAAGAGGGGCTTCCCAGCGGGTGCCATCCCAGGCGATGACCCGACTGGGGAGAGTGACATTACCCTTTGGCGCGGGCAGGAACTCCCCGGCCAGTTGCACGGCCTGGCTGGAGCCGGGAGGTTGCAGGTAGCGGCATTGGGAAAGGAGTTCCTGCACCCCCAGGTTGCGGGCAATGGGGGTGTGGGCCAGTTTGGACGAGAACTCAGAGGCGTAAGGCATAGGATTTATGGGGTGGCCGACTGGCGGCGAGCGACGAACTTATGGATTTGGGTGGGAACGACGTAGATGTGGCTGGAGAGCTTGAGACGGCACCAGCCCACTTCGGGCACGTTGCTGAAGTCCCCAAAGTCGCTGTAATGGTTGATGACGTTGGTCTCCCGGTCGTTGTTGAGGTAGAACGCCGCCATGGTGGAGGTGTTGGACAGGATGTCCGGATGCAGGGAGGAGGGTTCCTGGGTGCAGAGAGCCACCGTTAGGCCCAGTTTGGCCGATTCCTTCGCCAAACGGGGCCAGGGATCGGAGGGTTTCATATCCCGCCCCATCAGGTTGTGAGCTTCTTCGATGACCAGCATGACTAGGGGAGGCCGCTCTCCGTGCGAGAAGGTGGCCAGGGAACGGTGGAAGATCTCCGAAGCGATCTGTTCCAGGAACCGTTGGCGGACCAGGGGATCTCCCAGTGCCAGGTCGAGGATCACGATCTTGCCTTCAGCGAGGGCATCGTAGATCTCGGCGCTGACTTCCCGTTGGCGGCGCGCCGAGTGGAACTTCTTGGCACCGCAACTGGCCAGGAGCTTCCAGCCGGTAATGTAGGAGCGGTTCCCGTTCTGCTGAGCCAACAGGTTCAGGATGGCCAGGACGTCGTGATCCAAGAGCGGTTTGCCAGACGCGCTCTTGAGGGGAGTGATCCGTTGGGCGGCGCGGGCGGCGCTGAACCAGACTTCGGCCTCTTCCAGAGTCATGCCCTTGGCGGGGTCGGTGAGGGTGGCGTCCGCGGCCGATTCGACGGCGAGCCGGGCTTCTTTGTTAATCTCGAAACGGACGGCGAGATCCAGGGGTGGCGTGAACCCTGCCTTGTAGAGGAGGGTTTGCCAGGCGGCGAGTTTGAGGGCATAGCGATGCCGGGCGCTATGGTCCTGGGTGTCAGGGGGGAGGAACTCGGCGTTGAGGAGGGTGGCGACGTCGGGTTGGGCGTCAGTCTTTTGGGCGTGCAGCACCCCGCGGAGGATGGCCAGACCTTCGGTAGGCTGGATATAGAAGTTGTTCATGAGGGGCAGAAACCCGGTGCGGGGGCGCATGCTGTAGCGCAGGACATCCTCACTGTGGAGGCTGGCCAGGGAACCGTTGTCTTGGACGTTGTCACCACAGTACTCCGCGTTGATGTCGGCGATCAGAACTCCGAAGGGCACCCCGGCCTCCTTGAGGCTGGTGTGGACGCCCGAGACGAGGCTTTTGACCAGGTTGGACTTGCCGCTGCGGGTTTGGCCGAAGACGGCGATCTTCTGGCCGATGAGATCGGCGGGGTGGAGGTAGACCTGGGCGGGGTCGGGTTCTCCGTTGCGGGTGGCGGAGCAGCGGACGTAGCCTAGGCTGACTTGGCGGACGGGGCGCTGGGCGCCGATCTCACCCAGGAGGTTATCGAGAATCCCGCGCCGCAAGGGGGCGATGAAGTTGACCAGGAGGGAGAGGGTCTGGCCGGTGGGGCGGTAGACCTTCAGGTGTTCGCAGGCACGGTAGCGGTCCAGGTCGGCACCGAACTCCCAATCTCCCTGATGTTGGTAGAAGGTGCCCAGGACCCGGCATTCCAGGCCCGAGTACTGGAGTTGGGAGGCGGTGATGGGGTCCATCACGGGAGCACCGCCCTCGGGGGAGGTGCGTTGCTGGAGATGATGGAGGCGAGCCATGGTCACCTCATCGGATAGGGGCAGTGGGACGGGCCCAACGACCCGCAACAGGATGGCACGGACCCGGTCCTGGGGCAGGGCCAAGAGGAGGCCGTTGCGCGGAAGGGGGTTGGTCGCCAGCCAGGCGTCGTTGGCCAGAACGCGGGCGTTGTGGTAGTTGAGTTCGTAGGTCCACCCGGTGAACTCGCGTTCACCGAGCGACCCCAGGGCATGGTTCAGATCGTTGGTCTTCATCGTTGGGTCTCTCCACCCTCTATATCCTCACGAGAAGGCCAATTGTTGGGACCAAAATGAAAAAATCTTCAAATGGAGCCCCTTTGCTTCGGCGGCTGAGATCCATTCGAGGACTGGCAGCGAGACCTCCAGGCCACCTCAAAGACCCTTATCTGCGAAGAGGTTGGAACGGCAGGTTGGCCGCTTACCCACGGTAAGATGCTCTGTGGAGCGAGGGCCAAACGTTGGGAGAGGAATTAGGGTGTGTTGGATATCAGCTCGAAACCAGGATGAAGCACTCAGTAGTCTCTGACCTCGAAAAGGCGACCGGATTCCTCGCCACCGCCAAGCAGTGCTTGCGAGGCTTGGAATAAGCAAACCCACCGCACATCACGTTTTACTCAACTCAGCCAATCTCGTTGAAGTAAACGACTTGGGGGAGATATTCGGTCAACTGGGAGCTTGGATTGACTGCCTGCCCGCCAATGGACGATGGTCTGCTTCCATCCAATGGCAGGCTGGATCGGGACACTTGAAAGTGACCGCACAGCGAGCCTAATGCGCCAAGAGTTACTTCCTCAAGCTACCTGACTCGGTAAAAACTCATCGGTGCACTCGGATAATCCGGCACCTGAAACTCAGTCTCCACCAAATCGTTGTTGCAGATGCCTATCTCGGTCCAATGCTCGAGGTCTGAACTCTGCAGGATGTGATAAGCGCCCGGATATCCTCTAAGATTCAGCCACAGTGCTGACGTGTCCCTTCGAGCAAGGGACAAAAACGGTTCTACAGGATACGGGACAAGCGTGGCGCTTGAGGAGGCAGATAAAAGTCCTGTCATGGTCGAGGGGTAATAGATCAGAGCAGAACTGCAAAGGACACTAAGAGGCCCTCGGACATCGGGTGCGAGTACCACCGTTGAGGGGGAATTGTAGAGCATGAGCTGATGCAGGTCGGGGGCGCCCGGCGGGAAGCGGAGGTAGCCGGTACCGTTCCCGTTCAGAGAGAGTTCCCAGAGGTTGGGGACATAGGGAATGAAGTTCAGGTTCGAGAGCTGGTTCCAGCTAGCCCAGAGGGTGCGCAGTTTCGGGAGGACTTCTGGTACATCCAACGTCGTTAATTGGCAGGATGACACGTCGAGGAACTCAAGGTTGGAAAGACCTGCGGGTAGCGCAAAACGGGTAAAACTGCTATAGTCGACATCCAGGCTTCTCAGATTCGAGAGTCCCGCAGGTAACTGCAGGTTGTTTAGGGGGTAGCTCATCAGGTCGAGGTCGGTCAAGGCGGGTAGTTGCTTCAAAAAGGAGAATTCGGTAATTGGCATCCCACCAAGCCGCACACTCGTAAGCACTGGCAGTTCCTCGTCCAGGGTGAAACGGCTCAGCTGGTTAAAATCGAGCTCTAGCTTCTGGAGTCGAACCAATCCAGTGGGTAAAGCGAAATTGGTGAGTCTGTTCATCCGCAGATTGAGAGCCACCAAGTTGGTGAGATCCCCGGGCAACGTAACGCTTCTGATCCCGCTCGAGTTCAGATCCAGTGAAACCAATTGGCCGAGGCCGGCAGGCACAACCGCGGTGGTGAGTGAGCCACCTTCGGCAAGAGTTACACTTACTAGGTTGGACATTCCGCTGAGAAAGGCAAGGTCCCGGATCGGGGCAAAGCGGCCCTGAATGTTCTGAAGGCTGCCTAGACCCGCAAAGGAGGAGAGGTCCGTGATAGGACTCCCCTGAAGTTCCAAGGAAACCAACTGGGTTATTCCGGCGGTTCGTGACAATTGGGTCAGACTGGTAAACTCCACATTCAGCACTTGAAGATTAAACAAATCTTCACTGAGTTTGAGCGATGCCATGGGGTTACCCTGCACGCGCAAGGACACAAGGCTCGTCAAACCTGGCGGAAGATCCAGTTTGGAGAGTTGATGCCAACTCACATCCAGACTCCTCAGGTTGCACATGCCTGCACCCAGTGTGAGTTGGGTAAGCTCCTGCTGCGGGTTTGGAATCCCCACGTTGGATAGCTCCAGATTCGGGAGCCTCACCATCCCATCGCCCAGCACCAGTGTCCGGAGCCTATTACCGGAAAGTCCAAGCACCACAAGTCGGCCCATCCCCGGAGGGAGCTTCAAGCTCGTGAGGGAGTTGTTCTCCACATCCAGGGATTCCAAAGCATCTAATCTTGTGGGGAGTTGAAGACTGGAGAGGAGGTTGCCGTGTAGGTCAAAGCGTCGAAGTGAAGGCATCTCCGGAGGGAGGACCAGGATACTGATTTGATTGTCGGAGAGATCGATCACCTCTAGAAGGGGAGTTATAGGGTGGAATTGGACGCGGCTGAGGTGGTTTCCCGCCAAGTGTACTTCAACCAGATTTGTCAGCCCTTCGGATAATTCCAGGGTGAAAGCGGAGTTGTGGGCAAGATCCAGGAACTTGAGCATGGGATACCGAGCAAGGAAGGAAAAGTCGCTCCAATCTGTACCCGTCATGCGAAACTCGCTCAGGCTGGGCAGGTCAATGGGCAGTCTTAACTCAGTTAGGAGGGTCTGCCTGAGATCCAAGCTCTCCAGCCCCTCGGGCGTCCCATCGAGGCTAAGGTGCAAGAGCGGATTCGAACCCAATTCCAATCGGCGTAGGCTCGACCAACCTTCAGGGATGTCGAGATTGGTTAGCAGATTGTAGCTCAGGTCAGCAAACTGGAGCATCGGAGCATCGGACGGAAGTGCTAAGTCTGAAAGAGAGTTGCCACCCAAACGCAAAACCACCAGTTTGGGCAGGCTTGCGGGGAGGGCGAGCTGGTGCAATCCGCCAGTCCCGTCCGATTCAACGCTCCTTTGCATCCCGAGGTCGAGAACCGCCAGAGAGTCCATCTGAGGAGGGAGGCTCACCTTGCCAAGCGCGTTCTGGTCAAGTAACAGCTCGAATAGCCCCTCCTGCGATGGCTGCAGTTCGAATTCGGTGAGCTGGTTGGACCCCGCATCCACAACCCGGAGACCGGTCAAGTTGGTGGAGAAATGTAACTGCGCCAGCCCATTGCCGCGAACATTTAACGTTCTCAGCGCTGACCAAGACTCGGGAATGGCCACCTCTTGTAGAGCATTCCAGTCAAGGTAAAGGGTTACCGGATTGGTCAAGGTCGCCAGAAACGAAGCGCCCTCAAGGTAGTTCCCGCTCAGGTAGATCTCCGAGACCCCCGCGAGCGAGTTTGGCAAAGATAAGTCCCTCAAGTTATTCTGCTCCAAGTGGAGAATCCTAAGCTTGGTCAACTGATCGGGCAGAACAAGCTCTTGGAGATGATTCCCGGCAAGATTCAGGCGGTATAGGTTCGTCAAGGTTTGGAGTGCTTGCACGGACTGAAGCTCATTGCCGCGTAAATCCAACTCCGCGAGATTGCGGGCGTACTCCAATCCCGAGAGGTTCCGAACCCGTTTGAACGAGGCATCCAAAAAGAGGAGACTCTCAAGGTCCTCAACCGTAGGACTATCGCCTGTGAGCCCCAGGGTCTGATTGACCGCTACCCTCAACCCAGGATCGGGAATGAAAACCGTTTGAGCGCCAAGTCTCTGCCCCGTGGCCAGGAAGAGTGCGAAGACGATTATGGCGTGAACCCACAGCGGAACAGCACTCCTGCACACATTTGCACCAGACTCCGAAAAACAGGGCCCGACGCCTGCGTGTAGGTTCGTTGGCGCGGTGGACAGAAGCGAAACGGGTAAAGGTAAAGCGAGGCGAGTTCTCATTATATTGGATGACTTCACTACACCATCGCACCCCAAATCCCCTGGTTCCTCTGAAGGGCGATGGTAACTCCACCACTCACACCAACACCGATTCCGTGACGGCGTTGGTAGTACTTAACTACCCTACGCCGAAGCAGGAGGGTTGTCTAATGGTATGTCGCCACGACAGGGCGCGCTCTTGCCCGCACCCAAAGAACCTCAGAGGTCTGGGGCGGCCAGGAGGTCTGAGGGGCAAGGTGAAGGATTTCCCCATATCCCTGCTCCGCCTAACGAAGCCTGGATATCGAATGAAGCACGACACCCATCCAAACCAGGGCGAGGCTGGCGAACGACGTGTGGTGAACCTCCTATCCAAACTCGATCCCGCAGCCTACCGATCCCAGTATGGCCTAATCCTCCCCCGCGCGGGGAGGCACCACCCGACTGGATCATGTCGTCGTGTCTGCCTTCGGAGTCTTTGTCATTGAAACCAAGTCCCACCGAGGAGTTATTTACGCTCGTCCACAAGCCCCGGATTGGTACCAGGTCCTCCAGCACCGCCGTTGGCCCTTCCAGAACCCCCTCTCTGGCAAAACCGCCGTCATGTAGGAGCCCTCTATCATGCACTCCAGATCCCCCGGAATTGCTTTGTCCCCATCGTCGTCTTCGTCGGCCGATGTGACTTTGGTTCGCCTCGTCCCTCTGGGGTGGTCCAAAACTTCGGGTTGACCAACTTCATCCAGAAGCACGAAACGCCGCTCCCGTTCTCTCAGTCTGGCTTAAGCCTCTAGCCGCCGGCATGCTCCTTTCTCTGAACCGCTTCTTGGTAAACCGACACCATCAACTCCCGAAACAGTTGTGATTGCTGGGCACACCGCTCGATCCCTTCGAACTTGGAGTCAACGTGAAGCTGAATCGGGCTTAGAAGAAAATGCGTGACGGGCGCAAAATCAATCCGTCGAATCAGTTCGGTTAGTTTGGGCGTCAAGAGCCTCGTGGCGATCTCCTCCTCGGAGAAGAGCTTGTTTCCATAGACAGGTACGCCCAAGGATTCAGAAATCGCGGGGCAGTGTTCTGTGAAGCCCACCTGCGTCACCAGGTTAACGGCGAAGTCGGCGACCTCCGCCTTCTTCTTCCGGCACTCAGCGGTAAAGGCATAGGTCGACTCTGAAGGGCTGACAAAGCAATGGAACTCGTCTGTGTGAAGCGGGATTCGCATCGGAGCGTGATTTTGCCCGAGGATGATCCGCTTGTTGCGAGCGGGTTTGGCACCCAGAAGCATCGTCAACTCGGTGGCGCGTTTGTGGAGAGATCCCTCGCTTGTGTTTGCTCTGGCTAAGACTTTCAATACGTCGCTCATCTAGAAGGCCGGAATCTTGGGGCTACGGAAGTGGTTAGCAACAGGAAAAGTCCAGGGAGACGTTATGTTTACCTCCCCGCGAATCGACGGGCTCCGCGGCAAGACACACTTCCTTGTTGGGCGGTGCTACTGTAGCCAGCACCGCGAGGCACTCGCCCGAGAAGCAACGCAAGTGGATGTGGGTCACCAGCCAACCTCCGTGTCCGAGGCTTCGCATCCAGCCTGCACCACCGGCAACGCGGAAAGATCGCCCATCTGCTACTTTCCCTTCAGCCAGCTTGCCGCCCCATCATCCATTTGTAGCCGACATAAAGGAATGCAGTCGCGGTGATCATGCCAGGGAGCGGATTTCGACCCTGTGCTTCTGGTAACCGCTCGATGAGCACGTTATAAGCAATCCACCCTGTCAGACCAAGTCCGAGCAGGAACACAATCACTCCGAACACACGTCTCATAGCTGTTGGTTTATGAGGCTATCTGTCGTACCGGCTGGCTCCGCAGTCATACACCCGTTCACAGTTGGACCTTTGGGTTGACTCCACGGCTCGCGTTGAGATGACCACGTTCTGCGAATGCCCCAAATGCGATACCAACAACGTAGGCAAGCAGGTCGGGGCTATTGAACGTGCTGCCTAGGATCGATCTGCCAACTCGGGTTGAACGGACCAAGTCGATCCAGGGAGCGTGGTAGAGCTGCAGGAACTCGATAGACCACGCAAAGCAGACGGCGATGAGAACAATCCGCAATGTGGAGCTACGGGAAAAAGCGAAGCCGAACCCCAAAAACACGAGTAGCGCCCAGAGCGAATCTCCCCCGTATTTCGCGAGAACACTCGAAAGCGGAAGGATGCCCGATCGCCAGAACAGGCCCATCCCGATGACCAGGACGGCCCCCAATGCATAGAACGGCCAACTCCGTCGAAAAGGTTTTTCAGTTTCAGCCACGGTGGTGAGACGGCGAGCAACGCCTAGACAAAGCGCAGCTACCCCGGTCCATAAGGAAGCCCGCATTGGCAAGACACACCCCACCGGTGTTGGCTAACAAGGATGTTAGCCGCCATTCTGTTTCGCATACTGATTCATTCGGTCGTAGATGAGATCCAGATCTGGACCACCCGCTGCGCAGAGTTTATCCTCCATCGCACCAAACAGTCCCGACTTGAATAACGCGCGCACCCGGTCCTCGGGCTTTGGCCCGACCTTTTCACGTAGCAGTCTGTCACGCTCCTTCGCGTCACGGGGAAACTGCGAACCAAATACGGCAAGCGCTTGATCAACAGCATCTGCCGCCGTCTCTAGACCCATATGCCTGAAGCCATCTCGTGCATCTGGGGCAATATCTCCCGTGTCGTTTAGAAAGAACTGTAGGAGCCCGCCATTATCGAACTCCTCTAGAAGCCAGTGTACCGCTATCAAATCACGAATCCTCTGCGGATACTCGCGGAATGCTGACACGTATTTCCTGGGTGCAACAATGCCAGAGAGAGCGTCCCAAGCCGGCTCAATGCACTTCCAGTAAAACTGTTCCTCAGTCACGTGCAGACTCATTGGCGTAAAGCAGGCGAACGCTCCGGACGAGCGACTGCGCACCGTTGGTTCATGGTTTGAGATTCAGGGTTCATCGCAGAGTTCGCCGGGTTGGCCAGATCACCAGAATTTCCACCAGGGTTTCCGTCTTTGTGCCGCTTTGAGGTCGATTCTCAACCGCTCGTTGGCAATAGCCACGGCCTTTGCAGCGAACTTGCGCTCTTCCGTCCAGTCGCCAGCTTCCCCATAAAGGGTCTGGTGGCCGTTCTCGTCAAAGACTCCGGGGACCGTCCTGGGGCCACCAGCAAGGAATTCGGCCGATACAATCAACACAGGCTCGGGGGAGGTCATTGCGGAAACGACGAGCAAATATGCGTAACGAACCGCACCAGCTGTCCGAATATCGCCAAGCAGTATCCCCGAGTAACCGGGGGCATGGAACCCCATCTGTGTTTTTGCTGAGAAAACTAGCGGCATGTATTCCATGGATAGGTTGGGATTGGGCCTACTTCAAACAAGGAACTCCCCCGGGTGAGCCCGAACATAAGCTTCGATATGATCATCTAGGCTCGGTTTACCGGATGTCACCAAGGTTTCGAACCGATCGTTGGCCAATTCCAGGGACTCATAGATGTCTTCGCTGCGCTCCTCTCGAATATCATAGGCATGGCGAAACGATCTGCGTGCGGCAGCGATGGCTGTTGCGTCGGCCGCTCCCTCCGCGCGAGCGACGAGTCGACTCTGCTCCTCCACGAGACGGTTCAGATCTGGCAGGTTCCCGGCAATCTTCACGGCTGCGTCGAACGCCTCGCCGTGCGCCTTTGGGCTCACGAGTGTCAATGCCATTTTGGTCTCGGGCACCAGAACATCTGCCCCTGCTTGGCAGCCAAAGAACCCATGGAGCCCGGTCATTTTCAGGTTGTTCTTGAGCAGGAGCAGCGCCGCCACTGCGCGTTGGCCTTTGGAGAGCGAAGGGAGAAAGGCGTGGAAGTCCTTTACGCCGCCATTCAAGGCCTGACAGTAAAGCTCCCACAGGTTCTTTACCAACGCCCACTGCAGCTTTTCACCTGATAGCTTGTCCGCTTTCCCCCTGCCTACGCGATACTCCTTCCTGGAAGCAAGCGGCTGAGGTTGTTCCTCTTTTTGTCCCTGAGGCAGTACAAACTCCTCCCTATGGTTTTCCAGATAGGCCCGCCGGAAGCTGGCCAACTGCGTGTCTTTGCGTCGTTCGAGTGCGAAGAATGGCTCGTCGAAAAGCGTCCCCATTTCCTTGCCACTGATCTCGCGCAGAACTTTCTGGCGACGACGACGACTTCTTAGGATCGCCGGATCCCGGAACAGTTCGATTGTCTTCTGAAACAACCGCAGGTGTCTATGGGCACCGAGGAGCTTCAGACCCGCCAGTCCTTCTTCAGCCAGATCTCCGGTGCTGTTCCAGAAGAACTGGTGGATCCCGCCGTCATTCACTTCCGCTTCAAGCCCGTTCAACGCCATGAACGCACGTTGCCCAGGGGTTAGCCGCTTCAGTAAGGTGCGTCGCTGCGTGGCCGAGCAATCCGCATAAGTATCCCAAGCCCTTTCAATCGCCGCCCAGGGGCGATCCTGCTCTTTGACCGTCATGAGACGTCGCTCTGAAACCCGGTATTCTTTCAGCAGCTTCATGAGTCCGCCGTGGTGAGGATTGGTTGCTCAGAGATTGACAGAACCGACGGGTGATTCGCAGATCGATACATCCGCATGTCTAGCATAAGCCACTCATTGAGAGGAGATTATACGGTGTCGACTAGCAACCTCAAGCCCAAAGGAGCGGCACCACCGGACCGGCAGCATTGGTGGTAGCCGCGACCGTTCTACCAACTCAGCAAGCTACCGTCCTCCGCGCCTGCTCACGGCCTCACCAACCTAAAGAACTCGTTGCCGTCCCAGATCGGAAGCACCACCCGATTCGTCTTCTCGGATCCGAGCATTTCCTCCCAGTCAGGCTGAGTGAGGCTGGTCGCACGTTGGAGCTTTGCCCCTATTGCCATCGCATTCCACTGCAGCGTTAGCCCGGCCGGTGTGACCGAGGCTTGAGTGATGATGGGCACCGTCGGGTCGTACTCGTAGGCTCCCATATCCCAGCCGCTCTTGCCATCGCCGTTGCCGTCACCACCACGGGGGTTGCCGAGGATGTCCGTGGGGTCGGTTATGGTGCCGACAACCATTATGTTTTCCAGTGTGTCTACGCTCCACGTCTCGTACGTCCACGTCATTCCTAGCAGATTCGTTCCCGCATCGATGCAGGGCGAGTCGGGACGGAGGCGGAAATCACCAGCAGCGGCGTTCACGAACTTCGGGTCGGCGTCGATGTTGCCGATGCCGTTGGTGGGGAGAGGGGAGGTGCAGGAATAGGCGAAGGTCAAGGGAACAGACTCACCAATAGGGTCTTGATTGGCGTAGTTTGCCCCTGAGGAAGCCTGATTGTTGTAGACTATGCAGTTGAAGAGGGTACCCCCAAGACAGCCCCCACCTATTGAATAATCCTCAGCAAGCAGCGGTGAGTTGGAGGTCACCGTGCTGCCGCAGAGGATACAACCATAGGTCCCGCCGCCCCATGTTGCTGAATTACCTGTCAGGACACAATTGTAGAGGGTGCTGCCAAAAGCCCCGCCACCGAAGTACGCCGAGTTGCCGATCAGGATACAGTTGTAGAGGGTGCTGCTTGATACCCCGCCTCCTTCGCTTCCAGCATGCAAAAGTGAGTGCACAATCGCCCTGTTGCTAGAAATCTTACAGTTGTGAAGAGTGCAGTGGGAGGCCCCGCCGCCGTATCGTGCCCGGTTTTCAGCCAGTGTACAGTTGTAGAGTATGCTGCTGTACGCTCCACCCCCGGAGCCGGAGATCTCCGAGCCCCAATTGCCAGTCAGCGTGCAATTGGTCAGGGTGCCTCCATACGCTCCACCGCCACCGAACCGGAACGCACGACCATTCATCAGCGTGAAGCCGCTAATGACAGCGTTGGTGACAGCGAAGACGCACCGGACCGCATAGCCGCCGTCGTCCTGAAGTACCCCTTCGATCAGCGTGACCTCCGGTCCGTTCACGCTCCGTAAGACCAAGGCGTTGGTAATGAATACCCTGTTTCCCTCCACTTCCTCTACTTCGTTTGTCAGGTTCCGCACCCCGGTCCGATACACCCCGTTGGTCACCAGTACCGTATCCCCGGCTTTGGCGACATCTACGGCCTGCTGGATATTGGTCGCCGCCGTGGCCCAGTTGGTGTAGGGCGGCACGGGGTTGGTGCTCTGGAGCGAGACGTAGAGCGTCGCTGGTGGCCACAGCGCAGTCGGACGGTCGGCAAATGTGTCACCCCACCCGGTAGTTCCGGGCAAGTAGTAGACCGTCACAGGGAGTGGCACAGGATAAACCGCCGGACCATTGCGGACCATAAGAATGAAGATCGAGTCACCAACGCTGCTGGGAGCGTCGCCCTTGAAATAGGCTCCCGTCAGGCTGGTGCAGTAAAAGAACGCCGCATCCCCGATACTGGTAACCCCGTTGCCTATAGTCACGCTGGTTAGGCTGGTGCAGCGAGTGAACGCATCGTCTCCGATGCTGGTGACGCTGTCGGGAATGGTGACACCGGTCAAGTTGGTGCAGTAATAGAACGCCGAGTCTCCGATGTAGGTGACGCTGGTGGGGATCGTAATGTTGGTCAGACTGGTGCAGTCGGCGAACGCATCGTTCCCAATGCTTGTGACCGGCAGGCCAGTGATGGTTCTGGGAATGGTCACCTCGCCACCGGGTCCGATATATTTCGTGATGGCGATCGCGCCATTGTTGGTCTCGTAGGTGTAGTCCTCGGCTTGGGCTGCCCCCCAAAGGGTCAGGCAAAGGCTCGTCAGGATTCTGAGGTGTCTAGAGATTGGTGGTTTCATAACGTCAAATGGGTCTTGCCGGTTTACTGTGACCGAACCCGGTAAAACCGCGCCGGAGTGGTCTCCCACTGGAGGTCGCTAAAATAGTTTGTTCCGCTGGTGAGGATGTTGGTTGCCACGGGGGACCAAGTGGGGTTGGCTAGGGTCGTGGATGTTTCAACCACGACAGAGTTGTTTGTGGCCCAAGAAGTGGTGAAACCGAAACCGTTGGTTTGAGTGCTTAGGCTCCCACTCAGTATCACCGGGTTCGGACGCATCCAGAGAGCGGTCGGAAGCTCGCCAAATGTGTCACCCCACCCGGTAGTTCCGGGCAGGTAATAGACCGTCACGGGGAGTGGAACTGAAATCCACCCCCCCATCTCAAATCCAAAGAACACCAACCCATGGAAGATGCTCGCACCAACGCTGCTTGGAGCATCGCCCTCGAAATAGGCTCCCTTCAGGTTCAGGCAGTCAAAGAACGCAACGTCTGGGATACTGGTGACGCTGTTGGGGATAGTGACGTTAGTCAGACGGTTGCAGCCAGAGAACGCCGAGGCCTCGATGCTGGTGACGCTGTTGGGGATAGTGACGTTAGTCAGACGGTTGCAGCCAGAGAACGCCGAGGCCTCGATGCTGGTGACGCTGTTGGGAATCATGTAGCTTCCGGCTTTGCCCCCAGGACATTGGATGAGCGTGGTCTGGCTTTTGTTGAACAAGACCCCATCCAGGCTGCTATAAACGGAGTTACCCTCCTCGACCATTACCGAGATCAGCTTGGTGCAGCCATCGAACGCATACTCTCCGATGCTCCAGACGCCATTGCCGATCGTGACGCTGGTCAGGCTTCTGCATTCACTGAACGCCGCCCCCCCGATGCTGGTAACACTATCGGGGATCGTGACACTGGTCAGGCTGCAGCCATTGAACGCCCAGTCCCCGATGCTGGTGACCGGCAAGCCGTTGATCGTCTCTGGGATGATCACCGCACCGCGTGGACATGTGTATCCCGTGATGGTGATCGTGCCGTTGTTGGTTTCGTAGCTGTAATCTAGCGTTTGGGCTGCCGCCCGTGGTGCTGCCACCCAAAGGAAGAGGCTGAGGGCCGTGAGGATGCCGAGGTGTCTAGAGATTGGTGGGTTCATAACGCCGAATGAGGTTGGGCCTGTTTACGGTGAGCGGATTCGGTAAAATCGTGCCGGAGTGGTCTTGAACTGAGGATCGCTGAAGTAGTTTGTTCCACCGCTGAGGCTGTTCGTGACCACCGGAATCCAAGTGCTGTCAGTAAGTGTCGTGCTGGCTTCCACCACGACGGAGTTGTTCGTTGCCCACGAGATCGTGAACCCGAACTGATTGGTTTTGATGCCTGTGCTGCCGTTAAGAATCACAGGAATCGGCAGCACCCAGAGTGCTGTGGGACGACCATTGAAGGTTGTGCCCCAGCCCGTGGTTCCGGGTAGGTAATAGACGGTCGGGTTGCTGTTTTCGAAAAGAATCCCACCATCATCGCCGGGAACGTTGCCTTGGAAATAGACACCGGTCAGGCTGTAGCAGTCAGAGAACGCACCGAACTCGATATAGCTGACGCTATTCGGGATGGTGACATTGGTCAGACTGGTGCAGTTATAGAACGCCAGTCTCCCGATGTTGGTGACGCTATTGGGAATGGTGATACTGGGCAGGCTTGTGCACCAAACGAACGCCGAAGACCCGATTCGGGTGACGCTGTTGGGAATCGTGATGCTGGTCAGGCCGCTGCAGTATTGGAATGCCAAGTTCCCGATGTTGGTGACGCTGTTGGGAATCGTGATGCTAGTCAGACTTCTGCAGCCACAGAACGTCCCGTCCCCGATGTAGGCCACGCTGTTGGGAATCGTGACGTTAGTCAGGCTGGAGCACCCCGAGAACGCCCCATCGATGGACATATGCCACCGAGCCCGTCCATCCTCAATACTGGTGACGCTGTTGGGAATCGTGATGCTGGTCAGGCTGCCGCAGCCGGAGAACGTACCGTATCTGATGATGGTGACACTGTAGGGAATCGTGATGCTGGTCAGACTCCAGCAGTCAGAGAACGCCCCTGCCCCGATGTAGGCCACGCTGTTGGGAATCGTGACGTTAGTCAGGCTGGTGCACCCCGAGAACGCCCCATTCCCGATGCTGGTGACTGGCCGGTCATTGATGATGCTGGGAATGATCACCCCATTAGTGGAGCCATTGTAACCGGTGATCATAATCGACTCATTTACTTTGATCGCTCGAACGCCACTAGTCCCAAGGAATTGGCCGAGACCTTGTAGCAGGTCGGGTCCGACGTTCAGAAGGCTATTGGGGATAGTAACGTTGGTCAGGCTGGTGCAGCCAGAGAAAGTCCACCACCCGATGCTAGTGACGCTGTTGGGGATGGTGATGCTGGTCAGACTGCTGCAGTCATAGAACGCCCCCATCTCGATGTTGGTGACGCTGTTAGGAATCGTGATGCTGGTCAGGTTGGTGCAGCCAGAGAACGTGGAGTCCCCGATACTGGTGACGCTGTCGGGGATGGTGACGCTGGTGAGGCTGCTACCATGGAAGGCACCAGGCCAACCTCCCCCGATGCTGGTGACCGGTAATCCGTTGATCATGTCCGGGATGGTCACCACACCGCCGGGTCCGGTGTATTTCGTGATGGTGATCGTTCCGTTGTTGGTCTCGTAGTTATAGTCCTCGGCTTGAGCTACCGCCCAAAGGGTCAGGCAAAGGCTCGTCAGGATTCTGAGAAGTTTCGTGATCATAATTGGTGCTTTCACAAGAGATATACGGTTTCCGCTTCGGGTTGTTACATGCCTGCTGTGGCCAATAGTCCCTCTTTTAACTGATCTACTGTGAACGGATTCGGTAGAACCGAGCCGGAGTGGTCTTGAACTCAGGATCGCTGAAGAAGGAAGAGCCGCTGGTGAGAATGTTGGTTGCCAAAGGAGACCAAGTGGGATTGGTCAGGGTTGTGGAGGCTTCAACCACGACGCTCTTTCCACTGGCCCACGAGATGGTGAACCCGAACTGATTGGTTTGAGGGCTTAGGCTCCCGCTCAGTATCACCGGGTTCGGACGCACCCATAGTGCTGTCGGACGACCGCCAAAGGTCGTACCCCAACCTGTCGTCCCCGGCAGGTAATAGACAGTCGCACTAATGCCTCCGAAACCGCCAGCAGGAAGGTAGCCACTGCCAGGAACATTGCCCTGGAAAAAGACGCTGGTCAGGCTGGTGCAGTCACCGAACGCTGCATAGAGGATAGTGCGGACTCCGCTGCCAATTGTGACACTGGTTAGTCTGATGCAGTGTTCGAAGGCGTACCCCCCGATTTTGGTGACGCTGTCTGGGATGGTGACACTGGTAAGGCTGCTGCAACCCCGGAACGCCCAGTGCCCGATGTTGGTGACGCTGTTGCCTATCGTAACACTGGTCAGGCTGGTGGAGGAATCGAACGCATAGTCCCCGATGCTGGTGACGCTTTCTGGAATCGTGACAGTTGCCAGGTTGAGGCAGGAGAAGAACGCCCAGCCCTCAATGCTGGCGACTCCGTTGGGGATCGAATAACTTCCGGCTTTGCCTACCGGACATTTGATGAGCTTGGTCTGGCTCTTGTCGAACAGGACGCCATCCAGGCTGCAGTAGGTGGAATTGAGGTCCCCCACCTTGATGGCCGTCAGGCCGGTGCAACCCTCGAACGCCCCGCCCCCGATGCTGGTGACGCCATTGCCGATCGTGATACTTGTCAGGCTGGTGCAGCCAGAGAACGCAATCCATTCAATGCTGGCGACTCCGTTGGGGATCGAATAACTTCCGGCTTTGCCTACCGGACATTGGATGAGCTTGGTCTGGCTCTTGTCGAACAGGACGCCATCCAGGCTGCTATAGGTGGAATTGAGGTCCCCCACCATGATGGCGGTCAGGCCGGTGCAACCCTCAAAAGCTCTGACCCCGATGCTGGTGACGCCATTGCCGATCGTGATACTTGTCAGGCTGGTGCAGTGATCGAAGGTATAGTCCAATATGTGACTGACGCTCTTGCCTATCGATACGCTCGTCAGCTTGGAGCAGCCAGCGAACGCTCTCCAGCCTATCTTGTTGACGCTGTCTGGGATGATGACGCTGGTCAGGCGGGTGCAGCCAGCAAACGCCTCGTCCCCGATGCTGGTGACGCCGCTGCCGATCGTGACGTTAATCAGGCTGGCGCAGCCAGAGAACGCAGAGGGCTCGATGCTCGTGACGTTGTTGGGGATGGTGATACTTCCGGGCTTACCCCCCGGACATTGGATGAGCATGGTCTGGCTCTTGTCTAACAGGACACCATCCAGGCTGCTATAGGTGGAATTGAGGTCCCCCACCTTGATGGTCATCAGGCCGGTGCAACCCTCGAACACCGCGTCCCCGATGCTGCTGACGCCATTGCCGATCGTGACGTTGGTGAGGCTGCTGCAGCCAGCGAACGCGCTCCCGCCTATCTTGTCGACGCTGTCTGGGATGATGACGCTGGTCAGGTTGGTGCAGGAAAAGAACGCCAAATCCCCGATGCTGGTGACGCCACTGCCGATCGTGATGCTGGTCAGGCTGCTGCAGCCAGCGAACGCATACTCCCCGATGCTCGTGACGCCACTGCCGATCGTGATGCTGGTCAGGCTGCAGCCAGCGAAGGCGTACACCCCGATTTTGGTGACGCTGTCTGGGATGGTGATGCTGGTCAGGCTGCAGCCACTGAAAGCCTCGTCCCCGATGCTGATCACGCTGTTGGGGATCGTCACGCTGCTCAGTAGGCGACAGTCTGAGAACGCATATGCTCCGATACTGGTGACGCTACCGCCGATCGCGATGTTGGTCAGGCTCGCGCAACTATAGAACGCCCAGTCCCCTATACTAATGACGCTGTTGGGTATGGTGATGCTGGTCAGGTTGGCGCAGAAACCGAATGCCTCGTATCCGATGTTGGTGACGCTATTGGGGATCTTATAGCTCCCAGCCTTGCCTGCGGGAACCTGGAGGAGCGTGGCTTGGCTCCTGTCGAACAAGACCCCGTCCACACTGCTGTAGGAGGGGTTGAGTGCATCAACCGTTATCGCGGCCAAGCCGTAGCAGCCGGTGAATGGATTATCCCCGATACTGGTGACGCTGTTGGGTATGGTGATGCTGGTCAGGTTGGCGCAGAAACCGAATGCCCA
>CAYPNF010000062.1:0-44974 GCA_964411985.1 uncultured Verrucomicrobiota bacterium
TGTCCGGTTCGGAGGGAGGGGCAAGGTCACATCCCTTGTCCCTACCCCTATCCTGAGGAGGGGAGAGGGTGCTTAGCTGGTAGGGACATCGCGCTGCGATGTCCGAGGGTGGAGGCGGTGGGAAAACAAGAACGGTAGGGTTTTGACCGGATGAACGTGATGAAACAGGATTTTGATCTCTCTCTTTAAAAAGGGGCGTTGTGTCTCATCCTGTAGATCCGGTCCATCCTGTCTGAACCCTTCCCCACGAATCGATTCCCCGGCGCGGGTGGAGACCGATGCACTGTCTTTCGCGAATAGTGGCAATTGAGCGGCACCAAGGCTAGTACCCCTATTAAAACCTGGCGGATCTTTCGAGACCCTCCGTCCTCCATCGCCAGGGATTACAGTCCTGGCGCGTAGAGGAAGTACATGTGGCCGGCCTGGAGCTTGGGCATTTCCACCCCGAGATCCAGTTTCACACTCTTGACGTCGGTCTTGCCAAGCAAACGGAAGATATTCCCCAGTTCGAACGGGATCTGATACTGGATCAAGGTGGCGGAGGGGGCGTTGGCAATGGACTTCACCCGATCCACCGCAGTGCGGAAATCGCCGATTTCATCAACGAAACCATACTCTTCCGCCTTTTTGCCGGAGAGGATTCTCCCATCGGCGTACTCTCGCCAGTTCTCGGCGAGGGCTCGACCTTGGGTGTCGTTTTTCTCCTTAGCCAAGTTTCGACCCTCGGCGATGATCGTCTTGAACCTTTCAAAGGTCTCATTGACCATGTCCTGCACCATTTGCTTTTCTTCGGGCAAGATGTCCTTTTCCTCCTTAGAGCCGCTCATCATGTCCTTGAACTTGCCGCTCTTGAACACCTGCGGTTTGATCCCGATCTTGTCCATGACACCACGGTAATTGTAGCCCTGCATGATGACCCCGATGCTGCCCGTGATGGTCAGTTCATTGGCCACGATCCATTGGCAGGGCGCGGAGACGTAATAGCCGCCCGACGCCGCGAGGGATCCCATGGCGGCCACGATGGGCTTCTTGGTCTTCTTTTGAAAGTTGACCAGGGACCGGTAGATGTCGTCCGCGGCCATGACTTCGCCGCCCGGGGAATTCACCTTCAGCAGGATGCCTCTTACGTCGTCGTCCTCAGCCGCATGTTTCAGTTGGTACTCGACGAGTTCGGGCATGCTGAAGCCCATGCCGTCGGAAAAACTGCTGATGATGCCAGAGAGTTCGATGACCACGATCTTCTTCCCTGAACTTCCTGGTTGCACGACGGTTTCCACGAACCGGGGGCCGTTCATGCTATGTGTGGTACTGGCGGCCATCTCCAAGCCGCTGAAGAGCAGGTGGCCGAAATTCAACGCCCCGCTCAGCAGCAAGAGCACGAGCAGGATGAGGGCAAAAACCTTCCATCCGTTCCCGCCGGCGCGGCCTGGCTTTGCGTGCGAAGGAGGGATGACCAGCGGTGGGGGGGGAGGGGGTGGGAGGGTGGCGCGGACGGGGGTCACAGGAGGGGCAGGGGGTGCTGCTTGCACAGGGGTGGCAGGGACGATGGGAGGTGGTGGGGGCGTGGCAGAGGGGCTTTCCTGCGATCCCGGTGGTAAGGATTGGCCTGGTGCGTTTTCGTCCATATTCGTTTTCCTGAGTCAGAGTAAGGGAAAGCCCTGAATACGGCAAGCCGTGCTTCAGCGGGCCAAAGTCAGTGCTCCCATCGGGATGGCATCCTCGCCGAGCGCAGCCACTTTGACCACGGGGCCGGGTTGGAAGGCGTTCATGATGTGCTTTCCGATGGCCGTGGCCACCGCCTCGCGCAGGGGTTCCCCCATCAGGCCGAGCCCACCCCCCAGCACCAACACCTGGGGGTGCAGCAAGTGAGTGACGTGAGACAAAGCAAAGGCCAGATCCTCCGCCGTCTCCGTCAGAATCCTCTTCGCTTCCAGGTCCCCGCGTCGGATCGCTTCGGCCAGGTGACGAGCTTCGCCACCGTTGGTTCCCTCGCACAACTGTGCCAGAAAGCCTTGGGGATGTGATTGATTTGACTTTCGGATCTTGGCATCAACGGCCCAGCCGGAACACTGGGATTCAACGGTGATCCCGGTCCGGTCCAGTCGGAGATGTCCGAACTCCACCTCGCCCGGGATGCACCCATGGTAGATCTTGCCCTGAGCCACACACCCGCCACCAACGCCACTCCCCAAAGTGCTGTAGAATACGGGGTCCATGCCCCGGCCTGCGCCATACGTGGCTTCTCCGAGGGCCCCGACATTGGCATCGTTGTCCACGAACACCGGAATGGGATAGACCGAGTGCAACCACTCCCGAAGGGGAAACTCGGACCAACCGGGGACTTGGTGCGAACAGCAGATTCGACCGGTTTGGACGTCGACTGGTCCGCCGAACCCGACCCCGATCCCGCCAAACTGCCCCTGGATGGCCAGTTGACGCAGGGTTGCCTCGATATGGCGACGGATTCCCGCCGCCCCCTCTTCGCGATCGACCGTGAAACGGAACCGCTGCAGGATTACCCCTTCGCGGGTTCCGGTCACGATCTGCAATTTGGTGCCGCCAATCTCGATGGCGATCAGGTTCTCAGACATAGCGCGCCGACGTTAGCGCGGTCCGCCGCTGGTGGCGAGCCTTTTACGGGAGGGCAACGGGTCTTCCCACGGTGTTGGGAGGTGGAAAACGACAAAGTGCATGTTTGGCGGAGTCTGGCATGACCGCGATGGGCTTGCTTGCTCCTGCGCCTCTGCTACAAACGCGCGCATGCATGCTCTGCGTCTGTGGCCAATGGGCTTGATTCTAGTCGCTCTCCTTTCGCTCGGATCGGGCTGTCAGTCCAGTCGGCAAGGCACTCCCACGGCGGTTTCTTCTCCCGTTTCCTCCGCGAAAGGCGCGTCGGAACGTTCCACCACCTGGCCGCGCTACTCCCTTCGCTTGGAGAAAGCCTGGCTGCTCGGCACCCCCGGCGGCGAACGGTTCGATGCCTCGGGACTTCTCTCGCTTCCCGATGGCACGCTTCTGACCGTTAACGACCGCGGCGCTTCGCTTTACCGAATCCGGTTTCCCGCCGAGGGTGATTCCGTCACCCTCGAACCGTTCCCAAACGTCTTCACCGAGCCGCAACTTGCCCCCTACCACGCCAGGAAACATGGACGCTATGATGCCGAGGGTATCGCCCAGGATGAGATGGGCCGACTTTACATTTGCGAGGAGGCCGATCGCTGGATCTTGTGTTGCGATCCCAAGACCCAGAAGGTGGAGGTGTTGAACATCAACTGGATGCCTGTGCAGAAGTACTTCAGCAAGTCCGACGGAAACGCCTCCTTCGAGGGAGTGGCGGTGGGGGGAGGGCGCATCTATGTGGCCAATGAACGGCAGCGGGGCAGGATCATCGTGGTGGATCCAGCGACGCGGAAGGTGGTGGACGATTTTGCAGTCCGGCCTGCCGGCAACAACGCGCGGGACCTGCATTACTCGGATCTCTGCTGGTATGCGGGACACTTGTACGTGCTCCTGCGCGAGAGCCGGGTTGTGCTGGAAGTGGACCCCAGCAACCATGCTGTGGTGGCTGAATACGACTACGCGAGCGTCGAGTTGGCCCCTGAGTTTGGGTACCGTTCATGGTATCCCACCGGCGCTATGGAGGGATTGGCGGTGACGAAGGACGCCTTCTGGCTGGTAACCGACAACAACGGATTTCCCCGCACCCGGGCCCCAGGGGACATTCGTCCAACCCTTTTCCGTTGTCCGCGACCGACGAAGTAACTATCCCATCTTCATCCAGCT
This sequence comes from uncultured Verrucomicrobiota bacterium, assembly GCA_964411985.1. Classification (GTDB taxonomy): domain Bacteria; phylum Verrucomicrobiota; class Verrucomicrobiia; order Limisphaerales; family J093; genus CAYPNF01. Next base: position 3,784 of record CAYPNF010000062.1, read on the forward strand.
TGCCACCTTGGTCGCGAGGGGAATCGGCCGCTTGCAGGTGTTCTGGCAATCGATGTTGCAGTAGTCGATCTGACGCCGGAGCTTCTTGGCCATCTCGCTGTAGTAGATCTCGCTGAGCGAATTCTGGTAGATGTTTCCCACGGGTTTGCTCAGGTAGTCGCAGAAATGAACCTCGCCCCGCGCATAGATGAACAGGGTCCGGAAACCAATGTCACAGCCCCGTTTCTGTCCATTGAGCTCAATGAACCGCTTGTGATCGCTGACGGGGGGGCGGGCAAAGTAATCCGCAAAACCGTCCAGGGTCGCTTCATCTCCAATAATCGCGTGGCCTTGCCGCTTGAGTTCTTTGAGTTCTTCCACCATCGCCTTGAGTCGATCCAGGTCCTTGACCCAGAAAGGAGCGTTCAGGGGGCCGCTGTAGGGCTGCAAATTGACCTGTACTTCCTTGTACTTATGAAAGTAGCGCACGAGATCAGGCAGCGATTGGTAGTTCTGCTCCATGATGGTCGGCTTCACCACGAGGCTGACCCGGGAACCTACCCGACGCTTTTCCTCGATGACGTTTTCAATCCCCTCCAGCGCGCGGAGGGTCGCGTCCTTCTTGAACCGTAAGCTTTCGTTGATCTTGGGGTCTACGGATTCGATCGAAACGTTGATGTTGAAAGGATCACTGGCGAGGATTCGGCGAACGTTGGCTTTGCCCAGCGAATAGCCGTTGGTGGTGATTCCCAGGTTGACCCCCAGTTGATGGGCCAATTCCAGCGCGGGGTAAATAGCCTTGTAGATCAGGGGCTCTCCCCCGCTGACCGAAATATTGAAACCGGAGCCGCTCAATTCCTTGGACTCGCGCACGATGCGCAGCATCACTTCCTCGCTGAGCAAGACCTCGTTATCATGGTAGATGGTGCAAAAAGAACAGGTGAAGTTGCATTTGCCACTAAAAATCACGTAGTAGGACTGCGGCTTCGCTATCGGAATGCCCGTCTGCATGGAGAACCGACGTTCCAGCTCCTTGCGCATGTACGGAACTCCGCGCCACACCTGTTTCGCCATCCTAAGAGCATCGCTCATGATATTGATTGCCTGATTCGGTCAAAAGTAACGTGTTCCTTACCATCGTGCGCGAGCCAGGGCAAGCGCACAGCACGCCAATGTACGCCTGCTTTTCGTCGCGGCTCGGAGCCAACTCGAGAAAGAGGGACAGGGTTCCTGTTACCTCACGGCTCCTGTTTGCGTGTTTATTCGCGATATAAATAATGATATGAAGAAGCACTCATGTCAACCGTGAGGTGCGTCTCTTTCGTTTCCGCTGACGTGTTTCGTCCTGACTACCTTCGAGGAAGGGATCGCCTTGGGATGGAGGCTTGCTTGCGAGGGGGGTTCTGGTATGAAACGAGCATGTGTTTCGGGACAAGTCACTTGCGTTTGGCTCAACGGCCTCTTGGACGAGGGGGGCTTTGCGGCGCCCGGTTCTGCTGAGCTACGTTGCGTTCGCATGTCATGAAACTCCTGCTCTTCGCCCACACACCGCCTCCGCTCCACGGGCAGAGTTGGATGGTACAGCTGATGCTTGAAGGATTCGGGGGCGACCAGGCTTTGAGGGGATCAGAGACCGGCGGTAGCTCTGGAGAGGGTGAGCCAGGGTTCTCGCCCTTGCCTCCGGGTCCTTCGGAAGAGCGTGCCGAGACCCACGGGATTCTTTGCTACCACGTCAACGCCCGCCTTTCCGCGGATCTCGGAGATGTGGGGCGTGCGCGCGGCGGAAAACTGGGTCCGCTCTTGCGCTACTGTGCGCAAGCCTGGAAATACACGTTGCGGTTCCGTCCTGACGCGGCCTATTACGTTCCTTCCCCGCCGAAACGATCCTCCCTTTATCGGGATTGGGTGGTGATGTTGCTCTGCCGCGCTTTCTGGCGGAGGACGATTCTCCACTGGCACGCCGTGGGTTTGGGGGAGTGGCTAAGGACGGAAGCTCGCGGATGGGAGCGTTGGATCAGCCACGGGTTGCTGGATGGGGCCGATCTGGCGATTGTTTTGGGCCGATTCGGAGAGGCGGACGCCCGCCTATTTCATCCCAAGCGGGTGGCGGTCGTGCCCAACGGCATAGCCGACCCTTGTCCAGATTACGACCGGAGTTTGGGGCTGGTTCGCCGGGAGCGCATCCATCGGCGGCGGGAGGCGTGGAAAAAGTACGATTCCTCCGGAGCCATCCCGATTACTTGGGTGCAGGTGCTTTACCTGGCCCACTGTACGCGGACCAAAGGCCTCTTCGACGCGATCGAGGGTGTGCGGCACGCAAACGATCAGCTGTCACGCCAAGGAACAGGGATCCGGCTGAAGTTAAACGTGGCTGGGGAATTCCTCGAAGAATCCGAGCGGGCGGAATTTCAAAGAATCCTTGCTGCTGCCGGTCCCGGTGGATGGCTTCAGCACTGGGGGTTTGTCCAGGGGGCAATGAAGGACGAACTGTTTCGTGAGGCGGACCTGTTTTGTTTTCCCACGTTCTTCCCTAACGAAGGGCATCCGGTGGCCCTCCTTGAAGCTATGGCCTGGGGTCTGGTGCCGGTGGCGACCCGGTGGCGTGGGATTCCGGAGCTATTTGCCCCCGACTACGCGGGTCTGGTGGAACCTCGTCAACCGCAGGAGGTGGCCCGCGCACTCATCTCGGTCCTTGAAGTGGAGGGGGGCCAGTTTCGCGCCCGTTTTTGTGAGTCCTACCTCCTCGACCGCCACCTGATGCGGCTGGCGCAGGCTTTGCGCGAGGTGTCCCGGGAAACTGGGTCCTAGACGGGCGAAGGGGTGGCTTCGGGCACGGCATCGAGGCGTTTCCGGAGCAGGAGATCGCATACCAGGAGCATTCCCACCTGGAGCGAGAAAGTCTTCATAGCCCACTCGCTATCCCCGTGCAGGAAGATGAAGGAAAAGGCATTGGCCACCCATTGCCCGGCCACGACTGCGCAGACTCGGGAAAAAGTATCATTCGTTCCGTAGGTACGGAGGTGGCGGATGATGCGCAAGGCGACCTTGGTTCCCCCGTACATGAAACCCAGCATGGTCACCGCCCCGAAGAATCCAGTGTTGATCAGAAGCCCGATCACCCCGTTGTAGAATTTCCCCTGGGAAATGTGGAAAGTGATCGTGGTGGGATCCCACAGGGAGTAGTCGTCCAGGAACCGGGCGAACCCGCGTCCGACCCAGAAGTAGTCTGGAACCATTTGCAGCCCCAGGCGAAAGAGGGTTTTGCGCACCATCATGGTGCTTTCGGCGTCATACCGCGCCTGCGGATCGATGGTGAGGCCGGGCAGGAAGGAGATAGAGCGCTGCACAGCTTGCGGCAGATGTTCCACTTGGGTGTAGACGAAGATCAGCAGGATGGTGGCGGCAGCGGTCATGAGCAGCAAATTCCGCGTGTTGTAGAATCGCTGGGTGTAGGCTACCACCGCCAGGGTGAACCCTACGGTCGTGATCATCATCCGGTGCCCACCCATCAAGCCCAAGGCGAAAATGGACAAGGCGAACACCAACGGAAAGAAGCCCCGCAAGGTCATGAAGTCGCGGATTCGATAAAGCACGACGACGAGGAAGACGAAGGCTCCCCCGAAGATGGAAAGAGATTGGAAGCGTCGCACCCCGCGCATCTGGCTCATCATTTCGAAACCGAGCGCGTCGTTGGAGAGCTCAAAGAAGCTCAGGAGGAAGAACCAGGCTTTGGGAGCGACCGAGAAAACGAAGTCCGAGACCAGGTAGGTGGCGGAGAACAGGCACTGGAGCACGAACAGGCGGATCATCGTCTTCTCGTTCAGCCGAACCATGAGAAAGAGCAGGGGGAAGATGGCGCAGATAATCTGCTGGAAGTAGTAACGGCCACCCATCTGTTCCGAACCGAGAATGCGCAGCCCGAATCCGCGGAAGAACATGGTCACAATCAGCACGCAACAGTAGCCTATCGACGACCACACCAGCAACCTGTTCTGGCTGAGCACCGTGGCGCACTCCCGCGGATATCTCCGCAGAGAGAAATTCATGATCACTCCGGTCCACGCCAACATGCCCGCAAACTCCCACACGTAAGGACGTCCCGGTACGAACGGCAAGATGAAAGCGGAATTGAACGTGGATACCGCCAGGAAAACCGCCAGTGGCGCATGGTAGGGCAACAGGATCAGCCAACCGAACCCGCCCACCATCAACGCGATCAGAAGCTGGTCGGTTGCCAAAAAGCCACCCAGCATCAACGCCCCCAAGGCGATGACGCCGTACCAGAAGATCAGTTGCAGACCCAGTCTGCTGTCTAAAGCGGATACTGCCATGCGGTGGCTGTTCTGCCCAAGAAACCTGGGCTCCGCAAGTTCTTTCTCGAACTTACGCCCCCGCTACCGGCTCATCCGGGTCTCATAAATCCGCAGGTACTCCTGCGAAACCCTGGTTGCGCTCCGCTGGCGGACGCTATCCCGAACCTCACTTCCCGGGAGGAAATTCACCGAGCCATCTGCCACCCGGCGGATCTGCCGAGCCAGGTCGCTTACGTTTTCTGGTTCGAACAGTAGTCCGGTGGCCTCAGGCCTGAGGATGTCGATGTTCCCACCACTTGCGGACGCCAGGCACGGTACGCCCATAGCCAAGGCTTCAATCAGCGCCACCGAGCATGGCTCATTCGTGGAGGGTAGAATGAAACATGAGGCATCTTTCAGCGTTTCTTCGATCGCCAACGACAGCCCATGGAAGTAGCAGGTGTTGTGCAGGTTATGCTGATGGACCTGGTCTTTTAGCTCCTCCGCATACGCTCTTGAATCCGGATCGTCGAGCGTGGGACCCCAGTGATGGAATTGGACCCTCTCCTTCCACTCCGGTGGCAGGCTGGCCAACGCCTCCAGAATCAGGTGCCAGTTCTTCCAGCGCAAAATGTTGCCCAGACCTACCAGACGGATCGGGTCGGAGGTGGAGCCGGGTTTTGAGGAGCGCAAAGGAATCGAGAAAAAGCGATCGGCACAGGATTCTGACACGATTTCCACCCCATCCGGCCCGGACGAGAAGCCATAGTGGCGAGCCATGTTCGGGCTGAGGACGCTGGTGACCACTCCCGGTTGCTTGGCAGCCCAGCGATAGAGGCCAAGCCGCCGCGCATAGGCGTGGTTGGTGAAGAGGGTCTTGCGTTTCCACCAACGGGCGGCCATCACCATCACCAGCAGCGCTCCTCGAGAATGGCCGTGCAGGAAGTCAAAGGGCTCCTCCTTCAGTAGTCGTGCCAACTCAGGCATGGCGCGAATTGAGCCGAGGAGCAGGCGGAGATGGTTGTCGTGTTCCGAGAACAGGTGATCGGTGGGGCGATACACCAGCGCGGGCTTACGCACCTCCCGGTAGCTGCGGTGAACCCAAACCACATGATCCCAGCCCATCGGCTCCGTGATGGTGCGGAGGTTCCGGAGAACGGAAAGAATGCCGCCCGTATCCTCCCGGCAGCCGATCAGGTGCAACACCCGTTTCCGCTTTGAAACATGGTCCGAAGCCATCGGCCCATTCTACAGAGCAGGGGAGAGCGTGGCTACAGAAACCGTTTGCCTTGCCCTTGCCGGGCGATACACTCGCCCGCAACTCGATGATCGACGACTTTTACGTGCAGACTTTGCGGGCGCTGATGACCCAGGGCTGGATCACTCGCGAGAGCCGTGTCCTGGTGGTTTGTGGAGGGCAGGCCGACAAGGAGACCTATCAGGAGTTAGGCTTCTCCAACGTCATCATCTCCAATCTGGACGAGCGCCACCAGGCCGATCAGTTTGCCCCCTATGAGTGGAGCTATCAGGACGCGGAGAGTATCCAGTATCCCGACGAGTCGTTCGACTATTGCATTGTGCACAACGGACTGCACCACTGCTTTTCGCCCCACAAAGCCTTGCTGGAAATGTATCGGGTCAGCCGCAAGGGCGTCCTGGTTTTTGAGCCGCGCGAAACCTTGCTGGTGCGCTTGGGGGTGGCACTGAACCTGGGTCAGCAGTACGAGGTGGCTGCGGTGGCCGGGAACGGCTTGAAATACGGAGGGGTGCGTAATACTGCGATCCCCAATTACGTCTACCGCTGGACCGAGCGGGAGATCGAGCAGACCATCTGCACTTCCGTCCCGTACGCCCGTCCCAAGTTTCAGTACTTTTACTCACTGCGCGTTCCTGAGCCGAGATTGCGGGCGCTCAAGAACAAGTTCTACCTGTTCGTCGTGAAATTGGGGTTGCCGCTGCTGAAGGCGTTCACCTTCCTCTTTCCCAAGCAGTGCAACGCGTTCGGATTCGCCATCAACAAGCCAAAGCTGCCTGAGGACCTGCAGCCCTGGCTGCAGATGGTGGATGGGAAGCCTGCGATTCGTTCGGAGTGGTTCAAGGAGCGCTACGGGGCTTTCCTGGGGCCTGGGTACTGAGATGCCGAAGGACTCTGAAACCGGTCTAAACAGGAAGTTGCGGGAAGAGAGAATTCCTCTTCATGGTTCTTCATGAACTTCATGGTGGCCTCCCATCCCAGCGAGGGCCACAGCTTTTTGAGCCAGGTGTTCCCCAATGGAAAGTGAGGCGGTGGCCGCTGGGCTGGGTGCATTGAGCACGTGCAGGGCGTTGGGCTTCTCCATCACATGAAAATCCTGTACGAGCGTGCCATCGTTCAGCATCGCTTGCGCCCGTACTCCGGCTCCGCCTGGTTCCAGGTCGGACACCTGCACTTCGGGCACCAACTTCTGTAGCGAAGCGCAAAACAACTTCTTGCTGAAGGAACGCAGGACTTCGTCCCACGCCATGCCTCGGTGCTTCTGCATGAAACGCCTTAGACCTGGATACAACGCCGCGTCTGCCAGGTCACGAAGATTGATATTCCACTTGGTATAACCTTCTCGGGCAAAAGCCAGAACCGCGTTGGGCCCTGCCTCCACTCCCCCTTGGATGAGCCTCGTGAAGTGGACACCCAGGAAAGGGAAGGTCGGATCCGGCACGGGGTAGATGAGGTTTCGTACCAGCTTCTGCGCGTCGCCCTTCAGTTTGTAGTATTCGCCGCGGAAGGGAACGATGCGCGCTGTCCGCTCCTCGCCCGCCAACTCCGCAACCCGATCACAATGAAGGCCTGCGCAGTTGATCACAAAGTCCGCCGGAAAATCCCCCGTGGTGGTTTCCACTCGCCATCCCTTTTGCTCCGGGCGAATGCGCGTCACTCGGGTGGAAAGCCGGACCTGGACGCCGTCCGCCTGCAGCAAAGAGCGCAGTGTTTTACAGACCGCCGCGTAGTCGACGATTCCTTCTTGGGGCACGTGTAAGGCTCCTTTGCCCTGGGCATGTGGCTCGACCTCCTTGAGATCGAGCGGGGAGAGCCATCGCAGCCCCTCGAGCCCGTTCTTTTCGCCCCGTTTGAGGAGTTCCCGGAGTCGTTCCACTTCCAGGTCGTTCGTGGCGACCACCACTTTCCCGCAGATCTCATGGGGGATTTGGTGCGCGATGCAGAACTCGGTCATGCGCCGGATGCCCTGCACGGCCAGTTGGGCCTTCAGGGAGCCTGGTTTGTAGTAGAGCCCCGCGTGGAGCACTCCGCTGTTGTGCGTGCTCTGGTGGAGCCCAACCTCGCTCTCCTTTTCCAGCAAGCGAACCTCGAGACCGGGTTGCTGTTTCTTCAAGGCCCATGCTGTGGCCAGCCCTACCAGGCCACCACCGATGACGATGAATGTTTTCATGAGAGGGGTGATGAATGCTCGTGACAGGGGGGCTCACACCTGGGTGGGTGCGGGCTTCTTGAACTTGGGCTTGTATCGTGCCTTGAGGCTCCACGCCACCTTGGCCAGCGGCTGCGCCAGGGTGAAGAAGAGCAAACGCTCCCAGTCTTTCAGGAGGCGAAGTTTGTTCCCGTGCTGAGCCCAGAGCATCCACTGGCGCAGGTATCCGGACTGCACCAACTCCAGACGGAGCTCCAGGGCCTGGATTCCCTTGCGAATGATGGCGAGCATCTCTTCCCCCCGGTCCGGGGCCAGGATCCCCTTGGCAAGGGCGGTTTGTACGTCCTGAAGATACTGCCGCCGCACCGCGAGATCGTTGCGGAAGAACGAAATCCTGTGTTTCCAATGAAGTTGGAATTCGGGACAATGAGCATGAGAGATCATCATGCCGTGATGACGATACTTCACGAGGGGCGTGGGGATGGTCAGCACTTCACCCAGTATCAGTGAACGAAAAGCGAGCGCCTGGTCTTCCGCGATGATCTCCGTCGAGATGGGGCCAAACAGGTCATACACACTGCGGTGAAAGGCATGCGTAGCTCCCGTGATCCCCGCCGTGCCAAGTGCCGCTGCGCGCAGCAGGGGGTTGGGACCCATGTCAACCCGATACACATCCGTCCCCAGCTCTGTCCCCACCTCATCGATCCGGTAAAAGGCGGATTGAATCGAAAACGCGCGTCGGCCGGATTGAGCCCAGGTATCATGGATGACGGCACACCGGTTGGGCAGGGAGACGTCATCCCCGGCTGCCGCGACGATCAACTCGCCTTTCGCCAGCTCCAGGACCCGATTGAAGTGTCCCGCGATCCCTGAGTTTTGAGGGGTCTGATTCAGGACAACCCGGTGGGGCCCCCGGTACGTGTCCGCCAACTGCTTCAACCGCTCAAAAGTGCCGTCAGGGGAACGATCGTCGGAGAGAATGATCTCGAGCGGGGAGTAAGTTTGGTCGAAAGCGCCTTGAACCGCCTCATCGACGAACGCCTCCTGCCGGTAGGCCAAGAGTGCGAAACTGATCAGCGGCTTTTCCTGACTTTCAATCATGACGCGTTTACGGAGCAGCCATTTTCGCGTGCAACCGGGAGGAGTGTCAACCAGAACGGAGCCGCAGTTTGCGAAGCCACGCATCCACCTTCGCCGGGCCCACGCGCCTGATCAGGCGTCGAGTGCAAAAAAGACCCGCTGCCGCCGTCACCAGGCCTCCCATCGACATTCCCCAGGCTTGAGGGACTGCTGGAGTGGTCACCAGGAACACGAGAGCGGTTGTTCCCACCACCCCCAGCACCAGCTGCACATTGCTCTTCGTCCAGTGAAAGCCCGAGAGACGGTGCACGACGCCGTACACCAGCAGGCTGGAGAAGACATAGAACCCAAAAAATGCCATTCCCAGACCCGCCAGACCAAACCGTCGCATTCCGAGCCAGATCAAAGTGAGATGAACCGCGTTGCACGCCACTTCGGTCAAAAAGAAACTGCGACTACACCCTTTTGCCAGTAGCACAAAGCCGATCGGCCAGGCAATCACTCGTCCCAGCACTCCCAGGATTTGCCAGCGCAGAATCTCCACCGCCGGGGCGAAATCGGGAGTGTTGAGCAAAGGCACCAGCCACGGTGCTAAGGCGAGGGTGCCGAGGATCCCCGGTACCGCCATGAAAAGGGAGATCTCGGTCTGCTCATTCACCAGGCGGTTGACTTCCTCGTTGCTGGCGGAGGCTGCGGTCAGCCGGGGGTAGTAATCCGCTCCCATCGCATTCAAGACGAAGCTGACGTACACGCCGGAGATCGTCCAGGCGGCCTGGTACAGGCCAGCCGCCTCGAGGTTCATTTGGCGAATCACCAGCACTCGCGTCAGGTAAGCTACCACACTGCTCATCAAACCCGACAACATGAACACCACTCCCAACCCGAGCAGTGAACGAGCCTCGTGCCAGAGGGCTCGTGCCGGCATGGGCACTTTTCGGACCTGGATTTTGCGGGCGAACCACCAGGAAGGCAGGATGGTTAGCGCCGACACGGTGATCAGGAGAGGGACAATTCCGTTCTCGCGGAAGAAATACACTAACGGCAGGCCGAGCGCTGTCCCCAGCAGTGCCCCCCAAATACTGAGCGTGGCCAGGTCGGCAATCCGCCGCAAACCTTGAATCAGGGCCACCTGTCCAGCCGCGACCGCGCTGAAGAGCACGGTAACGGACAGCAGGGCCATGGCTCCGGCGCGGTCGGTATCCCCGAAAGTAGCCTTGGCGATCGGCCCGCTGAACGCCAGGAGCAGCAGCATTCCCAGGAAACCCAGGATGAGCGCCGTTCGCCGCAACGTGGTGACCGTGCGGGCGATCTTCTCCTCATCTCCCGTTCCCGCCGCCTCCGCGATCTGGCGGACCCCGCTGTTGTTGATCCCCATCCCTGCGATGCCTCCCACCAGCATGGAGACGGAGTTGTAAGTGCCGAAAAGCCCTGTGCCCTCGGTTCCGATCAGGACCGCAAGCACTTTGTTGCGGACGACCCCCAGCAAGAGCGTGATCACCGAGGATCCCCCGATAAACGCAGACGCCTTGAGGATCTGCCCGTAGGAACTGGGGCTTTTAGGGCTGGAGGACACGGATCACTTTCGCGGGTGTCCCCGCTGCGAGACTGTTGGCGGGAATGGACTTGGTCACCAGGCTCATGGCGCCGATGACGGAATTGTCGCCGATGGTGACCCCTTTCAAGACCATCACACGGCTGCCCAGCCACACGTTGTTGCCAAGGGTGACCGGGTGCGTCGGGCCCGAACTCCGGTTGCGGGTGGAGGGGTTGATCTCATGGAAATCGCAGTCAGTGATGGTGACTTGATCGCCGATCTGGCAGCGGTCTCCCACTGTGATGCGTTCATTGGCAATCATGCAGACGCTGTTGCTGAAGAGATTGTGGCTTCCGATTTGGATGACCGCTTCCGGGGTGCGAGGCTGCAGGAGGATCTCCCCTTTGCCCAGGATGGGTGCTGTGGGGCAGCCAAAGCAGTTCGTATCACCCAGGATCAGGCTTCCAGCGCCGTCGCAGCGTACCGGCATCTCCAAGGTGTTATCCCTCCCCATCTCGAGCAGCTTGAGCAAAGGACGTTCCAGCCAGACCAGCCGGGAAAGATGGCAGGCGCGCCTGATCCGCTGCCGATAATGAACGAACAGCGTGATACACTTGGCTGCGAGGCTCATGTTACGACTGGCCGAGTGCGGCCGCGGCGGCGCTCGCAGCCTGGAGGATTTCTCGGATCTGCTCTTGCTTCAGATGAGGGCCAATGGGGAGGCTCAGCACGGTTTCCGCCATCATCTCCGCGATGGGCTGGCTTCCCAACTTTTCGCGCATCTCCGCATAGGCGCCGGAAAGATGCGGGGGCACCGGGTAATGAATCAGGGTGCCAATGCCCAACTCCGTCAGCTTCTGTTGGAAAAGGTCGCGCTTGGCATGGCGGACCACAAACAGGTGCCAGACAGGGGTGGCCCAATCAGGAACGAACGGGACCATCAAGCCAGGCAGCTTCGCCAACTCCGGCAAATAGGCTTTGGCCACTTCTGCTCGCCGCCCATTCCACTTGTCCAGGTGGCGTAGCTTGACCCGCAGAAAGGCCGCTTGCAGTTCGTCCAGGCGTGAGTTGACGCCTTTGACCTCATTGTAATAACGCTTCTTCGAACCGTAATTCCGCAGCGTGCGCACGCGCTCGGCAAGTTCGGGGTCGTTGGTGGTCACGGCTCCGGCGTCGCCAAAGGCTCCCAGGTTCTTGGTCGGGTAAAAACTGTGTCCGGCCGCGTCCCCCAAGCCTCCTGCTTTGCGGCCCTTGTACAAGCCCCCCTGCGCTTGGGCAGCATCCTCGATCACTTTCAAACGGTGCTTGCGGGCGATCTCCATGATCGGGTCCATGTCCGCCGTTTGGCCGTACAGATGGACAGGCATGATGGCCCGAGTACGCGGGGTGATCGCCGCTCCGATCCGTTCCGGATCCAGATTGAAGGTTCGCTCATCCGGTTCGACGGGGACGGGAGTGGCTCCTGCGTAGGAAACGGCTAACCAGGTGGCAATGTAGGTGTTGGAAGGGACGATTACTTCATCGCCGGGGCCGATATCATACGCCCGGAGAATCAGGTGTAGGGCATCGAGACAGTTGCCCAACCCTACGCAGTGGGTGGTCCCACAGTACTCCGCGTATTCACGCTCGAAGGCTTCGACCTCTTTGCCCAGGATGTACCAGGCCGAGCGCATGAAACGTTGGTACGCCTCGTCCAGTTCGCCCTGCAACTCCTGGTAGGGCGATGCGAAATCGTTGAAGGGAATCTTCACTTGGTGGCCCCTGACTCGGCGATGGCCTTGAGATATTCGCTGTAGTCGCGGTAATAGTCCTTGGCATCATACAACTCCGAGGCCAGCGCCAGGCACACGGAGCCGGAGGAGAAGTTGTCCATCTCCCGCCATACCATGGGCGGCAAATGCAGCCCGAAGTAAGAACGGTTGAGGTGAATCCGTTGCTTTTCCTTGCCGTCATAGGCGATCACATCGAAGCTGCCCGACATGGCGATCAGGAACTGATGACATGTCTTGAGTGCGTGTCCTCCCCGGTCCGCCCCTCCGGGGACATCGTACAAGTAGAATACCCGCTTGATGGCGAAGGGAATGTGGTTGCCGCCCTCGATGAAGGTGAGGTTGCCGCGGGGATCGTTGATCTTGCGCAGTTCAATCAGCTTGCATTGTTCCAGGCTCATAGGGTTATTTCCTCGATTCGTTCCGGACTTTCCTTCCGCTGATACTGTTGGTTGCAGCACGCTGCAACGCCATGGTCATTAAAATTCAATTCTGTCCCGCAACGGCAGATCCAGCTCCGAAACCGGGCCGGGCTCCCCACCACCAGCGAATGAGGTGCCACGTCGCGCGTTACCACGGATCCCGCCCCTACCATGGACCACGCCCCGACGGTGACGCCAGGCAGGATAATGGCGCCCGCACCAATGCTGCAGCCCCGGCTGAGTAGGGTGGTGGGAAAGGCGTCCGGGTACTGCTTGCTGCGGGGACGCATATCGTTCGTGAAAACCGCCGCGGGCCCGACGAAGACATCGTCCTCCAGTACCAGTCCATCCCAGAGATAGACCCCACACTTCAGCGTGACCCGATCCCCAATGCGGACCTTCCCTTCGATAAAGGTATGGTCGCAGATGTTGCAGTCCTCACCGACCACGGCCCCAGGCAGGACATGGGCAAAAGCCCAGACTCGGGATCGCGCCCCAATCTGAGCCCCCTGATCCACCAAGGCTTGGGGATGAATACAGTTGTTTTTCAGGTCCGGGCTCACATGCAAAAGAAACCACCATCCCAGGTGCTTGCCTTGTTCATCACCAGTCTTTAGAGCTGGACAAGGCAGCGGACTGTTCAAAAAAAACCGGGAAAGCCACGAAGGTCTTCCCGGTTGAAAACGGAGTTGCTCGCGCTGCGTTCAGCGCCGGTCACGGCCACCGCCGCCACCACCACGCCCGCCTCGGAAACCGCCACGTTCGCCCCCGCGATCTCCTCCGCGGTCACGACCCCCACCGCCGCCACCGCCATAGCCACCGCCGCCACCACCACCACTGTATCCACCTCCCCCACCACCACCCGGAGGACGTTCCTCACGCGGGCGCGCAATATTCACGGTCAAAGCGCGACCCTGATAATCCTGTCCGTTTAACGCTGCAATGGCTGTCTGAGCGGCCTCTTCCGTGCCCATGGTTACAAACGCGAACCCGCGGGAACGGCCCGTGGCACGATCCATCATCAGGCTGACTTCCGCTACGGGCCCTTGTTGGCCGAAGAGGTCCTGAAGATCGTTCTCGGTGACATCCCAGCTCAGGTTGCCCACAAAGAGTTTGTTGTTCATCACTGATTAATCTGCTGCATAGAGTGACGGCGGCTTTCCTCTACCGTTCCCGACTGTCGGGTTTCAAACCTGCATCGAACGCACGTTCGCCTGAGATTCACCGGGTTATGGAATCGCGGAGTCTCTAATTGGGGCGCAATTTATGCCGATCCCGCTCAGAAAGGCAATGGCAAACAAGAAGTTATCGATGCCTTCGGACAGGGCGTCCGCCTCCGGCCGCGCGGAGGGATAATGAGATGGAAACCGCGGGCGACGGAGAGGCTGTGGCGAAGACGGATTTGTCTGCCGTCTCGCCTGCCTACGCCGAGGCTTCGGCAGGTTCCTCCACCTTTACACATGAGGCGGGTTGGGCAACCCGCGAAACAGCAGGTTGGGCAACCTGCGGTACTGGTGGCGCAGACAGCCTTATCTGCCGTATCGCCGACTGCCCAGTCGGCAGGCCCCTCTCTCTCGCCCGCCATGCGGGTCAGGCGACCTGCGATACAACAGCCTTGCAGGCTGCGGCACGCCATGGCTGCGGCGACAACTAGTCCGAATACCCGCGCGGGTTTTTCCGATGCCAGGCCCATGCTGTGGCTACAATATCCTCCAAATGAGGATATTGTGGCTTCCAACCCAACTCTTGAAACGCTCTTTGCGCCGCTGCGACCAACCGGGGTGGATCGCCCGGGCGCCTTGGTTTTTCGACCACCGGGATCTTCTTCTGACTTACCTTCTCGCAAGCTTGAATCACCTCGCGCACGGAGTACCCCTGGCCGTTACCTAGATTGAAAATCCCTTTCCTACCGGGTTCCATGGCTTGGATATGAGCCTGTGCAAGGTCTACCACGTGGATGTAATCCCGGATGCACGTGCCATCGGGCGTGGGATAGTCGGTTCCGTAAACCTCGCAATGCAGGGCCTGTCCTAAAGCGACTTTCAACACGTTGGGTATTAGGTGGGTTTCCGTCTTGTGATGTTCCCCGAGCTTTTCAGTGGCCCCAGCCGCGTTGAAGTAGCGGAATATAACCGACTCAATCCCATGGATTTGACCATACCACTGCAACATCTTCTCGAACATCAACTTGGACTCGCCGTAGGGGTTGATGGGACGCGTCGGAAGCACCTCCGTGATGGGTACGGTCTCCGGAGGGCCATAAGTAGCACAGGTGGAACTAAATATGAATTTCTTAACCCCGGCCGACACTGCAGCGTCGATCAGGTTCAGACCGCTCGACACATTGTTGCGGAAGTACTTGCCCGGGTTGGTCATCGATTCCCCCACCAGCGCGTTGGCCGCAAAATGGAGAATGGCGTCTGGCTTTGCGTCCTGCAACGCCTGCTCGATCGCCCCCCGGTCACTGAGACAGGCATTTACGAAGGTAGCTCGGCTGTCTAACGCTGCCCGATGGCCTTCCGTAAGGTTGTCGAATACGGTGACTTTGTGTCCTGCCTTGAGGAGTTCCTCAACGCAGACGGATCCAATGTAGCCTGCTCCACCGGTAACAAACGCATTCATCCCGCGAAGCCTACGAACTTCCGCGTTGGCTGCAAGATGGAAGATGAGACTTGCCTGAGCCGTGGGAACGGGTTTTCATCCCACTCCGCCGCCTTGAATCTAGCATGGGTTTCATGTGGCGCCTGATCTGAAAGTTATGAACAGTGGATATCATATTGTGGTGTGTGGCAGTCTTGTTCCTGACCCACTCCAGACGCTGGAACCTGTCAGCACTCCTGCCGGACCCGGTTTGAAGAACGAAATGATGCTACCCGCCGTCCTGGACCCCTGGGCTGGCCACGCGCTGTACGAGGCTGCTCATCTCGCCAAGTCCGCCCCCGGTTCCAAGGTCTGGCTGGTGAGCATCGGTCCCAAAGCCAAGCTCCAGCAGGTCATGATGACGGTCGCTCAGAAAGTGCCCTTTGAACTCGTTGCTTTGGACGGTTCGGCCAGCGGTTTCACCGATCCCGCGGAAGTGGCCACCCACCTGGCGGAGGCGATCCGCACCCTGCCTGGCCTGGATCGGTCGCGCATGCTGGTATTTGGCGGTTGGGAATCGGCCTCCCGTGGGGCGGGTTCGACGATGCAGATGGTGGGCGAACTCCTGGGCTTGGTGGATCAGTTCCAAGGTGTGGACCGTCTACAAGTGAATGCCGATGGATCCTTGGAGGTAACCGAGCGGATTGAAGGGGGGCGGGAGCTGATTTCCAAGTGCGCCGGCGCACCTGCTTTGTTGGGATGGGCCACGGGGCATTTGCCCGAGCCCAAGAACAACCCGCAAGTGGGGATGGTGAACATGCGCACCGTCATGCCGGCGCTGCAGAAGGCAAAGCCCGTGAAGGCCGGAGCGGATGGCGTCACTTTTGTGTCGGTTTCGCTTCCCAAACAACAGCGGGAAACCCGCTTGGTGAAGGATCTCACCCCCGACCAGATCGCGGCTGAACTCGCCGCGTGGCTTGCCGATTAACTTTCTTTGCTCCCAGTCTATGGAAACGATTCTATTCTTGGCTCACAGCGAGGCCGACGGCCTGCTCGGAAAAGCGGCGCTGGAGGTGTTGACGGTTGCGAAAGAACTTGGCGAATCCCTCGGAGGTGGGGCTTTTCACGCAGGCTTGGTTGGGGCGTGCGTTTCGGACGCAGCCGCCCAAATCGGCAGTTGCGGCGCCAAACGATTCCTGTCGGTTGCGGGACCTGATTTTGCCGAACCCCGGTATGCCACTGATGCCCTCGCAGCCGAGGCGCTGGCGAAGGCCGTTCAGGCGACGGTGATTGTGGCCCCGGCAACGTCCCGCTGGGCAAGGGTGCTCGCCGGAGTGGCGCAACGCTTAGGGGGGAGGGTGGATTCTCATGTGGCCGGACTGAGTCTCGCTGGGGGTCAGCTCCAGATCACTCGCTGGTATTATAAGCAACGCATGGAAGCCGCCATCACCCGTGTGCAGCGTCCTTGGGTGCTCCTGGTCGATCCCGGCAGCCAGCCCTCCTGGCAGGGAGCGAAAGCCGAGGTGCCACTCGAAACGGTACCCGTCTCCATTCCCGAAACTTGCAAGCGCACTGCCGTGGTCCGTATTCAATCTCCTGCGGCGGAAGCCCAGACGATCCGTCCGGAGGCGAGTTTGCTGTTCGTGACCGGTGCGGGTTGGACCAAGAAACAAGCGGATGGCCAGCCGCACGTGGCGGAGGCTGAGAAGTTGATTTGGGAGTTTCTCCAAACTTCCCGCGCCTCTCTCGGTAGCACCAAGTCGTTGGTTGACCTGGGTGGTGAAGGCCAGGCGGTGTTGTCGTTCCTGACGCACCTGAACCAGGTGGGTCAGACCGGGTCCACGCCGCGGCATCCCAAGGGTTTGGCCACCTGCTGTCACGGGGAGGAACCGCACACCGTTGGTTGGCGGTTCATCCACGAGCGCCGCGCGGTGAATCTAGACCCCAATTGCGGCTGGGCTCGCAGCAAAGCGGATGTGCTCTACGTGGCGGACGCCTTTGCGGTAATCTCGAAGCTGACCGCGTTGCTAGCCACTAAGAAATGATCAGAGTGCTGAGGGCGATCTTAGGCCTGTCTTTGAGCGCGGTGAGGAAGCTCAGCGCCTCGCCGCTTACGCACGCGTTGAGACAGCTTTTGGAGTGCGGTGAGGATCGTAGCTATGTACTGCTTTTTCCCTTTGGCATGGGGCGAGGCCTAGCGAGGCAGGGGAAAAGGCGGCACCTGGTGGCGCGCGCACTCCAAGACCTGGCGGACTTTCCGAGCGCCTTCGCTCGGTCCTCACTTGTCGCTTGCAAGACTCGGCTGGAATCCTAACCTCCTGCGCATGCTCTGCCAAAAAATCACTCTTCTGGGTGTTGGCTTGCTGGGCGGGTCCCTCGGCCTGGCACTCCGTCAACGTCGATTAGCCGCCACGGTGTGCGGGTACGTGCGGCGGCCGGAGAGCGTCATCGAGTGTCGGCAGATCGGCGCAGCGGATCATGCCACCTGCGATCTCGAGGAAGCAGTGCGGGACGCGGATATTCTCGTGCTGGGGACGCCGATTCGTCAGATGCAGGGACTGGTGAAAAAGAGCGTTCCTTACCTCAAGCCCGGTGCGGTGGTGACCGATATGGGAAGCGTCAAGGCTTGTGTGGTGGCGGAGCTGGATCCCCTGGTTTCTGCAGCGGGTGCGACTTTCATCGGAGGCCATCCGATGGCGGGCCGGGAGAAGAGCGGCGTGGCCAATGCCACCGCTGATCTGTTCCACAACGCCGTGTGTGTGATCACACCTTCGCGGAAGACTCCGCCGGAGGCCGTACGGCAGGTGCGCGAACTCTGGAAAGGGGTCGGAGGCCGCGTTCTCAAATTGACACCGGAGCTTCATGACGAGTTGGTGAGTCGGTCGAGCCATCTCCCCCAGATCGTAGCATCCGAGTTGGCCCACTATGTTCTAAGCCCGGCCCAGTCCAAGGAACAGGCGACTCTTTGCGCCACCGGCTTCCGCGATACCACCAGATTGGCGTCGAGTTCTCCAGAGTTGTGGCTGGACATCGTTCTGGCCAACCGGACCCATCTCTCCCGGGTGCTCGGGGTGTTCATCGAAGGTTTGGAGGAGTTTCGACACACCCTCGACCAGGGGGACGAGAAATCGATTCAGACGTTCTTTGAGACCGCCAAACAACGGCGTGATGCCTGGCTCTCCCAGAGCTCTTCCCCAGAGTAAAATGGGCCTCCCTGACCTGATCGAGATCGTCCCGTTGAGGGAACCTGTTGAAGTGAGACTTACCGTTCCCGGCTCCAAGAGCATTACTAACCGGGCCCTCGTCTTGGCCGCATTGGCGGAGGGAAAAGTGACCCTTCAGGGTGCGCTCTGGAGTGAGGATACCCAAGTGATGGTGGAGGCCTTGCGACGGCTCGGCTTCTCGGTGGAGGTGGAACTGGATCCACAGGAATCCTGTAACCGATTGCTCCGCGTGCAAGGGCAGGGGGGACGCATTCCCAATGCCGGATCGACGGAGGCGCCACTGGATCTCTTTGTGGGGAACGCGGGTACTGCCGCTCGTTTCCTGTCGGCCCTCGTTTGCCTCGGTCACGGAGTGTACCGTTTGCATGGGGTGGACCGGATGCACCAACGCCCTCAGGCGGCTCTCTTCGCTGCCTTGCGGCAGTTGGGATATGCGGTGGATTCACCCAACGACCATCTTCCCGTGCTCATTGGAGGCCAGGGCCCGCGCCAGGGCGTTTGTGAGGTGTCCATTCAGGAAAGCTCTCAGTTTGCTTCCGCGTTGCTCTTGGCCAGCCAAAAGGGGGGGTGGAAAATCACGGTGGTGGGAGCCAACGCCGACGAAGCTCCTTACGTCGAAATGACTCGGCGTTTGCTCGAAAGCTTTCCCAGTGCGGGGGGCATTTGCCAAATCGAACCCGATGCCTCTAGCGGCAGCTATGGGTGGGCCGCGGGGCATCTGCTCGGCCATTCCATTACGGTTCGCCATTGGCCGGGTTCCGGGTTGCAGATGGATGAAGCTTTTCCGCGCTATCTTCCCTTGCCGATGCAGGTGTCGCGCGAGAAGGACCTGGGTGACAGTATTATGACCGCCGTGGTGCTGGCTCCATTTGCCGCTGGGCCCCGGAGATTCACGGACCTGGGCCGTTTGCGGGTGCAGGAATGCGAACGTGTGCAGGCACTTCGCACGGAATTGACCCGATGTGGCGCCCGGGTGGTTGAGGAGGCGGATACCCTGACTGTCCAACCAGGCCCGCTGCAGGGAGCCACGATCGAGACCTACCAGGACCATCGGATGGCCATGTGTTTCGGTATTCTGGGATTGAAAGTCCCGGGCATCCGACTCAAGAATCCTTCCTGCGTGAAGAAGACCTTCCCCAGCTTTTTCCAGAAACTGGCCACCCCGCCTCCTGCAGGGCTTGGGGCCGTGATCTTGGACTGCCAAAGCGGCCGACCTCTGGCTCCCGAGGAGTTGATGGCCGTTTAGCCCGAGCTTTCTACAATTGACTGACTGGACTTGACTCTATGGCGCAACCTTCCCCCATTGTCATCGCAATCGATGGAACCAGTGCCAGCGGCAAGAGCACCAATGCCAAATTGGTTGCCAAGGCCCTTGGTTACTCCTACGTCGATACCGGCGCCATGTACCGCACTCTCGCCTGGTATTGCCTGGCCAAGGGGGTCGATATTCACGATCCCAAAGCTGTGGCCTCGGCCTGTCGTCGCTGGAAAACGCGCCTCGAATGCGTCGATGGCCATGTCCGACTCCTCGTCGATGGTTACTATCCCGAAAAGGAAACGCGTACCGCCCAGACCAGCGCTGCCGTCCCGCATGTGGCCGCTGTGCCCAAGGTCCGGGAATGGATGAAAGTCACCCAGCGTTCCTGCACTCAGTTCGGCAACCTCGTCATGGAGGGGCGCGATATCGGCAGCAACGTCTTTCCCGAGACCGATTTCAAATTCTACATGGACGCCTCCCTGGAGGAGCGCACCCGTCGGCGCGTGGCCGACGGAGTTCAGGAGAATCTCGCCGCCCGCGACCAGCGCGATAGCCAGCGCAAGGCCGCTCCCCTCATGATCCCGCTTGGCGCGAAGATCATCAATAATTCCGGCCAAACTCCTGAGGAAACCAGCAGCCTGATCCTGGCCGAAATCCATCGAAGGCTCGAAAGCCGGCAGACCCGGTCCTGATCGTCCCATGAACTTTCCGTATACCCTTGCGTGGATCTTCTTCCGATCTCTCGGAACGTTCTACTTCCGGTATCGGGTCTATAATGTAGAACGGGTCCCCACGACGGGCCCCTTCATTTTTGCCGCCAATCACGCCAGTTTCGTGGATCCTCCGCTTGTGGGGAGCACCCTGCGCCGCGATATCCACTATCTCGGCCGCGAAAGCCTGTTTGATCACCCGATCGCCAACGCCGTGCTCAGGTCGGTGAATTGTGTTCCGGTGGACCGCGATGGCGGGGGAGCGACGGGATTGAAGACGATTCTCGAAAGGCTCTTGAAGGGCAACGCCATCATCCTCTTTCCTGAGGGTACGCGCTCTCCCGATGGCCGCTTCCAGCCTGCCCGAACCGGGATTGGCCTCACCGTGATCAAGAGCACTTGCCCCGTCGTGCCGGTCCGCATCTTTGGCTCCTTCGAGGCCTATGGCCGCCATCATACCTTCCCGCGACCGCGCCGAATCGAGATTAAGTTCGCCCGTCCGATGGACTTTCGTGAGTTGCGCGAGGAAGCGCGTACGTGCTCCAAACCGCGCCTCAAGGAGATCTACAAGATCGTTACGGACCAACTCATGAACGAAATTGCCCGCCAGGAGCCTTACCAGGACTGCGAACGTTTTCCATGAGCCGCTTTCCTTGCAGTGGACATGAGACGATCCGAGGCATGGCATGGTTTCCTCGGATGCTGGACAAGGTTCGTTTGCATGCGAGGGGAGAACTGCCGCCTGACTACACGCCTTGGCTGGGCAAGGGTTTTGATGGTCGGTGCTGTCGTTTCCTCCGCCTGGATTATGAGCGGTTGGTTGCGCGCACCCTGCAGGGCGGCGCGGACGAGGAGATTCTGGAATGGTGTTTTCAGGAGGGGCGACCTTTGTCAGACGAGGACATCGAGGTTTGGAGCGCTTTCATTCGCAAACGCGGCCTTCGAGATTCACCGGAGATCCTCGCCGACCTCGAGGATTCCAAGCGCAAGAACGGTTTGGCGCACCGAACCGACATTGATACCTATCTCCGTCGCCACGATGTGGAAGAGGGAAGAGAATCACCAAGCCTCTAAAACCTCCTTCCCAAGAGCACAGCACGATGAAAACTCTTACTTACCTCTTCTGGTTTTGCTTGCTTCTTTTGACACCCACTCATGGTGCAAGTGATTCGCTCCAT
This sequence comes from uncultured Verrucomicrobiota bacterium, assembly GCA_964411985.1. GTDB lineage: Bacteria > Verrucomicrobiota > Verrucomicrobiia > Limisphaerales > J093 > CAYPNF01. The sequence continues at coordinate 25,214 of CAYPNF010000062.1, forward strand.
GGTTGGCAAACCTTTGCCCCGCGCGACGAAATTCGACCCGCATTCTCCTTCGATTCCAAGGGTGGCCGAAAGAAGACGGGCAGTTGGGTCATCACCCACGATCATCGCCCTGGCCTGGACGGATGGTATCAGAAGTCGTTCGCGGTGACCGGCGGGGATTACTACCAGTTCCATGCGATCCGCAAAGTCCGCCACGTCGAGGTGCCTCGGCGCAGCGCCATGGTGCGTGTGCTCTGGCGGGACGAAGCAGGAAACACGGTCTCCGCCGATGTGCCTGATCAGCAGGTCAAGGAGTTAGGACACGTTCCCAGCGCGGAGCCGGAGTATCCTGCCGATGGTGCGACCGATGCACAGGGGTGGACTACGGTGAGCGGGGTCTATCGTGCGCCCTCCAAGGCCGTTCGAGCCACAGTGGAATTGCACCTGCAATGGGCTCCCAAAGGTCGGGTGGAATGGAGTGAGATTCAGTTTGGGAAGACCGCACCACCGCCGCCCCGCAAGGTGCGACTCGCCACCGTTCACTACAAGCCGACGGGCCAATCGCCACGGCAGAACTGTGAGGAATACGCCCCACTGGTTGCCGAAGCCGCGAAACAGAAGGCCGATCTCGTGGTTCTCGGAGAAACCATTCCTTCCGTGGGCCTGAAGCGGAAGTTGCACGAAGTGGCTGAAGTCATCCCTGGACCGACGACCGCCTATTTTGGAGACCTTGCCAGGAAGAATAACCTACACATCGCGTTGAGCCTGAATGAACGGGACGGGCACCTGATTTACAACACGGCGGTTCTTCTCGGCCCGGATGGGCAGCTGATGGGCAAGTATCGCAAGGTGTGCCTTCCTCCAGGGGAGGCTGAGGCAGGGGTTGCGCCGGGCAGCGATTATCCCGTGTTCACCACGAAGTTTGGCAAAGTGGGCCTGATGATCTGCTACGATGGGTTCTTCCCCGAGGTGGCCCGCGAGTTGTCGAATCGCGGGGCGGAGGTCATTGCCTGGCCGGTCTGGGGCTGCAATCCGTTATTGGCCCAGGCCCGCGCGTGCGAGAATCACGTCTATCTCGTGAGCAGTACGTTCATGCAGCCCAAGGATGGTTGGATGATCTCGGCAGTGTTCGATCAGACCGGCAAGCCGATTGCCCAAGCCGGGGAGTGGGGCACGGTCGCCGTCGCCGAAGTGGATTTGAATCAACCTTACATTGGGCCGTGGAACCTCGGCGACTTTCACGCAATGCTCCCCCGGCACCGGCCGGTTTCCGCAGCGTCTGCAGATGCCCACTTTAAGGATTGAGATCCGCAGACCCTCGCAGATGTGCGCAGATTTTCAGATGGCGGGAAGAAGCAGCATGGTCTTCATAGCCGCCAGAGAGCCTGGACCATACGAAGAAAACAGGTTCACCGTGAAGCCGATGGAAGAAGGCGAAAGGGGGTATTACGAACACGTTCTTTTCCTGCCCGCTTCTTTTTCTTCATGGTTTCGACTACCTTGATATCGGGGGCCAGCGCGGCTCAGTTTGGGGATTTCACCTATACCAATGCCGCGTCGACCGATCTAGCCAACCCGGCCTGGATCCCGGTGCTGACATACAACAAGCAGTCTTCATGGCCCTTCATGAACTTCCTGGTGAACAATCAGTCGGATTCGCTGCTGTGGGCGGTCAGGGGGCCGAGGCGGAGCAACCGCGTGACCGGTTCGCTGGTTTCGCGGGAACGGGCGAGGTCGATCTCGAACTCGGCGACCCAGTCGTTGTGGGCGTCGGGGTCGACAAGCATTTGTTGAACGATCCAGGTGTTGCGGTTCTCGGGCTTGACCAGGTACGTGTGCCGCTGGTTGCGGGCGTTGGGATCGAGGCAAAGCTGGGAATGCTCGACCAGGTACGCGTCGAGAGCCGCATCGAGCCGATCTTCGGTCCACGGGACGGCGTCGCGATCTTCGGGGGAGTTCAGGAATTCGAGGGCCGCTGGTTGGTTCCCAACGCGAAAACTGCTGAGAAAGGCAAAGACCCGGTTGCGGATGAGGCGCACAAAAGTGGTTTCGTCGCGGGTGATGTCGGGTGCTTCCGTTCGCTGGGGAGCTACATCAGTGGCTTCTGCACTGCGTTCTGCGGGGCGGTAGTTCGGATCGCGCAGCCGTTCCCACTCGTCAAGCAGGCTGGAGTCGATGGACCTGACGAGGGTGGAGAGGTACAGTTCCATCTCGCGCACGGGCTCGGTCTTGGCGGTATCCGGAACGGTTTGACTGAGCACTTTGTAGACGCCCGAGAGGTGGCGCAGGAGGATTCCTTCGACGCGTTGCAGGTCGTAATCTTTGATGTAATCGGCAAATGACCGGAAGTTTTCGAACATTTCCCGGGCAATCGACTTGGGGCGAATGTTTTCCTCGCCGACCCAGGGGTGTGCGGCGGAGAACTGGTTGAAAGTGGAATAGACGAATTCCCGGTTCGGTTTGGGGTACTCGAGTTTCTCAAGCTCGTCCATGCGCTGCATGTAATCGAGCCCCTCCTGCTTCATCTCCGCCATCCGCTCGCTTTTCAGGCGGTCGAGTTGCTTGCGGAGGATGATATCGGGATCCTCGACAATGGACTCGACCAAGGTGAGCAGGTCCAGCGCGTAGGTGGGGGACTCCGGATCGACGAGTTGGATCGTGTCGATCAGGTAGAGGGAGAGCGTCTGGTCCAGGGCGAAGTCATCCTGGAGCGCCACGTTCACGCGGAGGTAGGTGTTGTCTTCGTCGGGCGGGACGAACTCGATGATCTTGCGATCGAGCAGGGAACGGAACAGTTGCCACGCGCGGCCGTAATGGGTGCGTTTGGCCGAGGGAGATTCGTGGCTGTACTTGATAATATTGCGCATCGCGCGGCAGCCATCGCCACGTCGGCTGAGCACATTCAAAAGCATGCCATGGGAGACTTGGAACCGGGAGACCAGCCTTTCCGGGGTGGCGGAGACGAGGCGGGTAAAAGTGTTGCGATCCCAGGAAACGAAACCTTTCTCGGGCGATTTCTTGACGATCTTCTTCAGTTTCTTCGGATCGCCGGCCGCCTTGTTTTCTTGCTTCAGGTTCTCGATGACGTGTTCGGGGGCTTGGACGACCACCCAGCCTTTGTCGTCGAAACCTTTGCGTCCGGCGCGGCCGGTGATCTGGTGAAAATCGCGTGCGGTCAGAATACCGGTCTTCTGTCCATCATACTTGCTGAGCTTGGTGAGGAGGACCGTTCGGAGAGGGACATTGATGCCGACGCCGAGGGTGTCGGTGCCGCAGATGATCTTGAGGAGGCCACTTTGGGCGAGTTGCTCAATGAGCACGCGGTACTTGGGCAGCAGGCCCGCGTGATGGAGTCCGATGCCGTGTTTGAGCCACTTGCGGATTTCCGGGCCGTAGGGAGACGAGAACTTCACCTTCTCGACGGCGCGGGAGAGAGCTTCTTTTTCGTCGCGCGAGCAGAAATTCAGACTCATGAAATTCTGGGCGCTTTCCGCCGCTTCCATCTGGCTAAAATGGACGATGTAGACGGGGGCTTTGCCTTCCTGGACCAGTTCCTCGACCGTTTTGTCGAGGGCGGTTTCGGAGTATTTGAATTCCAGGGGGACAGGCCGGGTCTGCGAGTAGACAACCTCCGTCGGCAGTTTGTTGAGGTCGGTCAGGTCCTCGGCGAAGAAAGTAGTATCCCCGAGCGTGGCGGACATGAGAAGAAACCGGGCCTGGGGCAGGGTGAGCATGGGGACCTGCCAGGCAACGCCCCGTTCGCGGTCGGAATAGTAGTGGAACTCGTCCATGATGACGTCGTCCACGTTGGCGCGGCCGCCATCGCGCAGGGCGATGTTGGCGAGGATTTCGGCGGTGCAGCAAAGGATGGGAGCGTCGCGGTTGACGGAGGCGTCGCCGGTGCTCATGCCGACGTTGTCGGGGCCGAAGTCACGGCAGAGGGCGAGGAACTTTTCGTTGACGAGCGCCTTGATGGGGCAGGTATAGACGGAGCGGCGGCCTTGGGCGAGAGACTTGAAATGAAGGGCGGTGGCGACGAGCGATTTGCCCGAACCGGTGGGGGTGTTCAGGATGACGTTCTTTTCCTCGAAGAGAGCGAGAATGGCGTTTTCTTGGGATTCATAGAGATGCAGACGGCGCTCGTCCACATACTCGAGGAAGCGCGAGAACACTTCGTCCGTAGTGGCGCCTCGGGGAGGCATGAGGCGCTGGAGCGGGTAGTCCATGATGGGGTGATTGGGGGGGACTGTCTAGTCGTGGAGGCCCTGGGAACCGGGCCTGGAAACCGTGGGCTGCATCCGCCATTCCGAGTCCTGCTTCAGGTAAAGTGTCTGCGTGGGGAAGGCGAAGTTGATGCCTGCCTCATTGAACTTCCTCATCAGTCCCAGGTTCAGCTTCTGCAACCCGGCCATGTACTCCTTCCAGTCCGTGCCATCCCACCAATGCGCCACGTAGAGATTGAGAGAGCTGTCGGCAAACCGGTTGAAGCTGACAATAAGATCTTTCGTCTTGGGATCAGCCTGGAAGTGGCGCTCAAGGATCTGGATAGCTTGCTCCACCTTCTCCACCGGAGTGTCATAGGTGATGCCGATATTCATTTCCGTTTTGATGTTGGGTCGGAGCGTGATGTTCGTGACGATGGCATTCCCCATGGTCTTGTTGGGGACCGTGATGAGGTGACCGTCCAGGTTCCGTACGCGCGTGCTCCGCAGGCCAATCATTTCTACCGTGCCGTGGACGGAGTCGACTCGGACTACGTCGCCGATCCGGAAGGGCTTGTCCATGAAGATGGCGACCGCCCCAAAGAGGTTGGCCACGGTATCCTGCGCGGCCAAACCGAGAGCCAAACCGCCGATGGAGAGGGAAGCTAGAAGGCTGGTGATGTTCAAGCCTAGATTCTGGCACGTGAGCAGAATCGCCAGGACGGCGATAAAGGCCTTGGTGCTTTTACTGATGATGGGAAAGAGGTGATCGTCAAAGACCCGGTCGGTATCGGCACCGAGGCGGCTTCGCCAGTATTTGATGAGGACATCGACGGCTTTGAGGACGGTATAGGTGAGCGACCAGGCGACGATGACCCGGAGGCCTTTGGACATGTAGTCCTCGACCCAGGGGGGCCAGGAGAAGAGTCGAATGCCGACGTGGAGCAGGATGACAAAGGAGACTACCTTGATGGGCCCGCGAACGAGGTCCAGGAGGAGGTCGTCGAGGTTGGTCGCCGTCTTGGCGGCCCATCGTTTTAATTGGCCGATGATGACGAAGTCGATGATTTTCGAACTGTAAAACGCGAGGAAGACGTAGATGAGAGCTGCCAGGTACTTCCAGCGTTGAACCCCGAACAGCTCGCCTTGGAGCCATGGTACGCGATCCAAGCCCAGGGTAAACAAGTTGTCCTGAGGGGTGGGGGCGGCTTGGACGACGGTATTGGTGGACGGGGTTTCGGGAGAGGACGCCCACACGGACCAGACCAGGGTCAGAAGCATCGCCGCCACGAACAGGTGCAACAGCACGCGAAATCGAGTTTTCATAGTCAGAGCGTCCTTGGCTTCTCCAACTCACCAACGTTGGAACGGCCGTAGGACCTGAAAGAAGCTTGGGTGAGCAGTCGTGCTTTGCCAAGCGGGTTTTTGGGGAGGAAGCAGGGGTGGTCGACGGCTCGCCGAGCCGTCGAGGCTCTGGACACGCCGAGGTGACACCGACACAGCGTTGCCGCGTTTCTGCCTTCTGCCCTTCCACAGTTGGCTGTCACCTCTCGGCGAGAGGTGACCCACCAAGGGCTCAATGCGCCTTGCGACGCGGTAAGGCATGAATGGCGTGGCCGTAGAAGACCTCCGCACATTCCATCATGGTTTCCGAAAGGGTGGGATGCGGGTGAACCGCAAGGGCAAGGTCTTTGGCGGTTGCGCCCATCTCGATGGCGACCACACCCTCGGCGATCAACTCGCCTGCGTGCCTGCCGACGATTGCTACCCCTAGGACTCGCTCGGTCTCGGGGTCAATGATCAGCTTCGTCATGCCGTCCGGACGGTCGAAAGTCAGCGCCCGGCCCGAGGCGGACCAAGGGAACTTGGCGACTTCCACCGTGATTCCTTTTTGCTTAGCCTCGGCCTCAGTAAGGCCGCACCAGGCTAGTTCGGGGTCGGTGAACACGACGGCGGGAATGATGAAATCCTCGCTGGATTCCTGTTCGCCAATGATGTCCTCCACAGCGATTCTGGCTTCCCGGGTGGCCTTATGCGCGAGCAGAATTCCCCCGGCAATGTCCCCGATGGCGTAAATCGAAGGGTCGGTGGTGCGCTGGGCGTCGTCGACTTCGATAAAGCCCTTGTCCGTGCGGGTGACCTTGGTGTTCTCGAGGCCGAGATCATCGCAGTTCGGGATGCGTCCTACGGCAACGAGCACCCGGTCGTAGAGTTCCTCGATTCGCTCGCCCCCGACTTCCATATCGACTTTGATCTGGGCGCCGCGAGTGGCCATGTTCAGGACTTTGGTTTTTACCCGCAGTTCTTTGAACAGCTTGGCGGCCTGGGCGAGAATGGGGCGGTGCATATCCTGGTCGGCCCCAGCGAGGATGGCGTCCGCAGCTTCCACCACCACCACTTCACTGCCAAGGATGGCGTAAACGGTGCCCAGTTCCATGCCGATGTAACCGCCCCCAACGATGAGGAGGCGCTTGGGAATGTCTTCGACTTCCAAAGCCTCGGTGGAGGTCATGATCCGGGGGTTGCCCAGGTCGAAGGCCTTGGGCATGGCAGGTTTTGAACCGGTGGCGATGATGGCCTTTTCGTAGCGGATAAACTGCTGGCCGGACTCTGTTTCCACACGGAGCGTGTTGGAGTCTTCGAAGTGGCCGCGACCATAGAGGATTTGCACGTTCCGGCGCTGCGCAAGCTGAACGATTCCCTGGCCGAGGCGGTTGAGGATGGAATCCTTCCAAGTGCGCAGCTTGTTGAGATCCACCTGGGGATCACCGAAGACGATTCCACGGTGTCTCGCCTCTTTGGCTTCGTGGATGGTCTCCGCTGCGTGCAGGAGCGCTTTGGAGGGGATGCAACCGCGGTTGAGGCATACGCCTCCGGGGCGCTGGTCTCGCTCGACGAGGATGACTTTCTTTCCGGCGTCGGCTGCACAAAATGCGGCGGCGTATCCGCCGGGGCCAGCGCCTACTACGACAAGGTCAGTCTTAATGGGTTCCATACATCAAAGTTTCACTGCGTTTTCGTCCAAGGTTTGCAGAGCGGCTACTAGGTCGGTGGAGAAACGGGCGGCGGTGCCGCCGTCGATGACCCGGTGATCATAGGAAACGGCCAGAGGGACGATGGTTCGGGGTTCGAATTTTCCGTTGAGCCACACCGGTTTCACGGCGCCTTTGCCGACGCCGAGGATGGCGACTTCGGGCAGGTTGATAATGGGCGTGAAATGTCCCCCGCCGATGGCTCCCTGGTTGGAAATGGTGAACGAGCCGCCTTTGAGGTCCTCACCGGAGATTTTGCGATCACGGGCTTTCTTGGCCAATTCTTCCAACTCCCGGGAGATCTCAATCAGGCTCTTCTTATCGGCGTCCTTGATGACCGGTACCATGAGGCCAGCCTCGGTATCGACCGCCATCCCGACATTGATATAGGACTTGAAGACCAGGCTTTCCCCGGTGTGATCGAGGCTGGTATTGAAGATCGGGTGTTTCTGGAGCGCCAGAACGACGGCACGGAGAATGAAGCTGGTCAGCGTCAGGCGGGTGCCGCGTTGTTCGTAGGCTGGTGCGAATTTTTTGCGGAGTTCCAGCAGGGAGGTGACATCGGCTTCGTCGAACTGGGTGACGCGCGGGACAGCCTGCCAGCTTTCGGACATGCGGCGGCTGATGACCTGTCGCAGCGGTGAAAGCGGTTTGACGGTGATGGGACCCCATTTCGAGAAATCGATCTTCTCGGTAGTGGTTCGGGCGGGTTGAGTGCCGGCTGCTTTCGCCTGAGCCACCAACCTTTCGAGGCGTTGCACATACGCCTTGAGGTCGGACATGATGACCCGGCCACCGCGCTCACTGCCTTTGATCCGGCGCAGGTCAATCCCCAGGTCCTTGGCCACACGTCGGACGGTGGGCGAGGCGGCTATGGTTTGGCCGGGTTTGGACTCAAAATCTTCTTCGTCTTCCTGGGCAATCGCAGCGACGGGAGCAGCGGGAGTGGAAGGTTTGGCGGGTTGCGGTTCCGGTTCTGCAGGGACGGCAGTTGCCGCTGCTGGCGTAGGGGTCTCCTCGGTGCCACTTCCCGAAACAGCAATGAGCCTGGCCCCAACGCTGATCTTGTCGCCTGTCTTGACAAAGACCTTAGTGACCTTACCAGCTGCTGTCGAGGGGATGGAAGCGACGGCTTTCTCGTTTTCCAGTTCGAGGATGGGTTGCTCCAGGGCGACCTCGTCCCCCTCCTTCACGAAGATGTTGACGACCACGCCGGAATCGGCGCCTTCGCCCAGTTTGGGTAGTTTAACGTCCATAGTGCGATAGAGTGTGTTGGGATGGCCGGGGGATCAGAGCATCACGGGGAACACCTTGTTGGGATCGACCTCCAGATCTTTGATGGCTTGGGCCACGACTTTGTGGTCCAGGCTGCCCTTCTCGGAGAGCGTGTACAGGGTGGCGATGACGGTGGATTCCGCGTCCACCTCGAAGAAGCGTCGGAGTTTCGCGCGTGTTTCGCTGCGCCCGAAGCCATCGGTGCCGAGAGTGAACAGGCCGCCTGGGACCCAAGGCGCGATCTGGTCCGGAACCGCTTTCATGTTGTCCGAGACCGCCACGAAAACGCCCTTCTCCTTTTCCAGGAGGGACTGAATCTCGGCTTTCTTCGGCTTTTCGGTGGGGTGAAGCATGTTCCAGCGCCGCGCGCGGAGGGCGTCGTTACGGAGGCGTTTGTAGTTGGTGGCGCTCCAGACATCGGCGGAAACGTTGTACTTGCTGGCCAGGATTTCCTGGGCACGGAGAGCTTCGTTGATGATCGGGCCGCTGCCGAAGAGGTGAGCCTTGTGCTTCAGCCCGTCGGGACCGGCTTTGAAGCGGTACAGGCCGCGCAGCACACCCTCCGGAGCTCCTTCGGGCATGGGCGGCATCACGTAGTTCTCGTTGTACAGCGTGAGGTAGTAAAACAAATCTTCGCCCTGGGCGTACATGCGGCGGAGCCCGTCAGCAATCACGATGGCTACCTCGTAAGCAAAGGCGGAATCGTAGGTGAGCAAGGTGGGCATGGCAGTCGCGTTGAGCAGACTGTGCCCGTCTTGATGCTGAAGCCCCTCGCCGTTGAGCGTCGTTCGTCCGGAGGTTGCGCCCAGGAGGAAGCCCTTGGCTTTCATGTCGCCTGCGAGCCAAATGAGGTCGCCAATGCGCTGGAAGCCAAACATGGAGTAGTAAGTGTAGAACGGGATCATGTTGACCCCGTGCGTGGCGTAGGCAGTTCCTGCTGCGATGAACGAGGACATCGCGCCAGCTTCGGTAATCCCTTCCTCGAGGATCTGGCCATCCTTGGTCTCGTTGTAGTAGAGGAGGGAAGCGCTATCGACGGGCTGATAGAGTTGACCGCGGTGCGCGTAAATCCCGATCTCTCGGAAAAGGGCGTCCATCCCGAACGTTCTGGCTTCGTCGGGGATGATCGGGACGATGTGGCGTCCGATGGACTTGTCCCGCAGCAGCATGGTGAGCAGGCGCACATAGGCCATGGTGGTCGAGACAGCCATTTTGCCGGAGCCCTTGGAGAACTCGCCATAGAACGCCTGGTCGGGCACCTTCAGAGGCTGCGCCGTGACTTTACGTTCCGGTATCGGCCCTCCCAGCGCTTTTCTGCGTTCCTGAAGATAGATGACCTCGGGACTGTCTGCCGGAGGTCGATAGAAGGGAGTCTCGACGACCTCCTCGTCGCTGATGGGGATGCCGAAGCGCGTCCGAAATTCCCGCAGCTCTTTTTCGTTCAGCTTCTTCTGCTGATGAGTGATGTTGCGGCCTTCGCCGGCCTCGCCCAGTCCATAGCCTTTGATCGTCTTGGCGAGGATCACGGTGGGGGAACCACGGTGCTCCACCGCAGCCTTGAAGGCGGCGTGCACCTTGACCGGGTCGTGCCCGCCCCGCTGCAGCTTGCGGATTTGGTCGTCGGTGATGTGGTTCACCAATTCGAGCAGTTCGGGGTATTTGCCAAAAAAGTGTTTTCGGGTGTAGCTACCTGGCTCGACGGAGTACTTCTGATAGTCGCCGTCGATCGCCTCTTCCATGCGCTTGATGAGCAGACCCGACTTGTCGGCTTCCAAGAGGGGGTCCCAATCCGAGCCCCAGATGACTTTGATGACATTCCAGCCTGCGCCCCGAAAGGCCGCTTCCAATTCCTGAATGATCTTGCCGTTCCCGCGGACCGGACCATCGAGACGTTGCAGATTGCAGTTCACCACCCAGACCAGGTTGTCTAGACTTTCCCGGGAAGCTAAAGTAAGCGAACCCAGCGTTTCGGGTTCATCGGATTCACCGTCACCCACAAAACACCAGACCTTAGGCTCCTCGCCTTTCAGGAACCCACGGGCTTTGAGGTAGCGATTGAAGCGTGCCTGGTAGATCGACATGATCGGGCCGAGTCCCATCGACACGGTGGGGAATTGCCAGAAATCAGGCATCAAGTACGGATGCGGGTAGGAGGAAAGTCCTCCTTCTTCGGCGAGTTCCCTTCGGAAATTCCGCAACTGCTTCTCGTCCAAGCGTCCTTCGAGGAAAGCACGGGCGTAGACACCAGGGGAGGCATGCCCCTGAAAATAGACGAGATCGGCAGGGTGCCCGTTCCCGGCACCCTTGAAGAAATGGTTATAGCCTATCTCGTAAAGTGTTGCGCTGGAAGCATAAGTGGAAATATGCCCTCCCAGGCCGCTGCCACCGACGTTGGCGTTGACCACCATGGCCATCGCGTTCCAGCGGATCAGGCTTTTGATTCGCTTTTCCATCTCGCGGCTGCCCGGAAGCGGAGGGTGAGCGGCAGCAGGAATGGTATTCAGGTAAGGAGTGCTGATGGGAACCGGGGTGGAAATGCCCGCTTGTCGCAGTTGCGCGATCAACCCGCTCATGAACCGGTTAGAGTGATCGGGGGACTGCTTGCGGAGCGAGAGCTCCATCAATTGCGTGAGCGTCTCGAACCACTGCTCCGCTTCTTCCCCTCCAAGGCCTGGGACTGGAACAGAGGCTTTCGATTGACCAGCAGGCGTTTCCGTAGGATTACTTTGTTGTTTGCTAGACGGTTTCACAGCAAGTATAGGGCAGCATTGGTTCGGCATTCAGCCAGACGCTCTACCACGACGATTAAGTGCCACCGCAGTCCGCTCGCGGTGGACCCACTCAACCAGACCACTCTCTCTAAAGTACTTGGGGAAAGTTGCCAACCGAATTCAGCGGTGAGCAGCCCCAGCCAATGTCAAAACGAAAGCTTACCATCAGACACGAGAATGCGCCAGTCATCAGACGTGCTGAAGAGCCGATTCCAACAGGATGCCGACGATTTATGCTGATTTGTGCCAGACAACGATGAACAGCCTCGACCTATCTCTGCCTACGCCTGAGGAGAATCTTGCTCTGGAGGAGGCCTTGCTCGGGGAGTGCGACGCCGGGAGGGGCCCGGAGGTGCTGCGTTTTTGGGAATCCGAGAGCCCTTTTGTGGTTTTGGGCTACGGCAATTCGGCTTCCGCTGAGGCTGATTTGGAGGCCTGCAAGCGGGATGGGATTCCCGTCCTGCGGAGAGTGAGCGGCGGAGGGACGGTCCTGCAAGCCCCAGGTTGCCTGAACTATGCCGTGGTCCTCCGGGTGGACTCGGCTCCCGAACTGTCATCCATTCGTGGGACGAACCAGTACGTGCTGGATCGGGTCAGGAGCGCACTCGAAGCGGCGTCGGGATTGACGATAGATCGGGAAGGGGACACCGACCTGGCGGTAGAAGGCATCAAGTGTTCGGGCAACGCTCAGCGCCGGGGACGTCAGTCCGTGCTCTTCCATGGCGCTCTTCTCCTGAACATGGATCTAGCACTTATTTCGCGATACCTGCGAATGCCCAGTCGGCAGCCCAAGTACCGAGAGAACCGGCCCCACGCGGCCTTCCTCCGCAACCTGGAAGTGGATTCAAGCGGCGTGAAGCGAGAGCTGAGACGGGTTTTGGGGGCAGGGGAGGTGACTCCCAGCTGGCCGATGGATGAGGTCGCCCGCCTGATTGAGCAAAAGTACTCCCGCCAGGATTGGAACCTTCGGGTGTGATGGGCTTTCGGACCTTTTTCACAACGGCAAAGATAGCAGCAATAGCCCATAGGGAGAATGTAGCTGGCTCGGGTATGGCAACTGCGCGGACGTCGTCGAGGAGGTATGGCGTACCGCTTCCCCCTTGGAACTCCAGTCTTGTCTTGGAACCAAGGCCCGTCACCTGGAGGTCGAAACGCTCCCATTCTTTACAATATCCTGACCCGAAGTCGCTTGTAAGCAGCAGACAATCATGGAGGACGCGAACGCAAGCGCCAACCTGAGAGCTCTCAATGCGAGCACGTTTTCAAAGAAGTTCATACCTTGGTTGCTTTGATGTCGTTTTGGGTCCACCGTGCGATGGTCGGCACTCGTGGAGCTCCGGCCTGCAAGATTGGATTAAGCAGATTCGCTGCCATGACTCCTCAGTATCCGGAGAAGCATTCCTGCCCGTATGAATCGATGTAAATTGTTGCTGATGAGAGGTAAAACACCGGAGTGGCATTCTGGCATTTGTGGCACCGGTTTCACGATCACGTGACCGAGGCGCGCTTAGAGTGACACCTAACGAAGGGCTTTTCTTGGAAATGGTTATCCTGCGTCCACAGTGTGGCGGAATACTGTGGGGTCACCACGAGGGATCTGCCTAAGCTCACTCTTTTTGCCTGGTGGTCCTCTCTTCTCGCTGGAGAGCTCAGGAAGAAACCTTCTGGGCGGGGCGGGAACTCGTCCGTCAATGTTACTATCCCACGTTCGGGCTACCTGTTAACCATGTTCCTGATGGCTTAATAGCTAGACAGTTGGCATCATCTGGGTACTCTCCCCTTCCAACAACTCAAACTCACGGCCTGGCGCGGAGTGTTTCGATCGCGGCTGGCTGTATCGTTATGACGACAAACAAGAAGAGCCTGTTCGTTGGTGCCGATGGCAAGAGCCTGGTAGTCACTTTTACCCTGGTCAGTTCCCTGTTCCTGCTCTGGGGATTCTGCAATGGGATGATCGACGTGATGGACAAGCATTTCCAGCAGGAGTTGCACCTGACCCTGGCTCAGTCAGCGTGGGTTCAGTTTGCGCACTACCTGGGCTATTTCCTGATGGCGATTCCGGCCGGTTGGTTGGCCACGAAACTGGGCTACAAGGGGGGCATCATCGCGGGCCTCCTGATGGTGGCAGCGGGAGGGTTGTGGTTTGTTCCCGCTACCAAGATCGCCGCCTTCTGGGCCTTCCTTTTCGGGGTCTGCCTCATCGCAGCTGGCCTGACCTTCCTGGAGACGATCGCCAATCCTTACACTACCGTTTTGGGGCCCAAGGAGTTTGCCGCTACCCGAATCAATCTGGCTCAGTCCTGCAACGGCATTGGGTGGATCTTTGGGCCGATCGCGGGTAGCCTGTTCTTTTACGGCAAAGACGCGTCGGGAAACAGCACGGGTAGCCAGACCCTGTGGATCCCCTACGTGGGAGTGGCGGTGGTGGTCATCGTCCTGGCGGTAGTTTTCTACTTCGCTAACGTTCCTGACATCAAGTCCGAGGATACTTACCATCTGGATGACAAGGGAACCGCTGGCACGGAGGGGACGGCGGCGGCGGTGCCGAACAAAGGTCTCGCCCTATTCCTGCTCTGGGCGAATGTGGCGGTGCTGAGTGCCTCGATCGGCATGTTGGGCACGGCCATTGCCTCCATCTTCACCTCTGACTCCTCCATCACTCTGGGAGTGTTCTTTGTGGTCACCCTAGTGGGTGCGGTGATCGGCGGACTGGCTTTGGTATTGAAGGCCAAGTCCATTCACCAGCACAGCATCTGGGTGCATCCGCACTTCTCCGGCGCGACCCTGGCGCAGTTCTTTTATGTCGCGGCCCAGGCGGGGATCTTCAGTTTCCTCATCAACTACATGACTTCGCAATTGCCCACGATTCCGGAATCGTGGAACACGGGCTGGCTTCAGGGTTGGTTCGAGCCGAATAAGCAGGGCGTCCTGGTATTGACGGACGCAAAAGGGGCAACCTTGGCTTCCGTGGGCTTTTTCTGCTTCCTGGCGGGGCGGTTCAGCGGGGCGGGCCTCCTGAAGAAGTTTCCTGCGCATAAGGTATTGGGCCTGTACGGTCTGGTGAACGTGGTCATTTGCCTGCTCATATTCCTCAAGCTCGGGTGGGTTTCGGTCTTTTGCGTATTCCTGAGCTACTTCTTCATGTCGATCATGTTCCCCACCATTTTTGCTTTGGGCATCCACGGGCTCGGAGGGCGGGCCAAGAAAGCCTCCTCGTACATCGTCATGGCCATCATGGGCGGGGCGATTTTGCCGAAACTGATGGGTGCGGTGGGGGACAAATACGACATCTCACGCGGGTTCATCGTTCCCCTGGTCTGTTTCGGGGCGGTGGCCCTCTATGGTTATGCCTGGCCGAAACTGAGCCAGGCGGATTCCCTGAATGGTGGCGTCAAACTGAGCAGCCACTGAAACCGGGCCTGCCATTCGGCCATGCGTAAGACTGCGGATGTGTTGGAGTTGGCGATGGGTGAACTGTGGGCCTGGGGTCCCCGGATCGAGGGAGAACCTGTCGCCCTAAGTAATTAAGTTGAGATTATGCAGACAACGATCCATGGATTGCTAGCACTACTGAGTGCCGGTTTCGTGGCGGCCACCGCCGCCGGCCCGGACCTCTATTCTGTCCGCGATTTCGGTGCCAAGGGGGACGGTACCACCGACGACACCGAGGCGTTTCAGAAAGCGATGAACGCCGCCCACGAAGCGGGTGGGGGAGTGGTTCAAGCGCCGCGGGGCAATTACTTCTTCGCCGGGCATCTGAACGTGCCTGATGCCGTGACCCTGCGCGGTGTCTGGGAGTCGGTGCCCTCCCATGTGGGCATCCGGGATCGAGGGGGAGCCAAGCCCACTGACAATGGAACGACTTTCCTGGTCACAGAGAATCAAGGCAAGGAGGACGGTCCTGCCTTCATCACTTTAACTAACAACAGCACTCTCAAAGGAGTGGTCCTGTACTATCCGCAACAGAACCCCGCGGAAGAGCCCGAGGCCTATCCATATGCCATCGCCATGCGAGGCAAGAATCCGGCGGTGCTGGCGGTGGAGTTGCTCAACCCCTACAACGGAATCGACGCCACCCAAAACGAGCGGCACTTGATCCGGGACGTCTCGGGACAACCGCTGCGGCGCGGCGTCTACGTGGATCAGATCTACGACATTGGCCGGATTGAAAACGTCCATTTCAACCCGTGGTGGAGCATGCAGCCGAAGTTGTTTCAGTGGCAGATGGCCAACGGGGAGGCATTCATCCTTGGGCGAAGCGACTGGCAGTATGTCTTCAACACCTTTTGTTTCGGCTACAACATCGGCTACAAGTTCATCAAGACCAAGGCGGGGGTGTGCAATGGCAACTTCCTGGGCATTGGCGCGGACGATTGCTATACCGCCATCACCGTCGAGCATTCTGCTCCGTTTGGGTTGTTGATCTCGAACGGTGAATTCGTCTCCTTCCACGGCCCCAATCCCACGATGGTGGAGGTGGGACCGGAACACACGGGCAGCGTGCGGTTCTCCAACTGCGCGTTCTGGGGACCCTGCAACCAGATTGCGCGCATTGCCGGAAACGGCACGGTGGGCTTCAACGATTGCACCTTTGTCCAATGGGACCAGAAGAAGGAGGGTCGACACGCCATCCAGGTGCAGAGCGGGACGGTACTCGTGCGCGGATGCGAGTTTCGCGAGGACAAGCCGCAGATTGAATTGGGTGAGAACGTACAGCGGGCGGTGATCACGGACAATGTGGTTAAGGCAAAAACGCGCGTGACCAACCGCAGCAAGCACAAGGTGATTCTGAGCAACAACACCGGCGACGAATAGCTCTACGGCAACCCGCCTCGCTGGAGACCTCTTGATATGGATACGTCTGCCCGACCTTTGGAAGGAAGCCCGGGTTCCCGGAATGGGGGTGGCCAAACGCTTCGCGGGCCGTTCGCGGTCATGACCATCCTTTTCTTCATGTGGGGGTTCATGACGGTGTGGAATGATGTTCTGATCCCCCGATTCAAAGAGGCCTTCACCCTGACTTACTTTCAGGCGATGCTTGTGCAATTCGCCTTTTTTGGCGCTTACGGATTCGGTGCGCTGGTTTATTATATCATCTCGATGATCTCGGGTGATCCGATCAACCGGATCGGGTACAAGAACGGTGTCATCATTGGACTTCTCATCTCCGCCGGCGGCAGCGCGTTGTTCTATCCGGCGG
Organism: uncultured Verrucomicrobiota bacterium; assembly: GCA_964411985.1. Lineage (GTDB taxonomy): Bacteria > Verrucomicrobiota > Verrucomicrobiia > Limisphaerales > J093 > CAYPNF01. The sequence goes on from CAYPNF010000062.1 coordinate 41,673, forward strand.
CCGTGGTGACCTCCTATCCGCTCTTCCTCGCGGCGTTGTTTGTGGTGGGGCTGGGTTTTGCCATGCTCCAGATCGCGGCCAATCCCTACGTCACGATCCTCGGTCCGGAGCGAACCGCCTCCAGCCGCTTAAACCTGTCCCAGGCGTTCAATTCGTTTGGCACCACCATCGGACCGATCATTGGCGGCTGGCTCATCTTCACCTTCTTTACCAGCAAGGACGCGCACGGAGCCGATTCGGTGAAAGTGCCGTATCTTGGATTTGCGGCGGTGTTTGTTTTGCTTGCGGTCCTCTTCGTCTTCATGCGTCTGCCCAACTTCAGCAACCAGGAGAAGATGGGTCGGGGAGTCGGTGCGCTGAAGTATCCGCATACGGTCCTGGGCATGGTGGCCATCTTCATGTACGTGGGTGGCGAAGTGACCGTGGGAAGCGCCATCATCAACTATCTGGGCCTGCCCAAACTCGGTGGATTAGAACCTCAAGAGGCCAGCCCGTACCTGGCGTTTTATTGGGGTGGTTTGATGATTGGCCGGTTCATGGGTGCATTTGCCTTGAGCGACATGCGGCGCAACCTCAAACATGCACTCGTGGTCTCGGTGCCCGTGGTAGCCTTCATCACCATTTGGATGCTCTCCGGCCGGGAGATTGCGTTGCATTTCGGCGGGGGGCTGGCGGTGCTCCTTCTGGCCTTCTTTCTTGGTGAAGCCAGTGCTCACCGGATGCTTGCCCTTTTCAGCGCCGTAATCATTGGTTTGCTGCTGACCAGCATGTGCACTGCGGGCGAGACGGCCAAGTGGACGATTCTCGCGGTGGGCCTCTTCTGCTCCGTGATGTGGTCGAACATTTTCTCGCTGGCCATTGAAGGATTGGGGGCGCTCAAGAGCCAGGCTTCGTCGCTGCTGGTCATGGCGATTCTGGGTGGAGCCGTCCTGCCACCACTCCAGGGGTTGGTGGCGGATCGTTTCGGCATCCAGATTTCGTTTGTCGTGCCGATGCTCGCCTTTGCCTATGTTGCTTTTTACGGACTCTACGGATACCGGGCAGGGAGGTCGATTCCGCTCTCCTCCGGCGACGTCGTCCGCCAACCCTAAGCGAGGCTGCACTATGACTCCGATCCTGCGTCGTTACTCGTTTCTGCTGCTCATTCCCATGCTTGCTTCCTGCGCAAATCCCAAGATGCCTGGCGTTGGCGCCGTGATGCGCGGTGCTGCCCAAAAGAGCGAAGTCTCCGGTGGCGTGACGGTGGTTGTCACCCGGGACAAGATCCTTCACTGCGAGGCGAGCGGTCTGGCCGATATCGAGAGGAAAGAGCCGATGCGCCTCGATACGGTGTTTTGGATCGCGTCGATGACCAAGCCGGTGACGGCCGCCGCACTCCTCATGCTTCAGGACGAAGGGAAGCTCAACGTGGCGGATCCAGTGGCCAAGTACATTCCGGAGTTTGCTGGGTTGAAGACGCCTTCTGGCAAGCCGGCGAATCTCACGATTGCCCAGATGATGACCCATACCTCCGGGTTGGGCGAAGCGCCCAGGGAAGCTGCGGCCAAAGCCAAGACGCTGGCCGAAATGATCCCGCTGTTCCTGGCTGCACCCATGCAGTACGAGCCGGGCGCGAAATGGAGTTACACCCAATCCGGCATCAATGCTGCCAGCCGCGTGGTGGAGGTCGTGAGCGGCGAGACTTTCGATGTCTTTCTCCAGAAACGGCTCTTTGGTCCGCTGGGGATGAAGAACACCACTTTCTATCCTACCCGACTGCCCAAGGCGCACCGGGTGGTCGCCTACAAGAGGAATCCCAGTTCCGGTCTATTGGAAGCCGCGCCTCCGCCCGCCACCTATGGCCTTGAAGGACATCCGCCCATGGGGAATGGGGGACTCTTCTCCACGGGATCCGACTATGCGCGTTTCTGCCAGATGTTGCTGGGAGGCGGGCAACTCGAGGGCAAGCGATATCTTAGCGCCGAATCGATGAAGCTGTTGTCCACCGTGCAGACTGGGGACCTTCCCACGGGTTTCTTTCAGTCGGCGGATTCCGCCAGCAAAGGCGCCAACTACGGCTGGGGTATTGGCACCTGCGTCTTGCGTGCGCCTCATCCCGGGGTGGCAGCCATGCTTTCTCCAGGCACTTTCGGACACGGCGGCGCTTGGGGCACCCAGGCTTGGATCGACCCCGTGCAGGGTGTCGCTTATGTCCTGATGGTGCAACGGACCGACTTTGGTAACAGCGACGGCAGCGACGTCCGCCGTGCCTTTCAGCAGGCCGCCTTCGATGCGCTTCCGAAGTGAACTTATCAACTTCGTCGGTTCGAGGATTGTTGACTAACGTACTGATTGTGGACCGGACGATCTGGCGTCATAGCCTCGGCCGTGTGCTAAGTCTCTTTCAGGCTAGGTGGCGCTTAAGGCCCGCGCCGTTGGAGTACTGGCGTTTGCCAAGAGCTGCTTCAAGATTGTCCAGGACCCGCAGTGACTTGGTGGCTTCGCTTTTCGCATGGTAAGTCATTGCCCTGCTGGCACTGCCCGATCCTCGTGCCCAGGGTTCTGCTGCACCATTCCCCTCCCCAATGTCTAAAGTTCAGAGTGGAACCACAAACTGGTTGACGAAGGTCAGGTTACAGTATATTAGATATAGTGAAGAATTTTATTAGACACTGTCGTACCAATAGAGACAAGATTGCATACTATGATATCCTTGACCGTAGCTAGGTTCACTGTGGTAGGTGTGGGTTTGGTTTGCCTCTCAGGTTCTGAGCTGGCCAGGGCTCAAAGTGTCATCTTTTCAACCTTGAGCGCGTCTCCTTATTCTGACATTGCGATAGGCCAGGACGATCTGCATGCACAGAGCTTTACGACTGGCGCAAGCGCTTATTCGCTGTCGAAGGTCACGTTGCTTTTGTCTTCTGCCACGGCTCCATATCAAGTATCCATTTGGTCTGAGGATGCTGGCATACCTGATACTAGCCTGTATACCCTTACTCCTGACGGGCCACCAACCGGCTCGCTCTATGATTTCATCCCAAGCGGCTCAGCGAATCTGGCGCAAAACACCAGATACTGGGTCGTTTGGAAGTGGCGCTGAGCTTTTGGATTGAATCTTTCGTTGTATAATTCCTCCGTCTTCTTGGGCTTTGGTCTTGTTCGAAAAGGTTCGCTCCAGAATTTTCTTCTCTTGTTCCTGTTTGTTTTGTTTGGGTGCTGCGGCGGTTCCTTGCTCTGGGATTTGATTGTTGGGGCTGGGGGCGTTGACGCTGGCGGGTGTCCAAGTCTCATCCATGTCAGTGTTTGCACTGCAAAGAGTTGTT
>CAYPNF010000063.1:0-28567 GCA_964411985.1 uncultured Verrucomicrobiota bacterium
TGTTCAGCTTGATCGAGTCGATCTTCGGTCCATCTGGCTGGGCCGAGGCCGGCGCGAACAGCAGGTAGTCGAAGTCACCGCTATCCGCTGTAAAGCGAACGGTCTGCTCGCCACCCAGGGTAATGATCGCAGCTTCACCCGCGTCGTTGACCAGCGGAACCAGGTTGTTCTTGCCCCAACCACCGGAGCCAGCTGCGACAAACTTGCCCATCGGCACGAGGGTCTGGGTTGCAGTGGTAGCACCAGCGCTCACCAGGTCCAGCTTGCCTTTGAGTTGTGCATCGCCGCGTCCGTCATAGGACAATGCGGCCACAACCGCGTAGTTCCCTGCCGGGAACGTACGAGTGTAGTTCATCCAGTCGCCGGTGTCAGTCCAACCCAGCTTGTAGTCAACGGTCATGTCCCAAGCGCCACGGAACTTGCCCAACTGGCCGCCGAGGTTCTCGTTGATGTTCTTGTTCGGGGTCTCACCTTTGCGGTAGACGTCCGAGTCATTGCCGTCGTTCGTAGCATAGTCGACATTGGCGACTGCGCTCAGGTTGTTGTAGGCGTTGCCGGTGTAAGGCATCACGCTGGCTTCTGCTTTGGTCTTGCCTGATTCGTAGTTGAAGTCTTCAGCTTCGATCAGGAAGGTGCCATTGAGGATGAGAGCTGCGGCGTCGCTGGTCACGGAGCCCAACACGTTGGTGACCACCACGTCATAGCTCGCGACGTCAGCCGCCGACACATTGTTCAACACCAGCGTCTCACCGGTCGCACCCGCGATCGGCTTGCTGGTCTTGCGCCATTGATAGCTCAGAGGACGCTGCCCGATGATCCCAACGCTGAAGGTCGCCGTACCACCAGCGGCCACTGCCACGTTGGCCGGTTTCTGGCTAACGATGGGCGCACCAGCCCAGCTGTCGTAGTTTCCAGGGATGGGCTGCAGGCTGCTGGCCGCGCGCGGGTCGCCTTCTTTCCGCCAGGCAATCTGCATGTAGTCGCCACCGCCACCTTCCTTCCAGATACCGCGCAGGAGGTAACTCGTGCCACCGACCAGATCGATCGGCGCGGACGTCCTCGGGGAATCCGGCTCCGTAAACGCATTACAGCAGCCGGTCTCCTCGGCGATCTTCTTGAGTTTCGCCTCGGTGGTGTCGGTGCTCAGCCAGAGCTCAGAGGAGTCATCGCTAGTGATAAAGAAGCGATACTTGCCCGTTTCGGTCGGCGTGATCAACCCAGTCATGCGGCCGCCATAGTTCTCGTGGGTATCATCGGCGTAGACAAGACGGCTGTTGAAGGCCGTGACGTTCGTCGTCAGGTCCGGGCTGTCAGGATAACCCGAATAGGCGAGCAGCTCGGCGACCGTCGTGCCTGTGATCGTGCCAGCAGTTGCGCCACCGGCTCCGTCATAGATCTCGATCTTCACCGGGCCCGCGGTTCCCACCACCACCCAGGACATCCAGTCGGCCTTCGTGTCGGCAGCGATGCTGTTGCCGGCGTTGTCTTTCACGTTGTTGACCGTGAGAGTGTACTTCGTGTTCTGGGTCTGCGCAGCGGTTGCCAACTCCACGGTGAACTGATCCACGCGCGTTACTCCCGTCACTGCCAGAGCCGGGCTCATGCCGTAATTCCCGGCGGTGGTCGCCGAGGGATCCGTTACCGGTTCCGAGAACTTGACCCTCACATGGGCGAGATCAGAGGTACCCGACACGCCCGAGACCGCGATCGTGGGCAGTTTCGTGTCCGCATTCACTGTGACCGTTACCTCTTTGCTGAACGCGCCGGCCCCGGGCACAGAAACCCACAACTTATACTTGCCGGCATCCGTTGCAGCTGCGACCGGTACGGTGAAGGTGGCCGCATTGGCATTGTAGATCGGGCTGCCGTCCTTGTACCATTGATACATCGGGTCCGTTCTCCAGGGCGAAACAACCGTGACCGCCGCCGTGAGCTTGAGCACTTCGTTGGCAAAGATCGTCACGTCCGTCGGGTCAGTCGTGAAGGTAACGGAGGCGCCGATCGGATCGCTGTTTTGGGGGTTTGGAGACGCGGTAATGAACGCCCCACTGATCGCCGGCAACGCACTCGCTGCGGTGGTATCTCCTTCCATACGCCACGCCACCTGGCCCCAGTCACCGCCGCCGCCTTCCTTCACCAAATACACGAAGCCGTACTTCTGGCCGGCAGTGAGAGACACAGGCTCGCTCGTCGGGTAAGTCACGCCGTCGGCGTTGACGCCCGCACCCGGTTCCTCAAACGCAGCGCAGCAACCTTGTTCGGAGGCAATGGGCTCCTCAGCGGAGACGTCTGGGAGAGACGCACCGCTCTTGTTGAGCCACAATCCAGAAGCGTCGTCACTTCGGACGAAGAAACGATACTGCCCAGTCTTGGGCGCGGTCAATGTGCCGGCAATCCGGCTCAGGTAATTATCTGCAAGAGTGTTACCGAAGCTTGGATCGCCGTAGCTCAGGCCCTTGGAATAAAACCCCAGGAAGCCAGGGCTGTTCGGGAAGCTAGCGTCACCAATGGCATTCAGGAGGTCGCTCCAGGTTGCACCGGTCAGGTTCGTGTAAACCTGGACGGTACCCCAGCCGACGACAGGCACTTCCGCCACGGTGGTCGCGGTGACCGAAGCCCAACCAGATTTGTTCTGGTTCAGATCCACGGCACGAACGCGGTAGGTGTGGGTGCTAGAAGGCAGGATGTTCGCCTTGTCTTCATAGTTTGTGGCAGTGATGAGCGAGGGCAGCAGAACGCCGTCCTTCTCGATCTGATAGGCCACGGGCGCGGTTGCCACGGGCGCGTCAACGGAGGCATTCCACTGCAAAACCAGGCGCCGGGCACCGATCTCTTTGGTCGTGAGGTTGGTGGGATCGGATGGGGGTTCGCTTTCACCCACCAGCGCCGTGGTGACGAGATGGATATTGTCTACATGGGTATGCTCGGTGGACCCACCGGTACGCCCGGCGAAGACCAACTGGCCAGCAGTTGGGAAGTAAGCCGTCTGGTACTTGTCCAGAATCAACTTACCCTTCCAAGAGACCGTGAGCTTGCCATCTACAGTCATCTCGACGTGCAGAGGCTGCCAGCACAGGGTCGCCCAACCCTCGGGGGCTTGGCCATCGTTGAGACCAGTAGTCCAATACGCCGCATCCCGCGGACCAGTCTGAAGGCTAGTAGCATCGTCACACGCACCGTGACGGGTCGGGAGCGCGAGAGATCCGACCCTTACATTATCCACGGCAATGATGATACCTTCCAGATCTGCACCTTCCGGCAAGGTATTGCCAGCCCAGGTGTCGAACGAGATCGACACGCCTGTGGCCGTGCCGGTTTCGGACATGGCAGCGTCTTCAATGGCGGTGTTGTCCGGGTTTGAGCGCCGATCGCCGCGCATGCCACGACCAGGATCGTCAATCCAGTTTGCCAGCACGGGATCGCCAGCGCGGGCGAAGCTGACGCTGAAGCCGTCTGCGGCGCGATCGCCGATGGAGTTGCCCACGCGCAGGTCGCAATCAAACGTGAAAGCGGTAACCACTTTCCCCGGATCCAGGTCCGGAAACACGATCGTGCTATTGAAGTACGTTTGGGAGTAGGTGAGGGCCACGAATCCTCCCGTGGCTGGATTACCTCCTGTGGCGACGAGCCGATCGACCTCCGGGTTGCTCCCCTTCACTTCGATGCCGGCCGGGAGGCCCGAATCGAAGTTATACGTGACGTCTGCCGCCCGCGCTGAGTTTGCACTCAGCACAGCAGCGACTGTACTGACAAGACCAATCACTGTTCTTATTCTCATTATTAATCTCCTATTTGCGGTTTTTCTTGCTATTTTGCACCAAATTGTGCTATCCTTCTTTCTGGGGGTTTATTTTCCTTTGCTACAAGGCAGAAAAGCACGCATAAGTACATCATATGCAGTGGTTTGTGAGAATTACGGGATTATCTTAGCTAAGTGAGGATAAAACTGCAAGCTTTTTGGGTCGAGTATAGCATTTTAAACAGAAGGGCTTGAAAACGGACCTCCGCAAAATCTGCTTTTGAGCCGCTTTTAGGCCGCGCTACCTTCATGCGTGCTCACCGCGAAAAGCGGCACTTCGGTTCGCTCCCCACCGCATCTCCAAGAGCTGGCGCGGAGCGGGAGTATTACTGTTGTTTTCCAGCGTCCTCCCCTACCGGGTCGAGGGGATTCACTGCTTCGGCAGGCCGCTGGCTCGCTGCTCTCGGCGGTGGCATTACCAGAGAACGTGCGCCCTGGCGCTTAATCGTCGCAGCCAGATCGCGCTCGGATACCTGGAACGGAGACTTGGCGAGGGTGGGAATGGTGTAAGTCTTGAGATAGGAACCGTAGAAATCAGGATCCCGTTGCGGAACCACAAATGCCTTCTGGAAATGGCCCCCCGCATCGACATAGGCAAGGTGAGGCCGGCTGAACAAGGGATTCCCGCGCTTACTGCTGAAGATGATCCAACGGCTGTTGCTGGACCAACTGTGCCAGGACTCGCAGTCGGGCGAGTTGATTTCCATCTTGCGATAGTCGAGCCTTCCGTTGGTTCGAGCGGCCTGAAGATCGGCGATGTAGAGGTCGCTCTCCGGATGGTACGTAGCCCAGCATCCAGAATCACACATGCCAAAGGTGAGCCAGCGTCCGTCCGGGCTGACTCGGGGTTGGACCATGCTGAGACCCGTATCCGCCACGGCGAGCAGGGTTTCGGGCTTGCCCCAAGTATCGGTGTCCGCCTGGTACGGAACGCGCATAAGGTCAAACCGGATCTCCTGATGATTCTCATTGCGAGTCTTACCCGGAATGATCCAAGGGTTAGGGGAACTACAGAAATAAAGAGACTTGCCGTCGGGTGCCCACGCCGGGAGCGTGAGCAGGCGGCTTTCATCCTCCAGACCGGGAATTCGCTTCACCTCGAGGCGGTCGAGGAAGAAATAGCCAAGCCACCCGTCTAACTCAACGATATCCCGCATGTCGTTCCTCACGGTGTGAAGCAGTAGGCGGGGTTTGTTGAAGGAGCTCACGATCATCCGACCATTCGGATGCCAGGCGGAAAAGCTGACGTTACCGGAGGCTTTGACCGGCACGCCATTACTGACGATCAGGAGGCTGTTGCCGAACTTCGTGCTCCGAATGTCGAGGGACGCGTTGTTGGGGTTGTTCTCGAGCAAAGAGTGACAGTGACAGCAGTCATTGCCAAAGGTTCGGTTCTCGATCACCGGCTTCTCCTCAAACGTCTGGAGGTTCCGTTGATAAATCCCCATGGTGCTCCAGGTGTTGTGAGAGGGATGAATCTTGCGGTAGACGAGGTAGCTGTCGACGTCTTCGGGTGCCACGTGGTTGGTGAAAGCCTGGAAGCCTCGCCAAGCCGTCTTGGAGGATTTCACAAACACTTCGAAGCGTAGATCCTGCCCCTGGCTCGCTCGGAGCAAGCCACGCCATTCCGCTTCCGGAAAGGATAGGGTGGGATCGCTGCTCTGGACCTCCAAGGTGCGGGCGGCCGGGTTGGATACGCGCACGAAAAAGGAGGTCCCCTCCTCCTCCACGCGGAAGTTGAGGGGGCATAGGTTGGGCGGGATGACCAAGCCCTGGTAATCAGGGTGAATCTTGGGGGGCCTTGACTCAGCAGTCACCGTGCGCGGGTCCGGGGCCGAAGGTTTCCCGAAGAAGGCGAGGGAACTCACCCCAGCCAGGAGCAAGAGGCAAATCGCAGCGAGCAGTTTTCGGTTTACGCTCATTCTATCGGCTAAAGTAGTAATAAAAGTAGCTGCCTGCAAACTCGCGCTGCAAATCGGCCTGTACTTTGGCCGCGCCCTGACCTGCGCTCTTGAGCTTGGCACTGAACGCCTGATGCCGCTGCAGAACCTCGTCCCCGAGGCGCAGTTTCTTGAGATCGGGGCGCAAACCAAGGTCGTGCACGCCCACGACGATGGCCTCCTGATAGAGACGCGGCAGCTCGCCCATGGTGAATTGGTCCAGCCGACCCAACTGGCTGATGAACCCCTGCATGTTCTTGGTGATGAGGTAATGCGCCATCAGATACTCAAAGGCCATCCGGTTCCTCGGATTCGCCTCCAGCAAACTGAGCATCAACTTCTCCATCGGGAGCGGAACCATCTGGTTCTTCTTCATCACCAGCTCCCGCAATCGCGCGACCTCTTTGTTCTGGGCCATGGAGGTATCTGACTCCATCTCCTTCAACCACTGGTTCGCCCAAGCACGGTGGAATGGCACCTTCGCCAGAGCCCGAAGGTAGATCCTGGCGGTTCCCGTATTCCCAAGCACCAGGTTGACCAGCACGGACCGCCGCAGGAGCGAGGGTCTCTCCCCGTAGATATCCATGGCTTCCACCAGGTAATGATGGGCCATGCCGACAAATCCGAGATCCAGGTAGACGTCGATCACATTCCAGTCCGGACGGAACTTGTGATCGTAGAGGAGCAGGGCTTCGGGATTCTGGGTCAGGAGCAGGTCGTCCCCAAGCCGGCCCAGATGAAAGAGCGCCTGGTTGACCGCGCACTGCACATGGATACTGCGGACGTCCCCTTGAGCTGCCTCCAGGACGCGGTTCCATTCACGATGATGGGCGAAATAGTCAACGTGCATGACGGTCCGAGTCTCTTGATCCACCGAAATGGCCCAGATGCCATAGGTGACCAAGAGCAAGGCCAGGGCCTCCCCTGCCCGGAGCGGAACGCCCACGAAAACTCCGCCAGGTCTTGGAGTTCGTGCGCCTCCGGGTGCCGCTTTCCCCCTCTTCCCAACCTCCTCCCCTGCCCTGTCCGGAGACGCTGGGGAATTTCCCCGTAGAGGACTTCCGCTCATCGCATCCCAAGCCCAGCCAATCATACCAAGAACAAAGGCCGAGAAATAGACCAGGTACAACAACCCCAAACCCGCGCTCTGTAAGACCCGGCTAGAAACGGCGAAAGGCATAGCGGAAAGATAGCTCTCCCTGGGGGACATGCCATAGCCCCAGCAGCCGATAGCCAGGGGAAGGGAGACCGCCCCCGCCACAAGCACACCAAGTACCACCATGGATTGCCTCTGACGCACGCACAAGAGCAGCATCAGAAGCAGGAAGAGCAGTGAGGAACCGGGAGAAACGTAGTACACCAAGGCGGATCCGAGTAGGAACGCGCCGCATTGCAGGGCCACAACGGGAAATCGAATCCGCAGAAGCAATAATGCCATACCCAAGGCAAACAGAGCACAAGAGGAAACGGTCACGGCAGCGACGGAGTAGGTAGGGCGTGCATACAAAGCGAGAAGAAACACACCAGGAACCAGCGCAAAGAGCCCAAGGCTCGATCCACCCGTCGATTTCAAGCAAGCCCGGAGAAGACAGGAAAGGAGGCATGCCTGCCCCGTGACCACCAGCGCCCCCAACCAAGAGTGGTAAAAGGACTGCATCAGAAGGGAGTTCAGGTATTGCAGCCAACCGCCGGGCTGGGAAAGCGTCTCCCGGAAGAAGTCAGCCCCCCAATAGAAGGAAGGGAAACTGGCGATCAACCCGCCGCCGTGGTAGACGATGCGAAGGTCCACCTGCTTCCAGAGGAGATAGAACAAGAGGCAAAAGAAGAGCATCCACTGGCTCACCAGCGCAGCCCTGCCTTCGAAACCTTCAAGCCGCCTCAACATGGTTCGTCTCTGATTCATGCTTGGTCCGCGCCGTCGATTCACCAAGAGGCTGCGGCCCGGCCAGATCGTATTCCAGAAGCAAAACACCCTACTCGATAAAGGCAAGCGGGAAGTGCGAACACCGCCTACCCTCACGGTGTCCCAAAGCCGCTACGAAAAGGAACCCTCATCGCGCACCTGCCGCAAAGGCCGCCCCATCCAAAACATCAGCGGCGCGGCCATCAATCCCAACGCGACCAGAAACAACCCCCAGCTGAAACGCACCGGCAACACCTCCCGAATCGCTTCCGTCCCTTGGTCAGCAACACGAATGGCATCGGCCATGAAAACATAGAGTGCCAGGCAAATGCCGATCCCGTTGAGGATCCATGCAGTCCTGCCAAAACCGAGCTTACCTTCCGAAGGACCGCTCCCGGTGGCAACCGTGCCCCAGACGATCATCAACAGGGCAATCAGTACCGGCGCAAGCACCGGCCCCCACCACGGGAGCGGAAGGAGAAAAAGGATGTCCCAGTCCAAGAGGGATCGTGGCCAATCGCACATGATCTTCAAGAACACGTAGTAAAAGATGTCCCACACCCCAAAAGCGATCGCCGCGTATCCGATGCGACTTCGCCAGGAACCGCCTGCCAGTAGCCCCACCGTGAACAGCATGACAAGGGTCGCCGCCTCCCGCACCAATTCCACCGATCCGAGGGAACCCACGAGCGGAAGCGGATGCGCTTGGTAAGGCTCAATCCGGTCAATAAAGGTGCGCAGGTAAAAGACGACGGCGGCTTCGACCCATGCCATGGCAACCGAAAATCCCGCGACCATACCCCATCGACCCCAACACGACGTAAGATCCATTTTCATAGGCGACGCGACAAAGATCAGGCTCGGTCCCGGGCATACCAATCGATGTTACGAGTCGCCACGATGACAATGGTCAGCATGAGGAAAAGTCCGGCAGTACCGAACAGTAAAGAGTAATCCTGCAACTGCAGGGCAACGTAGAGGAAGCCATAAAGCGTCACCAGCAGTCCGGCGAGCGTGGAGGTCCTTCTTCCGGTCTGCAGCACTTTCAAGCTGTAAAACCAAATCAGGACGGTGGTAAGGGACGCAGCCGCGAGGTAAGCCAAACCGAAGGCGATGAACTCCGAAAGGGCGAGCAAACCCAGGTAAAAGAGGCAGAGCGATGCACCCACCAGGGTATACTGGAACGGATGAATTCGCACCTTCGAGAGGATCTCAAAGAGGAAGAAGGTGGTGAAAACCAAAACCAAAAAGAGGGCCCCGTATTTGATGGCGCGCTCCACATTCCGGTAGGAATCGATGCCAGCCTGGAAACGAACCCCAAAAACCGAGCTGGCGAGGGATTCCGACGTCAGACCTCCGGAAGGGTCCTGGTCCGTCCATTGCTGCGCGTATCCGCGGCCATAGAGCGAAACCTGCCAGGTGGCCTTGAAGCCGTCCGACGAAACCTGGCGTTCGGCTGGAAGAAAGGCTCCGTAGAAGCTTGGATCAGGCCAAGGAGACGAAACCCGGATGATATTCTGTGCGCCAACAGGGGCGAAGGTAATCCCTCCACTGCCATTCAAGGAAAAATCCAGGCGCACCGGAATGGATGCGGGGCTCTCCTTCAGGTCGTTCACTCGGGCAAACACCCCTGAGGAAAACCCTTTCAGCTTGGACCCCGGGAGGAGAGGACGGCTCCGATCACCCCACTGCAACTGCAGGGACTCTTTGATCCCCCGCAGGTCGGGAATCGCAAAAGTGACCACGGCTTCGTCCCAGAGAACGTTCTTTTCATCGATCTTCATGCTGGAGAAGTCCGGACGAGAGAAGCGGGCCAGACAACTCAGTTTGCCGGTGTAGACCACCGCCTGATAGATCCCCCTGCGCAGGCGCGAAGGCTCCACCACTCCTTCGACCGTGTTGGTATCGGGAAGGAAACAGGCTCTAGCGGTTACTGTCTCCAGCGTTTCCACCTTTTCCATTCTGCCACCGGCGACGGCTTGTTCCTTCCAGACTTTGACCGTGTAGCGGTAGGGAACCACCAGGACCGGCCCCACGACACTCTGCTCCCTGCCCCAGGTGGACGTGATCTCCTCCACCGCCTGGTTGCGCCGGCCCAGCCGCTCCGCGAGCACAGAGCGGATCTGCATGAGCGGTATCAGCAGCAGGAGGATGAGAAAGGCCACGCCCACGATCTTGAGATTCGTGGCGCAGCGTTGGATCCAGCGGGAGCAGGTGGACAAGAGTGGGGATTCGGGTTCATTCATGAGCTTCAGGGAGGTTAGGGGCCGGTGGGAGGATGAGGAGACCGGGGAAAAGCAACGAAGCCAAGGCGGGCTATTCCAGCTTTTGAGATAATGTTCTTTGTTGTACAAAGTATTACTCGAGTAAACTGGTGGTGCATGGGCATAAAAGGGGAGGTGTCAGGTCAGGACAACTTCGAGAACGGCTGCGCCAGAGGCTTGAACATAAGCTGGAAAGTTACGTAAAGGACAACGGCCGGCGAAAACCGACCCCAAGCCTCCCCCCCCCGAGGAAAGCGTGAATCTCAGTAACCTGGCTGGTCTCATCACGACTTAACTTTGCTATACAAAGTGATCAAAAGCAAGCGCTATTTTGGCTACTCCCCTCGTGTAGTCGCCTTTGGCAAAAGGCGAGTGACTTTTCCCCTCCCCGCCACTCCCAGACATACAGCGCGCTCTTCCGAGCGCGGCTACCAGAGGACACACAAGCGCGATTCCTGCGCCGTCTTCCGACGGCGGCTACCCACTCCCGGGTAGTCGCCTTTGGCAAAAGGCGAGTGACTTTTCCCCTTCCCGCCATTCCCAGACAGACAGCGCGCTCTTCCGAGCACGGCTACCAGAGGACACACAAGCGCGATTCCTGCGCCGTCTTCCGACGGTGGCTACTGGGCTAATGGTTAGGACCGCCAGGAGTTGGACTCATGTTGGCCCACTCTTCCGGGTCCACGGCGGTGCGTCCATAGGAACGGTCCGCTTCCTGAGCCCCGTAACGGACTGAATCCAGCACGGCGTTCAGTTCGGCATCCGTATCCGTCAGGAAGATTTCCTCCCCTTCGGCAGAGAGTTTGAAACTCGCGTGCAGACCATTGGTGGCACTTCCATCCTCATCGGCCCATACGAGAAGATATCCGCCAGCGGCGATCTTTGTCCCGGCGGGAAACTGCCATTTGCGAGGGTTGTTTGGTTCATCGCTCAGATGGCGCCCAGTTAGGTCAACCTCCTGATCGGTGATATTTCGCAGTTCGATCCAGTCATCGAACTCGCCCTGGGGATCAGCCAGCGTCGTGGAATTGAGCGCCATCAACTCACTGATGATCACCGGGGTGCTGGCGGCGGTCGTGGTGGCTACTCGGTAAGTGTAGGTCTCCTGCTCCGCTCTCGCCGGCGAAAGACAGGCGGCCTGCGCGGTGTTGGCCGATCTGGCTTCGACATAATAGCGAACCTTCGTCCCCGCCGGATAGTTCGTGGTGGCTGCGCCGTAAACGGAGTCCCCCGCCACTCCATCACCGTGAGCACCGTCATCCCACATCTGAACCTGAGTGAACCGTCCGTAGGATTTGGCTCGGTGATACAGCCAGACGGAAGAGATGCCCTCTGTGCCACTACCTCGCACCTCTGCGGTAACGAAAGGCGAGTCGGCGGCAGTCACATCGGACCGCGGGCCGGAGACCGATACGATGGCGGGAGGCAGTGGCTTCAGCTCCGCATGGTTCGTGAGAAAGGCGTAGCGCTGCCTCACGAAATTCTTAAGTGTGTTGAGGTCATTGGTATAGGTCGACATCGCCGTGTAACCTTTCTTCGGATCGGCAGTGATCGCCCCAACGGTCATCGCGGAAACCTGGTCGATCAGCGGGATCATCACCGATGGGTTGAATGACTCCTCCAGGACAGTTCGCATGTGGGCGAGGTAGCGTTGGCGCAGTTCGGCGTTGGAAAGGAGGACTTTCAGGACCGGGCGGGTGGTGACGGCAGCTCCAGTCACGGGGCTCAACTGAGCGTCGCCCGCCACAAACGCCTCGTTTCCATCGTGTTCCACAGGATGCAATCGACCGCTCTCCGGCTCGAAATAGATCATGTAATCGGCCCCTTTATTCCAGTAACTGTCGTCATCCGCGAACACGTTCTCCAAAGAGAGAAACCAGAGCCACCGGTCGACGGCCAGCACATCTTCTACCTTGTCCGGCACCTCTGCAGCTGGAGTGTTATTGAGGACGTAGATGCAGTTGATGAGGCGTGGATAGGCGTTGGTATGGTACGTGGACTTCAGCTCATAGTTGCTCTTATAGCTAGCCACGTTGGTGTTTCCGAGGTAACCAAGGGCGGAAGCGCCAGTGGATCCACCCCCTGGCCCTCCTCCGCCGCCAGCAGGCATATTGGGGGCCCGCCATCGATCGCCATCGCTGCTGGTGAAATACTCCTGGATGAGCCTGCCATCCTGCTGTTGCGCGAAGGAGTAAACGCCCCAGTTGACGTTGTTGATGTACAGCTGCACCAGCGAACCGTTGGGACACACGGTGTACTTGCGCATGGTTCTGAAGTAAACCGATTCCCGCATGATAGTCTCATCCTGATAGGCATTATTCAGGTTGAGGGTATCGTAACCCATCAGATCCGCCGTGGGGTCAGCAAAGTCCAACTCGAGATTGAGAGACTTCTTCACCGGAGCCGCGCCCCCCATGCCCGTGAAGGAGGTGTTCCCACGGTAACGAGCCCCCACCTTGGGGAGAAAGGCGCCGTTGTCCAAGGTGAGGCTCGCGACCGTATTCGATCCAGTAGTCCGCCCGCTGGTCAACAAGGTCTGCCAATTGCTCTGAGTGAAGGTCAGGCTGATCGTCCGGAGCAATGTGGGATCATAAAGACCCGCAGTCCTCTGAGCGCGGAAATAGACCTGGAGGCCATCGAGGCTGCCCAAAGAAAGCGACGGGGGGTTAGTCCTGCCGGAAAGGACTGGGCCATGGCTGGTTAGATTGGTCCAGCTGAGCAGATCCGTCGAAGTCTGGATCCACCAATCGTCGTCCTTGTCCCCCTTCACTTGCACAACCGTGTTGGTGCCTTCCACCCCGAGCAGGATGTGTCCATCAGCGGCGTTGGCAACCAAGCTCAGACCGATCCAGGGTGACAAGGCGACCCAGTTGAAAAGACGCATGACTCGTTTCATCTGGCGAACGGTAACGTAGTCCACCTTAAGACAGGATGAAGTCCACTCGGAGAAGCTCCAGCATGACCATCCCCCGCCCCGTGAGTATGCCAGCTGCAGCCTGGATTTCTCGGATGAAACGTGGGTACCTAGAATCCAGAAACCGATCAGGGCGGCATGGAGTCACCACCCCATAGAACCATCCTCGGAAGTAAGAAGTATCTGCTCCATCGAGGCGCCGACGGATTCGAACCGCGTGGTTAGGTGGAGGGGTCCACTCTCGGGGGGAACTCCACACTGGGATCGCACACTCCCTCTTTAGCCGTGCCGTGCTCGTTTACGCTCGGCTTTGGAGTGACATCCCCCCAGGTTCCAGGTCCGTTGCCTATGTATGCGATGTGGCACCAGGTGGCTTTCGCGCTCATGGTGTGGCTATGCGCACATCGACCTTCATCGCGCCAGGGACCCGTTCGGCGGCCGCCACAATCAGGTAGCCTCCGCCGCAGCCCGAATACATCGCGCCAGCATAGCGGTCTTGGTAAGCCTTGAGCAGCCCCATCAGGTCTGTCTTGATCAACGGATGCCGGACAGTGTGCGGCAGGAGCTGCTCCCAGCACTTCATGTTCAGGTTCAGCGAGGCTCCGAGGGCCTTCACATCCATGTTGCGGATGGCTTCGAAGCAATCCTTGCCGGACTGCCCAAGGCGCGCGACCCACTTCGGATCAAGCTTCTTTTTGCCGAGCGGTGAGTAACCCGGCGGGCGCGGTTCAACCGGCAACAAGTGCAGAACCCTTTCCAGCCAGCGTGCCACGCGCGCGCTGTTCAGCGATTCCATGTGGGAAGGGAACACGCCACCCTCGACGTGGTAGTCGTAATCCAAACGGTTCACACCGGGATAGATCAAGCCAATCATGTCCTGCGAACCACTTGGGTCGGCTTTGCCCTTGTTTTCCGCCTGGTAAAGTTCGCGGACGAGTTCCGCCGGCGGGCGCTTGGGCAGTCTGCCTCGCCACAACTTCGCCGCGATGGCGCGTGTGCCGCTGGCAATGCCAGAGCGATCCATCGGACGGAAGTTCGGCTCGATCTGCACCACCACCATCGAGCCCGGCGGCTTGGGGTTGTGACGCGAGACGAAGGGCTGGTCAATCCAGCCGCCGGCCAGTTGCAGGCGATTGGGAATGGCACCTAGTGCCCGCCGGATGGGATCGTTGGTTTTCATCTTGCCTGGATCCCGGTTAAACCACGCCCTCGCGATCCCCGGCTTGGCGCTTCTTATCTTGCGGCTTGATCCATGCGTGAGTCTCAGCCAGCCCTTTGTCCAGGTTTATGTTCGGCTCCCACTGGCGAGTCTTCTTGATAAAAGTATGGTTCGTGCCCGTGAAGACGATCAAGTCGTCCTTCTTCAGTGAGGAATCCTTTTCGATGATTCGTCTCTGTGCTTGCATAAATCTGGTTTCACTCGGTGCTGTCTTGGGGCGAGACGATAATCGGCTGCCCAATTGGAGCCCAGCTGATAATACGTTCGATCGCCTCAGGCTAGAATGACTATAGTTGACCAGTGGATGGACATTGTTGACTTCATGAATCCGGTGAGCTCAGATCTCCCTCCTCTCCTGTGGCATGGCGTGTGAGTCTTGGCAGAGTCTGTGGCATGTCCAGACCATTACGAATGTAGGCAAACGGTGTTCACAATGTGGAATAGGGAGATGACCCCATCGCCTTCTCGTGAGGTTGCCAAGAAATCGGCTTCGCGACGGGGGTTGGGCGTGTACACTGTGCTCATGAACGCTTCGTGCCTCCGTATCGGATGGATCGTTTGCTTGGTGGCCTGCTTGAGTCTGTGGGGCCTTGCTCCACAGGTCTGTTCGGAAGGGATCCAGGACTTACGGCTGGTTCCTTTTCCGAAACGGGTGGATTTGGGAGATGGCCGCTTTGATTTTGGAGCAGACCTCACTCTCGAGATTTTCGAGGGGCATGGGGAACTGCCCTTTCCACTCCTGAACGCGGAACTACAACGAGCCGGATTGCGCGAAATGGGAATCGGTCGTCGAACGGCCAAAGTTCCCGCGTTTCGCATCGCAGCACAGAACGGGACTCTCGTTTTGCCCTCTCTTCCAGAAACAACGTCCACTGAGAGTTATTCATTGGATGTACGCCCCCATGAAATCGTCTGTGCAGCGAAAGAGCCGGCCGGTCTGTTTTATGGGCTGCAGACACTTTGCCAATTAGTGCGAGCCAACCGCCGCGGATCGTCCATTCCCTGCCTCCAGATCCGTGACTGGCCTTCGCTCCGGTATCGTTGCTTCCAGGACGATCTGACGCGGGGTCCCAGTTCCACCCTGGAGACATTGAAGTTCGAGGCATCCCTGGCTTCCTCTCTCAAGCTGAACCTCATGACTTACTACATGGAGTACCAGTTCGCTTTCAAGAAACACCCGGAGATTGGCCCTACGAACGGTTCACTCACAGCGGAGGACCTCGCCGCCCTGGTCGCGCATGCGAAACCGCTGCAGATCGATGTGCTCGGCAATCAGCAGTCGTTCGGTCATTTCGGTAACATTCTGAGACATGACCGCTACGCCTCACTGCGTGAGACCTCGGATGTGCTGACACCAGCTCGCGAAGAAACCTACCAACTGCTAGACGATCTCTACTCTGAGGTCTGCCCACACCTACCCTTTCCATGGTTCAATGTTTGCTGTGACGAGACCGACGGCCTGGGTACTGGGCCCTCGAAGGAACTGGCGTCGCGCATTGGCGTGGGCGGGGTCTACGTGAAACATATTCAACGCGTGCATGACCTCCTGCGAGACCGTCATCAAAAACGGATGATGATGTGGGGAGACATCATTCTCCAGCATCCAGGAAACCTCGCAGACCTTCCGAAGGACACGATCCTGCTCACCTGGGGGTATGACGCGCGCCCGAGCTTCGATGACCAGATACTGCCGTTTGCCAAAGCCGGCTTCGATTTCTTCGTCTGCCCAGGCGTAAGCGACTGGAGCCGGATCCTGCCCGATTTCGGTGTTGCCATTACCAACATCCACAACTTCGTACGGGACGGTACCCAGCGCGGGGCCATGGGTATGATCAACACCGACTGGCAGGACGATGGCGAGTCGCTCAAGGCTGTCAAATGGCACGCGGATGCATGGGCGGCAGAGTGCGCCTGGAACGCGTCCACAACGCCCATTGAGGCCTTCCATCGACGCGTGGGTGCCGTGCTCTTTGGCGAACCAGGAGATGAGTTTGGTCGTGCTGTAGACCTCTTGGTCCGAGCCCATCGTCTTCCCGGCATGAAAGGCATGATGAACGCGCGTTTTTGGGAATACGACTTCACCCCCAAAGGCGCACCCGCTACCATCCGGGCGAACGCTACAGGATTGTTGGAAATCGTGCGACCTGCGATCCAGCACCTGGAGACCTGCCGCCACCAGGCAATCTGTAACCAGCACTTGCTGGAAGTCCTCTTGTTTGGGGCGAAGCGCATGGAGTTCATGGGACAGCGCATGCTCGACGGACTTCAGGCCGCACAAGGGTACGAGGAGGCCCGTCAGGCGCCTGGAAAACCGAACCTCTCCCAAGTCGAAGGGCTCCTGCGCAAGAACCGGGATACCTATCAACAGCTCGGGCGAGAGTTCGCCAGGCTGTGGCTTGCAGAGAGCAGGCCTTACGCGCTGGACTGGACCCTGCAGCGATACACGAACGTTTTGAACCATTTCGACACCCTGCTGGGGAAGCTGCAGGCGGCGGAAAACGCCAGCAGCACCGGCCAACCCCTGCCCCCCGCAGACGAAATCGGCTTAACGGTGGCCAGAGTTTCGCTTCGCAAGGCCAATCCTGCAACGAGCGTCAAAGAGTCTGTCTATGCCGATGCCCGCTGGGAGGATCCTTCGGCGACTCACCGCCTGGGACTTGTCGTTCAGGCCGGCCCAACCGACCGCTTCGATCTCCCAGTCGAACTCGAGCTGAAGTTGACAAACCACGCAGCAGCCACACCCGTCCGTGCTTTTCGCCTGAGCACCAACGGACCACCTCACGAGATCCTTGCTCAACTGGATCCCCTGGATTCACAGGGTCGTTTTCGCCTCGTGCTGGTGCTGACGGGACCCCTGCCCCGGGCTAGCCAAGCTGCCGTTCATCTCTACTTTGGGCTCGCTCAAGTCCCGACCCTGCTGGCTGCCGCAGTGCGGACCGGCGAGGCAGCCAACGGTATGAGATGGATGGAGAACGATCGAGTCCGGCTCTTGCTTGGGCCTGAGGGCGCTCACATCTATCGGTGGGAAATCAAGTCTGCGGCCAACCGTGACCTTTCCATGCCTGGAGAATCGGGCTGGCACGGTTTCAGTGATCTGAGTCCTTATCGCAGTTCCCCTTACGAGTTGACCTGCAGGTCCCCTGGTCCGGCCATGGTCGAGTACCAAGCAACCGATCCCTCGGGCCATACGAAAGTGTTTCGGCTCTATGGCGGCGCCAGTTGGCTAGAGGTCCTACTCAACGAGCCTACAATGGTCTACTGGGATTTCGACGATCCAAAGAACTTCGCCAGCGACGGCCCCACGCCGGGCCAATGGTGCTTCTCGGATGGTCGGTCCGGGCCCGTGGGTCGTGAGGCAGATGGCGTGCCGGCGCAGGTCAAAGCGCCGAACACTTACTGGGGCATGAAGTACAACTCCACTCGATTGGCGGTGGGTCTGGTGACACCAGAAACGGCCACTCTGCACGTCATCGCTCCCGGGGCCGGCGCGGGGGGTTCGGGCATTGAAGGTGCCCCCGCCGTTCAGCACTTCGTGACCTTTGCCGGCTTTCTGGACGCTCCCCCAGCCGAAACCATGGACCGAATCCAGGCCACGCTGGATTTGAATCATTCCGCTGAGGTGCGGGTGCATGCTGTCCAAAGCCGCTGACAGCCGCGTTGGGTGTCATCACGACTATTTCACCCGAATCGGATCCGCCCAGGTACCCCGGTAGAGGTATTTTTGGCCGTAGATTGTCTTCGTGAACTTGCCGTGACGGATGTCCGCGCCCGCATAGAGAGCCAGCATCACACTCCGGTCAGGCACCTGGTAACTGGTGGAGAAAGCCTGAACGCCTTGCTTGGGGTCCAGCGGGGCAGTGTGGTCTTCCGGGGAATCCCATCCCTTGTGAGCCGAAAAGGAGTAGCGAAGCGTGTTCCCCAAGGTGAACTCGGGTGTGTTTTTCACTTCAATAGCCATGGCCAGCTCCTTGGTATTGTCCAGAGTTGTGGCGGGACATCTCAACTCCAGCGTGGGCCATTGGATTGGGTCTTTGCCGGTGAGAACTACGATGCTCTCCTCTTTCAGCAGACGCCCCTTCCCATCATACGCTTCGATGATGAACTCCCGGTCTTTTAGGTTTTCCCCTGGAAAAGACAGTTTTCCAGCATAGTGACCGCGCGCGTCTGGCTTGCCTTGGAGCAGGATGCCATCGAGGTAAATGATGCGCAGCATCTTCACGTCGGGTTGGGCGAAGATCTCCACGGGAACTTCGTTCTGGTAGAACTGCTGGTTTTTGGGTGAAACCACGAGCGCCCGATTGTACCGCGTTAGGGCGTGCCAGACGGGTCGCGCGTAGCCCACCCGGTCCTGGAGATTCCGGTAGCCGAAGAAGCCAAACCACTCCTCCGGGGCGTCGTTGTGCACCGCCGGTTCGCCCCCTTTCCACCAACCGTCAGCGAAGTAGAACGGGCACAGGCCCGTGGCACCCGAATCAAGGATGTCGCGATAGTACTGGGTGAGGGCTTTGGCCTGCCCCTGAAGGGTGTTGCCGCCGTAGAAGGGATGCCACTCGGCGCGTGAAACCGATCGTCCAAACTCGGTGAGGATCGCCGGCTTGTTGCCCCGGTAGCTCTCGGTCACCATGCGCATGGCATTCGCAAAGCCGTGGGTGAAGTTGTGGCCGTCGTGGTAGTCGTAGGCATTCCGGGCGTAGACATCGAACACGTTCATGTCAACCCACTCGCCCACGTCGGCGTTGTTCGAGATCGTGACAGGGATTCCCGGGTGCAGCTCGTGGATTAGCTCTACCGCCCGCCGCCAGAGGTTCAAGGTTGCCTGCCCGCCCACCTTGCAGAGGTGCTCCGGCATCGGCTCGTTCATGATGAGGTAGGTCACGATGCAATCGTACTTATGGGAGTACGCCAGGGCCTGCCGGATGATCCCCAGATCCTTCTCGATGACTTTGGGATCCGCAAAGTCTTCGTCCGGCCCCAGCCAAATCCCGAAAACGACCTTCAAGCCAGAGTTCTGCACCAACCGGAGTTCCTCCTCAGGGAGCGCCTTCCAGGTCCGAATGCCGTTGAACCCGGCGGCCTTGATCAGTCCAAACTCGCGCCACATCAACTTCCGGTCACCGGCATTTTGGAGCGGGGTTTCACCGGGCCGAGCACCAGGTTCATAACCGATTGCATTAAGAAGGAACTTCTGCCCGTCGAGATAGTACCAGCCGTCCTTCAGTTCGATGCGATTTCGGGTTGGGGCGGCCGCGACTGCGGAGTGAATGCCGATACCACCGCAGAGGAGGCTACTGGAGAGCAAAAGGCAGATGATTCGAGTGCTCATAGGCATGGCTAAAGCTGGCTTCCGAACGACATTAGTTTATCCCTCATGGAAGGTCGATGCAAATTCCAGGTCCCAGGGGTCCCACGAATCAGATCTACGGACACCACCCCGCGCCCTTGGAGAGTCTCCAACCGACAACAGGCCTTCCGTTGACAGGCGAACCGGCATCACCCTATATCTGAGCCGCATGGGTAATGCCGAAACCCCGCACTACCGGAACCCGGAACCCGCTTCCTCGGAGGAGCGGATCCGCTGTGTCACGGTGGGTACACCAGCCGAGCTCAACGGCCCGGTGACGCTGGCAGGGCACAACCCCGAGTGGCCCAGGCAGTTCGCGGAAGAGGCGCAACGCATCCGTAGTCTGCTTCAGGAACGCGCCCTCCGGATCGAACACGTGGGATCCACCTCCGTGCCTGAACTCGTAGCCAAGCCGATCATCGATATCTTGCTCGTGGTGGCGAACTCCGCTGACGAGGTATCGTATTTGCCTCTGCTTGAAAGTGCGGGATACAAATTGCGGATTCGCGAGCCTGACTGGCACGAGCACCGTATGTTCAAGGGTCTGGGAGTCGATATCAACCTCCACGTCTTCACGGTCGGGTGCGTTGAAATCGAAAGCCTTCTCCTGCTTCGAAACCACCTGTGGAACCACCCCGAGGAAAGACAGCGGTACGCCCAGGCCAAAGTGGAATTGGCAAGCCGAGCCTGGAAATACGTCCAAGACTACGCCGACGCCAAGTCAGAGGTGATTCAGCAAATCCTGGCGCGAGCGCGGATGAGCCTCGTCCGCCAGGAGTTCCCTTGAGTAGATACTGTCGCGAGCTATTGTCCACTCATGCAGAAACGGACTCGATTGCCTCGGTTGAGAACAAGCGAACCCTAGGGGTCATCTCGATAGTCTACAGTTAACATGTCAGTAACCCCATCACCTTCCCTTCTTTGTGCCGAAAGTATCCTCTACCCAGTTCCTCTTACGTTTGTCGATTTATAGGCCGTACCGGAAGGAACTTGGATCGTCCCAGTAGATTCAGCAAGTCACGAGCCTGCTCGTGGTCCTCATCGGCATTCGCATACTCCAGCAGGGCACGCGCGCGGGTGCGGGATTGGTCCAGCCGCGTCGTTTTTAGGAGTTGGAGGATCGCAAGCCAGTAATGCGCATTTTCCAAATCACGCTGACAGACGAGATTGGAATCACAGGTGGTCAACTTCTCCAAATGGCGCCTTGCCTCGGCAAGGTCCTGTCTGGTCCCAAGACCAAACAAGCAACAAAGTCCCACCTGAAGCAAAGCGCCTTTCTCACCCATCGAGAGCGCTTTGCAGTAACAGCGAAACGCCTGCGATGGCTTGTTTTCGTCCCGATAGATTGTACCCAGGTTGAACGCGGCGGAGGCGCACCCTTGGGCAATAGCCCGCTTTGCCCAGTAGATGGCTCCCTTGTAGTCACGGTCGCCTCTCTTCCCTGAGCTCAGCATATTGCTCAGCGCAAGTTGCCCCCATTGGTCGCCTTGCTCGGCGGCAAGTGTATACCATCGACGGGCCTTGGTCTGGTTGGCTCTCACCAGGAGTCTGTCCAAACCGTCCTTTGCCCCTTCTTGGCAATAAAGGCCGACCTCCCATTGGGCCTCCGGCGACCCGGCTTTTGCTTTGGCCAGTAGGCTTTTCCATCTCCGCTTGGTTGTACGTTCCATAAGGTTTGGTTTCCTCAGAGGACTGGCTATTCATGGCGACACACCCATGCTGACAGCCCCGGCGAGGAATTCCTCAATGCACAAAAGCCGCGCGTCGGCGCTCAATGGGCGGCTCACTGGAGCCAGCGACACAATCGCGCCCGGCTCAGGTTTCAACGCGGCGAACTGCTCGCGGAAATGCCGGATCGGCTCCGCCATCTCCACCCGGGGCGTGGCCGAGAGTTTGAACTCGAAAGGATGGAGCCGTGGACCGGGGCCTTCGATCAGCAGATCCACTTCCAACCCCGACTTCGTGCGGAGGAAGAAGAGGCGCGGGGTTTCGCCCCGCGCCGCAAACACCTTGAGCGTTTCCTGCACGCAGAAGTTTTCGAACAGCGGCCCCGCCATCGGCCCCTGCAACAGGTGTGTCTTGTCGCGCAACCCGGTTAGGTAGCACACCAGCCCGGCGTCGAGAAAATAGACCTTCGGGGCCTTGGTGATCCGTTTGCCCAGGTTGTTGTAATAAGGCGGCAGAAGATAAATGATCCGGCACGCCTCCAGAATGGAAATCCACCGTTTGATGGTGTTGACGGCCACCCCGGCTTCCGTGGCCAGTGTGGACATGTTCAGCGTCTGCGCGCAGCGAACCGCCAGCAATTGCAGGAAGCGCTCGAATTCCCGCAGGTTCCCAATGTCATACAAAGACCGTATGTCCCTTTCCAGGTAAGTGCGCACATACGCCCCATACCATCGTGTGGCGTCGAACTTCGGCTGCAGCACCGGCTCCGGATAGGAACCGCGCAGGCAAGCCTCCGCAAACGCGGCGCGCGGCTCCCCGGCCAAATGCTCCTTGCCCGGACAACGCGTCTTCTCCTCGAGACCGAAGGGCAGCAACTCCAGTAACCCAATCCGCCCGGCCAGTGTCTCCCCCAGCCCTTTCATCAGGACGAACTGCTGCGAACCCGTCAGGATGAACTGGCCCGGCGTGCCGCGTTGGCGGTCCACGCGAAGCTTGAGGCGTGGCAGCAGCGAGGGCGCGTATTGGATTTCGTCAATGACCGCGCGCGGCCCAGCCGAATCGAGCAGCAGTTCGGGATCGTGCAGCGCCTGCTGGAGCACGAGCGGGTCATCCAGCGTCAGATAGACGTAGTCGGGAAAGACCTGTTGCAGCAGGGTGGACTTGCCCGACTGGCGCGGCCCGGTCAGCGCGACCGCGGAGAACTGTCCGGCCATCTCTTTCAGCACCGGCTCGATCGAGCGATGGATGTAAGCTACCATGCGGGAAGGAGCCTAAACAGACCGCCAGCCCCGGTCAAATCCAGATTTGCTATATGAAAGCAAATCTGGCCGCATAGGCACCTCAAATCAGGTGTGCAGACTCCTGAACATGGAAATGTGATTCCCGAAACCCGTATGCCTCAGCGTCTTTCACTGTCCCGCCGGCTCGCCGAAGGCATAGAGGGCGGATTCGGTGCGCAGGTAGAAATGGTTCCCCGCAATCGCCGGCGAAGCGTGGATGCGCTCGCCAAACTCGACCTGGTGCAGAATCTCCGGCTTGTCGCCGCCCGCTTGGATCACCGTGAGCTTTCCAGGCAACGAAGCCACGTAGATGCGTCCATCCGCAGCCACGGGCGAGGAGTAGTAACTCCCCCCGGCGTTGAGACGCGCCTGAAGGTAAAAGGCCTTCCCGGTTTGCGCGTCGAAGGACGAAATCATCCCGCCGTTCTTAAGGCAATACAGCCGCCCATCGTAAAGCAGCGGGGACGCCACGTAAGGCAGACCACGCGTGGACTTCCATGCGATGTGCGATTGGGTGATGTTGCCCCGGCCGCCAGATTTGATGGCCAGCAAGACGTTCTCGCCCTTGGTGATCGAAGCCAGGAGCAGGTCGTAATCGGACTTCTCCACCTTGCCGTCGCGGTTCCCATCAAACCCCCGGTAATAGTCGCGGCTGATTTCTTCAAATTCGTCGAGCGCAATGACACCGTCCTTGTTCTTGTCGTGCTTTTCCAGCATCTCTTCCCAAGTGGCCCAGGGATCATCGGCTTTGCCATCCGACCACGCGGCGAAGAATAACAAACCGTTCCCTTCGACCGGGGTCGTGCAGGCGCACGCCGTAATGCCATCCACCACCCAATCCTCCTTGCCCGTGGCCAAAGCGTAGCCCTTCAGGCGCAGTGGACCCGCCACCACCACCTCGTCCACCCCGTGGTTCTTCCAGAGAATCGGGGTACCAAAACTGCCGAAGGAATCCGGCCGCGCCGTTTCCCAAACCTTCCTCCCCGTGCGCACATCCACGGCCAGCAGCGAGGACTCCTCGTCGCGGTCGCGCACCACCACCAGCAGATTCCCCGAGATCAACGGTGATGCGGACGTGCCGTAGCCACCAAAACTCAGGGCGATCGGCAAGGGGTGCCGCCAAAGCTCGGTTCCCTTCATGTCGTGGCAGACCAACCCGAACGACCCGAAATAGGTCACCACGCGTTCACCATCGGTGACCGGCGTGGAGGACACGGGGCTGCTCTCCGTGCGGTGAAACGTCTCGAGTTTCTCCACCTTCAAGCCGCGCGACCAGGCCAGCTTGCCATCCGCGCGCTGATAGCAGCGTGTCTGAAGCTCGTCGTTCTCAAACACGGTCACAAAAAGCTGATCACCCCAGATGCACGGGGAGGACGGGGAGAACGGCAGCGGCACCTTCCACAACACCCCGTTCGTGGGACCGATCTTGACCGGTGGTTTGGCGTCCACCGCCACGCCAGAACAATTGGGCCCGCGGAAAGTCGGCCAGACGGGAGTTGCCCCGCGCACCCAGCTTGCCGCAGCAACAAGAATGGAACAGCAGAAAGCGATTGTCTTCATGCTCAAAGGTGTTTTGGCCGGAGAAGCCCCATGTCTTTCACTGGTTCGGGAAGCTCGGAACACCCCGCCGAAGGTGCTCGATGAAGCCAGGGGAGGGAACGGTACCCGTCAACTCCTCCGCCGCCAGGAGCAAGGCACCCAGCACGGGGGGCAGACTGTCGGAAGCCACGGTGGCTCCCGGAAGGATGGCCGTCACGCACTCCAGGAACCGGTTCCGATAGTAGACGGAGCGATCTAACAGCCCTCCCGTGAGAGCCAGTTCAGGGGCTGACAAATCCAGGGTCTTCGCCACCGCTTGAACCATCTCGGCCAGGCAACGGACCGCTTCCTCCACTAGGCTCACGGCGACCGCATCCCGGGCCTCGGCGCAACGGAGCACTTCGGGAGCCAAGGCGGCAATCGCCGCGCGCGCCACCCCTTCGTGGTGGAGCTTCCGGTAGACTTCCAGCAAGTCCTCCAACTGAAGGCCGCTCATCACGACCGCCGACAAGGAGGTTACCGGCCCCCGGTGGTCGTACGCTTTGGTGGCCGCGACGATCGCCTCTCGCCCCAACCCAAAGGCGCTCCCGGGGTCGCCCAGGAGGTGTCCCCATCCCCCGGCTCGCCATCGGCGCCCTTGAGAATCACGCCCGAAACAAGCCGATCCTGTGCCCGCAATCACCAGAATCCCCGGCCGTCCAGGAAGGCCACCCGCCAGCGCCGCCACGGCATCATTCGCGGAGTGCACGCAACCGGGCTTCGCCAGGCCCGCAGAAATCAGCATCTGGTTTGCAATCTGCACGTCGGAGTCCGATAGAATGCTACCGGACGACATGAAGATGCTGTCCGACGGTTGAGGCGTTTGGCCTATTTGGTTCCAAGCCGTTTTCCACAAGTCGAGCAGGGCGTCCTGGGCAGAGTCCACCCCCAACTCGGCAAAACTAGTGCAGCCCGAGTGGGCGAATGCCAGAATCGCTCCGGATTCATCCGCCACGACCAACCGGGTGTTGGTTCCACCCGCGTCAATGCCTGCCACGACCGCCATGTGAATGCCGTTACTTAGTGCTCGCGGAAACGGGAACGCGCAGCGCTTGGACTCCCCAAGCGGGCATCAAGAACTCACCCCGCACTTCGGTCCCCTGCCCTTCACTCGTGTCGCTCCGATAGACCCGAACCGGTTTCCGTCCACTCCATTCCAGGCGTGTCGGAGCGTCCTGGGCTGACGCGCACCAGAGGCGCAAAATCAGGGCCTTCCCATCATCCGACGGCTTCAAGCCCGTCACCAGCACGCGGTCGTTGGAGACTTTCAGCATGGAATGTCCGACCGGCTTGGGCCCACGCCCCCGGATGGGCAGCAAGGGTTGGGTCTGGGCGATGGCCAAACGGGAGGAGGCGGCGGGATCGTACCCTCGGTGCGGACGCAAGAGGTAGCGGAACAGGACAGGCCCCTCCTGATAAGCGCGGTAGTTGGTGCCCCAGTGGTTGTTCATGGCCCAGGAGTCCAGGCGTTGGGTGGGGCCGACTCGCTTGCGCCACACCGCCGGATTCGATTGCGAGTTCAGCAGATTGGCTGTCAATCCTCCCACCTGGACCAGCGGCGCATCCAGCGTAATCCAAGTGACTCCGTACTGGTCATTCGCCACGTCGGCCCAGCGTCCCACCGTAAACCAATTCTTGCACGCGCTTGGGATCTGGTCCTCGTCCGGCCGGATCACGCCAAAGGGCAACTCCAACCTGGCCTGTCCCTTGGGAACCTGGAACGGGAAGGAAAAGTTGAGGCTCTCTTTCCCGTCGTTCGCATGATAGCTCTTCGCCACCAAACGCGACTTGTCCACCGTGTTGATCAGCTCCACATGGTCCGCACCCGCCACCAACCGAACCTCCCTCGTCAACCGGAAGCAACCCGGGGCATCGGATTCCACCCTCAAGGCGACCACCAACGGACCGCGCTCCATCACTTTGATCTTCACCTGACCGTTGGACTTGGCGGTGGATGGATCCTCGCCAGTAAAGTAGAGGTAACGGTTCAGTTGCTGATCTACCTCATTCCCCGCGAGATTTCCTTCAATTCCGGCCGCCTTGAGTTCGCGGATGGCCCCGGTCACCTCATCCAACTCCACCCGGAGCACGGAATTCGACAGCACATTGGCGCTCACCGTGGCCACCCCCTCGACGAAGGGCTTGCCTGCAGAAAGCTGATACCGGCGACCACTGAAAGCGGGGAGATCCTTCGCCAGCAACACCAAATCACCATTCTGCAACCGCTGGGTCGGCACCGGTCGTCCCTCCTCGTCAGCCGCACGATCCAGCCCTTCACAGAAGTCCTTCGGAACCAGCACCAGCTCGGTCCGGGTCCAGGAGACGGTATTGTAGACGTCGACCGCTCCCGGAATCTCGTTCCCACGCGTGTTCGCCACGGAACGGCTTAAAAGATCCCTCGATTTCCGGTCGGCTTCCGCCGCGTAGCTGTGCTTGATCGCCCACTGGTCCAGGGTTTCCTGCCGGGCTGGCTCGCTGACACTGCACCACGCACCCCAGGTGTGTTCCGAGTAAAGCAGCACACTGCGCCAAGCGTCCTCGAACGCCGCAGCGGGATAGCTGGACGGACTCAGCATTCCCCACAAGGACTCCGCTTGGGCCACTCGATCCGAACTCGTCCGGTTCAGCGCGGTTTCCCAGGAGGACGAACCCGCTCCGTCTTCCCAATAGGGGGTCCAATCGCCGCGAACTTCGGAAAGCTGGTTTCCGTAGCGTTTCTCGAAAGCCTCAAACGCTTCGGTCGTGGACGAGATGACAAACTTGGGCCAGGCGTACTTGGCGCTCCAATCCTTCACGAAGTCGCAGATCACCCCATCGGGAACGGCGTTGTCCCCGTGTCCGGCCCAGCGCATATGGGCGATGTCGAAGGGATACCCACTCTTCTCGAGCTGCTGCTGATATTCCTCCACAAACGCTGGAGTCAGCCGGTTGATGATGTGGGACATGGCATAACCGCGCCAAGGGATCCAGACCAGAACCTTCTCCTTGCCGGACGGCGATACCCAGTAGAAAGGCTTGTTCTCCCACTGCTGCAGGATGTCGCCGATGCGGTCGAAATAGTTGGGCGCAACGCTGAAGTAACGAATTCCTGCCTGCCCCATCGCGGTCACGGTGGCCCAGGTGTATCCCGGGACGTCGCTAATCATGGCCGATCGCACGGGCACGCCGGTTGTTTTGCCCAGTTGGGTCGCCATGCGGAACAAGCGGATCAATTCCTCTGGCCGGCAAAGCCCGGTGAGCTCGTTCAGGTACATGCCGTTCAAGGCCACTTGGCCCTTCTTCACAGCGCTCAGGAAAGCCTCCCGATCACTCCGACCCAACCGCTGCAGGAACAGGTCGGCCGCCCAGAGCACTTCCACGTTCCACACGAACCGGGCACCCTCCGGATAGTTCGCAGTCTTGCGGACCAATTCCATGCCGCGCAGCAAGTTGTTCACCTGCTTCTCTTCAATCGCGGTCTGCAGCTCAGTATACCCAATGTCCGTATGTGAATGGGGGAGAATGTAAACCGTCGACTTGCGCAAGGGTTTCAAGGCCACATCCTGTCGCGCAATTTCTGCGCCCCCTTTCTGCCGGAGCTGGACCTTTATGGACTGGTCCGTCTCCACGACGGGAATCTGGTAGCGAACCGTTTGCACCCCTGCGGAAAGCTGAACCGTGGTCACCGGTTGGTCCCCCACTTGGAGTGACGCCTCCACCGGCTGTGCATACGGATAGTCGAGCTTGACCACGAGCGGTTGCACCAAACCCTTGGAGGTCCGCTCCGCCACCTGGATCGCCTTGGCCGATACAGTTGCTTGGGTAGGCTGCGCCTCCTCGGCCCCGGCCCGATAAAACGTCACTTCCGCCCCGCCCACCGTGCCGAACCCTTGCGGCCCCAGCTTGGTCACTTGCCAGCGCAGCCGCTGCGCCTCCACCGCCGGGAGGACCGCCTGCATCGTCTCGCCGCCCGGCTTGTTGGCATGCTTCACCGTCACCTTGCGTACCACCGCCCCGGCAGAGTCAAGGAAACTCAGTTCGGACTCCGCGATCGTGGCCGGATCGTTGCGGTCCAAGTGACGGAAGCCTGCCACCTTCGTCGCTTCCCCGAGATCGAACTCCACAAAGGTCCGGGTACCCATGCTGGAGGAGGAATACTCCGACTGCGGTTTGCCATCCAGCAGGTGCACCGCCTTGTGGTTGCCCCCGGGATACTCCTCAGACGACGCGCTGATCCGCGGCGAAGGGATCGGGACTAACCGGGTGAAACCTTCGGCGAGGGAACTCTGGACCAGGAGCATCGGGGCGAACACAAGCCCGGCCAGTACAGATGCGACAGGAATGCGAAGATGGTGCATAGATGCGAAGTTACCATGACCGCCCCCGACAAGGGAAGCCTCTGGGCCACACGAATTCGCACAAACGGAGAGAAGACGATCCGCACGGGACCCTCCCTCCCTTCGCTGACAAGATCGAGGTGCCGCAGAAACAAGGGAAACCGGGTTCATGGCGATGGTTGTTAAATGTCTAAACATTCAAACAGCTCCCAACGTTCCCTGTCAAGCCCCCGGCAGACGAGAACAAAGGTAGGTCATGCCTCGCCGAGGCGTGACTCCCCTCGTGGCCTTCGTCGCAGCCTTCGTCGCAGCCTTCGTCGCAGCCTTCGTCGCAGCCTTCGTCGC
>CAYPNF010000063.1:28667-43211 GCA_964411985.1 uncultured Verrucomicrobiota bacterium
TCGTCGCAGCCTTCGTCGCAGCCTTCGTCGCAGCCTTCGTCGCAGCCTTCGTCGCAGCCTTCGTCGCTGCTTAATCGCACACTTAGTCGTCCCCAAATCCCACCCCTCCTTACCACCAAAAAAGAGGAGCCCTCCAATCCAGGGGGAGTGTCATCCGCAGACCCTCGCAGAGCTCCGCAGATGCTTGTTAAAGGGAGGGGCTTCATCTCCTGGAATAATTCCCCTTCCTACGGCTTCTCGCCGCTTCACGGTTATTCCCCATTCGTCCGCCTCACTGCGACGGCTCGGCGAACCATCGCCCACCCTGGTAGGGAATCCCGTCCTGCGGCATCATGTTATCCTGTCAAAACCCGTCTCTCCATCGATTCCCAAGCATTCCTGAATCGACAAAGTGTGAGACAAAGTGTGAGACAAAGTGTGGGATTAAGTAGGCTACCCCCACTCCCTGCCCGTCAGCCTGCGTCGCACACTTAGTCGTCCCCAAATCCCATCCACCCACCCCCCAGAAACGAGGCACTCTCCAATCCAGGGGACGCGCCTCAAGGGGGCATCCGAACGGTCAGCCGACATTTGACATTCATCTTGGAGTGGCTTTAAGTCACGGCACTTACGATTCCCGGACCCTGAAGACCGCAATGAGCCTCGAATGAACTCACCTCGTTACTCCCGGCTTAAATCCATTGTGACGCTGTTCGCTGCAGGCTGTCTCCTGGGTGGCGCTGCTCCCACTGAAGCCGCGGTCAAGGATGCCCCGCCCAGCGCCGCCTCCCTCATCCACCCCGGCCAGCCTTGGCTCGACACCGACGGTCAGCCCATCCAGGCCCACAGCGCCGGCATCCTGTTCCACAACGGCGTTTATTATTGGTACGGGGAGAACAAATCCGCCCCCAACGACCCGCCCGATGCCCAGGGCCGCCAGCTCGATCGCGTCCCCGTCATCGGTGTGTCCGCCTACAGTTCCCGCGACCTGGTACGCTGGAAGAATGAAGGATTGGTCCTGAAAGCCGTGCCCGACGATCCGGCTCACGATCTCCACCCCTCCAAGGTTTGCGAGCGCCCCAAAGTCCTCTTCAGTGCCCGCACGAAACAGTTCGTCATGTGGTGGCACATGGACACCGCTGATTACCTCGCCGCCCGTGCCGGCGTTGCCGTCGCCGACCGTCCCACCGGTCCCTTCCGCTACCTGCGCAGTTTCCGCCCCATCAACGACCAGCGGTACCGCGACATGAACCTGCTCCTTGCTGACAACGGTCAGGCCTATGTGTTCTATGCCTCCGAGGACAACGCCACACTCTATGTCTCCCGGCTCAATGCCGACTTCACGGACATCGAACGCCCCGCCGTGGAGAACCAGACCTGGCGACGCAACTTCCCCGGCGCCTTCCGCGAGGCTCCCGCACCCTTCCAACACGCCGGTCGCTATTACCTGATCACCTCCGGTTGCACCGGGTGGAATCCCAACGCCGCGGACCTCGCCATCGCGGAGCACCCCCTCGGCCCCTACGTTTCCCAAGGCAACCCCTGCGTCGGCCCCGACGCCGACAAAACCTTCGGCGCGCAAAGCACATTCGTCCTGCCCCTGCCCCACCAGCCCGGCCAGTTCATCTTCCTCGCAGACCGGTGGAACCCGAAGAACCTCCGCGATTCCCGTTACGCCTGGCTTCCCTTTAGCATCCTCCCCAACCAGCCCGTCCGCATCGAGTGGCGCGACTCCTGGAGCCCCGTCCTTGCACCTGCCGCCCCGGCGAGTGTGACCGTGCGCGACGCACTCAGACAAAAGCCGGAGTGGTTCTTGTCTACTGAGGGGCGGCAGACTGTGGAAAACGTTCTCTCCCATCAAACGCTCCAGGGTGACTGGCCGAAGAACCTCAACACTGCTGGCGTGAACTTTGTGGGAGACTTGGCCAATCTCAAAGGCACGTTTGACAACGGGGCCACGACGGGTGAGTTGCGCCTCCTGACTCGCGCCTTCAACGCAACAAAGAACGAGGCGGCGCGTGCATCGGTTCTCAAAGGGCTGAAACACATTCTCAGGGCGCAATACCCCACCGGGGGCTGGCCCCAGTACTCGCCGCCACCGGCCCGCAGCTATCATCGGTATATCACGTTCAACGACGACACTGTGGTCCGGCTGATGGAACTCCTCCGCGACGTGGCGACGGTGGACGAATTTGCGTTTCTCGACGCCGAAACAAGGAAAGCGGCGGGCAAGGCGTTCGAGCGCGGCATCGAGTGCATTGTGAGGTGCCAGGTCAAAGCAAATGGCAAACTGAAGTCCTGGTGCGCGCAGCATGATGAAGTCACCTTGGAGCCGCGACCTGGCCGTTCGTTTGAGTTGGTTTCCCTCAGTGGAGCGGAGAGTGCCGGCTTGTTGAAACTGCTGATGAGTTTGGACAATCCATCCGCTGCGGTCATTGCCTCCGTGCATGCCGGAGTCGCTTGGTTTGAGTCAGTCAGACTCGACGGCGTTCGGGAGATCGTGGTCGAGGGCGACAAGAAGCTTGTTCGCGATCCTTCGTCGCCGCCGATGTGGGCGCGCTTCTACGACATCGACACGAATCGCCCCATTTACTCCGGGAGAGACGGAGTCAGACGAGAGCATCTTGCTGACATCGAAGCCGAGCGGCGCAACGGATATGCATGGCACGGGAGTTGGGGTGTCGAGGTGTTGAAACGCTATGCAGAGTGGAAGAAGCGGTGGCCTGAAAGGGAGGGGTAGGTTAGGGTTGACCCAAGAGACCACGAGGGAAGACCTCAACCGGTGAACCGCCTGAGAAAAGTGGAAGGCCGCAGTATCTCAACACCAAAGGGTTTCCCCATGTCGAGCAGGTCATGATCGTAGGTAACCACCCAAGCGCGAGCGGCAAGGGCAGCCGACAAGTAGGGATCGTCTTGGGGATCG
This sequence comes from uncultured Verrucomicrobiota bacterium, assembly GCA_964411985.1. Taxonomy (GTDB): domain Bacteria; phylum Verrucomicrobiota; class Verrucomicrobiia; order Limisphaerales; family J093; genus CAYPNF01. Next base: position 31,570 of record CAYPNF010000063.1, read on the forward strand.
CGACTGCGTTGTTTGCCCAGCGGCACAGGTTCAACCACACGGACTCTTTCCAGGTACCACGTCAGTGCCCCGCCCACGTTGTGGATGAGATTCCGTTCGCGGGCTATGCGAATGGCTGTTTCGCGGGTCTCTTCCAGCGTGAACTCAGTGCCAAAAGCGAAGACCTGCCGACGGGCCAGCTTAACAAGGCATGCCCAGGCTTCACCTCGAAACACCAAACCGGCAGCAGCCACATTGGCGTCATAGACGACGCGCACGAATCTCCTTTCTCACCTGTTTCTGAATCGCAAGGATTTCGGTGATGTCCGCTTCGGAGGGTCCTGCGGCAGCCCCCTCGGTTGCTTCCTCCAGAAACCGCAAGTCCGCCTCGACTTCTTTTCGTATTCTTTCCCGCACCAACTCGCGGAAGAACTCGCTCGCGTTGCCGTAATCGCGTTCCACGGTAGCGCGAACGAACTCCGCCATCGGGCCCGGGAGCGAGATGTTCATCGTGTCCATCTTCATAATCCACTTATCATACATCTATTGGCATTGAATGGCAAGATGGCATCCACCTCCACTCCCTCCCCGCTCGCAATTTTCGACCAGCCTGAATCGCATCCTTCGTCGCTCCGAATCCACAACACCTACCCTTCCCATCGGTCCCAACCGCTTGACGATTCATCCCCTTCGGCTGCCTGGCGGCCACGGCTTGCTGAGTGAGACAGGATGTGCAGGATTTGCAGCATGGAATTGAACGGCCAGTCTGCCTTCACATCCTGTCCCTTCTGCTCACCAAATGGCAGCCACAGCGTTCCTGACTCGTTGCCGCTTTTCACTTCCCGTTCCCACGGTTTCCGGCTGCATGGCTCCCATTTTGATGCTTGAGCCTCCGAGCAAGACTCGTATGCTCAGTCTACGGCAAGAGGCTCATGAAAAAGATGAGGCAAGGGCTGTATAGGAACCGCTGGTTCGTTGAGTCGAATCGCACCCCAGCAATGGAGGACGCGTTGTGACGGAACCTACGGCCAAGCGATACACGACCTTCGTGGTGTGGGGTATGGGATTGTGTCCGATGGCTCTACTCGGCCTAGTTCTGGCGGCGTCCTTCAGCCTGAGGGCCGAGCTTGGCCATTGGCCGGAGCCCATGTTTGATGACGGTCATAGCGCTGTTGCCAATTATGAGACCGCGTTCCTGTCCATTTTCATCCTGACGATCATCCTAGCCATCCCATTTTGGCTCCTAGTGCTGTTATCCTCTCGCGCCCGAGCCTCAGTGTCGCAACGTGTCCTGGTGTCGTCAGCGTATTTGTCGGGCTGGGCGTTGCTCGTGCTCTACTGCCGAGTCGACCCGTGGAGGTTCATAGAATGGTTTCTTGACTGAGAGGCGAACGAAACCATGACCTCTCCCTTCCAACGTAACCTCCAAAGGAAACACCCGCACCTTGTATAGCTCATCCGCGGCCCGCTGCCTAAGCCTCAGCCTCACCCCAACTCCCATCCTGTGAAATCCTGCTATCCTGTCAAAACCCACCTTCCTCTTTTCGTGCCATAGGATTGCGGAACCGACAAAGTGTGGAATATAGGCCAACCTCACTCACTCCCCTTCAGCCTTCGTCGCACACTTTATCGCCCCCAAATCCTCAATCCCCCCTCCCACCAGAGAAGAGGAGCCCTCCAGTCCCGATGAAGTGTCATCCGCCGACAAACGCAGAACTCCGCAGATCCTTGTTGAGGAGGGCGACTCAATTTCCTAGAGCGATTCCCCTTCCTACGGGTTCTCGCGACTCCACGGTTATTCCCCATTCGTCCAATTGACTGCGACGGCTCGTCGAGCCATCGCCCACCCTGGTAGGGAATCCCGTCCTGCGGCATCATGTCATCCTGTCAAAACCCGTCTCTGCTTCCATTCCCGAGTGTCCCTGAGTCGACAAAGTGTGAGATTAAGTGTGCGATTAAGCAACAAACCCACTGCATGGCTCTCTGTCTTCACATCCTGTCCATCATGTTCATCCTGTGCGCCCACCCATGGCTCCACCCGAGCCGATGATTTTGCTTCTCCCTTTCCCCAGCCTAATGTACAAACAATACGACATGAACGCCATCCATGCTCATGCCGAACTTGGGGCTGCCAATCCTCTCGGTCTGGACCGCCTGGACCGCAGCAGTGCCATGCCGCTCCATGCGCAGATCGAGTCGCAGCTCCGGGAGTTAATCCGACGTCCCGAATACCAGTCGGGATCCCTGCTGCCTGACGAGGTGAGCCTATCGCGACGATGGGGCATCAGCCGGGGCACGGTGCGGACCGCCCTCTTGAAACTGGTCCAGGAAGGGTTGCTCGTCCGGAAAGCTGGAGTCGGGACCCGGGTCGCTGGGCGGAGCCATGAATCAGGGATCCGGGCGTGGCGTAGTTTCACGAGGGAGATGGCGGACAAAGGGATCAGGGTAGAGAACTACAAACTGGAGTACCAGGAGATGGAAGCCAGCGAGGACGCGGCGCGGGCGTTGCAGGTGGAAGTGGGCACCCGAGTCTGGCGCCTCAGCCGCGTGCGCGGATGGAATCAGGAACCGGTCCTGCATACGGCCTCGTGGTTCCACCCCAGACTGGAACTGCGCGGCTCGGAGGATTTCGCTGCCCCGCTCTATGAAGTCCTGGAAAGGGTCACCGGCGTTACCCCGCACCATGCGCGTGAGACCTTTCTGGCGGTCGCCGCGGATTCACGAATGGTTCGGCTCTTGAAAGTCCCTTTACATTCGCCCTTATTGCTCCGGAGACACTCCGTCTTCGACTCAGGCGACCGGCCGTTCGAGTTCGCGGAAGTGCATTACGTCAGTTCCCGGTTCACCCTCACTCTCGAATTGAGGCGGGGCAATCTCTGACCCAGACGGGCCTGGAGAACGTCACCGCTGCCGACGCGGCGGACCGGCGAAGTGCTGGAGCAGCCGGGCGTGAATGTCCCCAAAGCCACCGTTGCTGAAAACGCACACCACATCGCCACCCTGCACCGTCTCTCCCAGATGCCGGACGATGGAATCCACGTCGGGCAGGTAGGAGGCGTGTTTGCCCATCGCTTTCAAATCGTTCATCAGCCGCTGGGGATCTAAGCGTTCCTCCGGACGCAACAACTCCAACCGGGACACCTGAGCAATGACCACTCCATCCGCGTCCCGGAAAGCCCCGGCTAACTCGGTTTGAAACACATTACGACGGGTCGTGTTGGTGCGCGGCTCGAAAACTGCCCAAATGTGTTGCTGTGGGTATTTGAATCGCAGCGCCTTCATCGTTTCGCGGATGGCGGTCGGGTGATGCCCAAAATCGTCGATGACCGTCACGCCGCCACTGATGCCGCGTATTTCCATCCGGCGCTTCACCCCCCGGAAAGTCTTGAAGGCATCCTGAATCTGATGGTTCTTCAACCCGCAGTGTTTGGCGCAAGCGACCACGGCGAGTGCGTTGCGGACATTCAATTCTCCGATCAGATCGAGGTGAAACTTAAAGCTGGGAATCTCAAACTCGGACGCGGTCGGTCCGAAGCGCAGGTTAAAGGCGCGAAAGGCGTTCAACTCGCCTAACCCGAATCGTTTTACCGGGCAATGGGTCACCTCCAGCAAAGGTGCTAGGTTCGAATCGTCCCCATTGGCCAGCAAAAGTCCGTTGCGGGGAACCAGGTTGATGAACCGCCGAAACGCAGTCTGGATGGACTCCAGGTTCTCAAAGATGTCGGCATGGTCATATTCCAGATTGTTGATGATGGCCACCTCGGGGAGGTAGTGGACGAACTTGCTTCGTTTATCGAAGAAGGCGGTGTCATACTCGTCCCCCTCGATGATGAACCAAGGACTGTCCGTAAATCGTGCGCCCTGCCCGAAATTGCCGGGGATGCCGCCGATCAGGTAGCTGGGATTCAGCCCGCTATGCTCGAAGACCCAAGTCAAAAGCGAGGTGGTAGTGGTTTTCCCATGCGTCCCGGAGACGACCAGCGATCGTTTTCCCCGAATGAAGAACTCCTTGAGCAACTCCGGCAGGGAACAGTAGCGCAGCCGGTGGTCCAAAGCCGCTTCCGCCTCCGGGTTTCCACGCGAGATCGCGTTGCCAATCACCACGAGATCGGGACGATGCGCCAGGTTGGATTCCGCATAGCCAGTCATGACCTCGATCTTGCGGTCGGCCAGAAACGTGGACATGGGCGGATAGACATTCTGGTCCGAACCGGTCACCCGAAAACCCTTCTCCGCCATCGCGGCGGCAGCGGACGCCATGGCGGTGCCACAGATCCCGACAAAATGCACAGACTTGATCTCGGTCGAAAACATGGGAGGCATCATGCGTAAGGTCCGCAGCGGGATAAAGTAGAATCTCGCGACTTTAGGGTGTGGAGTCCGCAGACAGACAGGTATGTGGATACCCCCCTCTCGCAATGTGCGGACGAAATTGTGGTTGCTGCCGTTCTTGAGCAGAGGCATGTTTTCCGTGTCAGCTGAGTCTGGATGCGATGCGCTGCCCACCTAAAGGATGGATAGCTCAAACGGTGCCTATCACCGTGCTGGGACTCGTCTTGACCTGGAGCACGCGGGTCTGCGGCGAAGAGCTCCCACCGGAAAAGAATCTGTTCCGCCATTCCGTGCCGCAGTTGGTCGAACCGGACCCACCTGAAGAATCCCCCCAAACGTCCGTCCAGGACGACGCCGCTCCACCCCTCACCCACCCTCCCTCGGCCCCTGTCTCGGATCCGGATCCCACTCCCGCCGGCCTCACCGTAGGTGAAATGCTCCGACGTTCGGACTGGGATTTCGATCAACTCCCCGCGTGGGAACAGCGACAGGTCCGCGTCGCCATGGATTCCCCTACCGTTCCCTACCGGCATCCCTACGAGGGCGGTTTCCTGGAGAAGCTGGATAACACGATCTTCCCCGAACCCGCAGTGGTCAAAGTGGGGTCAACCTACATGAGCGGGGGGATCGTCACGGCCATCCAGAAGAAGAATCCGTTCGGCCTCATCAACCAGACGGTGTTCATGCTTTCGTTCTGATATCCAGCAGGTTGAGCACGACAGCTTTTTGCTGTCCCGCGACCCCGAGGTGTGCCATGATGATCTTCATGATGAAGAAATGGATTGGCGAGTATGTTTCGGCGCAACAGGCCGCTCTGGCGGCGATTTCCCCTCAGGCGGTGGAGCAGATAGTCCAAACCCTCCGCACAGCCCTGGAAGAAGACCGCCAGATCTTCGTCTTCGGCAACGGAGGCAGCGCTGCCAACGCCTCGCACTTCGCCACTGATCTGGGGAAAGGCTCCTCAGACAAAATCGGGCGACGGTTCCGCGTTCTGTCCCTCAATGACAATGTGAGTTGGATGACCGCACTGGGAAATGATTACTCCTACGAGGACGTGTTCGTGCGTCAGTTGATGAACTACGCGCGCCCCAAGGACGTGGTTCTAACCATGAGCGTCAGCGGTAACTCACCCAACTTGGTGAAAGCAGTGGAGTGGTCGGTCAAGAACGGCCTTGAGACCATTGCCCTGGTAGGCGGCAAACGGGGCCGGCTGGCGGACCTGGCGAAACAGGCTGTCGTGATTCCCTCCGAACATTACGGTCGGGTCGAAGACGCGCACATGGGCATCTGCCACATGATCTGCTACGCTTTCATGGAGCTTCCGGACCTCCAGAAATAGCAGGGAAACGCCCCCAACCGGCGGGAGGGCCCTCGGAACGTCATGCCTGTCAACGAAACGATCCGACGCAAACTCCAGGAGGTGCCCCACAAGCCGGGAGTGTACCTCATGAAGGATCGTTTCGGAACGGTCATTTATGTAGGCAAAGCCCGCGACCTGCGGCGGCGCGTCAGCCAATACTTTCACCCCTCGCGTCGCATGGGGTGGGACCTCAAGTTCAATGCCTTGGTGGAAGCCATCCACGACCTCGACATTCACCAGGTCAAAAGCGAACCGGAGGCCCTCTTGCTCGAGGGCCGGCTCATCAAAGAGTTTCGACCTCGCTACAACGTCAGCTTCCGCGACGATAAGCAATTCCTGCTGATCAAGATCAACCTCAACGACCCGATCCCACGGTTCACCCTCACCCGTGTGGAGCAGGAGGACGAAGGAAAGTACTTCGGACCCTTCGTCAGTTCGGGCGCGGTGCGCCGCACGCTTGCCTTGGTGCGGCACAAGTTCAACCTGCGCGGGTGCCGCCCCCTCACCCCGGGGGAAGCCGACTACAAACACTGCCTCTACGCACACCTCAAGGTCTGCACCGCACCCTGCATCGGGAACGTCACCCGCGAGCAATACCTCAGCCAGGTACGCGCGGCCTGCGAATTCCTCGACGGCCAATGCGCCGAAATGGAAAACGAACTTGAGGCCGACATGAAGAAGGCGGCCGGGGCCCTGGACTTCGAAAAAGCCGCCCAGTTGCGGGATCTCCTCACCGACATTCGCCGTACAACGGAGAAGACGCGGAAGTTCCCCCGTTTGCCCTATTCCCTTCCGCTGGCAGTCAAACCAGAAGAAGACCTCCAAGAGCTGGCAAAGGTCCTGGGTCTCCCATCCCCGCCTGAGCGAATCGAGGGATACGACATCTCCAACATCAGCGGCACATTCGCGGTCGCCTCCATGGTGAGCTTCCGCCACGGCCGCCCTGATCGCGCCGCCTATCGTCGTTTCCGCATGAAAACGGTCACTGGCCAGGATGACTTTGCCTGCATGGCCGAGACCATACGCCGACGATACTCCCGCTTGGTGCGGGAACGGCTGCACACCGCTCAGAGTGACAAGGAAGAAGGTCCAGGGGCAGCCCGAAAGGAGGCATCGCCTGAGCAACTACCCGATCTCATCCTCATCGACGGCGGCAAAGGGCAGCTCAACGCGGCGTGCGCGGAATTGAAGAAACTGGGCCTGGCTCACGTTCCGATCCTTGGCCTGGCAAAGGAATTCGAGGAAATCTACCTACCCGGCGCCAGAGACCCCATTCGATTGGGGTTGGACTCCGGAGCGCTGAAGTTGCTCCAGCGGGTGCGGGACGAATCCCATCGCTTCGCCAATACCTACAACGCGCAGCTCCGCCTGAAACGTATTTCCGAGAGTCTGCTCGATGAATTCCCGGGAATCGGAGGTCAGCGCAAAGCTGCCCTCCTGAAGAAGTTTGGATCGGTCCAGCGGCTCAAGCTTGCCAGCGTGGAACAAATCGCCGAGGTGCCAGGGTTCGGCGGAAAAGCAGCTGCAGAGCTCAAGGCCTTCCTGGAAGCGCGAACCGCAACCACGGATCGCGACGCCCCGCCACCGGTGAGTATCCCTTGAAAGGGTCGGACTGACCCGTTCAACGAGGGCTGAATACTTGGGATTCATGCCCCTAGGTACCGCTTTCCCACTCCCCCCATCGCAAGCAAGACACCTGAGGATACTGCATTAAGGTTCAAAAGGTGGAGCGACCGACCAACCGGTCGTATTACGTCAATCTGCCCGTAGGCTTTAGCCGAGGTGATCAACCTCCAGAAAGGTGAGCGATGGGAATGGGCGATGGAAAATCAAAACACGCTGATTCTAACTCGCGTCAAAAACAGGAAAAGCGCCGCCGCCGCGGGGCTAAGAGTTAGGTTCTGGCGTATGAGCCAATCTGGAGGCTTGTCGGAGGAAGAGCGGCTCAGCGCCGCACGGCCCTTCGGGCGGAGTTCGAACAACTCTTCCAGTGTGGCGCCACCTTCCCTGCACGATCAACTCGCCAACCGCCTCTCTATAATCAGTCATCGTCCGAATGAGGGATAGTGAACCACCTGCACTCCCACAAAGCCTACCTTCCCCGACAATACCGTAGCCGCTCTGCGGCTGACTGGAACATGCAATCCCAAGACCGAGTGATTCCCGGAGATGTCAAACTCTGGGAGTCCTCCAGCAGAGCCGGAGGATTACCAGTTGGATTGAGCCCAACTTTAACTCGCAAGCTGCCGTTTTAATAGCCGCGACCAGCCGTCATCAGGGAAATCCGAAAAATGCAGCCTCACCGGATCTTGCCATCGACAAACCAACACTCGGCACAGGACCTGACACAGCAACGCCGGGTCGAATCCGGCGGATGAAAGTGATCTGGCTCAAGGATTGAGTTTTGAGGGGAAGCGTCGGGCGAGCCACTTGACGTCGCGAGGTGCGGTCTTATCCGTTGGGGAGCTGCTGAACTTGTTCGGATCCATGCTCGCCGAGTACTTGATGAGCGCGGCATCCAACCATTTATGGGATTCGGCGTGACCGTCGGCGTAGTTGAAGGTGCTGGCGTTTCCGTGAAAGTTGGCCGTGGAGTCCACCAATTGGGCACCTACATAATCCTTGGCCGGATTGCCTTGGTTCATGATCCAGGAACCGACGTTCTCCCCGCGAGGATCGTTCTCTTCCACCCAAACATAACGTTCACTCGGGGTGGCCAGGGAGCTTTGCTTGTAGAGTTCAGGCACCTCCCCGTTTAAGGAACCGACGCCGGAGAGGCTAACGTAGGTATACCCCTTCCCCGCCTTCAGTTTCATCCGGATATCCCCAGGACAATGGATAATGCCGGGGGCTGGGGCATAATTGAACAAGGCACCCTGCTTGTAACCTTCCTCGATGGTTATCTGGATACGCTTCTCAGGACTGGTCCCAGCGGGAATCATGTTCGGCGGGGGCTTCGGCGGGGTAGCGTATCGCCACGGTGTCTCCCCGGCAGGGTTCTTAGCCTGGAGGAGATTCACGAGTCGATCATTGGAATCGGTGGAATACATGATCCAGGCGAGCACCAACTGTTTCTGATTGCTCATGCAGAAGGAACCGGTCGCCTTCAGCTTGGCCCGGGAGAGGGCGGGTAACAGCAAGCCAGCAAGAATGGCGATGATGGCAATCACCACCAGAAGTTCGATGAGGGTGAACCCCTGCCTGAGGGTCGAGCCGATCCGTGCGTAAGTCTTCATAAGCGCGCCGCGATCTGAAAAGTGAACTTGGTAATTCTCCACTTGCCAGAATGAGAAGTCAAATCCCGTTTGGCAGAGAGTTGCAGCAGGGTTATTTCCTCTGAGATGGGTAAACCCCTTGGGAAGCGCAGGTGCGCTTTGAGGTGGAGCCTTGGGAGGGAGTCAGCGCGCCGGAGGCTTTTGTTTCTCGGCGCCGAAAAGTCCTTCCTTGGCCCCCTGTGAGAGGGTCAGTCCGACAATCGTGAACATCACGCATGATCCTCGAGGTTTTCTAGATGGAAATTCACGCGGCGGGGTGAGGCCGCCAGCCGGTGCGGCCCTACGCCTCGCCTACCGTGGCCAACCACATCTGCCAGATGTACTATTGTCGGCCTAACCCTTTCATTGGGAGTACATACCCAGCTTTACAGCACGCTGGTAAACTGGTAAGCTGACTACATGAAAACAACGTTCGATCTGCCTGACGAGTTGGTGCGCGAAGTGAAAATGCGCGCCCTCCTGCAAGGCCGGACCGTGAAGGATCTTGTCGCCGAGTTCCTCCGGGAGGGTCTGGAAATGGTGCCCGCCCGTCCTCCGAAGAAGTCCCCCACCAGTGAGAGGGTGGAGGTCAAGGAGAGCGGTCTGCCGGTGATTCGCTGTCGTGCGGATGCTGCGGCTGCCCGGATGAGTGTGGAGGCCCTGCTCAAACTCGAACAGGCAACTCAAACCGAGGAGGACTTGAAACGTGCCGGGCTTGCTCTTTGACTCCAATGTGTGGATAGCAGCGGTCTTCCCCACGCATCCATCTCACGAGCCGTCCCGGCAATGCCTGCAGCAGGCGACCCCTGCCATTCCGGCGGTCTTTTGTCGCCTCACGCAGCTGAGCTTTCTGCGTCTCAGTTCCACGCCGACGCTGCTGAAGTGCTACGGCGCGGAGGGCCTGACCAATCGCGATGTCTTGGTGGCACTGGAAGCCTTGCTGGCCCTGCCTCAAGTCTGTGAACGGGAGGAGCCTCCCGGAGGATCGGCCCTCTGGCGCCGTCTGGCGTCCCGCGACACGGCTTCGCCCAAGGTGTGGATGGATGCCTACTTGGCGGCTTTCGCGATTGCGGGTGGATTACGCTTGGTATCCCTGGATCACGATTTCGAGAAATTCGAGGCGCAGGGGCTCGACTTGGTCCTGCTCCACCCATGAGTACCTTGTTATCGGCATGGGGGTACCTCCCATGAACATTTCCCTGAGATTTTTAGGAATTTTGGGCAAAAACCCCGTTCGGTTCAGCCTTCCAAACTCAGGATTTTCGCTTCCCAGCACGACTGACCCGGATTTCCCGCCAAACACCCAAAGCGCCAAGCACGACGGCACCAACAGGGATTCCCCGAATCCCCCATTGGATCATCGCCACCCCAACCATTTCTCCATATCGGCGCTGAAACTCGGCCTGGGAGAAAGTCGACGCGTAGAGGCCGCAGAGAAGATAACCGGCGACACACCCGAGGGCAGCTCCGAGGAGGCATCCAAGCACCCCACCCACCAGCGGCCGCCAGCATTGCTTCAATAAGTGTTCGATAGTCATCGGATTCTCATCGCAATCAAGAGCCATATCGGTCTTCCGGATCGGGCCGAACTCTGCACGCTAATCTCTAGATGCGCCAATGCTGAGATGTCCAAAGCCGATCCTCCTTTCGGCAGCCTGCTCCGGACAGCTTCGCCTACCCCCCAGCTCATGGCTGGCCTGGGGCTAGGACGACACGGAAGCCTATTTTGCTGTTCCCATCGTCGGGGGAGCAGCCGTGGCCGCGGGACGCAGACCGGCAATACTCGGCGAAGCCCCACGCCATCCCGTCGGAGTAGCGCGCGCCGCGGATCACGCGGCAGGAGCCCGTATCGGGACCTCGGGGGTCAACGACCATTCTACTGGGAAGGTTGTCAGACCACCAGTCCTGGCACCATTCGAACACATTCCCGTGCATGTCATACAGTCCCCAAGCGTTCGGTAGTTTCTGCCCCACCGGATGCGTCTGCCAGCCGCTGTTGCCGCTATACCACGCATAGTTCGTCAGGTTCGTGTAGCCCGGGTCATCCCCATAGCTGAACCTCGTCGTTGTCCCGGCCCGACAGGCATACTCCCATTCGGCTTCCGTCGGTAGGCGATAAACCGCATTGGTCGCTATTCGCCCCGCCAACCGTTCCCGCTGCGTGAGCTTGGCACAGTAACTCGCGGCATCCTCCCAGCTCACCGACTCCACCGGACGGTTGGCGTCCGCCGGGAAATCAGGAGGCTGGAAGCGGCTCGGATTGGTGCCCATCACCGCCAGATACTCGCCTTGCGTCACTTCATACTTCCCCATCCAGAAACCCTTGGTCAGGGTCACCTGCGTTTGTGGTCCTTCGTTCTCGTAGCGGTCCACCTCATTCGTCGGGCTTCCCATCATGAAGGTGCCAGGTGGAATCCAAACCAAGTGCTGTGGATCGGGGTTGCCTTGACCCACCAACCTAAAGAACTCGTTGCCGCTGTAGATCGGAAGCATCACACGGTTCGTCTTCTCCGACCCCAGCATCTCCTCCCAGTCGGGCTCTGTGAGGCTGGTCGCACGCTGGAGTTTTGCCCCGATCGCGGTGGCATTCCATTGGATCGTAAGCCCAGCCGGTGTGATCGACGCTTGGGTGATGATGGGCACCGTCGGATCGTACTCGTAGGCACCCATGTCCCAGCCGCTCTTGCCATCGCCGTTGTCGTCACCGCCACGGGGAT
>CAYPNF010000064.1:0-43162 GCA_964411985.1 uncultured Verrucomicrobiota bacterium
CACGGATGGCCTGTCTCGAAGGTCTGCGCCATGGCCAGGCGCAAGGGGCACGTTTTGCACTGAGTTCCAAAGTTGCACCCTCGTGGATCATCCAGAGCGTTGACACAACCGAGGAGGTCTCCCGGGAATCGTTGACCGTCCGACGATGTTTCACCTCCCACAAATTCAAGCATGGTGCGGTTCATCTGCTCCACCTTGCCCTGCCGGTTCACCAGACACATCATGATCGGACTGCTGTCATAAATGGCCTGAAGTTCCTGTTGGCTCTCCTGGAGTGCTTCTTCTGCCCTCTTACGCTGAGTGATGTCAGCAAAGATACACGCAAACTGTTTGGGGGCAGGCTGGAAAGCGGTCACCTGGAAATGCTTCTCCAGGTCCGTCGAGTAGTTCTCAAAGAACGCTGGCTCGCCGGTGAGGGCCACCTTGCCATAGGTCTCGATCCAGAACGGCTCGATGTTCGGGATGGCCTCCCGCGCCGTATGGCCAACCAGCGACTCGGCTTTCAAACCAGTGAGGTTCTCGAAGGCCGGGTTCACCGCCAAAAAGCGGTAATCGGTCGGCTCGCCTACTTGATCACAGATGATCTCGTGCACTGCAAAGCCCTCAATCATCTTGTTGAACAGCACCTGGTAATCCCCCAACGCCCTCTGCCGTTCCGCCTCCAGTCTGCGTCGCTCGCTGATGTCATGGTAATTCCCCAAAATGCCCTGGATATCCGGGTCATGGACGAGATTCACCCCGGTGAATTCTATCCACTTGTAACGGCCGTCCTTGCAGCGGTAGCGGCACTCCGTGGTTGCAGTAGTATTAGGTTGAGCCAGGAGAACGCCAAGAAACCTCTGTGCGGAGTCGCGGTCCTCTGGATGGACGTTTTCCAACGCACGGAAGCCGACGAGGTCCTCGGGACGCCAGCCAAACCACTTCTCGATGTTCGGGCTCTTATAGCGATTGATGCCGTCCTGATCGATAATGACGATCACGTCCCCAATATTGGCCACCATCTTGCCCTGTCTGGCTTCATTCCGCCGCAGCGCCTCTTCCGCCTGCTTGCGTTCGGTGATGTCCAGGAGGTTGCCAATCACCCGGACGATACGATTACCCTCCCATACTGCTTGGGCGGTGGTGCGAACCCACATCGAGCGCCCCTTCACGCTTGTAAACGGCACCTCCAGGTCGTAAGCCTCACCCAGCTCAGCACACCGACGGAAGGCCTCCAGGATGGCCGTCCGGTGCTCCGGCGCGTAGCAGGCCGCGCTGCTCCGGATGAGTTCATCCGAGTGGGCAGCAAAGTCCTGTGCGCTCAAGCCGTGGAGGCGATACGTCTCCTCCGTCCAGTCCATGTGCTGCCGGCCAATATCCCACTCCCACCCGCCGACCTTGCTCAGGCGCTGGGTTTCGTTCAACAGGGTCTCGCTCGCCTGCAACGCCTCTTCGGCCTCTTTGCGCTTCGTGATGTCGGTAAACATCGCGAAGGAGCCGTCGAAATGGCCTTCGGGACCGGTGAGCGCGGTCGCGGAAACGATGGTCCACAGCACGCTACCATCATGGCGTCTGAACCGATGCTCGTAGTCCCCGCCCGCCCCTTGGTGGCGGCGGGCCATGCGTTCCTGATGCGCCGGCAGGTCTTCCTCGAACATGAAATCCTCAACCACTCGGCCAACGATTTCGCCCGGTTCGCAACCCAGCATGCGCCCCATCTGGTCGTTGACGAAAGTCGTGCGGTGCTCCCGATCCATGGCCCACACTCCTTCCCGGGCCGTTTCGACGATACGGCGGAAGCGTTCCTCACTCTTGCGCAGCGCGTCCTCAACTCTCTTGCGCTCGGTGATATCCACCACTTGTGAAATGAAATGCCGCGGCGCGCCTCGTTCGTCCTTGACCAAGGACACACTCAGCAAGCCCCAGACGATGGCGCCTGACTGGTGGAAATAGCGCTTCTCCATCTGGTAGGTCGAAATGTCTCCACGCAGCATCTGCCGCACTTGGGCTAGGTCCGCATCCAAATCATCCGGGTGTGTGATCGCTTGAAACGTGGTGGCCAACAGTTCTGCTGCCGATCGGCCGAGCATCTGGCAGATCGCCCGGTTCACCCTGATCCAGTGGCCCTCCGTGGATACCAACGCCATGCCTATAGAGGCGTTTTCGAAGGCCTTGGTGAAGCGCTGTTCGGTTTCCCGTTTCTCCGCCTCCGCCTGCCTGCGTTCGGTGATGTCTTGCACAGTACCCCGCATGAGCGTGGGTTTGCCCTCGCTGTTTCGGATCACCTGCGCCCGGGCATGAAGGACCTTTTCGGCTCCAGTCGGCAATTTGACCCGATAATCCAGATCATATTCCTGCGCCCCGCTGAGAGCGTCGCTCAATGCTTGATCCACTCTGGCCCGATCCTCAGGAACGATCAGGTCCAGGAAACTTTCGCGGTGATCGTCGAAGTTGCCCCGTGTCAGTCCAAAGAGCCGGTAGGTCTCCTCCGACCAGAGGACCTCGTTGGTCTCAATGGACCATTCCCAGCTTCCAAGATGTGCCAGACGCTGTGCTTCCGCCAAGCTCGCTTCGCTTCGGTGAAGCTTCTCCTCCGCTCTCTTCCGGTCGCTGATGTCCCGAGCAAAACAGCAGGCGAATTCTTGACCCTCATACGCAACATAGCTGGCTGTGGCCTCCACCGGTACACGGCGGCCATCCTTCGTGACAGCCAGCCCTTCGTACCTCAGGGAGCCATCCCGCTTGAGTTGCTCCCAATAGGCCTGCCATCTTTCGACCGTCATGCCTAGGTGGATGTCCGAGACGGCCTTGCCCAGCATTTCTTCCCTGGAATAGCCCAGCAGGCGGCAAGATACGATGTTGACGTAGGCATAGGTCCCATCGGGTCGAACCCAACCAATCGCGTCCGAAGCGTTGTCCACTGCGAACTGGGTGCGTCGTAGTGTCTCCTCCTCCAGCTTGCTTTGAGTGACATCCAGGAGGTTGCCAACCACTCGGACCACTTTTCCCTGCTGGCGCTCTGCTCGACCGCTGGTGCGAACCCAGAGTCGGCGGCCTTGGGCTGTGTCCAGCCGCAATTCCAGGTCATAGGACTCGCCCTCCTCGACCGCGCGCCGAAAGGCCTCCGCAATGCGGGGGCGGTCCTCCACTGCATAGAAGTCGATGCACTGCGCCAAATCATTCGGATCGTAGTCAAGAGGAACCTCATGAATGCGGAAGACCTCCGTCGTCCAAAAGAGTCGTTTCCCCGGCACATCGTACTCCCAACCGCCCACCTTCGTGATCTCCTGAGTCTGGTCCAAGAGGGTCTGAAGCTTTCGTAGTTCGTCTTCCGCCCGTTTGCGCTCCGTGATGTCACGGAGAAACACCACAACTCTCCCTTCTTTCGTTGGACACCGGTGGGCGCTTACCTCGACATCAAAAGCAGTCCCATCCTTACGCCGGTGTCTCGACTCAAAGCGAAGCGGGCCATGCCCCAGGATCTCTTGAATGCGGGTGGCTATTTGATCTTCCGTTATGACCGCCTCTAAGTTGCAGATGCGCAAGCTCAGAAGCTCTTCCGCCGTATAACCGCTCATGCGGCAATACGTCTCGTTGACCTCCAGCAGGCGTCCCCCCTTGTCTACCAGCCAGAAACCGTCCATGGCGGTTTGGAGAATGGCTCGGTGAAGCTCCTCGATCCCTTGCAGGGTGGCCTCGCCCTGAGGCACTAGTTCGTCCGCCGGTTTGCGTCCACCATTCTCGCTCTTCATTCTCCTCCTCCGTTGCCGGTCGGTTGCGCTCTCTCCACTCTTCGCCCTCGCAGGGCATACTGAGCGTGATCCAAGTTCAGCACGTCCGCGTGCATCCGTATTCTGACGCTCGCCTCAAATCGATCCGGCACCTCCTGGCTTCTCGGTTGCGCGCTCAACCCACTATGGCCCGCCAGCCACACAAGCATGGCCACCCAAAGCACTCGGTATCGCATGGCCGCCATCATGCCCCCGAAACCTTCCTTTGAGAAGCAGATTCCAGCTTCGGCAGTGGCGCTGTATTTGCTTCGGCCAAGCACCAGCCCGGTCATCACCTCCTCAGCCGCTTGGGCGACCTTTCACTCGTTGAGGCCCCAGTGGGAGTACGGCTGGGGCTCAAGCTGCGTCTTCATGAGAGGCGTCCGTGCTAAGCCGTAACAATTCAATGAAGAACAGGAGTCAGCGGAGACAGCAGAGATCGGGCTTGAGCGATCTGACGATCGAGATGGACGTATCACTTTCACCGTCCAGTGAACGCTTGGACGGACCGCGAGGAGCGATTCTGACTCCGTCTGACGGCTCTGCTCTCTCTGCTGCCTCCTGTTCAACTGCATGGACACGGCTAAGTCACGGACACGGATGGCTTCCAAAATGATCGCCGTGCGATCTTCAGCCGCCCTGGCCACGCCATCCTTCGGGGGGTAGGGGATGACATGGAAGCCAACGGGTTCGAGAATGAGCGCGTTCATGGGAACAGTCCGGGTCATCAGTACTATGCCCCCTTTGACTCCAGCCCGCGGTAAACGGTAGGAAGGGCGGGGTAGCTCAGTCCACCGAGTCGGACCACTTCGGGCGGGATCCCGATTCCCGGTTGGGGCGCAAGGCGCGTTTCTGGCGTTCGCGGTCTCCGGCGTTACGAACCACGGGAATGGGCTGCTCGCTGTTGATGTCGAGGCCAGTGACATACATGGCGGCTGAGCCGGTCATGGGTAAAGGAATGAAGTCCTGGACCTGCTGGAGGTTCCACTTTTCCTTCCGCAGGAATTGCTCCACGGCCCCCATCTCCTTGTCAGTGCAGCCCGGGAAACTGGAGATGAAATAGGGGACCAGGTATTGCTCTTTTCCGGCGGCTTTGCTTTCTTCCTGGAACTTCTGCATGAAACCCTGGAAATCCCCGGCGGGTTTGCGCATGCGGCGCAGCACGTCGGGATGCAGGTGTTCCGGAGCGACTTTCATATGCCCGGAAACGTGGTTTTGGACCAGTTCTTTCAGGTATTCCGGCGTTTGTAGTGCCACATCCATGCGGATGCCCGACTGCACAAAGACGTGTTTGACCCCAGGGACCTGTCTGGACTGGCGCAGGAGTTGCAGGCCCTGGTTTTCATCAATGTGGAAATGCGGGCAAATCGTGGGCCAGAGGCAGCTGGATCGATGACACTTCTCGCAGGCCTCGACGTGCCCGTTTTCGCAGCCGTACAGGTTCGCGGTGGGTCCACCCAAATCCGACACCGTCCCGCGAAAGGTCTCGGATTCGGTGAGCCGCCGGATCTCCTTCAGAACGGAATCCACGCTTCGGCTGGAGAGAAACTTGCCTTGGTGAAACCCAAGACCACAGAAGGTGCAGCCACCGGCGCAGCCACGGGAGACGATGATCGAGTCCTTAATGGTGGCGAATCCCGGAATCTCACCTTGGTAGGAGGGGTGGGCGAGTCGCCGGTAGGGTAGCTCGTAGAGAACGTCGAGATCCTGACCCTGCAACGGAAACGCGGGGGCTTCCATCAACACCGCACGGTTTCCGTGCATTTGAAGCAAGCGTTTACCGCAATAGGGAGTTTGCTGGGCTTCCACAACCTTCGTGAGGCGTAGCAACAGCTTTTTATCCTGCTGCAACTCCTCCCAGGACGGCAGCCGAATGCAATCGCTGAAGTCGGTGGCGGCAGTCGCTTTGGCTCCCAGCAGCAGCGCGGTACCGCGGATGCCTCCCAAGTTGGTTTCACCCGCACGATAGCGGCGGGCAATCTCACGCACCGCCGTCTCGCCCATGCCGTAGACGAGTATGTCCGCTTTGGCGTCGGCCAGGATCGAAGGTCGAAGTCGGTCTTCCCAGTAGTCGTAATGGGTCACCCGGCGCATGCTGGCTTCCATGCCTCCGAGGACGACCGGGACCCCCGGAAAAGCCCTTTGACACATCTGGGTGTAAACGACAGCGGCATGATTGGGGCGCTTACCCGGGGTGCCATTTTCACTGTAGACATCCACCTTCCGCTTGTGGCGGGCGGCGGTGTAATTGGAGAGCATGGAGTCCAGGTTACCCGCGGTCACGCCACAGAAGAGCCGGGGTTGGCCCAGGCCCTGGATCGATTCGATGTTTCGCCAATCCGGTTGGGCGATGATCCCCACGCGGTAGCCCTCGGCTTCCAGCACCCGGCCGATGAGGGCGGCGCCGAAGGAAGGGTGATCGACGTAGGCATCCCCGGTGATGAGGAGCACATCGAGCTCTTTCCAGCCGCGCGAATCCATTTCCGCCCGCGTCATGGGGAGAAACCCCTCGCGGGAGGGGGGCGCTGGCGGTTTGCTGTGTTTATTAACACCCATACTATCAGTTAGTAGCTGCTTTCGCTGTAACCCTAACCCTGGCTGGGTGCAACACAAGTCCCCAATCAGATTGTGTCAGAAAAACGGAGGTTGTGTCAGAGCCCCTTTTTGACACAACTCAGGGGTTAAGTGATTGAGGCACAACGTTCGACTTCGAAAAAGGGGTTGTGTCAGAGTTGTCATGAGGGTTTTCGGCACTGACCAGGATGTAGACATTTCCCATGGTGGTACGCTTGGGGCCACTGGCGACTTGGAGGCTGCGGCCCAGACTGGCGGACACTGCGGCGAGGACCACCGGTCCGGTCATGCTCGCGGGTACCTGGAGTACTCGGGATACCTCGGACATCATATCGGCGAGTCCACTGGGGAGGCACTCCGAGGGGAAAGGATTCGGGAGGGCTTGGGACGGGTCATCGTTGGTGGAAGTGTCGGGGTGGGGCTCAGGAGCTGGGCTTGAGGGTTCGGGGTTGGGGACTGGCCATGCCTGGCGTTGGGTTTTCTCTTCGATGCAAGGTTGATTCATAATCATGATCGAAGAGGCTGCCACCACTGGCGAAAAACCTGGCTACCTTCAGTTCCGTCTATTCCGTCCATTCCACAAAATGTATTGTTGTTGGGATAGGGCTGTACCAGCCCGCCGTCTTGATTCACCACAGAACACACGGAGCACACAGAAACCAGAAGGGACAACCACGAATCACACGAATGCCACGAATGCCTGTGTTTCACTACAGATGAACTAAACTGGCTTTTCGCTGGCACCATGCATGAGCTGCGCCGCGCATTGCAGAAGCTGTCGCACAAAGGAAAGTGCAAGAAAGCGGTGCTAACGCCGCGTACCCCACTGACAGAACTGACACAACGGATTTTTTAATTTGGAGCTTTGTGCATCAAGGAGTTAAACCCTGAGATGTGTCAAAAAGGGCCTCTGACAGAGCCTCTCCTTCTCTGACACAAACTCCCTGGGAGGGCAGCGGGACAGTGTCTACAGTGGATTGGAGTGGAAAAGACGAGGGGGAGTTGATCCGCAGATGTTTGGGATTGTCGCAGATTGGGGAAGGGGACTTCTTCGGTGTACCGCAGGCAGCCTTGCCTGCCGTTTCGCCGACTGCCCAGTCGGCTGGCCTTCCGCCGTTGCACACGAGGCGGGTTAGGCAACCCGCGACACAGCAGGTTGGGCAACCTGCGGTACGGGTACCGTACGTTCCGAGGTGCGGAAACTGTGCGGCCAGGCAGCGTAGTGCACCTTGAAACCTTAGGCGGAAGTTGGTTTTTCTTCCTGTTTCATCATGAACTTCATGGTGTTACTTCAACGGGGCTATTTTCCTTTTGCCAGTCCGGGATGAGGAGACTACTATATATCTGACTAGTAGTCGTATGAACACTTTAACGACCCGACAGAAGCAGGTATTGGATTTTGTGGCTGAATCTATTCGACGGCAAGGGGTTAGTCCTTCCCTCCGGGAGATTGCGGAGCATTTCGGGTTTCAGGGCATGAAAGCGGCCGCGGACCATGTTCAGGCGTTGTGCCGGAAGGGGTTATTGGCTCGCCAGCCGGGGAAGGCTAGATCATTGACCGTGGCCCATCCGTGGCGCGAATGGCGTCGGCCTACGCTGGATATCCCGGTGTACGGATCGATTCCGGCCGGCCGACCAGATGATCGGCAGCAGGAAGTGCAGGGGTGCATCACGGTGGATGTGGACAGTCTCGGTATCCGGCCTTCGTCCCGCACCTTCGCCTTGCAGGTGCGCGGCGATTCCATGATCGGACGGCATATTGTCGAAGGGGATCACGTGGTGCTGGAGCATGGTCGCACCCCGCGTCCGGGCGATGTGGTGGCGGCGTTGATTGACAACGAGAGCACGCTCAAAACCTACGTGGTGGAAAAGGGGAAGCCGTTCTTGCGCGCGGAGAATCCGCGGTACCCGAAGCTGGTGCCGGCGGAGGAACTGGTTATCCAAGGCGTGATGGTGGCGTTGATTCGAAAAGCGAAGTGACGATGCGGGGATGGGGAGATTTATGCGGTCGATCGTCCATCTGGATGCGGATGCCTTCTTCGCGGCGGTGGAGCAGGCGTCCGACTCGCGTTTGCGGGGCAAGCCGGTGGCGGTGGGAGGGGAGAAGCGGGGCATTATTGCCTCGGCTTCGTATGAGGCGCGGAAGTTTGGGATTTTCACGCCCATGCCCACGGTGCGGGCACGTCGGTTGTGTCCGCAACTGATCCTCTTGCCGGGTGATTTCGAGAAGTACGAGCGGTTTTCGCAATGGATGTTTTCGTACGCCTACGATTTCACGCCGGACGTGGAGATTGCCTCGATTGACGAAGGGTATTTTGACCTGAGTGGGGTGCGCAAGCCGGCCCTGGAAGTGGCTGGCACCATCCGGGAAGCCATCCGTCAAGCGCTGAAGATTTCAGTGAGCGAAGGGGTGGGCAGCAACAAACTGGTGAGCCAGGTGGCGTCCAAGCTGAACAAACCGGCGGCGTTTCAAATGGTGCCGCCGGGAGGAGAAACGGCTTTCCTGCATCCATTGCCCAATCGGTGGTTGCCGGGCGTAGGGCCCAAGACGGGATCCAGGCTGGACGCAGCCGGCCTGGTGCGCATCCAGCAAGTGGCTGAAACCTCCGCGGACCTGCTCAGTCTGCTGGTGGGGAATGCCGCGCCGCAGCTGAAGCGGTTTGCCAACGGCATCGATGAACGTCCCGTCCTGCCCGTCAGTGAACCTGCCAAATCATTTAGTCACCAGGAAACGTTCGAGACGGATCAGACCGACGAGGAATTCATTCTCGCCACGCTGCGCCGCATGGCCGATTCCCTGATGACCCAGGTGCGTGAAGAGGGAAAGAGCATTCGCACTCTGACGGTGAAGGTGCGGTACAACGACATGGACGAAGACCAGTGCTCGGAGAGCCTGGAGGAGCCGACCGATTTGGAAACGGACCTTTATGGCCGAATCGCGGTGATGTTGCGCCAAGCCTGGAAACGGCGGGTGAGCCTGCGCCTGGTCTCGTTGAAACTGTCGAATGTCTACGAGGCGTTCAACGGCGGCACTCTGCCTCTGGAGCGATCGGATCAACAACAAGCGGCCCGGCGCCAGTTGGCGCGCATGCTGGACGACCTGCGCAAGCAACACGGGCGGGGGATCATTTTGCGTGGGCACGACCTGATCCTGCGGGACCATCAGACTGCGCCTGCGGCAGCCCCGGCCCCGGTCAAAGTGAAATTGTCGGTGCGGGAAGTGTGCAAGTATCCAGTCCCCGGGCGCGGTATTCGCCCTGTCGCACGAGGCTCGGTGCTGGTTTCTCCCTTGGGGGTGAGAAGTTATTACACCTTTCTGGATTCCACTCTTTCGCCGTCCGCCATTCTGGCGCTGGCAGCGAAATACCAGGTGGGAACGGTAGCGTTGACCGATACCGGCAACCTACATGGCGCGGTGGAGTTTACCCAATTGGCGAAAGAAGCAGGCATCAAACCGGTGTTGGGGGCGGGGGTTGTGTGCCAGGGAAAACCGCTGCAGCTGTACGTGCAGAACACGGTGGGTTACCAGAACTTGTGTCGCTTATTGACCTTGGGCGTGACGCCTGCTCGGTTGGAGGAATATGGAGCTGGGTTGATTGCAGTGGGTCGAGACGCGGAATGGTCGCATCTGTTTCCAGAACGCTTCTACCTGGGGGCAACCGATGCGGAAGAAATGTCCCGCTGGCCTGCCTCGAGACGGTTGCCGGTGGTGGCCTGGTCCGATGTCCGGTACGCCACCGCGCAGGACCGTTGGAAGTACAACATCGTGCAGAGCATCCGCACTTGTACGCTGTTGCAACAGGCGCATGCGGAGAAGCAGTTGGAGGGCGCTTTTCATTTCGCGTCACCGACGGAGTTGGCGCAGCGTTTCCGGGGAGACACCGGGCCGTTGGAACGGGTGCAGGAACTTTTGGATCGCTGCGAAGGCAAAGTGCCGCTGGGTCAGCCACAATTTCCTCAATACCAGCCTTACGACGGATCCTCGCCGCACGATTTCTTGCGGCGCTTGGTGCTGGAAGGGGCCCGGCGACGCTATCCCGCTGCTCGCATTGCTTCGGTGCGTCCGCAGTTGGAAGAAGAGCTTTCGATGATCGCCGAGGTTCGTTACGAGGAATACTTTCTCGTGGTGTGGGAGCTGCTCCAGGAGTGTCGTCGGCAAGGCATCTCATGGATTACCCGGGGCAGCGCTGCGGATTCCCTGGTCTGCTATTGCCTGGGGATCAGCGATGTCTGCCCCATTCGGTTTGATCTCTATTTCCGCAGATTCCTGAACAAAGAGCGGATGGCCATGAACAAACTGCCGGATATCGACATCGATTTCCCTCATGACCGCAAGGACGACGTCATTGACCTGATCTTTGCCAAATACGGGTCGGAGCATGCGGCGGTGGTGGGTGGTTTTTCCACATTCCAGGCGCGGGGCGCGGTGGGGGAGGTGGGCAAGGTCTTGGGGATTTCGGAATACCAGATCCGACGGTTTACCCAGCACTTTCCCTGGTCTGGAGCGCATGGGCTGGTGGAATTGCTGCGGCAGATTCCGGAATGCCGTGACTTGCCGCTGGACGAGGAGCCGTACCGCAGCGCTTTGCACATGGCGGAGTTTTTAGACGGCTTTCCGCGATACGCGAAGATGCATCCGTGCGGGGTGGTGGTGTCGCGCGAGCCGATGAACCATCTGACTCCCTGTTTCCAGTCCAGCAAGGGATATCCGACCACGCATATGGACATGGACGCCGTGGAGGCGGTGGGTTTGATCAAGATGGATATCCTGGCCCAGGGCGGTCTG
This sequence comes from uncultured Verrucomicrobiota bacterium, assembly GCA_964411985.1. GTDB lineage: Bacteria > Verrucomicrobiota > Verrucomicrobiia > Limisphaerales > J093 > CAYPNF01. The sequence continues at coordinate 11,110 of CAYPNF010000064.1, forward strand.
GCAGCGATGCGCGATGTGCAGGAGAGCCTGGCTCGGCGGGGAATTACCATCGAGTACGAAACCCTGACCGCGACTCGGAAGGATGGGAATACGGCCGGATTGCCACCCCGGATTTGCCCACCTGCTCCCGAGCCGTGGATGGATCCGGCGGTTTGGGAGATGATTGCCGATGGGGGAGGCCGTGCGGTGCATCACATTGAGAGTCCGGCCATGGTGAGCCTGTGCCGGCAATGCAACGTGCATGACATTGATGGTTTGGTGGCCATTGTGAGTGTCATTCGCCCTGGCGCGGCGAATGAACAAAAGAAGCTGAGATTCACCCGGCGTTATCAGGGCTTGGAGCCGGTTACCTATCCGCATCCGTCTTTGGAATCGAGCCTGCGAAGCACATTTGGCCTGGTGGTGTACGAGGAGCATATCCTGCAGATTTGCGAGGCCTTTGCCGGTCTGCCGGGAGGGCGCGCTGATGTGTTGCGGAGGGCTTTGGGCAAAGAAAAGCACGAGGTGATTGCGGAGATGCAGAAGGAATTCTTTGTATCGGCGCGACGACGCGGACACGACGAGGCCAAAATTGCCGAGGTCTGGGACCTGGTGCGCGGCTTTTCCGGATACGCCTTTTGTAAAGCCCACAGCACGGCGTATGGAGTGGAAGCGTACCAATCCGCCTGGTTGAAACGCTATTTTCCCGCGGAATTCATGGCGGCGGTGCTTTCCAACGGAAAAGGCTTTTATCAACCCTTGGTGTATGTGCTGGAATGCTATCGGTTGGGGATCCCGTTGTTGCCACCGTGGGTCAACGATCCCGGACCAGCCTTTCATCCGGTTCCCGCACACACGGGAGGACGTACGGCCATTCGGGTACCCATCCGGGTGATTCAAAACATCACGGAGGCCACGCAGAAACGGATGGTGGAAGAACGTCAGCGGGGCCCCTTCGCCTCGTTGGGAGATTTTTATCGTCGCGTATGCCCGACGGCGGAGGAAATGGAAATCCTGCTGAAAGTGGGAGCGTTCGATGGCTTTGACGGAAGGCGTCCGGCACTTTTCTGGGAGATTCAAACCCTGGTTCAACGCTGGGGCAGGAACGGGAATTCCAAACAGGGATGGTTGTTGCCGGCGATGGACGAAACTCGTCTGCCCCAAGTGAGATTGGAGGAGCCGACCCGGCTGCAGCGGTTGCAGTGGGAGATGGAGAACATCGGTTTCACCGTGAGCGGACACCCACTGGACCTTTATCCGGACATCGCGTGGAAGACCTACTGCCCGGTGGCGCGACTGGGAGAGTTTATTGGTCAAACGGTGACCTTATGCGGCTTAATTGTGGAAGATCGCGTTCACCACCAGGTGACCGGTGAAGCAATGAAATTTCTGACCCTGGCGGACTGGTCAGGAATGGTGGAGACGGAACTCTTCGCACCCACCTACAAAACCTACGGGCTGATGACGGTGCGGTATCCGGTGCTGGAGATTTCGGCCATTGTGGAACCTTACGAAAATGGGCGAGGCCACACCCTGCGGGTTCTGCGGGCGGGAAAGCCGAGAACCCGGGAGAAGGGTGGCCCCAGAGCCGGATGCCAAAGAGGTGTCTGGCAGCCAGGAATTCCCTAAACCTCGGCCGGAAGCGGCCGTCAGTCAGAATCCGACATTGATTGCCGACGACCCTCCGGAGTGATCGTTCGGTCATGATTCTAGGCTTGCAATTATACTCATAACCTCTATTTTACTGTCTAGTAAACAACTTCATTTGAGTAAACACACGACTATCAGCACGGAGGCGCAACTCCGGCAGGCCGCCAAGGAGCTCTTGGAAGCAGATACTGTGTTGTGCTGGCGCTGGAAGAGGTTCGAGCTAAAGCGAGAACGCGGGGATCACGCATTGCTGGAATTAGAAGTGGACGGGAAGCGGTTGGTGTTTGCCGTGGAGTTCAAACTTACACCATCCGCGCGCGAGGTGGAGCGGTTGTCAGAGCGCAGCCAGGCGCGGCCCGGCCTGCTGATTGCGCCGTCACTGTCTGAAGTGCTGGTGGAGCATTGCCGGGAGCGAGGCTTGAGCTGTGCGGATCTGAACGGGCGGCAGTGGATTCGCGCGGAAGGCGTGCTGGTGGACCGGAAGCCGTCGCAGGACCGGCGTTACCGTCCACCCGTGCTGGCGCCGGATGTGTTTCAACCCAAGAGTTCCCGACTGGTGCGGGCTTTGCTGAGCCAGCCGGATCGCGCGTGGTCACAGAGCGAGTTAGGCGGGCGAACCGGATTAAGTCCGGGTCTAGTTTCACGTCTGGTGCGGCATCTGGTGAACGAAGGGTTCGTGGCGCAGGACCACCGAACGTTGCGGATGTTGCGCACGAGTTCGTTGCTGGACGCCTGGGCGGCGCGCGATGCCTGGGCGAAGCGGACGACAGTGCGGCAGTATTCGCTGCTGGAGTCGGATCTCGAAACAGCCGCGCGCAAACTGGTGGAGATCTCCCCGGTAGGTGAGACGTTGGTGTTTACCCAGTGGTTCGCCGCCAACTTGCGGTATCCTTACACCATCCCCCCGGTGGTGTCCGCCTACGTGGTGCGGTTTCCCACAGCGCAAATCGAGCGTGAACTCCGAGCAAGGCAGGTCCCCGATGGCGGAACACTGTGGCTGGTTGCTCCGAAAGACGACGGCGTGTTCCGGGAGACACAGCGGGTAGGAGATTTCACGCTGGCCTGTGACGCACAGATTTATCTCGACCTGCTGCACACCGGCTTGCGCGGGCCTGAGCAGGCAAAGGCGCTGCGCGAGTGGAAAGGATTTGGGCAGGTGAAGGCATGAGCAAGTTTTCTAGCTTCGCCGAGTATCCACCTCGCAGCCTTGTCGGCGCGGAAGCGGCGTTGCTGACGGCATGGGCATCGTATGGTCAAGCAGGCATTGACGACCGGAGATTGCGTGAACGCCAGATTGTTGAGCAGTTGGTGACGATTGGCCGTGCGCTCGTGGGGGAAGGGTAGGGAAAGCCAAGAGCACGGGAAAAAGGTGGCCCCAGAGCCGAATGACGATCACGACCACTGCACAACAGTCGCGATTATTGGGCTGACCCGCTGATGTCGCACAGACCCTTTGGACCGGGATTCCGGCCGAAGTCGGAATCCGCGGTCCAGATGCGGGGGGGGTAAACCCAGCTTTCCCGTCAGTCGGGCTATTTTTCAACCACCTGAACGAAGCCGGCTTTTCCGTCGGCTCCGACAGTCACACCCTTAGCGGTCCCGTCACCCACAATTGTCTCGCGCACGATCCACGCGGTGTCTGAAAGGGCGGACTTGAACTGCACTTCGTAAGTCTTGCCCGCTGTTGTGGGCAAATCGAACGACAATTTTCCGGCTGCAAACACGGGCGCGCCCATTTTCGGCCCGACGGACACCACGCCGCCTCCGCTTCGGCCATGAAGCCGGGCGATGCTCTTCCGAGCCACCGTATGAGCAGCGTCGTCAAATGAACCGACGATCTCAGAGAAGTATCCCGCGATCACGATGCGACCTTTCGAGTCCAAGGCCGTGAGGTTAATGTTGTCGTTGACCCGCACGAGGAACGTCTCGTCAGGTGCCCCTGCTGCCTCCAAACGGAAGAGGTCGTTGCCGGTGTTGGCGGGTACGATGACCGTGCCGTCGGTGTCCACGACCAAAGGTGAGAACGCTGCGCCGGTCAACGGGCTGTCGAAGGAGACATCGGCTGAGCCATCCGCAAGGAAACGGCGTACGTTGCGCACGGGTGTCTGGAAGTCTCCCGTGGCTATGAACCGGCCGTCCGGCAGCCGCGCCACGTGGTTCACGAGATCCGGCTGACTGAGCGGCGAACGAAAGCCCGACGCCACGCTGCCGTCGGCATTGAGCTTGGTGAGGTTGAACTGTGCGAAGCCACCGCCATCCACCGCGCCAAATCCTCCCCCGAGTACCAGGGTGCCATCCGGGTTGGCAAACCATCCGCTTGGCCCGCTGCCGCTGAATCGCGATGCGGTGAAGCCGGCGCCAAATCCCACATCGAGCGCGCCGCCAGCCGGGTACCGCAGGAGATACCGGACCACGTTGTTCACCACGGCGACGCCGTTATTGAGCAAGGTGCCGTCAGGCCGGACGAGGAGCAGAAACCCGGGCGCCGCACTACCTGGGTTGAAGGTCTTGTCCTGGGTGCCATCGGCATGGAGTCGCACCAGAGGGGTCGCGTTGCCTCCGTCCATCGTTCCCCAGTTGCCGGTCACGTAGATCTTGCCATCGGGCGCAACAGCGACGCCAGGGACGCTGATCTCCCCGTTCACAGTCGGCGTGAACGTGTGCCCCGCGAACGAGGTGTCGAGCGAGCCGTCCACATTCAAGCGAACGATGTTGGTCCGGGCCTGGCCGTTCCATTCCTTGAAGACGCCGACGACAACGATCTTGTCATCGGGTTGCACGGCAATGCCCTCGATCGCGCCGTCGGCATTGGGGTTGTTAAAGGCGATACGGTTGGCGGTCCCGGCGTTGAAAGAGAGATCCACCGCGTCGGGCGCCGTCGCTGATTTCACAACAACACGGGCAACTTTCGTCGCCAAGCTGGTGCCGCCAGCATTGCTGGCCACGCAGTCGTAGTAGCCCTGGTCGGCGGATTGGACGCTGGGCAACGGGAGAACGGCGGTGAACAACCCTTGAATCAGTTCTACCGTGCCTCCAGGAATGTTTGTACCATTTCTCCGCCACTGAACTGTGGGCATTACGTTGAGGGGCTGACTGTGGAACTTGGCGATCAGGTTCGCCGGGGTGCCTTCCACCGCAATCACTTTTTGGGGATCGGCGAACACCAGCGGCGCGGCGGGGACTTCGATCGTCACCACACAGGGGCCGCTCGTAACACTGTGCCCAAACGTGTCATTCAGAACGAAACGGTAGGTGCCCGCATCAGCAGCGCTGGCGGACGCAAAACTGAGGCTCGTGTCCGTGGCCCCAGTGATTGGTTGGTCGTTCTTGAGCCACTGATAGGTCAATGGCGGCACCGCGTCCGAGATGGTGGCACCCAGGCTGGAGGCGCCCCCCAGTACCAGCTGGAACGTCGGCGGCAAGGAAACCGTGGGCACGGCGGTCTTGAGATTCACACGCGCCACGGAACTGGTCCGGCTGCCGGCACCGTTGCTGACCACGACGTCGTAGTCTCCGATCAGCAATTGGGTCATCTGGAAGAAGTAGGTCGGCCCGGTCTGACCGGGGATTGGCCCGCCATTGAAACGCCACTGATAGGTCAGCGGTGGTGAACCGGTAGCCACCACCTTGAGCGTGACGAAGGCCGATGGGTCAAACGCGCCACCGGAGGGTTGTTCCGTGATGATGGGTGGGTTGCTCACGGTGGGCTCGCCGAGCAGGACCCGGAACACACCGCCTTTCAACCCAACATAGAGGAGGTTGTCCTTTTGGAGCATCGCATTGACCGGTGAGGTCGTGGTCAAGGCGCTATCAAACGTGGTGTCCAAGGCGCCGGAAGGCAGCAGACGAATGAGAGCCTTGCTATGGCTGGATCCGTTGAGTTTGCCAGCCACGATCACCTTGCCGTCCGGTTGGGCGAGCACGTCCAACACGGAGGTCAAATCCATCGAGTAGGTCTCGACAGCGGCAGTGGAATCAAAGCGGGAGTCGCGTGAACCGTCCGCGTTCAACGCCCACACGTAGGGCAGGTACTTCGTGGTCGAATAGCCCGCAATCAACCCCCGCCCGTCAGGCATCAGGCGCAGCGCGGTCACCGGCCCTGGCAGCGTGGCGTTGAAGCCGGCATCGAGCTCGCCCGTGGGAAGGCGCCGGACCAGGTCGACCGTGCCGGCCGGCGTCACCATGAGCCCGGCCATCAGCACTTTGCCGTCAGGCTGTTCGACGACGTGCAGACCCTGGTCGGTCGGCGTGCCGGTGAGCCCGAACAGTTCATTGCCGTCCTTGTCGAGCGTGACCCAGAACCGGGTGTTCACACCCCCGAACGGGAGATTCCGGCCCACGAGGTGGATTCGGTCGTTGGCGCCCAGGGCAATATCCATGGCTCCGCGGTAGTCCCGGCTGCCGCCCGCCGGAAGAGCCGGGAAAATGAAGGCGGCATCCACCGTGCCCGCCGTATCAAAACCTCCGATTCCGGAGACCGTGCGGCCGCCCACGGGGTCGAGGAAGTGCAAGCGCGCGATCAAGCGTCCACTCGCCTGTCGGAGTACCCGATAATTGCCCGTACTGGGGTGGCTCAGGCTGTAGAGTTGGGCTTCCTGCGTTCCCTCGGCGGTCACCACGTCGAACACGCCGGACTCCGGAACAGCAATCACCCGTCCGTCCGGCTCCAGCGAGAGCGCCTTCGTGTTGAATTGGCCGCCGGCGATGTACTGGTAGCCGGGATCCAGGCTGCCCGGTTGGACCTGCGCCGAGGCGGTGCAGGCCGCCGCGAGCAATTGGAACGCGAGGGCGAAATGGAGTTGGCTGCGCCGGAGGCCGTCTGCGCTGGGGTTTGAACTTGTCATGAATGTTCGTTTTTCAGGAATGCGTTAAGAGTGCATCTGCAGAAATGGGAATCTGGCTTGGCTCAGTTCCTCAGGAAGGGACTCGTGCCCTGACGGAACCACTCTGTGTGGGCGCGTTGACGCGCCATGCCCTTCTGGTGCGTCTGCCTTGGAGCGTAGTGCGCACGCTCTGCACGAAATCCACAGACGATTTGCCGATGTATCTGGCCGCTAATGAGTCTCATAAGGCAAGAAGATCGTAATGGCAGGTTTGCGAGTTGTCAAAAGCTGATGTGGGCAGGCAGCGCCGCGGGATACCTGGCTTTACGCCCCTCGAAGGCGGAAGGGGGCGGGGAACGGATGGGTGCCCCCAGAGCCGGATGACGATAACGAAATCCGCTCCTGGAAACCCTGTCGAAACCCCATCTGTCACGCAGCCGAGACTTTGGCTCCAGACCTTAACACCCAACAGCGGGGGAACCTTAAAGTTGACGGTGACACCAAATAGGTGTCTATTGGGGGTGTGAAGTCGATCACGTCTAAAGAGCTGCACGAGCAAACCGGTGCGTTTCTGGATCGGGTGAAACAGGGACAGCGCTTCCGGGTCTTGCGTGGTGGCGAGGCAGACGCTTTGTTGGTGCCAGCCACGGATCAGATTGACCCTCCTTGGGAGGAGATCATGGCAGAAGTCCGCAGGACGCGCGCGCAAGCCAAACCAGTTCGTCCAAACCCCATCCTGGCCGAAAGGAGAAGGCGCAATTATGCGGCTCGTGTACGCCGATAGTTCGGTGCTGTTTGCCTACTTCCACCCCTGTGATGAGTTCTCCTCCCTGGTGGATCTCGCCGTTCAAAAAGACCCTCCCGATTTTGTCTACTGGCCGTTTCTTCGGTTTGAACTGCGCCACAATCTTCGAATGAGTCGGGTGGATTCGGAGGGTGAAGTGGCTTGGCGTGCCTTGAGGGCGGCAGAGAGAACGGCTTCTCGTCTTCGTTGGCAGTCGGAATTGACAGCGGACAAAATGTTAGACGCAGCGGAAGAGATGAGTGCTGAGAAGGTGGGCCTTTTCGATTGTGGCAGTGGTGATTATTTGCACGTGGCCGCGGCACGTCGGTTGAATCTGTTGGACGGCATCGATGAATTCTGGACGTGCGACATCACTCAGGCTGGACTGGCAAAGGCTGTGGGTTTGAAAACGCGGCTGTTCGAGTTGAAACGCATAGCCGGTGAATAGCGACCTAGACGGGGAGGTACGACAGGATCGTCAGGATGGACTGGATCAATGGCATTCAACGCCAGGCACCATGAAATCCTATCCTGGAAATCCTGCCATCCTGTCAGAACCCACTTGGCCCGCGGCTGGGACTTTGACTCCAGATCGCCCAGTTCACACTCGCCGTGCCAATTCACAATGCCTGATCCTTTCAGGTGCGGCCTCTGCGGGCGGCAAAGCCGAGAACCCGATAAACGGCCAGCGTATCGGCATCGAGGTCAAATACTCGGACGCGGTGAACATGATTTTGACGCTCCAGATCCTGCTATTTGTGCCAAATGCAGTTCCACTTTACAAAAAGTCCGACTTTGAGCATACTACTACTGCATGTTCGCAAGACCTTCAAGAATCCGTCCCTGTTCTTCAAAGGCTGCGACAAGCCGATCGTCATCTTCGACGAGGTTCATCACCTCAAGGACCCCAGTCGGCTGCTTAAGATTGGCGCTGACGTTTACCCGCAGCGAATTCGACCCTGCCGGACTGAAGGCATTCCGGGCGCTTTATCCCAAAGGCGACAACTACTTGGTCTGCCCGTCGAGCGTGCCTCCTTACCTCAAGCAAGCAGGCAGCCTCGAAGTCAAAGTCTGCGATCCGTCTGGCATCGTAAGGATGCCTTCGGATCAACCCGTCTGAGGGAGTCTTGCTTTCCCGCAGAGGATGGCAAGTAACCGGAGCGGATGTGCTTTGGCCATCGCCCCTGGATCAATCGGCGTGAGGAACATTATGCGTGGCATGCATAAAGAGGGTCCTAGGGAGGAGGGGGCGATGGTGAAAAACTCCTGGCAGGTTTGGGCCGGCTTCGTTTTGCATCCAAGCGCTTCTGTGACTCGAGCTGATCAGCCTCTCTTTCGCGTTTCCTCCTTTCCTGATAATAGGCGTTTTCTTCAGCCGTGAAGTACTTTGCCATATGGGCGTCTACCTCCGCATAGATGGCCCGAAGCCGAACCTTCAACTCCTCTCTCTGACGGATCATACTCTCCAGACTGTCTGGTTGGTCAACCATGGATCGCATCTCTCTGGTAACTCGCGCATTATAGATCGGAGCGATCTCCTGAATCCAGAAAGCCTCCTTTTGGCGCATCTCACTCGGGACGGTGGAGGTTTCGATTTCTCGGGTTAGAAACGGAGCCCGTTCGGCGATCAAGGAGAGCGTCTCGTCAATTTCGGACTGAGCGGCTGCGTCCCTTTTCTCCTGAGCCTCTTTTTGGGCAAGCCGCAGTTCCGAAACCGTCAAGAATTCCTTCTGTTGGTAGCGCGCCAACTGCTGCCCCCAAGCGCTGCTCAGGGCATGAAACAAGAGACCGACCATGAGGAGGATTCTCTGCATCCTTTCGATGGCTAAGAAGAGTAAGGGTTTTTTCAACGCACATTTCCAAGGCCAACGATGTCGTGGTTCCACTCGCCATCCAGCGTCGACGTTCTGATTATTCCTGGAGCTCACGTCTCGGCATCATCCTGCCAGTCGATCTCTGGCAACTTTGCCAACTCAGCGACGTAATCCTGGTAGGTATAGCCGTCCTGCTGCATGGTGTGCCAAATGTAGAAGGCCAACACGGTGGCGATTAGTTCACGAGCTTGATCATCATTGTGGCCTAGGGAACGAAGGCGGTCATAATGCACTTTGACCTCTGGCGACTCCGGGCTTGTCATTTGGTCCTGAACCGCCTGAAGCATCAGTTGTCTACGCCGCTTTGTTGCCTTCTCTTCGGAATTCATAGGGCAAGACCGTGTTTAGGTGCGAATTTGGCGAACAGGGCTTATGGTAGGGTGCGAATAATCCTCGTCAAGCCGATGTTTGTCGATGTCGCCCCTCGGCGAGGGGCAACCCACCCTCGAGGACAGAGTCAGGACGACGCAGCCCCATCCTAGGGCGGGTTCAGGGCTGGAGGGTGGTGCGGTAAACTCGTTCAGGTGCAGCCAGGCTTTCCAGATCCAGGAAGAGGTACGGGCTGGCTGGCAACGTGAGATTGGTCAAGACCTGCCAGTTGGTCCAGCCATTGGCTTCGGTGACGACCTCCACTCGGATGCGGCTCCCGATCGGCTCGGTGATTGTCCAGCCATTCACCAGGCCCGCGCTCCGGATCGGTGTCGCTGCTGCGCTATGGAGGCGGTAAAACCTGGTTGGGCTGGAAGGATCCATTTCAACATAGGTCATGCGCGTGCCTACTGAGGTGAGATTGCTTACCGAATGCCACTGTGTGGACGTCCCCAACTGGCTCGCATATTCCAGGGACACCGAGCCTTCGGTTCCGCCTTCCCAGTCGAGCCCCATCCATTGTTGTGGCCTGATATTACTTACGACAGCGATGATGGGTTTGCTCGTCGCCTGGCCAACAGCATTGCTGGCGACCAGGGCGTAAACTCCTTCATGGGCTCGGGTGACCGATGCGATAGTCAACGTGGCTTGGGCCGAGCCAACGACAGGAAGACCGTTACGCAACCAGAGGAGGTTGGGTGTCGGCACACCTTTGACCTTGGCTGATATGCGGCCGGGGGATCCCTCGTTCAAGATTACTCGTGCGGGCTGCTGGAACGTCGGAAGTGAGAGGACTAGCCTTCCGTCATTTCGTGCATTCCCTCGAAACTTGGGCCAAGGAGTTTTTGCCAGGCCCGAGGAGCCGTATAGAGCGTATACCTTTCCCGGGGTCGGAAGGAAGAAACCATCCGCGTACGAACCGAAATAGATGGTTCCGTCTGCTCCAATCGTCGGGGATGAAGGTCGTTCATACTCCAAGCCCCAATTGTCGCAAATCTCGCGCCTCCATTTTTCAGCTCCAGTTGTTCCCTCGATGCAAAACATGCTCCCCAAACCTCCGAGGTACATGGTGCCGTCTGAGCAAACCGTCGGAGACGCATAGGTCCAGCCAGTACTGCCGGTCTGGAAACTGAGTGGATGAACCCACTTCTGAGCCCCGGTTGTTCCTTCGAGCGCATAAAGGTCATTGTAGTATGTAGCGTACAAGGTTCCGTCCGTCCCGATCGTGGTAGGAGTTGAAAATCCAGGAGTGGGGGCGGGTCGACTCCATTCCTTGACTCCGGTCGACCCATCGAGCGCATAGATGGACTGGTCGTTGATCGCTCCGACGAGATACACGGTCCCGTCCGCGCCAATTGCAGGAGAGTAGATCACTGCATTGGCGATGGCATAACTCCATTTCTTGGCGCCAGTTGTACCATCCAGGGCGTAGAGGTTGCGGTCGTAAGACCCGATGTACACCGTGCCGTCGGCGCCGACTGCGGGGGACGACTCTACTGCGGCACCGGTGGCATAGCTCCATCTCATGGCCCCGGTTGCGCCGTGAAGCGCATACACTTTCTTGTCGTTCGACCCGATGTACACCGTTCCATCAGCTCCGATCGCAGGAGACGAGAACACAGAGTCGCCCGTGCTAAAACTCCACTTCTTCGTCCCGGTGCCGCCGTTCAGCGCATAGACCTTTGAATCGACCGAACCCACATATACTGTACCATCGTCCCCGATTGCAGGGGACGAACGCACCATGCCCCCGGTTGTAAAACTCCACCGCATCTTCCCCGTCGCCCCATTCAGCGCGTAAACCTTCTCATCATCTGACCCGATATACACCGTGCCATCGTCACCAATGGCAGGAGATGATCTAATGCCCCCATATGGAGTCTCAAACGTCCACTTCAGCTGGCCGGGTTCGCCAGCCAAGGCCGTTGTTGTCCCCAGCATGACCAGCACCAACATAGGACGCCAACGTCGGTACAACCAGCAAGCGATAGCATCTACTCTCTTCACAACTTGAGCAGGGGCAAAGGTTCCCTTGGGGTTAACCACCCCGATACCACGATCCTGTTCTTGCTACAATGCCGCCTCTAATCTGTGCCAAAATGCCTCGAAACAGCGTGACACGTCAATTAGGATCACCAATGTTCAGCGATGTCCATCGGACTCCTCGGCCAGATCGTCGGTCCTGCGCACTCTACTTTGCCATCCAGCGGCGACGTTCCGCCTCTGGCAACCGCTCGATCGCATACCGGAGCATCGTGCGCGGCATCTGCTGGACGTGTTGCTGAAGGTAGTCTCGCAGGGTGGAGACATCTCGCTTCCCTACTTCGCGCAGCATCCAGCCGCAAGCCTTGTGGATAAGGTCATGTCGATCGGTTTGGAGGATCACACAGATGCTGACCGCATCCTGGTAATCCTTGGAGCGGATGAAGCGGAACGTGGCGAGAATGGCAATACGCCGTTCCCAAAGGCTGGCGGATTTGGCAAGATCGTAGAGAATCTTGCGCGGTTTATCCGCTAGCCAGGCTCCAACGATATTGGGTGCCGACAGGTCGACCAGATCCCAATTATTGATGAACCGGGTCTCGCCCAGGTAGAGTTGGTAGATCTTCTCGCGAACCTGAGGTTCGGAGCGTTCAAAACGCCGCACTAGGCTGAGCAGGGCCAGCAGACGCTCTTCGTGGTACTGGGAATGAAGGAGATTGCGGAGATCCGTCAGCGACAGAGCATCCGTTTTTCGGACGAGCTTGCGAAGCACCGGGACGCGGATGCCGAGAAACACGTCCCCTTCGCCGTACTCGCCCTTGCCCGTCTTGAAGAAACGCTGTAGGAAGACGGCATCCTGGGGATGAGCCGCCTGGCGGACTTCCGCGATGAGTTCGGCAAGCGGCACGCGACTAGTCGCGAAAGTTGATGAAGCTGAGCGCAAGCGGGAAATCTTTCGCGCGAACCGCAGCGATGACTTCCTGAAGGTCGTCCCGGTTTTTCCCTGAGACTCGGACCTTGTCACCTTCAATGGCGGCGGTCACCTTCAGTTTCGTGTCACGAACTTGCTGCGAGATCTGCTTGGCGAGGACGGACTCGATGCCCTGCTTGATTTTGATGGTCTGCCGGGAGTGGCCCAGCGGAGAGACCTCGGGTTCACCCTGATCCACGTTCTTGAGTCCGCCGAGGCGCTTCCCGAGCTTGCTGATGAGGATTTCCACTAGGGCGCGCATCTTGAACTGATCTTCCGCGGCGAGTTTGATCTCGTCCTTTTCCTGCTCAATGGTGGCTTTGCTTCCCTTGAAATCGAACCGGGTGGCCAGTTCTTTCTTGGCTTGGTTCACGGCATTCTCGACTTCCATCGAGTTTACTTGCGAGACAATATCGAATGACGGCATGGGGGAGACGATAAAGCACCGAGAGCGTTTTGGCTAGCACAGGAATCTGCAGACGAATGTAGCTTATCTACTTGCCAGACAATCTCTTGGGACGTGGTGGAACACCGGGTGCCACGCTGCCTCGGCAAGGGATCGAGTAGTGTGAGCGGCACGGGATAGCTCGAATCGCCGAGAAAGCGCTGTCGACGTTGCGCTTTGGCGGCGCAGTCCAAGACCTTCCTGGGCCGGGCAGCGTCTTTCGACAGATTACTCACCCAACTCCGCTCCCGGGTGAGGATCGAGAGATGGATTCGAGCTTGAATTTACTTTGCATTTAGAGCGTCCTGTGGGCGTGAAGATGTCCCAAATGGCTGTGATTGGACTCCGGTGGTGCATTGGCCTTCTCCTCTGCGCTGGGGTCGTTCCTCTGGGTTGGGCGCAGCCGGGTGGCAAGATCTGGGAATTCAAGACCCGGAAGGAAATCACTTCCACGGCCCTGATTGCCGGCGATGGCAGCATCTTGGTTGGGGGGAATGACGGATTTCTCTACTCGTTGAACTCCAACGGTACTCTGCGATGGGAACTGGCTTTGGGGTCCGCCATTGTTGCCACGCCGTCGCTCGGGGCGGATGGATTGGCTTACGTGGGGACCGTCGCAGGCATGGTGTTCGCGGTCACACCTGCGGGGAAGATCCAATGGCAGTACAATGCAACCTCTTCCATCGAGGCCTCACTGGCGCTGGGTGTCGATGACACCCTTTTCGTGGCCTGCATGGATGGACGACTCCTGGCCCTGACGACGCAGGGCCAGCTCCGCTGGAGTTACACCGCCAAAGGCGCGATCCACTCTTCGCCCATCGTCGGGCCGGACAGCAGTGTCTACCTGGCTGATCGTGCCGGGTGGCTGCACGCCGTGAGCCAGGCAGGCCTACCCCTGTGGCAGTTCAATATTGGAGCCCCCGTGGAAGGTTCCCCCATCATCGGGGAGGATGGGGTGATTCTCTTGGGGGCTTTGGACCGCCGAGTCTATGCTTTCCGTTCCGACGGTACGAAGCTTTGGAGTTACGATACAGGGCATAGCATCTACGGGGCTCCGGCGGCTGCGGTCGATGGAACCATTTACGTGGGCACCGAGGGAGGGAGACTCTGCGCCTTGAGCACTCTGGGGACGAACCTTTGGCGATATGTCCTGGATTCGCCGGTGGGATCCTCCGCGCCCGCCGTGGCTTCAGACGGGACCATCTGCTTGGGCAGCTCTGCGGGCATCCTGACCGCCGTCCGCGCTGACGGAGTCAAGCGTTGGTCCTTCACGGCGACCAACGGATTCAACTATTCCTCGCCCACGATTGCCGCTGACGGGACCGTGTATATTGGCAGCCAGGATGGGATGCTGTATGCCATTCGTGGCACCGCCGGGCCGCAAGTGGGTGGGTGGACCTCTTTCAGGCGTGATGTGCGTGGCACGGCCTCCGGATTCGTGAGACGATACGTGCCTGTGGGCTATTCTCCAGGGGCCGAACTGACCGTGCGGCTGGCGGCCGTCCCTCCGCCCAGGGTGACCCAATACTCGGTGGAGGATTACGTACCGCAAGGATGGGTCGTCACCGACCCCAGCGACGGCGGGAGCTACGATTCCATCTCGCGCCGCGTGATCTTCGGTCCGTTCCTGGACGCGATTCCGCGAAACCTGACCTATTCGGTGACTCCTCCCAGTACGGATACTGGGTCCAAGACGATTACGGGAAGCTCCATCGCCAACAACGAGGAGCGCGGGGTCTACGGGATCAACGTGCTCAAGTACTATCCTCTGAATCCGGCGGACAGCCGACCGGCCGACGGATGGATCACCCTCAATGAACTTACGTCCTACGGTGCGGCGTGGAGGAAAGGCTCCACTTGGCCGCTCGGAGTGGTTCCGATACCCTCCTCTTACGTGAACAAGGCGGTGGAGCTTTGGCGGGCAGGGGAACTACACCGTTACGATACCAACTACCCGTCGGCGCCCGAGTGGTGGGTGAGTGACCGGAATCCTCTGGCTCCGGCACCCGATCTTCCAGCCAAGGGGATTCAAGCAACGAATGGCTACGCGAGGTCGGTCTTTCTTCCCGCGCTCCAGCCTTCGAGCAGCAATGTGACGGTGGTGATTTTGGTCACTCCCATGACCAATGCTGTGGTTTACGCGGTTGAGGATAGACCCCCGGTCGGTTGGAGCGTATCGAACATTTCCAATGGAGGCACCTACGACTCGTCCACCGGCAAGGTCAAATGGGGGCCCTTCTTTGACCACGATCCGCGGGATCTGAGTTATGAAGTGTTGCCACAGGGGGCTTCTGGCGACTTTCTGGGCTGGGTTTCCATTGACAGCTCGATGGGGGAAATCCTCGGTCAAAGGAGCCTGAACCTCGGCGATCCTGTCGGTCCATGGGGTCGAGCGGTGCGCACTTTGCCTGACACTTTCTCGCCCGGTGCGGCAGCCTTGGTGACGCTCTCGGTCCGTTTGACCAACGCCAGCGTGTATTCAGTCGAGGAGAACGTGCCGGTCGGGTGGCAAGCCACGAACGTGAGCTCGGGTGGTTACTACGATGCGAGCAGTCGTACCGTCCGATTCGGACTTTTCCAGGATGGCCAATCGAGGGATTTCTCCTATTCCTTGCTGCCCCCTTTTGGCGAGACCAACACGGTGAGGATTAGCGGCACCCTGAACCTCGATGGGGTTCTCTTTGCCTGCGTCGGCGATGCCTTCATGACGCCGTCGCCTCTCCACCCGGCGGATCTCTCCGTTCCGGATCACTGGCTTTCAGCCACGGAATTGACACTATACGCTTTGGCATGGAAGAAAGGGAGCCTTTGGCCGGTTCCGCCCAGCCTCATCCCTCCCGACTACCTGAACCAAGCGGCGCTTCTCTGGAGGGGTGGTGAACTCTACCGGGTCGATACGAATTTTGCCTCGGCACCAAGTTGGTGGGTCGTGGATGGCAGCCAACCCGGCCAGACCAACCCCGTGCCTCCGGTATTCGCGGCGGTGACCAATGGCTCGATTACTTGTCAGATGCCAACTTGGGCAGAAGCGGGAGTAGACTTGCAGGTGAGCCTGCGAGCCGTTCCCAACACCAACGTGCAGACCTATGTGGTGGAAGATCGGCCTCCCACCGGCTGGCAGATCGTGCGGGTGGACGGAGGTTTTCTGGACTCCCAGCGCGGCAAGGCCAAGTGGGGACCCTTCTTTGACAACGTTCCACGGACGCTGACTTACATGGTTCGTCCTGCTGCCCCCACCAGCCAGATCGTTCGCCTGGAGGGCGGGGCATCCTATGATGGTGTTTACAGCCGTACTTTGGGGGATCGCGACGTCTTCGTTCAGGTGGACTCAGGGGGGCCGGTTTTCGCCGAGCGATCCCTGCCTGACGGTTATGCGCCAGGGGGCAAAGTGGTGGTGCAGGTGCAGGTGGCGGGAGATACTGCGACCGCCTACTACATCGTGGAGGAGCAGGTGCCCGCTGGTTGGACCACGGGAGCGATCAGCGACTACGGCACGTTCGATCCGCTCACCCGGCGCGTCAAGTTTGGCCCTTACTTTGATGGCGTGGTGAGGACCCTCTCTTATGAGATTCTGCCTCCCCTCACGGAGACCAACACGGTGCAATTGCTTGGTTTCACCCTCGTGGACGGGGTGGAGGGATTGGTAGGAGGAGACCGGACGCTGGTCCTCCTGCAGTTGCATCCGGGGGACAACGCTCCGGTGGACGGTTGGCTGACCGTGAGCGAGATGACTTCCTACGTCGCGGCTTGGAGACGAGGTGCGACCTGGCCGATTGCTCCCAGCCCCATTCCCGCGGAGTATGCGACACGGGCCATTGGGTTATGGTTGGGAGGGGAGCGCTATGCCCTGGACCCAGGCAAGACCAACGCACCCGATTGGTGGGTGAACGCTACCAACCAACCATTGCCTGACGTGCTACCGATGATACCGGTGGGTGCCACCGCCACGAACGGCACTGCAAAGTGTGAGTTGGAGAAGGTCTACCAAACCCTCACCCCCTTTGTGGTGACACTGCAGGTGACCCCCTCCACAAACGTTCAAGTCTATGCCTTTGAGGATCAGCCTCCTGCTGGTTGGCAGGTGACCGAGATTACTGGAGGTGGCGTTTGGGATGCCTACGTGGAAAAGGTGAAATGGGGACCGTTTTTTGACCGTCAAACCCGGACGGTGACCTACACGGTCATTCCAGTCGCCAACTCGGTGATCGGTGTGTTTCAAGGCGGCGCAGCTTTCGACTTCGACAACGCTGACTTTACCGGCGACCGGCGCACTTATTCCTCAGCTCATCCGCCTTCAGGCCTGATCTTCCCAGGCAGCGTGCTTTCTCCTCAAGGTTTCCTGTTGCCCTTGGCCGGAGCTACGGGCGAGGCTTACCGCATTGATCTCTCCAGCAATTTGGTGGACTGGTCGACCCTGGTCATGATTACGAATTTCCCGGGAACGGGTCTATACGGCACGAACCTCGTCATCGATCCTCAGGCGACCAATCAGCCGATGCGGTTTTATCGGAGCACTTGGCTACCTTGAGTCCCACGTCTCCGGGACGCATCAGTCCAGCTTGAGGTTCTCAGGCCGGACTTCCAGGCATTCGTCCTGGTCCTCCCAAGCCATGGTTGAATAGGATTCCAGCAGCTTCGGGAGGATCTCGCGGCCCGCATAAGCGAGAAGAGTCTCCGACTTGGTCGCTGCGTCCTCGTAGGCTTGGTCATAGTCCCCGCAGGCTCTCTGCTGAGCCTCGTCCCAATGGGCCACTGCGTGGACCTCTGCGTATTCCTCGGCCCAACCCCGAATCAAGACCTGCATCTCCGTGGACAGATCGTCCAGGGGCACCGCTGTGCCGTTGCAGTGCAGGCAGATCAGACCCGACTCCAGAACGTCGCGAGTGAGCAAAGGGAGAAGCGGTGAGCGGCAACAGAGCGCCTCCGGATATGAGGGAGGGTGTGTGGCCAGGCGTTTGAACCAGATTTGCCTTTCGTGAGCGATCTGAGCGCCCAATCGATAGGCTGCCAGCAGCGGATGAGAGAGGCGCCAGGCTTTTCCTTCCAACTGCCCGAGGGTCTGCACCAGCCAGCGTGCCAGGGTCAAATCGTCGAATTCCCGGAACACCTCGCTGTATTCACCCCAAAGACGGTCGATGTGGTTTTCCGGCTCATGTGCCATAATCGGGGGGGAGCTTAGCGCTCACTCTCCTGCTGCAAAGCTCAAAATCGATGGATCCGGTCTTGCCGAGCGCGCAGGACGTGCGCAAACTGAGTGCTTTAACGATACGCAATCAAGATGAAACGTAAGGTCCTGGTCATTCTGTCAAACCGCTTTCAACCAAGTCAGAAGCACCGCTTTTTTGAACTGGAAGTCAAACCCGACGGCAGCGTGCTTTCGGAAAAGAGCCTCCGCAGTGAGCCCAAAGAACCCCGCTTTGATGAAGTCTGGAAGAACGACGAAGGGAAACAGTCCATGGTCGACTGTAACCGTTTTAAGCGTTTTTACCGGCACAAGCTCGAGAAGCCGTCCTGACCGCAGAACAAGTCAGCTGATTTCCATCCCCGCATTGTGAGGAGGCTTCAGGCCTTCCTGCGGTTGACCTTGTGGATGGCCGCTTGGTCGGTGCACTTGATGACCATCTCGTCGATGCAGACGTGAGGGGGTCGGGTGGCGATCCAGACCATGGCTTCGGCTACATCCTCTGCCGTGAGTGGTTGCACTCCACGGTAGACTGACGCTGCTTTCACGACGTCACCTTTGAACCTGACCAGGGAAAACTCGGTTTCTGCCATGCCTGGGTCGATCGTGGCCACCCGGACTCCTGCCTCGCACAGCTCCAACCGCAGTGTCCGCGTGATTTGGAGCTCTCCTGCCTTCGCAGCGCAGTAGGCAGCGCCACCTTCGTAGGCCACTCGGCCCGCGACGGATCCAACGTTCAGAATCAGGCTCCCAGGATTGCTGGTGAGCGACGGCAGCAGAGCGCGGGTCATGCGCAACACCCCCAGGACGTTCGACTGCATCATGGCTTCCCAGTCTTCGTCCTTGCCTGTGGCGACCGTATCCAGGCCTAAGGCACCCCCGGCGTTGTTCACGAGCACGTCCACTTTGGGGGAGAAGTGCGTTGCCCACTCCGCAAAGGACGTCACACTCTTCGTATCGGCCACATCCAAAGCGTGGAAGTTTGCGGAAGGTGCTCCCGCCTCCAGGGCGTCGGCGACGACGGTCTCTAACCGTTCCACCCGCCGTGCGCCCAAGATCAGATTGGCCCCTTCCCGGCCGAAGGCACAAGCCGCAGCTGCTCCAAAACCGCTGGATGCCCCGGTGATCACCACCCATTGTCCGGATAGCTTCTGGCTCATATCAGTTGTCCTTTCGTCACTTAAGTGCCTTTAGATCAATAGTCTAGCGCAAAGCATGCGCCTTGGGATGCGTGTTTGTCAACCGTTCGAAGTCTTGTCTGGGTTGCGCCCGCAGAGCACAGCGTCGAGGTCCATTCTAGGGGCTCGGGCTTTCCAAGAGCCATGGAAGGGGAACTTCCGTAGGGCACTGAATGGATGATTGCCACCTGCTTTGCACCAAAAAGCAGGTGGAAATCTTTGGTCTAGTACTGGGAATCGATGGTTGTTCAACAAGGGGGATCTGATCCGGCTGCGGTTAACCAAAGTCAAATGCGGTAGGCTCTGGAGAGGATTGGATCAGAAAAAGAGTTAAAGATTGAACAAGACAAACGGAGAAGCGTCATATACTTTGTAATACAAAGTGCATACACCGGTCACGATTCACCTCCCATCCATGACGTTATGAGAATCCTCCTCTTGAATCCCCCGCATCCCTCGATAGGCAGCCGGATCCCCCACGAGCACCTGCCGCCGCTGGGCTTGCTTTCCCTCGGAGGCCCCCTTCTGGAGGCTGGTCATCAGGTCCAACTTGTGGATGCGGAGTTTGGCCCTTTGCCGCTCCGTGAAATCGTGAAGCAAGTCCGCCAGCGTGCCCCGGAAGCGGTGCTGATCGGGCATTCAGGCTCAACGTCCGGTCACCCGGTCGCCTGCGAGCTCACCAGGGCTCTGCGGCGCGAATTTCCTCACCTCTGGATCATCTACGGTGGCGTTTTCCCCACCTTCCACTGGGCCGAGATCATGCAGGAGGAACCACAAATCGACCTTATTGTCCGAGGGGAAGGGGAGCAAACGATCGTCGACCTCATCGCAGCCCTGGAGGAGGGGGAGGATTTGGCAACCGTCCGGGGGATCGTGTATCGTACGGGAACGGTTCCGAATCGGGTTCGCTCAGGGGGAAGGACCTTGATTTCTGGCGAAATCGTGTCCACCGCGGTTCCTCCACCGATCCGGAACTTGGACGCCTACCGGGTTGGGTGGGAGTTGATTGACCACTCCCGCTACAGCTACTGGGGGGATCGACGGGCGGTGGTGGTGCAGTTTTCGCGTGGTTGTCCTCACCGCTGCAACTATTGCGGCCAACAAGGCTTCTGGGGGAGCTGGCGACATCGGGATCCGGTCCGGTTCGCTGCGGAATTGGCGCGGCTGCACCGGGAGCAAGGCGTGGAAGTGATCAACTTCGCGGATGAGAATCCAACCGCCTCCCGCGATGCCTGGCGGAGTTTTCTGGAAGCCCTGGTGGCGGAAAACGTCCCATTGATCCTCGTTGGCTCCACCCGCGCGGGGGATATCGTCCGTGATGCCGACTTGCTTCCTCTCTATCGGCGGGCGGGGGTGGTGCGGCTGCTGCTGGGAATCGAGAGCACGGACGAGGCGACGTTGCGCCAGATCAAGAAGGGGAGCAATCAGGCCATCGACCGGGAAGCCATCCGCCTCTTGCGGGAGCACGGCATCATCTCCATGGCTGCGACCGTAACGGGGTTTGCCCAGGAGACGGACCGTGAGTACTGGCGCGCGCTACGGCAAATCCTCTCCTACGATCCTGATCAGATTCAGGCCCTCTACGCTACACCCCACCGATGGACGGCATTCGCGGAACAAGAGGCCGGGCGCGGCGTGATTCAGACGGACTTGCGGCTTTGGGACTACAAGCACCAGGTGCTGGAAAGTGAGCACGTGCCGAGCTGGCGAGTCCTTCTCTGGATGAAGCTGATCGAAGCGGTGTCCCAGCTGAGACCGAAATCCATCTGGAGGTTGCTGGCTCATCCTGATCCAGGCTTTCGAGCGGCGATGCGTTGGTACTATGGCATTGGCGCGCAAGTCTGGGGGTACGAAGTGCGGAACTGGCTCTTCCGCGACCGCCGCACCGTCCCTCAGCAGCGGTTGGTCGAGTTCTGGGGGAAGCCTAGATCGGAACCCGAGTTTGCCGAGGACTCCGAGCAGCTCCAAGCTACCTTGGGCTAAAGACAGCCCAAAGCTGATGGTTGGGATGAATTGGCGTTGAAATGGCCCTTGGGGCGAAAAGGGATGAAACTTCCTTCCTTCAGCAGTTTGCCCATCTAGGCTTCACGCGGCGGCTTTTCGGTTGATGGAGACAAAGCGGACTTCCAGGCGCCTGTCTACAGCAGCCGCGATTCTCTGTAGCATTGAGAGGGTATGTCCCTCGTAGTCCCTTGCTTCTTTCCTGTTGGCAAGAGGCGAAAACCCCACAATAGTCTCTGGCTGTTAATTATGTCCGAGACGAAGAAACATGTTTACGACGAGAGCAAGATCAAGACGCTCTCCTCGCTGGAGCACATCCGCCTGCGCACGGGGATGTACATTGGTCGCGTAGGGGACGGATCCCACTACGATGACGGATGCTACATCCTTTTGAAGGAAGTCATTGATAATGCGATAGATGAGTATATCATGGGGCATGGTCGAGAGGTGCAAATCTCGATCGACGGAAAGATTGTCACGGTGCGCGATCATGGCCGCGGGATTCCCCTCGGAAAAGTCATCGACTGTGTCTCCAAGATCAACACTGGGGCGAAGTACAACGATGATGTCTTCCAGTTCAGTGTAGGGCTCAACGGCGTTGGAACCAAGGCGGTGAACGCCCTTTCCAAGGACTTTCTGGTTCGCAGTCATCGCGGCGGGGAGTTTATGGAAGCCTTCTTCCGCCAGGGGAAACTCAAGGGGCAGAAGGAAGGAAAGGCGCCAAACGAGCCTGATGGCACTTTTATCCGGTTCGAGCCTGATCCCGAGATCTTTAAGAAGATCGATTTCCTGCCGGAGTTGGTGGAGAAGCGACTCCGACATTACAGCTACCTCAATGCCGGCCTCAGGCTGGTCTACAACGGGAAGACCTTCCAGTCTCGCATGGGGTTGTTGGACTTGGTGATGGAGGACTTGCAGGTCGATGGGAGCGAGCCGATTTACCCTCCGCTTCATTACACCAGCAAGACGCTGGAGTTCTGTTTCACGCACAGCAACAGCCGGTATGGGGAGACGATTCTTTCCTTCGTGAACGGGCAGTTCACCTCGGACGGCGGTACCCATCTAAGCGCCTTTCGCGAAGGGTTACTCAAGGCGGTGAACGAGTTCTCCAAGAGCGGCTTTGACGGTGACGATGTTCGTGAGGGGATCGTGGGAGCGGTGTCCATTCGGTTGAAGGACCCGGTGTTCGAGTCGCAGACCAAGAACAAACTGGGCAACACGGAGTTGCGTTCCGATCTCGTCAACAAGGTTCGTGAAGAGCTCCTGCACTTCTTCAACCGCAACAAGGAAATTGCCGACAAAATCGTCGGGAAAGCTGAGGACAGCCGCCAGTTGCGGAAGGAACTGATGGATGTCAAGAAGTTGGCGCGGGAGCGTGCCAAGGCCATTACCTTGCGGATTCCGCAGCTCAAGGATTGCAAACAACACTTCGACCGAAAGCGGGACAAAGGTCATGGCACGATGGTGTTCCTCTGCGAGGGCATGTCCGCCGCGGGGTCGATCGTGAGTTGTCGTGACGTGAACACACAGGCGATCTTCGTCCTGAAAGGAAAGCCTCTGAACGTCTGGGACCTCAAGCGAGACGTCATGTACAAGAACGACGAAATGTACAACCTGATGCAAAGCCTCAATATCGAGGACAACATTGAGGGGTTGCGTTACGAAAAGGTGATTCTGGCGACGGACGCCGACGTGGACGGCATGCACATTCGCAACCTGCTGATCACCTATTTCTATCGGTTTTTCGAGAGCCTGGTCCACGAGGGACACGTGCACATTCTGGAGACGCCGTTGTTCCGCGTGCGCAACAAAGAGCAGACCATCTACTGCTATAGCGAAGCGGAACGGGATACCGCCGTGCAGACCCTGGGAGGAAAACCGGAGATCACCCGGTTCAAAGGGTTGGGCGAAATCTCGCCTGCCGAATTCAAGCAGTTTATCGGAAAGAACATGAAGCTGAGCCGGGTGGAATTTGCTCCGAAATCCGAGGCGGCGGGCATCTTTGATTTCTATATGGGGCGGAACACGCCGGAGCGAAAAGACTACATCATGGAACACCTCGTGGTTCCGGTCGAAGACTAATCTCCATCGCGTAGAGGTGATATGTCCCATAAAGAGAAGAAGGACCCGAATCAGCTAGATTTGCGGATCGACCCCCAAGGTCCCGAAGCCGGAACATCCAAGATGAGCAGTTCAGGAACAGGTCCCACAGAACCGAACAAGCCGACTCCCCCTCCGGCCGACAGTCCCAAGGCTGAGCCTGGAACCGAACCCGCTCCCAATGGAGGGAGTGGCACGGAAGTGGTGGCAGAAACCATGCCGGCTGCGACCGGTCACAAGCCTTTCGACCCCAAAGACCATTCCCTGCCTATCCATCGGCGGGTGGACGACAACTTCCTCCAGTACGCCTCGTACGTGATCCGGGACCGTGCCATTCCCAACCTGGCCGATGGCCTGAAACCCGTCCATCGGCGGATCCTCTGGACTCTCCACGAAGTGGACGACGGCCGGTTCATGAAGGTGGCCAACGTGGTTGGGGCGTGCATGAAGTATCATCCGCACGGGGACGCCTCCATCTACGAGTCGCTCGTGGTGCTGACCAACAAACGCTACCTCATTGAAGGGCAGGGGAACTACGGGAACGTGTTCACCGGGGATCCTGCCGCAGCGGCTCGTTACATCGAATGCCGCCTGACCGAACTGGCTAGGACTGAGGTGTTCAACAAGGAGATCACCGAACTGATCCCCAGTTACGACGGTCGGAACAAGGAGCCAGTGGTTCTTCCCTGCAAACTGCCGCTCACGCTCATGTTGGGCACCGAAGGCATTGCGGTCGGACTTTCATCCCGCATTCTTCCCCATAATTTCCCTGAGTTGCTCCAGGCACAGATTGCCATTCTGAAGAACCAGCCCTTTAAGCTTCTCCCCGATTTCGTTACGGGAGGTTTGATGGACGCTCGTGATTACCAAGACGGCCTCGGCACCATCCAGGTCCGCGCCCGGATCAAGGTCAAAGACGAGTCAACCGTCACCATCAAGGAGATCCCCCCCACGACGACCACCACCTCGTTGATCGAATCGATCGAGGACGCGGCCAAGAAGGGAAAGATCAAGGTCCGGAGTATCAACGATTACACGTCGGAAGAGGCGGAAGTGGAAGTGAAGTGTCCGCAAGGCGTGGATCCCGAGAAACTCGTCGACGCTCTGTATGCTTTCACGGATTGCGAAGTGACGATTTCCAGCCGGATTATCGTCATTCGTGACAACCGCCCCGTCGAGTTGACCGTCTCGCAGGTTCTGAAAGAAAACACCCGCCAGTTGGTGGAGATCCTCAAACGGGAACTCGAGCTCAAAGCCAAGAAGCTGACGGATGAACTGCATTACCGCACCTTGGAGCGCATCTTCATTGAGGAACGCATCTACAAGCGAATTGAGCAATGCAAGACCAACGAAGCGGTCTATGCCGCGGTCTATGAAGGGTTCAAGCCCTTTCGCAAGGAACTAATCCGCGATTTGGCCGATCCGGATGTGGAACGTCTCCTTTCCGTGCGCATCCGGAGAATCTCGCTCTTCGACATCAACCAGCACCGGCAGGAGATGGAGAAGATGAAGGCGGAGCTGGCGCTGACGGAGAAGCACTTGAAGAATCTGACCAAGTTTGCCATCGCCCACCTCCAGGCTCTCTTGGACAAGTATGGTCCGCTTTACCCGCGGCTCACCCGCTCCAGCCGTCATGACGAAATCGATGCCCGCGAAGTGGCTGCCAAAGCGTTCAAGGTGGCCTATGATCGCGAGTCCGGCTATATTGGCTTTAAGGTGTCCGGGGACGAGTTCAAGATGGACTGCACCAAGTTCGACAAGCTCCTGATGGTCTTTGAGGACGGGCGTTACAAGGTGATCGAGTTGCCCGAGAAGCTGTTTGTGGGCCCCACCTTGATGTACTGCGCATTGCCGGATCGCGACCGAGTTTACACGTTGGCCTATGCCGACAAGGACGCAGCCTATCTCAAGCGGTTCACTTTCGGCGGGTGCATCCTGGACAAGGAATACTCGATCGTGCCGGAGAAATCCCGCATCCTCTACTTTGAGCCCGACACCCCCGAACTCCTGTACATCCGCTACAAGCCGGCGCCTTACCAAAAGGTGAGCCAACAGACCTGCAATCCGAGCCAAGTGGAAGTCAAGGCGGTGAAGACTCGTGGGCGGCAGATCTCCATCAAAGATGTAGCCGCCGTCGGCCATAAGCCACCTCGCGGGTGGGATCCCGAAGGCCCAACCACCAAGCTCCAGTTTCTCTGACTGTGGATTAGGCCTCACCATGAATTCCCTTGCCCCCCATCCAGATTCTCTGAGCCAGGCTGGAGCGGATGGGGTTGGGGGGGCTGGACCTGGAAAGTAGTACTCGGCGATCGGAGTTTCGTTACTTCGCCCCATTGCTTTCGCATGGAAGTGGATGTTCTTAGCAATAGCACTCTCAATCTTCTCAGTCTGGGGAGCCACTTCCGATCCGCTCGCCTTGCAGTGGATTTGGAGCAGCCCCCTTCCTCATGGGGTGAACATCTTTGATATGGCCAACACCAACGGATTGACCGTTCAGGTGGGCGAACGTGGCCAGATCTACTCCAGCCTTGACTACGACCTCTGGGTGCGCTGCCGAGGACCGGGTGACAAAGCGCTGCGGGCCGTATCCTTCTTCCAGGATCGCCTGGTGGTGGTCGGCGAACGGGGTATCGCTCTGTACTCCACCACTGGAGTGAGCACCAACGCAGCATCCCTGGATCAAATAACGGAACTGGATCTGGGAACGACGGACTGGCTGGAGGGCTTGGCAGTGTCAAGTTCGCTTGCAGTTGCTGTTGGAGACAATGCTGCGATCTACACTAGCCACACCGGCACCAACTGGACGCGCGTTGCGGTGAGCTTTGCCAATTCGCTGAGCAGCGTGGTCTACGGAGGGGGGACTTTTGTTGCGGTAGGCAGCGGTGGATTCGTCGCTACGAGTACCGATGGAAAAACGTGGCAGAAGCGATCCAGCGGCGTCAGCACGGACCTGTACAAGGTGGCCTATGTCAATGGACAGTTCTACCTGGCGGGGGCCTCAGGCACCCTTCGACGGAGCCTTACTTCAGGGGCAAGCTGGACAGCGGTGCAAGGTTCGGGTGCATCCCAAGACCTCTATGCGGTGGCTGGCAACTCAACTTCCCTGGTGGTGGCTGGTGATTCCGAGGTACGCATTCTGGAGGGTTTGGCGTGGACCGATGCCACCACGATCAGCCAGTACCCCGCTCCGTCCTGGACCTATTACAGTGCCTTTTGGGATGGGGCCCTATACTGCCTGGCGGGGCGTTCGGGGATGTTGGTGGAAGGGTTTCGGACCAACACGTTCTCGAGTACCATTTGGGTCACTCGCAACGATCCGATCCGTCAGTGGATGTGGGAAGTGGCGCGGGTGGAAGGTAGGTGTGTTGCGGTGGGGGATTTTGCCACAATTCAGACAAGCCGCGATGGAATTGAGTGGGAACTGGAACTAGCCCCATCCAGCGCCACCAACGCGGTGCTAGTGGGGGTGGGAGGGTCGAAACTAGGCATGGTGGCAGCGGGTACCGACGGAACCCTCCTCTTCTCCCCCAATGGGATCACGAATGTGGTGGTATCGGATGGGTCCGGAACCGTCACCAACCAGGTGTCCACCCTCGGGGTGGTCTGGGAAGCCATCTCGCCCAAACCAACGACGAACGATCTTCAGGGAGTTGCGGCGTGGTCAGGAGGCCTCGTGGTGACCGGGGGAGGAGGGACTGTGCTGACCAGTGCGGACGGACGCGCCTGGACCCGGCGGATGACGCCAACCACCTACTTCCTCTCCGGTGTGGCGGCGTGGGGGTCGGGCCTGCTGGCGGTGGGAGATTATGGAACAATTCTTGCCAGCCCTGACGGAACCTCCTGGGCCCGGACAGAGTCGGGTGTGACGAACTGGATCTATCGGGTGCGTCATCTCGAGGGTCAGTGGGTGGCGGTGGGGGAAGCAGGTCTCATCCTGACGAGCCAGGATGGAGCCTCGTGGGTGAGGAGGGCTTCAGGCGTTTCTGCCTGGCTCAACGACGTCACTGCGGTCGACGGCATTTTCTATGCGGTGGGAACTCAGGGCACAGTGTTGGCGAGCACGAATCTGGTCGATTGGCGTGCCATCGGAACGGTTACCAAGAAAGCGCTCTACGGTGCTCTATCCTTCCAACATCAACTCTTGGCAGTGGGGGTGGAAGGCGTGATTCTGCGTGGACAGAGGCAGCCTGTGAACGTGCTCCGTCTGACAAGGCAAGAGGGCGGGAGAGTGTACGAAACCCCTCCGACGGAGACGTCTGGCCGTCCGCAGCCCCCCGTTTCCCCGACCTCGGGTACCACCAACTTTGTCGTACTCTCGGTCTTGCCTGGCTCAGTCCTGGATCTGGAGTACGCTCCGAACCTAACGGATTGGGGTGGGCTTGGAAGTTCGCAGGTTCTTGAGAATAGCGGCGGAGTCTGGTGGGAACACAGTACGAACCTCCATCCTGGTTCTGGTTCCTACCGGGGTGTCGTCCCCTAGCTGTTTACTTTTGCTTTCGCAGCGGGTAGGCTTGCAGGCAGAACAGTCCTATTCCAGACGCATTTTATGTCAGCCTCGCATTCCAATCGTCGTCGCTTCCTGCAACAAAGTACCCTCTTGGCTGCCATTTCGGTGGTGCCCTCTCACGTGCTGGGCCGCGGAGGAGAGTCGTCTCCCAACCAGAAACTGAACATCGGTGTGATTGGCGCCGGTGGTAGAGGAGCGGATGACATCGAAGGCTTGAAGAGCCAGAATATCGTCGCCTTGTGCGATGTCGACTGGAAGAGCGCTGCCGGGACTTTTGGCAAGTACCCTCGCGCGACGCGTTACAGGGACTTTCGCAAGATGCTCGATACGGAGAAAGGATTGGACGCAGTTCTCGTCGCCACCCCTGACCACATTCATGCCGTCGCCTCGATGGCCGCGATCCGGCATAAGAAGCCGGTGTATTGCGAGAAACCCCTCACGCGCACCATTCAAGAAGCCCGCGCCCTGACCAAGGCGGCCGCGGAGATGAAAGTGGCCACCCAAATGGGAAACCAAGGAATGGCTTTCGAGGGAAACCGTCTCCTCAACGAGTGGATCTGGGACGGGGCTATTGGGGCGATTCGGGAGGTGCATGTTTGGTCCGACCGGCCGACACACCGAGGCAAATTGCCCCTATGGTGGGCGCAGGGAGTGGAGCGGCCCAAGGAGTTGATCGCGGTGCCAGATCACCTGGATTGGGATCTTTGGCTGGGGCCTGCCCCTTGGCGTCCCTATCATCCCGCCTATGCCCCCTTTGCCTGGCGTGGTTGGTGGGATTTTGGCTCAGGCGGTCTGGGAGATATGGGGATCCACAACCTGGCGCCGGTGTTCTCGGCGTTGAAATTGGGAGCCCCCACCAGCGTCACCTCCAGCGCCACCCCGTCCAGCAAGGAGTCGGTTCCGCTGGCCTGCGTCGTGCATTACGACTTTCCCGCGCGCGCGAACTTCCCTGCTGTCAAACTCCATTGGTACGACGGCGGCCTGCTGCCGGAACGCCCTGCAGAACTCGAGGACGACCGGATTCTCGATCCGGAGGACGGCGTGATCTTCGTGGGCGAGAAGGGCAAGATTCTGGTCGAGGGTTGGGGTGGGGAGCGGCCGAGGTTGATTCCCGAATCTCGCAACAAGGAATATCAACGCCCAGCCAAGACCCTTCCACGCTCGATCGGCCATTACGAGGAATGGATTGAGGCCTGCAAAACCGGGTCGCCAACCCGCTCTTCCTTCGATTTTGCCGGTCCTCTGACGGAAGCAGTCCTTCTCGGGACTCTATCGGTGCGCTTGGGCGGGGAAAAGCTCATCTGGGACGCGAAGGAAATGAAGGTCACCAACCTCAGCGAGGCGAACGAACTTCTCCACTACAAGTATCGGGAAGGGTGGAGCCTCTAGAGCTGTCGCTGCGGCGTGGCGAGGCTGCTTAGAACACATAGATGAAAATTTACTTCCTTGCGCTTTCTGCGACGGCTTTGCTCGCCTGCGGTGCCACTGCTCCCGTGTTCGTGACGTCCGATACGAACGGGGGCTGGTCCATTGGCGGCTACTACGTCCACAACAATATGTGGAACAGCACCAAGTACAGCCCATGCACGCAGACCCTCTCTGCGTGGTCTTGGGACAACTGGCATGTGGTGGCGCGGATGAACAACAAAACGGGCGACGGCGCCGTCAAAACCTATCCAAACGTCCACAAGGACTTTGGCAAAGTGCCAATCGGTTCGTTCCACTCGATTACAAGCACATTCGCGGAGGCGAGTCCGCGCGTCGGTATCTACAACTTCGCCTACGATATCTGGATCAACGGGATCGCCACGCCGGGTTGCACTGAGATCATGATTTGGAACGAGAACTTCCACCAAGTGCCGGGCGGCAGCTACGTGCAGGACGTGAACTTTGGCGGCCGGACCTACAAGGTATACAAGAGATCCAACAGCGGCTATCTCGCGTTTGTGGCGAGCGCCAACTTCACCTCGGGCACCTTGGATCTCCTTGAGATCATGAAGTGGACGATATCCCAAGGCTGGATCTCCCCCAAGTCCACCTTGAACCAAATCTGCTTCGGCGTCGAGATTGTGTCTACGGACGATGCTAACGCCACGTTCCAGATTACCGCCTTCTCGATTGACGCGAACTTAAGACCGGGAATCGACCTGACGGCCCCCGCCAAGGGCTCAACCAACGCAGCCCCAGCGAACAACCCTGACGGGAAGATCGTTAGTCGGACATCCGAATGAGAATTTGGAAAACGAAGAAATTGGTCGAGGATCTCGCGTGCGATTCGCTTTCCGAGCGGGAGAAGCTCACCTATTTCGTCTCCACCACTGTCATGGGGACAGCTGCCTCGCTCATTCCCAACTCGAAGCCGTGGACCTCTTTCGACAATATCCGGTTCTTGTCGATCGCTATTGTGATACTTGGTTATGTGCTGTGTTTTCGCGTGAACAAGGCCGCCGATGGTCGGCGCTTTGTCGAACGCGCCGTGGTTCTCTCGGTTCCACTTACATTTCAGACCCTTGTCGTCGGCTTTCTTGGGCTCATCGTCGCTCGGGCGGTGTCCCCGGACTTGGTCAAGAGTCCCGTCTTCTGGCCCGTCTTCGCAAACCTGACACCCGTGTACTTTTTCTGGCGTCTCTGGAAGAACTTCGTCTTGCTTTCGGATCGCCTTCGCCAGAATTCAGCCCTGCCTCCTGAGCAAATGGAAAAGGAATCCGGTGGCTAACAACCGTAGGCAACGGATCCCGCTTGGCGGCGTTGCTTGCACATCCCACCCATGGCGCGGGACCTTTGCTGCGGAACGCTCGCCTGATTCATGAGCGAGAACAACGAACAATGCGCCTAGTTCACGATCACGGACTCGTTTCATCCCGCTGAGATCACGAAGCGGGGTGGCTTGGAGCCGACCAAGTCTTGCCGCAAGACCCCCCGCGTTTGCACAAGAGGCGGGTTAGGCAACCCGAGGTGAAGTGTTGTTTTACTCCAAGCTTGTGATGATTCTGTTCTAGCAGAGGGTGCCTGGCTTCTTTAGGTTGGCGCTGACTTTTGTATGCGAACGCTTTTGCGGAATCTCTTTTTTGTGGTGTGCTGCCTTGTCGCTCAGCGGACAGGGCTAGGGCAAATGGTGACCGGTCCGGCTATTCCTGGGTTTCGGGAGGCCTTCGGGTTAACGAACAACGCCGGGACCAAGGATTTCATCCTCGAGGAACTTCAATGCAGTGCGCCCGCTAATATTGTCTGGCCGGGAGAACACCCGGAGTTTTTGTTCCGATTTCAAAACAAGTCCGATTCGCCGCTGGATCAGGATGCAGAGTGGGTGGTGGTGGAATACGGGACCAAGTCCCGACCCAACGATGTCTGGGTGCCTGACCTATTCAAGGTTGCCGAGCACGGTCGGTTGCCCCTGCATTTGAAGGTTGGCAGCGGGCAAACCGTGGAGCTCAGAGCCCAACCCCAGTTGCCTTCTCATTACGCCGGCTTTGCCCTGGTACTGGACTTGGGCCAGCGCGGACGTCTTTTCGGTGCACCTTTCGTGCAGGTCCTGCGACCAGAACCAACACGCGTGCAGTTTCCCACCTATGCACTGGATATGCCGTGGCCTCACGAGATCAGCACGGAGACCTACAAGACCTTCCAGAGACTGGGCGTGAAGGGATGCCGCCATGGGGTCGGGTATCGGCCTACGACGGATCCGAAGTTTCAGGAGCACTGGGAGCGGTTGCGCCGTGAATTGAAGGAGATGCAGGAGCACAATATCACCGTCCTTCTCACCATCGGTGAGGGGGGAGCCCCAATGCCCCTGGGACGTCCCCGGCCCTGGCTCAAAGCGGATGGCACGATGATGGAGAACGTGAAGGAGGATTACGCCTGGCTGCCCGAGTACGATGCGGACTTCGAGTTGTTCTGCAAACGGTTGACCACCGAATTCGGCTGGCCCAAGGGCCCGGTGAATGCCATCGAACTGTGGAACGAGCCCTGGGAGGGGGTCTCGATCTCGGGGTGGGGCGCTGACTGCCTCCGTTTCCGGGAGATGTACGAGCACATGGCTCTGGGTATCGAGGCCGGTCGCCGGGAGGGCGGCGTGGAGGTGTTGATCGGTGGGGCGTGTTCCTCCACCAACACCCGAGACAAGCTGTTCGCCGATGGCGCGAACCGATTCCTGAAATGGCTCGACTTTGTAAGTATCCACTACCAACCCCTCGCAGCCGATTCAGCCC
>CAYPNF010000065.1:0-42925 GCA_964411985.1 uncultured Verrucomicrobiota bacterium
GTCCCGATCCCCTGAGCGTCACCGAGGGTCGCCCCCTGGGGATTACTCAATCGCACGTAGAAGTACTCATTGGTCTCGTCCAGGGTGTTCCCTTTGACCAAGATCGAAAGCTCCAGCTCTCGAACGCCCGGCGGAATCACGAGGGGACCATGCCTTTCGTCAAAGTCGGTGCCACCGGTTGCGCTGCCGTTCGCGGTGGTAAAGTCGACGGTGGTTTCCCTCTCCGAGATGGAAGAGAGAGACACTTTGAAAAGAGCGTTGACCGAGGAAATGCCGCTGGCCGCCACGCTTACGTCGTTGATGCTGATGGCCGGAGGGTCTTCGTCCAGGATGACGCAGGTGCCCACGGCCTGGCTCAGGGTGCCGTTGACCGGGTTGGAGAGCACAATCTGGAAACTCTCATTGGGTTCATCCACCTGATCGCCTCGCACCAGGACGTCGATGTTCTGGTTGGTCAGACCGGGCGGGAAGACCAGTGTGCCGCTAGTGGTGAAATAGTCCTTGCCTAGCTGCGCTGTCACGTCCTGCGGAGCGAAGTCGATGGAGACCACCTCGGTGGAAGGTTCCAGGAGCGACACCGTAAAGCGGGCAAGGCTCTCACCGGAGTTCCCCTCGGGTTGCTGCAGGTTGTTGATAAGGATGCCCACCCCGTCATCGTTGAGAATGTTCGCGATTGCTTCGCTCCGTTTCAAGCTGGCGCCTAGCGGGCTGCTCAGTTGGAGTCGAAACCAATCCCCGGGCTCGTTGTTGCCGTCGCCAAACACGGGCACAGAGACCCGTTGGGCGGTTTGGCCTGGTTGGAAGACCAGCACGCCGTTCGTGGGGGAAAAGTCGGTCCCCGACTCCGCAGTGCCGCTGGCGGTGGTGAAAGCCACGCTGACGACCTGGCTGGCGGGGGGGAACAGTTCCGCCACAAACACCGCATTCGTGGTATGCCCCAGAGAACCCTCTCTCACCTCGGTGTCGGCCACGGAAATCTCCGGCGTAAGATCGTCATTCTGGATCAGCGCGGTACCTGCCGATTTCCCAAGGAGCGCACCTGAAGGATTGGACAAGACCACGCTAAACGACTCGTCCGGTTCGTTGAGAGAGTCCCCCAGAACCACGACCGTGATGGTCTGAGTGAGAACCCCGGGCGGAAAAGACAAAAGCCCACTCTTCACAAGGTAGTCGCTGCCTCTGACGGCGGTCCCATCCACCGTCATGAAACTGGCAGTGACGGTGCGGGCGCTGGGGGAGGACAGGCGTGCGGTGAGCACGGCGTTCTTGGGGCCTGCGTTGCCCTCCGGGAGTGTGGTGTCAGAGATCGTCAATTCCGGCAGCGGTTCGTCGTCCTCGATGACCAGCAAGCCCTCCGCGTGTCCCATAATGCCGTTGGTCACCTGCTTGAGGCGAACGAAGATGGACTCGTCGGCTTCCGTGAGGAGATCCCCTATGATGGCAACGTCCATGGTTTGGGCCACCACCCCCGGTGCCAGGGTCACGACTCCGTTGGTGGGCGCGTAGTCCTCGTTGGAGCGTGCCGTCCCATCCGCGGTGGCGTACTCGATGCTGACGGGCAAGGGGCAGGGGGTCGAAAGACGCAGTGTGAGATGGGCTACGGTCGTCCCCGCGTTCCCTTCTCGGACCACCGCATCGTCGAGGAAAACTTTGGGTAGGTCGTTGTCGAGGATGGTTCCCACCGAGTTGGTGGCGAGAAGCGTCCCGTTGGTGGGGTGACTCATGGCCAGGTAGAAGGTCTCGTTCCCTTCGGCAAGCAGGTCGGCGAGCACGGGTATCACGATAGCCAGGCTTCTCGCCCCAGCCGGGATATTCAGACGCCCTGAGACCGTCGCATAATCGGATCCTTCGGTTGCGGTGCCGGGGATGGTCGCGTAATCAAAGCTGACCGTGTCCGCAGACGGCGAAGAAAGGGTCACGTTGAACACGACATTGGTGACTCCGCTGTCGCCCTCCTCCACCGAAGCGTCATGAACCTGAATCAACGGCGGATCGTTGTCGAAAATCGTTCCGATCCCGGGTTCGGGGTCGACAAACGCTCCGCCGCCCCCTCCCAGGAAGACCAGGAAGGACTCGCTCACCTCGTCCGTGGTGTCACAGGTCACCTGGATCTCGATCTCCTGCGAGGTGGATCCTGGAGGGAAGGTGATGGTTCCGGCGCCAGCTACGAAATCTGCCCCCGGTGCCGCCGTATCTCCCTGGGTGGCGTAATCCACCGTCACCGTTTGTTCGCTCGGCTTGGAGAGGCTCACCGTGAAACTCATCGTGGCGAATCCCCCGTCGCACTCGGTTGTCGAAGCGTCGCTGATGGTCGCCAAGGGCGGAGGGTCGTCGTCGAAGATGGTTCCCATCCCTTGGCTTTTTCCGATGGTCGCGTTGATGGTGCGAGTCAGATTGACGAAGAAGGTTTCGTCGGGTTCGTCCAAAGTGTCGGGCAACACCTGCACGTCCACCCATTTCACGGCTTCGCCCGGTTGGAAGACCAGCGTGGAGGAGTCGGGCGCAAAGTCGGCTCCGGGAGTCGCGGTATCGCCTTCCGTGTTGTAGGTGACGCGCACCTCGTCCTCGGAAGGGCTGGAAAGGCTGATGCTGAAGCGGGCGATGGCGTTGGTACCATTCCCCTCGGTAGCCTGAGCATTGCTGATGCTGACGGTGGGAGGGTCATTATCCATGATGGTGGCCGTACCCTCGGCCCGGGCCACTCTCACGCCCGGCGACGAGGATGTGATTCGCAGTACGAACTGCTCATTCGGTTCGTCGAGGTAATCCCCCATCACGGGCACCGAAATGGTCTTCAGATTCTGGCCAGGCAGGAAGGTCAAGGTTTCGCTCCGGGAACGATAATCGAACCCGCTCTTGGCCGTCCCATCCGCAGTGCTGCAGGTGGCGATCACGTTTTCTTCGGGGGCTCCGAGGAGCACGATCTGGAAAACCGCTTGCACATCCCCACCGTCCTCCTCGCGGACCAGGGTATCCTTGACCTCGAGGCTCACGCCGTCGTCGTCCACGATGGTACCGGTCACTTCTTTGGTGGTGAGTCCGGCATTGAGGGCATTGCTGAGACGAAGTTGGACGGTCTCATCGGATTCCCTGACATTGTCTCCCAGCACGGGCACTTCCACTCGCAGATCGGTCATGCCGGGCTCAAAGTTGAGGGTTCCAAAGATCGTGAGGAAATCGGTTCCCGCAGTGGCGGTCGCGCTGACCACCGTGTAATTCACCGAAACCGGAATCTCGGCTGCAGGCTCCAATCTCACATGGAACACCAAGTTGTTGGTCACGCCGGGAGGCCCCTCTACTGCGGAGACAGGGCTTGCCGACAGGCTCGAGGAATAGTCATTGTCAGTGATGGTCGCCACGCCCCGGCTCTTCTGTAGTTTCGCGTTCAACGGAGCGCTCAAGAGGACAGCAAACTGTTCCGCCCCTTCGGTCAGGGTGTCCCCCAGGATCGTGATGGAAAGAGTCTTGCTGACTTCCCCGGGAGCGAAGGAGAGTGGCCCCTTTTTTTCCAGGTAATCGGTCGTGGCTGTTGCGGTGAGGTTGGTGGTGGCGTAGTTCACCGTAATTGCCTGGGCGCTGGGACCCGAGAGGGTGACGGTAAACGCCACCCGGGCAGGCCCAATATCGCCCTCGGTTACCACCGGATCGTCGATGGTCATGGTGGGCATGGTCTCGTCGTCCAGGATCGTCACGATCGCGTTCGTGCGGGCCAGCGAAGCGTCAACGGGGTTGGTTAAGCGGATCGCAAAGGTCTCATCCGTTTCGGAAAGCATGTCCCCCAGGATCGCGACCGAGAGGTTCTGCAACGTGGTTCCAGGCGCAAACTCCACCACCCCATTGGTGCTCACGTAGTCTCCCCCTTGGCTGGCGGTTTGCTCGATGGTGGCAAAGGAGACTCTTACCGCCCACGTGCTGGGATTGGAAAGGTGCAAGGGTATACTCCAGGCCTTGAACCCGGAACTGCCTTCCGTGGCCGCGACGTCGTCGATCGTGATCTGCGGCAGATCATTGTCCTTGATGGTGACCTTGGCTTGGGGCGTCGCGAGGAGGCCATTGTTCACCTGTACCAACTTGACGAGGAACGACTCATCCCTCTCACCGAGGTGGTCGTCTTGAACAGGGACCTCAATGAACTTCTCTGTTTCGCCAACGAGGAACCGGACTTCGCCAAACGTCTCCTGATAGTCTTGTCCCGGCTTGGCTGACTCCTCCGCAGTTGTGTACTGCACGGTCACTTCCCGGTCACTGGGCGCCGAGAGACGAACCGTGACCAAGGCTTTGCCTGGGTCGCCTGTCCCTTCCGTGACCTGGGTGTCCAGAACGTCCACCAGCACCGGCGCGACACTGGGTGTCGCCAGGTCATCGATCTCCACACTGATGGAGCCAAGCGCGGTATCCTCTTGCCGCGCCCCCCCATTCTGGACGCCCACCCGGTCGAGCCGAAGAGTGTACGTCGGTGGCAGGGTTGCGACTGAATATCCCACCAAGTTCGTGAAAGGCGTGCCGGAGTAGATCGAGAGGCGGAACTGACGACTGGAGGTGGCGTAACGTCCAACCGCCAAGTAGCGCGTGCCAGCCTCTAGCGCCACCGTATCCCCTTCCGACTTGAAACTGGCATTCCCCAAGGAGGCGTCGAGATTCGCGGTACAGGCGAGTTCACCTCCGACCGTGGTGAGATTCAGCGTTAGCCCGTTACCGAAGTTCTCCACGTGTTGGTCGGACAACAGTCCCAGGAAGCAGGTGGGTGGGACGCGGTTATCCAGGGAGAGCACCCGAAAAGTGAGGGAGAAGGAGGCGTTGGAGGTCTCGTTCAGCGCGGAAAACGGCAGCGAAGTGTAAGAAGCCGAGGAACTATCCACATCCAGTTGCGCTCGGAGAAGGCCTTTCGCGGAATCGTAGTCGAAGAAGGTCTCGGTGCCCGCGGTGGTCTGAGAAAAACGACCCGCTGCAACCGGGTCGCTCCCGAAGTCCTCGAGAACGGTGGCAGCACTCGCGAAATCCCCCCCGAGGGAGCCTAGTACCGCTAGCAGGGACAACCAACTCGTTTTGCGCCGGCTTCTCAAACAGGCTCTGGGATTCTGATCCGGACAACAAGTCCAGTGCTCGAAGGGTTGCATGCGGGGGGAATTATTCTGAACCGCCCTACTTTATACCATCACAAAGTGTTTGGCACTAGGGCAGATATTTGGTAACCTTACCCTATGAAATCCGCTTCTTGCCTCCGCTCGTTCGGCCATTTCGGTTCCCTACGCTCGTGCTGCTTTACGGTCGCCGTTCTGGCCTCCGTCCTTGCGGGAGCCCAGCAAGGATCTGTCGATGGAAGTTACAACAGTGGGGTGGGACTGGACCAGGCCGTGACCACCATGGCTATCCAGGCGGACCAAAAGACAGTCGTTTCCGGCAATTTCACCACTTTGGACGGGCTGTCTCGTAAACGGCTGGCAAGATTTGACAGCAACGGATCCGTGGACGTCTCCTTCGACCCTGGCGAGGGTCTTGACTCCTATGCGATGACGCTAGGAATTCAAGAGGATGGGAAAATCCTGGTCGGAGGGACTTTTGGCCGTGCGGGTGGCACCAGCCGTGCCTACTTGGCGCGCTTCAAGGCTGATGGAAGCTTGGATTCCGATTTTGCGCCTGCGGCCCCGAACTCCTATGTCTACAAGTTGGTGCCCCTCTCCTCGGGTAGTATCCTGATCGGAGGTTCTTTTAACCAAGTGGGTTCTGAGCCAAGGAGTTACATAGCGAAACTCAAGTCCAATGGCACCGTCGATCTGACTTTCACTGCGGCGGTGAACAGTTACGTGCACGCGATGGCAGTGCAAGAGGATGGGAAGGTGTTGATAGGTGGGCAATTTACGGTGGTCAACGGGGTGCCGCGAAACCGGGTGGCGCGGTTGAATGCGGACGGGACGCTGGACACGAGTTTTGACCCTGGGATGGGGCCCAACTCGACGGTGGAAGTGTTGGCGTTGTATCCTGGAGGGAAGACCCTGGTTGGTGGATCGTTTTCGCAGTTCAACGGAGGGCCATGGCCTTACCTGGCGATGCTGGGAGTCGATGGGTTACCGGTGGCGGGATTCACCCCTGGTTTGAACAGCACGGTGTACGGGGTGGGGGTGCAGGCGGATGGGAAGATCCTGGTGGGAGGAGAGTTTTCGACGCCTCGGACGCGGCTGGTGAGGTTGCGCGGGGACGGGAGTGTGGACCCGAGTTTTGACGTGGGCAGCGGGGCCAACGGGGCGGTGAGGAGCGTGGTGGTGCAGGCCGATGGGGACCTGGTGGTGGGAGGATCCTTCACGCAGTTGAACGGGGTGAGCCGTGGGTATGTGGGGAGGTTGCAGGGGTTGAGCGCGGCGACCGGGGGCGAGATCGAGTTTGGGCAGGGAGAGTACCGGGTGAGTGAAGGCTCACCCAGCGTGGTGGTGGAGGTGAAGAGGGGAGGGAACACCGGGGTGGCAGTGACGGTGGACTATGCGACAAGCAATGGGACGGCGACAGCCGGGGACTACACGCCGCAATCCGGGAAGCTGTCGTTTAACGCAGGCGAGACCGTGAAGACCTTCACGATTCCGATCCGGGTCGACAGCCTGGTGGAGGATGAGGAAACGGTGAACCTGGCGTTGAGCAATCCGACGGGAGGGGCAGTGATGGGGAGTCTGCAGACCAGCACGATGGTGATTGAGGATGACGACACTTCGGTGGCGATGGGAGCGGTGGACATGAGTTTCAAGGCTCGAGTGAACAGCACCGTGAACGCGGTGGCGGTGGGGCCCGACGGTAAGTTGGCGGTGGTGGGACCTTTCACTGTGGCTGGAGGAGCCAGCCGTTACCAGGTGGCGCGGTTCAACCCGGATGGCAGCCTGGACGCGAGCTTCAAAGGGAGTGCATGGGTAGATGGCCAACCTTACACGGTGGGAGTGCAGGGGGATGGCAAAGTGGTGGTGGGTGGAGAGTTTGGCCAGGCCAACGGGGTGGCACGCACCCGTTTGGCGCGTTTCCACGTGGACGGGACATTGGACACGAGCTTCAACCAGGCCGCGGGGCCCAACAGTTCGGTGTACGAGCTGGTGTTGCTGGGCAATGGGGACATGTACATTTCAGGTGCGTTCACCCAGGTGAACGGGGAGAACCGCAGTTACGTGGCGCGGCTCTACAGCGATGGGAGTGTGGACGTGGGTTTCAACGCGTCGGTGAACAGTTACGTGCATGCGATGGCGGTGCAGGAGGACGGGAAGGTGTTGATTGGTGGGCAGTTTACGGTGGTCAACGGGGTGCCGCGAAACCGGGTGGCGCGGTTGAATGCGGACGGGACGCTGGACACGAGTTTTGACCCTGGGATGGGGCCCAACTCGACGGTGGAAGTGTTGGCGTTGTATCCTGGAGGGAAGACCCTGGTTGGTGGATCGTTTTCGCAGTTCAACGGAGGGCCATGGCCTTACCTGGCGATGCTGGGAGTCGATGGGTTACCGGTGGCGGGATTCACCCCTGGTTTGAACAGCACGGTGTACGGGGTGGGGGTGCAGGCGGATGGGAAGATCCTGGTGGGAGGAGAGTTTTCGACGCCTCGGACGCGGCTGGTGAGGTTGCGCGGGGACGGGAGTGTGGACCCGAGTTTTGACGTGGGCAGCGGGGCCAACGGGGCGGTGAGGAGCGTGGTGGTGCAGGCCGATGGGGACCTGGTGGTGGGAGGATCCTTCACGCAGTTGAACGGGGTGAGCCGTGGGTATGTGGGGAGGTTGCAGGGGTTGAGCGCGGCGACCGGGGGCGAGATCGAGTTTGGGCAGGGAGAGTACCGGGTGAGTGAAGGCTCACCCAGCGTGGTGGTGGAGGTGAAGAGGGGAGGGAACACCGGGGTGGCAGTGACGGTGGACTATGCGACAAGCAATGGGACGGCGACAGCCGGGGACTACACGCCGCAATCCGGGAAGCTGTCGTTTAACGCAGGCGAGACCGTGAAGACCTTCACGATTCCGATCCGGGTCGACAGCCTGGTGGAGGATGAGGAAACGGTGAATCTGACGCTGAAGAATCCCGCTGCGGGTGCGGTGCTGGGAGCGCGGCCCACGGCGGTTCTGTTCATTGTGGACGACGATGCGTTCACCGCGCCGGGGGCAGTGGATGTTTCGTTCCGCGGACGTGTGAACGGCCTAGTCAATGCGGTTGGAGTTGGATTGGAGGACAAAGTAGTCGTGGTGGGACCATTCACCATGGCCAACGGCCAGAGCCGGATGCAGGTCGCGCGGTTTAATCGGGACGGTTCTGTGGATTCCAGCTTCAGCTCCAGCACCTGGCTCAGCGAGCAGGCCTTTGCGGTCGTGGTTC
Organism: uncultured Verrucomicrobiota bacterium; assembly: GCA_964411985.1. GTDB lineage: Bacteria > Verrucomicrobiota > Verrucomicrobiia > Limisphaerales > J093 > CAYPNF01. The sequence goes on from CAYPNF010000065.1 coordinate 8,326, forward strand.
AGCCGGACGGCAGGACCATTCTAGCAGGGAGATTCACGGTCGTTAACGGGTACACCCGCAATCGCATTGTGCGCCTGAATCTCGACGGCACCGTCGATGAAACCTTCGATCCAGGCGTTGGCCCGGACGGCGAGATCTATGAAATGAGGCTGCTGCCGACTGGGGATATCTATATCGCAGGCGCCTTTACGCGGGTGGGAGGGGAACCCCATTCCTACATCGCCCGGTTGTACAGCGATGGAACCATTGACAGTACGTTCAACGCCAATGCCAACAGCTACGTCCACGCCCTGACCGTTCAGGCCGATGGTCGGGTGCTGATCGGCGGACAGTTTTCCCAAGTGAATGGGAAGGAATCGATGCGTTTGGCCCGGCTGAACGTGGACGGCTCGCTCGACAACAGCTTTAGCGTAGGCGCCGGCCCGAACAACTACCCGGAGGCCATCGAAGTCCAGCCTGATGGGAAGATCCTGATTGGCGGCCACTTTACCGTATACGGAAGTACCCAGAGATACTATGTCGCAAGACTGCTGAGTTCGGGTGGAATCGACGAGTCGTTTGGCGCGAGTACCCAACTCAACGGCCCCGTCTACCGCTTAGCCTTGCTCAAAGACAGCCGGGTTCTGGTGGTGGGTGCGTTTACTGCCATCAACGGCGTCTCTCAGAATTACGTGGCACTATTGAAACCGGACGGCTCGCTGGATCCAGAATACGCAATCGGTACCGGGGCCAACAATCAAGTCACCGCACTAGCGGTCCGCGAAGGTGGACAGGCAATCCTCGGCGGCAACTTCACCGAGTTCGCTGGATTGGATCATCCCTACGTGGTTCAACTGAACGGCAGTGGTGGCACCCTGGCCCCGCTCCGCTTCGTCGACATCCAAGTGGACGCCGCTCTGGCCAGAATTCATGCCACTTCCACTCCCGGCCAGCGCTACGTCCTCCAGTCCAGTGCCGATCTGGTCCAGTGGAAGAGCGTCAGCACCAACACCGCCACCAGCACCACCCTCGAATTCCAGGACGTGGTGGGCAGTAATACGCTCCTGTTCTACAGGGCGATTACGGCCGAGTGAGGGAGCGAATGTTAGGTTTGCGGTGGCTGGACGATATTTGCGCAGTCAACCCCGTGAGTCGCAGGGAGACTCGGCTTGACTGCGGCGACCTGGTGGTGCCCCCACCTGCTCCGCCTTTGGGGAGCGTCTTGCGCGTGATCCTGTTTGCCGATGATTGAGGTCACCCCTCGCGTCCTATCAGTCTGCCGAGGGTAGGGGGCTCATGGAAGCACGGTAGAAACTAGCTTGGCCGTTTTGCGCAGGTTGGACTTCGAACGATGTTTCCTGGGCTGTGCTAACGAAGTTCGTGACTGGCTTCCAGAGATCGAGAGTGCTTGATTGCTCTATTGTGACTGATTGGTTTGGGGTGCTCATAATCCTGAGCGTAAGACGGTGTTCACTGGGTCTTTCGTAAGCCAGTTTGAGGCTAGTGGAGCTCGAAGTCGCGAAGACGGTCACCTGCGCCTCAGCCAGGAGACCTTGATAATTGAGGGTGACCGTCGTAGATCCGGGGCCGATAGCTGCTATACGACCGGACGGAGTCAGTACAGCGACCCTCGAGTCTCCGCTCACCAGCTTTTGTTCTTCTGAATTGTTTAAGAACAGTCGCATCTTCTCGCCGCCACTGTACTCACCCCAAATTTCCAGCGAAGTACTGGTGCCAGTAGGAACTACGGCGGATGCCGGCAGGAGACTTACCCGAGTAAGTTTTCCTGTTGGGCTTCTTGATGTGACCAGCATGGGGCCAGCAATGACCGCCCCGCCATTTTGAGTGGTGGCCGTCATGTAAGCGAATACATCCCCCACAACGCCGTCTTCCACTTGGACTACTGCTGACCTGCCGGTAGGACTGGCAGCTATTACCACGCCATTGGTTGTCTCGCCACTCGGTCCGAAGACAACGACTTTCCAAGTGGGTACCTCTCCTGAGAGTTCGACTGAGTCCAAGGTCGCATTGATTTCGAACTCAGATGTCGGAGCTTGGCTGGATCTGGCTTCGGACAAGGTAGATCGGGACGACCGTGAGAGGCTTAGGCAGACTGGGATCAGCTGCCAGGCACTTGCAGCGTCGATGATCGATCTCCTAATCGTATTACTAAGTGGGGCTGGTGGGTAGAAAGGCCCAAAGTCGGAACCATCGCCATCCAGCAGTCCGAGGACCGTCGTGGACACATTCGGCGACCAAGTTTCCGCGTCAGTGTTACCGTATAGTGGGGAATGGAAGTGGACAATTGATCCATTGAGGCGGTGGTGCTTGTTGGTAGACCCACTCCTTAACGCAACCTGGCTATCGGCATCAACCACACCATCCGAGCCGTGGGGAATCACCACATCCCCGATTGTGCCAGATTCGGCTACTCTCTTTGAGAGGTTCAGAAGGCCGGAGAAGAGCCTGAAGGATGGGTCACTTTCTTCATATGAGCCCTGCACCAGACATAGGAGGGCCCTGTGGTCAACTGGATCCATGTTGACTTCGACTATCTCAGGATACGAGCCCGTGCCGGTGATGTCAAAGGGGAGGAATTTGGGCGGCAGGAGGACCTCAAGATTACTTCCGATTAGGTATGCTAAAACCCCAGGGACGACTGACCTAAGGCATATAGAATTCCAAAAAAGGTCGGTTTCGAGTCTTTGTCCTATCAGTTGCCCATAGTAGGCAAGCCTGGATCCATTGTGCGGCGAACCAATAGTGATAACCCGGTTGAATCGACCACGATAATGGTTGTAATAGTTTGCATAGGGTTTCGAGCCCGCGTATGTACCATTTCGGGAGCATAACATTCGCGCAAGGACCCCTCCTTGGCTGTGGGCCACGACGTCATATCGGGTGAAAGACCAGTTACGCCTAAGGTCTTCTTCGACCGCGATCAACTCTGAGTCGAGTAACGGGGCAAGGTTTCTCAGCGGCCAGGTGGTGTTGACGATCTTGTCTCCTCCTCCAGATACGCCATACTGGATCGGTTTGACAAAACCTTGAAGACGTTTTTGCCTCAGTACTTCGAGGAAGGCCGGTGTCCAGGTGCTGCTGTCAGACCTGTACCCATGCACGAGCACGATTGGGGGCTTTACAATCTGGAAGGAGACCTCGGACTGGGGACTGGCGACTCCCTCAAGCTTAAGAGTGGCAGTCAAACTCGTGCTCTGGCTCAGGCCTCCCAGTGCATGGGCCGGAAACCCCTCGATGTATGCGAAGGTATTCGTGGTTAGCGCAGGGAAGACTAGCTCGTTAGTGCTGACAAACTCTCCTAACACCGAGCCGGTGTGTCTAAAGGAGTGGATCTTGCCGGCCAAGAACTGTGCGCTCTGGTCACTGTCCGAGGTTGATAGGATGATTTTGAACCGCGCTTCCTCGTTCCACGCTGACATCAAAGTTGCCTTCACGAGGACCGGCGTCACGCCGTCTGCAACCACTCCCAAACCCAAAGGTTCCTCCCCGCCCAGCGCTCGCGGAGAGGGGAACGGCCTGATAGATGTGCTCACGAGGTCGGTCTCTTTTGCATCGGAGGCTGAAGGGCTTAGTCGATGTAAGGAAAGAGTGGGCCGAGGGGCTTCTTGCAGCATCACACTGTACTTCGTAACCGCCCCTCCAACGTAATTCGGTACATTTGGAACAGTGCCGATTGTGATGGTTTCTGGAAGGTTGAGGTTTGTGTCACCGGAAAAGTACCTGACCTGGTATTCCCAGTTCATTATGTTGCCAGTCGTTCCGTTGATCTTGTAGGCACCCATAGAGGCGCAAATCCAAGTTTTTCGATAGCCGTTGGCCTCTGTTTTGATCGCAATGAAGCTAGAGCTGCCAGGACGGTTTGGCGCTGGATCGATGCTATTTACCCGATAAGGAAAACCCGTGACCTTGTCACACCGGTAGAAGGTCGCACCTGCTTTGCGGGGTGCTTCGGAGAACAGGGGGGCGCCGGTCTCCAACTTATTGTTGGATCCCGCGAATTCCGTGGAAGCACCCCCAGTGACTGTCATCTCCACCTTCGCTGGCAATCTCCATTGTTGCAGTTCGGTCTCATCAAGTTGAATGATTGCGCCAGTGGGCCCTTGCCCCATTGTTATGCAGGTGGCGAGCAGGTGTAGCGCACACGAGATTACGAGGAGGTTGCGAGTCTTCATACGGATTCCGCCATTGAACGCGTGACGGCGTGGAAAATAGTGCCAGCTAGTATTAGTAGTCAAGCTGTGTTGCCATAAACGGATTAGCAATTGATCTGTTGAGGAGTGCCTCCACCCCTGAAGCCGTCTCCCGAAAGTCCGGTCTGTTGATGTGATTGTTCACCGTCCGGGCCGGGGCTAGGTCGAATGGGGAAGCTAGGACTTCATGGATTCCTAAGGTGGTCTCGGCGGTTTCCTGGCCGGCGCGGGGGGACGGACCTGGCGCTGTTCAAGGAGGGCCTTGAGCCGCATCCATTCGTCTGCTCCAATCGTTTGACTAGGGGTCATGCTTGACGACTACTCAAGGGTGTTTCATCGAAGTTGAATAACTAGGTAGCCTCTAGTAAGGTCATGCATGATTAGGCGTTATGCTGGTATGGGTAGTGCAATCTTATCACTGGTCGCTGGTGCCTTCTTCCTTCTAGCCGGAGCCACCTGTTTGGCTCAGCCATCTGCCTCACCCCTTGCTCCTCCCAACCTGAGTGTTGTTAGCTTCGACGCCCATACTGGCACCTTCACCTTCGCAGTGAGTTCCTCGGCCTCTTCCACTGGCGTAGTGGAGATCTCGCCTGATTTGCGCGCCTGGAGTCCGGTCTCCACCAACGCTATGGGAGTCGCCGGGTTTCAGTATAGCGATGTGCAGTCGAGCCTGCAGCCAAGCCGGTTTTACCGAGTTCGGATTGTCGAATCGGGAAGTGGAACGGCGGAATCCCAGGCTACCATTGGCACCCAAGGTGGAACCGTCACGCTGCCAGACAAGGCTCGAGTTGCCATTCCTGAAGGTGCCTTCGCTGGAGATACCACGGTTGTGCTTCGGAGCATCACGGTTTCCGGTGAAGAGGCTGACCCAGTGGTTGGTGCCGGTGAGTCCGTTTATGAACTCGAGTTTTCCGGCGCATCCCCGACCACCCCGATTACCTTCACACTCCCGGTCAGTGATCTGACGGATATGCCTGATCCGACCGAAGCTCTGGTGCTTTTCCAGCGAGAGCCGAATGGAAGCTGGGAATCGGGGGGTGTGCCGGTGGACGATCCAGAGAATGACGGCGAGGAGTTGGATCTTCTTCCGTTCGATGAGCTAACCGGGACCGTGGATGTCCGCCTGGTCCCGGACTCTCCAACCGGGGTGGGATTGGCTGGGGTTATGCCCAAGAAACGGGTTCGAGTGAAGCTCCTGCGAACCGAAACCACGTTAGAGTCCAGTTCGGATGGAAGCACGGTCTATCTCTACGTCAGGGCGGTGAAGCGGGTTGAAGATCCTGTATCCAAGGCGGTCTCCATTGTTAAGACCGTCCTGAACCAAATACCCTTCCGGTTGGACGCGGATCTCAAGACCAAGCATGGAGTTTCCGTGTTCAAGTTCCTCCTCACCGAGAGCCACTCGGAGACCGACTTGGTGTTCAACGGAAAAGCGAGCACTTGGGCCAAGAGGACCATAGCGGCTCGGAAAACCAGCCAGGTGTCGCACGTCGTTCTGCATGACTTCGGAAACGTCGGTTCGGGTACAAAGCTCAAGCGACTCACCTCACCTTTGGCACTGCGGAACGTTGTGATCAATAATTTCGATAAATTTGCTCCGTTCTACATCAGCGCCGAGGGGTGGATCTTTCAACTGACGGGTTTGGAGACCTTGGTAGCCCACGCCAGCAGGAACAACACCCCGACGGTGGGAATCGAAATGGAGCCTTTGACCCTTGACGGTGGTTTTAGCCCGGAGGTGATGCGCTCTGCGGTCGGGCTGACCGCCTACCTTTTGCGGGAGCTTCGATTGCCCTTCGATCCGGATGTGGAGAAGCTGGAGCGCGACCGCACCGTGGTGCCGACGACCCTCCGCGAGCGCGGGGAAAAGACCTATGTCCCAGCAGGGGGGACCAAGTATATCACCTCCTTGCCGAAAAATGCGCGCCACGTTTCGATTGTCGGCCATGGGGAAATCCAAAGCGACAGGACGGATCCCCGGCAATTCAAGTGGGGCGAGTTTCTGAATGCGGTGGCTGATTTGATGGCCAGAAGCGACGTTTCTGGGCCTGGCGCCTTGGTGGACTGCTCGGGTCCGAACGGGAGCACGGCGGCAGAGACTGCGGGGGGAGACGTGACCTATGTAATAGATCCCTCCTTCTACCAAGCCACCGTGCCTGATGCGGTCTTTCCCCCCAGCACCGACCCAGGCAGCACGACCTTAGCTGGGGGCAAGTACAGCAAGATCTACATTGCCAGCGGCAAGACCGTGACCTGGGACGCGGGTGCTGGCAACACCCTCGAATGCGGCTCCTTTTACCTGGGGCGAGGAGCCACGCTTCGACTGTTGGGGGCCAGCGGAGGGGAGTCGACGATCTCCGCATATCGTGCCTTGCAGATCCATGGGAAGATCGATGCCGCCCGAGCCGACGCAACTGCGGCTGGGTCGAAGCCGTTGAACGTGACGTTGCTCAGCGGTTCTGGCGAACTGCTTCGGATTCCCAGCATCGTGACCAAGGGAGGAAACAGTCTCGACCCGACGATTCCGGGCGGGCAAGGAGGCCATGTGCTGATCATGAACAATGCTGCCGACAGCAAAGTGGTGTTGCTGGGGCGCGACAGTTATGCCTCCCCCGATGTCTTTCCGATTCAGTACCGCCAACGCGCCAAGGCGGATTTCCGTGGGTTCGGTGGAAACAGTTTTACCGTGGACGCCGGGCGCCTTTCCTGGTCCGGCATCGTTACGAGCGGAGGGTCTGCTGCTGGGGCGTTCGATACGATAGCCGCGGGAGGAAATGGGGGAACCATTGATTTGGCCTTGGGCAATGGGGTCATCCGCTTTTCCGAGCCCTTTCAGTTGGTGAGTGGTGCCGGTGCCAGTTCAACGTCTCAGAGCTCATTGGAACTCCTTCGGGTCAACTACCAGAACTCTCTCTTTGGCCCGGCAGCACTCCCGGCAGGCGGAAACGGAGGCCGTGGGCGCATTTCTTTCGGTAACCTTCGCGGGGGAGATGGGGGCAACGGTGGTAACGCGGGCGAGATCAACGTAAGCACCATCAAAGGCGCCGGTAGTTGGACGTCGCGCCGAATCAACGTGGCGTTGATTGGGGGTAGAGCCTCACCCATCCTTAACAGATCGATCTTCGCCTTCAGTGACTCGCTCGGTGACGAGATCCTTCGTGTTTCCGCCATCGGAGGCTCGGGTGGTCCCAAAGGGGGTGACAGTGCCAGTTCGTTCCCGGGTTTCGACGGGGACAAAGGAAAGGACGCCAAGATCACCATTTCCGGCACGGTGTTTCAGGAAAGCGAGTAGTTTTCGCGAAATGGCTTCTGGGCTGCAGAATACCGAACCAGCCATGTTCAGATAGTAACTGGTTCTCTCGCCTCCAGCCACGCCGTGGGAAGTCCGTTGCGACCTACGCTTAACGCAACGATACCGCAGACAATGGCTGCAGTTGTGTCACAATCTCCTCCGACGCTAACTGTCTTGCCCAGTGCTCCCACAAAATCATCCAGATGGTGTGCGGCCATCCAGACACAGAAAGGCACGGTGTCCGGACAAGTGACCAGGGAACCGTTGCCAAGAAATCTCGCTACGTCGGTGAGTGGAGTCTCTGCCGGTGTGGTTTGCGCCAATAGGAGGCCTCGGCGCACCTGGCCTTCGGGGGTATGTCGAAGCACACCATCGAAGAACCGAGAGGCGCGATCGGCTCCACGGTCGTCCCGCAGTTGCCACGCCATGGCGGCCGCGATCGCAGCCGCAATTGCCCCTGCCACCCCCTCAGGGTGGGTATGAGTGACAACCGAGGAATCGCGCGCCTGCGCTGCACACCGTACCAAGTCATCCGCAAAGTACGCGCCGAGGGGAGGGATCCGCATCGCGCTGCCGTTGCCCATCGAGCCTTGCCCTCCAAAAGCCTCCCTGGCTGTGTCCTGCCATCTCGCTCCAGCCAGGATCTTGCTCATCTGCATAAACGTCATTCCGCCGTAACCACGGTGGGGATCACGCTCGAACCTTTGCACAAACTGCTCTGCCAAAGCCTCCTGATGCACTATGCCATACGATTTCAACACTGAGGCGATGGAGATGGCCATCTCCGTATCGTCAGTATGACGCCATGGAGCTCGTGGTAAGCGGTTGCGGGCAAGAAAGCGAGGGGCCATCTCAAGACAGCCGAAGAGCAGTTGACCAATGGAATCCCCCAACCCCAACCCATCCAGGGACAATCTGACACGTTCCATTCGAACCTCATGGTCGGCAGGAAGATCCGCCTTCCAAGTGTTGGGATCCTCAGCGAGCCTGTGGATGTTTTTCATACGACTAAGACTCCCTTCCGCTCCGCGATGCCGATGACAGCTCGCGTACCCGAGTTGAATTGCAGAAAGTCTTTCTCCATGCCGTCGCTGAAGATCACCCCGTTCTCCGCCATCCGAGATTCGAGGATCAGAGGCATGTCCCTGGTGACCCGACCAAAGACCAACGAAGCCCCAGTCGTCTTCGTCGGGAAGGGTTCACGTACCGTGTAAAGCAAATGGTCCGCATCCCACGGAAACTCGCTCTTCACATTCAGGCGTAGGTTAGGGCTGCCCTGCTCGCCTGGACCTTTCTGACCGGATGCCTCTCGAGTCGCTTGCCGGACTCGAGCCGAGCCGGAGGACTGGGCAATGGCCGCTGCGCCGGTGAGGAGGCTTTTCAGCCAACCCGTCGATCCCATACCCGTCGAGACAATCACTCCGCTGGAAGACTGGATTTCCGACGCTTTCCCACTCTGAAGGAGATAGCGAGCGGACCCATGGGTCTTGGGTCCGATAAACAGATCGTTCACGCCATACAAAGCCTGGCCGTTGTTCAGGGACGCCTTTGCCATCGTGACTGACTGTGTCGGTCGCTTCCGTAAGACCACTTCCAGCATTACCTTCGCCAGGTCCTGCACCTGAAAGGGCAGCAGCCGTCCATCCCATCGCTCGGGATCCGGATTTACCCCGACGACGGGCTGGCCGTTGAGGTACTTCAGGGTATTGGCGACCAACCCGTCCTGCCCCAGAGCCACGATGCTGTCTTCTGGCGCAAACACATAGTTGGGCAGGAAGCTGCGGTCGATGGTCTGAACTCTGCCAATCTGGGCGAGGGCGGCCTGGGCTTCGCTCAGTGCATGACGATAGGTCTCGTCCTCGCGAACGTAATCTGTGAAGTCCGCGTTCTGGTGCTCGAGATAGAAACGCGTTTGGCTGACGGTGTGGAAACGGACCTTGAGTTCCGCCAGGCGGGTGGGACGCGTCACGAGGACGATCTTGTTGTCGGTCAGCCGGTTCATTTCCGGTCGGCCTGGGGTGCCAACAGCTCCCGGAGCAGATCGGGCGAGATGTTGAGTTGGCCAATCCTCTCCGCGTTGCCTGCCAACTCCTGGAAGGCGAAGGCTATCAGTTGCTCTGGTTTCATACCGCTGGTGGCCAGCGCTTGGAGGATCTTGGTGTCGGTACCCAAGGCCTTCATGGTGGTCGAGACCGCATAGGCACGGGCATCGGCCTCCGCTTTGGCATTCTCCGCAGCCAGGGCCACGAGCTTCTTGCGTCGATCCTCCAGGCTGATGTTCGCCTCGAGGGCTTCCTTCTGCTGAATGTGCTTCTTTTCCTGCACAACCCGCTCCGCCTCCATCTGGGTTTCCCGGATCTGGCGTTTCTTGTTCTCGACAGCGATTTCGGTGTTCAACTCGTTCTCCTTGATGGCACGCTCTTGCTCCACTGCTGAGTTGCGCCGCGCATAAATGGCTTCGTCCGCCTCGCGGAAGAGCCTCTCCCGCATCTCGGCTTCGAGGGCTCGGGCGGTCTCGGGGGTTGGCTTGATGGCCAGAATCGACAGGCCGAGAACCTCGAGTCCCAGGGAGGTGATTTCCTCTGCCACAGCCAGCCGACTCTTCACCGCTTTCACCAGTTCATCGGAGGCACGAATGGCCTCCCGAAGCGGGAGCTTTTGAAGTTCCGCTCGTGCCAAGACGTTAATCACGTGAATGACCCGATCCGGCAGCTTCTCCGGGTCCTCGGAGGTGTAGGACTGGCCATTTGGAGCGAGCGTGTAGTTGAGCAAGGCTGCCACCCGCTTCGGATCGCCGACTCGATACGTCACCTGCCCCTGGATGGTCACCGTCTGGAAATCGGCGGTTGTTTCCTCGAAAATAAAGGGAACGTCACTACTGCCTACAGGCACAGCCACCAGAGAGGTCGTCGGCGAGTAGTAGAAGAAAGAGAGCCCCAGGCCCTCCCGAACGACTTTACCGCCGCGGTATTGGAATAAGTGGGTGGTAGGCTGAACCTTGATGAATTTGATGCCGAACATAAGACGAAGAGGGGAAGTCGGAATTGGTGAATCAGTGAACTGGTGAATTTGTGGATTAGGGATTAACGATCGGTGTTGCGCTTGGCCGTACTCAGTGAGGTTTGGAGGATACGAACTAGTTCATCTGCCTCGGCCTTCAGCGAGGCGGTTGAAAGACTTGGGCATTCATTTGATTCAGACTTCAAAATTGAATCCTCTTTTCTTCAATTTCTCATATTTGTCGGCGTCGAATCGGAACAGCTGGGCTGGACGATGGCGCCCTGTCATCTGGGTCTCCTTGAGTGGCACGAGCAGGCCGAAGCTCAGAACCTTTTTGCGGAAGTTCCGTTTGTCCAACTTGGTTTCGAGGATCGCCTCATAGAGATGTTGCAGTTGCGAGAGGGTAAACTTGCGCGGTAGCAACTCGAAACCGACGGGTTGGTACCTCACCTTGCCCTGGAGCCGGGTCAAACCTGCCTCGAGAATGGTCCCATGGTCAAAGGCCAGCCTCGGTATCTGCGAAACGGGAAACCAGCGGGCATCGGACGCATCACTGGCGGCTGCAGCCTTGTGGGCGGCCAGCTTAACCAAGGCCGAGTAGGCCACGCTCACCACTCGCTCGCGGGGATCCCGATTCACCTCTCCGAAGGTATAGAGCTGTTCCAGAAAGACCTCCGTTAGCCCCGCTTCTTCCGCCAATTCTCGCCGCGCGGCTTCGTCTAGGGTTTCCGTAACTCGAACGAAGCCGCCGGGAAGAGCCCAGAGACCTTTGAAGGGTTCCAGCCCGCGCTGAATCAACAGGACCTTCAGTTCGCCCTCATCGAGGCCGAAGACCACACAGTCCACAGTCAACGCTGCTCGGGGGTACTCGTACGTGTGAGAGATAGTGGGTGCTTCCTGACTCATCGTTAGTAAGTGTGGTAATTACACCGTCAATGTATAGTGTCATCTAGACACTATGTCAATAGCCGAATTTTGAATCGTCAGACGCATCTGTTGGTGTTAATCCCTTCCAAGAGCGCATGAACCGCCGAACCTTCCTTTCCACGGGAGCCGCTGGGCTCCTATCACCAGCCCTGGGGCTGGGGGCTGAGTCCGCACCCGTGTTTCGCGAGCGTGGGTACTATCTATGCTTCATGCGGATGCCCACGTTCGGGTTATCGGTCTGGCAAGAGATCCTCGATGGGGTGGCTGCGGACGGGGGGAATACGGTTCTCCTTTGGATGGGGGGTGCATTCCGTTCGAAGAAGTATCCCGTTACCTGGCAGTGGGCCAAGGACCATGAAAACGTGAAACACGACTTTGGACGCGACCTGATCGCCCATGCTCATAGGCGGCGAATTCGAGTCTTGCTTGGGTTTACCCCTTTTGGCTACGACGGAGTCAACCAAGTGCCGATTGAACGCCCCGAGCTGAAGGCGGTCGGTGCGGATGGAAAGCCCGTGGCAGAATTTGGGATTGGGTGTTGGGGGTGGAACCTCTGTCCGGCGAAGTCCGAGTCTCAGCGTTTCATGCGCGAGTATGTCCGGGAAATGGCCTTTGACTTCTATCCCGAAGCGGACGGTTTGTTCATCGAGTCGAGCGACTACGCGGTTTGTCATTGCGCCGAATGCGGTCCCAGGTTTTTTGATCACGAATTCGCCTTCGTCAGGGCGATTTCGGATGAGATCTGGGCGCGCCGCGCTGACGCGACGGTGGTCGTCTACCCTCACTACTTTTCAGGAGCCAAGTTGCGCTTCTCCTTTAGCGAAGCCACGGCGGCGAAACAGCCATTTGACCCGCGATGGACGCTTTTCTTCACACCGCATAGCGCGGCCCTGGAGCCAGATCTGATTGCCCGTGCTCGCGGCGCTTGGTGGTGGAACGAAGCTCCTTCGCGGTTCGATATCGCCAATATCCGGGCGGGAGCGGTGAAAGCCAGGGCCGCCAAGTGCAGCGGTTACCTTCCGTCTCTCGAGTGTTACAGCTACGTGGTCAGGAAGCCGGAGTTTGGTGAGCCTTGGCTGGTGGGGAAGCGACAAATCCCTTTCGGGTTCGGGTGGCTGAACAGCGGGGAGAACCCATATCGCGAACTACCGGTGCGTGCCACTCGCCTGGCCTACCAAGAGCTGGCCGCGAATCCGGATTTGACCGACACAGAGCTCCGCGCGCGCCTCGGGCGAGGGATGTTCGGCGCTGATTGGAGGCCTGAGCAAGTGGAGGACCTCTTTGAGCTATTCCGCATCTTCAACACCGACCGGGACTGGTCCGTTCCCGGCGCTTTGACTACGCCCGGACTCGTTCAGCACCGGCTCGAGCACGGAAGACTCGACGCGACCAAACGCGCAGCGCTTCGCGAACAGTTAGATCGCGTTCGGAATATGGCTGCCCGATACCGCGGGGCATCCGCCGAAGGTGCGCAACAACTCCAACGGATCGCCCAGTGGCTGGCGGACCAGTGGTCTGCCGAAAGCACCAGAACTCTCAATGACCCATGAACCGACGCCTTACTCTCCCCTGTCTCTGTGCTTTGCTGGTGCTCCTCTCGAGTGTGGGGCGAGGCTGGGGCGCGATGCCGGCATTTCCGCTCAAGGTGAGTGGGAGCCAACGGTATCTGACCGACCAGGCAGGCACACCGTTCCTGGTTGTTGGCGACACGGCTTGGTCCCTGATCGCACAGCTGAACGAGGAGGATGTTGCACGTTACCTGGATGACCGTGCGAGACGTGGGTTCAACTCCATCATTGTGAGCCTCGTTGAGCACAAGTTCGCCTCGAAGGCTCCAGCGAAGATCGATGGCACTCCACCGTTCCTGAAGGCAGGGGACTTCTCGCAACCCAATCCTGTTTACTTTGACTATGCTTTTCGGGTGGTCGAGGCGGCTAGGCAGAGAGGCATTTCGGTGTGGCTCTGTCCGGCCTACCTGGGATGGGGCGGCAAGGACGAGGGTTTCTTCCAAGAACTCCAAGCAGCTGGTCCGGCCGTTTTGAAGGCGTATGGACGCTTCGTGGGGGCTCGATTCAAGGACCTGCCGAACCTCGTATGGATGATGGGTGGGGATTATGCCATGCCGCAAGCGGAGCGGTGGACCGGGCAAGAGCTTGCCCTTGGGTTGCGCGAAGGTGGCGCGAAACAGATCATGACGGCTCACGGCGGCCAGACCTCGGCCGTCGAGACCTTCGGCGATCAGGCATGGTTGGAGGTAGACAATGTGTATCGCTATCAGGAGGACTTGTGGCGCCCATTGCAGGCCGCTTGGATCCAACAGCCCACTCGGCCGTTCGTGATGATCGAAAGCGCCTACGAAGGAGAGCATAAGTCTACGCCCGACCGAATTCGTCGACAGGCCTGGTGGCCCATGCTCTGTGGAGCCTGTGGCCAGTTCTTTGGCAACAATCCCATCTGGTATTTCGACGGCCCCGGCTTCACCAATTTCAAGTCTTCTCCGACGTGGCAGCAGGCGCTGGACAGCACCGGCGCGCGGGATATGACACGGCTTGGCGAGTTTATCCGGCAGAGACCATGGTGGCTTTGGGTACCCGACCTCCGGGGCGAGTTCATTACTGCCGGGGCAGGCTCTGGAGCGGCCAAAGCCGTGGCCGCCCACACTCGGGATTGGAGGACGGCAGTACTTTACATTCCGTCGGATGGCCAAGGGCCTCGATCCCTCACGCTCGATTGCCGCTTGTTTCCCGGCTCAGTCACCGCCCAATGGTTCAATCCGGCAAAGGATTCACCGCTCCTTTCGCATCCCTCGCCTCTTGCGAATGCCGCTCAGCAGACCCTCACTACGTTCGGCGACAATGGCACCGGAGCCAACGACTGGGTCTTGGTCCTCGAAGCGACCGGCGAGGTACCCTCCCTGGTCACGCTGGCCCGGAACATTCGGCCTGATTTCCTGCTTGGATCGTTCGCCAGTGGCCTGGAGAGTTCGGAGGAGCGCAATTCCGCGGCCGGGGATTTCTTCAGGACCAACTTCAATATCATGACCGTGGGCGTGTACATGCAGGGAACGCAGCCTCAGCGACTTGGCTACAATTTCAAGACAACGGACGCGTTGATTGATTTTGCCGAGAAGAACCGGCAGAAAGTCTACCTACACCCGCTGATTGGTGGAGCCGAGTACACCTCACAGTGGGTCTACGAGGATGGGCTATCCTCGGAGGCGTTACTCCATCTTCTGCACGATCGGATCACCACCATCCTTTCCCGGTATAAGGGCAGGATTCATTATGTTGATGTGGTGAACGAGGCACTCACTGGCCAGGGGACGAAGGCAGATGGGTCGTTCGACTGGCAGGAAAAGGCCTATCGAGGCCCTGAGCACGTATGGTTGAAGACGTTGGGGATGTACCAAGGGAAGAAACACCAGTTTCCCAACTACCTGGTTGAGGCATTTCGAACTGCCCGCCAAGCGGGTGGCCCGGACCTGAAACTGATTCTGAATGAATGGGGTAACGAGACGACCAAGAGCATGCGAGGTCACGCATTCCTGGCCCTGATCCAGGCCTTGCGAGAAGAGGGGGTTCCGGTCGATGGCGCGGGTCTGCAGCTCCATTGTCGGCTGAAAAAGGGGAAGTTCTGTGGGTGGGCCAGCGATCTTCCCTTCGACTTTGAAGCCTTCGCAGCCATGCTCCAACTCTACGAGCAGGCCGGGATTGAAGTGCATATCACGGAGTTTGACATTCATCTTGAAGCCAATCCTACGGAGCGAGATTACGAGTTGCAGGGGCAGTGTTACGCGCGGATCCTGGAATGCGCCCTCAGTTCTCCCGCCGTCAAATCGTTCAAGACTTGGGGTTTCACGGATCGTCATTCTTGGAAGGAGAATGGTCAGGACGGTCACCCGCTCTTGCTCAACGAGAACCTCCAGCCGAAACCAGCCTATCTGCGGCAGATCCAGATGTTGGAGAAACTCACCCTTACCAAACCGACATCATGAAACTCCTGACCGACTGGATGAGACTCCTGGCTCCGCTGCTGATGTGGGTCTCCGTTGCGACGATAGGTAGAGCCTCGGAGGGCATTGTCCGCACGAACGTTTTCGTTTCGGGCCTAGGTGGCTATCACACGTACCGGATTCCCTCGCTCATTGCCACCTCCCGCGGCACTTTGCTGGCGTTTGCCGAAGGTCGAAAAGGGAGTAGCGGCGATGCGGGTAACATCGATCTCTTGCTTCGGCGCAGTTTGGATCAGGGCGTCACGTGGCAGCCTGCCCAGACGATCTGGGATGACGGGCCAAATACCTGTGGCAATCCATGTGTCGTCCTGGACCAGGGCACAGGGACGATCTGGCTTTTGCTGACATGGAATCGCGGAGAGGATGCGGAATCCGAGATTATCGCTCAGAAAAGCCAGGACACGAGGCGTGTCTTTATCACGAGATCGACCGACGATGGATTGAGCTGGGCGCAACCCAGGGAGATTACGTCCGCCGTAAAGCGGACGAATTGGACTTGGTATGCAACCGGGCCGGGAGCAGGAATCCAGATCGAACACGGACCTTACCGAGGGCGATTGGTCATCCCCTGCGATCACATTGAAGCGATGACGCGCAGCTATTTCTCGCATGTCATCTTCTCCGATGACCACGGGTTGACCTGGAAACTCGGAGGTTCCACACCGAGGGATCAGGTGAATGAGTGCGAGGTGGTGGAATTGACCGGGGGACGGCTCCTGCTCAACATGCGGAACTACGATCCCGCCCAACGCACCCGGCAACAAGCGATCAGTGAGGACGGCGGCCTGACCTGGACGAGCCAACGCCACGTGGCTGAACTGATCGAGCCGATCTGCCAGGCCAGCATCCGCCGTCTCTCCTGGTTGGATCACCGGCAGCGCAGCGTGATTCTGTTCAGCAACCCTGCCAGTACCCGGCGCGAAAACCTCACGGTTCGCGCGAGCTTTGATGAGGGTCAATCCTGGCCCAGGTCCTTGTTGCTCGATTCGCGTCCGAGCGCCTACTCCTGCCTGGCTCTGCTATCCGACGGCTCCATGGGGATCCTCTACGAAGCCGGGGACAAGAGCCCCTACGAGAACCTGGTCTTCGTGCGGTTCCTTCACGAGTGGTAGTGGTTCAGGCAGGCGCGCTCGTTATGTCGCGAGCGCCTCGCGGACCTTGCTCGCCAGGCTGGCGAGGGTGAATGGTTTCTGGAGGAAGTGAATGCCTTCTTCGAGCACGCCGTGATGCGCGATCACTTCGGCCGTATACCCCGACATATACAACCGCTTCAGATCAGGATGGTGGAAAAGCAGTCGTTTGGCGAGGTCGCGTCCGTTCATCTCCGGCATGATCACGTCCGTCACTAGAAGGTGAATCCTGCCGGGATGTTGCTCAGCTAGTTGGATCGCTTCCCCTGGCGTGGCAGCGGCCAGGACCGTGTAGCCGAGCTTCTCGAGCCATCGCCTTCCCATGCTCAGGATGGATGGTTCGTCCTCCACCAGCAGGATGGTCTCGGGACCTCCTCCCGCCGCTTGTTTGGCCCCTTCGTCGTCCAGCAGGGGGACCTTTTCCGAGTAGCGTCGAAAGTGAATGTTGAATGTCGTTCCATGGTTCAACTCACTGGATACAGTGATGAACCCGCCGTTCTGCTTTACGATGCCATACACGGTGGCTAACCCCAGGCCGGTGCCTTTGCCGACGGCCTTGGTTGTGAAAAAGGGCTCGAACAGGTGGGCGAGGGTTTCCTGATCCATCCCGCAGCCATCGTCCTTCACCACCAACCGCACGTAGTCTCCCACGGCTACCTCGGTGGAATCCTTCACGTCCGCTTCGTCGAAGGAGACATTGCCTGTTTTGATGGTCAGTTGGCCCGCTTCTCCAATGGCATCGCGAGCGTTGACGCACAGGTTGGCTAGAATCTGGTCGAGCTGGGATGAGTCCATTTTGACCAGGCCCAGATTTGTCTCCGGCAGCCAGGCGAGATCAATATGTTCACCGATTAGCCGCCTCAGCATCTTGAGCATGCCCTCGATGGTCTCGTTCAGGTCAAGAACCTTCGGGGTGACCGTCTGTTTGCGGGCAAATGCCAGGAGTTGTCGGGTTAGATCAGCAGATCGCTCGGCACATTTTTGGATTTCCAGGAAGGTTTCGCACAGCGGGCTCCCGGGTGGCAAGTCGATCAGGGCCAGTGACACATTGCCCAAGATGGCTTGGAGCATGTTGTTGAAATCGTGCGCCACGCCTCCTGCCAACCGGCCCACCGACTCCATTTTCTGGGAGTGGGTCAGTTGGGCTTGCAGCTTCTCCTTTTCCTCCTCGGCCCTCCTGCGCGCGGTGAGGTCCATTCCCACCCCCATGAGATAGGCTTGGCCGTTCAGCTCAAGCCGTACCCCAGTCATGAGAAAGGGCACCGGTCGTCCCTCTTTGGCCAGCAGGGGTGATTCGATCGTGCTTTGTCCCTGCTGCATGACCACTTCCACCGCCTGCCGGACCAGTTCTTTGGCTTCCGGGGGATGCCAGTCAAAAATGCTCCGGTGGTCAATCTCTCCAGGAGCAAAGTTCAAGAGGGTCTCATGGTTCTTGTTCCACCGTATGAGGCGAAGCTCTGGGTAACTGTAGAGATAGAAGATGCCCGGCAGACTCTGCAGCAGCGTCTCCATGAGCTTCCTTTCCTCCCGCAATGCATCCAACGCACGCTTCCGCTCAGTCACGTCGCGCCAGATGCAATGGTAGACTGGCTGGCCCTGAACATTCACCACCTGCGCTGTGACATGAACGTTCCTGATTTCTCCCTGCCGGGTGCGTTGCAAGGTTTCGAAATCCGCCCGTCCGCTGCGAAGAACGCTCGCGATGCGCTCCCTCGTTTCAACCGTGGTTTCCTGGGCCTCCAAATCAAAGATGGTGAGGTGGGCGAACTCTTCGCGTGAGTAACCCAACTGCCGGTGTGCGGCGTTGTTGAATTCAACGAAGCGCGCGCTCCGAGGATCGATGACGAGAACCCCATCCGGCGATTGCTCGAAGAGAATTCGCCTGCGCGCGGTTTCCGATTCCAATGTCTGCTCAGCCAGCTTTCGAGCCGTCGCGTCAACGTGGGTGCCAACCATGCGCAGGGCGCGACCTTGAGCGTCTCGTTCCACAGCCCGCCCGCGGCCCAGTACCCATTTCCACCCCCCGTCCTTGGTCCTGAGCCGGAACTCCACTTCGAAACTCTGACATCGGTTCTCGATGCAGTCCTGGTTCACCGAAATGGCCCGAGCCCGGTCTTCGGGGTGAATGAGATCCGCCCACGCCTCAAGCCGGCTGGGCAACTCGTTGGGGTCGTAGCCCAGCATGCGCCAGTAGTTGGGGTTGTAGTAGACCTCCCCGGTCGTCACGTTCCAGTCCCACAAGCCATCCTGGGTGGCCTCCATGGCGAGAGCGAACCTCTGTTCACTCGCCTGGAGCGAAGCGCTGCGCTGGGCGACCTGCAGTTCCAGGTCGTTGCGGAGTGCCTGCAGTTCCAGTGCCTGTCGACGATTCTCGATACGAAGCGCAAGCAGGTTGACCGCGCCTGGCAGCAGCGGTTCATAGAGTCTGAAGACGTCCGGCTGCGCTACGCGCAGGTAGACTCCTCCTAGGGCTTGCCCGCTAGCCTGGAGGGTAAAACGCCAGTCAATCAAGGTGCGGGCAGGGTCTGCCAACCGCTCGGCCCGGCAGTCTCCCGGTTGTCTCGAGACGAGCCAGGAACTCCTGCAATCTTCGGGAAGTACCGTGTCTGGCGGTGTTGCGAAGACCTCGCCTTCAAAGCACACCACACAACCTGCTATCCCAGGGAGATCGGCCAGGCTTTTGGCCACGGTTTCACTTAGACTCCGGTTGTCGGGTGCCGTTTGGATCTCGGTTTGGAGCCGCAGAATCCGGCTCAGCACGGCGGGATCAAGAGGGGGTTTGTTCATGCGCTGTGGGATTCATTCATCAGAGCCATTGCACGATTTCCTCCAGGGGTTTGCGGCGGGGTGTTGGAGGCTGCTCAGTCTCTTTTTCTGTCGGGTAACCCACGGTAATGACGACGGTTGGTCTAATGGACGTTGGCCAGCCCACGATCTTCGCGATGACCTTGGGCCGGATCCAACCAATCCAGCAGGTGCCGAGGCCGAGTTCAGTTGCGGCCAACACCAAGTGCTCGCCCGCGATGCCGATATCCACCCATGGATAATCCACGCCGGAGACCGAGGCTGCCAGACGATGGGTTACGAAGGAGGTTTCCATCCCCATTACCATGTGCACGGGGGCCTCGATTGCCCAGGTCATCTTGATGCCGGGAAGGAAACCTTCTTCCACGATTCGCCTTCGCACCTCCGGTTGTGTCACCACCACGAATCGCCACGGTTGCTGGTTGCAGGCGGAGGGGGCTAGCCTTGCTGCTTCCAGGATCTGGCGGATCGCCATCTCCGGTATGGGGTCGCTTTTATACGACCGACAGCTATACCGGCGCGCTATGAGCGCCAGTATACTGGCTACTGCGGGAGTCGGCTCGGGTGGCATATTTGGGTCAGGGTTTTGATCCTAGAGCGGATACTTGTAGGGTGGAAGCTAAAGTGGACGAAGTTCAATCATCTCACCCGGCTTCGTGGGGAAGGTGAACCTCTCCCCGCTTTGCGTCTCCGCCACGAGGGTGACCCCGTTACGGATCAGTTGCACCTTGCTTCCAGGCCATGGGTTTTGTACTGCGCAGCTGAGTCCTTTCTCACTGTGAATTGTGACATTCGCGATCTTACCGTCGGTCAGTGTCCCTGAAACCAGAAAAGCACCTCGAGCGCGTAGGGTGCTGAACCGTGCATTTTGCTCTTTCGGCCATACTGGGAAGATGCGCAGAACCCCTTCGTGGCTTTGGATCATCATCTCGTTGATGGCCAGGAACCCCGCGACATTCTCAATGCCGCCGCCGCCATAATTGAGGACCAGGTTCGGATAAGATCGAGTATCGCACTCTTTGCGAAGGTGGGTGAGAATGGCTGTCGGCTGATACCCCACTCGAGCGCATGCGGTGTACCACGAAGAAAAGCCGTTGTTATCGTGCCAGCGGTTCATGGCGGTGATGGTGTTTCGTGCGACTTGCAGCAGGTCCGGAGCGCTCTCCAGCCCAATGGCTCCCGCAGGGAAGATAGGTTGAATGCCAAGCGTATTATCATTCCACCAAGCGGTGCCTTGCTCACTATACCGGAAGACAGTCTTTCCCTCAAGTTTTTGGACCGGAAAGTCACTGAGCCTGGCGGAGATGTCCTGCCACTTTGACCTTCGCTCCTCGTCCACTCCCAGTTCAGAACTCATCGCGATCAGGTTTTTGAAAAGCGTTCGCACCAGGCCAAGCGAGAGTATCGGATTCATGTCTTTGCCGGAGCCCTCGTGGATCGAGTCGTTCAGAATCACGTAACGGCCATTGTCGAGCTTGAGATAATCCTCCCAAAATGCGGCGACTTCGCTCAGGTAGGGATAGGCCACGGCGCGCAGAAAGCCGAGGTCCATGGTGTACTGGTAGTACCAGATGAAATTCAGCGCGGCGAAAGCGGCGTTGGAGCGCTGCCCCCAGTCTCCATCGGGGTCCTCCGGGGACAGGCCCCAGGGGCCGATGCAAACCGGGAAGTGAATTCCTTTCCAGCCTCTTCTCTGTGCCATCGCTCGGCCGTTGGGGATGGATTCCTGGATCGCCTGGTAGTAGGGATGCGACAGTTCGGCATGGTTGGCAGAGTAGACGCCGTAGTAGGGGGCTTGAAAGTTGTAATTCAAGTGAAAATCGCCATGCCAGTTGGGTTGGTCGGTGGTGACCCAGTTCCCCCAAAGTCCTGGTGCCACTTTGCCCTCGCGGCTGCAGGAACCCATGATGTAGAGGGCCGCGTACCAGCGTTTTTCGATTTCCTGATCGGGGATCTCGATAAAGGACTTATCCCAGAAGTCTGCCCACCACCTTTGGTGTCGCTCAGAGAGGGAATCAATCTCCTCGAAACGCAGTTGCGTGAGTCGAGCCTGGGCAGCTGCCAGAAAGTCGGGGGCGTCCAGATCGCTCAAAACGCAAGATACCGTCGCGATCGACTGACCCGGTTGCAGCGTCAAATCCAGTCCTGGACTCTTGTTGGCCCGGGCGGTTGTGCCGAGAACGCGCGTGACCACCGCCACTTCGCGGCTTCTGCCGGGCAAAGAATCCGCTTTTCGCTTGAACCAGAAAAGGGCGCGTGATTCCTCCGAACCGCCTTCATAGTGGGAGAGCCCGTTGTCCGGAAGCGGGGCAACGATATTTGTGGGGGAAATGACCCGCTTGGGGCTGAGCGTAAGCGCGAGTTTCTGGGTGCCTTCGAGTCGCAATATCGTCACCAGCAGGTTCTCGTGCGCATCGACCCAGGACCGGGTATGGAGTGTGACGCCATCCTTGGTGAAGGTGCCTCGCACTTCGGCAGAAGCCAGTGCCTGTTCCTGGTGATAGGAAGCCCCCGCCAACGCTGGGATGGAGAGGTGAATCAAGCCAACGCCCATAATGCTGGCATCGGCCGGGTTTCTCCGCCAGAAGTCGTTCTTTCCAATGTAGAACTGCTGATCGTGTGCTGCTCCAGCCATCGTCACTCCCAAGTCCCCATTCCCTAGCAACGGTCCGTCGGGCATCCCGCGGGTGGGGACATTTTGTGGGGGGTGTGTGAAGACGGCGCTGTGTTTGGATACGCGGGCAGTGGAGATGTCAAAACCCTTCGCGGTTGGGGTGGTTAAGGCGAGCCCAGAGAGGGTCAGGGCCAGGACAAAAGTGAACTTCATAGAGTCGTCAGAAGAGTCGTCATGGGTATGCCTTCAATCACCGGAAGAGAGGAGAAAACTGTGAGGGGCAAATGCTTGGATGGAGGTGGTGACGCTACCTTTCTCGACAAGGATCGGATCCCCCGTGGGACGTCCACGCAAGTCAACGGGCTGAACGGTTCTCACTTTCATTTCGGGAGGAAGAACCAGGGTGCAGGCACTCGCTTTTCCGGCCAATTCCCAAAGACGTAACAGCGTTCCCGGTCCGTCAGGGTTGGGACCCAACGCTGTAAGGGTTAAACCTTTGCGGGAGATCTGGATGCCTTTGGCTGTGGAGGGCAGTGAGCCGGCCTTGTAGTTGCTGAGTCCGGTGAGCATGGGAGCCAGTGTCTCCTCCGAGGGCGTCACGAGGTCCTTTTCGGGATCAAATCGGGTGATTGGCCATAGCCGTACCCGGGCACTGAACTCACCGCTCCAGAAGGAACGGAAGTTCGTATTCCACTGGTTGTTGAAAAGGTGAACATAAATCGAGGACTTGGGCTTGCTCCACTTTCCGCTGAACTTGTAGCTTCCTGGCTCGCCCAGGCTGACCGCAGGGGCGTCGGGCGAGCACACGCCCACCCCATGCCCTGCTGGGTCGCATACACTGAGTCCCCCTTGGGTCCAGAAGAAAGCGAAGTTGCCGCCTTCGATCATGTCCTTCGCTGGATCGGTGATCGCACCCGGCGTGCGGAGAAGGTATCGCGGTTCGGTGATCGCCAGAGGTAAACACAACCAACCCGCTTCCGGGTTTTCGGTGGCCGGGTGGTTGATGATATTGATCTGGAGGTCAAGGGAGGGTTGATCTTCGTAAAGGGTCACTCTCAGGCCGGCGGTGTGCGCGGTTTCACACGCGGGCATGGGGGGTGTCAACGTCGCGGTGATGCTGAACCCGGTTTGGGCGAGTTCCAGATTCATCTCGCGCGGCGAAAACTCCAAATGCTTTGCAGTCTCTGGCACGTAGGTGCTCTTGCCCGTGATGCGGCCATGCGATCCTCGGTAGGCGGGGAGGATGTAACTGTTGATATAGGCGTCGCATTCCCCGCGGTCGAACTGCTGGTAGAGGTACTGCCCGAAACCGTGCGGTGATTTCTGGTCCACCAGCTCCCTGCCGGTGGCTTTCTCCAGGAGGCTCGCAATGCAACCCCGCTTGCTATCCAAAGTGACTTTGAACCAGCGGTTCTCAATGCTCTGCGCTTTTGCATCGCCATGCAGCGAGGTCTCCCTGGGCTTGTCATCGGTAATCACGTAGGTCTTGTAGCCCAGAGGAGGGACGTTACGGGCCACGAAACGCCCGTTGCGATGACTGTCCGAACCCCAGGTCTGCAGCGCCTGGATATCCCCCTCATCCACTCCTTTGGCGGCACTCTTGCCGGCGATGCTTCCCATGAACGGGAACGCGAAATCCACCGCTCCATCCCGCGGCCAGGGCAGGGGGTTGAAGACCACGACGCGCAGGCCACTGACAGCTACGTTCTCGGCCAGGGTGTGTAGTTCGGCCTCCAGTGCAGGTGCGACGCTGTCCTCGGCGCGCGAGGCAAACTTATCGTGCTCCTTCCAGGATTCCACCATATGCTGGTAGTGGGGGGGTAAACCCGCTGCATAAGCCTGATAGAAAGCGGGGCCGTGAAGACCGGGAACAAAATGCTGATTCGCCAGCCCCCAGGTGTGTTCGCTCCAGCGGAGGCTGTTCTCATAGCCTTGTGCCAGAAGCTGGGACAGATGATCAAACTGAACGCCCCAAGCCACGTCGAGTGTGCGCAGCGACTCCAGGGCGAACAGTTTGGGACGGATCTGAGCGAGCGTCTTCATCGCATTCGGGGAGCTAGCCAGACCGTGAATCCAACTGTCCGAGACGTTTCCTCGAACGATGGGTAGGTCAGGTTTCTCCGCTAGCAGCGAGTTGGCGAAATCTTCCAGGCGCCCCACGGTGATTTTCGCGTTTGGGTAGTTCTTTCGGATCGTGTCGATCCAGCCTCGCAGTACCGTGGCGGAGGGTGGCCCTTCGTTGTCACCGCTCATCACCAAGGCGAGCCATGTTCGGTGGGGCCAATCCTTGGGGGGAAGCAAACCACTGTCGTAGCCATTCGAGAACAGAGTCAGCACTCGCGATCCATCCGGGCCTTCCCACCAGAAGATACGGGGTTGTTTAGCCTGGATATTCGTGGGGTTGGCTCCCAGGTGGAAGAACTTGACTCCGGCATGATGCAGGAGGGTTGGGATAATCCAGTCATGGCCGGGAACGTCCGTCATCTTTGCATCATTTGGCAGTGGCAGGCCGTACTTGCGGGCGATACGGGAAGAGTAGATGAAGCAACGTGCGAGCGTCTCGACATCCGCAGAACCTGTTTCCAGGGTATAGGGCAGGGCGTGGATGACAAGGTTCCCCGCTTGGAGTGCCTGTTCAATCCGGCGTTTCCGAACCGGGTTCTGACCCTCCCAAAGGATGGTCTGCATCGGCCACCCCGGAATCGTCCACACGAATTGCTCCCCCGGTCCCGCGATCTTGGCATTTTGCTCCATGGTTTCCAGGGCGCGGTCAATCATGGTCGTCCGGTACTCATGTTCCACATCACGGGCCAGGGCCGAATAGCCGATGTCGAAGTGGCTCTTGGAGACCAGGACGAAGTGCATCGCGCCTTGGGGAGTTTCTTGTCCCTCAGACGCCAAAGGGAGCAAGGGGAAGAGCCATGCGGCTAACGCCAGAGGGACGGTCGTTAG
Organism: uncultured Verrucomicrobiota bacterium; assembly: GCA_964411985.1. GTDB lineage: Bacteria > Verrucomicrobiota > Verrucomicrobiia > Limisphaerales > J093 > CAYPNF01. The sequence goes on from CAYPNF010000065.1 coordinate 33,248, forward strand.
GTATCTCAAGCCCGATCTCCCAGCGAAAGCGGCAAAGGTGCCCAGCGATTCACAGTGTGTCATGAACGACAGATAGCAAGGGGATGCTCTATGCTCCAGGCAAATCCCCCCACGGCAGAACTTTCCTATTTCGGTGCCGGTCCGAGGCGTGCTGCCACTCCTTGGGTCCGCAGCTCGGCTTTCAAACTGCCTTCGTCCGCCGTGTCACTGCGAATCCTGACTTGGGAAGTGCCTACCGCAACGGTGGCGTGGACGACGTTCACCGGGATCCTGGACAGTTCCTTCCAGCTGGCGTCATACACCGTTCCCTCCACCCCTTCCGTGTATCGGAAGCTGCCGCCAGGAGGGATTGTCCCTTTGCCCAGCGACGCAACCGGGTGTCCGTTTACCTCCAATGCGACCCCGTTGATGGGTTTTTTGGCCGCAGAGGTTAGGGTCCATTTCAAGAGCTGTGAGGCCTCAGCGTTGTTGAAAGTGAACTCAGTGGTCGTTGTATTGGTCAGGCTATGGACGAATCGTTGAGTGCGTATTTCGTACAGATCCCATTGGGAAGCCCCAGCCTTGGCGAGATGAAACTCCTTTGAGTTATCGCGCAAGGACGCTTTGATTTCGGGAGGGAACACGTGAGCCATACGGGCGGTTTCCCACTGGCGGATGGCCTCAAGAATGGCAGGCGTGGCCCCGGAGCGCCTCGCGGCATCAGCCGAGGAGGCGTCCGCTGCCAGCTGGGCCGTGCTTGCCAGACTAGCAGCCAGGGCGAAGCCAGCGTCAAAACCTGCCGCCCGTGCCAGGAGCCATTCCGCATCCTCGACACTCGTTTCGGGCCTGAGCGCAAACCACCCGAGCATGCGGGGCATCAGGTTCCGTTCGAAGTAGAGTTGGTTCTTGAAGCGATAGAGCGTCTGGCTTTCACGGAACCCGGCATACCAGGGTTCCCCCCAGTTCATGCGGGTGTAGATGTGCCAATTGAAATGCCCTGGGTTGCTGGCATCGTTGATTATCTGCCCTCGGATGGCCGGTGAGAGCGCGTCATGCCAGGCGGTGGTGAAGAGCGTCCTGCCGTACTGCCCCATTCCGGTGGACCAGTTTCCTTCCAAACCGTCGAAGGAAAGCTGCGCCACCCCGGTTTCGTTGCACAGCCGAGCGATCTGTCGTGCGACCTCCTGCGCCAGGTCGGCATCGGTGAGAAAGACCTTATAATCATGATCCATGAGTTTGCCTACGGTTTCCCCACTGCGATGGCTGGAGGGTGTCGTCCCCCAGGCTCCTCGTTGGCAATCGAGCAATCTCCAAGGTGCCTCGGTAGAGACGGATCCGTATACGACCAGTTCGTTTCCGATGACCACCGTGTTCATAGCCGTCTTCTTACGGAAGGCGTCCGGAGCGGCCACGGCAATCGCCTTTTCATCCGTGTTCATATCCGCGGCCAGGGTACTTGCGCCGATCCTGGCCAACCTGGGGTCGGGCGTCGGCGTCACGTAGGGATCATTGGGGGTGATGAAGTTCGAAAGCGTATGTACGCCAAGGCGAATGCCGGCCTGGCGAGCTTTCTCGCCACAGGCCCGAAGTCCATCCCAGCCATGGGGAAACAGGCTCGGTTTCAGTTGAAAATGTCCCCATGTTTCGAAGGGCGAGCTGTGATAGAGATACCTCAACCCAGCGCGCCGGGTCATTTCAATTGCCTGATCGATCGTGCTTTCTCCGAAATCGACAATCAGGTAGGCCCCATTGGCTGCGGGCGCCACCTTGCCCCAGACGCCGTCGAGCATGGGGTGGGGGAGTCCTTCCGCAATCTCGATGGCACCGATTGTGTTCAGCGCCTCCGGTGCCGGGCAGCCGAAGAGTGCGATCTTGCTTCCGATGACCCCGCGGTCTCGAAAGGCGGGCGCAAGGTACTGGTCATGTCCCCAGTTGGCTATGACTCGGTTCTGGTCGCGGTTCCGGCAAAAGGCCTGAAGGACGCTGCCAAAGGCGGTCCCGCGCGCGGTGTCGCCTCGGAAGAGCTGATCTTTCTTCAGTTCCGCTGGGAAATCCGAATACTCGCCCGTGTCGTCAGCCCCGTAGTCCGCCTCGATGTCGTTTTCGTGCGTGGGATATCCGCCGAGCGTCCTGGCGTTCAAAGTCTGGATGCCGATGGCAAATTCCCGGTCACGAACCACGCCCACGGTCTCCCCGATGATGCTTCGAATCGTCGTCGGGTAGGGTCCCCACAGAATGAGTTCGACGGGTTTTGGTGCATGGACCTCTGTAACCTCGAACACAGCATGCGTGGACTTTGCCTCCGCAGCCACCACGGCCCTCGCGTTGGCGCTGGCATAATTCAGGGTCAACCTTCGGGACTGAGCCTCCCAGGAGGCGGACGATGGGGCGTGAAGCTGTCCTTGGATGCGAAGGCTCAGCAACGCACTTGGTTGACCAGCAGCCAGGTAGTCGCGCTTTGTACCGCTCTGCAAAATCGCGCAGAGCGCGCCTTTCTCGTCGATTCCGAAAGAGGCGGTCCGAGTTTGCAGTGCCAGGACGGGGTCTTTGGCAGCAAGTGAGACCTGCGGTAACAGAAATGCAGCGACGATTAGGAGACCCAGATTCTTATTCATACGCTTCACCTTTGCATCTGCCAGCGTTGCAGTCTCCATGGGTTGTTGTGTAGGGCGGATTATGCACGCGTGGGCCAAGTGGGTTTATAGGCTCTGGACAGGAAACTTCCAGTGGTTTCTTGTGTCGCCAACCCTCGAGTGCTCCAAGTTCCCCCCGGTCTGCAATGGGCTGGCCATTTTGCGGTCATCCGCTAGTATCATGACATGCTCGCGAAGACATATCCCTACTACCTCGGCAATAAACCAGTCTGGAGCAACGCCGATCTTGCGGTGAGTGATAAGTACACCGGCGAGGTCGTGGCCCGGGTGGCCATGGCGGACGCGGTGGCCATCGATTCTGCCATCGCTGCCGCGGAACGGGCGGCGGGGGCGATGGCCCGGATGGCCCCCTACGAGCGGCAGAGCATCCTGAACCACTGCGTTCGGCGGTTCACCGAACGTACGGAAGAACTGGCCATGGCCCTATGTCTGGAGGCAGGCAAGCCCATCAAGGATAGCCGAGGCGAGGTTGGCCGCCTGATCGATACCTTTCGGATTGCCGCCGAAGAGTCAGTGCGTATGAGCGGGGAGGTGCAAAACCTGGAGATCAGCCCTCGGGCCAAAGGCTATCGTGGCATTTTGAAGCGCGTTCCCATCGGGCCTTGCTCGTTCATCTCTCCTTTCAACTTTCCCTTGAACCTTGCGGCTCACAAGATGGCCCCGGCTCTTGCTGTGGGCTGCCCCTTCGTCTTGAAACCGGCCAGTCTCACGCCGATTGGCGCCCTGCTGATCGGCGAAATTCTGGCCGAGACGCCCCTGCCTGAGGGGGCCTTTTCCATTCTGCCCTGTCGACGCGAGGACGCGGGTAGCCTGACCACGGATGATCGGCTGAAGTTGCTCAGTTTTACCGGTTCTCCCGAGGTTGGCTGGGCGCTCAAGGCGCGTGCGGGCAAGAAGAAGGTTGCGCTGGAATTGGGAGGTAACGCCGCCTGTATTGTCGATGCGGACGCCGATCTGGAGGATGCAACAAAGCGCATCGTTTTCGGTGCGTTCTATCAAAGCGGTCAAAGCTGCATCAGTGTTCAGCGCATCCTGATCCAGGATTCGGTTTACGAAGCGATGAGAGCACGCCTCATCGCGGCTACCCGTGCTCTGAAATCGGGGGATCCGAAGGAGGAGTCCACATTCATCGGGCCGCTTATTACCGAGCAGGAGTCTATCCGATTAGAGTCCTGGATTCAGGCCGCTTTGGCGGCAGGAGGCAAACTCCTTTGTGGAGGTTCCCGCCGTGGCGCTGTCCTTGAAGCCACACTTCTGGAAGACGTACCCCAAAACCAGGCTGTGTGTGCTCAGGAGGCTTTCGGGCCGGTGGCAGTTCTCGGACGGTTTGCCCGATTTGAAGATGCCATTGCCGAAGCCAACAACAGCGATTATGGCCTGCAAGCTGGGGTTTTCACCCGTGACCTCTACAAAGCCCTTTACGCCTGGGACCATCTGGAGGTGGGCGGTGTGGTGATCGGCGATGTTCCTTCCTGGCGGGTGGACAATATGCCGTACGGCGGCGTGAAAGACAGCGGGCTGGGTCGGGAAGGGATTCGATTTGCCATGGAGGAAATGACCGAGATCCGCAACCTGGTGATACGAACACCCTGATCCTTGCTGTTGGGCATCGATCAGGGTATCGAAGGCTGTTCCTAGATCTTCCAACCCTTGCGGTATTCGCGGTGCAGGAGGGCGTCTGCTGGCTTGGAGTTGAGGATACGCCCGCTGACCGTATCATACTCAAGAACCCCTGGCACCAGGACGGCCAGGTTAGCCAGTTGCATGAGCTCGGTGAGGGGGCCGCCAATCGTGAAAGGCGAAAAGGTCTTGCCCTGGCCCTTGCAAGCATTGACCCACTCACGATGGTGACTGTCGGTCCGCGGTAGTGACTCGGCAGGGCCTCCTTTGAAATCAGCGAATTTGGCTTCAGGTAAGAGCGAAAACCTCGTGTTCCAGGGGCATTCCGAATAGAGCGAGGCTTTGGTCCCCACCAGGAGATCGCCCCATCCTGCTTGGGGATAGCCCAGCATGAGGTCCGCTGAGGGTCGTTCCTTGGCGTAGAGGGTGAGTTTGACGGGAGGAAGGTTCTTTCGCGCGGGGATTTCCACCGTGGCTTTCATGGAGGTCGGATAGCCCTCCAGGTCGACTTCCGACGCAGTGGCTTGGATTCGCAACGTCGTCTGCTTCGGTTTCTCGCCCTTCTCGAAGTTCCAAAGTTTCTCGAGGTGGAGAGCGCGGAACATGATATTGGCAGTGTGACAGCCAAAATCGCCCACAATCCCGCTACCGAACGCACGCCACGCACGCCAACTCCCTGGCAGGTAACAGGGATGGTAAGGCCTCTGGGCGGCCGGGCCTAGCCACAAATCCCAGTCCAGCGTGGCGGGTACTGGAGGTGCGTCCGTCGGGCGCTTCATGGGCCCATTGCCTCCGTCGAACCAAACATGGGCCTCCGTGATCTCACCGAGTACCCCTCCCCAGGCCATTTCCACGGCACGACGAAGGCCGTTGCTCGCCGAGCCCTGGTTCCCCATCTGGGTCACGACCTTTGTCTTCACTGCTGTCTCGCGCATGGCCCGCGCCTCGCGGACGGTTCGGGTGAGGGGTTTTTCGCAATAGACGTGTTTGCCAAGCCTCATTGCTGAAATCGCTGCGACAGCGTGGGTGTGGTCCGGTGTGGAGACCGCCACCGCGTCGATTCCCTTCTCCATCTCGTCGAACATCCTGCGGAAGTCCTTGTAGGCGCGTGCGCTGGGGAATTTCTTGAAAGATTCGGCGGCGTACTTGTGGTCGACATCACACAAGGCTACAACATTTTCTCCCAGGCCTGAGATGTTGCCCAGGTTGCTGCCTCCTTGCCCGTTGATCCCGATGAAGGCCACGTTGAGCTTACTGTTGGCAGGGTAGCCCAGGGCAAGTCGGGCCGACGGCAGGAGGAGCAGGCCCGCACTCGCGGCGAATGAGCGACGAAGGAAGGTGCGGCGGGGGAGGTTGGTGTTCATAGAGATCTTCATGTTGTCAGCTGTGGGTCAAAGCCTGCCATGACCTGTCCTGGTAGGGAAGCCTGATTCGCCTGCTGAATGGGAGCTCTTACCGACCGTTTTTTCCCGTCGCCAGGGGTAGAGGTACTTCCACGGAGAAGGCCAATTCCGGGTCGGCCCGTCGCTGGAGGGTTTCGCACAGAGTGCGGAGGCTGGGTAGAAGCTTGCGTCGGGCAGCTTTGCCGTTGACTTCGAGTGTTACGGGTCGTTTGAAGTCAACCAGCCGGGTGTCCAATAGCAGCGCGGCTTCGGTGACATTTGTGCTGGTGGTGACGACGATCCTGTTGTTACTGCAAGTGGCATTCACTTCTTTGCCCGCGGCAGGTGTAGGTACGCGCAGCCAAAAAAAGTCCTGAATTACGTTGTCAGTCAGACGCCAGGTTAACTCGCGGGGAACAGGATTCCTTACGGAAGGATACATTTGCACGATCTTATCCCGGTCGGGCAAACCCGAGTGAGGATGATCGGCAATGACCTGCACGGAGACTGGATAGATGTCGGTTCGATCTCCCCGCAGGGTTTGCACTTCTTTTTCGAATTCGCGAATGAGCTTGTACCGGCCGTACATGGTGTCTTTCTCTCCGATCATGGTGCTGAAGGGTGTGTTTCTGAGCGTGATGGGTCCTGCGCCGTCGGCCGGAGCGGCAGCGCTGGCATGAATGGCGGCAAAACGATCCGGCATCTTGGGACCGATGGCGAAGGCACCATACCCCCCGTGGGAGTAGCCCATCAGGAATAGCTTGTTGGGATCGACCTCCGCGAACAGAAGAAACTGGCGAAGGAGGTTCTGGATGAGTGGGTAGACATAACCGGTGTAGAATCCGTTCCACTCATTGTTAGGGGCGCGCAGGGCCACGTAGAGGTACCCTCCCACTTCAGGATGGTCGCGGTAGTAACGTTGCATGACTTTCCACTGGCTGTCGTTGACCTCCTGGGGTGCACCACCTCCTCCATGCATGGCGATAAACAGGGCCCACCCTGTGGCAGGACGTTCACCCACGGCCTTCAGGGTGTAAGGACTCTCCAGTTTTTCGAATCGCACTCGTTTGCTTTCGTAATCTTCCTTCAGATTCCCCTGGATCGGGGCGGCACGAAACGCTTCCCAAGCCAACTTACGCACCGCCGTCTCTTGACTGCGCAACAGCTTCTCCAGGTCAGCTGGAAACAGCCAGGCGGCTTGTTCCGTGATTGGAGCCGCGAAGAAATCTACGAAGGCTTTCCTGAGTCGGATCTCATCCTTGCTTTTCAGTGGTGTCTTCACCGGAGGCGAAACGTATACATTTTTCTGAAACACTGGCACTTCCGGGATACCACCCAGAAAGATCTGGAGCCGGTCCTCACCGTTGGTTCCAGTGGAATAGTACTGCTGGACTCCCTGGTTCTCCCGTTCCGCTCTGACGAGGAAGGTGCGCTGCTTGGGCAGTCGGAGGTAGAGATGGTCGTTCATGTCAGCAGTCTCAGACTTGCTCTTGCCCTCCTGCCGGGCGTTGGGGTCGGCGCTGTCGACAACCGTCACCTGGGCGACAACCCGTTCGCCCACCGGCCGATCAAACACGTCGATGGCCAGCTTCACTCCGGCGCTCTCCGATGGTGTGGCCCGGGCGGTGTACCGATCCGTGACGTTCACGGCACTGACATAATCAACCCGTCTGGCCCACGGTAGAGGGAAAGTGAGGCCGGTCTTCTGGAAGCTGGATGCATAGATCGCGCAGGCGCGGTCTTCCTTGACTGCTTGGGAGGCGTTTCCGACGAACCAGCCTCGGTCCAGACCCTGTGGATCTGGTTCAGCGGCTCCAGTGAAATGCCAATCGCCATCCCAGATCTCCACCCAGGTGTGGTTACCGCTCCGGTTACTCCAGAGTGGAGTGCCAACGATCCGTGCAGGTACTCCCACCGCCCGGCACGCATCGACGAGCAAGATCGAGAGTCCAGTGCAGGTTGCCATGCCACTTTCCATGGTCTCCAGTGGGCCCTGATCGGGTGCTCGGCGCTTGGTGGAGTATTTGACATTGAGCAGCTTGAACAGTTCTCGGTTCAGGGCCTGCGCGGCCTCACTCGAGGTCCTACAATCCTTCACCAGAGGTAGGCAGATATCCCGCAAACGCTTCCGCCAGCGATCACGTGTCTCGTTCACGCTGGCATAGGGAAGAACATCATTCAGAAAGAGTGCCGTGGGGATATTCTTGGCCCACGGCGCTTCCTGCATGGCGAGGTAGGCGAAACTGAGGTTTTCCAGGAGGAACGTCGCGGAAAGCGACTCCAAATCCCGCTGTGGCATGTTCATGACGAGGAACTGGATTCCCTCGCGTTGGCTCTCGGGTGTTTGTTTCAACGCGTTCACTAACTCCTGCCGGTTGGTTCCGGCTCCCAACAGCACGGGGTCAAGCGCGTCAGACCACCATTCCTTCGCTGGGGGTGGGGTCGGTTCCTGCGTCATCGCGCCTGCGTGTAGGGCGAACAGCCAGATCACCATGAAAAGAGTCTTCCCCCAGCGAACCTTGGACGGAAGGCCCGGTTTAGGGGACTTGGCCTGACGGTGTCGCTCGAACCTGGCAAATCGGATCGTAATCATGTTGGCGAGACCCTTGATAATCTGTCCTGCGCCAAATGGCCAGACCTCTCACTCCCATTTGATTGGGGACTGCTTAACCCCTGTCGCTCCAAGACGTCTGTGCCCAAGGAGGGTGCAGGGTGTCGGCGCCACAATGGTCCTTCACCCCTGGCCCTGCGCGTCCCGGCGAGACGTTTTTCGGGAAAACCTGACACTGGATGTCAGGAAGTCCTTACGACTCTGAGGGTTTTCACACGGTTCATAATTGCCAGATCCTGTCGATCTCTCTTATGGACCTGAAACCTACAGTGAGCCCAACAGCCGCTTGTTGAAGCGGGGAGCTGGCACAGGTCTGACGCAATTGAACTAATCAATATCATGAAACTCGGCACAAGAATCATTCTCGGTTTTAGCGGTTTAGTCCTGTTGGCGGTGCTCTTGGGCACGCTGGCGGTCTATAAGATGTCCGGCGTTAAGACCGACGCCACAGCTTTGGCGCAGGATTACACCCCCGCGGCATCCGTGGCCAACAATGTGGAGCGGGAATCTCTCCAAACGATGTACGAGATGCGTGGGTACGCGTTTACGGAAGAGACGAACTACCTGGGCAAGGCGCAGCAGAACCTCGCCGACGTGAAGAAGTACCTCAAAGAAGCCAAGGACCTGGCCGCCAAAGGCGGGAGCAAGAACTTGGCGTTTCTGAAGGAAGCCGCCGAGAAGGCAGAAGCCAAGGCGCTCGAGTACGAGCAACTGGCCAACCAAACGGTGGCGGTAACCGAAGCACTGGAGAAGGACCGGGCTTTGATGAACACCGAAGCGCAGGCCTACATGAAGGTGTGCGACGAGTACCTGAAGACCCAGGACAGCAAACTGAAGGAAATCCTGGCCAGCACCAACTCCGCCACGGGCATCCAGGTTGCTGAGGTGGAAGACCGGGTGCAGAAGATGGCCGTTGCCAACGAGATTATTGACCTGGGCAACTCCATTCGCGTGGGGAACTTCAAAGCGCAAACCATGCGCGATCCGGCCCTCTTTCGTGAGACGCAGAAGCTCTTTGCGCAAGTGTACCAGAAGCTGGATGCGCTTAAAGCGGTGACCAAACAGGAAGTGAACCTCAAGCAGATTGAGACCTGCCGGGCTGCGGGCAAGGGGTACGACGATGCGATGACGAGTTTCCTCAAGAACTGGCTGGAACGCGAAGACCTGGCCAAACGCCGTGGGGTGGCGGCGGACGCGGTGCTGGCGGAAGCCAAGAACACGGCGGTGAGCAGCATGGATACCTCGGCCAAGACCTCTGCCATGGCAGCGGCCTCGCTGGGCACTGCCTCGACGACCATGATCGTGGGTTTGACCGTTGCGGCCTTGATAGGAGCTTTCCTGGCGGTGTTCATCACCCGCTCGATCACCAAACCGATTCGGGCCATTTCCGATCAACTCTCCTCCGGAGCCGAACAGACGGTGTCGGCCGCGA